>NZ_JAGGPP010000001.1 GCF_018613755.1 Arthrobacter sp. ISL-72
TCCCACCGTATGACTTTGCCGCCTCCGAAGTCCCGTCATCTGGACAAAAACTCCAAGGGGCTAGCGCGGGCGGCGTATCTTCCGGGCGCGGCCGCGGATGACGTACTCGGCCACCGCCACGTTGATCACCCACCCCGCCCCCAGGAGCACTGCCCGGGTTGGCACGTCGGTGGGGCCCACGAGCAGCAGCCACGGAATGCCCACCAGGGCCTGGGTCCCCGCGCCCATGGCAATCGCATAGGCGCGCGTCATCCATTCGCCGTGCCGGACGAAGTTCCGCTGCCTGATCGCTGCGAGGCCCAGAACGATGCTCACCAGCATCGCCGTGCCGAAGAACAGGCGGAGCGGCACGTCGGTATAGCCGTCGGGGAGCGGGTAAAAGACGGACATCCACAGCCCGGAGAGGGCGGTGAGCAGGCCGGCGGGGATCAGGATGCGTCCGGCGATGCGGTGCCAGGCACGCCTGCCCCGAAGCGAAGGAATGAACTGGAACGCCCCGAGCAGGGAGTAGACGGTGACGCTGACAATGTGCGTCACCACCGGGACCGGTGATGCGAAGAACCGTGCGTTCTGCGGCGTCACCGCGGCACCGGAGGCCAGTTCAGTCAGGCGCAGGGCCCCGAAAACCACCGGAATAAGGCTCAGCAAAATCAGCCCGGCGGGCACAGGCCACTGCCGCCGGGACCGCCGGACGGGTTTCGCTGCCTGGCTGATGGTGTGCGTTGTCATGGCGGGTCCTCTGCTGCTGAAATTTGGGTGTACGGCGTACACCTCTTGGGTTTGAGGTTAGGTATACGTAGTACACCTGTCAAGAGGTGCCCCGGAAATACGTACCTGGCGGAGGGCTGTGATGAGTCTCACGCGGGCCTGGCTTGAGCCGCCGGTGCCGCTCTGTGCATCATGGAAGGACGGCTGAGAATGCGATTTCCCAGCCCCGATAGCCCTGATTTTCGCGCCCCGGCGCAGAGAACCCAGCGGCTTAGCTTGACCCAACCTGGTGGACGCAACGAGGCCAAACCAGTGGCTCGCCGAGCTGCGCAAGGCCTCCAAGCGTTCATGGACCGAACCGTTTCCGGGCTCCGCGCCGATGCGAAGCCATGACCGAATTAATGAATGAGGCACCGAATAATGACGTTCGAAACCAATCACTCAGTAACGCTTAAAATCTGGGACCGCTCGGCAATCGACCACACGCTGGACGCCCTGGTGCACGACATTTCCACCAAGGCAAACGCCCACCGGAATGACGTCGCCGTCACCCTCAGCGGGCCGAACACCTTCACCGTGAGCCTGAACCGGAAGGCTGCCGAGAGCGTCACCGTTTAGGCAGCTGCCAGCAAACGTCAGAGGACGACGCCGGGACCTCCCGCCGTCGTCCTCTTGCGTTTTCGCCCTAAACAGCCCGGGAGTGCTCGCCAAGGAGCGCGTCGATCTGACCCGCTGCCTCCTTCATGCCCTCTTCCATGCCCATTTCAACCATCTTGTTCATCTGCTCTTCGGACTCAAACGTGGACAGCACCGTCATCCGCGTGCGGCTGCCGATGTCCTCGAGCGTGACGATCGCGTGCGTGGTGCCCATGGCGTCCACCGGCGCGCCGTTGTCATCGGCGAAACCGTCATCGAACTCCAGCTGGTTCGGGGCCTGGACGGAGGTGATGCGCCACCAGCCGCGGGCCTTCGTCCCGTCCGGGCCGGTCATGTAATAGGCGGCCTTTCCGCCGGGCTGGAACTCGAGCTGCTCGAACGTGGCCGGCCAGGTTGGCGGACCCCACCAGCGCTCAAGCTGCCGCGGATCCTCCCAGATCTGCCAGACGCGCTGCACATCCGCATCGAACTCGGCGACAAGGGTGAAGCTCAGGGCTTCGAGATTCTTGGTGGAACTGATAACGGTCATTGCGGAACCCTTTCCTATCCTTCAGCGAGAATGTCCGCGATCCGTTCGGCACGCTGCCGCCAGATCGCCTCGTACTCATCGAGCAGCCGCCGGGCCTTCTGCAGTCCTTCATGATTGCCCCGCACGATCTGCTCCCTTCCACGCTTCTCCTTTGCAACCAGGGAAACGCGCTCCAAAACCGCCACATGCTTCTGGACGGCGGCGAAACTCATGGCGTAGAGGGCGGCCAGGCCGGATACCGAATACTCCCCGACTGTCACCCGGCGAACAATGTCGCGGCGGGTGGCATCGGCGAGCGCCTGGAACAGGCGGTCAAGTTCTGCTTCGGTGAGCTGATCTACAACCATTTGGTTGTACGATACGCGCGCGCGGAAGGGGTGTCAATGGATTCAGGGCGCAGCGGGAAACGGCCCAAAGCCCGACGGCGGGATCAGTCACCGCAGCCGGGAGCGGACGGCGGCGGGAGGTTGCGTCGTCGTCCGCTCCGGTATTTGGGTTTGAGCAGTCCGCGGGAGTGCGGGGTCAGACCCGGCTCCGACGCGTAACGGCGCCGAAGATGGCCAGGACAATCACGGCACCCAGAATGGACAGTAGCCAGGTCCTGAGGTCGAAGAAGTCCCCCAGGCCTCCGCCGAAGATCAGCGAACCGATCCATCCGCCAAGGATGGCGCCGACCACACCCAGAAGCAGGGTGACTAGCCAGCCGCCGCCTTGCCTTCCGGGCAGTATCGCCTTTGCGATAGCCCCGGCGATTAGGCCGAGCAGGAGAAAACCGAGAAATCCCATGACGAGCTTCCTTCCGATGTATGCCGGCACCTGCCGGTGAGTGGAGTCTAGGGAGTCGGTCAGGTCCGGTCACGAGTGGCTGCCACCCGAATATGCCCGCCCTACGCCTGCGTGGCCGGCCCGGACTACGTGGGCAGTGCAGGCTGCAGTGTTACCCCGCGTTTTGGCGAGGCCGGCCCGACCGCCCTATGCTTTTCGCGCGGCGACTGTTCGCTGAATCCCGGATTCGTTGTACGCCATCGGGTGGATCGTTCCTCAAGGCTGAAAGAATGGCTGAATGGAAGTCGCCCTGGGACTGCTTGTTCTCGTGGCGGTGGTCTGCGCCGGCAGTGCAGCGGGCCGGAAGCTCAACGTTTCGGTTCCGCTGCTGCTGGTGCTGGCCGGCGTCGCCGGTTCGTTCCTCCCGTTCGTACCGCACATTGAGCTGAACCCGGAACTGGTCCTCGTGGGCCTGTTGCCGCCACTGCTTTATGCCGCCGCGCTGCGGACCTCGCTGTTCGACATCGGCTCCAACCGCCGCGCCATCGGGCTGCTCTCGGTTGGCTACGTCATCTTCGGCACCGTCACAGTGGGCCTGGTGGTCTGGTGGCTTTTCCCGGAGATCCCGCTGGCCGCCGCCATCGCCCTCGGCGCCGTTGTGGCGCCACCGGATGCAGTGGCCGCGACCGCCATTGCACGGAAGGTGGGGATGCCGCGGCGAATTGTCACGATCCTCGAAGGCGAATCCCTGGTCAACGACGCCACCGCGCTGGTCTGCCTCCGCGCCGCCATCGCTGCCATTGCCGGGTCTGTGTCCGCAGCGGGGATCGCCGGCGGATTCCTACTGGCGGCCGGGGGCGGTTTGTTGGTCGGTCTGGCCGCGGCCTACGTGCTGACCCAGCTCCGCAAACGGATCCGGAACGTCGCCATCAACACCTCGACGTCGCTGATGGCGCCGTTTGTCGCCTACCTGCCGGCGGAGGCGATGCACGCCTCCGGCGTCCTCGCGGTCGTCGTCACCGGGCTTGGTGATGGGGACCAAGGCGCCCTCCATGCCCAACGGCGCAGCACGGCTAAGCCAGCGCAGCAACTGGAACACCGTGCAGTTCCTGCTGGAGAATTCCGTCTTCCTGCTGATCGGGCTACAGGTCCGGACAATCATTGACGGCGTCCAGGATGACTCATTGGGTGCAGCACGCATCTGGGCGGGCTGCGCGGGCATCCTGCTGGCAGTGCTGCTGCTCCGGCCGGTCTGGGTGTTCCCCGCGACCTACCTTCCCAGGCTGATCCTTTCCGTGCAGCGGAATGACCCCGCGCCGCCGTGGCAGTTCCCGGCGATAGTATCCTGGGCGGGCATGCGCGGGGTGGTCACCCTGGCCGCGGTGCTGGTGCTGCCTGCGGATCTTGAACACCGTTCCGTGCTGATCCTGGCTGCCATGGTGGTGGTCGGCGGGACCCTGACGCTGCAGGGATTCACGCTTCCGGCACTGGTCCGGCTCCTACGGGTCCAGGGCCCGGACCCCCGCGAGGACGCGCTGAACCAGGCCTCGCTTATGCAGCTGGCCACCGCTGCCGGGGTGGAGCGGCTGCAGGAACTGCGCACCGACACAGATCCGCCGGAGGTCATGGCCATGCTGAAGCGGCGCACCCAGGAGCGCGGCTTGGCGGCGTGGGAACGGCTCGGCCGGCCGACGTCGGAAACGGCGACGCCCAGCCAGCGCTACGCCCAGCTGCGGCTCGCCATGCTGGAAGCGGAGCGGGCCAAAGTGCTGGAACTGCGGCCCGGCGGCGAGTACGCCCACGAGGTCCTCAGCGAAGTCCTGGACCGGCTGTACGTCGAAGAATCGATGCTCGACGTCGCGCTGGATGAGCTGGACGCTTCCGGCGGGGGCGGCGGGGAAGGCATCGCGAGGCCGGGCGGAGTATGCGGCCATCTGGAGTCGGCGGCAGACGTAGACGTCCCGCGGGACCCCTACTGCGCGGGCTGTGCGCAGGAAGGCACGACGCCGGTACACCTCAGGATGTGCCTGGCCTGCGGAAACGTCGGCTGCTGCGATTCCTCCCCGGGAAACCACGCCTCCAAGCACTTCGCGGCGACGGACCACCCGGTGATGCGGAGCATCGAACCCGGCGAATACTGGCGATGGTGCTACGAGGACGACCTGCTGGGTTGAACAGCGAGGCACATAGCACCCTGCATCGCACGGACGACGGCGGGAAGTTTCCGCCGTCGTCCGCTTGCGCCAGCAGGCGGGTAGGGGTCTAGACGAACTGGTAGAGCAACGCCGCCATCGCAAAGCCCACGATGGAGAGCACGGTTTCGAGCACGGTCCAGGTCTTCAGGGTGTCCTTGACGGACATGTTGAAGTACTTGGAGATGATCCAGAAGCCGCCGTCGTTGACGTGGCTGGCAATGATGGAACCGGACGAAATGGCCACCACGATCAGGGCAAGCTGAGGCTGCGAGAAGCCGGAGGCCAGGCTGGGCGCCAGGATGCCTCCGGTGGTCACGATCGCCACGGTTGCGGAACCTTGGGCGATGCGCATGCCGGCGCTGATCACGAAGGCCGAAAGGATGATCGGCAGACCGGCCTGGGCCAGCGAATCCGCAACGGCCTTGCCAACTCCGGTGGCGGACAGGACCGCACCGAAGAAGGCGCCCGCGCCGACCACCAGCAGGATCATGCCCACCGGGCGCAGCGAGGAACCGGTGATTTCACTGAGCTCGGCGGAGCTCATGCCGCGGCGGATGCCCAGGAGCCACATGGCCAGCAGCACGGCCACGGTCAGTGCGATCGCCGGGTTGCCGAAGAACGTCAGTACGTCACGCAGCGGACCTGCGGGAGCAAAGATATTGCCAAAGGTACCGCCCAGGATGAGGAGCATCGGAAGGCCGATGGCCAGCAGCACCAGGCCGATGGATGGTTCGTGGCCCTTGGCTTCCTCGGCCTCGGGGACGATCCGGTCCTCGGGAACGGTGACCATGACGCGCTTGCCAATCCAAGTGCCCCACAAGATACCGGAGGCGAACCAAGCCGGGATACCGCAGACCAGGCCCATGAGGATAATCCAGCCGAGGTCCACGTGGAACAGGCCGGCCGCGGCGACGGGTCCGGGGTGCGGCGGCAGGAAGGCGTGGGTCACGGAGAGGCCCGCCAGCAGCGGCAGGGCGTACAGGGCAAGGGATTTGCCGCCGCGGATGGCCGCCACGTAAACCAGCGGCGCCAGGACGAAGATGCCGATGTCGAAGAAGACCGGGATGCCCAGCACGAAGCCGGTGATGCCCATGGCGAGCGGGGTGCCCTTCTCGCCGAAGACCTTCACGAGCCGGCCCAGCAGCACTTCGGCGCCGCCAGACCGTTCGAGGATGGCGCCCAGCACCGTGCCGAGGCCGATGATCACCGTGATGTGGCCGAGGATGCCGGCGAAGCCTTTTTCAATGAGGGCGTCGCTGCTCTTGGTGGCCGAGCCGACCAACGCCTCCACCGAGATCCCGCCCACCAGGGCCACCAGCACACCGGTTGCCACCAGGGCGATGAACGGTTCGAGTTTGACCTTGATGATCAAGAACAGCAGGAGCGCGATACCGCTGCCCGCCAGGACGAGCAGGCCGGCGGTGTCGTGCCGCAGCCAGTTAAGGAATTCGTTCATGGGGTTTCTTTCTCGGTTGTCCTACTTGAGGGTGCTGGTGAAGGCTGCGGCGCGTGCCGCGATGTCTGCCCAGTTGCCTGCAGCGACTGCTGCGGGCGGGACCACACTGGTGCCGCAGCAGACTGCGGCAGCACCGGCGTCGAGGTAGCTCTTGGCGTTGGAGGCATCGATGCCGCCGGAGGGAAGCAACCGGATTCCCGGGTAAGGGCCCTGCAGATCCTTCAGGTATGCCGGGCCGAGCTGCCGGGCCGGGAAAATCTTGACGGCGGCGGAACCCAAATCGAGTGCCTGCGCCACCTCCGTGGGGGTCATGGCGCCCAGGCTGAACGGGATGCCCGCGTCGGCGGCAACCTTGGCCACCTCGGGCCGGAGTCCGGGCGTCACCAGGAACTGCGCGCCGGCGTCGATGGCTGCCCGGGCCTGGTCTGCGGTCATCACCGTGCCGATCCCCACGGCGGCACCGTGGTCCGCGGCCGTGTCCGCTGCGCGCCGGACGTGCCTGAGCACATCCGGCGTTGTGTATGTCAGCTCGACGCTGCGGATCCCGCCGTCGGACAGAGCCCGGCAAAGATCAGCAGCGTCGGTTATGGACGGGGCGCGGACAACCGCGAGCGCGCGGTCAGCTTCAAGCTGCCGGACGAATTCTTCAGGAGTCATGGGTGGTGCTGCTTCCTTCTCGGGTGAGTCCGTCGCTGCTGCGGCGCAGTGCGCGGCCGGCGCGGGCGCCGGTGGGCTGGCCGCCGTCGATGGCTGCCGTGCCGTTGACGAAGACGTAATGGATGCCGGTGGCTGCCCGGCGCGGGTGCTCAAAGGTGGCTTCGTCCCGGACGGTTTCCGGATCGAAGAGGACGACGTCGGCCGCGTAGCCTTCGCGGACCAGTCCTCTTCGGTGGAGCTTGAGCCTGGCGGCGGGTCGTCCGGTGAGGTGATGGACGGTTTCCTCGAGCGTCAGCAGCCCAAGGTCGCGGGAATAGTGGCCGAGATAGCGGGGGAACGTGCCCCAGGCACGGGGATGCGGCTTTGCTCCCACCAGCAGTCCGTCGCTGCCGCCGGTGTGGGTGCGGTGCTTCATGATGGCCTGGACGTTTTCCTCATGCCCAACGTGCTGCAGGATGCCGGTGCCGAGGCGGTCATCTCGGAGGATCTGCGCAAAGACCTCGAACGGCTCGGCACCCGTTTCCGCGGCGATTTCCGCGATCGTCTTCCCCACGTGACCGTCCAGCGCCGGGTTCTGGACGCCGCTGATCTCCAGGGTGTCCCATTCGGCGACTACTCCGTGGCAGCCGTCCGAGCCATAGACCTCCACGCTTTCGCGGATCTTTGCCAGCCATCCGGGATCCGACAGGCGCCTCAGCGTGGCCTCGGTGCCGCCGGACGATGCCCAGCTGGGGAGGATGGCCGAGAGCGTGGTTGCTCCGGGCAGGTAGGGGTAGGTGTCCAGGGTGATGTCCACCCCGTCGTCGAGGGCTGAATCGATCAGCTCGAGCAGTTCGCCGGCGCGGCCCTTGTTCTCCGCGAAATTCATGGTGGCATGGGACAGGTGGAGGGCGCAGCCGGTGTCCCGGCTCAGTCCGATCATCTCGGCGTAGGCGCCCAGCGCGCCCTTGCCGTAGGAGCGGTGGTGCGGAGCGTAGAAACCGCCCAGCTCCCCCACTGTCCGGCAGAGTCCGGCCAGTTCCTCGGTGCGCGCGTACATTCCAGGTGTGTAGGTCAGCCCCGACGACATGCCTACGGCGCCATCCTCCATGGCGGTGCGGACCGCATCCTGCATCCGCCGCTGCTGCTCGGGTGTGGGATCCCCTTCGGCAAAGCCCATCACCATGGCGCGGACCGTTCCCTGCGGCACCAGGTAGGCGGCGTTGGTGGCAATCCGGCCGCCGTCGCTGTCCTGCCGGTCCAGCCGGTCAAGGTATTCGCCCACCGAACGCCAGGCCCAGTCGAAGTCCGGGGGGTTGTCGTTCCAGCCGGCGATCTTCTCCCGCACCCCCGCCAGCGTGGCGTCATCCACCGGCGCATAGGACAGTCCGTCCTGACCCAGCAGTTCGGTGGTGACGCCCTGGCTGAGCTTGGCGTAGTGGTCCTTGTTGACCAACAGCTGAAGGTCCGAATGGGCGTGCATGTCGATGAAGCCGGGGCTCAGGACCAGGCCCGTGGCGTCGATGGCACGATCGGCGCCCGTTTCCGCCGCGGTGAGGGTTCCGGCGTCGGCGACGGCGGCAATCACCGGGCCGTCCAGCAGGACGTCCGCAGGGCGGCGGTCCGTGCCGGTTCCGTCCATGAGGACGGCGTTGCTGATGAGGGTTTTCATGCGTGTGTCCTAGAAGAAGGTGTGGATGAGGTCGACGACCGTCTGGTCGCCGTCTGTGTCCGCCAGCACCGGGACGATGGTCCATTTGTCGAAGGCGGTGCAGGGGTGGGACAGGCCCAGCCGGATCACGTCGCCGGGCCGCACGGTGGTGGTGCCGGCGTCGAATTTCAGGTAGCAGTGCTGGTCGTTGACGGCGGTGATGGTGGCACCGGCGAGCGGTTCCATGGGGCCGCCGAGGGCGGGTCCGATGAGCTGCGGCCGCGGCAGTCCTTCGTCGACGGGAAGGTCGCGTTTGCCCGCGTCGAGGATGGCAAGGCCCGGCTCGGGCTGGGACACCACGCGCGCCCAGCCGTGCATTCCGGCTTTGAAGGGGTCACCGCCGTCGCGGGAAAACGGCGAAATCCCGCGGTAGAAACCGTCGTCGTGGATGATGTACGCGCCGCTGCGGATCATCAGTTCCACGCGGGGGACGTCCTGTGAGGCGCCTTCGGAACCGCTGCTGATGCACGGCGAAAGTACGGAGACGACTTCATCGAAGTAGGCACTGCCGCCGGCGGTCAGGATGACCGAATCGGCGCCGTAGAGACCGCTGGCGAGCAGTTCCTCGTGAAGCAGCCGCATCTGCGCGAGGTAGCCACGGACGGCGGCCAGGCCGGCGTCGTCCGAGGTATGGGCCAGCGACCCCTCGTAACCACTGACGCCCACCAGCCGCAGGTGTGGTGAGGCGGCAACTGCGCGGGCCACCTCCACCGCTGCGTCCACACTTCGGGCGCCGGTGCGGCCACCTTTGGCGCCAAGCTCGACGAGGACATCGAGGACTGAGTCGCCGTCAGCCAGGGTGCTGTTGATGACCTCGACAGTGCCAGGGGAATCCACCCAGGACAGGATGGGTGCCCCGGCCGTGGTGTTGGCGGCCACCCACTCAATGGCGTGCGGATCGGTGAGGCTGTTGGCGAGCTGCAGGCGCCGGACGCCAAACTCACGGGCGACGCGAAGCTGCGCGAAGTTGGCCAGCGTGATACCCCAGGCGCCGCGGCTGAGCTGTTCGCTCCACAGCTGCGGCGCCATGGTGGTCTTGCCATGCGGAGCCAGCAGGACGCCGTGGTCCTTGCACCAGGTCGCTAGCCGGTCCGCGTTGCCCTGTAGCGCACCTGCGTCGAGGGTGAGCAGCGGGGTCTGGAGATCCGCCAGTGAGTGCCCGGCTGCGACGAACTCGGCATGGGTGGTGCCGGTGGCGGTGGCCGGCACAGCCTTGTGCCGCCAGTCGAGCCGGCTGTCTGCCAGGGCGGCGACGGCACTTGCCGATATCGCTTCGGAGGTGTTCACGGGTTCATTCCCTTCGCGGTGCTGCGTTCTTGAAGCTGCGTAGTGGGGTTGTCTTTATGGAGATCTTCGCTCGCGTTGCGTATTTTGCAACGCGGGTTGCAAACCTGCTGGTGATATGTCTAACATGGTGCAGGATTGTGAGTCAAGGCCGCGGCATGCCCGCAGGGCCGAATGATCCACCGCGGAAACCCCTCAGGCCGCGGTGTTCGAGTGCCGCTGAAAAGCGCTAGAAGGAGTGCGGGAGTTAGATGCTTTCAGCTGTATGTGTTGGCGAGACGATGGCCATGCTCACCCCGGTACAAGCCGTGCCGCTGCACCAGGCCACGGAGCTCCACTGCGGGATCGGTGGTGCCGAGTCGAACGTGGCCATGGGGCTCGCGGCCATGGGCGTTGACTCGCACTGGGTGGGCCGGGTCGGCCGGGACGGCTTCGGCACGCGGATCCTCAACGAACTCAGTGAGCACGGCGTGGGGGTGACCGGCGTCGAGGTTGATCCTGCGCTGCCCACCGGCCTCTACGTGAAGGTTCCGGCCCTGGAGTCTGACCACGACGGGAGCAGCTCGGTGCTGTACTACCGGCAAGGAAGCGCGGCCTCGGCCATGGGACGCAGCACATTGGCCAATCCCATCGTCGCCGGCCTGCTGGAAGACGCTTCACTCATTCACCTGAGCGGCATCACCGCGGCCCTGTCCGCTGAATGCCTGGAACTGATGGAGACACTCCTAAGCGCCCCGCGGAACGGCCGGACCATCAGCTTCGACATCAACTGGCGGGCAGCGCTGTGGGCCGGGCAGGACAGTTCGGTGCTCAGGCGCCTGGCCAATCTGGCCGACGTCGTGCTCGTCGGGAGGGACGAGGCCGAGCATGCTTTCGGCACCACGGACGAGGCCGAACTCCGCCGGCTGCTCCCGGACCCCGGCGTGCTGGTCATCAAGAACGAGGCCATCAGCGCGATCGCACTGAACCACGACGGCAGCCGTGAAGACGTGCCAGCGCTGTCTGTCGACGTCGTTGAGCCAGTGGGCGCCGGGGATTCCTTTGCGGCAGGCTACCTCAGCGGCGTGCTTTTCGGGCTGGACCAGAAGGCAAGCCTCCGCAGGGGCCACGTGGCCGCAGCCTGCACGCTCACCGTCCACGGAGACCGCGGCCCCCTCCCGGAAGCCGCACAGCTGGGCGCGATCCTCGATTCCACCGACGCCGGCTGGGCTGCCATCCACGTTTCTGACGGACACTTCAACACCAGAACAGGAGCGTGACACCGTGAGCCAGAGCCTGATCCGGGCCATCGACCTGCTCGCAGAACTCGCTGCCAAACCCGCAACGTTGGACGAACTCTCCTCCAAGGCGTCCGTGCACAAGACCACTGTGATGCGCCTGCTGCACGCCCTGGAGGAGAAGCGGTTCGTGGTCCGGGACGACGAACAGCGGTTCATGCTTGGCTCAAAGCTATTCGAACTGTCCTCCCTCGCCCTGGAGCAGCGGGATATCCGCAAGGTGGCCCACCCGCACCTGGCCGAACTGAATGGCCGCACCGGGCATACCGTGCACCTCGCGGTCTTCGAAGGCAATGAAGTGGTGTACATCGACAAGTTCGAGTCCCACCACCCTGTCCGCATGTATTCGCGCATCGGCCTTACCGCATCGCTGCACTCGGCCGCCGTGTCGAAAGTCCTCCTCGCCGACATGCCGCGCAGCCGGCAGGAAAAGATCGCGGCGGGGCTGGACTATGTAAAAGTTACCGACAACACCCTGACCTCGCCGGAGGCCCTGCTGGCCGAATTGGAGCAGGTCAGGATCCAGGGCTGGGCCCACGACAACGCCGAGCACGAAGCCTTCGTGCACTGCATCGCGGCCCCCATCCGCGATGCCAGCGGCGCCGTTGTTGCCGCAGCCTCTTGTTCGGTACCGGTGGTGATGCTCAGCTATGAAGGATTGCTGGAGCTGCTGCCCGACCTCAAAGCCAGCACCGAGGCCATCTCGAGGGACCTCGGCTGGATCAGCCACGAAAGGAACTCAGCATGAGTGAAAAGACCGTAGTACTGACCGAAAACGCCCCTGCCCCGGCCCACGTCTTCTCCCAGGGCATCCAGAAAGGCGGCTTCTTCCAGGTCTCCGGCCAGGGCCCCATGGATCCGACCACCAACCAGTACATTGGCGAAGGCGACGTCCGCGTCCAGACGCGCCGCACCCTGGAAAACGTCAAGGCCATCCTCGAAGCCGGCGGTTCATCCGTGGAAGATGTGCTGATGTTCCGCGTGTACCTCACCACGCGCGACGACTTCGCCGCCATGAACGAGGTCTACGGCGAATTCATCCGCGAGAACGTCCCCAGCGGCCAGCTGCCCAGCCGCACCACGGTGTTCGTTGACCTGCCGCACGAAGTGATGCTGGTTGAGATCGACGCACTGGCGGTCACGGCGTAAGGCTCTTCGCCCCCAGGACACACAAACGGGGTGACGACACGTGGATTCACGCGTCGTCACCCCGTTTCTGCGTCCCCGAGGAATTTGCGCGTCGAACCCCCGATTTCCACAGGGTAACGCCCGACGGCGGCACTCACCCGTGTGCCGCCGTCCCCAGCCTGTCGGGTTCCCCGGCGCTCACACCGTCGGCCTTTTCCACCGGCAGCCCGTTCCGGGTCCAGTACTCGATGCCGCCGATCATCTCCTTCACTGGATATCCCAGCTCGGCGAATGCGAGGGCCGCGAACGTGCTGCCGTTGCAGCCCGGACCCCAGGAGTAGACCACCACGTCAGTGCCGGCCGGGATGAGCGCCGGCGCGCGGGACGGGATATCCGCCGTCGGCATATGCACGGCACCAGGAATATGCCCGTGCTCCCAGGACGCGCGCCTCCGGGTGTCAACGAGCACGAATCCTCCGGCCGGTAGATTCTCTGCGACGTCCATAACGTCGATCTCGAACCTCAGCTTGGCGCGGAAGTATGCCGCCGCGTCTTTATCTCCGGCCGCGCCGGCAGTGCCTTCAGTAGTCATTCGTGTCCTATCCAGCGGCCGTTCCAGCGGCGGTGCGCTGTTCGGCGTCGTAATCACGTTTCCAGCCCTCGACTCCCGGCCGCTGCTGCCAGGGGTTGGGTCCGGACGGGGCCCGGTATTCCACACCCATGGCTTCCAGCCGCTTCAGGTGCGCTCCGGTGAGCCGGGCCAGGAACCCATCGTAGTCCCGGTCTTCAGGCCGGGACCAGAACACCTCGGCCACTGCGCTCAGGCGCGGATACGCGGCGTAATTGACACGCCGCGGCGAGTCCAGGTGCTCAGTCCAGATGTTGGCCTGGGCGCCGAGGAGCCGGCCGGGGAACGCCGGATCCACGTCCTGCGGGAGCGGCTCGAAGTCGTAGACGGCCTGCAGGGTGGTCACGAATCCAACGGGCACAGGCTCGTCGTCGCCGTCGGCCTGCCGGTGGTCCAGGTAGAGCTTGTGTTCGGGGCACATGACCACGTCATAGCCGTTCTTCAGGGCTTCGATCCCGCCCTCGTAGTCGCGCCAGGACGCCACGAGCGCACGGTCAGGCAGTCCGCCGTCGCCGATTTCATCCCACACATGCGTGGCGCGTCCATGCGCTTCAAGATGCAGGGCCAATTGCCGGACGAACCAGCTGTGCAGCCCGGCCACGTCCGCCAGCCCGAGCGCGGCGGCTTGGGCACGTGCCCGGTCACTGTTCTGCCACTGGGTGAGCGGGACTTCGTCGCCGCCCAGGCTGATCCACGGGGAAGGGAAGATCTCCACCACTTCGTCCAGCACGTTGCGGTAGAACTCCAGCGAGGTGTCCGAGATTTCTAGGACGGTTTCGCTGATGCCCCAGCGGGTCCAGACCTCCACGGGCCCCGTGCCGTTCAAAGCGCCGGTGCCCAGCTCCGGGTAGGCGGCGATGGCGGCCTGGCTGTGGCCCGGCACGTCGACTTCCGGGATGACCGTGATGTGCCGTTCGGCCGCGAAAGCCACCACCTCGCGGAGGTCGTCCTGCGTGTAGAAGCCGCCGTGCGGCAGCGAGTCGAACACGCCCGCCCGCCAGGATCCGCGGGAGGATTCACGCCGCCACGCTCCGGTCCCGGTGAGCTTCGGGTAGCGGTTGATCTGGATCCGCCAGCCCTGGTCGTCCGTGAGGTGCAGGTGCAGGACATTGAGCTTGTGCATGGCCATCACTTCGATGAACCGCAGCAGGTTGTCCTTGGGCATGAAGTGCCGTGCCACGTCCAGCATGGCGCCCCGGTAACCGAAGCGGGGCCGGTCCTCTATGTGCGTACGGGGTACCGGCCACGGGTCCGCGGACCCACCCCCCGGAGCGGCGGGCGCCTGGCGCAGTGCCGCCGGACCCATCAGCTGTAGCAGAGTCTGGGCGGCGTAGAACGCCCCAGCAGGCCCGCCTGCATGAATGACGACGGCGGTGTCAACGTCCAGGCGGTACGCCTCGGCGTCGAGCTCCGGGTCCAGCCGGAGGCGGATGGTGGCCGAGCCAGCAGGGGCGGGCATGAGGTCCCAGCCGGTGGCAGCGCCCAGGGCACGCGACAGCCAGCGGCGCGCAGTGTTCAGTTCCGGGTCGGCCCCGAGACTGGTGGTGCCGTCCAGCTCCAGCACGCCTGAGCCGTCCCGCACCGCCCTCGGGGCCGGAATAAGCTGATGCCCAACAGTGCCGGTCATCCTTTCACCGCCCCGGCCAGTCCGGACACGAGCTTGCGCTGCACGGCGATGAAGAAGATCAGCACCGGGATGGTCATGATCACGGATCCGGCCATGATGGCTCCCCAGTCGTTCTGGTCGGGCTTGAAGAAGGTGAGCAGCGCCATCGGCAGGGTCTGGTTTTCCTGGGCCGAGATGATGAACGTCTTGGCGAACAGGAAGTCGTTCCAGGTGGAGATGAAGGAGAACACCGAGCAGGCCACCACACCGGGTGCCACCAGCGGGAACAGGATGGAGCGGACGAAGCGGAAGCTGCTGGCACCGTCCAGGCGGGCCGCCTCCTCGATTTCCACCGGCACGGCGGCCACGAAGCCGCGGAGCATCCAGATGGCGAACGGGATGCTGAAGCCCACGTGCACCAGCACCAGCGAGCCCAGCTGGTTCAGTCCCACCAGCGGGATGGCCTCACCGGCGTTGCGGAGCAGGAAGAACAGCGGAATGGTAAGGGCTTCCACGGGCACCATCTGAGACACGAGGATGATGATGAGCAGCTTGGTGCGCATCTTGAAGTTGTAGCGGGTCAGCGCCACCGCGGCCAGGAAGGCCAGGACGGTGGAGATGACGACGACGGCCAGGGCCACGATCACGCTGTTCATGAAGTACTGGCCGAAGTTGTTGACCGCCAGGACGCGCCCGAACGATTCCAGCGACGGTTCCAGGGTGAACGGCGCCGCGTCCCCGGCGTCGAGCGCGGTTTTCGGTTTCAGCGCCGAAAGCACCATCCAGAACAGCGGAAAGGCAACGCCCAGCGCAATGGCGAGGGCAGCGGCGTCGGCGCCGAACCGCCGTCGTCCGTTCTTGCGGAATTTCTGCGGCGTTCCCGCCGCGGACGGCAGGCTGTTGCGGGGTGAAACGTCGACGGCGGTCACAGTGCTTCTCCCGTTCTCTTGAGGATACGGAGGTAAACGAGGGTGATGACCATAAGCAGGGCGGTCATGATGACGCCCAGGGCGGACCCGAGCCCGTAGAGGCTGGCCGCGAAGGCCTGCTGGTAGCCGTAGACGTTCAGCACGAGGTTCTGCCCGGCGATGCCGCCGCCGTTGGTCATGATGTAGATCTGCGAGAAGATCTTGAAGTTCCAGATGATCGACTGGATGGTCACCACAATCACGATGGGCCGCAGCATGGGAAGCATGATGCTCCCCGCGATCCGCGGCATGGTGGCGCCGTCGATCCGTGCGGCTTCGATGACCTCGGTGGGGATCGCCTGGATGCCGGCGTAGACCGTGACCAGCACGAACGGGAACGAGCACCAGACCACTTCGCTGGCGACCAGGCCGAAGCCTGACCATTTGTCGTAGGTCCAGGAATGCCCGGCGAACTCGGACAGGCCGACGGACACGAGCGTCTTGTTCACCAGGCCCAGCGTGGGGTCGAAGAGGAACAGCCAGACGGCGCTGCCGGTGACGGCGGGGGTGGCCCATGCGCCCAGCGACACAACGAAGAGGGTGGAGCGGACCCACGGCCGGAGCCTGGTGGCCAGCACCGCAAGCGAGCTCCCCACCAGGAGGGTGAGGACCACGCAGGCCGCGGCGAACAGCACCGTGTTGCCCAGGACCGTCCAGAACTGCGGGTCGGCGAAAAGCTTCTGATAGTTCTCCAGGCCAGTGAAGCGCAGCGGCGCCTTTCCGCTGACCTGGGCCTGGCGGTAGTCGTAGAGGGAGACGTTTACCAGCTGGAAAATGGGGTAGCCCAGCAGGGCGATCAGGACTATGAAGGCCGGGGCCAGGTACAGCCACGGTTCCAGCCCGCGTTTGACCTTCGAGCGGCGCCGCGCTTTGTTTCCCGCCGTCTGGGTGCCGCCGGGCCGTGGGCTAATTGAGGGGGTGCCTTTGCCGCGCGGCGATTCGGCCTGCAGCGGCGCCAGGGCCGTCATGCCACGCCGCCCGGCGCGAGGGTTGGTGAAGGAATGTGTGACATTACTTGGCTCCGAATGCCTTGTTCATGGCGTCGGCGGCTTCGGCGGTTGCCGTGTTGACGTCCGCCTTGCCGGTGACGATCTTCTGGTACATGCCGGTGAAGACGCCCTGCGCATCGATGGTTGACCAGGTCTCCGTGACCGGGACGAAGTTGGTGCCGGCGCCGAGGGTCTGGATAAAGGGTGCCACCTGGGTGTTGGACGCTGCCACAGTCTTCTGGACGTCGGAGAAGGTGGGCAGGTTACCCATGGAGTCGAACATCTTCTGCTGGTATTTCTTGCTGGCCAGCAGCTTCACGAAGTCGGCGGCCAGCGTGCGGTGGGTGCTGCTGTTGAAGACGCCGAGGTTGTTGCCTCCGGCGAAGGCCGGGGCAACGGAAGCCGCCGTTTTGCCCGGAACGGGGACCACTGCGAATTTGTCCTTGACGGCGCTTGCTGCGACGGCCTTGTAGTTGAAGTCGCCGCCGATGGTCATGGCCGACTTGCCGGCAATGAACTGCTGGACGCTGGCGTTGCCGCCGAACTCAGCGCAGGTCTGCGCAGGGCAGATATCGTCCTTGATGAGGCGGGCGTAGGCGGCGACGCCCTCGCGGGACTCCGTGGAAGCCAAGCCGGAGACGAATGTGTCCCCCTCTTTGGTGGCGATGCTGCCGCCGTTGGCCCAAAGGTACGGCATGGCCGAGAACTGGGCTGCCCCGCCCACGGAGATGCCGAGCATCCCGGGGTTGGCCGCCCTGACGGCGCGGGCAACGGATTCAACGTCGGCCAGGGTCTTGGGGACCTCCAGGCCGAGCTGCTGGAGCAGGTCCGTGCGGTAGTAGAGGGCTCGGACGCCGACGAACCAGGGAACGCCGTAGTTCTTGGCGTCGATTTCGGTGGTGGCCAGGATCTTGCTGTCGAGGTCCCGGGCTTCGTCCCAGTCCTTGATGTCGGCGGTGACGTCTGCCAGGCCGCCGGAGGCCACGTAGCTCGCCAGGTCGGTGTTGCCGAATTCGGCGACGTCGGGGGCACTGGAGGGATCGTTGAAGGCTGCCTTGAAGCGTTCAGCCCGGCTGTCCACGGGGATGTACTGGACGTCGATCTTGGCGCCGCTGTGGGCTGCCTCGAACTCGGTCACGGCCTCTTTGACCACGGCGGACTTGGGGTCCTGGTTGACTTCGGAGAACAGCCACACACGGACGGTTCCGGTCTGCTCGTCCGAGGATGAGGCGGCGTTGTTCGAGGTGGGCGGGGCGCAGGACGTCAGGGCCAGGGCGGTCAATGCGACTGCCGCGGCGGTGCGAGCGAGTTTCAAAATTCCTCCATTGGAAAAGTGGGATGAGGTTTGCAGGGTGTGAGTGAGCAGGGGCGGGCAATTAGAGGGTGCATGTTAGGGCCGCCAGGCGGGCTGTTTCCTGCCGAGGCAGCCCCGCGGCCGGCAGCGCAGCGGCACCCAGGGCTGCAGCTCCCAGTGCCGCAGCCCCCAATGCCGCCAGCGGAATGTCCGCGGGGAGCAGTTCAAAGCGGTCTGGGAGACGAAGGGACTCGAGGAACAGGGACTTGTCCGCACGCCGTTCAAGTTCGGACTGGATGCCTTGGAGCAGCGCCGGCCCCAGGGCGGCGAGGCCCCCGCCGATGATGATCCGGTGGGCCCCCGTCGACAGGACCAGGATCTGGATCGCCAGCGCCACGCCGCGGCACAGCGTTTCCGCCGCTTCGCGGGCCTGCCGGTCGCCGGTGAGCGCTGCCGTGAACGGATCCCGTCCGCCGCCCGGCGGCGGAGTCCACATCCGGGCCAGGGCAGACCCGGATGTCAGGGTTTCCAGGCACCCCACTTGGCCGCAGGCGCAGGGGGTGTCCCCGGCGACCGGCAGATGGCCGATTTCGCCCAGCATGCCGTCAGGCCCCCGGAGGACCAAGCCGTTCCTGACGACGCTGGCGGCCAGGCCCGTGCCGAGGTTCAGGTACGCCAGCGTCTCGTCGTGGGAAACGCCCGAGCCACCGGGCACCGATCCGTCGGCTGTTCGGGCCGCGAGGATGCCGTAGGCCCCTAAAGCTGCGGCCTTCACATCGTTCTCAACGGCAACGGGAGATCCGAGCAATTGCTCCAGTTCGCCCGCCAGGTTGAGGGTTTCCACGCCCAGATTCACGGCGTGGCGGACCACGCCGGTGGACGGATCCACAAGACCGGGCATGCAGGCCCCCATGGAGTCCGGCCGGCCGTGGCCGGCCTCGGCCATTGCGTCCCAGGCCAGGGACGCGGCCACTCCGACCACCTGGTCCCCGCCGAAACCGGAGGGTGCGGTGCGCAGGGCGGCTAGCGAGCCGTCGTCGTGCAGGATCGCGGCCGCTGTTTTGGTTCCGCCGATGTCCAGCCCGAGCCTCATGATGCGGGTCCGGCCAGTGCGGGTGCCGTCAAAATGGGTACCATTACGCAACGCCCAATTGGTTCCAGAGCACCAGCACAGAGGTTCCCCGCAGGACGATGTCAGGGGCGTCGTCGGCCAGCCGGACAGATACCGGTGCCGGGTCCTGCTGCAGCAGCCGGGAAAGCAAGGTTGTCTCGACGGCGTCGAGCAACTGCCCGTCGAGCAGGTGCGGCGGTCCACTCAGGACCACCTCGGACAGATCGAGTGCGCCGACAACCGGCGCCAATGCGACGGCGAGCCGTTCACCGGCCTCGCGGAACAAAGCGTCGGCCGCAGCCTCAGGTTCGGGGCTTGCGGCTGCTTCGGCCATCTTCCGTTCGAGGTTGGGGACGGACATCCAGGTTTCCAAACAGCCGGTCTTCCCGCAGTTGCACACGGCTCCCCCGTCGGTGCCTACAGTGACGTGACCGATTTCGCCGGCGCCGGAGTGGGCGCCGCGAACGCGCCGCCCGCCCACGATCAGTCCGGAGCCGACACCGCGGCCAATCTTCACCAGGATCATGTCGTCGCTGCCGCCCCCGAAGGTGTACTCCGCATGGACCGCAGCGTCGGCGTCATTGGACACCAGCACCGGTATCCCGGTGTGCTTCTGAAGCAGGTCCCGGAGCCGGACATTCTTCCAGCCCAGGTTGGAGGCCTCGACCACAACGCCGTCGGGGCTGACGATGCCCGGGGTTCCGACGCCGATGCCCAGGAGCGTGGCGGTGGCCAGCTCCATGGCGTCGGCGGCGAGCTGGACGACCTGGCTGACCACGGCTTCACCGGTTTCCGGTCCGATGGAGCGCTCGAGCCGGTTGACGATGTTGCCGTCAAGGTCCAGTACGGCGGCGCGCAGGACGCCGTTTTCTGCCAGGTCCATGCCGATGATCTGCAGTCCGCGTCGGTTGAGGTCCACCAGGATGGCCGGTTTTCCTGGGCGGCCCTTCTCGGACTGGCCCAGCTCCACCACGTGGCCGCGTTCAATCAGATGCGCGACGAGGTCCGACACGGTAACGCGGGTCAGACCAAGGGCCCTCGAGAGATCCGCCCGGCTCATGGCACCGGATGAGTGCAGGGTCTGGCGCACCAGGGACAGGTTGCGTGCGCGGCCATCGGAAGGAAGGGTTCCACTTACCGAGCCGGCAGTGCGAACACCTGGAGATTCGTTCATGTTTGTTAGTAAACTATACTAACAATCAAATGGCAATGGTTTTCTTTTGGTTCCACCCCGGCCCCCGGGCCGACCGGACCGGGCCGAACCGAACCGCCCTTACTGCAGGAGCTACCCGTGAAACTCGAAATTGCAGTGGCCAGTGCCGACGGCGCGGGAACTGCCGCCGCTGAAGGCGCAGACCGGATCGAGCTGTGCAGCAGCCTGGAGCTCGGCGGCATCACACCGTCCCAGGGCCTGATGGAGGCCGCCGCGGAACGGGCGCACGGCAAGCTGGAGATCCACCCGCTTATCCGCTGCCGCCCCGGCGACTTCACTTACTCCCCCACCGAGCTGGACACCATGGAGCGCGAGATTCGTATGCTGCTGGCGCAGGGTGCGCAGGGAGTGGTGTTCGGCGCGCTGACACCTGGAGGGGAAGTGGATGTTGCCGCCACGCGCCGCCTCGCCGAGTGTGCCCGGAACGCAGACCCCTCGGCGCAGCTGACCTTCCACCGCGCGATCGACCGGAGCCCCGATGCAGTGGCGGCCGTGGAGGTGCTGTTGGGGCTCGGCTTCACGCGCGTTCTGAGCTCCGGCCGGTCGGCGTCAGCGCGCGAAGGCCTGGACACGTTGGTCCGCATGGCCCGGGCGGCCGCCGGCCACCTTCAGGTCATGGCCGGCGGTGGGCTCAGGATTCCGGACATTCCGGCCGTGAAGCGCTCGGAGTTGGATGCCGTGCATCTGTCGGCCAAGCGGCAGGTGTCCGCGTCGGCTTCCGGAGCATTGTCACTGGGTGCCTGGGATGGAGCTGATCCTATGGCGTATTACGTGACCGACGCTGCGGCAGTGAGGGCGGCCCGCATCGCCTGCGGCTGAAGCCGGAGCGGACCCTAGGCCGCGGGCCGGGGAGGTTCGTGGAGACCGAAGGCTGAGCCTTGGTCGTCCTTGCAGAGCTTGAACCTGCCGTACTCCCCCGCGCTGGTCTCGTCCCCAAGTTCAGGTTCATCGACTGAGCCGCCGAGCTCCCGTACCCGGTCCAGTGCGGCGTCCATGTTGTCCACCCGGAAGAAGAGGTACGGCACGGCGCCGGGGTCCCCGCCGTGCATCCCGCCGGCGAGCCCGGGGGTGCCGATCACGAATCCTCCTCCGGCGGAGGGCCCGGGTGTGAAGTCCCAGCCGAAGAGCGCCCCGTAGAACGCCTTGCCCCGCCGGGGATCTTCGACGCCGATTTCAAAGAATGCTGGCTCGCCGGACATCGCTCCTCCTGGTCTTGGGTGAGAACGCACCCACCCTAGGACCGAAAGCCGGGGCGCACAATGGTGCCGGGCTTTCCTGCCCCTACAGCCTGTGATGCTCCGGGACCGCCCACCGGGCAGCTCCGGAATCGGCTTTGCCTGCCGGGAGGCCTGCAAATGTCCAGACGCAGGGCCGGCCGGAATCGCTCGGGAGGAGCTGGCCCTCGTACAGCGAGACGCTCGCTCCCGCCGGACTCTGCCAGACGCCGGTCAGTTCGCAGTGGGTGCCGGTGGCCTGCCGCCGCGGCACCGACAGGTTGAGGATCCTGCGAGCCCGCTTCTCGGCAACGGGGAGTCTCTTCTTCACAATGACGCTCCTGCCGATTCCCGGTAAGTGCTTTCGGGAACATCCGTAATGAACATGTGCCCGGGGGCGTGGCTGATGGCAAAAGGGGGCCTGGATGCCATCACTGCGCTCTGCGGTGTCACGCCGCACGCCCAGAAAACCGGAACTTCCCCCGGCCGGATCTCCACCGCATCGCCAAAGTCGGGGCGGTTGATGTCAATGATGCCCAGGTCCTCCGGCGACCCGACGTGAACCGGGCTGCCGTGGACCTTCGGCACTTCCAACGTCACCCTGATGGCCGTTTCGACCAGCTCGGGCGGCATTGGGCGCATCGAAACCACCATCGGGCCGTGGATCCGACCGGCCGGCGAGCACTCGATGTTCGTGCGGTACATGGGGACGTTGCGGCCGGTTTCGGTGTGCCGCAGCGGGATGCCGGCACTGGCGAGTGCGGCTTCGAAAGTGAAGCTACAGCCGATGAGGACCCCCACCATGTCGTCACGCCAGCCCGGGGAGACGTCCGCGACTTCGTCGGCAAGCTCTCCGTCCACCCACACCCGGTAAGCGGGGATGTCACTGCGGATGTCGGATCCTGCTGCGAGGGCGCTTTCGTACCGGCCCGCCGGAATGATGTCGATGACGGGGCAGGCTTTGGGGTTGAGCCGGCAGAATTCGATGAATTCGTCGGCGTAGTCGGCCGTCACCGCTATCAGGTTCGCCTGGGTGTAGCCGTCGCTCCAGCCGGAGGTGGGGGTGACCAGGCCGTTGCGGAACTTCAGGCGTGCATCCGAGGGTGCCATGAGGGCGTTGGCCGGGTTCATCGGGCGTCCGCCAGTTCAGTCGAAGACTGCAGGTATTCCTCGTCTTCGGCAACATTGGAGTCCCGTCCGAGGGCCAGGCCAACCAGGGTCAGGAGGCAGGCGACGGTGAGGTAGATGGCAACCGGGACCCAGCTGTGGAAGGTGCTCAGCAGGAGGGTGAACATGAACGGTGCGATGGCGCCGCCGATGATTCCTGCGAACGTGTAGGCCAGTGAGCTGCCGGTGGAGCGGAGCCGCGGCGAGAACTGCTCGACGACGAACGCCGCCTGGGGGCCGTACATGAACGAGTGGCAGAGCAGACCCAGTACGGTGCCTATGATCAGCATGACCGGGGAGCGTCCTTCGAGGACGATGAAGAACAGGTAGGCCCAGACGGCGGCGGCCACTGCGGCGATGGCGTAGACCAGCCGGCGGTTGATGCGGTCCGAGATGGCCCCGGCGAGCGGCATGGTGAATATCTGGAGCGCCGAACCGATCAGTACCGCCACCAGCACCTGGCCGCGGTCGAAGCCGAGTTCCTGAATACCGTAGGTGAGCGTAAAGACGGTGCACATCGCGTAGGTGACGTCCGGTCCGATGCGGCTGAGCATGGCCGCGATGAGGGGCCGGCGCTGGGTGGCCAGCACTTCGCGGATGGGGGCCTTGGGCTTGTCACCCCGGGCCTCCATGGCCTTGAAGATCGGGGTGTCTTCGAGCTTGAGGCGGATCCAGAGGCCGAAGGCCACCAGCAGCGCGGAGATCAGGAAGGCGATCCGCCAGCCGAAGTTCAGGAAGTCCTCTTCGGACAGGGCCAAAGTCAGGACGGCCAGGGCACCGTTGGCCATCAGGTTGCCGGCGGGCGGGCCGATCTGCGCGGCGGATGCCCAGAAGCCGCGGCGGTTGGGGTCACCGAATTCGCTGGAGAGCAGGACCGCTCCACCCCATTCGCCGCCGACGCCGACGCCCTGCGCGAAGCGGAGGAAGACGAGGAGGGCAGGGGCGATGATGCCGATGTTGTCGTACGTGGGCAGCAGGCCGATGAGGAAAGTGGCGACGCCGATCAGCATCAGCGTGACCACCAGGATCTTCTTGCGGTCGATCTCATCCCCGAGCCGTCCGAAGATGATGCCGCCGACGGGCCGGGAAATGTAGCCCACGGCGTAGGTGGAGAAGGCCAGCAGGGTGCCCGTGACGGGGTCCGAGGACGGGAAGAAGATCAGCGGGAAAACGATCGCGGCCGCGGCGGAATAGACGGCGAAGTCGTAGAACTCCAGCGCGGTTCCGGTCAGGCTGGCTGCGAAGGCCTTGTACATGCCCTTGCGCCCTACAAAGGGTTTCGGGACAGCGGGGGCCATTGCTGATTGAGTGGCCATTTGTATCCTCCATGAAGAGTGGATGTCATCCGCGTTTCGGGCGGATGGTGCTAGTGCGCTTCTGCCTTGGCTTGCGACGTTGCAAGGTTGGGGCGTTTGGGCGCTTGTGCGGCTGCCGTGATGGGCTGCGGAAGTCGAGACTGCGAGAAATTGTTGGATCGTTGAACAATCCGAACTTGTTGAACAATTTACGCGACGCAGATCACACCGTCAAGGGTTGACGCTGATTCAATCGTCGTGCGCAGCCGCCTGCGATGGAGGATAGTTGGGTGTCATGACGGCAAGCTACAGGTACGACGTTGAGATCCTGCACCTGCTCGTGTCGACGGGGCATGCCTACTTTGGCCGGGCACGCGAGGGGGCGGCGGATGTCCCCGCCTTGGACGCGGACCAGGTGCAGCTGGTGGCCGGCAAGGGCATCGTGGGCGACCGTTTCTTCGGCAAGGCCGCGCACATGGACGCCGCCGTCACCCTGATCGCGGTCGAGGCCCTCGAAGCCATGGCGGCGGAGCTGGGAACAGCACCTTTTGATCCTCTGTTGACGCGGCGCAATGTGGTCCTCCGGGGCGCCCACCTGGCCCCGCTGCTCGGCGGCGAGTTCGCGCTGGAATCACGCCGCGATCAGGTGCGGCTACGTGCCGGACGGCCTGCCCACCCCTGTGCATGGATGGACCGGATGCTGGCCCCGGGTGCGCACAAGGCCATGCGCGGCCGGGGCGGTGTGCGCTGCCAGCCGCTCTCGGACGGCATCCTGCACCGGGGCCCGGCGGTGCTGATCAGCCCGGTGCCGCTGGACCCGGACAGCGCAGGCACCCCCGCACTGCTGCGCCCCTCCCGGCTGCCGTAGCGGGCGCGGGTTCCGGCGGACCTGGCTTCACACGCGCAGGAGGATGTCGGTCAGTCTCCGCCGTCCGCCGTCGGCCGCGGCCTGATGCACGCCGCACCCAGCACCACGCAGGACATCCACAGCGCCCCGCTGGGCCCGACCGGTGCGGCGAGCAATCCTGCGGCGGCCGGCAGGCTGACCTGTCCCACCCGGTTACCGAGCAGGCGGAGGGCGAGGGCTGCTCCCCGGGACGCGGGCGGGACGGCGTGGGTCACCAGGGTCATGGTGATTGGCTGCCCCAGGCCCAGGAAGAAGCCGCCGATCACCAGCAGGCCGCCGGCGAGCCACGGAAATTCAAACAGCCACGGCAGCAGCGCGAGCGTTGTCCCAGCCCCCGCCAGGCTGGCGATGACCAGCGTTGGCCGGCTCCACCGCGCCAGCAGAACGGGCAAGAGCAGCCGGGATGTAATGGAGGCAGCGGCCCGCAGTGCCAACAGAATGCCCACCATGACAGGCGCGACTCCCTTTTCTTCCCCCAGCAGCGGCAGGAACGCGACCAGGATGTCAGTGGTGGCAAGGAGCGCAAGGCTGGCAACCATGTTCGTCCGAACCGCCGGAAACCGCAGAAGCGCGGCGGCCGAGACCGGAGGGGCCGGCGCAGGTGCATCCGGGTCCTTCACCGGCTTCGCCGATCCCCTGACAGCCGTTCCCGCCGCAAACGGCACCGCGAGCAACGAGATGACCCCGGCGATCAGGAGGCCGGTGTTGGCGTCAGCCAACCGGGCTCCGGCCGGCACACCCTCCGCGGATCCCATGGCAAGGCCGGCGAGGAGCGGGCCGGCCATCTGACCGACGGAGAAGGACGCCGTGAACCAGCCGAAAGCCGCATCCATGTGGTTCAGGGGGACAAACCGTGCGATGGCGGACTGCCCGGCGATGGTGAAGCAGAGGTGGCCAAGGCCGAGCACGGCACTCGCTGCCCCGACCAGGAACAGGGATGGCGACAGGAACAGCACAAACGGGCCCGCGGCCAGGAGAACAGTGCCAATCACCACAATGCCGCGCAAGGAGCTGCGCCGGTCTGAGACCCTTCCGAGCCACAGCGCCGCGGCCACCGGAAGCAGGGCATACGCCGCCGAGGTCAGGCCCACTGTGACGGAGTCTCCGCCCAGGGCCAGGACCTTGTAGGAAATGAGGGGCCGCGCCAGGTTCAGGGCCATCTGGCACAGAACGGCGGAGGCGATCAACATCCACAGCCACTGGCGGGAAAGTTGGCGCCTGCTCAAAACCTCGCCCTTTCACCGGAAATCCCACGTCGTTATAGCCTATAACCTATAGAAGCAGCGTGCAGGACTCAAATCCTCCCCCCCTACGCATGAAGGAGCAACGGTGGTAAACCCGGCCGTAGCACTGACGAAGAACGCCTACGCCTACGATGAGCTGCGCCGTCGTATTCTGACAGGTGACATCAGGCAGGGCTCCGTTCTCAGTCAGGCCCAGCTTGCCAAGGAAATCGGCGTCAGCACCACGCCGCTGCGCGAAGCGCTCCGCCGCCTGGCAGCCGAGGGACTCGTCCAGCTCGAATCACACCGCGACGCCCGGGTCGCCTCCTTGACTGCCGATGAGGCACGCGACCTCTACGTCATCAGGGAAAACCTGGATCCCCTTGCAGCAGGGCTCGCGGCCGAGAGCCGTACACCGGCAGACATCGCGGACATTGAAGCCGCACTGAAGCAACTGACACCCCTGCACGACGCCGCGGACCTCGCCGCAATGATGGCCCACCGGGAGTTCCACCGTGCCATCTACACCGCATCGCACAATCCGCCGTTGATCGGAATCCTGGAAGGCCTCTGGGACAAGGCCGACCGCTACCGACGGATCGGTCTGCAGGGACAAAAGGAATCCGAAAATGACCGGCTCCGGGTCCAGGAGGAACACGTCCACATCGCCGACGCAGTAGTGGCCGGGGATGCCGTCCGGGCCCGCGAGATCATGCAGCGCCACGTCGCCGGCAGCCTTGGGCGCCGCGCCATAGCGGTTCTCGAAAACCAATAGCGCCCCGCCTTTAGGGCAACGCGGCCGGACGACGGCGGGAGGTCCCGCCGTCGTCCGCTTGCGCTGTGCCGCCTCCCCTATAGTGCCGGCTGCTCGGGGACGAAGGCTTCCCTTGCCAGCCGGGTGAAGTCTGAAACGAGAACCGAGGGATCGTCTTTCCAAGACGCCAGGAAGACAGAAATAGGCGGGGCATCGCGGACCGGCCGGTACACGATTCCGGGCCGCGGATTCTGCGCGGCCGTGGCCTCAGAGGACATGCCCATGGCCTGCCCTGTGGAGATGAGCGTCAGCCATTCGTCCACGCCCTGCACAAGCCGGACCAACGCGGGCCGGGACTCGTCGGACCAGAGGTCTTCGGTGGTGGTTCCCGTGCGGTGGTCGACGGCGATCGTTCGTCCGGAAAAGTCAGACAGGCGCAGGAAACGCCGCCGGGCGAGTGGATCCGCCTTGGCGATGGCAGCGTAGCGGGATTCCGTTCCGATGAGCGTGGACGCGAAGCGGTTGTCATTGACGGGGCGGCGCCGCACAACGGCCACTTCGACCGACCCGTTCGCCAGCCCGCCCGCCGGGGCATTCGACTGCACCCAGATCAAGCGCACCCCCGGGTGGGCCTCGTCCCATTTATGCTGCAGTGTCACGGTCCGGCGGCCCAGCGCGGACCACGCATAACTCACCCTCAGCTCGCCGCTTTGGTCTTTGGCTTCGCGTTCAAGCAGCGCAACCTCGTCGAGGACGCGGCGTGCGTGCTCGATGATCCGTTGACCGGCAGCAGTTGGAGTGACGTTGCGGGTTGTCCGCTGCAGAATGCGCAGCCCCAGGGCCCGTTCCAGCGCGGCGACGGACCGCGAAACGGCCGCCTGCGACGTTCCGAGATCGATAGCGGCATCGGTAAAGGTCTGCGAGTCCACCACGGCAACCAGCGCCCGGAGATACCGCAGTTCAACATTCATACGGTCATCGTATAGAACGTTCACCGAGCACATTTTTTCGCGCAGGGGTTTTGCCCGGAAACTTTGGCTTATGGAAGCCTCTTCAGTGCACAGCGCAGGTGGACCCCGCGGGTCAGGCCCGCGTGGGTCAGACCGGCGCGGGTCAGGCGCGCGCGGGTCAACGCTCGTTCGTGGCGTGCTGACCATGGCGGGAAGCGGCGTCAGCAATCAGATCGGCGCCGGAATCGGGGCGCACGCCTTTCCGCTGATCGGGCCGGCCGGAGTTGTCGCTGTGCGCCAGCTTGTAGCCGCGGCGGTGCTGCTTCCCGTTGCCCGGCCTCCCTTCCACCGGTTCACCTGGCGGCAGTGGTGGCCGGTCCTCCTGCTGGGCGCGGCCACCGCCTTGATGAACATCTGCCTCTACGTGGCGATCGAACGGATCGGGCTGGGCCTGGCCGTCACCCTGGAATTCCTCGGGCCGCTGGCCGTCGCGCTGCTGGCGTCGAGGAGCCGGTGGGATTTGCTGTGCGGGCTGACCGCAGGACTGGGTGTGTACGTTCTTGTCCTGCCGGGCCCCACCAGCGACTACGCCGGAATTGCGATCGCCGTGACGGCGGCCGCCTGTTGGGCGGCGTACATCGTCCTGAACAGGGTGGCCGGGCAGCGACTGCCCGGCCTGCAGGCTCCCGCCGCAGCGACGCTGATTTCACTGCTGTTCTACCTGCCCGTGGCGGCCTATTTGGTCATTCAAGGAATGTTTGCCGGTCCGGCGCTTCTCTACGCCGTCACGGCCGGAGTCCTTTGCTCCGTGGTTCCCTACGCCGCCGACCTCATCGCACTCCGCCACGTGCCCGCGGGGTTCTTCAGCGTATTCATGAGCATCAACCCGATCCTCGCCGCGCTCTCCGGAACTGTGGTGCTGGGCCAGATCCTGGTCCTCCACGAATGGCTTGGCATGGCCATCGTCGTTGCCACCAACAGTGCGGCCATCTGGCTGACCGGACGCAGAAATAGAACCCAATCGGGTACAGGCGGCGCAGGGACCGGGTAGGAGCAACAGCTGCACGGCCCGGAGGCGGCAGCGACGATCTAAATGTTCCAACAGCGCAACCGGAAACGGACGACGGCGGCACATCCCGCCGTCGTCCGTTTGCGTCGCGTGTCGGTCGCCGAGGCGATCACACGCTCACCGTCCGTCCCTTGACGCTTCCCTCTGCCCTGAGGAGGATCGGAAGTGTCGGCGCAGTTGGCGGTCTCTTAGGAGTCCAGCTGCGGACCGGCCCCTGAAGGGCCGTGACATGCAGACAGCATCCACCCGACTGGCCCCGGTCCGTCTCGCGGTCCTGACCGCCCTGAGCGCAACAGTGGCGGCGTCCTTCCTCGCAGGCTGCACAGCAGCACCGGAGCCGCCCGGCCAACAGTCCTCACCGCCATCGTCCGCTGCCTCCGCAGCGGAGCCCTCCTCCGGCTTGGAACGCTACCTCGATGCGGTGCGTACCGACGGAGCCTCGGCCGTTGTCATCCAGATGAAAACGAACGGCGAAGAATGGACCCGCGCCGTCGGTGTCCGGAGCCAGGACAACCAGGAACCGGTCCAACTGACGGACCAGGTCCATATCGGCGACGCCACGATCCCCATGGTGGCAGTGTCCGTGATGAAGCTGGTGGAAGAAGGAAAGCTCCGGCTGGACGATCCCGTCTCCCGCCATCTGCCGGAACTCGCAACAATGCTTCACCCGCCGGGGCCCGTCAGCGTGCGCAGCCTGCTCAACCACCGTTCCGGCATGCCCAGTTACTGGGAGGCACTGCTGGCGTCCGCACCCATGCAGGATGTCCTGGCCAAACGGATGACCCATGAAGAGCGACTGGCCGTTGCCGCCTCCGTCCCGTGGGAACCCCGGGGATCGGCCGTTGCCTTCAGCTACTCGAACTCAAACTATGCTGCGCTGGCGCTCCTCGTTGAGCGGTTGCGCGGAGCGACAATCGGCGAAGTCCTTCGCACCGACATCGCGGAGCCCCTGGGGCTCGACGGCACCCTCATGACGGGGGCCGAACCCGGACCGGAACAGCTGATCCACGGTTATGCGCTGCTGGGGAACAAACCCGTTGACGTCGCGCTGCCGGCAATCCACATCGGTTCCGCGGACAGCGGGATGATTTCCACCGTGCCGGACCTCAACGCATTTCCTGGCGCGCTGGCACAGGGGAAGTTGCTGGACTCCAAGACAGTGGCGGAAATGACCGCACCGGACCAGGCAAATGAAGAGGAAGGCTACGGACTGGGGCTCCAGCACTGGAAGGATGCCTGCACCGGCAATTACTACTTCGGCCACGTGGGCGACGTGCCCGGGTATGGGACGGTTGCCATAACCAGCGCCGATGGCTCCCGGCAAGCGGCCATGGCCGTGGCGCTGCCGCCGGCATCGCCACGGGAGGACTTCAATCCGCGCGTACAGGAGATGGTGGACAGGGCTCTTGAGGCGCTCAACAAGGCCTGTTAGCAGCAGCCGTCCCGCCGCGCAGGTATTCAGCATGCTTAGCATTAAGCGGAAAACGGGTTTACGATTGAGGAGTGAACCGCAGGCGGACCGCCGGCGGCAACCAACCGAAGGAGTGGCATCGTGGGATTGGACGACAAGATCGAAAATGCTGCCGAGAAGCTTGGCGGCAAGGGCAAGGAAGCCGCCGGAGACGCTACGGACGATCAGAGCCTGAAAGCCGAAGGCCAGACCGATCAGTCCAAAGCGGATCTGAAGCAGGCCGGCGAGAAGGTCAAGGACGCCTTCAAGAAATAATGCCGCAAAGATAGGGAAGGGTGTCGCTCCGACGGGAGTGGCACCCTTCTTTGCCGGGCTAGTCCGTAATGGTCCAGCCCTCCTGATAGTCAGGGTGCCAGCTGTAGACCGAGGCTAGGCACATGAGCACGTACTCGCTGGTCCCGCCCATCTGCGACGGTATATCGGTAACCAGGGGCACGTTCCCCAGGATCCTCCGCTTGGCGGCACACTCGGCCAGTACGCGACCGGCGGAGAACGGGGAGATGCCGAAGCTGGTCCGTTGCACCGGGTGACCGGATCCACTCTCTTCCAGCTGGCCCGCAGCTGCCTCGTCTTCCGCAATCCGGGCTTCCAGGAATTCGATGATGTCGGCCATGACCCCATTCTTCAACGCCCGCACCTCTTCCATGAAACCGGTCCATGTGGCGACTTGGTGCTCCGCGCACGACGGCGGCACGTCGCGCCGTCGTCGGGTTACGGTTCAGCACCGCTTGCTTTGGGGGTGTCTGCAGACGCCCCTCAGACGTTCCCGCCCCGCCGGCTGGAGACGGACGCCGTCGCGGTTGCCCTTCGTTGCCGCCGTGATCACGGTGAGGCCGGTGGCGAAATGGCCCAGGATGGTCCGGAGCCGGCGCGGGGTGAGATTAGAATGTTCCGTCATGGCGGGTCCTTTCGAAGCTTGTCCACCCAATCAACCACCCTGCCTGGCGGTTCCCAACAGCGGGTGAAATGAACGGACGCGCTGGGCAACACGGGTTAACTCCCCGAAGCATGGCGTAACGAAAACGGGTGCACGCGGGGCCTTGCAGCGCTCCGCCAGTGGGCCGTCGTCTCCATTAGGAGCGTGGTCTTCCCGCGCGGCTGTGCCTGAGTAATCTTTGAATACCGCGAGGGGAAGGAGCCGATCATGGCAGTCACCGAAGTCATTCCGTACCTGTACTACGAAGGGGCGGACGCCGCGCTTGACTGGATGGAGAAGGTGCTCGGATTCGGCCCTTCCACCCGTTGGCGCAACGACGACGGCGTCACCGAGGAAGCGGAAATCGTGGCCGGAGGCGGGCGAATCGCGGTTTCCGGGAGCGCCGCAGATCCAGGCAACGGCGGAGGGCTGTTGCTGATCGTGCACGTGGACGACGTCGACGCCCAGTACTCCAGCGTCCGCGCCGCGACGGACGTGGAGATCGAGCCGCCGGCCGACCAGCCATACGGGCCGCGGACCTTCACGATCGTGGACCCGTGGGGCTATCAGTGGAACTTCTGGCAGGGAGAGGCGACACCGCCCGAGTAACCAAACCTCATGTTTGAGGGTGACGTCCGGTTGCTTATCTCCGGATGCCTAGGGTGGCGATGAGGTCTTCGTGCAGCTCGAACCATACTCGGTGGAAGGAGTCGCGGTCGGTGGCGGTGAGCCAGGCCGGCTCCGTGGCAGCGTTCGCGAGCGCCTTCTCGAGGCGTTTCGTGTATCCGCTGAATCGCGGCAGGACAGCAATCAGCCGGGCTTCCAGATCACGTAAGGATGTCAGCGCTGGCTTGAAGGTCTGCTCTGTCTGCTCGGCAATCCCGTCGCCTGGCCGATGTCCCGCGGACAGCCACTGGAGTTGAAGTTTGCTGCAGGCGGCAACGACCTGTTCGTTCAGGGGTGCAAAGTCAGCGTGCACGCCGATGAGGGCTGGATGGCCGCCGGCAATGTTCAGCTCCTCTTCGAGGAGACGTTCATTTTCTTTCCTACCAGCGACGGTCAGGGACCAGCCCCTGGCTCCTCCGAATGAAGTTCGGTGCGCCCAACCGTTGGCACCTGCAGCTATCAGGCATTGTTCAACGTCGTCCGGATCTTGTCGGAACCGTGCCGCAACTGGTTCAGTGTCAGCGAAACCGAGCAACCTCACAGCGTGGAGCGTGAGCAGTATTGGCTGCTGTGCGTTCACGATGAAGTCGCTCCTGCTGTTGCCGGATTCTCGCGGACGGTTCCATGGGTTCCGTCCACCACGAGCGATGTTCCGGTCGTGATGCGGGTCAAAGCGTGGTTTAGGCCCAGGACGGCGGGGATGCCGTACTCGCGGGCCACAATGGCGGCGTGGGACAGCATTCCCCCTGTTTCCGTGATGACTGCAGAGGCTACAGCGAACAGGGGTGTCCACGCGGGATCAGTAGTGCGGCAGACCAGGACCTCGCCAGGCCTCAGATCGGAGAACTGGTCGATGCTCTGAACGGTCCGTGCTGTACCGCACGCAATACCGGGGCTGGCACCGGTTCCAGTGAGAACGTTCTTGGAGACGTCCATGCTTTCTCTTCCTTTTTGGGCCGGAGACGGAGGTTCCATGTCAGCTGGACACACCCGCTTCCGGCCTCCCCAAGAGCCGGTCGAGTCTCTGCTGCGCTGCTTGCGCGGAGCGCAGCCCAAGGCCTTGGGCAATCTGCTGCCAAGTCAGCCCCTGCGACCGCGCAAGAAACAAGAGCGCCGATTCTAGACCATCCATCTGTTGCCGCGCGGCCGAGAGTAGGGTGAGGCCGGCATCCACATCCAGGACATCCACCGGCGCTCCGCGGCCGGTACCGTTGGCCCGCCACAGAAGGTGCTGGATGAGGTCTTGCGCGGAAGGCGGCTGCCGCCCGCCCAACCAGGGTCGGGGCGGCAGATCCGATGCGCCTCTATCCAGCAACACCCGCGCCGCCCGGCTCTGTCGGGAGGCTTCCTCGACGTCGCTGCCCGGGCTGGCCGCCGTCTCGGGCTTGTTCATTCCCTGCTCCATTTCCTGCGCGATGTGTGCCCGCACATCCCGCAAGCATCCGCTTTCAACAGGCTGTTGTCAACAGAGTGTTGAAAGCACGAGCCGCGCCTCGCTCAGTCTCAGCATCAGTGCGGAATGTTGAACGGCGTGATGACCTCGATCTGCGAGGCGTTGCCGCCGCCGGCGTCGGGGAGGGCACCGTGGGTGTGCATGATGGCCCGGCAGCACTGCTGGATGTCCTGTTTGAGGTCATGGTGCAGTAAGGCGGTCATGGTCCCGGTGCGCAGCAGCGCCACGTTGTCCGGAACCAGATCGTGGCCAATGAACACCTGCGGCATCCGGCCGGCGGCTTCGAATGCCTCTGAGATGCCGGTATTGCCGCCGCCGATCGAATACACGCCGCGCACGTCGTCGTGGGCGGCCAGGGTTTCTCCCATCAGGCGCCGCGTGGTCCGGTCCAGGCCGTCGCTTGCCGGCAGGAACAAGACCTCCCGTCGCGGATCCATGGAGCGCATGGCCGCGCGGAAGCCCACCTCCCGCTCCTCCTCCCCGCGGAAAAAATCGTTGCTGACCGTCACGACGACCCTCCCGGGATCCGCGCCCATCCATTGGTGGATGAGGTACGCCGCCGTCGCCCCCGCGGACCTGTTGTCCATGCCCACATACGCGACCCGGCGGCTGGCGGGAAGGTCCGTTACCAGCGTGACCACCGGAATTCCGGCTTCGGCGAGCCGGTCGACGGCGGCCGTCACCAGCGGCACGTCCGGCGCCTTCAGGATGACGCCCTGGCTGCCCCGCTTGCCGATCCTGTCCAGTTCGGCCGCGCAGTCCTCCGCGTTCCACTGCTCATGGAGGTGGAAGCGGGCCCGGAACACGGCGGGCCTCAGCAGCGGCAGCACCGATTCCAGTGCGCTTTTCACGGAGGTGGTAAATCGGCCTGGAGCATCCGCGACGACGTCGATCATGAACCGCCTGCCGGTCAGCTCCAGCTGCAGCTGCTGCGCCTCCAGGTCCCTGATGGCCTGGCGCACCTGGCCGACGGTGCTCTGCCGTACTCCGGAACGGTTATGCAGGACGCGATCAACTGTCGCGTCGCTCACCCCGGCCTGGCGGGCGATTTCCCTGACGGAATAGGGGTGGGCCATCAAACTCCTCGCGGTCGGTTGATGATGTTTTCCTGATGGGTTTAGGTCTAGCAAGACTGTCCCACTGGCGCGGACCCGATGGCAAGACGCGCACGGCTGATGGATTCCTGATGGATTTTGGCGTTGCACGGGAACAGCGGGATGCACGAAGCTGGAAACCGGACCGCCACACATTCCAGATCACTGTTTCAAGCCCACAGTTTCAAGGAGGAAACGCCATGACCACCACAGCCGCATCGCACGCACCCGGAACCCGGGCCCCGCAATGGTTCGGCCAGGACAGCTGCCGGCTCGAGGACTTCGTTGCCGTCGTCAGCGAAAAGACGAAGCTGGACGATTATGCCTACGCCGACGCCGTCGAGCAAAATGTCCTGGTCTACGGGCAGCGCCTGCACAGCTATCTGGACTCCCCGGGGGAGCGCGCGGATATCCAGGCCGAATTGATCCGTGCCCTGACCGCCGGCCCGGGCATCGTGGTGTTCAAGGGCGCCTTCGCCGACACCGCCGTCGTGGACCGCGCCACCGAAGCCTTCAACGGCATCATCGCCGAGCAGAAGGCCTCCGGCGCAGCGGCCGGCGACCACTTCGCCAAGCCCGGCGCGAACGACCGCATCTGGGGCGCGCTGGACAAGCTGGCCGTGCGGGACCCGGAGGTGTTCGCCAACTACTATTCCAACGACATCCTGGCCCTCATCTCCGAAGCGTGGCTCGGCCCGAATTACCAGGTCACCTCGCAGGTCAACGTCGTGAACCCCGGCGGTGCGCCGCAGACCGCGCACCGCGACTACCACCTCGGCTTCATGTCCGGCGAGCAGGCGGCCCGCTACCCGGCCCACATCCACCTGCTCTCCCCTGCGCTGACGCTGCAGGGCGCCGTCGCACACTGCGACATGCCGGTGGAGTCGGGACCAACCCTGTACCTGCCGCACTCGCACAAGTACGACGCCGGTTACCTCGCCTTCCACCGCCCGGAGTTCACCCGCTACTTCGAGGAAAACTACGTGCAACTGCCGATGGAGAAGGGCGATGCGGCCTTCTTCAACCCGGCCCTGTTCCACGGCGCCGGCCACAACAAGTCCGCCGACATCCGCCGTATGGCCAACCTGCTGCAGGTTTCCTCCGCGTTCGGCCGGGCCATGGAATCAGTGGACCGCACCGCGATGTCGGCTGCCCTGTACCCGACACTACGGCAGCTCAAGACGGACGGTGCCAGCGACAGGTTCCTGCGCAATGTCATCGCCGCGTCCGCTGAGGGTTACGGCTTTCCCACGAACCTGGACCGCGACCAGCCGGTGGGCGGGATCGCCCCCGAGTCCCAGGCGGAACTGGTGTGGCGGAGCCTGCAGGAAGACGCCCCCGTCGACGTCTTCGACCGGGACCTGAAGGCCTCCGCCGGCCGCCGCCTCACCGATGGCCAGTAAGGCGGCAGCGGTGGAGAAACTGAACGTGGCCCTGTGCGGCTCGGGGCGCATCGGCAGGGTGCACGCCGCGAACCTCGCAGCCCACCCGGGTATCAACCTGGCCTGGGTTGCCGACCCGATGACCGCGAGCGCTGGAGAAGTCGCCGCCCAGTACGGGGCCCGATCCACCGGGTCCACGGACGATGTCTTCGCCGACGCGTCCCTGGACGCCGTCGTCATCTGTTCGCCGACTCCCACGCACGTCCAGCTGATCGAGGCTGCAGCCGCCAGGGGCCTGGCGGTGCTCTGTGAAAAGCCGATCGATCTGGACATTGAGCGGGTACGGGGCTGCCGGCAGAATCTGGCCGCGGCCGGCATCCCGCTCATGATGGGCTTCAACCGGCGGTTCGACCCCGCGTTCGCCGCGCTGCATCAACGGGTTGCGGCCGGCGAGATCGGACGGCTGGAGCACCTGTCCATCATCAGCCGCGACCCGGCTCCCGCCCCTGCGGCCTATATCGCAGCCTCCGGAGGCATCTTCCGGGACATGACCATCCACGACCTGGACATGGCCCGGTTTTTCATCCCGGACATCGTCGAGGTGACCGCCCACGGAGCGAACGTCTTCAGCGATTACATCGCGGGGGCGGGAGATTTCGACTCCGCCGTGGTGACCCTGCGTGGCCGGAACGGTGAATTCGTCAGCATCACGAACTCCCGGCACAGCGCCTACGGCTACGACCAGAGGCTGGAAGCGTTCGGAAGCGAGGGCATGCTGCGGGCTGACAACATTTCGCCCACAACCATTCGCAGTTTCGGCAGCCGCGGCGTGGAGGCGGCGGACCCGTATGAGCCGTTCTTCCTGGAGCGCTATGCCGCCGCCTACCGGCGCGAACTGGACAGATTCGTCGAAGCCCTCCAGACGGGCAGCCCCTGTTCGCCCGGTTTCGACGATGGCATGGCCGCGCTGGTCCTGGCCGATGCCGCCGCCGAGTCCGCCACCACCGGCAGGACCGTCAACGTTGAAGGGGCACTGCAGAAGTGACAGCACCAGAACTCGCTGGCCCGGAGCTCCCCGGTTCGGGACTACCCGGCTCGGGGCTCCTCAAGGACACGGTTGTACTTATCAGCGGGGGCACGCACGGACTGGGCGCCGGCATAGCCCGGCGGGCCGCCGCTGAAGGAGCTGCGGGTATCGCCATCACAGGTCGCTCGGCCGAGGCCGGGAGCAGGATGGCCGAAGATCTCACCGAACTGGGGGTGGCCGCACTCTTCCTGCAAGCCGACCTGGCTGATACGCAACAGGCGACCAGCACGGTAGCCCGAACCATCGAGCACTTCGGCCGGCTTGACGCAGTAGTGAATGCTGCCGGCCTCACCACCCGGGGCAGCATGACGGACACCACGCCTGAGCTGTTCGACCAGCACATCGCCGTCAACCTCAAGGCGCCGTTCTTCATCATGGCCGATGCCATCAAACACTTCAAGGAACGCGAGGTGCCCGGAGCTATCGTCAACATCATCACCATGTCCGCGCACGGCGGCCAGCCGTATCTGGCACCCTACGTCGCATCCAAAGCCGGGCTCGCCGGGCTGACCCGGAATGCAGCACATGCCCACAGGTGGGACAGGATCAGGATCAACGGCGTCAACATCGGCTGGACGGCCACCGAAGGCGAAGACCTGATCCAGCGCCGGTTCCATGGCGGCGGCGACGACTGGCTGGAGAAGGCCAATGCGTCGGTGCCGATGGGCAAGCTCGGCCAGATCGATGAGATCGCCGAGTTTGTGGTCTTCCTGCTCTCGCCGCGAAGCGGCGTGGTCACCGGCTCCGTGATCGACTGGGACCAGAACGTGGTGGGCGCCTTCGACTAGGCCGTCCCGAGCTGGCCGAGGCAGTAGTTCTTGAACCAGTGCCGGATCCGTTGCGGCAGCCGGGGATACACCACCGAAAGCGACCTCATGGTGAGGTCGAAGCGGCGAGTGTGTCGTGCACTCCACGCCAGGCCAAAGTCGTTCCGGAGCTGGTCAGGCAGGAGGCCTGCCGTGAGGAAGCGCGCGAACGGCATGACGACGCGGTACCAGACCGGCCCGCCCTGCGGATGCAGGAGCCCCCGGGCGACGCGCACGGCGTCGTCGTTGGCTTTAAGTGACTGCAGCCGGCCGTTCCAATAGTCTGCGAACGCTGCCCGGTCCGCCGGCCACATTGCGGGCGGGAGCTGCAGGACCGTGCCGAGCCTCGCATAGTCGCGGTACATGGCGTCGGCGGTCTCGTCGTCGAGCGGTCCGTAGATTTTCTCGTAAATAGTGATCGCCGTGTCGTACAGCGTCGCCACCACCCAAAGCTGCGAGTCGGCGTCGAACGCGCTGTAGCCGCTGGAGGTTTGATCCGGGGCGCGGCGGACCGGCGCATGGGCGCGGTTCACGCGGCGGCGGACGGCTGCCACCTGGCCTTCGGTGCCGTAGACGACGGCATAGACGTAGGTCAGGGTGCCGCGAAGCCGGTCGAGCGGGCGTTCCGTGAAGCTGCTGTGCTCGGCAACCCCGTGACCCACCGCCGGATTGGCGATCTGCAGCAGAATGGCGCGCCCCGCTCCGGCGAGCAGAATTCCTTCTGCGCCCATGTCGGCAAGTCCACGGTCCATGTCCACACGATACCCGAGCGGAAAGGGGACGGACGACGGCGGGAGGGTCCCGCCGTCGTCCGGCACCGGATGCGCTGGCCCGGGCTGACTACTCGGCGGGTCGGAGGTTGTGCGTGGCGGGGCCCTGCAGGACCTCGCCTGTGGCGTTGAAGCGGGAGCCGTGCAGCGGGCAGTCCCACGATTTCTCCGCATCGTTCCAGCTAAGCACTCCGCCCAGATGGGTGCAGACCGCCGAGACCCGGCAGGTTGTTCCGTCAACGGTGGACGCGGCCACCGGCTTGTTGCCGTGTCGAAGGACAGTGCCAGCGCCCTCCTCCGGTACGGTGTCACCGGTGTCGGCTTTGGACATTCCGAACTTTGCCCAGCTTTCGGCCAGGGTCTTGGCGACGTCAGCGTTCAAGGCCACTGCGGCAGCTGCGCCCGCAGGTGAGGTGACCCTGTGATGGATCGTGTCCGCCCAGGGGAGCTGGCCGCCCAGGATCTCTCCGCTGATCGCCAGGGCGGCGGCAACGCTGTTGCTCATCCCCCATTTGTTGTAGCCGGTGGCGAAGAAGATTTTCCCGCCGCCGCGGGGCAACTTACCGAAGAAAGGCATCACGTTCGTGGCCCGGTAGTCTTCACCCGACCAGGTGTGCGTCACCTCAGCCCCTGGGAAATGATGGCGCGCCCAGTCCAGCAGCTCATCCAGGCGGGCCTGGGGCGAGGGTTCCCTGCCAACCTGGTGTCCGTTGCCGCCGACCACCAGCAGTTCGCCTTCGGCAGCGGGATAGGTGCGCAGGGAACGGCCGGGAGTCTCTGCCGAGAGGTACATGCCGGACGGAATGCTGGTTGAGGCAGGCACTTTCACGGCGGCGGCGTAGGACTGTGAGGCCTTCAGTTTCGCGAAATACAGGCCGCGGTCAAGAATGGGCACTCCGGTCGCCAGCACCACCAGATCAGCGTGAACCCTGCCGGCGTCGGTATCGACGACGGCCCGGTCCCCGCCGGTGACGTCCTGCACCCGCACGCCTTCAATGAGCGTGCCGCCGTGGGCGCGGAAGTCCGTCACCAGACTCTCCAGCACATCCATCGGGTTGAACTGCGCCTGGCCGGCCAGGCGGATGGTGCGGCGCGTACTGAACGGGAGTTCGGAGTCGCTGGTGTCTTCAACGTCCAGACCGGCCTCCCGGCTGACGGCGAGTTCGGATTTCACCTGCTCCTCCCCCTTGCCGGTCATCGCAAAGGTATAAGCGTCCCGGCGCTGGAACGGCACATCGTTCGCTTCCAGGTGACGCAGCAGCCAGGCCTGCCCTTCCCTGTTGGCTTCCACATAGGAGTTCACCATCTTCTGGGAGTACTGCCGGCGCAGCGAGGACAGCACCGTGCCCTGGAGCAGGGTCAGCTTGGCCGTGGTGTTCCCGGTGGTTCCCGCGCCGAGGGTTCTTGCTTCCAGGACGGCCACCTTCATGCCCGATCTGGCCAGCAGGACTGCTGTCGCAAGACCCGTGATTCCTGCTCCAACAACCACCGCGTTGTAGTCGGCGTCCGGGACAAAGGGATCCGGGGTGAAGGTCCGGGGGCGGTCCAGCCAAAGTGAAAGCATTACTGCACTCCCTGTCGGTCATATGAAGTTGAAACCCGTCGATGCTCTGGTGGTGACAGCCTAGACAGTTCCCGCACCTTACAGAAGACCCCGCACAGAAGACCCCGCAATCTCACTGGAAGGTCCGCGATGACGGCAGAGCCTGCCCCGGCTAGCCCTGCACTCCGGTTGCGTCGTGGGCTTCGCCGACGGGCTTGGATTCCGGTGAGCCGCGCTGGCGCAGGAAGATCGACAGCGCCACCATGGACCACACAGCCAGGAACTCAGACTGCCAGTTTTGCAGCGTGCGGTTCCAAAATTCCGGCGAGACAATGTATTCGGTCCAGCTCCCCGGATCTTGAAGGTTTTCCAGCTGCTCCTGCGCGTAGGCCGTGAATCCCGCAACGGACTGCGCCAGCCAGGACAGGACGAAGATTGTCCCCATAACGAGGCCCAGCGAGTTGGAAAATACGACCGTCTTCCAGCCTCCGGCTTTGGCCCAGGCCGGGGAATCGTCTTCTGCATACTGCCCGATCATCTGGTCCTTATCGGATTCCAGCCCCCGCTTTTCAATTTCCTTGGACTCCGGGGAGCCCTTTTGGACCAGCCACACGGCAAGAATGATGAGCAGGAAAAACTGCAGGTATTCGGACTGCCAGTTCTCCGATACGTCCACGGCGAAGCTTGACGAAGTCACGTACTGCCAAAAACCGACCGGCTCAAGGTTCGCCGCCATCTGCTGCTCGTTGAAGTAGGCCAGTCCCGAAAAAGCCTGGCCGGTCAGCGACGCCAGGAACAGCAGCCCGAAGCCGATGCTCAGCCCATTGGTGACCAAGGGTTTGTTCCTCACCGGCCCATCACCCCCAGTGCGAGCATGTACACCAGGCCTATGGCGATGACGCTCAGGCAGATAACGAATGTTGCGCGCATCTCAGCTCCCATCAATAAGGCAGTCGTAGGGACGTTCGCCGCGGGAGGTGCAACCTGCCGCCGTGATCTTCCAGTTTTGGCCGGACTGCACCAGGAACACCGTGTCCTCGTCGAGGACGACCTGTGCATCGCTGCCGTACGCCTCGGACTCCAACACACTGGAAGTAGCTCGCAGGTCCACCTCCCGCAGCTTGATGGCGCAACTGCCCGGCTCCCCTTCCTCGAGTTCTTCGACTGTTCCGGGGGCCAGGAGTCCGCAGGCTGCTTCCACATCACCGGAGCGCACGTCGTCGTGGAACATAGTTGCGGCCACTGCCGCCTCCGCGCTGCCCGGGTTGGAGCCCGAGCACGCCGTCGCGCCCACCGCCACCGCCGCCGCCGCGGCGAGGGCAAACAGAGCCCGGAACGTCATGGCCACTTTTGTACGCATCGTCAGCCTCCACATCGTCGAGGGCTCCAACGTACCAAGGGCACCGCGGAGTAAGTAGCTGAATCGGCAAGCAAGTCGGGCGTGGCGCTTCAGCAGCGGCCAAGCTCCGCCGCTGCCCCCTCTCCAGACTTGGAACGGGCGTACTCTTAGAGCAGATCCGTTTGGCAGTGAGCGGGCTTCCGCCGACCTGCACCGGGTCCGGCCGAGGTCCGGAGGCCCAGCATGCTCCACGATTTACCCCCTGAACAGCAAGTCACCCTGGACGGGTATCTCCAGGACCTCGTGCTGGAAAGCAGCGACGTCAAGGCGTTCCTGACCGAGCTGGCAAGCTTTGCCGCGGCCAGCTTCGCGCCCATGGACCCCGACATGCTGTGCGGCGTCACCGTCATCCGACGCAAAAGGGCTGCAACTGTGGCCGGCAGCGACGAGACTGCCTATCTCCTGGACGAACTGCAGAACACCTTCGGAGAAGGACCCTGCCTGACGGCCATGCGGGAGATGACTAGTGTGCTCGTCCCGGATCTCCGTCGTGAGCATCGTTGGCCGGAATACATCCGGGCCATCTCCGGACAGGGAATCGGGTCCGTACTGGGCGTTCCGCTCCTGGTCGAGGGCGAAACCCGAGCATCATTGAACCTCTACGCCAGCAGGACCCACGCCTTCACGGGCGCCGACATCGAAAGGGCCGAGTCGTTCGCGGCGCATGCGTCCAAGTCCCTGCGGCTGGCTCTCAAGATCGCCAACCTCAGTGAAGCACGGGACGACATGGCCGCGGCCATGCAGTCTCGGACCACGATCGATCTCGCCGCCGGGGCGATCATGGCGCAGAACCGTTGCAGCCAGGGAGCGGCCATGAAGATTCTGACCGCCGCCTCCAACCACCGAAACGTGAAGCTGCGCGATGTGGCCGCGTCCGTGGTCCGTTCACTGACCGCCGAGCCGGCCGTCAGTCACTTCGAGGAATAGCGGCAGCGACCGGCTCTGCAGCGGTGTCGTCTTCCGATTGGGATCTGTCCGTGTTTGTGCTGCCTGGTATATGGGTAAGGAGAGCTACGAAACCGGCTGGGCAGACATCGATGTAGGACCGGGAGATGAACCATGGCGCGCAAGGACAGGATCGCCGACCCCTGGGGGACACGGACACCGTACGGAGCCGGGGAATCCTGGCCGGTCCGGGTGGATGCGCACCTGGCCGAAGGGGTGGCTCCTGAGGACGTGGACCGGTGGGTCCAGACCGCGTCAATCCTTCACTCCAACGGTGACGCCATGGATATCGCCGTCAAGGACCAACGGATTGTCGGTGTGCGGGGGCGGGCAGTGGACCGGGTCAACCACGGACGCCTGGGGCCCAAGGATCTCTACGGCTGGCAGGCGAACGCATCCCCGGACCGGCTGACCAGACCGCTGATCCGTGCAGGCGGGCAGTTGGTGGAGACGGACTGGGACACCGCCATGGACCGCGTGGTGGCCCGGTCCAAGGAACTGCTGGCGGAGCAGGGTTCCAGTGCCATCGGTTTCTACACCACGGGCCAACTTTTCTCCGAGGAGTACTACACGCTGGGCGTGGTGGCGCACGGCGGCCTGGGCACCAATCACGTGGACGGAAATACCCGGCTCTGCACGGCCACGGCTGCGGAGGCTTTGAAGGAATCGTTCGGCTGCGACGGGCAGCCGGGGTCCTACACGGATGTGGACCACGCGGACGTTATTGCCCTGTTCGGTCACAACATGGCCGAGACGCAGACGGTCTTGTGGACCCGGGTACTGGACAGGCTGGAGGGCCCGAACCCGCCGAAGGTCATCTGCGTGGACCCGCGCCTGACGCCCGTGGCCAAGGCAGCCACGGTCCACCTGGCTCCGAGGCCGGGGACGAATGTGGCCCTGATGAACGCCATCCTCCACGAAATCATCAGCAACGGCTGGCTGGACACCGACTACATCCAGGCGAACACGGTGGGATACGCGGACCTCGAGAAGATGGTCAAGGACTACCCCCCGGTGCTGGTGGCCGAGATCTGCGGCGTTCCGGCTGAAAAGATCCAGGAGGCAGCGGCCATCATCGGCCATGCAGAGCGGCTGCTGTCCACGGTCTTGCAGGGTTTCTACCAGTCCAACCAGGCTACGGCCGCAGCGGTGCAGGTTAACAACCTCAACCTCATCCGCGGGATGCTGGGCAAACCCGGCTGCGGCATCCTCCAGATGAACGGCCAGCCCACCGCGCAGAACACCCGGGAATGCGGGGCCGACGGCGACCTTGCCGGCTTCCGCAACTGGTCCAACGATGCCCAGGTCGAGGACCTGGCGAAGGTCTGGAACGTCGAGCCGTCGTCGATCCCGCACTTTTCGCCGCCCACGCACGTGATGCAGATGATCCGTTACGTGGAAGAGGGCTCGATCCGGATGCTCTGGGTCAGCGGCACCAACCCTGCCGTGTCCCTGCCGGAACTGGCCCGGATCCGATCCCTCCTCACGCAGGAGCGGCTGTTCCTGGTGGTGCAGGACATCTTCCTTTCCGAGACCGCGCAGCTTGCCGACGTTGTCCTCCCCGCGGCCACCTGGGGTGAGAAAACTGGAACGTTCACCAATGTGGACCGGACCGTCCACCTCTCGGACAAGGCCGTGGAACCTCCCGGCGAGGCCCGGCCGGATTTGGACATCTTCATCGACTACGCCCAGCGGATGGGGTTGAAGGACAAGGACGGGGAGCCGCTGGTCAAGTGGCACGATCCGGAGTCCGCCTTCGAAGCCTGGAAGGAGTGCAGCCGCGGACGGCCCTGCGATTACACCGGCATCACTTATGACAAGCTCCGCGGCGGATCCGGCATCCAATGGCCGTGCAATGAGGAGAATCCCGAGGGCTCCGAGCGGATCTATGCCGATGGAAAGTTCTGGGCCGATCCGGAGTATTGCGAAAGCTACGGACGTGACCTGCTGACCGGCGCACCCATGGAGGCATCGGAGTACAAGGCTTTGAATCCGGAGGGTAAGGCGATCATCAAGGCCGCCGAATACACGCCGCCGCATGAGCTGCCCAGCCAGAAATACCCCCTGCAGCTCATCACGGGGCGGACGCTCTTCCACTTCCACACCCGCACCAAAACCGCAAGGGCGCCTGAGCTGCAGGCTGCCGCGCCGGAGGTCTGGGTGGAGATGTCAGCGGACGACGCCGGCGCGTACGGTATTGCCGAAGGGGACCTTGCGGAGGTGGAGACTCCGCGCGGATCGGTCCGCGCCCAGGTGCGCATCAGCGGAATCCGCAGCGGCGTCCTTTTCCTTCCGTTCCATTACGGATATTGGGATACCGACGGCGGACATGAACCGCCTGGCAACGGGCGGGCCGCAAATGAGCTGACCATCACCGAATGGGACGCCGCGTCCAAGCAGCCCATCTTCAAGACGGCGGCGGCGCGCCTGACGCGGATCGCCGCGGGCGACGGCCCGTCGTCGGCCCCCACCAACACTGCTTCGGCTCCCGCTGCAGGTATCCAGGCGGCAGCTTTCCCGGCCGGGAAGCTGACGTCAGGAATCCCCTCGGCACAGGCCTATGAAACCATCGAGGGCGCCGCGTCGGGAGGAGCATCATGAAAATCGGTCTGGTGCTGGAAGAACTCCACCGGTCCGAGAACGAGCTGGCGCACGAGCTCCTGAAAGTCTCGGAACGGCACAAGGTGGACCACGACATCTACTACCTTGCACGCGACCTGGCCAAGTGGTCGCAAGAGCACGTCCGGGAGATCGCCAAAATTGCCAAGCAGTACGGCCAGGAACTGGATCCCGAGCCCCGCGACGAGGCCGCAGTGATGGAAAAACTCAGGGAGAAGGGCAGCGAGCTGATGGGCCGGCGCGGTGAGGCCGGTCTGCTGCTGCTCCGGGACCTTCGGGAGGTCTATCTGAAGTCCTGCGGCGTGTCCGCCGACTGGGAGATGCTCGCCCAGGCCGCCCAGGGCATCAAACACACGGACTTGCTGGAGGTCGCCCAGCGCTGCCACGCGCAGACCGTCCGCCAGATGAAGTGGGCCAACGGCAAGATCAAGGAGTCCTCCACCCAGATCCTGGTCAGCTGAGGTCGTCCGCTTCATTTGACGCCGCCCGCCACGGTGCGTCGCATCTGGTGGGGGCGAAGTGTTGCTGGCACACTGAGCCAATGATCGATGCGTTTTCCCCGTCCAGGCGGCCTGGCATCCGTGCTGCGATGTTCGTTGATTTCGACAATGTTTATACCGGTTTACAGGCCCTCGACCCGGTGGCGGCCAAGCGGTTCGCCGAGGATCCGAAGCACTGGGCCGATGCGTTGTCGGCAGGGGGTGCCGGCGAGGAGTCCCGCCGGTTCCTGATCCGCAACTGCTACCTGAACCCGGTGGTGTATTCGAAGTACCGGACGTACTGGACCCGGGCTGGTTTTCGCGTGATCGACTGCCCGTCACTGACCCAGCGCGGCAAGAGCAGCACCGACATCAACCTGGTACTTGACGCCATGGATGCCTTGTCCGGAACCTCCGGCATCGAGGAGTTTTTCATCGCCTCGGCGGACGCCGACTTCACGTCGCTGATTCAGCGGTTCAGGGCGGCGGACCGCATGACCACTGTGATTGCAGCGGGTGCTGTGGCCTTCGCCTACCGCGAGATGGCTGACAGTGTGGTTGAGTCCCACGACTTCGTGGCGATTCTCCATGGGACGACAGCGGAGCCGATGCCTGCTGTGGGCGCCGGTGAAGCGAAAAGTGCCCCGCTCCGCGGAAAGACCAGGGCCAAAACCATCTCGCCTGCCATCAAGGAGGTTGGGGAGTTCGTCCGGAACGCGCCCGGTCCCGTGGCCGGAGCGTTGGTGGCCCACCGGGCGCTGACGGCAGACCCCGGGCTGAAGGCGGACTGGGGCGGCTGTGGAAAGTTTGGGACCTGGGTGGCCCAGATCGGCAAGGGGATCGAATACTCACCCGCACGCGGCGGCTGGGTCTGGGATACGAAGCGTTTCTCTAGCGCCGATCTTCCGTCAGAAGCCGAAGTCCAGCCAGGCATCGAGGAGCAGGTTGCCCGGGTGACGGATGTTCCGGCGCTCTCCGCTGCCCAGTTCCGGCAGATGTTCGTGTCCATGGAGGCGCGGCTCCGTGAGAACCCGGCCAGCCGCAGTGAACTGTCGAGGCTTGTCCGGGATGACTGTGTCACGGCAGGGCAGCCGGTGTCCCGGAACGCGGTGAACTTTGTCATCCAGGGCCTGAGCAGCGTGGACTTCCAGCTCAGCGATTCGGCCACGGCATCCGAGCTCGCGGCGGCGTGGACGGAAGACGTGGAAGAGCTGTGCCGGGTGGCGCTGATGGAATTCGATGAAGCTGAAAAGCAGGAGCTGCGGCGCTGGGCAAGCGGCGGGTTCGTGGCTGCGTAGGGTTAAGTGTCCGCCTGATTCTAGGCAGCTGTGAATAGTGCCCAGTCGGGGAAGGGATCCACCGGCAGTGGAGAGCCCACGCCATCGAGGCCCCCGGGGCCCTCAAAGCGCTCGAGGCTGTCGAAGCTGGCTGGCCAGTCCGGCGGTTCCCAGTCCCGGTCGTCGCGTGCTAGGTCTTCCCGCGCATGATCCGGCGGTTCGGGCCAGTGTGGTGGTTCCCAGTCCTGTTGTTCGCTGGGGTAGGACCGTCCGGTGGGTGAGATCCAGCCAGGTGATTCGTTGGCTGTCGCCCCGACGGGGGTCCAGGCTGTGGTGTGCTTCAGTCGGTGGTGCATGCGGCAGGGCTGGCCCAGGTTGCTGATCCCGGTAGTTCCGCCGTCTGCCCAGGCGAGGAGGTGGTCCGCGTCGTTGTCCAGGGAGGGGTTGTTGCAGCCGGGAAAAGGGCAGCGCCCGTCCCGGAGCCGGAGCCACTGCCGCAGGGCTGTCGGGATCCGGTAGGTGCTGCGGCCGATCTCCAGGGGTGCCCCGTCACGCGGGTCGGTCAGGACCCGCCGGATCGAGGCGGCACCGTCGGCGACGAGGCGGCGGGCCATGGACGGCGGGATCGGCCCGTACCCGTCCAGCATGGCCGGTTCCCCGGTCAGGCCGAGCAGCGAAAAGACCGGGACGGTGACCAGGACCTGCGCGGTCGGGGACGGGGTTCCCTCCATCACACCGCCCAGCAGCCACTCAGAAGCAACATCGACCCGGAGCTGCGTCAGGGTGCGGGCTTCTGCGGGGCCCTGCAGGGCACGTGCGGCGGTGGTGGCCCGGTCCCAGATCCCCGCCGCGGTATCGGCCGGCAGGTACGCCGAAAGCCAGGCCATGCCGTCCCGGTCCGGAACATACTCCAGCCGCCGGTCCGCGGCGCTCTTGGTATGACGGGTCTCGATGCTGACCGGGTGGTGCCGCTCCCGCCAGGCCCGTGCCTTGGCCCGGAACCGGCCCGGCACCAGTTCCCCGGCCGGGCAGCCCCGCGCCGGGTTCACCGCGTCCGGGTCCAGGAAATGCGCTTCCAACGCGGCGGCGGCGGCCGGTTCCAGGTTGGCTGTTTCATCACACAGGATCCGTGCGTGCTGCCAGGAAATGGTCCCGGCCTGCAACGCGGCCAGCGTCAACGGCAGCCCGGCGGTCAGGGTGCGGGCCTCGCACAGCAAGGCACCGGCGGTGCGTTCACTGACCGTCAGCACACACGCGACCTCAGCGGTCACCGCCATCTCCTGCGCGGTGTGCTCCTGCGGGGACTTTGCCGGTGCCGCCAAAGCCTCGGCCGCGGCGGCGTAGCCCGCGGCGAGGTGCACCTTCAGCGCGGCCAGCCGGGCCTCCATCCTGCCCGCCTCGGCCAGACCGTCCAGGAACGCATCCGCCTGATCCCGCAACGGATCAAGACCCACCGGATCCCCACCGGCGGGATCCCCACCCGCCGGATCAACACCGGTCGGGGCCACCTCACCGGCCGCGCCGCGGACACAAACAGCCAACGCAGCAACGGAGGACTCAATGCCCTCCAACGCCTCCACAGCTGCTCTGCTTTCCATACCCACAGCATGGCAGGAGGGTCCGACAAAAAACCGACTGTACTGTTGGGCACTCTACGACAAGCACTCCGACGCCGCGGAACGACCGTTCGGAAGACGGAAATCCCCCCGCGGTGACCGCCCCAGCCCGACTCAGCCTTCCAGCACCTGCCGGATCCCGAAATCCCCCACCGAGAACATCCGCGGATTGTCGTCGGAGTTGCTCAGCATGGCGGTGGACAGGACGAGAGCCCAGCCACGCGCCCTCATCCACGTGCCTCCGTCTACTGAGGGGCCAAAGGCGCCGATAAAGCGCTGGCGGGCACCGGCGTCGAACATTAACCATCCCACGGCAAGATCCACGGCCGGATCCCCGGCCCCGACATCGCCGAAGTCGATCACTCCAGCCAGTGAACCGTCGGCCGCCAGCAGAATGTTGCCCGGGTGAAGGTCGCCATGGAGCATCATCGCCGGGCCGCCCCGTGTTTCAGCGGCACAGGCCTCAGCCCATATCGCCCTCAGCCGTGCCGCCTGCGGGTAGCGTTCCCCGTCCCTGAGCCTTTCCCGTACAGCCGCATCCCGGTCCATCAGCGGCACACCGCGGACAGGATTCACCGGGACTCCTGCTTCCGCGGGCACATGGAGGGACCTCAGGAAGGCGGCAAGGCCGTCCACAGCAGGCCCACGGTCCGCCGTTCCGACCTCGGCCGCCGGCGCACCTGGAACCCACCTGACGATGCTCCACGGCCAGGGAAAGTCCGACGTCGGCCGGCCGGCATGGACGGGGACGGGCACCGCAACCGGCGATCGGGCGGCGATGCCGGGAAGGTACCGCTGCTCATGCCGGATCAGCGGCACCGCTTCGGCCCGGCGCGGCAGCCGGACTGCCAGATTGTCGCCGAGCCGGAAGGTCGCGTTGTCCCAGCCATTGGCAACACGCACGAGCGAGCGGCCGGCAGGGTCCGGCCGCTGCTCCCGGATGAGGGTACGGACGACGGCGGCACTCACCTCCACGGTGGCTGCCGGCATTCCTGCCATTTAGAAATCAGCCTTCCTGTCCATGCGCGCCTCGGAGTCTCCGGAGCGCCATCGGCCGCGGTAGCGCTGAACCGCGTCGGCGTTACCGCACTGGGCTGAGCAGTACGAGCGGTTTCCGCCCCGGCTGGTATCGGCAAATACCCGGTCACAGCCCTGCCGTGCGCAGACGCCAGGCCGCTCACCCGCGGGGGCGCATAAAAGCCGCTAAGCACCTCCTGGGCTACGCGTCACAACGTGGCGGCTTCTTCCTGCGCCAATCTGATCATACGAAGTTCGTCCTCCACTGCGCGGGAAGGCCAATAGTCCTTCGCCAACTCGCTTGCCCGGCTTCGATCTGCGTCGGGGAAGAGCTTGCCGAACAGCCCGGCGGCCTGAAGCAGGGCAATCAGGGCTAGGGTCCTGGTTTCGGGCGCCTTAGACTCCTGCGCCCTGGCTTTAGGCGTCCCGGCGCCGGGCGCCTCGCCTTCAGGCGCCCCGCCTTCAGACGCCCCCGCTTCGGGCGCCAGCGCCCCGGCGCCGCTCGCCTCGGGACCAGGTGCCCCGGCGTCGGGCGCTTTGGAGTCGGACGGCACAGCATCCGACGGCGCAGCATCGGACGGCGCACCGCCGAGTGCCTCCTGGATCTTTTTCAGGAGCGCCGCCTCCGGAGCGTGGTCCTTCTCCAGGTACCGCACGGTCCGGAACAGGCCCAGGTGCTTTTCGCCGACTTCTTCCACAATGCCCAACGATGCCATCCGCTCGTAGACACGCTGCACTTCGGCGCGGCCCTCCAGCATGGAGACCCACCGCTTGGGAGTGTGGGGCCGTGATTTGTGCCGGATGAGCTCCAACTCGTGCTGGAACTCCGTTGGCGGCGCGCTGCCTGTAGCCCTGACGTGCTTCCCCCGCAGCCGGATGGCACCGATCAGGTCCAGCTCGGCCAGTATTGCCCCTGCCAGGGTGGTCCTGAGTGCGTACACCGGCACTTCAGGTTTGCCGTCTTTGTCGTTCGTAGCCAGGAGGAGGAAAGCCTGGGGAAGGCTCAACTCCGCCGCCTTCGGTGTTTCAGCGTTCATACGAACATCGTGGCGCAGTCGGGCAGCCACCACAATGAGGATTTACAAGCATGCGCTTCGCATGGCGGCCTTCGTCTGCTCGGCAAGATCATCGCGGCCAACGTGGGCGCATAGACCCTCTGATCAAGGTCCCCGATAGGGGGACGACGGCGGGACTTCCCGCCGTCGTCGGTGGACACGCGGATAAGCGGCTGACGCCGCGACTGGCAACTGTCAGCCGACGACGACACCCGTCACGGCCGTCAAATCGCGCCGGCTCGGGGCCTGGGCCACGTTGCGGCCGGCGATGCGTCCGGAAACCATTGCCCAGCCAATGTGCAGCCCGTGGTTGAGCAACTGGACCAGACGCGCAGGCAGAAGATCGGCATGAACTTCGAAGAGAGCGAGGACGGCGTGGCCGCAATGGCCGTGTCCTTGGGTCTCATCGATGGCCAACACGCCGCGCTTAGCATCGCCATGCCCATCGGCCGCTTCGCCCGTCACGACGCAAAACGCCTGACCGGCCAACTGCTGGAGACGGCCGATGAATTCAAAAAAGAGGAGATTAGGGGCTGAGGTCCGGCTGCCCTGGATTGACGTAGGCCTGCGTTACGGTTAGCAGCACCATCAATTCTTAGGGGGACGCATGGAATTTGCAGAAAAACTCTCAGCTCTGGCAGCAAAGGTGCGCCAGCAGCGAGGTGCGATCCAAACTGAAGAGGCAACAAAGAATGCCTTTGTCATGCCGTTCATTTCTACAATTCTCGGCTATGACGTGTTTAACCCGCTGGAAGTCGTTCCAGAGTTCATCGCCGACGTCGGGCTCAAGAAAGGCGAGAAGATCGACTATGCCATCGTCAAGGATGGCGAGGTCCAGATCCTGATCGAGTGCAAGAAGTCCACGGAACCAGTGAAGATCGAGCATGCATCCCAGCTTTTCCGCTACTTTGCTGTAACCAATGCCAGGATCGCCATCCTTACCAACGGCGAGGTGTATCAGTTCTTCACGGACCTCGATGCACCGAACCGGATGGACGCCAAGCCGTTCCTTGTTCTTGATTTGAACGACATTGACGAGTCCCTCATTCCGGAACTGCAAAAGCTGTCAAAGGATGTCTTCGATCTCGACTCGATCATCAACGCGGCAGGTGAACTGAAATACATCGGTGAACTCAAGAGGACCTTGGCGGCACAATTCAACGCACCTGAGGACGAGTGGATCAAGTTTTTGACGGGCCGCGTCTATCCGGGCCCCTATACGCAGAAGGTGCGCGAGCAGTTCACAGCGCTGGTAACCAAAGCATCCAAGCAGTTCCTGAATGACCAGGTCAACGAACGGCTGAAGAAAGCGCTGGCTGCGCCGAGCTTCCCGCAAAACGAAGACGTAACCATCGCCGCCAGTGTCACCAGTGCGCCCGTGGCCGAAGCGGACCTGGCCGAGGCTGACGGCTTGGAAACAACCCTGGAGGAAATTGAGGGCTACCAGATCGTGCGCGCCATTGTCTGCAGCGAAGTCAAGCCTGCCCGCGTCGTCCAGCGGGATGCCAAGTCCTATTTCGCGGTGCTGCTGGATGACAACAACCGCAAGCCGATCGCGCGCCTGCACTTCAACCGCACCCAGAAGTACATCGGAATATTCGACGCAAACAAGGAAGAGACACGAGTGCCCATTGGCTCACTGGAAGAGATCTACGAGCACACAGAAGCCCTGCGTGCGAGTGTAAAGAGCTACCTGTGAGCACGGATATTCCTGACCTCGACCTGCTTTCAGGCCATCGCCGCCTCGACGGCCTAGAAAACAGTCCGGCAATTCTCTGAAGTACTAGGCGCAGGGATCGGAAAAGCGGACGACGGCGGGACTCCCCCGCCGTCGTCCGCTTTCGTGGCTGCTCCCCTATGTCGCCGACCAGCCGCCGTAGGAGGTCTGCGACACCGGCCTTACATCAGATTATGCGCAGCTAGCTGCCCGGGGCGCTTCAACAATGGAGAGTTGGCCGGTTTCAGGGACGCCAGGAAATTGCACCTGCGGGGGCTCTACAGCGTCCGCTGGCGGCTCCTGTGCGGAGCGCATGCGAAGAAGCGCGACCGCGGAAATGAGGAACCACGCGATATTCGTGACCACGGACGGCCATGCTTCATGGAATGCGCCGTTGACGATGAAGGCACAAGCACCGAGGAGATTCGCGATCTGGAAGCCCCGGCCGGCCTTCAGCCAGCCCATGGAGACAGCCAGGTACGCACTCAGGATCGCAACCGCGCCTGCCCAACCGGAGATTTCCCACAGCAGTTCCATGATGTCCTTTCAGAGGTGACGCCCGACTGCCATCCGCCGGGCGGAGTGTAGATGGTGGGCTATAAATGTGTGTTTTGGAAGCGGCCCTTGCCGAATGGACCAGGCATCGCTGCACCAGCGTCTGCTTAGCCAGTCTCAACAGCAATTATCAGGAAGACAGACCTTTAGATCAATTGCATTCCGCTGAAGACATGGTTTAGAAATAGTGAATATGGAAATCGACCCGCGCCGGCTTCGCGTACTTCTTGCGGTTGCCCGCACAGGCGGGGTGCTCGCCGCGGCTGACGAGCTGGGGATTACGCCGTCGGCCGTATCGCAGCAGCTCAGCAAACTGGAGGACGAGACAGGGCACGCCTTGGTGGTGCGGACGCCCAGAGGCTCAGTATTGACGCCCCCCGGTCTGGCGGTTGCAGAAGCTGGCGAGGAGATAGAACGCGCACTCAGCGTCGCCCGGGCCCGAATCGCAGGCGGGGCCAAAGTCGCCGGAGTGGTGCGGGTGGGCGGATTCACCAGCTTCGTTCGGACGGTGGTGATCCCGCGTCTGCCCGAATGGCGCGTCCGGTACCCGCAATTGCAGATCCGGATGGTCGAGGACGACTTCCCTGCCCTGATGCGGCTGCTCCGTCAGCGCCAGCTGGACGCCGTCGTGGTCGAGCTGGATTCGACGACGACCGGGCAACGTTCACTTTCCGCCGGAATGACCGAAGAGCCCCTGCTGGACGAGCCCTGGAAACTGGTCGTTCCCGCCGGTTCGCTGCTCTCCACCGAGAACGTCGACCTCGGCCGTCTGCCGTTTCCGTGGCTCGGCGTCGAGTCCACAGCCGCTAACGCTTCGGTGCTGGGTCGGCTCCGCCAGTCGACGGGTGCCCAGATGGAGACAGTGCATCAGTACCAGGACACGCTCACCGCTCTGGCACTCGTCGCTGCGGGCGAAGGTGCTGCGATCGTACCCACCTTGGCGTTGAGCGGCGTGGTCCAGGACGGCGTGGACGTGCTGGACGTCCCCGGACTGGGCACGCGACGCATTGTTCTGTGGCGGTTCGACCGGCGGCGGTCAACCGGCACGCCGGTAGACACAGTCGCCCGCCTCCTCCGGGAATCGGCTGCAGCGTTCGACACGCGGTCGACATCCTGAGCGGCCTTGTCCCGGATGGTCCTGCTGAACAGACACGTGCAGAAGTGAGCGGACGACGGCAGGACGTCCCGCCGTCGTCCTCTGCCGTTCGGGGAGGTGCTTTACAGTGCCGACCAGCCGCCGTCGGACGCCAGGATGGCGCCGTTGACGTTGGTGCCGTCGTTGCTGAGCAGGAAGGTGATAGAGGCGGCGAGCTGCGCCGCGGTGGCGGGCGTGGGGACGGTGGCCTGCATCAGCGGGCCGAGGCGTTCGGCCGCGAGCTGGGATCCCCAGTTGGCCACGATGTTGGTGATGGTGGGGCCTGGGGCCACGGCGTTGAAGCGCAGGCCCTTGGGTCCGTACATCACGGCGGAGTTCTTGGTGAGGCCGACGACCGCGTGCTTGGACGCGGTGTAGGCGGCGCCGGCGGCGGAACCGCGCAGGCCGGCCTCCGAGGCGACGTTGACCACGGAGCCGGTGCCGGCGTCCAGCATCAGCGGCACCACGGCGCGGGTGAGGCGCATGAGGGCGGTGACGTTGATCCGGAAGACGCGGTCCCAGAGGTCGTCGTCCACTTCGTGGATGGGGGCGAAGTTGTCCATGATGCCGGCGACGTTGGCCAGGGCGTCGACGCGTCCGCCGGAGGCAGCGACGACGGCGGCCACGGTCTCTTCGGTGGAGATGTCGCCGGCCACGGGGACCAGGTCCAGTCCCGCGTTCTCGGCCACCAGGTCGTCCAGGCGTTCCTTGCTGATGTCGGCGGCGATGACGCGGCCGCCTTCCTTGGCCACGCGCAGGGCGGTGGCCTAGCCGATGCCGGAGGCCGCGCCGGTGACGATGACGGTCTTGCCGGCGAATCGGCCGTTGGTGGTGGCTTCCTGCCATGAAGCTTCGTTGCCCATGATGTCCTTCCAGACGGTGCTGAGGGTGATGCGTTCCACCTTATGACACTCTGTGTCATTATGTAAGGATGAATACTGGTGGGATGCCTTCGGATGCTGTGAAGACCGCTGTTCCCCGCCCCACCGGACGGCCGGTGACGATTGATCCCGACGCCGTGGCCGCCATCGCACTGCGGCTCTTCGCCGAGCGCGGCTACGAGCAGACCTCAATGGAGGACATCGCCCGCGAGGCGGGGATCGGGCGCAAGAGCCTGTACCGCTACTTCTCCAGCAAGGCCGAGCTCATTTGGGGCGGCATGGAACCGGTGGTTGAGGCGTCGGGGCGGATGCTGGATTCGGCTGGTGCTGCCGGGGGTGCCGGCGGCGAGATCCTGGCGGGGCTGCGGCAGGCGGCCGTCGCGGGGGTTGCCGTTCTGCCTAACCTCGCCGTCACGCGCGGCAGGCTGCGGCTGATTGCCGAACACCCGGAGTTGGCCAGCCGGAGTTACGAGGCCCTGGCGCCGCAGCGGGAGCGGGCGCGTGCCTATCTGGTTTCGGCCGGCGTCCGCGAGGACGTGGCCGGGTACCTTTGCGCCGCATACCTGGGCGCGACGTTTGAGGCCTGGATGCAATGGGCGGCCGGGACGGACCCGGACCCCGCACCCTATCTCGTGGCGGCTGCTGCCGTGCTGCAGGTGCCATAGCACAGGTGCGTGAGGTTCCACGATGATTCCATCCGGGTCACGGAAGTCTTTCGCGGGAGGTGCCCGCAGTGCCAACCCGGTAAATTTGAGGTGATGATCCACATTGAAAGTGACGGCCCGGCACGTGGCGATGTCCACCAACTCCTGAACGAACACTTGGCAGACATGTTCGCCACCTCGCCGGCGGAAAGCGTGCACGCCCTGGACCACTCCGCGCTGTCCGCACCGTCGATCACATTCTGGACGGCCCGTGAGGACGGCGATCTGCTGGGGTGCGGCGCGCTCAAGCTCCTGGATTCCCCTCCGGAATCCGCCCGGAACGGCGAGATAAAGTCCATGCGCACCACAGCAACGGCGCGGGGACGGGGCGTGGCTACACTCATGCTCCGCCACATCCTCGACGACGCCCGGACCCGAAACCTCCAGCGCATCTATCTCGAGACCGGAACCGAGGACTACTTCGCTCCCGCGCGGCGCCTCTACGTCCGCAACGGCTTCACCGAGTGTCCGCCGTTTGCCGATTACGTCCTGGACCCAAACAGCGTTTTTATGGAACTTCGCCTCTAAGCAATTGTCCCGGCCGGCACGCAAGCCCGGAGCGCAAGGAAGCGGACGACGTCGGGTGGGTGCCCACCGTCGTCCACTTGCCCTTGGTAAAGAGGACCTCCCCCACGTACGCGACGAACTTGAGGTCCTTGTCCGCGTTGGGGTCCTGGATGCGGGACGGGAGCCGGTCATGCTGCCTCGGACCTATGGGAGGCCCAACGTCACACAACGCGACGGCAGGCGTATCCGGACAAGCAACGCCCTACCCTTGACAGGTGACATTCACTAAGATTCGCACCGCCGCCGCGAGCTCCCTCGCCGCCGCAGGTCTCCTGTTTACTCTCGCCGCCTGTTCCACGCCGGCCGCCACCCAGCCAACTACCTCTGCACCGGCTTCCCCGGCAACGGCTTCATCCACCGCCGCCTCCGGGCCCTGCGACGGTGTGAAGGTCATTGTCGATTCGGGCGCACTGAAGCAGGCTGCCGCTGATACGTCCGTTTGCGTGCCCGTGGACGCACCGACTTCCGCTTCCAAGGTGCTCGATGAGGCAAAGGTGAAAACCGAGGGCACTACCGAATATCCCAAGGAACTGGTGTGCCGTGTCAACGGTGTGCCCGCCGCAGATTTCGACATCGCCCACAAGGGCGGCACGTACCGGGAAGAATGCGGCAAGATGCCCGCTGCCTTCGCCTACTGGGCGCTCTGGGTTAAGCCGGTCTCCGGTGACTGGGCATACGCTCAGGAAGGCCTCGCCACCTTGAAGGTGAGCCCGGGAGAGAGCCTGGAACTGCTCTTCACGGTCGACGGCGAACCGGCCGCACCCGCGGCATGACCTTCCGACCCGCGCCGTTACGTGCAGGGGCGGCTCTCGCCGTCGTCTTCATCGCGGCGCGGGTCATTTACCGCATCCTTTTCAACGGAGCAGGCACCGGTGCACCGGTTCTGCTCAACCTGCCGCCGGTCCGGCTGCCCGCCCCGTACGCCCATGTGGTTCTCCTCGGCCCGGTAACGGCCCCTGGCCTGTGGGAGGCGGTCCTCTCCGCCCTGCCGATTGCCGGGATGATCCTCGCGTTCGCCATCATCAATGCCTGGGTGGATGTGGCCCGCGGCTTCGTGCACCTGGCCCGCGGCGGCCCACTGCAGGGCATTGCCCGGACGCTTGTGGTGGCTTGGGCGGCGCTCCCGGCGCTTTCCGACGCCGTGAGCTCCGTGCGCCTGGCTTTTCGACTGCGTGGTGAACGCTTCGGACCCCGCGCCCTTGTTCCCGTGCTCGAGCGCACCATCGAGCACGCCGCCCGGGTTGCCGCGGCCCTGGAGCTGCGGGGCTTTGGGAGCCGGGCAGCACACGAACCCGGCCGCAGTGAAGCACCCGTTCTCATCCGGGGCGCACAGTTCCGCATTGGTGACGCACAGGTGGACGTCGCCGTGTTCGCGCCGTCCAGCGGGTCAATCACGGTCATTACCGGGCCGACTGGCTCCGGGAAGTCCACCATCCTGCGGGGCATCGCGGGCCTCCTCTCCCACGTTGACGGCGGAGAAATTACCGGAACGCTGCACGTCGCCGGAACGGACCGTGCCACCACGCCGCCGCGCGATACCGCACGCCTCATCGGCGTCGTATTGCAGAATCCCCGCGCCGCATTCGCCACCACCCGCGTACGGGACGAAATCTCCCTCGCACTTGAGCTGCGCGGCGTGGCATCCGGTGACGCCAAGGCCTGGGTGCTGGAGGTCGCGGAGCGCATCGGAGTGTCGGCGCTGCTGGACCGGAATCTCAGCACTCTCTCAGCGGGTGAGGCAACGCTCGTGGCCATCGCCGCCGCGGTGGTGGAGCATCCGGCCCTTCTCCTGGTTGACGAGCCCCTGGCCGACCTAGACACCGAAGCACGCGGGCGCGTCATCGCCGCGCTCAACACCCTCGCCCGCGAAGCGGGTGTCTGCGTCATCGTGGCGGAGCACCGCGCGGAGCCGCTCGTACCGATTGCCGACTCGTGGTGGACCATCGACGACGGCGCCCTGGTGCCGGGAGTTGCGACATCCGCGCCTTCGCCCCCTGTTGTGGCCCGTCCTCCAGCGCCGGCGCAGCCTGCGGAGCAGGCGCCGGCGCACGTGCCCGTGCTGACCGCGACAAAGGTCGCGGTGCAGCGCGAGGGCAAGCCGCTCGTACGCGACGCATCCCTTACCCTGCACCGCGGCGAAGTGGTCGCCCTGGTGGGGCCGAACGGTGCCGGGAAGTCGTCCCTCCTTGTGGCGCTCGCCCTCGGTGAAGGCACACTCGGTGAAAGTACGGTCGACGGCGGCCGCGTTGCCCTCGTCCCGGATGCCTCGGACGACCTCTTCACCAGGGATACCGTCGCAGCAGAGCTCCGCGCGGCCGAGCGACGAAGGGTGCGCGCTTGGCGCCAGTCAGACCGCCGCTCAAACCGGCGCCGCCCGGGCAGTGACCAGCTTCCCCCAACGCCCGCGGAAGCACGCCTTGCCCGTTTGCGGGGGGACGTTCGGATTCCCATTGGACACGAGCATCCCCGGGACCTGTCTGCGGGGGAGCGCAGAATCCTTGCCATTGCGCTGCAGACCATGGACGACCCACAGGTACTGCTCATCGATGAGCCGACCCGCGGACTTGATCCGGCGGCGCGCACAGCAGTTTCGGCGGCGCTGAGGGCAGCAGCGGACGCTGGCGCGGCGGTCCTGATCGCCACACACGACCTTGATTTTGCGCACGGCCTCGGCGCCCGGATCCTCCCAATGCGTAACGGCGTGGCCCCCTCCTCAGTGGTGGCCAACGCGCCGGAACCGTCCCTCTTGTCTCCCCGGCAAGCAGGTGCCGGACCAAAACCAACGGTCATCGACGAACGGACGGACTCCAAAGCCGCGGGAAGACAGCGCCGTATCCGGATGCCACGGGCTGTCGAGCTCACTATCCTCGCAGCGGCAAACCTTCTGGCGCTCGGTGCATTCTGCTGGCCGCTGCTCGCTGCCGCCCTCCCGGAGGATGCCGCCGCGGCCGTCCCCTACGCGGCGCTGGCTATTGCACCCCTTGCCGCGGTCGCCGTCGTGGTGTCCTTGGACGGCTCGGTCCGCTCCGCGCACACGGTGGCGTTGCTCGGCGTCCTGGCCGCCGTCGGTTCGGCGGTGCGGGTGGCGAGCACCGGCGTCGGCGGCGTAGAGGCAGTCTTTATCCTGCTGATCCTGGCCGGCCGGGCCTTCGGTGCCCGTTTCGGCCTGCTCCTTGGCGCCACCACCATCGCCGTCTCAAGCGCGTTGTGGGGTGGGATCGGCCCCTGGACACCGTTCCAGATCTTCGCCTGTGCGTGGGTGGGCGCGGGGGCCGGCCTGCTCCCCCGCCGGGTGCGGGGCAGAGCGGAACTGTGGATGCTGTGCGGCTACGGCATCCTGGCGTCCTACGTGTTCGGCCTGCTGACCAATCTGTGGTTCTGGCCCTTTGCAGTCGGTGCCGGCACCGGGATCTCCTACGTGGCCGGCGCGCCGCTGGCCACCAATCTCTCCAGCTTCCTGCTCTACTCGCTTGTGACTTCGACGGCGGGCTGGGACACCGTGCGTGCCATCACCACGATCATAGGAATCAGCGTGGTGGGTCGGGCCATTCTCGCTGCACTGCGGCGGGTCAAGCCGGTCTCCAGCTCGGGCGGAAGCGCCGGCGGTCAAGCCGCGCGAACTCCATCCGGCCGGGCCAAGGACCGGCGTCAACTCACACCTTGAAGTACTTCGCCTCCGGGTGGTGGAACACGAACGCGTCGGTGGACTGTTCGGGGTGCAACATCAGCTCATCGCTCAGGATCACGCCCATCCGCTCGGGGTGCAGCAGTTCCACCACCTTGCGGCGGTCCTCCATGTCCGGGCACGCGGGGTATCCGAGCGAGAAGCGCGCACCGCGGTAGTCGAGCTTGAACAGGCCAGCCTTGTCCTTCGGCTCCTCGGCCGCGAAACCCAGCTCCGAGCGGATGCGCGCATGCCAGAACTCCGCAAGCGCCTCGGTGAGCTGCATGACCAAACCGTTGAGCTCGTAGTAATCACGGTAGTGATTGCCCTTGAACAGCTCCGCGGTCACCTCATCGACATTGCCGCCGGCGGTGACCAGCTGCACCGGCAGCACGTCCACCTGCCCCAACTCGCGCGAGCGCACGAAGTCGGCGAGGCACAGGTGCCGGTCGCGGCGCTGGCGCGGGAAGTCGAAACGCAGCCGCTCGGTGCCGAGCGGACCGCCTGATCCGCCGTCGGGCGCGAGAAGTCCCGCGGTGCCGAGGACGCCGTCGCGATCCTCTCCGTGGTGCAGCACCACCACCTGTTCCCCCTCGGAGACCACCGGGAAATAGCCATACGCGACGGACGCGTCGAGCATTCCCTCGCCGAGGATGCGGTCCATCCAGTACCGCAGGCGCGGCCGGCCCTCGCGTTCCACCAGTTCCTCATAGGAGGCGCCGTCCTCGCCGCGGCCGGGCTTGAGCCCCCACTGCCCCATGAAGGTGGCGCGCTCATCGAGGAAAGCCGCGAAGTCGTGGAGTGCCACGCCGCGCACGATACGCGTGCCCCAGAACGGCGGCGAAGGCACGTGATTGTCGGCGGCGACGTCGGAACGGCCAGGCATGGCCTCCGGCTCGGTCAACGTGACCTTCGCACCCGTCCGGTGGAGGCGCTTCTTCAAAGCGGGGAGTCCGACCGCGTCCGGCGCCTCGCCGCGCGCAATGCGCACCAGCGGCTCCATCAGCGAAAGGCCCTCGAAGGCGTCCTTCGCGTACCGGACCTCGCCGTCGAACTGGCCCGCCAGGTCCTGCTCGACGTAGGCGCGGGTCAGGGCTGCGCCACCGAGGATCACCGGCCACTTCTTCCCAAGGCCCCGGGACTGCAGCTCCGCAAGGTTCTCCTTCATCACGACGGTGGACTTCACAAGCAGCCCCGACATGCCGATCACGTCTGCGTCGTGTTCCTCCGCCGCGGCGATGATGTCGGCGATCGGCTGCTTGATGCCGAGGTTGATCACCTTGTATCCGTTGTTGGTGAGGATGATGTCCACCAGGTTCTTGCCGATGTCGTGAACATCGCCGCGCACGGTGGCGATCACCATGGTGCCCTTGCCCGAAGCATCCGACTTCTCCATGTGCGGCTCGAGCAGCGCGACGGCGTTTTTCATCACCTCGGCGGACTGCAGCACGAACGGCAGCTGCATTTCGCCGGCGCCGAAGCGCTCGCCCACAACCTTCATGCCCTCGAGCAGATAGTCGTTGATGATGCCGAGCGGGGTCATGCCTTCGCTGCGGGCAAGGTCGAGGTCCTCTTCGAGGCCCTTGCCCTCGCCGTCGATGATGCGCCGCTGCAGGCGTTCCCCGGTGGGCAGCGCCGCGAGTTCCGCCGCGCGCTGGTCGCGCAGCGCCGCGGTGTCGACGCCGGCGAACATGTCCAGCATGCTCGCCAGCGGGTCGTACGTGACATTGCCGTCGGCGTCGTACTCGCGGCGGTCCCAGACGAGGTCCAGCGCCACCTGGCGCTGCTCCTCCGGCAGTGACGCGAGCGGCACGATCTTGGCGGCGTCGATGATGCCGCTGGACAGGCCTGCCTGCACGGCCTCGTGCAGGAACACCGAGTTCAGTGCGATGCGCGCTGCCGGGTTCAGGCCAAAGGACACGTTGGAGACGCCGAGCGTGGTGTGGATGCCGGGATACTTTGTGGTGATCTGGCGGATGGCCTCGATAGTTTCGATGCCGTCCCGGCGGGTCTCTTCCTGGCCGGTGGCGATGGGGAAGGTCAGGCAGTCCACGATGATGTCTTCTACACGCATGCCCCACTCACCGACCAAAGCGTCGACGAGGCGCGAGGCGATGGCCACCTTGCCATCGGTGGTGCGTGCCTGGCCTTGCTCGTCGATGGTCAGGGCGATGACGGCGGTGCCGTGTTCCTTCACGAGCGGCATGATGCGCGCGAAGCGGCTGTCCGGGCCGTCGCCGTCCTCATAGTTGACGGAGTTGATGACCGGGCGCCCGCCGATGTGTTCGAGCCCGGCTTGCAGCACGGGCGGTTCGGTGGAGTCGATGACGAGCGGGAGCGTGGAGGCCGAAGCGAAACGTGAGACGACTTCCTTGATGTCGGCCACGCCGTCGCGCCCCACATAGTCGATGCACACATCGAGCAGGTGCGCGCCGACGCGGATCTGCTCCCGGGCAATATCGACGCAATCATCCCAGCGTTCTTCGAGCATCGCCTGGCGGAACGCCTTCGAGCCGTTCGCGTTGGTGCGCTCACCGATGGCGAGGTACGAGGATTCCTGGTCGAAATTCACGTGCTGGTAGAGGGAGGCGATGCCGGCTTCCCGTTCGGTGGGAACGCGGCCGCCGTCTGTTCCACGCCCGCCGCTGGTGACGGCGGCGCTGCTGCGGAAGGGTTCAAGGCGTTCGACGACGGCGGCCATGTGCTCGGGCGTCGTACCGCAACATCCGCCCACGAGGCCCAGGCCAAATTCCCGCACGAACTGCTCGTGCGAGGTGGCGAGTTCGGTGGGCGACAGCGGATAATGGGCGCCGTCGGCGGTGAGGACCGGCAGGCCTGCATTGGGCATGCAGGCGATCGCCACGGAGGACTGCTTGGACAGGTGGCGCAGGTGCTCGCTCATCTCATCCGGCCCGGTGGCACAGTTCAGGCCGATGGCGTCGACGCCGAGCGGCTCGAGCGCGGTGAGCGCCGCGCCGATCTCGGATCCCATCAGCATGGTTCCGGTGGTCTCGACGGTCACCTCGACGAAGATCGGGAGCCGGACGCCGCGGGCCACGATCGCCTGCTTGCAGCCGTTGACCGCGGCTTTGGTCTGCAGGAGATCCTGGCTCGTCTCGATGAGGAATGCATCCGCTCCCCCGTCGATGAGGCCCTCGGCCTGCAAGGCGAAGGTCTGTTTGAGGTAGTCGTAGCTGGTGTGCCCGAGGCTGGGGAGCTTGGTGCCCGGCCCCATCGAGCCCAGGACCCACCGCATCCGTCCGTCTACGGCTTCCGCAGCCTCCGCACGCTCGCGGGCGATCGCTGCCCCCTTCCGGGCGAGCTCTTCAATGCGGCCGTCGATGCCGTAGTCGGAGAGGTTTGACCAGTTGGCCCCGAAGGTGTTGGTTTCGACGGCGTCGATTCCCACGGCGAAGTACGCATCGTGAATGTCTCCGATGACATCCGGACGCGTATCATTGAGGATCTCGTTGCAGCCTTCCAGCCCCTGGAAATCGGTCTCGAGCGACAGTTCCCGGTCCTGCAGCATGGTGCCCATCGCCCCATCGGCAATGACGACCCGATGGTTCACTGCATCCAGAAGCGACTGGGAGCGAACGGGACGGGGGACGGGGTCGACGTCGAGCGCAAAACGAGGCATATAGAAAGACTACGGCGAGGCCCGACACATTGCGCCGTGTTTCCATGTGCTACGCCGCCGGGTGGTGCGGACCAGCCGCCGTGTGGGGACGTGGGCTTGAATTTGGGGCCAACCCATCCGGCGGGGACCACCGGATTCTCAGCGGTCAGCCCGCGCCCTGGCCCTCGCGGGCCGTCTCCTCCAGAATCCTGGCTGCCGGCGCTGCCGTCATCAGCTGCCCTATCACCTCCGGTTTGTCCCACACATCGCTGCGGAGCCGTTCCAGAAAGCCGTTCGCAGCATCCCTGGTGTCAAAGTCAAGGAGCACGGCCACGCTGTTCTGGTCATCTGCATCCCGGAACAGGCGGACAGACCTGGCGCCGGAGGCAGCGCGGCCGGCAGGATCGCTGTCGAATACTTTCTTGAAAGCCTCGTAGTCCCGGACTGGATAGCTGATCTGCAAGGTGAACATCGTCTTTCCTCTCGCTCGGGCTGTGTCAGGTCAAAGATAGGCCTTCCAGCGTCATCCCGGTAGGGCCGGAGGGCCGGGCCTACCGGTGCTGCGCTGCCCTCTTTGCGTGTGTATCCGCGCCCCTACAGCGCCGACCAGCCGCCGGTTAAACTTCCGCCACAGGAGCCGCGAACTGCGCCTCATACAGCCGCGCGTAAGCCCCGCCGGCAGCCAACAACGAAGCGTGCGTCCCCTGTTCCACGATCTGGCCGGCCTCCATCACCAGGATGAGGTCGGCGTCGCGGATCGTGGACAGGCGGTGGGCGATCACGAAGCTCGTCCGGTCGGACCGCAGCGCGCTCATCGCCTTCTGCACCAGCACCTCGGTGCGGGTGTCCACCGAGCTCGTCGCCTCGTCCAGGATCAGCACGGAAGGCCGGGCCAGGAACGCCCGGGCAATCGTCAGCAGCTGCTTCTCGCCCGCGGAGACGTTGGAGCCCTCGTCCTCCAGCACGGTGTCGTACCCTTCCGGCAGAGAGTGCACGAACCGGTCCACGTACGTCGCCTGCGCCGCCACCAGGATCTCCTCCTCCGTCGCCGAGGGACGCCCGTATGCGATGTTGTCCCGGATGGTCCCGCCGAACAGCCACGTATCCTGCAGCACCATCCCCATCCGTGAGCGCAGCTCGTTGCGCGTCATCGTGGTGACGTCCACGCCGTCGAGCGTTATCCGCCCCGCATCAAGCTCGTAAAACCGCATCATCAGGTTCACCAGCGTCGTCTTCCCGGCCCCCGTGGGCCCGACAATCGCCACCGTCTGCCCCGGCTCCGCCACCAGGCTCAGGTCCGAAATCAACGGCTTGTCCGGCGAATACGAGAACGAGACGTTCTCGAACACCAGACGGCCCCGCCCACCAACAGGAGCAGAGCCCGCAGCCTCGGCCGACTGCTCCTCCTCATCCAGGAGCTCGAACACCCGCTCTGCCGACGCCACCCCGGACTGCAGCAGGTTGGCCATGGACCCCAGCTGGGCCAGCGGCTGGGTGAACTGCCGCGAGTACTGGATGAACGCCTGCACATCGCCTAGCTGCATCGCCCCGGAAGCCACCTGCAGGCCGCCCACCACGGCGATGCCCACGTACACCAGGTTCCCGATGAACGTCATGGCCGGCATGATCAGTCCGGAGATGAACTGCGCTCCGAAGCTCGCCTGGTATAACTCCGCGTTCTTCTGCCGGAACCGCTCCCCCACCTCCTGCTGCCGTCCGAACACCTTCACCAGCGCATGCCCGGTGTAGGTCTCCTCGATCTGCCCGTTCAGTTCGCCGGTGTGCTTCCACTGCGCCACGAACAGCTTCTGCGAGCGCTTGGCGATCATCGCCGTCGTCACCAGCGTGAGTGGAATCGTCACCAGCGCAATCAGCGCCAGCGTGGGCGAGAGCAGGAACATCATCAGCAGCACACCCAGCACGGTCAGCAGCGACGTGACCGCCTGGCTGATGGACTGCTGCAGGCTCTGCGAGATGTTGTCGACGTCGTTGGTCACGCGGCTGAGCAGCTCACCGCGCTGGATCGAATCGAAATACCGCAGCGGCAGCCGGTGGATCTTCGCCTCGATCCGCTCCCGCAGCCGGTACACGGTCCGCTGCACCACCCCATTGAGTACGTACGCCTGCACCCACATGAACGCCGAAGCCAATACATACAACGCGAGCGCCCACAGCAGCACGCTGGCCAGCGCCGTGAAGTCGATCCCCGTTCCGGGCGTCAGCGCCATGGCACTGAGCATGTCCGCCTTCTGGTTCTCCCCCGCGGCCCGCAGCTGCGCGATCAGCTGGGCCTTGCTCATCCCGGCCGGAAGCTGCTTGGATACGACGCCGGCGAAGATGATGTTGGTGCCCTCGCCCAGTAGCCGCGGCCCGATCACCGACAACGTCACCCCGGCGACGCTCAGCGCAATCACCAGCACCAGCCACAACCGCTCCGGCCGGAGCTGGCCCAGCAGCCGCCTGGCTGACGGCCAGAAGTTCAGCGCCTTTTCGGCGGGGATGTTCATCCCCGCGAACGGCCCTCCGCGGCCGGGCCCCATCGGCGGACGCGGCGGGCGCCCGACGGCGGTGGTCCCGGTTTCCGGGACCGGTCCCGTTCGGGTGGGGGTGCTGCGCCCGCTCATACCGCCTCCTCCGCTGCCAGCTGCGAGGACACGATCTCCCTGTACGTCTCGGACGTCTCCAGCAACTCGTCGTGCGTGCCCTGCCCAATGATCCTGCCGTCGTCGAGCACCAGGATCTGGTCCGCGTCGGCGATGCTGGACACGCGCTGGGCGATGATCACCAGGGTGGCCCCCGAGGTGTCATGCCGCAGGGCCCTGCGCAGCCGGGCATCCGTCGCGGTGTCCAGCGAGGAGAACGAGTCGTCGAAAATGTAGAGCTCGGGCCGTTTCACCAGCGCCCGGGCAATCGCGATCCGCTGCCGCTGCCCGCCGGAGACGTTGGTGCCGCCCTGCGAAATCGGTGCGTCCAGCCCGCCCTCCATCTCCCGGACGAAGTCCTGTGCCTGCGCCGTGGCCAGCGCCCGCCACAGCTCGTCCTCGGAGGCGTCCGGCTTGCCGTACAGCAGGTTGCTGCGCACCGTGCCGGAGAACAGGTACGGCCGCTGCGGCACCAGCCCGATATGACCCCAGAGCTGGTCCGGGTGCAGCTCGCGGACGTCCACGCCGTCGAACTTCACTGAGCCGCTGGTGGCGTCGAAAAGCCGCGGCAGCAGGTTCACCAGCGTGGTCTTGCCGGACCCGGTGCTGCCGATGATTGCGGTCGTCTGCCCCGACCGGGCAGTGAAACTGACGTTGCTGAGCACGGGCTGCTCGGCACCCGGGTAGGCGAATCCGACGTCGTGTATCTCCAGCTCGCCGCTGCCCGCCCCTCCCCGGCCGGTACCGGCGGCGACCGGACGCTCCGGCGGCCGCACGCTCGACTCCGTGTTCAGCACCTGCCCGATCCGGTCCGCCGAGACCGCGGCACGCGGGATCATCACGGCCATGAACGTGGCCATCATGACGGACATCAGGATCTGCATCAGGTAGCTGAGGAAGGCGATCAGCGTGCCCACCTGCATGGAACCGTCCTCGATCCGGAACGAGCCGAACCAGATCACCGCCACGCTGGAGACGTTCAGCACCAGCATCACCACGGGGAACGCGAGCGCCATGAGCCGGCCGGCCCGCAGCGCCGTGTCCGTGACGTCCTCGTTGGCCCGTCCGAACCGGGCCGTTTCGATGTCCTCCCGCACGAACGCCCGCACCACCCGGATGCCGGTGAGCTGCTCGCGGAGGACGCGGTTCACGGTGTCGATCCGGACCTGCATCTTGCGGAACAGGGGCACCATCCGGGTGACGATGAGCCCGACGGCGATCAGCAGCGCCGGCACGCTGACGGCTATCAGCCAGGACAGCTGCACGTCCTGCCGGATGGCCATGATCACGCCGCCGATGCTGAGCATGGGCGCGGCCACCATCAGCGTGGCGGACATCAGCACCAGCTGCTGGACCTGCTGGACGTCGTTGGTGGAGCGGGTGATGAGGCTCGGCGCCCCGAACCGGGTGACCTCCTGCTCAGAGAACTCCCCCACCCGGGTGAAGACGGCTCCGCGCAGGTCCCGGCCCAGGGCCATGGCCGCCTTCGCCCCGAAGTACACGGCAACCACCGCGCAGGCGATCTGCAGCAGGGTGATGACCAGCATGACGCTGCCCAGCCGCAGGATGTAGCCGGTATCCCCCTTGGCCACGCCCTCATCGATGATGTCCGCATTGAGGGTGGGCAGGTACAGCGACGCGATGGACTGCGCCAGCTGGAAAATCACGACGGCGATCAGCAGCCGCCGCTGCGGCCGCAGGTATTCAACGAGCAGTTTCCAGAGCATCCGGACTCCACATCACGCCGCGGGGTTCCGGGAAATCACCCGCGCAAACAGATTCGAAGGCCAGTGTACGTCTGGAAGCTTAGGGCGGACCGGGTTCCTCTCAGGGCGAAGCGGGCGGGCCTGCTACTCGAGGTGCACGCGAGCGGTAGGAGTGAAAATGGGGAGATGAGAAACACGGTGGCACTTCAGTGAGTAGGTTCGTTCTGATACCGGGAGCGGGCGGCGCAGCCTGGTACTGGAGCCACGTCGTCCCTCTGCTTCAGGGTGCCGGTCACGAAGCCGTCGCGGTCGATTTGCCCGGCCACGACGAAAGCGCAGGTCTGCCGGAGTACACGCGCCTGGTCCTCGATGCCGTCGGTGAGTTCCAGGATGTGGTGCTCGTCGCGCAGTCGCTGGGTGGTTTCACGGCCCCGCTCGTTTGCCAAAGGGCTTCCGTCCGAGAGCTTGTGCTGGTGAATGCGATGATCCCTGTACCGGGTGAGACTCCCGGTGCTTGGTGGGGCAACACCGGCTGGGCTGCCGCGCAGCAGGCCGCGGCGACGGCCCACGGCTACAGCCCCGACTTCGACGCAGACACCTACTTCCTGCATGACATTCCGCCGGAGGTGGCCGCTGAAGGGGAGCCTCATCAACGACCCGAAGCAGACACTGTCTTCGAGTCAGTGTGCGACTTCACGGAGTGGCCCAAAATCCCAACCCGCGTACTCACCGGAGAGGCAGACCGGTTCTTTCCAATGGGCTTCCAGCGACGGGTCGCCCTCGAACGCCTCGGTATCGAGCCTGATGTGGTGCCCGGCGGCCATCTCCTCGCACTGGCAAACCCCGATGGCGTGGCCAATTACCTGCTGCGCCGTTGAACGTACGGCCGCCTGTCCACGGCACCCCCGACCACGGACGGTACGCGCAGGCCAAAGTCGTCCTGGGACGGGATCGTCGGCGAAGGCTGAACAAGGCCACTTTCCGGAATTGGCTATGGTGCGCGCACGTCGCGGCCACCTACCGTGGACGGGTATGGACTCCCGCCGGAGTTGCCCGCAATCCCAAGAAGGACCAGCATGCCCACGGTTGTGAACGAATATCCCTTCTCCCAGGTAGACGTCTTCGCCCCCGGCCCCAAGGCCGGGAACCCGGTCGCCGTCGTCCATGAAGCGGACGGCCTGACCACCGAACAGATGCAGAGCTTCGCGAACTGGACCAACCTGTCGGAGACCACCTTCCTGCAGAAGCCAACGCACCCGGAAGCGGACTACAAGCTGAGGATTTTTACCCCGGCGTCCGAACTGCCGTTTGCCGGGCATCCCACGCTGGGCTCTGCCCACGCCTGGCTGGACAAGGGCGGCCAGCCCCGCCTTGACGGAGAGCTGGTCCAGGAATGCGCGGCAGGGCTGGTGAAAATCCGCCGTGCCGATACCGATCTTGCCTTCGCGGCACCGCCCCTCGTCCGCTCCGGCCCGGTTGAACCGGCGGTGCTGGAACAGGCCCTCGCCAGCCTCGGCATCGACGCCGGCCAGGTCCTTGGCAGCAACTGGGTGGACAACGGCCCGGGCTGGCTGGGAATCCGGCTGCAATCGGCACAGGCAGTGCTGAACCTGCAGCCCGACTTCGCCCTTATGGATCAGCTCTGCGTTGGCGTGATCGGAAGCTACCCGGAGGGAGGACCGGCGGACTTTGAGGTCCGGGCGTTCGTGCCCGGGTTCAGCGTTCCCGAAGATCCCGTAACCGGCAGCCTCAACGCCGGGCTGGCACAGTGGCTGATCAGCGAAGGCGTGGTGGACGGCAATTACACTGTCCAACAAGGCACCGTCCTGGGACGCGGCGGCCTGGTGGCCGTCACCGTCGAGGGTGAAAACATCTGGCTTGGCGGGGTTAGCCGCACAGTGGTGAGCGGCCGCGTTTCGCTGTGAGGTCGTGCGCCAGCTGACCACTCTCCGCAGAGCACGTCTGCCCAGGGCTGGCGCTCCACAGCTTTTCGTCTACGGCGCCCATGCTGCACGGACGGCCCGCGTTGCGAACGCCTCTACGGAATCGGGCAGGCAAAGTAAACGGCGCCAAGGTGCTGGCGGACCGCCAACTGCTGCGCTGGCTGCAAGTCTGCGTCCGGCGCTCACCCCAGACCATGTGCACAGGATTGCGTCCGCGGCCCGGGTGCCGCGAACATGGCACCGGAATCCGGCCCCGCAGACCGATCCGGCCGAACTTCAGCACCGCTTCAATTCACTCCGGGATCATGTGGACCGGGCACGACGGCGGCGCCTGCTGTGGGTGCTCGCCGCCGTCGCCGGCTTTATCACCTTGGTGAACGTCCTCCTCTAGCAAGCGCCGCAGTGGCAGCTGCTTCACCGTGCGGCCAGGCTCCCCTTATTGCGAGGGAACCGTGAGCTTGCTATAGAAGCTGCAGATGTCGGCGGACATGGCCTCCGGAGATTCGTGGGCCGCGTAGTGGCCATGTTCCGGGTACACCGCCCAGGCCGCGATGTTGCTGTGGTCACGCTGGGCGAAGCGCCGGATCGACTGGAAGTCCCTGCCGCCCGCGGCGAGGGCGATGGGCACGGTGGTGGGTCCTTCCGGGCGTTCTTGAGACTTGGCCATCTCGTAGTAGAACCGCACAGACGAAGCCATGGTCCGGGTGAACCAATAGACAGCGACGTTGGCCACAATGAAGTCATCGTCAAGGTCGTCACCGAAGAGCTGGCTGTTCCAGCCAAGAAGACCGGCGGGCGAGTCAGCCAAGGCATGGGCCAGCGTCTGCGGAGACTGGGACTGCAGCTGGTTGAAGGCCCCCATATTCTGCCAGAACCAGTTCAAGTGCTCGATTGCCGCTTCTTCCTCCGACGTCAGATCTGAAAATTCTGCGGGATCGCCGGTGGGGAAGGAAAAGAGCTGGGTGACGTGGACGCCAATAACGTGGGTGGGGTCCAGGCGACCGACCTCCGGGGAGATGATGGACCCGCCGTCGTTCCCGACGGCCCCGTAGCGTTCGTACCCCAGCCGGTACATGAGTTCCACCCAGGCTCTGGCCACGCGGTGTTGGTCCCAGCCCCGGTCTGTGGTGGGACCCGAGAAACCAAAGCCGGGCGTCGACGGAACCACCACGTCGTAGCCGGCCGCCACGAGGGGCTCGATGATGTCGAGGTATTCCACGATGGAACCCGGCCAGCCATGGGTGAGGATGAGCCCGGTTGCGTCGGCCTTGCCGCTTCGGACGTGCAGGAAGTGGATCTTCTGCCCGTCGATCTCTGTGATGAACTGGGGAAAGCTGTTCAGCCTCGCCTCGAAGGCACGCCAATCGAAACCGTTGCGCCAGTGGGCGAGGAGCCGCTGGACCCGGTCCACGGGAACTCCATAATCCGTGCCGGACCCGCAGGAATCCACAGCTTCAGATGGAGACGCCGGGCGTCTCAGTGGCCGCCGGGCCCAAGCAGCCCGCAACGACCAGATAATCCTTTCTGCGGCGCGGACCGTCTTTCTGCAAAATCCACAGGCGCCGGTAGCGGCTGTAGCGACGGCAGCTGGCGTGGGCATTTCAGCCCTGTACAGGCGCTATCCGGGGAAGGAACAGCTCCTGCAAAAGCTCTGCGCGGACGGTCTTAGAACTTTCATCTCAGTAGCCGAGCGGCATTCGGATGCACAACCAGACCCCTTCACTGCGCTCAAGGAGTTCGTCCGGGGCATAGTCGATGCCGAAGTCCACGCCCTGACCGTCAAGCTCGCAGGAACCTTCACGCCAACCCCGGAGCTCGGCGAACTATCCGCTCAGGCAGGCATTCTGGGCGAGGAAATGTTCAACCGCGCTTTCGAAGCGGGAACGCTGCGGGCAGATGCCGATGCCAACGATATTCCCATGATCTTTGAACAGCTCACTGCCATCCGTCTTCTTGACGAGGCACGCACCGTAGCCCTCCGCCACCGCTACCTGGATGTCCTGATGGATGGACTCCGCTCCAATCCGGGCGCAGAAGCGCTCTCGGCCCCTCCCCCAAGCAGCGAGGAACTTGGGGAGCGCTGGGTGCCTCGAAAGTCCCAGCAGAGCGCCCCCTGACACCTTGGGACCGTTCCCCGCCATATAGGAAAACCCGCTCAAGTCCTCGCGCCCAAGGTCACAGATAAGGACAGTCGCTGACCAGCCGCACCGTGGTGAGCGGTCGCGTTTCGCTCTAGGTCCGCGACGATCGAGCGTCAGCCTTTCAGCGGATTCACCCGGTACCGCACATGGGTAACGAGGCGGGTACCGCTCACTTCCGTCTGCTCAAGCTCGACGTTGGCAACGCCGTCCAGAAGCCGCTCGCCCGCGCCCAGGAGCATGGGCGAGATGTGGAGTCGCAGCTCGTCGATCAGCCCCGCCGAAAGGTATTGGCGGACGGTCTGCGCTCCGCCGGCAATGGCCACGTCCTTGCTGCCAGCGGCTTTCCGCGCTTGGGCCAGCGCCGATTCGATGCCATCGGTCACGAAGTTGAACGTGGTGCCGCCCTGCATCTCCAGGGGCTCGCGTGGGTGATGGGTGAGAACGAACACGGGTGCGTGATAGGGCGGCTCGTCACCCCACCATCCCCGCCATTCCTCATCCCACGCCCCAGGTCCTGCGAACATGTTCCGTCCCATAATGTAGGCGCCGGCTTCGAGGATGCCTTCGAGCGCGGCCGCGTTGGCCTCGGGTTCGAACATCCACCTGTGTAGGAGCTCGCCGCCCTCGCCCAAGGGGTCCGTCATACTTTGGTTCGGCCCGGCCAGGAATCCGTCGAGGGAGATCGTCAGATCGCACGTGACTTGGCTCATGCGCCCATCATGTCACCACACGGTGGTTCGGGCTCCGCAATTTCCCCGCAGATGACCCGGCCGAACGAGACCAACAGCGAACACGGAGGACGAGGTGTGTACTTCAAAGACCCCGCCGGGCACGCCGTCGAACTCATCACCCGGCCCTACCTCCAATAGCGCAAGATGCACCCGGGCAAGACGGAAACCCGGCCGCTCAGGAAAAGTCCTTCAACGCCTCCGTCAGGAGGCGGCCAGGCGGGCCGAGCCGCCTGTGGATGCCATTGGAGGCCACCAGTTCCCCGGCGATGACGACGTCGGTGACGTCGCTGGCCGTGGCGCTGAAGGGAAACTGCAGTGCCTCGGAACCGGCCGTGCGGGCCGAACCGGGATCCACGGCCATCAGGTCGCAGACCACTCCGACCTCCAGAGCTGACGGAGCGATGGGTGTGGCCATTGAACCGGCGGCCGCGTCCGTGGCGGCCTGCAGCAGCTCCCGCGGCGAAAACCTGCCGCGCTGGCCGGAGCCGAGCCGTTCTCCATGTTCCAGCGTGCGCATTTCGATCCACGGATCGATCACGGCGTGCTGGTCCGTGCCCAGCGCAATGGTGGCTCCGGCGTCGGACAACGCGCGCGCCGGGCCGATGCCGTCGGCAAGGTCGGCCTCGGTGCTGGGGCACATCACCACGGTGGCGCCGGCATTGCCGAGCAGGGCGATGTCGCCTTCCGTCAAGTGCGTGGCGTGCACGGCCGAAAGCCGCTGGGAAAGCAGTCCGTGGCGCGCAAGCAGGGCTGCGGGGGTAACGCCGTAGGCCTTGAGGCACGCCTCGTTCTCCGCCGGCTGTTCGCTGAGGTGGATGTGAAGAGGCATGTCCTTGGGCAGCTGCGCGGCCACCACCGCCAGGTCCTTGTCGGGAACCCCGCGCACGGAATGCAGCGCGGCCCCCACACCGACCATCTCCGGGGGAAAGCTTCGAGCTATTTCGGACCGGAGCGAGGCGAGTCTCTTCAGCCAGGCGTGGACGTCGGCGTCGCCGAACCGCGCCTGCTCGGCACTCAGCGGCGTTCCGATGCCTCCGGCCAGGTACAGGGTGTCCAAGAGCGTCAGGCGGATCCCGGCGGCCACTGCCGCCCGGGCCAGGGCCAGTTCCATGGCGTGCGGTTCCGAGTAGGGGGCCCCGTCCGGCTGATGGTGGACATAGTGAAACTCGGCCACGCTGCTGAAACCTGCCACCACCATCTCCGCGAACACGGCGGTGGCGAGCTTCTCATAGGCCTCAGGTGTCAGCTCGCCCGCGCTCCGGTACATCTGCTCCCGCCATACCCAGAAGTCGCCGCGCCCGTCATGGGTCCGCCCGCGCAGGATCCGGTGGAAGGCGTGGGAGTGGGCGTTGGCCGCAGTCGGAAAGATGACGCCCTTCAAAACCTGGTCGCCGGGCTGCGGCTCCGCACCCGGTGTGATCGTGGCAATCCGGCCGTCCCGGACGTCCAGCCGCACTGACGCGAGCGCCGCGCCGGCTGCCGCCGGGCCGCCGTCGACCGCCACAACAGCCGACTCACACCAAAACGCGCTCACAGCAGGCCTGCCAGGACATCCGCCAGGGCCTCGGCGCCGGCGTTGGCGTCCTCGTCAGCGACATACTCTTCCGGGGAATGCGAAATGCCGCTGGGATTGCGGACGAACAGCATCGCGGACGGCACATGCGCGGAGAGCACGCCGGCGTCGTGGCCGGCCCCGGTGGCCAGCACGGGGGCCCCAGGCAGGATCCCGCTGATCCGGCGGGTCAGTCCGGGGTCGAAATGGACGGTGTCACTGTAGGACTCCTCGGTGAGGGAAACGGAGCATCCCTCACCGGCCGCAATCTGCTGGGCAGTGCCGTAAATCGATTCGATCAGCCGGGCGGTGACGGCGTCGTCGGGATGGCGGGCGTCCAGCCACATGTCAACGCGAGAGGCAATGACGTTGGTTCCGCCTGGCACCGGCATCAGTCGTCCGACAGTGGCACGCGCGTCCGGCTGCGCCGCGGCGGTGTCGCGGACAGCAACGATCATCTTTGCAGCCGCAACCATCGGATCCGCCCGGTCCGCCATCAGGGTGGTCCCGGCGTGGTTGCCCTGGCCGCTGATGCTCAGCTTCCAGCGCCCGTGCCCGAGTATGGAGCTTCCGACGGCGATGGCCGGGCCGTGCTCCCCAAGACCTTTGCCCTGCTCGACATGGAGTTCCACAAAGTCGCCGATCCGGGCTAGGGCCTGGGGATCCGGACCGACGTGCCGGGGATCGAGGCCGTTCACCCGTGCGACGTCCGCAAACGTGTTGCCGTCGCCGTCACGCAGGTTGCGAGCCTTGTCGACGTCGATGGCTCCGGTGAGAAGGCGGGATCCGAGGCAGGCCACACCGAAGCGGGAGCCCTCCTCTTCCGGGAACACCGTGATGGCCAGGGACCGGTTCGGCACTTTTCCGCGGGCAATAAGGATGTCGACGGCGGCGAGTGCTGAGGCGACGCCGAGAGGGCCGTCAAAGGCCCCTCCTCCCGGCACGGAATCGAGGTGGCTGCCCGTGACCAGGGCACCGTCCTGCGGCTTGCCCCACCACGCCCAGATGATGCCGTTGCGGTCGGTCTCCACGGCAAGTTCACGCTGGAGCGCCTGTTCGATGAACCATGCCCTCAGGTCGAGCTCCGCGGTCGAATAAACAGCGCGGGAGTAGCCTCCGCGAACCGTGTCTCGGCCCACGTCCTTGATCGAGTCAAGGAGCTGATTGACGGTTTCCAAATCAACCTCCGAATAGTACGCGCATTGTTGGATTCCTGTGCGCTGCGGTCGTGATGCTGCCGGGTTCGCTAGTCGGATCAGCCGCCGAGCACCACGTTCACCGGCGGTTCGCCAGTCAGCATGAGGTCGATCTGCCGCTGCAGCAGCCTGCCCATGCGCGGGCGCATCGCCGAGCTCGCCCCGCCCACGTGCGGGGTGATGATGACGCCGGGGGTGCCCCACAGCGAATGGTCCCCGGGCAGCGGCTCGGGATCAGTGACGTCCAGGGCGGCGCGGATCCGTCCGGCGGCGGTGTGGCGGACCAGAGCCTCGGTGTCCGCAACCGGGCCACGGGCCACGTTGACCAGCAGCGCGCCGTCGGGCATTGCCGCAAGGAATTTGTCGTCGATGAGATGATGCGTCGCGTCGCTGAGCGGGACGCCGACCACCACAATGTCGTGTTCCGGCAGCAGCTCCGGCAGCTCGTCAATGCCGTGGATGACGCCGCTCTCGTCTGTCCGCTGCCGGCTGGCCACCCGGGTGACGCTCGTTTCGAACGGGATGAGCCGCTGCTCGACGGCCTGGCCGACGCCGCCGTACCCCACGATGAGGACGCGGCGGTCGGCGAGGCTGGCGGTGGGCCGGGCGTCCCAGAGGCCCTCCCACTGGTTCTTCATGAGGCGCGGGAATTCCCGCTGGCTGGCCAGGATCATGGCGAGGACCAGTTCGGCAGTGGAGGTTTCGTGCACGCCGGCGGCGTTGGCGAACATCCGGCCTTCCGGGAGCGAGTCCGCCACGCCGTCGTACCCGATCGACTGGCTCTGCACCAGCCTGGTTTCCACAGCCTCAAGACTCCGGAGGATGCGCGTTCCGCCCCTGTACGGCGGGACCACGATGTCGATCTGCTGCTGCGGGGGTTCGCCGGTGAAGTCCCACTCCACGACGGTGACATCCGGGCTGGGCGTGAGGTATTCACGAAGCACATCGTCCGGCAGGCTGACAGTGATCTTCCGGGTCATCATTCTCCAACTGCTCCGTCGGCTCGTGGCAGGCAAACGCCACCGAAGTGCGGCCTGCCGGGAGGGTTCCTTTGCTGCCAGCCTAATGGAGGACGACGGTTCAACTGCGTTGCAGGGCTGTTCGCGTCGGTGTAGCTTGGCCGGATGCTGAGCATTGGCTCGATCGTGATCCGTGTTGATGACCTTCCCCGCCAGATGGCCTTCTGGCAGGCAGCCCTCGGCTACGAGCCGCGGCACGAACCGGAGGACGACTTCGTGATCCTGCAGCCGCCGGGCGGCGTGGGCACGTGCATCTCGCTGGACCGCGTCCCGTCGTCGGTCCATATTCCGCCGCGCATCCACCTGGACCTGTACACCGAGGATCAGGGCGGCGAGGTGCAGCGGCTTCTTGGCCTTGGCGCCAGCCGCGTTTACTGGAGCAAACGCCCTGCGGACGCAGACTACGTGATCATGGCAGATCCGGAGGGAAACCGTTTCTGCGTCATCGACACTGCAGGCCGCTAGCCGGCACTTTCGCGCGCCCGGTCGTAACCACCGCGGGCTTCCTCCACCTGGCCCATGTTTTCGTCCGCCCATTCCTTCAGGCCGTGGATGACCCCCAGCAAGGAGTGACCCAGGGGCGTGAGTTCGTAGTCTGTCCGGACAGGAACGGACAGCGTGAGCAAACGGGTCACCAGGCCGTCGCGTTCCAGCGAGCGCAGGGTGGAGGTGAGCATTTTCTGGCTGGCTCCCGGAATGCGCCGCCGCAGCTCGCTGTGCCGGAGCTCCCCGTCCGCCAGCTCCAGCATCACCAGGGTGACCCACTTGCTGCTGATCGCTTCGAGGAGTTGGCGCGCCGGGCACAGTTCCAGCCCGTCGGCGTATTGGGCCTGCGCCGCCTGCCGTTTCTGGTGCGCTGTAAAAGTCACGCCGCCCATCCCCCTGTTGCCGGTTGACCTGTCCTGTTGCCGTGGCTCCGTGTGCCGTGGCTCCGTGCTGCTGCCGCCCCCCAGCCTAGCGGCGCACACCGCAGGTAGGCACTTCGAGGTTCCCTAGGCAGTCCAAAGTGCGTTCTTCCGCCGCCCCTCCGGCCGGGCGAGGATCGGAATGGCCCCGCGCCACAGGCGTCCGCCGCCCCACTAAAGATCCGACGAAAGGTCCGCCATGCCCACAATCCTGCATATCAACGCTTCACCCCGCGGAGACCTCAGCGACTCGCTGCTGCTTGCCCGCCACTTCATCTCCGAGGTGCAGGCAGCCAGCGACGTCGAAGACGGCGGCTTTGACGTCGAAACGCTGAACGTGTTCGACGACGGCGCCCTCCCCGGGTTCGGGACCACTGCCGCCGGTGCCAAGATGGCGGTGTTCTCCGGCCGGGACCAGACCCATGAGGGGCTCCGGGCCTGGTCCGATGCCCGCGCCGTCTTCGACCGGTTCGCCGCAGCCGACGCCTACGTCTTCAACATCCCGATGTGGAACGCAGGCGTGCCGTATGCGTTGAAGCAGTGGATCGACATTGTCACCCAGCCCGGCTGGAGCTTTGGTTTCGACCCCGCCGCCGGCTATACCGGGCTCATGGAGGGAAAGCAGGCACTGGCCATCCACACGAGCGGCGTCTACTCCCCCGGTGTGCCGCCTGCCTTCGGTCAGGATTTCAGCAGCACTTTCTTCGCGGATTGGCTGAATTTCGTCGGGATCACTGACGCCACCCATGTCCGCTTCGCGCCCACCGTACTGAACCACGACGTCGGCGCCTCACGTCGGGCGGCCCGGGCCGAGCTGAGCACCCACGCCACTGGGTTCGCAACCCGGCTCCGGGAAGGTGCGCTGGAACTGGTCAGCGACTGAGGCGGCGCGGCTACCGCACCCCTGCCGGTTCGACGGCGGCAGGAGCCTCCTGCGGAGCCGCCACCGGTGCGCCGGCGGCCGTCGTGCTGGTTTCGCCGCTGTCACTGATTTCTCCGCGGAAGGCGCGGAGCATGGCGTCGCGGTCGAACTGGCCCTCCCATTTTGCGACGACGAAGGTGGCCACGCAGTTCCCCAGCAGGTTCACGGAGACGCGCATGGAGTCCATCAGGCGGTCGGCGCCGAGGAGCAGGGCGACGCCGGCCACGGGGAAGATGCCCAGGGCGGCTGCCGTGGCGGAGAGTGCCAGGAACGCGGAGCCCGGAACACCCGCCATGCCCTTGGAGGTCAGCATCAGGATGCTCAGGGCTGCGAGCTGCTGGCCCAGGTCAAGGTTGTGCCCGAAGGCCTGGGCCAGGAACAGCAGGGAAATCGACAGGTACAGTGCGGCTCCGTCCAGGTTGAACGAGTAGCCCGTGGGCACCACGAGTCCGGTGGTGGCGCGGGAGCAGCCGGCGTTGGTCAGCTTGGTCATGATGCGGGGCAGCACGGACTCGGTGGATGCGGTGCCCAGGGCCAGCAGGAACTCTTCACGGCTGTACTTGATGAACTGCCACAACGGCACCCGCGGATAGACCCAGGCCACCACGAACAACAGCCCGATGAAGACGATGGCTGCACAGTAACAGGCGGCGATCAGCAACGCGTACGTGCTCAGCGACCCCAGCCCGTACTGGCCGATGATGAACGCCATGGCGCCGAACGCACCCACCGGGGCAACGCGCATCACCCAGGCCATGATCTTGAAGAACAGCTCCAGGACGGTTTCCATCAGAGTGATCACCGGCATGCACCGCTCGCGGCCCACCACCACGATTGCGGCGCCGAAGAAGACGGCGAAGCACAGCACCTGCAGGAGGCTGTTGGAGGCGAAGGCACCCACCACGCTGGTGGGGATGATGCCGAGCAGGAACGCGCCGGCGTCCTTGGGCGGAGCCGTGCCGGTCTTCGCGTTGAGCGCGTCCTGCGAGAGCGTGGCGGGATCAATGTTCAGGCCGGCGCCGGGCTGGACGATATTGCCCACCACCAGGCCGAACACCAGGGCGAAGAGCGTGGCTCCGGTGAAGTACACCAGCGCCTTCACTCCCACCCGGCCGACGGCCTTCACATCACCCACGGCCGAGATTCCCGTGACAATCACCAGGAAGATCAGCGGGGCGATGATCATCTTGATCAGTTGGATGAAGCCGTCCCCGAGCGGGCGCAGCGCGGAGCCGAGGTCCGGCCAGAAGTGGCCGATGCCGATCCCAAGGCACACCGCCACGAGGATCTGGAAGAAGAGCGAGCGGTACAGGGGCTTCTTCCGCGGCGGCAGGGCGCCGGCTTCGGAGCCGGCTTTCCGTACGGGTGCAACTTCTGGCACGGGGGACGGGCTCGAGGGGATTTTCATCGGGGCTGCCAATCAACGGGGAATAGGCGCTCTGGACGCCTTCAGGTCATTGGCAACGCTAGGATCCCGATGTTTCAGGGAGGCTAAATCCATATCGCGGAATTGTTTAACCGCAAAACGGAAAGAAAGGCAGCGTCAGCTACTCGTCCGCATCTCCGGTATCGGGAACAACGAGGGGCTTGCTCCGGGCTTCCAGCAGATGCTGCAGGAGTTTTCCTTCGGCATCCCGCCGGCGTCGGCCCACTTCCCGGATCTGCTCAGGTGTCCGCACTTCATGATGCTGGCTGTGCCCGGTGTAATCGGCCCTGACGGGCCGGGTGCGGGGAGCAGGATTGGGCTGACCAATCATGTGTTGATCCTTAATACCACGGGCGGCCGTTTTCATGATTGTTGACGGTCCGGGCCACCATTTTTCGGGCCGATTGAGGCGAAGAGGAGCTCAGGCCCACGGTACTTCGCTGTGGACGATGTAGTCCGTGGCCGCGGGACCGGCCATGGCGAGCCCGGTGCAGACCTGCTTTCGACCATGGCGTGCGGTGCTGATCCTGATGTGGTGCATGGCCGCCCGGAACGACCGGTCCGACGCGGGCGTCCGGCCCGTCAGGGTGCACCAGCTGACGTAGAGGCCGTACACCTCGTCCAGGCATAGGCCTTCGCTGTCTTCTTCACAGCAGGTGCACTCGGCGAAGAACTGTTCCAGCACTGCTTTAGTCAGCATGCGCTCTCCTGAAACTAGGCCCACGACGTCATACTTCTAGCGCTCGAGACCGTGATGTCCCCTCTTCAGGGTCACCGCTGCTCATAGTAAAAAGGAGAAGCAGCCGCCTGTCAACATCCCGATTTCTGCAGCTGTCAGGAAGATGCGTCTGCTCGCCAGACGGGCCCGTGACCTTCAAAAAAGACTTCCGCCGCCCTTGCTGACGGGGGCGTCCGGGGCCACGATGGCAGAGAACGTTCCAGCCGATGACCCCATGACAGCGACGGAGGAGCCATGACCCGAAAAAGTACTCCCGGAACCGTAACCATGAACGCCATAGGTGCCCTGGCGAGCGGGGCTGTGGCCGGAGCCGCAGGCACAACGGCTCTGAACATCGTCGCGTACCTGGACATGGCGTGGCGGGCACGGCCTGCCAGCAGCATGCCTGAAGCGACAACAGAAAAATTGGCCAAGCTCGCCGGCATCACGATCCCCGGTACCGAGGAAGAACGCGCTAACCGCGTGGCCGGGTTGGGTCCGCTGATGGGCCTCCTTGCCGGAGTCAGCGTCGGCGCCGCCGTCGGACTGGCCCGTGCGGCCAGCTACCGGACCGGCCTGGTCGGTACGTCACTGGCAGCGACGGCCGGGGCCCTCGTGGTTGGCAACGGCCCCATGACTGCTCTTGGACTGACGGACCCGCGGGCCTGGACGCGCGCGGACTGGCTCAGCGACATCGTCCCGCACCTGGCCTACGGGATCGTCACCGGTGCAACGCTCGTCGCGCTGGACCGCCAGAACTACACCTAGACCTCGTCATCCCAAGTGCCCGCTTCGCCGGCAGCCTCCTCCGGCTTGCGCTCCGCACCCGCATCGCCGCTGCCAATGTACGCCGCCGGCACGGTACCCGCCGCCTGTGTCTGCTGTTCCTCGCGGATGTTCTTCGCTGCGCCGTTGCCGGGGTGGGGCTGCTGGGGATCGACGGCGTCCGGGTCCCCCGGGCCGATCAGTCCGGCGGGGTCGGTGGCTGCTTCCTTCGGGTCGGTCATGTCGTCACCTTTCGCTCGTGGTTTGCAGGTCTTGCCTCGCCGGTTCAGCGGCATCTTCAGCCTATTGGTTGCGTAACCCGAGTGACCAGATTTCCGCTTGTTATGTAGCCTTACCTCGCGAGCGAAAATCCCTCAAAAGGGCAATAACTTCTCTGGCGCCCGGGCAAAAGCAGGTGCACGATTGAATTACCGGGCCACGAACTGCCATGGGCAGAGCCCGGAGTCAAGCCCCCGCGGAGACCGGGCGTGCTGTTTGAAACCGGATGGAACCGAGTGCCGCGTCACGTGGGGTGATAGCGCGGTTTGTCAGTCGTGCCCGGAAATAATCACTCGCATCCTTAGTGTAGGAGCAAGAGAAATGACCATCGCTCAATCAACGAAATCCCGCCCTTTTGGAACCCGATTTGCTCTGATTTCGGCTGTTTCGCTGGGTCTAATTGGAGGACCTGTTGCACTGGCCATCCCGGCTGACGCTTCCACGTCGCTACGCGGTTGTACCGTGGACCCGTTAAAGCCGACGACGGAACATAAGAAAGACGAATGGAAGAAAGGTGAATGGAAGAAAGAGGTAGATTTCAAAATTCGCATTGATTGCAACGGGAACAAAACCGTGAAGATCCATCAGAAGCTCTTTAAGAAGGACTCGCACGGGCGCGACCTGGGCTATTGCAAGTTCGAGAAGCATTTCTCAAGCCATGATGGCCGTGTCACGACCAACTGCCCTTGCGACGTCCACAAGGGCGACAAGGTCTACCACGAGGTCTCCTTCCAAGTGAAGACCGGCAACAACTGGTCAGACTGGACCAAGTGGGAACGGAGCGAAGTCGTGACAATCCACTGACCGTTGTGCTATCCGCGCATCCTCGAGCCAGGGGCTTCCCGTCCCTGGCTCTTCGCTGCCCCACATTTCGTGGTCACAAAGGCCACCGTTTTCAGGGAGCGAAGTAGGGCCAATCGGCCTCTGGCAGGCCCCCGCGGCCGGCGTTATCTTTGACCTACTGATGACCTGCACGTCTCTTCATCAGCTTCGGTTCCAATCGAAGGAGACGCTGTGAGCACCACAGTAGAAAAGCAGATCGTGGTCGATGTCCCGGTGAACACGGCCTACAACCAGTGGACCCAGTTCGAGGACTTCCCCCATTTCATGGACGGGGTGGAGAGCGTCAGGCAGTTAAGTGACGACCGCCTGAAGTGGGTCGCCCACATCGCCGGCGTCCGTCGCGAGTGGGAGGCCAAGATCCTCGAACAAATCCCGGACCGTCGTGTGGCATGGGCGGCAATTTCGGGCGCCACAAACTCCGGCGCCGTGGAGTTCGTGGCGCCGGCGGGGGCAAGACCTCGATCAAGCTCACCCTCGAGTACCAGCCCGCGGGTGCCGTGGAGAAACTGGGCGACATGCTCCACATTGTGTCCCGGCAGGCGGAGCACGACCTCAAGAAGTTCAAGAAATTCATCGAGCACGAAGGCCACGCGACAGGCGCCTGGCGGGGATCCGTTCCCGGCGGCGCTGCAGGAACGGCAGCGACCGCGGGCATGGCGGCAGCCGGTACCACCGAAGCCGGGACCGTGGAGTCCAGCCCTTCAGATTCTGTCCCGGCCGAGGCCGCAGTGGACGCCACTCCGCCCTACAACCGCTTCGCGCATCCGTTCGACCAGACGAACGGCTTGGTCGACTTGGGCGGCGAATCCGATGAAACAGCAGAGGGCGAGAACTACAGCGCTGCGGAGCGCTATCGGGAGCAGCACCGCAATGACGGCCACCTCCCGCCGATGGGAGGGGGCCTCGGCCAGCACTGAGGACTAAGCACTTGACGGATGAGCAAGCCGTTCTGGCTGAGTGCGCATGTACTGGGTGCGCGGAGGCCGTTCCTTTCTACAATTTAACTGTCGGCGTCATCGGCAACCCGCCGTTTCGCCACACACCACAAGGAGGACCGCAATGGGTTTGGGTGACAGGATCCACAACGCCGCGGAGAAACTTCACGGCAAGGGAAAGAAAGCCGCCGGCGGGGCCAGCGGCAACCAGCGGATGAGGGCCGAAGGCAAGGGCCAGGAGTTCAGGGCCGACCTCAAGCAGGCCGGCGAAAAGATCCGGCAGGCCTTCAGGCGCCACTGATCCCGGACTGGTCAAATGGGTGGTTCCCTCGGGAACCACCCATTTCTTATGAACGCATTTCTTATGATCTGTCCCCTAAGGGCGACGACGGCTACGGGGTGACAGTCACCGTGGCAGTGGGCGACGGCGACACGGTGTCACCTTCCGTTTCCGTTACGGTCGCCGTCGGCGATTCGCTGGGCGACTCGGTGACTGTGGACGTGCCGTCCGGTGAGGCGGTGCCCGAAGTGGTCGGGCTGGAAGTTCCGGTGCCGCCACCTTCAGCCTTTTGCAGCACCCTGTTGATTACTTCTTCCAGTTCCTTCTGATCGCTGTCTCCCAGGTCCGCGCCGCCCTTCGTGGCAACAACCAGGAGCCTCCCCTCGGCGGCGGAGACCTGCATCAGCATGTCTGTAGTGCCGGTTCCCCGGGTGCTGACGGTGCCGAACGTTTCCTCGGCGTCCGTCTTCGCCTGCAGTTCCTTGCTGGAGACGTCGTACTTCTGGCCCAGCACATCGAGGGAGAACTTGTCGCACTGGTCCATCTTGCCGCTCACCTCTTTGAGCAGTCCGACGGCGTCGGGCCCTTCACTGCCGGACTGGGCGGATACCGTGCGCGGCTCTTTGCTTTCAGAAATGGCAACTGCCACTTCGCCGTTGTCCACCGTGTCCAGCAAGCCGGCGGTGGCGATGGATTTGCAGTCCTCAGGATCGGTCTTAGCAGCACTCATGAGCAGGTTTGCAATGCGCCCGCCCTGGTCCACCTGGTCCTTGGAATAGAGCTTGAGCTCGTTGCCCTCAGCATCCTTCATGCCCGAGATCAGTTGGCGGAGCTCGTCCTCCGTGTACACCTTGTCCTGGGCTGCCTCGGTGGTGGTGGTCGTCGCCGAGGGGCTCGGGGTACCTCCTCCGCCTGTGCACGCCGCCAATGCCAGGACCGCTGCTGCCGCCAACCCAAGAACCGGTACTTTGTCCACCCGAACCACCCCTTCAAGATAAGAAGCAAGCTTACGATCTAAAGGGTACGGCTTTCGGTCCGAGCTGGGTAGCTGAAATTGATTTCAGGTGCGCGGCCGCATCAGCGGCGGGTTGAGTACGGCGCGGGCCGGCCGGCCCACCGTCGGTCGCGCCGCCTCTGCGAGCCTGAAAAGCGCCGCCGGCCTGCCGGCGTCGCCCCCTGTCATTCTGCCGGTGTCCTCCAGGAAGCCAGGAGTACCCGTTGCCTTGCGGTGAAAATTCCGGGGGTCCAAACGTGTGCCCCAGACGGCTTCGTACACAGCGCGGAGCTGGGCGATGGTGAACTCTTCGCCGCAAAAGGCCGCACCTAAAGGCGAGTACTCGAGCTTCGACCTTGCCCGCTCCAGGGCGTCACCGAGGATCCGTTCATGGTCGAAGGCCAGCTGGAGCTCACCGTCGAGGACCTGGCTGAGCGGATACCACGCGGCATGCGCGGCGTCGCTCCCGGCCGAAAGGACAGGGAAGTTGGGCGCCAGAAGCAGATGAGCAACGGTCAGGACGTCGCCTCTTGGGTCGCGCCCCTTCGGGCCATAGCTGCCCAGCTGCTCGAGATGCCCCGGAACCCGTTCGACGCCGGTTTCCTCCGCCAGCTCCCGGCCCGCCGCCGTCGCCAGGTCCTCGCCAGCCAGGACGAAGCCGCCCGGCAGCGCCAGCCGGCCGCGGAAGGGCTCGATGAGGCGGGTGATGAGCAGGACATTAAGGACGTCGTCGCGAACCGTGAGGGCGGCGATGTCCACTGTCACCGGAAAGCGCGCGGGCGCCGGGTGGGAATCAGGCATGCACTCATCCTAGTACTTATCGTCATCTTGACGGTAACTCCAATGGCGGTCTATCGTTTGATTATCGTCAAATTGACGAGAAGTAGAACCGTTGAGGAGAATGCCATGGCAAACATCAAGCGATACCCCTGGATCAGCCACTTCCTGGGCAGCCCCACGGGATACGTGGTGCACCTGCAGAAGGGCACGGTCCAACACCAGGGTGTGGGTCAGGCATTCTGGTTCCGGCCGGCAAACTCCGTGCTCAGCGAGGTTCCCGTTGATGACCAGGAATTGCCCACGCTCTTCCACGCAATCACCCGCGACCACCAGGACGTGAGCGTCCAGGCCAACGTGACATACCGCTTTGTGGACCCGGTGGCGGTTTCGAACAGGCTCGATTTCGGCCTGCAGCCGCTAGGTTCCGCTCCGGCATCCGGCAGGGAGCAGGTGGCCACCATCATCGGCCAGTTATGTTAGAGCCACGCGATCGACCAGATCGCTACGACCACCTTGGCCGAGGCGCTGGAGAGCGGAGTCAGCCGGCTTCGCTCCGTTCTCACGGAGGCCCTCCGCGCCGACGCGCGGCTGCTGTCCACTGGCATCGAGATCCTCGGGGTTCAGGTTCTGGCAGTACGTCCGGAGGCCGACGTCGAGCGGGCCCTGCAGACGCCGGTGCGCGAACAGCTCCAGGCTGAAGCGGACCGGGCCGTGTACGAACGCCGGGCACTCGCCGTCGAGCGGGAACGCACCATCTCGGAGAACGAGATGTCCAGCCAGATCGAACTGGCCGTTCGGCGCGAAAACCTGGTGAGCCAGGAAGGCACCAATGCGCGGCGGGAGGCCGAGGAGAAGGCCGCCGCGGGCCTCATCGAAGCGCAGGCTTCGGCCGAACGCAAGGGCATCGGCGCTACGTCGGAAGCCAATCAGATCCGGCTGGTGGGCGAGGCGGCGGCAGCACGCGAGGCCGCCACCATGGAGGTCTACCGCGGCATGGAACAGGCCACCCTGCTGGCCCTGGCCCTGCGGGACGCCGCGGGCTCACTGCCCTCCATCGGGAACCTGACCATCACCCCCGACCTGCTGAGCGGCGCGCTTGCCGGCCTGTTCCGGGATCCGGCTGCGGCCGGCACCGGAGCGGTCGGCACACCCGCCGCCCGGATCGGGAAGTAGGGAAACTGTCATGGCAAACCCGCGCCTCGTCATCATCCACCGCCGGACCGAACTGCAGGATCTCCTGGACCGGCACGCCACCCGCGGCCAGGCCGAATTCTTCCTTCGCACGCGGGGCCGCAGCATCCAGGACGTACAGGAGCGCCACGACCGGCTCACCTTGGCCCTGGCAACGGTCCGCGCCGCGGTTCCTGCCGACTGGCGCCATGCGGAGGTGGAGCGCGCCGATCTGAGCCGCTTCCTCTTCTCACCCCAAGACATCATGGCGGTGGTGGGCCAGGACGGACTGGTGGCGAACGTGGCCAAGTACCTTGATGGCCAGCCGGCCATCGGCATCGATCCGGAACAAGGGACCAACCCGGGCGTCCTGGTCCGGCACACTCCGCAGGCTGCCGTGCGGCTGCTGCAGGAGGCCGCATTGGCCGGGGCGGGCGGCCTACGCTGCCAAGCCCTCACCACTGTGACGGCTCGGCTCGACGACGGCCAGGAACTTTCCGGGCTCAACGAGATATTCATCGGGCACGCCGCGCATCAGTCGGCCCGCTACCAGCTCACGACGCCGGACGGCCGGACCGAGCGGCAGTCGTCGTCGGGCCTGATCGTGTCGACCGGGACGGGCGCCACCGGATGGTGCGCGTCCATTGCCTTGGAGCGCGGCGGCCGGGTCCTGCCTGCGCCCACGGACCCCCGGCTCACATGGTTCGTCCGGGAAGCCTGGCCCTCCCCCATCACCGGCGTATCGCTGACCGAAGGTTCCCTGGAAACGGGTGAAGCCGTAAGGATCACCGTGGCATCCGACCAGCTGGTGGCATTCGGCGACGGCATGGAGGACGACCGGCTGACCGCTTCCTGGGGGCAGGAGATCACCGTTGGGCTTGGACGCCGGCCGCTGAGGCTAGTGGTTTAGGCCAAGGCTTTTTGGTATCCCAAATATCCGCCCTCTTGACTCGCACCCACGCCTTCCCTAGACTTTTCATAAAGCAGAATCTAATTTCCACCAAGCGGAATAGTATTAGCCGATCGCGAAGAGGCGAGAAGCATAGGAAGCTAGATCAAAGCCCCTCCCCGGAAGGACCTACGATGACGTACACAGTGAACTGCTCCATCCTCCTGACGGAGCTGCCGTTGCTCGAGCGCCCCGCAGCCGCGAAGGCAGCCGGTTTTGACGCCGTCGAGTTCTGGTGGCCCTTCGAAACCTCCGTTCCCACCGACGCACAGGTCACCGGGTTCGAGAACGCCATCAAGGACGCCGGCGTTCAGCTCACCGGCTTGAACTTCAACGCCGGCAACATGCCGGGCGGCGACCGCGGCCTGGTCTCCTGGCCGGCACGCTCCGCCGAATTCCAGGACAACATCGACGTCGTCGCCGGCATCGGCGAGCGCCTCGGCTGCAAGGCCTTCAACGCCCTTTACGGCAACCGTGTTGACGGTGAGTCCGCTGAGAAGCAGGACGCCATCGGTGCCGAAAACCTCGCGGCCGCGGCAGCCGGCGTCGCCCGCATCGGCGGCACCGTCCTCCTCGAACCCGTCAGCGGCGCGCCCAAGTACCCGCTCCTCACCGCCGACGACGCACTCAAGGTGATTGCCCGCGTCAAGGCGGAGGCCGGCGTCGACAACGTCAAGCTCCTCGCCGACTTCTACCACCTGGCCGTCAACGGGGACGACGTCGCCGCCGTCATCGAAAACCACGCCAAGGACTTCGGCCATATCCAGATCGCCGACAACCCCGGCCGCGGGGCTCCCGGAACCGGGCAGCTTCCCCTCGGCGAGTGGATCGCCCGCAGCCGCGAACTCGGCTACGAGGGCTATATCGGCCTCGAGTACAAGGAACCGGCGGAGACCGCCTTCAGCTGGGCCATCCGCCAGCGCGTCTCCCAGTAGTCCCCACCCGCCCCCCAGCACACCGGCACCACCACAGACTTCAGAAAGAGAACCACAATGAGCAACGTTGCAGTCATCGGACTCGGAATCATGGGACTGCCCATGGCCATCAACCTCGTCAAGGCCGGGCACACCGTCACCGGTTTCAACCGAAGCCAGGACAAGATCGACAAGCTCGTCTCCGAAGGCGGCAAGGGTGCCACGAGCATCGCGGACGCCGTCAAGGATGCCGACGTCGTCATCACCATGGTGCCGGACTCCCCCGATGTTGAGGGCGTAGTCAGCGGCGAGGACGGCGTCTTCGCCAACGCGAAGAAGGGCACCTTGTGGATCGACGCGTCCAGCATCCGACCGGACGTCGCCAAGCGCCTCTCCGAGGACGCCGTTGCAGCAGGCATCCGCCCGCTCGACGCCCCGGTTTCCGGCGGTGAGCAGGGCGCCATCGACGCCGCCCTGTCCATCATGGTCGGCGGCGAGGCAGCTGACTTCGAGGCAGCGCAGGACGTCCTCAACGCCGTCGGCAAGACCATCGTCCACGTCGGCCCCTCCGGCTCCGGCCAGACCGTCAAGGCTGCGAACCAGCTGATCGTCGCCGTCAACATCGAGGTCCTCGGCGAGGCCATCGCCTTCCTCGAGGCCTACGGCGTGGACACGGACGCCGCCCTCAAGGTCCTCGGCGGCGGCCTGGCCGGCTCCAAGGTCCTCGACCAGAAGGGCCAGAAGATGCTCGACCGCAACTTCGACCCCGGCTTCCGCCTGGCCCTCCACCACAAGGACCTGGGCATCGTCACCTCCGCCGCCCGCGAAGCCAACGTCTCCATCCCGCTCGGCGCCGTCGTCGCCCAGCTCGTCGCCGCCACCGTGAATCAGGGCGACGGCGGCCTGGACCACTCGGGACTCTTCAAGCAGGTCCTCCAGCTCAGCGGCCGGAAGTAACCCACTCCCCCTCCCGAGTTTTTGTCCAGATAATCGGCGCAAATGGACCTTTAGAGGCCATTATCTGGACAAAAACTCGTAGCAGCAGCACCGGTTTGGGCAGGCGTTTCGAAAGGCTTTGCCACCCGGGCTTTCTTCAGCACACCCATTTTCGGGCTAGACAAGCCCCGCCACAGACTTCCCCTAGGAGCACACAATGACCAAGATGCGCACCGTAGACGCTGCCGTCGCGATCCTGGAAAAGGAGGGCGCCACCGAGGCGTTCGGCCTGCCAGGCGCGGCGATCAACCCGTTCTACTCCGCCATGCGGAACCACGGCGGCATCCGCCACACCCTGGCCCGCCACGTTGAAGGCGCCAGCCACATGGCCGACGGCTACAGTCGTGCCGCGGACGGCAACATCGGCATCTGCATCGGGACCTCCGGCCCTGCCGGCACCGACATGATCACGGGGCTTTATGCGGCGTGGGCCGACTCCATCCCCATGCTCTGCATCACCGGCCAGGCCCCCGTTGCCAAGCTGCACAAGGAAGACTTCCAGGCCGTGGACATCGAGTCCATCGCCAAGCCCGTCACCAAGATGGCCATGACCATCCTGGAGCCCGGCCAGGTTCCTGGCGCGTTCCAGAAGGCCTTCCAGCTGATGCGCTCCGGCCGCCCGGGCCCGGTGCTGCTGGACCTGCCGATCGACGTGCAGATGGCCGAGATCGAGTTCGACATCGACACCTATGAGCCGCTGCCCATCGAAAAGCCCAGGGCCAGCCGCAAGCAGCTGGAAAAGGCCCTGGACATGCTGACCGCCGGCGAACGCCCGCTGATCGTTGCAGGCGGCGGCATCATCAACGCCGGCGCCTCCGCGCAGCTGGTGGAACTGGCCGAGCTGCTGAACGTTCCCGTCATCCCCACCCTGATGGGCTGGGGCGCCATCGCCGACGACCACCCCCTGATGGCCGGCATGGTGGGCCTGCAGACCAGCCACCGCTACGGCAACGAGAACTACCTGCGCAGCGACTTCGTGATCGGCATCGGCAACCGGTGGGCCAACCGCCACACCGGCGGCCTTGACACCTACACGGCCGGCCGCACGTTCGTGCACATCGACATCGAGCCCACACAGATCGGCCGCGTGTTCTCCCCCGACTTCGGCATCGCGTCCGACGCCGGTGCCGCACTGGACGGACTGCTGGAACTGGCCCGGGAACGCCGCGCGGCCGGCACCCTGCCGGACTACACTGCCTGGGTTGCCGAGTGCGCCGAGCGCAAGGCCAGCCTGCACCGCAAGACGCACTTCGAGAACATCCCCATCAAGCCGCAGCGCGTGTACGAGGAGATGAACAAGGCGTTCGGCAAGGACACCACCTACGTGTCCACCATCGGCCTGTCCCAGATCGCCGGCGCCCAGATGCTGCATGTGTTCGGCCCGCGCAAGTGGATCAACGCTGGCCAGGCCGGCCCGCTGGGCTGGACCGCTCCCGCGGCCCTGGGTGTTGTCCGCGGCAAGCCGGACGAGACCGTGGTTGCCCTGTCCGGTGACTACGACTTCCAGTTCATGATCGAGGAACTGGCCGTGGGCGCGCAGTTCAACCTGCCGTACATCCACGTGGTGGTCAACAACTCCTACCTGGGCCTGATCCGCCAGTCCCAGCGCGGCTTCAAGATGGAACAGAACGTCTCCCTGGCGTTCGAGAACATCAACTCCACTGATCTTTCCGCGAACGCAGCGGGCTACGGAGTGGACCACATCAAGGTGGCCGAGGGCCTGGGCTGCAAGGCCGTCCGCGTGGAGGACCCCAACGACCTGGCCTCCGCGTTCGACAAGGCCAAGGCCCTGGCCGGCGAGTTCCAGGTGCCCGTGGTGGTGGAAGTGATCCTGGAAAAGATCACCAACATCTCCATGGGTGTGGAAATCAACGCGGTCAACGAGTTCGAGGAACTCGCGGAGACCAGCGCCGACGCCCCCACCGCCATCCTGGCCCTGCAGGCCTAATCATGCGGATCGTGATCGCACCGGACAAGTTCAAGGGTTCGCTGTCCGCGCCGGAGGTGGCCCGGCACCTCGACGCCGGGCTGCAGTCGGCAACCGGCCATAACCTTGACGTCCTCCGGATTCCGGTGGCCGACGGCGGCGAGGGAACCCTCGATGCCGCCGTCGGCTCCGGCTTCACCCGCCGGAGCGCCACGGTCAGCGGCCCTACCGGGCAACCGCTCCGGGCGGGCTTCGCGGTCCGCGGCCGGGAAGCAGTCATCGAAATGGCGGCCGCTTCCGGCCTCGCCGCCCTCCCCGGCAACAGCACCGGCGGCGACGGTGACGGCACCGGAGACGGTGACGGCGGCCGGCCGGACTCGGCCAGCGCCAAGGGCGCCACCAGCCTCGGGACCGGGGAACTGATCCGGGCAGCGCTCGACGCCGGGTGCCGGCAGATCATTCTGGGCGTCGGCGGGAGCGCCAACACAGACGGCGGCGCCGGCGTGCTGCAGGGTCTCGGCGCCCAGCTCCTCGACGCCGACGGCAACGAACTGCCGCCCGGCGGCGCGGCCCTCGCCAGGCTCGACAGGATCGACTTCTCCGGATTCGATTCCCGCCTTGACGAGGCCCGGTTTGTCCTCGCCAGCGACGTGGACAATCCACTGCTCGGAGCCGAAGGCGCCCCTGCAATCTTCGGACCGCAAAAGGGCGCCACCCCCGAAGACGTAAAAATCCTCGACGCCGCTCTGGCCCGTTTCGTGGATGTGCTCGCAGCTGAAATCGGCTCCCGCGCAGTGCGGGCAGCCGACGCACCCGGCGCAGGAGCGGCGGGCGGAGTGGGCTACGCGGCCATCGCGGTCCTGGCCGCGACGCGCAGGCCGGGCATCGACGTCGTGCTTGAATTCACCGGACTGGCGGACCGGCTGGCCGGCGCGGACCTGGTGATCACGGGCGAAGGCAGCCTGGACGAACAGAGCCTGCTCGGCAAGACTCCCATGGGCGTGGCGCGGGCGGCTGCCCGCGCCGGCGTTCCGGTGGTGGCAGTCTGCGGCCGGACCACGCTGACTCCGGAGCAGCAGAAGGAATCGGGTTTCCGGCAGGTCTACCCGCTGACGTCGCTGGAGTCCAAGGTAGAAATATGTATAGCCGAAGCAGGACCCCTGCTTGAACAATTAGGAAAAAATATCGGCCGTCACTTGGCAGACCTGATGCCAACGAACAGCGCCGCCTCAAAGGAGCCCCTCAATGTCTGAAGAAAGCTTTGACCTCGTCATCCGGGGCCGGCGCATCCTGACCACCGCCGGCATCGCAGCCCGTGAAGTAGGAGTCCGCGGCGGCAAGATCGTCGCCATCGAGCCGCTCGGCAACGGCCTGTCCGGCGCCGAGGTGATCGAACTGGCGGACGACGAAACCCTGATCCCCGGCCTGGTGGACACCCACGTCCACGTCAATGAGCCCGGCCGCACCGAGTGGGAGGGCTTTGCGTCCGCCACCCGCGCAGCCGCGGCCGGAGGCGTGACCACCATCATCGACATGCCGCTGAACTCCATCCCGCCCACCACCAACGTGGAAGGCCTCAAGCTCAAGCGCGAGGTGGCCGAAGACCAGGCGTTTGTGGACGTCGGATTCTGGGGCGGTGCCATCCCCGGGAACAAGGCGGACCTGCGCCCGCTGCACGACGAGGGTGTGTTCGGTTTCAAGTGCTTCCTGCTGCACTCCGGCGTGGACGAATTCCCGCACCTGGAGGCGGACGAGATGGAAGAGGACATGCGCGAGCTGAAATCCTTCGACTCGCTCATGATCGTCCACGCCGAGGACTCGCACGCAATCGACCACGCACCCCACCCCGGCGGCGCACACTACTCCACTTTCCTGGCCTCCCGCCCCCGGGGTGCCGAGAACAAGGCCATCGCCGAGGTGATCGAGCGCGCCCGCTGGACCGGCGCCCGCGCCCACATCCTGCACCTGTCCTCCTCCGACGCGCTGCCGATGATCGCTTCGGCAAAGCGCGACGGCGTGCACCTCACCGTGGAGACCTGCCCGCACTACCTCACACTGATGGCCGAGGAAATCCCCGACGGCGCCACGGCGTACAAGTGCTGCCCGCCCATCCGTGAGGCCTCCAACCGCGAGCTCCTCTGGCAGGGGCTGCAGGACGGCACGATCGACTGCATCGTCTCGGACCACTCGCCGTCGACGCTTGACCTGAAGGACCTGGAGAACGGCGACTTCGCCGTGGCCTGGGGCGGGGTCTCCTCCCTGCAGCTTGGCCTGTCCCTGATCTGGACCGAAGCCCGTCACCGCGGCATCCCGCTGGAGCAGGTGGTGTCCTGGATGGCCGAGAAGCCGGCCGCCCTGGCCCGGCTCTCCAACAAGGGGCAGCTGGCGCTCGGCTACGACGCCGACTTCTCCGTCTTCGCTCCCGACGAGGCCTTCGTGGTGGACGTGTCCAAGCTCAAGCACAAGAACCCCATCACTCCGTACGACGGCAAAGCACTCTCCGGCGTGGTCCGCAAGACATTCCTGCGCGGGAACGTGGTGGACGGCCGGACTCCGGGCGGAAAGCTCATCCGCCGCGGCGGCGTCTGAGGCATACCGCCATGGCAGTCCAGGTACATTCCCCGCGCGGCATATGTACGCCCGGCCCTGCGAAAGTGGGGCGGGTGCCGGCCGGGCCAGTGCGAGAGGGTCCGGCGCCGGCTGGCCCGGCCCCGGCTGGCGCCGCGCTCAAGGCCCATGGGCTGGCCGTCTGGGTGACTCCGGGCGGCGAGGACATTGACGACGCCGTGCTGGCACGTGCCGCGGAACTGTTGCTGGCGCGTGCACTGAAGATTGCTCCGGAGGCGGAAGTTCATGTCTGGCCCGCCGCCGGAGCTGCAAACTCCGCTACCGCCGCCGCCCCGCCGGGGGGACCGCAAGGGCACGCCGGTAGCAGAACCCAGGTGCCGTCGTCGTCCGTTCCGGAGGACTCCCCGGAGGACGACGACGGCGCAACTCCCCTCCCGCCGTCGGCCGGCCCCGCCAGCCTCGTCTCCGTTGACCTTGCCGCCGGCGAGGTGCGGTTGGACGGACAGCCGGTGGCACTGACCGGCGTCGAATTCAAGCTGCTGCGCTACCTCGTGGAGAACTGCTCGCGGGCCATCAGCCGGGAGGAGCTGCGGCTGTTCCTGGAGTCGTTCGATTCGCCCGCGGCGGCCTCCCGTTCCATCGATGTGTACGTGGGCCGGGTGCGGCGGAAGCTGCTGCGGGGCCGGCACGCGATCGCCACGGTGCGTGGCGGCGGCTACCAGTTTGTCCCGGGCCCGCACACGAAAGTGCGCGGACCTGCGGAATACTGCATCTGAACGCGTGGTTGTTTCAGTAACAGCCGTCTGCCACACCCGTTGGGTACGTTGAGTACGCAGCTTTGTCAGAATCAGACTCCCAAAGGATCCTCATGAGCCCCACCCTGACCATCAAGCTTCAGCCCGGAACTCAGGCACCGGACTTCACCCTGCCCGACGCCGAGGGCATTCCGACGTCGCTGGCCGACTACCGCGGCAAGAACGTCATTGTGTACTTCTACCCGGAAGCCGCCACCCCCGGCTGCACCACTGAGGCCTGCGACTTCCGCGACAGCCTGGCGTCCCTGCAGGGATCCGGCTACGAGGTCCTGGGCGTCTCCCCCGACGCCCCCGAAAAGCTGGCCCACTTCACCGGCGACTTCGCCCTGACCTTCCCGCTCCTGGCCGACGAGGACCACTCCGTGGCCCTGGCCTACGGCGCCTGGGGTGAGAAGCTGCGCGACGGCGAAGTCACCGAGGGCATCGTCCGCTCCACCGTGGTGCTGGACACCGAAGGCAAAGTGAAGCTGGCCCAGTACCAGGTCAAGGCCCAGGGCCACGTGGCGGCGCTGAAGGAAGCCCTCGGCGTCTAGGACGCTCTCTCACTACCAGCCAGAAAACCCGGAACGCTCTCTCACCATTGAGAGAGCGTTCCGGTTTAAGCGACAGGAAGTGAGAAAGCGTCGGGGTGGTTAGAGGGGACCCTGGCCGGGAAAGGCCGGGCCCGGCACGGCCCCGCTGCTCCGGGGCCCGCGCCCCCTGCTCACAGCTGGCCGGCGGCCAGCACTGGCTGACGGACCTGAGCCGGGGTGAAGCGGGCTCCGGCGTCGGGGAAGCCTGGAACCTCGATGCGGGCATGGCTGTGGACTTCAGTAACGGTGGCCCGCGTGTGCTCGGCGATCTTGGCCAGGGTGGTGACCCACATGCCGTCCATTGCCTTGACCTGGCTGATCAGCTGTTCCAGCGCCACCGCTTTGGACGGCCGGCCGGAGATGAAGGGATGGTTCGTCAGCACGAAGCAACTTCCCGCCGCGTGGTGAGCCTCGGCCTCGAGTGTCCACATCTCGAGGACCTTGGCGGGGCTTTCGATGACTCCGCTGCCGGTGACTCCCGGGTAGAAGGCGTACTGCTCCCAGTCGTCCAGTGCCCAGTCGACCGGGATCTCGACCAGGTCCCTGGAGTCGCCGTCGGCGACGCTGAAGCGGTACGGGGCATCGCCGTCGAGCAGGCTTGAGTCGTAGAGGAAGCCGCGGTCCGCAAGGAGCGCCGGCGAGTGCCAGTTCAATTCCCACCAGGGGGCGCGGTAGCCCACCGGCCGCACTCCTGCGACATTGGCCAGCGCTTCCAGGCCGCGGTCGATGTACCGTGCCTCGGTGGCGGCGTCGATGCCCTGCATGGGTTCGTGCAGGTAGCCGTGGTGCGCGATCTCGTGCCCCGCGTCCGCGATCCGGCGAACCACATCCGGGTAGCTTTCGGCAGTGAATCCGGGGATGAAGAACGTGGCCTGGATGTCGTGGCGCTGCAGGATCTGGAGCAGCCGCGGCACCGCAACCTTGGGTCCGTAGGACTGGTGGCTCATGAGGGACATCCGGCGTGTGCTGGCGGGATCATGGGCAATGGTGCATGACTCGGCATCGACATCGAACGTGAAGGATGCGGCAGCTTTGAACCCTTCGGGCCAGGTGATGGGGTGGGCGGAGTCCGGGAAGGCGGGAAAATCCATGGTCCGGTTCCTTTCTAGAGCGAGACGGCTGTGGTGGACGGGCGGGCTGCTGTTTCCGGCACGTCTGCCGGGACCGGCTGCGCTCCCGCGTTGGCCAGGAACTTGCGGTGAACCCGGGGGCCGAGAACCGCATAGCACCCGGCGCTGCTGAGTCCGCCGGCCAGCCAGGACAGGTCCCAGCCGCCCAGGGCCACGGCGATGGGGCCCTGCATTACCGGGACCAGCCCGTACATGAACAGCCAGGTGGCGAAGATGCCGAACAGGAGGGACGCGACGCCGGCCCAGTTGACACCGGGGAGCCGCTTGGTGCCCACGCGGTCGAACAGCCGCGCGGTGTCGCCGGGCCAGCGCTTCTCGATCCAGAAGTAGTGCACCAGCATGACGCCGCCCCAGGCAGCCACCCACGCCACGAGTCCGATGAGCCAGGCGTCCAGCACGGCGGCGAAGTCCTCTTGGAAGATGAAGAAGACGACGGCGGCCAGCGAGAACACGCCGACGAAAAGGTTCAGCTTGCGGCGGCTGATGGTGATGTCGAGTGCCTGCGTCGCGACGGAGAAGGTGTAGATGTTCAGGATGTTCGTGGCGATGGGCCCGTGCAGGACCATCAGGAGCACGGGAAGTGCAAGGACTCCGAAATTCTGGACGATGAGCTTTCCGGGGTCGATTTCGCCGCTGTTGGTGGCGAGGCTGGCGCCCAGGACGCCGAGCCAGACGACCGGGATGAACTGTCCCAGGACCGAGGCCAGGTAGACCTTCCGCTTCGGCACTTCGGTGCTGACGAAGCGTGAGTAGTCGGCGGCGTAGGTGAACCAGGTGATGCCCCAGCCGATTCCGATTGCTGTCATCACGGCGCTCATCGCGGCGATGCGCTCCGAGCCTTCGAGGATGTTGTCGGCGGGACCGGCGTATGCCCAGTCGATCTTCATGCCGAACCACGCGACGGCGGACATGACAGCAAGGATGATGATGGTGGGCGGAACTGTCCACTTTTCAAACGCGGCAATGGCTTTGTAGCCGAACCAGGCGATGGCTACCTGTGCAGCCATGATGGTGGTGGCCACGCCGATCTTCCAGCCGTAGTTATGGGCCGTTGGGTCAACCCAGCCAAGGGTGCCGAACAATGCCATGACCAGGTCCAGGATGATCCACGTGTTGACCGCACACCATCCGATGACCAGCAGGGCCTGGATGGCGGCGGGCAGGTAGTTTCCGCGCCTGCCGAAAGCTGCGCGGGCCAGCACCATGCCGGTGGCGCCCGTCTTCTGTCCGAGCAGGACGAAGCAGCCAAACAGGAGCATGCCGATCAGGTTCCCCAAAACCAGGACGGTAACGGTGTCGGCAAACCCGAGACCGAGGTGGATGCCGAGGGCGCCGAGTACCCAGTTGATCGGTGCCAGGTTGGCTCCGGCCCAGATCCAGAACTGCCCGGAAACCTTCCGTGTCCGCTTTGATTCCGGGATGGGCTGTAGCCAGGCTTCGACATCTTCGCCGGCCACGGGCGCTTGGCCGGCCGGGACTGCAGAGGAGTTGTTGTGCATGTGGTGCCTCCGTGGGGGAAAGGGATACCGCCAGATTATGTGTCACAGGCCACACCCAACAAGATACGATGTGTACATCAAATAGACCTTTTGCGTGACGGAGCGTAATGCCTATATTCCTCTCGGAAGTGTTGAAACACCCGACTCTCACGGCCGCTGATCCGGTGATCCGCGCAGGTGCGGCCGCAGTCGCGGCTACGCAGCTGCGGTGGGTTCACTCGAGCGAGGTCCTGGACATTGCGCCGTTGCTGAGCGGCGGTGAACTGCTTCTCACCGGCGGCGACGCATTGGTTTCGGCCCCTGACGGGCGGCGGGCGGAGTACGTCCGGCAGTTGGCTGAACGCGGTGTCGGCGCGCTGGTGGTGGAAACAGGGCAGACCCTTGCGTCCCTGCCGTCCTCCATGATCCGGGCGGCGGAAGAAGCGGGACTGCCCCTGATCGAGTTCCGCAAAGTGGTGCCGTTTGTGGGCATCATGCAGGCCATCAACTCGATGCTTGTCAGCGAGTCGGTGGCCCATCTGCGCCGCGCGGATGAGGCGAGCCACGCCATGGCTGTCGAGTTGGCCCACGGCAGTGGCCTGGATCAGATTCTGGCCGTGTTGGCCGGAATCATTGGAGCGACGCTGGAGCTATCGACGGTGTCCGGCGTGACGCTCGGGACCGCAGCATCGGAGGTTTCCGGCCCAGCCACTGCCAGCCCGGCTGACGGAACCCTGATCAACATCGACGTTCCCGTCCGGGGCGTGCCTTCCGCACGGCTGCTGATCAACGTCCCGTCCGACGGCGACGTCAACCTCGCGCGCGTTGCCGGCGGACGCTGCGTGGACATCCTTTCGCTGGCACTGCTGCAGCGGATGCCGCCGGGGCTGAAAGAGGTGGCCGGGACTGCACTGCTGCGGGCGGTCAGCTCGGGCAGCCAGCCGTGGCGGCTTCAGCAGCTCTCGCCGGCGGCCGGGATCCCGCCCTCGGCAACGGTGGTGGCCGTCGTCGTCAGGACTTCCACGTCGCAACATCTGCGGGCGGCCATGGATAAAGTCCTGAAGCGGTGGGCGCAGCAGAGTGCCAGCTACGTGGACAATGCGGAGTTCCTCGCCGTTGCCGCTCTTCCTTTTGACGGGGCCGCGGCGGCGCGGGCCGAGCTCGTGGCTGCTCTGCGGGAACTCCCCGTGGAGGCCGGAACCATGACGGCGGTGGGCCCGTTGGCGGGCGGCATCGAAAACGCGCCGTGGTCGCTCTCGGAGGCTAAATGTGCCTTGGACCTTACCGTGAACGGTTCGCGCCGGACGGCGGCACGGCCGGCGTCGGACGCGGAAGGTGTAGTGCACGACGTCGAAAATCTCGCCGTGGAGCGCTTGGCGGTGCAGCACCTGGACCAGGACGCGCGGCAAAATTTTGTCCGTCAGCAGCTGGGCCCTGTGCTGGAGCACGATGCCCGGCGGAACTCGCAACTGCTGGCCACGCTGGCAGTCTGGCTCGATTCCGGCTGCAATACGGCGCAGGCCGCCCGGGAATTGCATGTGGAACGGCAGTCGATGCACCACCGCCTGCAGCGGATTTTTGAGCTGTGCGGCGGCGACCCCCGGGGAACGGGCCGGCTCGCTGCACTCCACCTGGCCACCCGCCTGGCCGTTCTCTAGCCGGGACCCAGGGGACGCTCCCTCACTTAACGCAAGAAAAACCGGGATCCCCTCTCACCGCGGTGAGAGGGGATCCCGGTTTAACCGACCGGTAGTGAGAGAGGGTCCCGGTTTAACCGACCGTTAGTGAGAGAGCGTCGGGGTTGGGTTGGGCTCGGGTTACCGGAGCACCACTGTCCTGTTCCCCCGCAGGATCACCCGGCCCTCGCAGTGCCAGCGGACGGCGTTGCTGAGGGCCTTGCACTCGGTGTCGCGGCCGGCGGCCACCAGGTCCTCCGGGCCGTAGGTGTGGTCCACTTCCACGGTCTGTTGGGCAATGATCGGCCCCTCGTCGAGCTCGGCGTTGACGTAATGCGCGGTGGCGCCTACGGTCTTCACGCCGCGGGCGTAGGCCTGGTGGTACGGCTTGGCGCCCTTGAAGCTCGGCAGGAACGAGTGGTGGATGTTGATGGCCCGGCCCTCGAGCTTGCGGGTGAGGTTGTCGCTGAGGACCTGCATGTAGCGCGCCAGCACCACGAGTTCGACGTCGAGCTCGTCCACGAGTTCCAGCAGCCTCGCTTCCGCCTCGGGCTTGGTGGCGGCAGTGACGGGCACGTGGAAGAACGGGATGCCGTGCCATTCCACCAGCGTCTGGTGGTCGGTGTGGTTGGAGACCACGGCCACCACGTCCACCGGCAGTTCCCCGATCCGGGCGCGGAACAGGAGGTCGTTGAGGCAGTGCCCGAACTTGGACACCATGATCAGCACGCGGCGCTTGGCGCCGTTCGGCTCAAGCCGCCAGCGCATCCCGAAGCGTTCGGCCACGGGGGCAAAAGCGGCCCGCAGGGTGTCCGCGGTGGAGGCATCGCCGTCGGACGCGAAGTGCACCCGCATAAAGAAGTGGCCTTCGGAGCGTTCGCCGAACTGCTGGTTGTCGATGATGTCGCAGCCGTGTTCCAGCAGGAAGCCGGAGACGGCGTGGACGATGCCCGGCGACTCCCGGCAGTCGAGCGTCAGGACGTGTTCCACGGTGGTCGCGGGCTGGCCGGAGAAGGATTCAGTCTGAATGGCAGTCATGGCTCAGCACTCGATCACGTTCACGGCGAGGCCCCCACGGGACGTCTCCTTGTATTTGGTTTTCATGTCCGCTCCTGTCTCACGCATTGTCTTAATTGCTTTATCCAGCGACACCTTGTGGCTGCCGTCGCCGTGCAGGGCCAGCCGCGCGGCGTTGATGGCCTTCACGCTGGCGATCGCGTTCCGTTCGATGCAGGGAATCTGCACCAGGCCGCCCACGGGATCGCAGGTCAGCCCGAGGTTGTGTTCAATCCCCACTTCTGCGGCGTTTTCCACCTGTGCGGGTGTGCCGCCGAGCACCTCGCACAGCCCGGCGGCTGCCATGGAGCAGGCCGAGCCGACTTCGCCCTGGCACCCCACTTCGGCGCCGGAGATGGAGGCGTTGATCTTGAAGAGAATCCCGACGGCGGCCGCCGCCAGCAGGAAACGGACCACACCGTCGTCGTCGGCTCCCGGAACGAACTTGACGTAGTAGTGCAGCACCGCCGGCACGATGCCGGCCGCCCCGTTGGTGGGGGCCGTGACGATCCGCCCGCCGGCCGCGTTTTCCTCGTTGACGGCCAGCGCGAAGAGGTTTACCCACTCCATGGCCCGGAGCGGGTCCGTGACGCCGGTGTCCGCCGTCAGGGTCTGGAAGAGCTGCGGCGCCCGGCGCCTGACCTTCAGCCCGCCGGGAAGGATCCCTTCCGCGGCGCAGCCGTTGTTCACGCATTCGCGCATGACGGCCCACAATTTCAGCAGTTCCTCGCGGAGCTCCGCTTCGCTGCGCCACACCAGTTCGTTGGCCAGCATCACGTCCGAGATCGACATGCCTTCGCGGCTGCAGATCTCCAACAGCTCGTTGGCGGTGGTGAACGGGTACGGCAGCGGGGTCTCATCGGCCACGACCTGGTCACCGGCGTCGGCGTCGCCGTCAACAACGAAGCCGCCGCCGATCGAATAGAAGCTCCGTTCGCTGAGCACGGCACCGGTGTGGTCCAGGGCCCGGAAGGTCATGCCGTTCGGGTGGGCGGGCAAGGACTTGCGGCGGTGCAGCACCACGTCCTCGTCCCAGTTGAAGTCCACCCGGTGGTCCCCGCCGATCCGGAGTTCGGCGTCGAGTGCCGCGGCAGCCACCTGGTCGTCAGCGGTGGAGGTGTCCACCGTTTCCGGGTCCAGGCCCTGGAGCCCGAGCACCACGGCCTTGTCGGAGCCGTGGCCGCGGCCGGTGGCACCGAGCGATCCGAACAGTTCCGACTGGACCCGGACGGTGGCGTTCAGGTGGCCGTCAGCTTTGAGTCCGTCAGCGAACAGTTTCGCCGCCCGCATCGGGCCGACCGTGTGTGACGACGACGGCCCGATGCCAACGGAGAACAGATCCAGGGCGCTGAGCGCCATCAGGGCACCTCGGGGGAAGCAAACTCCCTCATGGCGTCCAGGAGCCACCTGCCCAGGAAGTCCGCGAAGGAGGCCCGCGGGAAGATCCGGTAGCTTTCCTCGCCGGGCTTCAGCAGGATGACCGGGATGTTGCCGACTTCCGTGTTCACTGCAGTTCCCGGGGTGAAGCTGCGGGGGTGCAGGTCCAGGGCGCAGCCCTTCTCCAGGACGGCGCGGGCGCGCGGGCCGGCGAGTTCGAATGTGGTGCGGTTGGCGGAGAGGTCCACCACCTGGCCCGGAGCGTCACCCAGGGCGGCCACAAGGGAGCCGATGAGGTCTCCGCCGAGTGAGTCGTGGGCCTCTTCCGGTGCCACCATCAGGAACTCGGACGGTCCCAGCCAGAGGACGCTGACGCGCTCCGTGCCGGCCACTTCGCCGCACCGTGCCGGCAGGCCGCCGACGACGGAAGCGATGCGTGACCCCGCTTCGGAACGGGGGTCCACGCGGACGCCCGCCATGGTCTGGAACGGGCCCTCCTTCAGGACAACGGTTCCTTCGACGGACCCGGCTTCCAGTGCGCCGGCCAGGTGTGAGGCCGGGCTGCGGCGGATGTCCCGGAGTCCATTGATGCCTTCGAGTGCTGCTGTGTTAGCCATCTTTGCGGGTCCCTTCGGGGTCAAAAAGTACGGTTTCTGCGACGACAACATCCACCAGCTGGTCGCCGGCGGCGGCCACCAGGGTCTCGCCGATGCGGTTGCGGCCATTCTTGATCAGTGCCAGCCCGAACGACCTGCCCAGGGCGGCGCTGTGGTAGCTCGAGGTCACGAAGCCCTGCATGGGCACGGGGCCGTAGGCCGGGTTGGTCGGAATTCCCTTTTCGACCAGCTGGGTGCCTTCCGGGAGCCGCAGGGTTCCGTCCACGGGAAGGACGCTGACCAGGTGCTTGCGGTCCTCGCGCTGCCCGTCCACCCGGGAGTAGGAGCGCTTGCCGATGAAGTCCTTGGCCTTGGAGACCACCCATTCCATTCCGGCGTCCTGCGGGGTGACCGTGCCGTCGGTGTCCTGCCCGACGATCGGGTAGCCCTTTTCGGCGCGGAGCACGTGCATCGTTTCGGTGCCGTAGGGGGTGATGTTGAATTCGGCACCGGCGGCGGCCACGGATTCCCAGGTGTTCAGCCCGTACCAGGACGGCACGTTGATTTCGTAGGCCAGTTCACCGGAGAAGGAGATGCGGCAAATCCGCGCCTGCACGCCGGAGGCGAGGGTGGTTTCGCGGAAGGTCATGAACGGGAAGGCTTCGGCATCCAGGCCGCCGTCGGCGGCGAGTTCCGGTGCCACCTTGGCTATCACTGCGCGGGATTTCGGCCCGACGACGGCAATGGTGCTCCACTGTTCGGTCACCGAGGTGCAGTGCACGTCCAGTTCCGGCCATTCGGTCTGCAGCCACTCCTCCAGCCAGTCCAGCACCTTCGCGGCGCCGCCGGTGGTGGTGGTCATGAAGAACCGGTCCTCGTCGAGGCGAAGGGTCACGCCGTCGTCGAAAATCATGCCGTCCGCCATGCACATGACGCCGTAGCGGGCGGAGCCGGGTGCGAGCTTCTTGAAGGCGTTGGTGTAGATCCGGTTGAGGAACTCCCCGGCGTCCTTGCCCCGGATTTCGATCTTGCCGAGCGTGGTGGCGTCCATGAAGCCCACGGAGTCGCGGACGGCGGCGCACTCGCGCAGCACGGCGGCGTCCATGTCCTCGCCGTCCTGCGGGTAGTACCAGGGACGCTTCCACTGCCCGACGTCCTCGAACAGCGCGCCCTGGGCAACGTGCCACGGGTGGATCGAGGTGACGCGGGCGGGATCGAACAGTTCGCCGCGCTGGCGGCCGGCGAGGGCCGCGAACGCCACCGGGGTGAACGGTGCCCGGTAGGTGGTGGTGCCGATGTCGCCGATGCCCCGGGACGCTTCGCCAGCCTGGCGGAGCGCCGCGGCGATGACGCCGATCGCGTTGACGCCTGAGGTCTTGCCCTGGTCGTTGGCGGTGCTGATGGAGGTGTAGCGCTTGATGTGCTCCACCGAGCGCATGCCGGCTCCCGTGGACCGCAGCACGTCAGCCACGGACTGGTCACGCTGGAAGTCAACGAAGTGGTGGTGCCAGTCATCCGGCGTACCGGCCTGGCCCGGGACCAGCCACAGCTGGCGGGTGGGGGCGGAGGCCTTCGGCTCGCCGATCGGGGCGGGCTGCACGGCGGATTCAAAGCCGGCGGCGATGGCGGCCGTAGCGCCGGCGGAGATGCCTTCGGTGAGGCAGTCAGCGAGTTCGAAGCTGCCGCGGCCGGAGCCGACAATCTGCTGGTTCGGGACCACGGTGCTCGGCACGAAAGCCGCCAGCTCCTCGTCCCAGCGCAGCTTGCCCTGCCGCTGCGAGTGGAGGTGCACCAGCGGGCTCCAGCCGCCGGAGACTGCCAGCAGGTCGCAGGCGATCTCTTCGATGCCGGAGGTGAGTTCGCCGTCGTCGTTGATGCTGCGGACGGTGACGCTGTCCAGCCGGCCTGCGTTTGTGCCGGCGGCGGATTCGGAGGAGGCGGTGTTTGCCACCGCGCTGCCGATCAGCACGCGGGTGCCGGATTCGACGGCGGCCGCGGCCACCTCGGTGAGACGGGGACGGGCGTCGACGACGGCCGCCACCTTGACGCCGGCGGCCCGCAGGTCCGCGGCCAGGGTGTAGGCGCTGTCATTGGTGGTGCTGATGACCACGCGCTTCCCGGCTGCCACCGCGTAGCGGTTGAGGTAGCTGCGGACGGCCGAGGCGAGCATGATGCCGGGCCGGTCGTTGTTCTCGAAGACCAGGGGCCGTTCGTGCGCTCCGGGGGCCAGGACCACCTGGTTGGCACGGATGTGCCAAATCCGCTGCCGGGACACACCCGGGGCGGCCGGGCTGGACAGGTGGTCGGTGCGGTTCTGCACGGCGATGACGTAGTTGGCGTCGTAGGCGCCGAAGGCCGTGGTGCGGTTCAGGACCGTGGATTCAGCGGCTGAGACGAGCTCGGCCTCCACGTCGGCCACCCATTCCAGGGCTGGCTTGCCCTCGATGGAGTCGGCCAGGTCCGATGCAGTGGAGCCGGACAGGAGCGATCCGCCCAGTTCGGGCTGATCGTCCAGCAGCATCACGCGGGCACCGGTGCGCACGGCTTCGCGGGCCGCGGCGAGGCCGGCGGGGCCGCCGCCGATCACCAGGACGTCCGTGTGCACGTACTTCTTGTCGTACTCGGCGCGGTCCTCCTCCGGGTCCAGCCGGCCGAGGCCGTTGAGCAGTTCCGCGTTCAGTCCGTCCACCAGGGACACGGTGGTGGCGGGGAGCATGGACTCGGCAACGTGGCCCGGGAAGCGGGCCGCAACCTTGACCAGCGCGTTGGCTTCCTCGACGCCGGCGGACATGATGCCGCGGGGACGGTCCTCGTAGAGCGAGTTGCCGGCGGCGATGCGGCCGTTGGCGAGCAGCGCAGAGGCGAGCGTGTCGCCGGGGTGTCCGGTGAATTCTTCGCCGTCCACGGTGAAACGCCAGGAGATGCTGCGGTCGATGCGTCCGCCGGCGGCGAGGCGGGCGTTCTGGGAAGTCACTTGGTTGCTCCTTCCGGGGCGGTGGTGCTGGCAGTGCCGGACGAAGCGGCGTCAGGGGCGGCGGTGCCGGTGGTGGTGCTGTCAGCGGCGGTGCTGGCAGTGCCGGATTCGGCCGCCGGCGGGACGGCCGCGGCCGGGCGCGGTGTACCCATCGGATAAACGGCCTGGATGTCGTAGGTGACGGTGTCGCGGAGCATGTTGAACCACTGCCGGCAGCCGGTGCTGTGCACCCACCGCTCGGCGAAGGTGCCCTTGGTGTTCTCGCGGTAGAACAGGAACTCGGCCCATTCGCGGTCGTTCAGCTCGTTCGGGTTTTCCGGGTAGGCCACGTGGGCCTGGCCGCCGTAGTGGAATTCGGTCTCGTCGCGCGAGCCGCAGTTGGGGCATGTGATGAGCAGCATGTGCGTCTTCTTTCTATGGACGGCGGCTAGTGGGCGACGGCGGCTGCGCCGTGTTCGTCGATCAGGGCTCCGGTTTCGAAGCGTTCCAGCGCGAACGGCTTGTTCAGCTTGTGCGGGGCGCCTGTGGCGATGGTGTGCGCGAAAGTGAGTCCGGCAGCCGGGGTGCCCTTGAAGCCGCCGGTTCCCCAGCCGCAGTTCACGAACATGTTGTCCACCGGTGTGGTGCCGACGATCGGCGAGGCATCCAGCGTGGTGTCCACGATGCCGCCCCAGGTCCGGAGCACATGCGCCCGGGCGAAAATCGGGAACAGTTCGACGGCGGCGGCCATCTGGTTTTCGATCACGTGGAAGGAGCCGCGCTGGCCATAGCCGTTGTAGGAGTCAACGCCGGCGCCCATGACCAGTTCGCCCTTGTGTGCCTGCGAGACGTAGACGTGCACGTGGTTGGACATCACCACGGTGGGGTGGACCGGTTCGTGCAGTTCCGAGACCAGCGCCTGGAGCGGGTGGGACTGGATGGGGAGCCGGAAGCCCGCCATTTCCGCCAGGACCGAGCTGTGCCCGGCGGCGCACAGGCCTACCTTTTCGGTGTTGATGGTGCCGCGGTTGGTCTTGACGCCCACCACGCGGTTGCCGTCCTTGAGGAAGCCGGTGACTTCGCAGTTCTGGATGATGTCCACGCCGAGTTCGTCGCACTTGCGGGCAAACGCCCAGGCCACGTGGTCGTGCTTGGCGATGCCGGCGCGGGGCTGGTAGGTGGCACCCATGACGGGGTAGCGGATGTTGTCGCTGATGTTCAGGATGGGGCACAGTTCCTTGACCTGGTCCGGTTCCAGCCATTCAGCGTCCACGCCATTGAGCTTGTTGGCTCCCACCCGGCGGATGCTTTCGCGGACGTCGCCCAGGGTGTGGGCGAGGTTCATGACGCCGCGCTGGCTGAACAGGAAGTCGTATTCCAGCTCCTCCGGCAGGATCTCCCACAGCTTCAGTGCGTGCTCGTAGATGGCCGCGCTCTCGTCCCACAGGTAGTTGGAACGGATGATGGTGGTGTTGCGGGCCATGTTGCCGCCGGCCAGCCAGCCCTTTTCCAGGACGGCGATGTTGGTCATGCCGTGGTTCTTGGCCAGGAAGTACGCCGTGGCCAGGCCGTGTCCGCCGCCGCCCACGATCACTGCGTCGTAGGAGGACTTGGGCTCCGGGTTTCGCCAGAGGAAATCCGGGTGCTCCGGGAGCTGCTGGGTGCTCACTGGGCTGCTCCAATCATTGCTGTCTCGAGTTCGGTGTAGGCGGCAATTTCGGTGCCGTTAATGAGGTGGGGGTAGAGCGGGAACTGTTCGGCGAGCGCGGTGACCCGGGCGCGGAGTTCGACGGCGGTGTCCTCGCTGAGCGATTCACCCTCACCGGTGCCGTTACTGTTTGTGCCACTACTGGCGGAGGCGATCAGCGCCGTCGCAATGATGTCCGCAACTTCGGCGAACTCCGTGGCGCCGAAGCCGCGGGTCGCGAGGGCGGGGGTGCCGATCCGGAGGCCGGAGGACACCATCGGCGGGCGGGGGTCGAACGGAACGGCGTTGCGGTTGACCGTGATGCCGATGCGGTGCAGCGCGTCTTCGGCCTGCTGCCCGTCCAGCCGTGAGTTCCGGAGGTCCACAAGGACCAGGTGGACGTCGGTGCCGCCGTTGACCACGGAGATGCCGGCTGCGGCGACGTCGTCCCGGAGGAGGCGCTCAGCCAGCAGCTTGGATCCCTGCAGGACGCGTTCCTGGCGTTCCTTGAATTCCGGGGAGCCGGCGAGCTTGAAGGCCACGGCCTTGGCGGCAATGACGTGCTCCAGCGGGCCGCCCTGCTGGCCGGGGAAGACGGCACTGTTGATCTTCTTGGCGTACTGCTCCTTGGCCAGGATGACTCCGCCGCGCGGTCCGCCGAGGGTCTTGTGGGTGGTGGTGGTGACGACGTCGGCGTACGGCACCGGGTTGGGGTGAAGCCCCGCGGCGACCAGGCCGGCGAAGTGGGCCATGTCCACCATGAGGTAGGCGCCAACGAGGTCGGCGATGCGGCGGAACTCGGCGAAGTCGAGCTGGCGGGAGTATGCGGACCAACCGGCCACGATCAGCTTCGGCTTGTGTTCAAGGGCGAGGGCCTCTACTTCCGCCATGTCCACCCGAAGGTCGGACTCACGGACGTGGTAGGGCACCACGTTGTAGAGCTTGCCGGAGAAGTTGATTTTCATGCCGTGGGTGAGGTGTCCGCCGTGCGCCAGGGAAAGGCCCAGGATGGTGTCGCCCGGGTTCAGCAGTGCGAACATGGCGGCCGCATTGGCCTGCGCGCCGGAGTGCGGCTGGACGTTGGCGAACTCTGCGCCGAACAGGGCCTTCACCCGGTCAATGGCAAGCTGCTCAACCACGTCAACGTGCTCGCAGCCGCCGTAGTAGCGCTTCCCCGGGTAGCCCTCGGCGTACTTGTTGGTCAGGACCGAGCCCTGGGCCTCCATGACCGCGGCGGGGGCGAAATTCTCCGAGGCAATCATTTCCAGTGTTGACTGCTGGCGATCCAGCTCGCGGACGATGGCCTGCTGGACCTCGGGGTCGACTGCGGAAAGTCGCTCGTTCAACTGCTCAACCACGGTTGCTCCTTTGAAATACTATTGCTAGATAACTAATATATTAGTGTGGAATCAATGGTATGATTAGGATCACAAGAGAGTCAAGGGGTCAGCCTAAAATGGCACTAAGCTTCCGTTTGAACCCTGATTCTGAGTAGCGATGATCGGAGCGGCGCCTTGAACGCACTTCCCCTCCTGCCTCCCGCCGAGGACGAGGCCCCGTCCCAGGCGGAGGCCGCGTACCGGCAGCTCCGCGACAAACTCATCATGCTCGAGATCCGGCCGGGCGAACCCATCAATGACGGGCAGCTGGCGGCCGAGTTCGGCTCCGGCCGCACTCCCGTGCGCGAGGCGATCAAGCGGCTGGAGGTGGACCACCTTGTGGTTTCCTATCCGCGCCGGGGAACGTTCGCCACCAACGTGGACTTCACGGAACTGGCTGACGTCTCGGAGGTGCGGGAGCTGCTCGAACCGCTGGCGGCGCGCCGCGCTGCCACCAGGGCAAGTGCGGCCATGCGCCGCGAACTGCTGCACGTCGCCAAAACCATTGCCGAGCTGGATCCCAGCCCCGCGGAGTCCCGTGACCTCATGCGGTACGACCTGACCGTCCACCGCCTGATCTACAAGGCGGCCGCGAATCCGCACCTCGAGGACACCCTGATCCGCTACGACAACCTGGCAACGCGGATCTGGTGTGTGGTCCTGGACAAGGTCCCTTCGGTGAGCGGGCACATCACCGAGCACGTGGAACTCTTGGAAGCCGTGGCGGAAGGCGATGCCGACAGGGCCGGCAAGTTGGCGCTGCACCACGTGACGAGCTTCGAGGAGACCATCCGGAAGGTGCTGTAGGGCTATGCCCGGGCGTGATCGCCTTGGCACGGCCGCTGCGGCGGGCATGACCGGACCGATCCTATTCGTGACGGTGTTCAGTCTTTTCGGCTGGCTGGATGGTTAGCCAGCCTGATTGCGTCCGGACCGTTCACGACGGACCCCTCGTCAGTGTTTGACCAGACCAGCGTGCACGGCATAGTGCATGGCATCTTCGGGGCCATCGTCTTCACATTCGCCCCTCTCAGTTGCTTCGTGTTCTACCGGCGCTTCCGCAGCGATCAGCTTTGGCACCCGCTGGCGGGCTGGACGCTGGCCAGCGGGATTTTCCTCGTCGTCGGGAACGGGCTGCTCAAGGTCAGTCAGCAGCCCGGTGGCGGTCTGTTCGAGTGCAAGGGCCTTGTCCAGCGCACCATTCTTGTCATATTCATGGCATGGGTCTTCGCGGTCGCCTGCCGCTTGCGCCCGCGAGCGCCGGCTTCCAGGCAACGGTTGGGCGAAGCTGGCGCTCCACAATAAAAAGCGGCGCGCTCCCTCAAATGCGAGGAAACGCGCCGCGCGCTGAGGGTTACGGGAAAGGACTAGTGGCCGCCCCCGCCGATCACGCCTTGTTCCACGGCCTTCGTGACGGCGTCCGCCTCGGCCTGGGTCAGCTTGCCGTCGGTGACGGCCGTGTCCAGCCTGGCCTTGAGCGCGGCCGCGCGTTCGGCCTGGTCAGCGGTCCGGATTTCCTCCAAGGCCGCGGTGACCTTTGATTCCTCGACCCCTAGCGACTCGGCCAGCGCCTTGGCCAGCGCCGCATCCTGGGCCGAACGGTCCGGTTTGGTGCCATCAGCCGGCTTGGTGCCTTCAGTGGGCTTGTTTGCTTCCCGGAACGCCTGGATGGCTTCGGTCACCTTCGCCTCTTCCACGCCAAGCTTTGTCGCTAGGTCAGCAGCAAGCTGGCCGCGGTCGCCCTTGTGGCCGCCGCGCATTCCCTGGCCGTCCGCCGGCGCCGTGGTCCCAGCCGATGCGCTGGCGCTCGGGCTTGGCGTGGGAGTCTCGGCAGCCGAAGCCATTCCGGTAACGCCCATGCCGGCGCCGAGGGCCAATGCCCCGGCCGTAAGGCCGAGGGTGATTCTTTTCGTGCGTGACATCGTTTGTCTCCTTGATCCGCCGTGCAGAACGGCTCTTGCGGAAGAGCGGCTGTTTCACCGTCTGAGACAAAGATGCGCGCCGAAGATCAGTCAGGCCTGTTGGAAAACTGTCACTGCGCTGTGAATGCCGGAATGGCACCTGCGAAAGGCTTCAGCCGTGTCGCTTCCAGCGCTTCGGCCACTTCATGTTCAGCAGCAGCACGCCCAGCATCAGGGAATCGATCGTCATGATCGCCGCGATCAGGTAGGCCCATCCGGTCATTATCATGCGCGGCTCACCTCCGGCCGGCGTCCCGCGGTGGTGTGTACCAGAATGCCCATGACGATCTCCTGATGTGGATCCCCCCAGTCAATCGATAGTTCCACCAAGTCTGGCACGCCGCGGCAAGGGACGGAACGGCGAGCACTACTCGAATGATGCTCTGTCCAGGCGCCAACGAGGGCCTGCGCTACTCGCTCGATAACAGATAGTGCAACGAAGGTTTGGTGCCGGAAGCCTGCCGGGCAAACAGCTGCGAAGCCGTCGTCGCCCTAGGCAACGACGGCTTCGCAATCTGCCGTGACCGAATTAGATGATCGCGGCGCGCAGTTCCTTGGCGGCCAGCGCGGGATCAGCGGCGCTGTAGATGGAACCGCCGACGACGGCTACATCGGCGCCGGCGCGCTGGACCGCGTTGATGGTGGAAATATTTACGCCGCCGGCCACGGAGAACGGCACCCGGGCTTCCTCGCCGGCGCTGAGCAGCACGTCCAGGTTGTAGCCCGGCTTCGCCTGCTCGTCGAGTCCGGCGTGGAATTCGATGAACTTGGCGCCCAGCGCGCGGGCTTCCTTGGCGCGGGTCACCTTGTCCGCGACGCCGATCAGGTCAACCACGATGCCCTTGTTGTGGGCCTTCGCCGCCTTGACGGCGCCGGCGATGGTGGAGTCGTCCGCGCTGCCCAGGACGGAGACCAGGTCTGCGCCTGCGCTGAAGGCGATCTCGGCTTCGAGTTCACCGGCGTCCATCGTCTTCATGTCGGCAAAAACGATCTTGTCCGGGTGGGCCGTCTTGACGGCGGTCACGGCGGAGAGCCCGGCGTTCTTCACCAGCGGGGTGCCGAGCTCAATGATGTCGACGTATTCGGCCACCTTGCCTGCCAGTTCAAGGGCGGCTTCGACTGTGAGGACATCCATGGCGACTTGCAGTTTCATGTGTTTTCTTCCTTGGGTTTGTTTTGGGTGGTGCGTGGACGGGTCTGTGGCTATTCGAGGTTGGCGTGGCGTTTCCAGAGCTCTTCCGGCGCCGCCGCGTCCTCGTCCCAAAGGCTCTGGAAGACCGCTTCGGTGGTGGCAAACAGCACCTGTTCGAAGAGGCTTCCGGAATATTGCCGGGTCACGGCCGAGCCGTGATCCGTTTTTTGGGCTGCCGGGATAAGCACGACGGCGGCGGCTACTGCCGCGAGCGGGGAACCCGGGTTCGTGGTGTAGGCGGCCACCCGGGCGCCTTGTGCTGCTGCGGTTTCCGCCGCCTTGACGACGCAGGCGGTTGTGCCGGAGCCGGAGGCTGCGAGCAACAGGTCGCCCGGGCGGATAGCCGGGGCGGTCGTCTCGCCAACTACGTGCACTGTCAGGCCGAGATGCATGAGCCGCATGGCCGCCATTTTCAGGACGAGGCCGCTGCGTCCGGCTCCGGTTACGAAGATCCTGTCGGCCAGCCTCAGTTCGGTCACGAGGGACGCCACCTGGGCGGGATCCACGCGCTGGAACACTTCGCTGATTTCGTCCTGGACAAGAATCCGGTTGCGGCTGAAGGCACGGGATGTATCGGCATGGGCGGCCGGGTCGGTTTCCGTGATGACGCTCATTGGCTGCTACCTCCTTCTACGAAAGTCGTTACCTATTCATCCTGACCCACCTGCGGGGCAGGCCCAACGCCATGATGGGATGGTCTTAACCACCCAAAGGGGTAGGCAAGGGGCCGGAGAAACGTAGAATGGGCAGGTGAGCAAACCCTCCGATGCCCGTGCTGCCCTGTTTATTCCCACCCCCGGGCTCCCCCGGTCGGTCGAGGAGGCGCAGTCTTTGCTTGGCGCCATAGCCGCCTTGTCCACGGCGCCGCTGGCCACCATCGCACAGCGGCTGCGGGACGCCGTGCTCCCCTACCTGGGCAGCAGCGCCCTGGTCATCTTCACCGAAGACTGCACCGGCCGGCCACAGAAGAAAGCCGGCGACGAAGCCGTCATCAGCCGGGTTTCCATTGCCGAACTCGACCACATCCGGGGATTGCTGCCGGAGGGCGGGACCTGGCAGGGCAAAGCCGTCCTCGGCGGTCAGGAACGGATGGTCCTGGCCCTCTCATCGCCGAGCAACGCCCTGCTGGTTTTCACAGACCCGCAGCCTCTTCCGGATCCGGCCGGACACGCGGAGGCAGAACGGACGCTCCGCTACCTCTGGGCCCTCGCAGCCGAACGCATCCGGGAGAAGGTGGCCGATGCGCCGCCGTCGTACCTCATTGAATCCCGCGCCGCATCCGCCGAGCGGGTCAGGGTGACAGCGGAACTGGTGGACAGCCACTCCACCACCCTGGAAACGCTGCTCGCGGCGCTGCGCTCCCCCGCCCTGAGCGACGAAGCAGCCCGGAAGTCAGCCACCGACGTCGCTGCCAAGGCCCTGGTGGGACTCCGCACGCTGAACGACCGCACCACGGAACTCGTGGAGGAACCGGTCGCCACCGCGTTCCAGCGCCTCCGCGAGGACCTGAAGCCGCTGATGCACTTCAGCGGAATCGACGTCCAGTTCATCGAGCCTCCGCTCAATGGCCGCGCCCTGCCCGGCGAAGTCGCCCACGCGGCGCGGGCGATCGTCCGGGGACTGGTGCTTGCCATGGTGGATCAGGGCGGCCTACGCCGGATCCGCACCCAGTGGGACTGCGACGGCGAGAACCTCCTGGTCAACGTCCGCGACGACGGCCCGGGCGAACTGTCCAGGGAGGCACCGAACATGGCCCGCCTCGGCCAGCGAGTGGAAGCCCTCAACGGCCGCATGTCGGTGGACGTGATGTCCGGCTGGGGGGCAGACGTCGCCGTCTCACTCCCCCTCGACCCGCCGGCCGGCCCGCTGGCAGATGTCTCCGGCTGGAAGCTTGGCGAGCGCGAACTCGATGTCCTGCAGCTGCTCGCCGCCGGCCAGCGGAACCGGGCCATCGCCGCAAGACTGCACATCAGCGAGAACACCGTGAAGTTCCACCTTCGGAACATCTACCGGAAGGTGGGCGCTTCATCGCGCACGGAAGCCATCGCGATGGCCCACAGCGGCGGGCTGCGCTAGCCAGCACCCTTGCCCCTGCCCAATACCGGTGACAGGGTGGCGGCATGGCAATCGAAATTCGTCCGGCGACGCTGTTCGAGGACGTTCAAACGATGGTTGGGCCCAAGCGCCCCGATGCCACTGTCTGCTGGTGCCTCAGCTACCGCATCCCCTCGAAACAGAACGTTGAGTTGCGCGGCCCTGAGCGCGGCGCCCTCGTGAAGCAGCTCCTGCGGCAGGATCCGCCGCCCGGGGTGCTCGCGTACGACGGCGGCGAGGTAGTGGGGTGGGCGGCTGTCCACCCGCGCGCCGACACCAGCTTTGCCCGCAACCGCAAAATTCCGCACGTGGATGATCTCGACGTGTGGTCGGTGTGGTGCCTACGGGTTCGGCCGGGGTCCCGCGGCAAGGGAATTTCGCATCGCCTGCTGCAGGGTGCGGTGGAGTTCGCCCGGAGCTACGGTGCGCCCGCCGTCGAGGGTTACCCGGTGGACAACCAGGGCAGGAAAGTGGACCTCACCATGGCGTACGTCGGCACACGGAGCCTCTTCGAACAGGCAGGGTTCACCAAGGCAGCCGACACCGGGTCTGTGATCAACGGCTTTCCGCGCGTGCTCATGCGCCGCGAGCTGCGCTGATGGGCGGCGCTTCGTTAAGGCGCTTAACGCAATGCGGCCTACGTCACACTTCCCGTCATAGGATCGAAGCCGCAGAAACTACTGGAGAGTATGGATCATGGCTTCGAACAATGACACCGAAACCGACAACGATGCGGACGGCGGCCAGCACGGTGGTGTCCAGTCGGTGGACCGGGCACTTGCTGTCCTGGAAATCCTGGCGCGTGACGGCCATGCGGGCGTGAGCGAAATCGCAGAGGAGATGGGCATCCACAAGTCCACTGTCTCCCGGCTGATGGGGTCGCTGGTGAGCCGGGAAATGGTTCACCAGAACAGCGAACGGGGGAAGTACCAGCTGGGGTTTGGCATCCTGCGGCTGGCGAGTTCCATCCCCGGGAGGCTGAGCCTGGTGCGTGAGGCCAGGCCCATGCTGGAGAGCCTTGCGGAGGAGTTCAAGGAAACGGTGAATCTCGCCGTCCTGCGCTCGAACTACGCGGTCAACGTGGACCAGGCCATGGGTCCGTCCACGCTCGCCACCTACGACTGGGTGGGCAGCCTGACGCCGCTCCACGCAACCTCCAGCGGAAAGGTCCTGCTGGCTGCGCTAACCGCGGAAGAAAGGGACCGGATCCTGAAGGAGACCGGGCTTCCTGCCCGCACGCCACGCACCATCACGAACCGGAGCAAGCTGGAGAACCAGTTGGTGGACGTCGCCCGGGATGGATACGGCGTGGTCCGGGAAGAGTTCGAAATCGGGCTGAATTCGATGGCTGTACCGGTGTACAACCATCTGGGTGTGGTGATTGGTGCGGTCAGCATCTCCGGGCCGGCCTTCCGCTTTGAACCCGAGGAGGCTCCCGGCCTCCTCGAGGGGCTCAAACAGGCGGGACTGCAGATCAGCGCCAAAATGGGCTACACCCGGCGATAGTTCAGCCGAACCCGAGAGGCAGATCGAGTTCTGTTTAAAATGATTGAGCCTGCCGAAACATCGATTTGACAGACTCAATGAGCCGCAGGGCGCTAAGCCCCCGGGGCGGGGTAATTCGTGGGAACGGAGTCCCCGAGGAGGAAGTCCTTTGACAGCGGGGGCCTGTCGTACGGACGGTGCTGTTCATCGCCAATGATGACCAGCCGGCCGGCGAAGCCTCGAGCGCGGGCTGCCCGGGCTGCCGAAAGGCCGGCCAGGGAAGCTCCCACGATCGCAAGCGTCTCCATAATCCACCCTCCTAATTGCTTTATACGCAACAATCATCACGATAAGCAACAGAGTGACGCATGACACTGGCGGTGTCAAGGCACTGGCGCAAGGGCCCGAACACCTTGACATTGACGTGTGACGTGGCGCACTCTGTTGCTTACCGCGAAATGTGTTGATTGTCGCGGAACGCTCCCGATCCCCATCGCCCAGCGTTTGCGAACTTAGTCCCTGAACTCTAAAGAGGTGCACCATGCACAAGGCCTGCCCGCTCAGTGAACTCGCTCCCGGGGAGGCAATACGGCTCGATACCGCTCCGCCTATCGCCATCTTCCACACCGAGGAAGGCGAGATTTTCGCCATCGACGACACATGCACCCATCAGGATGCCTCACTGGCCGACGGCTACGTAGAGGACTGCTGGGTCGAGTGCCCGCTCCACGCCTCCAGGTTCAACCTGCGCACTGGCTCCCTGGACGCCCCGCCGGCCAAACTGCCGGTCCGCACCCACGAAGTAAAAATCGTCGACGGCAACATCATGGTCATCGAATCGGACGAAGCCCCCAACCTTCCGCCCGGTTTAACCCCCGAAGGCCATGTTTAAACGCAAGCCCATGACTCGCCGAGCAAAGGACCCGCTCATGGCTATCAATAGTGAACTAACATCCCCCAAGCCCAACGGGCTTCCTGCCGACAGCAATCCGGCGGATTCCCCCAAAAATCCGGACCCTGTAGGTACGGATAGCTCCACCGAAGTAACACCTATCTCCACGGACGAAATTCCGGCCGCAGCCCTCGAACCAGAGGATGAAACAGCAAGTCTGCCGGATGAAGAAGAATACGCACAGATCCTTGAGGAGCTGCGCCAGACCAAGACCGAGCAGGCAGTGTCCGAACGTCGGAACCGCAAGCTCACCCTCGACAAAGTCACCTTCGGAATCACAGGCGCCATTGCCGTCGCCTTCGTGATCTGGGGCTTTGTAGGCAAGGACAGCCTGTCCGCTACCTCCACAAACGCCCTCAACTGGGTGATGGAATACACCGGTTGGCTCTTTATGGTGCTGGCCTCCCTGTTCGTTGTGTTCGTCCTCTGGCTGGCCCTCGGCAAGTTCGGAAACATTCCCCTGGGCAAGGACGGCGAGAAGCCTGAATTCCGGACCGTCTCCTGGGTCGCCATGATGTTCGCGGCCGGCATGGGCATCGGGCTCATGTTCTACGGCGTCGCCGAACCGCTCTACCACTACATCTCGCCGCCGCCGGGAACCGTGGACGGCCGCACGCCCGCGGCGATCCAGACCGCCATGGCCACCTCCATCTTCCACTGGACCCTGCACCCCTGGGCCATGTACGCCGTCGTCGGAATCGCCATGGCCTACGGCACGTACCGACTGGGCCGCAGGCAACTGATCTCCGCGGCCTTCACCTCGCTCTTCGGCATCAGGACAGTTGAAGGGCCGATCGGGAAGTTCATTAACATCCTGGCCATCTTCGCCACCCTCTTCGGCACCGCAGCTTCCCTTGGACTGGGTGCCTTGCAGATCGGCAGCGGCATGACCTCCAACGGCTGGGTAGGGGAAATCGGAACTCCGGTGCTCGTGGTGATCGTAGCGATCCTCACCTCCTGCTTCGTCGCCTCCGCTGTGTCGGGCATCAGCCGCGGCATCCAATGGCTGTCCAACATCAACATGGTGCTGGCCGTCGTCCTCGCCCTCATCGTGTTCGTGGCCGGCCCCACGCTCTTCATCCTCAATCTCATCCCGTCCGCGGTTGGCGACTATGCCCGCGATCTCGCCGAGATGTCCTCCCGCACCGAAGCCGTCGGCGACGAGGCCCTGCGCACCTGGATGTCCAGCTGGACCATCTTCTACTGGGCCTGGTGGATCTCCTGGACGCCCTTCGTGGGTCTGTTCATTGCCCGCATCAGCCGGGGACGCACCATCCGCCAGTTCGTCACGGGCGTCCTGCTGGTCCCCAGCGTCGTCAGCGTCATCTGGTTCGCAATCTTCGGCGGCACGGCGTTCCATATCCAGCAGGAAGCCGACAAGGCAAACACCCCCGGCCTGGTAACGATGGTCAACGGAAGTCCTTCCATCAATTTCGATGGTGCACTCTTCGATTTGGTCAAGAACCTGCAGATGCCGGCCTGGCTGACGGCAGCGGTCATCGTCCTGGCGATGGTCCTGGTCGCGATCTTCTTCATCACGGGTGCCGATGCGGCGTCCATTGTGATGGGGTCGCTTAGTTCCAACGGCGCCGAGGAGCCGCGGCGGGGAGTGGTCATTTTCTGGGGAACGCTCACCGGTGCAGTCGCGGCGGTCATGCTCCTTGCCGGCGGCGATGAGCCTTCGGAAGCATTGTCAGGCTTGCAGCGCATCACCATCGTGGCGGCACTGCCGTTCGTTGTGGTCATGCTGCTGCTGTGCTTCGCCCTTGCCAAGGACCTCCGCCGTGATCCCCTGTCCCTGCGCCGGCGCCTGGCCACCTCGGTGGTGGAACGGGCCATCCGTACCGGAGTGGAACAGCATGGCGGCGTCCAATTCGACCTCGTGACGAGGCACGATTGCGCCGGAAAGTGTTCCGATTCGGATTGCCCCGGAGTGGCCCCGACCAGCGCGACCTCAACCAGCGGGACCCCGACACCCGGGAACCCTGGCAGCGGCGACACCAAACCACAGACCGACCTCAATTAATCCCCTGTTCTGTCCCCGGTGGCACCCTGTGCACCGGGGACAGAACTTCCATCGCACCAGCAAAGGCTAACCAAACATGTCCCAGCACCAGGAACAAGAACGCGTCCTTCGCGTCTCCAGCGAGGGCGGCGACACCGTGACCCTCCAGCTCGACGCATCCACACCAGTAACAGTCCGGTTACAGGTTGACGGCGGCTGCACTTGCCAGCACACCACGCCCCGGCCCGGCTCCTACGTTGACAGCGACCCGGGTTCGCGATGACGAGGACGGGGCTGTTCCTCGAAACGTGCATAGTTTGAAATCATGACCGTTCAGCTGGGCATCCCCGTGCTACGCGCTGCGCCCGACGGGCGCGGACCCGCACCCGAACCGCGTCCACCAGGCCTGCGAGCAGGCCTGGTGGACCGCTTTGGCCGCCAAGCAACGGACATGCGTCTGTCCGTCACGGATAAATGCAACCTTCGCTGCACCTACTGCATGCCGGCGGAAGGACTGCAGTGGCTCTCGAAGCAGGCAGTTATGACCGCTGGCGAAATAGTGCGAATCGTTGGAATCGGCGTGGAACGCCTGGGCGTGAGGGAACTCCGGCTCACCGGCGGGGAGCCCCTGGTCCGCCCCGATCTGGCAGCCATCATCGCTGCCCTCCGTGAGCACCATCCGGATCTGCCGATTTCCATGACAACCAACGGCGTCGGACTGGACCGGAAAGCGCAGGCCCTCAAAGAAACCGGGCTTACCCGGATCAACGTTTCCCTCGACTCCCTGCACGAGGAGACCTTCACAAGGTTGACCCGGCGCCCGTTCCTTAGCAAAGTACTGGCCGGGGTCGAAGCGGCCCGGGCCGTGGGACTTGGGCCTCTCAAGATCAATGCGGTACTGATGCGCGGGATCAATGACCACGAGGCAGCCGGGCTGCTGGCCTGGGCTCTTGAACACGGTTTCGAACTGCGCTTCATCGAACAAATGCCCTTGGACGCCGATCATGGGTGGACGAGGAGGGCGATGATCACCGCGGACGAGATCCATGGACTTCTGTCACAGGAGTTCTGCCTCCGGCCCGACCCGCGCGCACGTGACGGGGCACCAGCAGCCCGGTTCCAGGTGCGTCGCCGGGACCCCGCCCGCGGAGAGGCCACGGGACCGGTACTCGGAACGGCCGGAATTATCGCCTCAGTAACAGAACCTTTTTGTTCGGACTGCCGGCGGACCCGCATCACAGCCGAGGGAAAGATCATGAGCTGCCTGTTTTCGCGCGAGGAGTTCGACCTGCTGGGCCTCCTGCGGGAGGGTGCGGACGACGACGAACTGGCCGTCCGCTGGCAGGACGCCATGTGGGTCAAGCCCAGGGCCCATGGCATGGACCACGGCGGGCTGGGTGCCGCCGACTTCATCCAGCCGGACCGCAGCATGAGCGCCATCGGAGGCTGATCAGCAGTGCTCGTCAGGTATTTTGCCGCCGCCCGCGCCGTCGGAGCCGGCAGGAGGCCGTCCGCTAGGCGGCAAAGAGCGCCTGGCGGACGGCGTGCTCGAAGCCACTGACGTGAACCCGCGCCAGCTCCGCAGCCTTGGCCTCATCTCCGTTGATAACTGCGGCCAGAAGGTCGAGGTGCTCGCGCACATGGTGGGAGAGATCGGGCAGGCGGTCCAGAACCATGCACCAGATTCGGGTGGCAAGGTTGTCGTAACGAATGAGGACGTCTTCCAGGTGGGGGTTCGCAGCGGCCGCATAAATGCCCTGGTGCACGCTGGCATCGAGCCGCAGGGTTTCGACGACGGAGGCGGCGCTGACGTCAAAGGCTTCAACCTCCGCCATCACGCTGCGTAGCCGCTCCCTGGTGGCCGGCGAGGCCACTCGCGCGGCCCGGGCGGCCGCGAGCGGCTCAAGCTGGGCGCGGATTTCCGAGATAAAAGCAAGGTCCGTCACCTCAACCCGGGTGGCGAACGTTCCGCGGCGGGGATAGGTGACCACCAGGCGGTCCAGCTCGAGGCGCTTCAGGGCTTCCCGCACGGGCGTGCGCCCCACCCCCAGGTCCTTGGCAAGGAGCTCGTCATTAAGAAGGTCGCCCGGCTTGATGTCCAGCATCAGCAGCCGGTCCCGGATGCTCGCATACGCGACGTCCGCTAGGGACCTTCCGGCAGCAGCATCCGTAAATGCCAGAGATTCAAATGCCACGCTCGCGACCCCTTCCATCCAGCCATTTACGGCTATTGACCTCACCCTACGCCCAGTATACGCTAGGCAGTAAATCTAATATATCAGTTTAGAACACAAGAATATATCTAAAGGAGGAACCATGACCCTGGTGGATACCGGCTCATCGACAAGCACCCTGGCCCGGCCCGACGCAGCAGCGGACAAAGCGGTGCAGAAGTTCGTGCTCACACTGTCGTGCGGCGAACGAGCGGGCATCGTGCAGGCAGTCACCACCTTCCTGTTTGAGCGCGGCTTCAACATCGACGAGCACCAGCAGTTCGACGACGGCCTCCGCCAAACGCTTCACCTGCGCACCGCATTCTCCCGTTCCTCGGCCTACTCGCCGGACAAGCTCGAAGAAGAGTTCCGTCCGATCGCTGACCGCTTCGGGATGAAGTTCAATTTTCACGACCAGACCAAGCAACGCGTCCTCGTCATGGTGTCCAAGTTCGGCCACTGCCTGAATGACCTGATCTTCCGCTGGCGCGGCGGCAGCCTGGGCGGCGAACTCGTCCTGGTGGTTTCGAATCACGAAACCCACCGGGCCATGGCGGAGGCCGCGGGCCTCCCGTTCGTCCACATTCCAGTGACGTCCGACACCAAGGCAGAAGCAGAGCGCCGGCTGCTCGACCTGGTTGACGAGCACAACATCGACCTCGTGGTGCTGGCGCGCTACATGCAGGTGCTTTCAGACGACCTTTGCCGGGCCCTGGAAGGCCGCGCCATCAACATCCACCATTCTTTCCTACCAGGCTTCAAGGGCGCACGCCCGTACCACCAGGCCTACGACCGCGGAGTCAAACTCGTGGGGGCCACGGCGCACTACGTGACAGCGGACCTCGACGAGGGGCCCATCATCGAGCAGGAAGTCATCCGGGTCGATCACACGTACGGCCCGACCACCCTCTCCACCATCGGCCAGGATGCGGAAGCCCTGGCCTTGTCCCGCGCTGTGCGGTGGCACTGTGAGCACCGCGTGCTGCTGGACCAGACCAGCACAGTCGTGTTCCGGTAACCACAGGCCACCCAGCAGCGTCCACACACGAACATCAGCAGGAGAAACCACATGGCATCGACGCCACGCATTGTCATCATCGGAGCTGGAATCGTCGGCACCAACTTGGCCGACGAACTTGTGACCCGGGGTTGGAACAACGTCACTGTCCTGGACCAGGGACCACTGAACATGCCCGGCGGCTCAACGTCCCACGCCCCGGGCCTCGTTTTCCAGACCAACCCCTCAAAAACCATGGCGACACTCGCCAAGTACACAGTGGAAAAGCTCCTGTCGCTGACCGAGGACGGTGTCAGCTGCTTCAACCAGGTTGGCGGCCTGGAAATCGCCACCACTGAGACCCGCCTTGCAGACCTGAAGCGGAAGCTCGGCTACGCAGCATCCTGGGGCATTGAAGGCAGCATCCTTTCCCCCTCAGAGTGCAAGGAGCTCTATCCGCTCCTGAACGACGCGGACGTCCTGGGCGGCCTCCATGTCCCCTCGGACGGCCTGGCAAGTGCCGCACGGGCCGTACAGCTGCTGATCAAGCGCACCGAAGCCGCGGGCGTGAAGTACCTTGGCAACACCGCCGTCACCGGAATTGAGCAGTCAGGCGGGCGCGTCACCGGCGTCCAGACCCCCGACGGAGTCATCACGGCCGATATCGTGGTTTCCTGCGCCGGCTTCTGGGGTGCGAAGATCGGCGCCATGATCGGCATGGCTGTCCCCTTGCTCCCCCTGGCCCACCAGTACGTCAAGACCACGCCGGTGCCGGCCCAGCGGGGCCGCAATGAACTTCCCAACGGAGCCTCCCTGCCCATCCTGCGGCACCAGGATCAGGATCTGTACTACCGCGAACACGGCGATCGCTACGGCATCGGCTCGTACGCCCACCGGCCGATGCCCGTGGACCTTGAGGAGCTCGGAAACTACGAGCCAAACAGCATCAGCGAACACAACATGCCTTCGCGGCTGGACTTCACGCTTGAGGACTTCCTCCCGGCGTGGGAGGCGACCAAGCAGTTGCTCCCGGCGCTGCGGGAAAGCGACATCGAGGACGGCTTTAACGGCATCTTCTCCTTCACCCCCGACGGCGGCCCGCTCGTTGGGGAGTCCAAGGAACTGGACGGCTTCTTCGTCGCCGAGGCCGTGTGGGTGACCCACTCGGCAGGTGTTGCCCGTGCCGTTGCAGAACTGCTGGTCACCGGCAAGTCCCAGGTGGACCTCGGTGAATGCGACATCTACCGCTTCGAAGAAGTACAGCTGACCCCTGAGTACGTCAGCGAAACGTCCCAGCAGAACTTCGTGGAAATCTACGATGTCCTCCACCCGCTCCAGCCCAAGCTTTCGCCGCGCAACATGCGCGTCAGCCCCTTCCACGCCCGCCACAAGCAGCTGGGAGGGTTCTTCCTGGAATCCGGCGGATGGGAGCGCCCGTACTGGTTTGAAACAAACGCTGAACTGCTTAAGGAGATGCCCGCTGCGTGGCAGCCGCCGGCCCGCGACGCCTGGTCGGCGATGTTCAGCTCGCCCATCGCCGCGGCCGAAGCCTGGAAGACCCGCACCGCGGTGGCCATGTACGACATGACGCCACTGAAGCGGCTTGAGGTTTCCGGTCCCGGTGCCCTCAAGCTGCTCCAGGAGTTGACCACGGCCGACCTCAACAAGAAGCCCGGTGCAGTCACCTACACCCTCCTGCTGGATCACGCGGGCGGGATCCGAAGCGACATCACGGTGGCCCGGCTGAGCGAAGACACCTTCCAACTCGGAGCCAACGGGAACATCGACACCGCCTACTTTGAGCGGGCGGCACGCCACCAGACAGAAGGCGGAACGGCCAGCGACTGGGTCCAGGTGCGCGACACGACCGGCGGCACCTGCTGCATCGGCCTCTGGGGCCCGCTCGCACGCGACCTCGTCAGCACCGTCAGCAGTGACGACTTCTCCAATGAAGGGCTTCGCTACTTCCGCTCCAAGAAGGTGGTCATCGGCGGCGTGCCGGTAACGGCCATGCGCCTGTCCTATGTCGGAGAACTGGGCTGGGAACTGTACACCAGCGCAGACAACGGGCAGCGCCTCTGGGACGCATTGTGGAAGGCAGGCCAGCCTTTCGGTGTAATAGCCGCCGGCCGGGCGGCCTTCAGCTCACTCCGCCTGGAAAAGGGCTACCGCTCGTGGGGAACCGATATGACCACCGAGCACGACCCGCTCGAAGCCGGCCTTGGATTCGCTGTGAAGATGGCCAAGGATAACTTCGTCGGAAAGGCAGCCCTGGAAGGGCGCACGGAGGAAAACTCGTCCCGCCGGCTGCGCTGCCTGACGGTCGACGACGGCCGCAGCATCGTGCTTGGCAAGGAACCGGTGTTCTACAAGGACCAGGCAGTGGGTTATGTCACCAGCGCGGCTTACGGCTACACCGTTGCAAAGCCGATCGCCTATGCCTATCTGCCGAGTGCAGTTTCATTGGGTGATTCCGTGGAAATCGAGTACTTCGGCCGGCGCATCCAAGCCACCGTCACCGAGGATCCGCTGTACGACCCCACCATGTCCAGGCTCCGCGGCTAATAGTCCAGGAAGACCCATGATCAGATCAGAAACAGTCAACGACTACCTCACCAGGCTTGCCTCGCGCGAGCCGACTCCCGGCGGAGGCGCGGCTGCCGCCCTGCATGCCGCGCAGGGCGCCGCGCTCGTCGCCATGGTTGGCCGCTACACCACCGGCGGCAAATATGAGCAGCACGCCGCAGCAGTGCAGCGCATCATCCAGGCGGCTGACAGCCTCATTGGTGAAGCCCTGGGCCTCGCCGATGCCGACGAGCATGCATTCCAGGGCGTCATCGACGCCTATAAGCTCCCGGCCGGGACGGAAGAACTCAAAACCGCACGGGCAGCAACAATTAAGGCTGCCCTTGTTCAGGCAGCCCAGACTCCCGCGCAGCTCATCAAACTTGCCGGCGCAGTGGTGGACCTCGCCACCGAACTATTCGACGTTGCCAACCCGAACGTCATCAGTGACGTCGCGGCTGCCGCCGATGCCGCCCGGGCAGCCGCGACCACCGCGCGCGTGAACATCGACATCAACGTGGTTGCCATCAAGGACACGGAGGCACGCACGCTGCTGGCCCACCAAACAGACGGGCTCGAGGACAAAGTCGTCCTGGCAGCTGACACCCTTGTAGCACGAGTACGCGAAAGGATCCTGAGTTGAGCACTACGACGCTTTCCGGAAAGCCACTGGCAGCCCTCATTCAGCAGAGGGCCCAGGACGAGGCCCGGACGCTCGAAAACGACGGCCTGCGCCCTACCCTCGCGGTAGTCGTGGCAACCGACGACGAGTCCACACACTGGTACGTCCGGTCCATCGAGCGGGCGGCAGAACGCGCGGGTATCGGCTGCCGAATCATCGACCTGGGGCACGACGCCACACAGCAGGTCCTGGCCAGCGTGCTGAGGGACCTGAGCGCAGCACCAGGCGTCAACGGCATCATTCTGCAGACCCCGCTGCCTTCCAACGTCCGGATTGACGAGCTGGTGGGCCACATTGCCCCGGAAAAGGACATCGACGGCGCCAATCCGTTGAGCCTTGGCAGGCTGGCTGTAGGGCAGCCGGCCTTTGCACCCGCTACCGCCCGCGCCGTCGTCGAGATCCTCGACCACTACGACATCCCGGTGGCGGGCCGGAACGTCGTCGTGATCGGCCGTTCAGCCGTGGTGGGAAAGCCGCTGTCCCTTCTGCTTCTGGAAAGGGACGCCGCCATCACCGTCTGCCACTCGAGGTCCGGCCCTTTGGAGAAATACACCAAGGCCGCCGACGTCGTGGTTGTCGCCGCCGGGCGGACCGGCCTGCTGACCGGCAGCCAGGTTTCCCCTCAAGCGGTGGTAATCGACGTCGGCACCAACGTCCTTCCGGACGGTTCCCTCGTGGGAGACGTGGACGAGAAGAGCGTCCGCGGCGTTGCGGCGGCACTGACTCCGGTCCCCGGAGGAGTGGGCTCTGTCACCACCGCGTTACTGCTTCTGCACACTGCCGAGGCTGCCCGGGAGCAGTCAGTGGGCGGCCGGCTGCCCGTAGGCTAGAGGACGGACCGGATCAGGTTCTCAAATTCGGCGACGTGCTTCGAGGTCAGCCGGGCGGCGGCCTCGGAGTCACCCTCGGCAATGCACTCCAGCAACTCGATGTGCTGCGCAATGTGTTCCGAGACCGGGGGCAGCTTTTCCAGGACGAGGCTCCAGATCCGGGTCGCCAGGTTGTCGTAGCGGACCAGGACATCCTCAAGGTGCCGGCTGCCCGCCGCCCGGTAAATCGTCCGGTGCACCCGCATGTCCAGCCGCATGAGATCCCGCTGCGCCTGCCGGCCGGCCAGGAGTTGCTCCACTTCACGGGCGAACTCCTTCAGCTCCTGCCTCGTCCGGGGTGAAGCCACCCGGGCAGCGCGCGCTGATGCAGCGGGTTCCAGGAGCTGCCGTATCTCGGAGATCTCGGCAAGGTCTGTAATATCAACGCCGGAGGCAAACGTGCCCCGGCGCGGGTAGGCCACCACCAGGTGATCAGTCTCAAGACGCTTCATGGCTTCCCGGATGGGCGTCCTTCCCACACCGAGCCGTCGCGAAATGACGTCGTCGTTCAGCGGCTCTCCGGGTTTGATGTCGAGGACGATCAGTTCGTCGCAAAGCACCCGATAGGCATAATCGGCGTAGGTCTCGTCAGACTGCCGTGCGGGCCCGCCAGGACTTCCGGTCTCGGCCGGTAACTCGCGGCTGCTTGTCACTTTCACGTCCCTTCCGCTGCGTGAAGGAGCCTTGACTCGAACGCTCCCTGAACATAGTATTCCTATAGCTGATATATCAATACGCACCAACAGGAATGTCAGTATTCCCCCGCAAGGACGCCTGCCGCAACGGGCAGTGGCCGGGTTTGCCAATGAACGGAGAATCATGAGAACGGAAGCTGACGCGCAACTGCGGTTGGAAGTCGTTCCCTCTGCCGATCTGCTCAGCCGGCTCCCGCTCATCGTTGAGGCGCCGGGCACAGTAAGTGTCACTTGCCTTCCGCATCACGGCCCCGCTAAGACGGTAGCAACTTCCCTCGAGCTGGCGCGGCACGGCTACACGCCTGTCCCCCACCTCGCCGCCCGAAGCATCGGCAGCACCGCCGAACTGCACACGCTGCTGCAACGCCTGCTCGATGAGGGTATAAAGGAACTTTTCCTCGTGGCAGGCGACCGCCGCACCCCGGCAGGGCCATACTCCTGGAGCGGCCAGCTCATGGAAGAGGTCAAGGCCTTCTCACCGGACTTTTCTATCGGTATCGCCGGATACCCGGAAGGCCACCCGCAGTTCAACGCGGAGCAGTTGAGGAGCAGCCTGGAGGCCAAGGCACCCATGGCCGCTTCCCTGGTCACGCAAATGTGCTTCTCCGCCGAGGCCATCAGCCAATACTTTGAATCACTCCGGCGCAGCGGAGTCCACCTCCCCGTTTGGGTCGGCGTCCCCGGGCCGGTCTCCGTGAAGAAGCTGCTCGCGATGGGCGCCCGCCTCGGAGTGGGCCGTTCGCTCAAACTGGCCCGCGGAACAGGCATGGCGGCAGCGCTCTTGCGACGCGGCGACCTGCTGGACTTTGACAGCACCCGCCTGATTCGGGAAGTCCAGCAGAAGCTGGCACACCACCCCTTGTTTGCCGGGTTCCATGTTTATACCTTCAACGACCTCGACCGGCTGCCGGGACTTCTGGCCAGCCTGCCGGTGGCGGAGCCGCGCTCCGGCAGTGGCACCAACGCCCGCAAGCTCCTATTTCCTGCCAAGACGTGAAGGGAAAATCGCATGGCCTCTAAAGCCCCCCGCGAAAATATCGATGAGTCAAAGCTGACCCTCACCAAGCCGAAGTCCAAGGCAGTCGGCCTGCCGGCGGTCACTAACGCGCTCAAAATGTCCTTGGAACAGATGGGCCCGTTGCGCAGCGTGCAGACACTCCTTGCGGTGAACCAGATCGACGGTTTTGACTGCATGGGTTGCGCCTGGCCAGAACACGACAAGCGCCATGCCGCTGAATTCTGCGAGAACGGCGCCAAGGCCGTGGCTGAGGAAGCGACGCGCCGCCGCGTCACACCGGAGTTCTTCGCAAACCATTCCATCGCGGAACTGAAACAGCGCGACGACTACTGGCTGGGGCAGCAGGGCCGGCTTACCCACCCGATGCTCCTGGATGAGGGTGCAACCCACTACAGGCCCATCGACTGGGAAGACGCCTTTGACCTGATGGCCCACGAGCTTGGGGACATGAACGATCCCGACCAGGCGGTTTTTTACACTTCCGGCCGCACCTCCAATGAGGCGGCGTTCGTCTACCAGCTCCTGGTGCGGGGCATAGGCACGAACAACCTCCCGGACTGTTCCAACATGTGCCACGAGTCCTCCGGTTCGGCCCTCGTCGAGACAATTGGCATCGGCAAGGGCTCCGTTAGCCTCAAGGACCTGGAGACGGCGTCGCTGATTTTCGTAGCGGGGCAGAATCCGGGCACCAACCACCCCCGGATGCTAAGCGCGCTGGAAAAGGCAAAGAAGAACGGCGCCGTCATTGTGTCGGTCAACCCCCTCCCCGAAGCCGGGCTCCTGAGGTTCGAAAACCCGCAGACCGTTTCCGGCATGCTGGTGGGCACGCAACTGACCGACGACTTCCTGCAGATCCGGGCCGGGGGCGACCAAGCCCTCTTCCAAGGGCTGGGCAAGTACCTTCTGGAGGCGGAAACCCTGGGAAGGAACACCCCGGGACTGTCCACGGTCCTCGACCACGACTTCATCAACAGCCACACCGTAGGCATCGATGGGTACCTGCAGCAGATCGAAAAGGTCGAATGGGACGACATCATCGAAGCGACCGGCCTGACACTTGATCAGATCAAGGCCACCGGCGAGCGCCTGCTCGCCTCCAACGCAACCATCGTTTGCTGGGCCATGGGCCTTACCCAGCACAAACACTCAGTCCCCACGCTGCGCGACGTTGTCAACGTCCTGCTTCTCCAAGGCAACATCGGCAAGGCAGGGGCGGGGGTCTGCCCGGTCCGCGGCCACTCCAATGTCCAGGGGGACCGCACCATGGGCATCTTCGAAAAAATGCCGGAGCAGTTCCACGACCGGCTGGACCACGAGTTCGGGTTCCTCTCGCCGCGGGAGCATGGTTTCGACACCGTCGCGGCCATCCGTGCAATGCGCGACGGCAAGGTCCGCGTGTTCGTGGGGATGGGCGGCAACTTCGTACGGGCAGCCCCTGACTCTGAAGTCACGGAGCAAGCCCTTGCCAATACCCGGCTGTCCGTCCAGATCTCCACGAAGCTGAACCACTCCCACCTGTCGACAGGCCGGCGGGCCCTGATCCTGCCGACGCTCGGACGGACGGAGAAGGACACCCAGCTCACAGGCGACCAGAGGGTAACGGTGGAAGACTCCATGAGTGCCGTCCACGCTTCGCGGGGACGCCTCAAACCTGCCAGCGAGCATCTCCTGTCGGAAGTGGCCATTGTCTGCAACCTGGCTCACCGCCTCTTTACGGACAGCAGCAACCGGGCGCTGCCCAACAAGCCCAAGGCAGCCTGGCTCTCACTGAGGGACGACTACTCCCTTATCCGGAAGCACATCGAGGCGGTCGTCGACGGTTTCGACGACTTTGAGGAACGAGTCCAAAAACCGGGCGGCTTCATCCTTCCCCACCCCCCGCGCGACGCCAGGAAGTTCGATACTGTTTCCGGCAAGGCGCATTTCACGGGCAATGAGCTTGAATACCTCAGCGTTCCCCCCGGACGGCTTATCCTTCAGACGCTGCGCTCACACGACCAGTACAACACCACCATCTACGGCAAGGATGACCGCTATCGCGGCATCCATGGCGGCCGCCGCGTGGTCCTTGTCAATGAAGCCGACATCACCGAACTGGGCTTCACCGACGGGGAGATGGTCCACCTGATCTCCGAATTCCAGGGCACCGAGCGGCGCGCAGAGAACTTCCGGATTGTTTCGTATTCGACACCCAGGGGATGCGCGGCTGCCTACTACCCGGAAACCAACGTCCTCGTGCCGCTGGATTCGGTAGCCGATACGAGCGGAACCCCCACGTCCAAGTCGGTTGTGGTCCGGCTGGAACGGGCAGAACCATGACTGACAGCCTCGCGACAGTTGCACCGAGCAAGGGCGTGGACCGCTCGCGGGTGGAACATGCGGTCCGCGAGTACCTCCTGGCCATCGGAGAAGACCCGGACAGGCCCGGCCTGGCGGACACTCCGGCACGCGTTGCCCGTGCCGCCGAGGAAATGTACGGCGGACTCCATGAGGACCCCCTCGGCGTGCTGGACAAGACCTTCGACCTTGGCCACGGCGAGATGGTCATCGTTAAGGACATACCTTTCTACTCCACCTGCGAGCATCATCTGGTGCCGTTCCATGGGGTGGCCCATGTCGGATACATCCCCTCCGCAGAGGGACTCGTGACCGGGCTGAGCAAGCTTGCCAGACTGGTGGACGTCTACGCCCGCAGGCCGCAGGTTCAGGAGCGGCTCACCACACAGGTGGTTGACGCCCTGGTCACGTCCCTTCGCCCCCTCGGGGCGATCGTTGTGGTCGAATGCGAGCATCTCTGCATGTCCATGCGGGGCATCCGCAAGCCCGGGGCGAAGACGATTACCTCCGCCGTGCGCGGCGAGCTTCGGCTTCCGGCTGCCCGGGCCGAGGCCCTCAGCCTGATCCACGGCCGCTAAAAAACTCTGGACAGGGAGGGCGGCCTAGCTTAGGATGTAACTGATATATCTTTTAGAAGGTATTCAACATATCAGCTTCATTTTGCCGCTCTTCCAGGCGCCCTCTGCGCCGCAGCAAGAAGGCCCTCACAAATCATCCCCAAGGGAGAAACATGTCTGATATCACCCAGGCCCAGGCAGATGCCATTCTGACCGCAGCGAGCGAAGCAGCGAACGTCTAAGGCAGCACCGGGAGGCACCGGCCATGCGGGCCAGGGCCTCCCGGCACCGTGTTCATCCTTACCAGGGATGACCCGTCTCGTTCCCGTGAACGGTGCTTCGGTGTTTCGGCGTTTCGGTGCCTGAAACCTGGGGAGGTAATCATCGAAGCATCGCTTTCGGGCAACGAGGCAGCCACCAAACCCAGCATCACGTATTGCCCAAAGGAGTGTTCATGTCAGGAAACAGAGCCGTCGCCTACAAGGAACCGGGTGTCGTCGAGATCATTGATACCGACTACCCAACGTTCGAACTCAAGGATGGGCCCGGTGTAAACCCGGCCAACGTTGGCCGGAAGGTTCCACATGGCGCCATCCTGCGCACCGTGACGACCAACATCTGCGGTTCGGACCAGCACATGGTGCGCGGCCGCACCACGGCACCCAAGAACCTGGTGCTCGGACACGAAATCACGGGTGAAGTGGTTGAGGTCGGTCCGGATGTCGAGTTCATCAAGGTGGGCGACATCGTCTCGGTGCCCTTCAACATCTCCTGCGGCCGTTGCCGGAACTGCAAGGAACGCAAAACCGGCATCTGCCTGAACGTCAACCCCGACCGGCCAGGCAGCGCCTACGGTTATGTGGACATGGGCGGATGGGTCGGCGGCCAGGCCGAATATGTCCTGGTCCCCTACGCTGACTGGAACCTTTTGCGGTTCCCGGACAGGGACCAGGCCCTCGAAAAAATCCTGGACCTGACCATGCTCTCGGATATTTTCCCCACCGGCTTCCATGGAGCGGTCACCGCAGGAGTCGGCGTCGGATCCACGGTCTACGTGGCCGGGGCCGGTCCGGTCGGCCTGGCAGCAGCTGTCGGCGCGCAGCTGCTTGGCGCCGCCGTCGTGATTGTCGGCGACATGAACGACGACCGCCTGGCACAGGCCAGGTCCTTCGGGTGCGAAACCGTGAATGTCTCTAAGGGGGACCCGAAGGACCAGATCGAACAGATCCTTGGCGTACCCGAGGTGGACTGCGGAGTGGACGCGGTCGGATTCGAGGCGCGCGGCCACGGTAAGGACTCTTCCCACGAAGCCCCGGCCACCGTGCTGAACTCCCTGATGGACATCACTGCCGCAGGCGGCGCCCTGGGCATTCCCGGCCTCTATGTCACCGGAGATCCGGGGGGAATTGATGACGCAGCACAGCATGGCTCCCTCTCGCTGTCCCTGGGCACCGGATGGGCCAAGTCGCTGTCCTTCACCACGGGTCAGTGCCCCGTCATGAGCTACAACCGTCAACTGATGATGGCCATCCTTCATGACAAGGTCCAGATCGCCAAGGCAGTAAACGCCAAGGCCATTCCCCTCGAGGAGGCGCCGCGCGGCTACGCCGAATTCGACGCCGGATCTGCAACGAAGTTCGTGCTGAACCCGAACGGCTACGTCAAAGCCTCGTAAGCAACAGCGATTTTCCGGGGACTGCAAAGCAAACACCACACGCGTGCAGGCTTTGCAGTCCCCGGTCCGCCCCGCAGCATCAAGCTGCATCAAGACATCCCTCTGCATTAAGACCTTCAGGAAGGCGGCACCGATGCTCACCCACGACATCGCCGTCGGCGCCCACGCTTCCCGGCAGACGGCTGCCCCCGCGCCCTCTCCCGCCTGGCCAGAAGCCCGGCAAATGGCCTTCGATTGCGCAAGCCCCCTCCCGCCGGTGAGCCTCCCCCTCGCGGCAGCAGCGGGGCGAACACTAACCCGGCACGTGACCGCGCTGCAAAGCCTTCCGCATTATGCCTCTTCCGCCATGGACGGCTGGGCGGTCAACGGCGCCGGACCCTGGATCCTCGCGGAACCCGGACACGCACTGTCAGCGGACCAAGCCGGCGTCATCGCCACCGGCGGACTTGTACCTGAGGGCGCTGAAGCCATCCTCCGCAAGGAAAGCGGACAGGTCACGGAAGGTCCGGCCGGCACGCCTCTGCTCAGGCTCAATGCCCACGCGAAATACGGCGAGCCGCGACGGGGCCAGCACATGCGTCCGGCAGGCGAAGAAGCCACGGCGGGTGACGTCCTCATTCCAGCCGGGACCATCCTCAACCCTGCCCACATCGCTTTGGCGGCGGTGGCAGGCCACGACGAAGTGCAGGTCCAGGCCAAAGCAACGGTCGCCGTCGTACTCACCGGTTCCGAGGTGGTGACGTCAGGCGTTCCCGCACCGGGACAGGTCAGGGACACCTTCGGCCCGCAACTGGGGACGGTCATTTCGCTGCTGGGAGGGACTCCCGGCAACCCCCTCAGGATCGGGGATTCCTACGACGAATGGCTTACGGCCCTGGAAGATGCAGCCGCACTTCCAGGACAACTGGCGGACGTGACCATAACCACCGGCGGAACCGGCCGGTCCGGAACGGACCATTTCCGGGCTGCCGTGAGGGCGCTTGGCGGTCACGTGCTGCTGGACGGTGTCGCTATGCGTCCCGGCCACCCCGCCGTCCTGGCCGAGCTCCCCGACGGCCGATTCGTCGTCGGACTGCCGGGAAATCCGTTGGCTGCCATGATGGCCCTCATGACAATCGGGGCCCCGCTGCTGGCGGCACTCGGAGGCAGGCCCCTGCCGCCGGTCGATCATGTTCTTTCCGGCAACGACATCGAGCCGGATCCCGGCCGGACACGCCTCATCCCCTGCAAAATCATCCACGGACTGGCGTTCCCCGCAGCGCACACCGGCCCCGGCATGATGCGCGGCCTGGCCTGGGCCGACTGCGTCATGGCCGTTCCCCCTCGCGGAGTCGATTCGGGCGAGCGGGTTCCTGTCGTTCCCCTTCCATGGAACTCCCCCACCATCGAGCGACGACGGGATACCCCATGGCACGCATGACGCAGCGCCGAAAGATTCACCGCTTCCACCTGGACGGATCGGCCACCGAATACCCGGTCCGGTTCAAAGAAGACGTCCTGGCGGCTGAGGAACCCTTGGAAATACGGATCGGCGGCCGCTCTTTCGCCGTGACCATGAGAACGCCCGGGGATGATTTTGACCTGGTGGCCGGGTTCCTGGTCTCAGAGGGCATTATCCGCCGCCAGTCCGAGCTGATCTCCCTGCGTTTCTGCGCCGGTGAAGCCGAGGGCCGGCAGACGTTCAATGTTGTGGAGGCCCAGCTGCGGCCGGATGTCCCGATGCCGGACACGATGCGGCATGTGTACACGTCAAGCTCCTGCGGCATCTGCGGCACAGACTCCATTGACGCCGTCCGCAAGACCCTCCATTTCGACCCCGCGCAGGATCAGCTGCGGGTTCCGGTGGACGTTCTCGCGGAACTTCCCGACCGGCTGCGCGAGGCACAGGCGGTGTTCGACAAGACCGGCGGCGTCCACGCAGCCGGATTGTTCAGGATCGACGATGCAGGACGGCCGGAACTGTTATGCCTTCGGGAGGACGTCGGGCGCCACAATGCAGTGGACAAAGTGGTGGGTTGGGCCCTGCGCCAAGACCTTCTGCCCTTGAGCGGGACGGTGCTGCAGGTTTCCGGACGGGCCTCCTTCGAGCTCGTCCAAAAGGCTGCGCTTGCGGGTATTCCCGTGCTGGCTGCCGTGAGCGCCCCTTCGAGCCTGGCCGCTGACCTTGCCGCTGAGACCGGGGTGACCTTGGTCGGGTTCAGCAGGGGAAACAGCCTCAACGTTTACGCGGGCCGGGACAGGCTGGCCCGCCCGCGCATGTTGGCCGGTGAGGACAGCTATGCCCGACTTTGACGTAATGTTCGCTGAGCTCAGCGAGGCGCCCATCTCCGTGGACCAGGCGATAGCTGCGGTCGAGGGCAACGAAGCAGGAGCAGTTGTGAGCTTCAGCGGCGTGGTGCGGAACCATGATGGCGGGAAGGCCGTGGACAGGCTGAGTTACACCGCGCACCCCACCGCGCGGCAGGTTCTGGCTGAGGTCGTGGCCGAGCTCATCGCAGAACACTCCGGGGAGGCGCAGCAGCCTGTCCGGGTCTGGGCGGCCCACAGGCTCGGAATGCTCGACGTTGGTGATCCCGCCCTCGTATGCGCGGTATCCGCCGCCCACCGCGGACAGGCTTTTGCCGTGTGCTCGGAGCTCGTGGACCGCATCAAGGCGCGCGTGCCTATCTGGAAGGAACAATTCCTGGACAACGGCGCGGTGGAATGGGTCGGCGCCGAAGACTTTGCCGTACAACCGCATGAGTCCGCCACCGAAGCAGCAAACAAGCTCTAAAAGCCCTCCCGAACGGAGAGGCGTCCCGCATTGAACCTGGTCAAGCGGGACGCCTCTCCTTTTGCGTTGGATGTAAAGCAGCGTGAACGGCCGTGCCGGAGTCGGACTAGGATGAGAAATGATGAGGCAGCAGGACAGCTTGAGGCTTCCGGCCCCGGCGCCTGACATGGAACATGACACGAGGCATTATGGCCGCACGCAATGACCCCGATATTGAAAAGGACGCCGACGTACAGGGCGGGGGCGTCCAGTCCGTAGACCGTGCCTTGCAGATCCTGGAAATCCTCGCCAGGGAAGGTGACGCCGGCGTGAGCGAAATCGCGGAGGAAATGGGCGTCCACAAATCGACGGTGTCCCGGCTGATGGGGTCGCTGGTGGGCCGGGAACTGGTCCGCCAGAACAGCGAACGGGGGAAGTACCAGCTGGGGTTTGGCATCCTGCGGCTGGCGAGTTCCATCCCCGGGAGGCTGAGCCTGGTGCGTGAGGCCAGGCCCATGCTGGAGAGCCTTGCGGAGGAGTTCAAGGAAACGGTGAATCTCGCCGTCCTGCGCTCGAACTACGCGGTCAACGTGGACCAGGCCATGGGTCCGTCCACGCTCGCCACCTACGACTGGGTGGGCAGCCTGACGCCGCTCCACGCAACCTCCAGCGGAAAGGTCCTGCTGGCTGCGCTGACCGCGGAAGAAAGGGACCGGATCCTGAAGGAGACCGGGCTTCGCGCCCGTACGCCGCGCACCATCACCAACCGTGCGGAACTGGAGAAGCAGCTACTGGACGTCTCACGCAATGGCTACGCGATTGTTCATGAGGAATTCGAAATCGGGCTCACCGCGGTGGCCGTTCCCGTCTACAACCACCTGGGCAACGTCGTCGCGGCCGTGAGCATTTCCGGGCCGGCCTTCCGGTTCAGCCCGGAAGACGACCCCGCACTCATCGAGGGCATGCAGGAAGCCGGCTTCGCGATCAGCGGGAAAATGGGCTTCAGACGCCGATGAGCCCGGCCAGCAAGGACCGGGCTCATCGGGGGCTACCTAGCCAGCCTTGGCTTCCTATCTAGGAGGACGGAATGGTGTCCCCGACTTTTTCTTCGATCCAGTCGTGGAAGGCCCGGATGTGGTGTTCGCTGGGGACCAGCACACCGCCCTTGGAGTAGACCTTCGAGCCCATCGCCGGCTGGCAGCGTTCGCACGCGTCGAAGTCCTGCTGGTTGACCCGGTGGAAGAGCTCCACGGACGCCGTGACGTCCTTGCCGGACTCCACCACCGACGGCAGGTAAAGCCAGTCACACTCAACAATGGTCCGGTCCGCAGCCAGCGGGAACATCCGGTGGATAATCACATGGTCCGGAACCAGGTTCACGAACACCGTGGGCTTGATCGTGATCGCGTAATAGCGGCGGTCCTGGTCCTCGCTCACCCCCGGGATCAGGTCAAGACCCTCGGACCCGTCCACCGTGAAACCCTTGACGTCCTCACCGAATTCCGCACCGTGACCGACAAAGTACTGCGCGGCCAGCCCGTCGGCGAACTCCGGCAGGACCTCGGTCAGCTCCGGATGGATCGTGGCGCAGTGGTAGCACTCCATGAAGTTCTCAATGATGAGCTTCCAGTTGGCCTTCACGTCATACTTGATCCGCCGGCCCAGGGACAGATTGGCCACATCGTAACCGTCAATGGCGTGCACATCGCCCAGGCGCTCCTCGATCGCACCCATCACATCCTCCTCGAAGGACGGCGGCTCCTCGGCCAGGCACACCCACACATAGCCCAGGTACTCACGGATGTGCACCTTGGCCAGGCCGTACTCATCCCGGTCGATGTCCGGCATCTTCGTCAGGTTCGGCGCCGCGATCAGCTTGCCCTCAAAGTCATACGTCCAGGCGTGGTACGGGCACTGGAAGTTGCGGGCAGCCTCGCCTTTTTCCTCCATGCACAGCTTCACGCCGCGGTGCCGGCAGATGTTATAGAACGCACGGATCTGGCCCTTGCGGGTCCGCGAGATCAGCACGCTCTCCCGGCCCACCTGCACCGTCTGCCACGCCCCGGGCTTGTCCAGATCCGCCGAACGGATCGCGCAGAACCACATCTGCTCGAAAATCCGCTCCTGCTCAGCCCGGAAAACAGCCTCATCCACATACGTCGACCCCGGCAACGTGGGAATCAAACTCGGAGTGGTTACCTCAACAGACAATTTGTACTCCTAACCAACTACATAACAACCAAACAAAGGATTTAGAACTAATTCGGGAACATCCGGCGCCGGGACAGAGTCAACGGGGCCTCAGGATGCGACCGCCCCCACGAGTTCGGGGGCAGCCAGGCCAGCAGTGCTTTCCATGGCGGCCGCGTGATTTACGGCCAGGCTGCGCCGCCACTTGGTGAACAGCCGCGGCTGGTTCATGCCCAGAACCGCCACGGGGATGTCCTCGCGGTAGTACACCGCCAGGCAACTGTGCGTCAGCGCGTCGCCCACCTCGATCTCCAGCCGGTCGTACCCCGCGGAGTGCCCGGCGAACTGCAGCTTGACGCCGTACTGGTCGGACCAGAAGTAGTGCGGCTTGTGCGGCTTCTGGACGGCGTCCGGGCCCAGCAGCGCCTCCACGGCCAATGCGGCGCGTTCCAGCGCTCCGGTCCAGTGCTCAATCCGGCGGTGCGTGCCGGAGGCTTCGTCGAACCAGGCGGCGCAGTCCCCGACGGCGGAAATGCCGTGGATGTTGGTACGGCCCATCGCGTCACACACGACGCCGCCGTTCAGCTCCAGGCCGGAACCTTCCAGCCAGCCGGTGTTCGGCTCCGCTCCGATGCCCACCACCACGACGTCGGCGGCAAGGTAGCGTCCGCCCGCCAGCCGCATTCCGGTGACGTTGCCTTCGCCGCTGTAGAAGTCTTCTATGGTCGCGGAAGAAATAAGCTCCACTCCGTTGGCAGCATGAAGCCCACCGACGACAGCACCCATTTCCGTTCCGAGCTGGGCGGTGAACGGCACGGGCTTGGCGTCAATCATGGTGACCTGCATCCCCCGTGAGGCTGCAGCCGAGGCCACCTCTGCGCCGATGAAGCCGGCACCGATGACAACCATCCTGCTTCCGGGAACCAGCTCGGGAGCAAGGCTCTGTGCGTCCGCGAGCGTGCGCAAGGTGAACACATTGCTCAGTCCGGCCAAGGTAGGCAATTGCCGTGCCTTTGCGCCGGTGGCAATGATAATGCCGTCCGCCTGCACTGTCCGCCCGTCCTTAAGGACGATGGTGCGCGTGGAAGCATCCAGTGATGCAGCGCCGGCACCGAGCAACCATTCCGCCTGCAGTTCGTCGGTCTCGGCCTCCAGGTAAAGGTCCTCGGCGGTGATTCTGCCGAGGAGAAAGTCCTTGGACAGCGGCGGGCGGTCATAGGGACGGTGCGGCTCATCGCCAATGATGACCATCCGTCCGGAAAAGCCCTGGGCCCGCGCCGCCCGGGCGGCGGAGAGTCCCGCCAGGGAGGCTCCCACAATCGCAAGCGTCTGCATTCGATATCCTCTTCCATTGCTTCTTACGCAACGACCATCGCTATATGCAACAGAGTGATCCATGCCACTCTGCCTGTCAAGAGCGGCCGTCAGATAGGGAAAATGCCCGCAATAGAAGGGAAAACTCTTGACAACGACTGTGACCTACCGCACGCTGTTGCTTATCGCGATTGCTGTTGTTCTATACGGAACATCACAGCGGTGGCCGCGCCCCAACGATCCGCGACCGAAGAATGAGGTCATCACATGCACAAAGCCTGCCCGCTCAGTGAACTGGCACCCGGTGAAGCGCTGCGCCTGAACACGTCGCCCCCCATCGCCGTCTTCCACACTGAAGAGGGTGAACTTTTTGCCATTGACGACACGTGCACCCATCAGGATGCGTCGCTGGCCGACGGCTACGTAGAGGACTGCTGGGTTGAATGCCCGCTCCATGCCTCCCGGTTCAACCTGCGCGACGGGAGCGTCGACGCACCGCCGGCCAAGCTGCCGGTCCGCTCCCACGAAGTGACCGTCATCGACGGCGACATCATGATTACCGAATCCAAAGAGGTTCCCAATCTCCCCCCTGGCCTGACAGTGGACGGCCACATCTAAAGGACTTGCTCATGGCTTTGAACAGCGACATCAGCGTGAAAAGTGACTTAAGCACCATCCCAGGCACCATCCCCGAAACAGAATTCCACGACGCAGAGGACCACGACCAGATCCTCCTGGAACTGCGCCAGACGAAAACCGAACACGCTGTGACACAGCGGCGGAACCGAAAGCTGGTCCTCGATAAAGTCACCTTCGGAATCACAGGCGCCATTGCGGTCGCTTTCGTGCTCTGGGGTTTCCTTGGCAGGGACAGCCTGTCCGCCACCTCCACAAACGTCCTGAACTGGGTGATGGAGTACACCGGCTGGCTGTTCATGGTCACTGCCTCGCTCTTCGTGGTCTTCGTCCTGTGGCTGGCCCTGGGCAAGTTCGGAAACATCCCGCTCGGCAAGGACGGGGAGAAACCGGAGTTCCGGACCATCTCCTGGATCGCGATGATGTTCGCGGCCGGCATGGGCATTGGCCTCATGTTCTACGGCGTCGCCGAACCGCTCTACCACTACATCTCGCCGCCGCCGGGAACCGTGGACGGCCGCACGCCCGCGGCCATCCAGACCGCCATGGCCACCTCCATCTTCCACTGGACCCTGCACCCCTGGGCCATGTACGCCGTCGTCGGAATCGCCATGGCCTACGGGACCTACCGTCTCGGCCGGAGGCAACTGATCTCCGCGGCCTTCACCTCGCTCTTCGGCATCAGGATGGTGGAAGGACCGGTAGGCAAGTTCATTAACATCCTGGCCATCTTCGCCACCCTCTTCGGCACCGCAGCTTCCCTTGGACTGGGCGCCTTGCAGATCGGCAGCGGGCTGACCTCGAACGGCTGGGTAGGGGAAATCGGAACTCCGGTGCTCGTGGTGATCGTAGCGATCCTCACCTCCTGCTTCGTCGCCTCAGCTGTTTCCGGCATCAGCCGCGGCATCCAATGGCTGTCCAACATCAACATGGTGCTGGCCGTCGTCCTCGCCCTCATCGTGTTCGTCGCCGGTCCCACGCTCTTCATCCTGAACCTGATTCCGGCTGCCGTCGGTGACTATGCCCGCGACCTGGCCGAGATGTCTTCGCGCACCGAAGCCGTCGGCGACGAGGCGCTCCGGAGCTGGATGTCCAGCTGGACCATCTTCTACTGGGCCTGGTGGCTGTCCTGGACCCCGTTCGTGGGCATGTTCATTGCCCGCATCAGCCGGGGACGCACCATCCGCCAGTTCGTTACGGGCGTCCTGCTGGTCCCCAGCGTCGTCAGCGTCATCTGGTTCGGCATCTTTGGCGGCACCGCCTTCCACATTCAGCAGGAAGCCGACAAGACTGACAACCCCGCGGACGGCCTCCTCAAAATGGTCGACGGCGTCCCTTCGATTTCGTTCGACGGCGCCCTCTTCGACCTGGTCAAGAACCTGGACATGCCCGCCTGGGCAACGGCGGCCGTCATCGTGCTGGCAATGGTCCTGGTAGCCATCTTCTTCATCACCGGAGCGGACTCGGCATCCATCATCATGGCCTCGCTGAGCTCCAACGGGGCAAGCGACCCCCGCCGCGGACTCGTCATCTTCTGGGGCCTGCTCACCGGTGCTGTGGCTGCTGTCATGCTCCTGGCCGGCGGCGACGAACCGTCGGAGGCGCTGTCCGGCCTGCAGCGCATCACCATCGTGGCGGCGCTGCCGTTCGTGCTGGTCATGCTGCTGCTGTGCTTCGCCCTGGCCAAGGATCTCCGCCGTGATCCGCTGGCATTGCGACGTCGACTGGCCACGTCGGTGATGGAACGGGCCATCCGTACCGGAGTGGACCAGCACGGCGGGGTCCAGTTCGACCTCGTCACCAGGCATGAATGCGACGAGCGCTGTGCCGCCGATTCGCGCTGTGCAGGCGACGTCAAAGACAACGAGCCCAAAGACAGCAACGACAACGACGCGAAGCCGGCGACACCGTCGCGTACCAGCGCCGCCACCAATTAGGAGAGAACCGTGACCACCACCCTTGACGCCCGCCCCGGCGGCATCGTTCCGGCCGTAACGGTCGAAGCCACTGCCGCACGTTCGGCACCCGGGACCCGCACCGCAGAATTCGTCCTCACCCTGGCCTGCCCCGAACGGCCAGGCATCGTCCGGGCGGTCACCACGTTCCTCGCCGACCGCGGCTTCGACATCGTGGAGCATCAGCAGTTTGATGACCACATCAGCGGGAAACTGTACCTGCGCACCGCCTTCACGCGCAGCAGAACCGAAACGCGCGACCGGGCACATCAGGACTTCACGGGCTCAGATCCGGAACCGCTGCCGGACGCCAACCAGCAGACCGCCGCACTCCTCACGGCCGAGTTCACCCCGACAGCCGCTGATTTCGGCATGGATTTCGCCTTCCATGACGGCCGGCCCCAGCGGCTGCTGGTCATGGTCTCGAAGTTCGGGCACTGCCTCAACGACCTGATCTTCCGGTGGCGGGCAGGCAGCCTGGGTGCCGAGATCGCCGTCGTGGTTTCCAACCACGAGGACCTGCGCCCCATGGCGGAAAACGCCGGGCTGCCTTTCATCCACGTTCCGGTGACCTCCGCAAACAAGCCCGAGGCAGAGGCGCGGCTGCTGGAACTTGTCGCCGAGTACGATGCCGACCTGGTGGTCCTGGCGCGTTACATGCAGGTGCTGTCCAACGGGCTGTGCAACGAACTGCGAGGCAGGGCAATCAACATCCACCACTCGTTCCTGCCCGGTTTCAAGGGCGCCAAGCCTTACCACCAGGCGTATGACCGCGGCGTGAAACTCATTGGCGCCACCGCGCACTACGTGACCGCCGACCTGGATGAAGGACCCATCATCGAGCAGGAGGTCTTCCGCGTGGACCACAGCCTCGACCCGGACGCCCTCGTCACGGTGGGCCGCGATGCCGAGTCGCAGGCCCTGTCCAGGGCGGTCAGGTGGCATTGCCAGCACCGCGTCCTGCTCAACAACACCCGCACCGTCGTCTTCCGCTAACGCAACAACAGGAGAAACAATTTCATGAGCGCATCACCACGCGTCGTCATCATCGGCGCCGGCATCGTCGGCACCAATCTTGCGGATGAACTCGCCAGCCGGGGCTGGACCAACATCACTGTCGTCGAACAGGGGCCGCTGGAACTGGCGGGCGGCTCCACCTCGCACGCACCGGGACTGGTTTTCCAGACCAACCCGTCCAAGACCATGACGGAGTTCGCCAGCTACACGGTGGACAAGCTGCTTTCCCTCAGCGCCGACGGCGTGTCCTGCTTCAACCAGCTGGGCGGACTCGAGCTGGCCACCACGGAGACGCGGCTGCAGGACCTCAAACGCAAGCTCGGCTATGCCACCTCCTGGGGCGTCGATGCCCGGCTCATCGACGCCGACGAGTGCGAGAAGCACTGGCCGCTGCTGAACAGCGGGGCCCTCGCCGATGGCCGCACAGTCCTCGGCGGCCTCTACGTCCCCTCGGACGGCCTGGCATCAGCCGCACGTGCTGTCCAGCTGCTGATCAGCCGCACCCGGGAAGCCGGCGTAACCTACCTCGGTTCCACCGCTGTGACGGGCATCGAGCAAACAGGGGGCAAGGTCACCGGCGTCGAAACTGCCAACGGCGTGATCCCGGCGGACATTGTGGTGTCCTGTGCCGGCTTCTGGGGACGTGAACTCGGCAAGCAGGTGGGCATGAAGGTGCCCCTGCTTCCCTTGGCCCACCAGTACGTCAAGTCCACTCCCATCGCCGAGCTCGCCGGCCGCAACCAGATGCCCAACGGGGCCAGCATGCCCATCCTGCGATTCCAGGACCGCGACCTCTACTACCGCGAGCACGGCGACCGCATCGGCATCGGCAGCTACGCCCACCGCCCCATGCCCGTGGACATGGACACCCTGCCCCGCGTCGCCGCCGACCAGATGTCCGAGCACCGCATGCCGTCCCGGCTGGACTTCACGCTCGAAGACTTCGCGCAGTCCTGGCAGGACAGCCAGGACCTGCTGCCGGCGCTGCACCGGGCACAGATCGAGGACGGGTTCAACGGCATCTTCTCCTTCACGCCCGACGGCGGCCCGCTCATGGGCGAGGCACCCGACCTCGAGGGCTTCTTCGTGGCCGAAGCCGTGTGGGTTACCCACTCCGCCGGCGTCGCGAAGGCCATGGCCGAACTGCTCATCGAAGGCCAGTCGCACACCGACCTGCACGGCTGCGAGCTGACCCGCTTCGAGAAGGTCCAGACCAGCGACGAATACGTCAGCGAAACGTCGCAGCAGAACTTCGTGGAGATCTACGATGTCCTGCACCCGCTGCAGCCCAAGGAATCCCCCCGGGACCTGCGGGTGAGCCCGTTCAACGTCCGGCAGAAGGAGCTGGGCGCGTTCTTCCTGGAATCCGCCGGCTGGGAGCGTCCGCACTGGTTCGAGGCCAACCGCGGCCTGCTCGAGGAGCTTCCGGCCGAGTGGCAGGCGCCTGAACGCGAACCCTGGGCAGCGATGTTCTCCTCCCCCATTTCGGCGGCCGAAGCGTGGAAGACGCGCACCGCCGTCGGGCTTTATGACATGACGCCGCTCAAGCGGCTGGCGGTGACCGGTCCCGGCGCGCTGGCCCTGCTGCACCGGCTCAGCACCGGAAACATCACCAAAAAGCCGGGGGCCGTCACCTACTGCCTCCTGCTGGAGGAGGACGGCGGCATCCGCAGCGACGTGACGGTGGCCCGGCTTGGGGAAGAGGACTTCCAGCTCGGTGTGAACAGCAACGTGGACTTCGACTACCTGCGCGTCGAGGCCAGGAAGCAGACGGCCGCGGATCCGGCCCAGTGGGCGCATGTTTCGGACATCACCGGCAGCACCTGCTGCATCGGCCTGTGGGGTCCGCTGGCACGTGAAGTGATCGGCAAGGTAAGTGGCGACGACCTCTCCAACGACGGCCTGAAGTACTTCCGCACCAAGGAAATCTCGGTGGGCGGCATCCCGGTCACGGCCATGCGGCTCTCGTACGTGGGCGAACTCGGCTGGGAGCTGTACACCACCGCTGAGTACGGGCTCAAGCTCTGGGACCTGCTGTTCGAGGCCGGGCAGGAGCACGGCATCATCGCTGCCGGGCGCGGCGCCTTCAACAGCATGCGGCTCGAGAAGGGCTACCGGCTGTGGGGCACGGACATGACGTCCGAGCACCACCCGTACCAGTCCGGCCTCGGCTTCTCGGTGGCCATGGACAAGGTGGGCTTCGTCGGGGCCGAGGCCTTGGCCGCCCGCAAGGAACAGCCCGCCGGGAAGGTGCTGCGGTGCCTGACCGTGGACGACGGCACCTCCATCGTGCTGGGCAAGGAGCCTGTGTACGTCAACGGCGAAGCCGCCGGGTACGTGACCAGCGCCGCCTACGGCTACTCGGTGCGCAAGCCGATCGCGTACGCCTGGCTGCCGGCCGCCGTCGGGGTCGGTGACGCCGTGGAGGTCGAGTACTTCGGCGAGCGCGTGGCCGCTACCGTGACCGCCGAGCCGCTGTTCGACCCCGGAATGGAGCGGCTCCGCGGCTGACGCCTCCCGCCGTCCTGACCCCCTATTGCGAGAGAACGACGGCGACACTCCGGCTTGTCCGGAGTGTCGCCGTCGTTCTTGGTTTAAGGAAGGTCAACGGCGGTGCCCGTCATGATCCCCTCTTCACGCGGTTAAGACCCTGCGTTGTGAACAACTCGCATCATCACGTTAGGAGAACGACCCTTGGCCGCTTTGTTCGAACTGTATATGGACGCGGACGATTGCTTCAGGTTCCGACTTGTCGCAGAGGATGGTGAGGTGATGCTCACCTCGGAGGCTTACGCCTACGAGGACGTCGCCATTGCCGGAATCTGGGCCGTGCGGGAGGCAGCAGTCACGGGGAGCATTGTGGATCTCACTGGCAGCGTGCCTCCGGGGCCAGCCGATATTCCGCCGGCTTTCCCCGTCAGTGTCAGTTCGCTCCACTGACGGAACCCGGTTTCGATCCGCTCTGTTGCTCGTACGCGGTGCGCAGCCCCGCCTTGGCACGGATTAGCAACGCGGACACCGCGTTGGCTTCGATGCCCAGGATCGGCGCTATGTTTCGTGGTTTCTCGCCCATGACCTCGGCGTACCAGAGCACCGTCCGCCACCGTTCCGGCAGGGAACGCATCGCTGCAGCGACGTGTTCCTGCTCGAACACAGTCAGTACCGCCTCGAGTCCCGGGTCATCGGCAGATCCGGGATCCAGGTCTTCGTCAGGTGCCGGCCGCTCCCGAACGCGCTTGTTCCAGAAGGTCATCGCTACGGAACGGATTGCGGTGCTCAGGTACGGGCCAAACACATCCGAGGGCCCATATCCGTTCCTGATCGCGCCAACAGCCTTCGTAAACGCGTCATGGAGCACATCCTCGGATTCCTGTGCGCCAGACATCAGGCTGCCGATAAACCGCAGCCCCGGCCCGCGATACCTTTCATACAGCACCGCCATGGACGCACCGTCACCGGCCCGGACGCGGGCAATCAAATCCGATTCATCGCCCTGGACGCCGGATGGCTCCTCGGATGTAGCACGGCGCAGATCCCCGCCCCCGGGTGAAACGTACTCGATTGTTTCCATGTGGTTGCCTGCCCTCGACGCCGGAAAGCGAGAACGCACTTCAGGCGCCTCACACTATTCACCCCGGGTGAGCCCGTTTCATGACGCCGAAACCAAAATCGTTGCTAAAGCGCCTGCAGGGGTTGCCCGTCCGGGCCGCTGGAGTCCGGCGCGCAATTGTCCGTCACGGACTCCGGGCAGCACGGTTAAGGCAGCACGGTTAAGTCCGTGGATTCCCCCGACGTGGCGGGGTCCAAAATTACTGCGGGAGGATTCTTGTGATGCCGGATGGCCAGAGGTCATTGTCACCGAGTTCCATCGAGCTGCAGCTGGCTCGTCCGATCTCTGAACTGTGCCTCCCTGCACGGGCAGCCAACGGCCTCGCCCGGCACGGCGTGAACACCGTCGGACAGCTGATTGCACGTTCGCGGCAGGATCTAAAGAACGAGATTCACGGCCTCGGGAGCGGCAGCATCAGCGAAATAGAGAAAGCCCTGAAGCGGGAAGGCCTGAACCTCGCCGCCGCCGGAAGAGCTTTCCAGTATGGGCGTCCGCTCAGCCGGCATGCCCGGAATCACCAGGCCTGGTTGGCCGGTCTGCCGGTCTTGAAAGAGGCGGACGGGTTTCAATGAAGATTTGCAGGTTTTCGCAGTTCACTCTGGTCCCTGCCTGCTGCGGGGGCCAACAACACTCATGGAACGACTGCCGACTGACGGATCGTGGCCGGCAATCCGTTGGCGGCTGGCAGGAGCGCAACTGCGGGGTGCCGTTCCTGCACGGAATCTCCTGGCCAGTCGACAGACCGGATCAACGCTGACCCGTAAAATGAGGACCAATCAGCATACGTAGCAATGGGGGGTGTCCGGTATGCCGGAAGGGCTTGAGGGGCGGCTGACCTTATCAGTGGGCCTGCGGGAGTTCGAGCAAGTGAACCGTGAGTGGTCCGACTAGAACAGCAAGGCACCATACCCGGCCGGCGCCGACCGCCGCGAGTAGGGGCCAGCGCCGTCACCCGCTGACTTGTTCATGTTTTTTATGATCAAAACGCCCTGGGCTTTTGATTAGGTGATTGAGTGAGCGCTAACACATTGCGTGCCGCCAGGAATTCAGCGTCCGCCCGGAGTCACTATGGTACCCAGCTTCCCGTCCATGAAGGCCCCTGCGACCCCGCAGGACGTAACGTCCGCGGGCATGGGCGGCGCCGCCGCGGCAGACTCCGAAGCGAGGCTCGTCCAGGATTGCCGGGAAGGCAAGACCGGCGCCGTTCTGGAACTGTTCAGGACCCACTGGGAGCCCGCTTTGGCTTACGCCAACGCGCTGAGCAGATCTTCACATGATGCAGAGGACGCCGCCGCCACTGCATTCCTGAAATCCCTGACCGCGATGCGACGCGGAAAAGGGCCGGACGGCCCGGTCAGGCCTTACCTCCTCAGGGCTGTCCGCACTGCGGTATTTGACCGTCATTCGTCCACTGAGCACCCGTCAGGGCGAATCGTCGAGCTGGCTGACGGCCAGAACGCTCACGCTCTCCATAGCGGCTCCCAGGAGCACGACTTCGTGGCGGACGCCTTCGCAACTCTCCCCCTTCGTTGGCAAAAAGTCCTTTGGTATGTCGAGATCGAAGGACTGAAGCCGCGTGAAGCCGCGCCGCTCCTCGACGTCGCCCCCAACGCACTCTCCGCCCTCCTCCGGCGCGCCCGCAAGGGACTTCGAGAGGCCTATCTCCTGGTTTATCTGCTCGACTCCGAAAGCCGCGGCTGCGACTCCATGCTGCGGATGCTGGCCGAAGCCGCCCTCGACAGCACCACGGTGGCAGGCCAGGGCAAAGTCGACGGACATGTCCGCACGTGCCGGAACTGTCGCCGCGCACTCCAAGGTTTGCGGCATGTCCGTTCCAGAATGCAAGGCCTCCTGAATCCCGGCCTCCTGCCGGCGGTGCTCTCACCACTCACGGCTGTCCGGATCCTCGAAATCCTGTCATCCCCGTCCCGCTGCCCTTTGGGCGCCGACAGCCTGAATGGGTCTGTTGACGTTGCACGTACGCTCTTCCAAGGACTGAAAACGATAGGTGCGTCGGCCGCGGTCCTCGTCCTCATGGTCCTGCCGTCAGCACCGAACGCTGCGATACCCGAGCTGGAATCCGCCGGCCACCTAGGTGGTTGCGGCCCGTATGGAACATCCGTCGGTTGCGTTCATCATTCAGCCACAGCCCCGGATTACCTGCAGTTGCGGGCAGGGGTCCGCTCAGCCCAATAGCGCCATCTTCAGGGTCACGCCGCCGGGAGCGTCCTGTTCAGCTGGCTAGCCCGCGTAGGCGTCGTTTTCGCGCTGAAGGCGCTGGGTGATCAGTTCCACCCGCCGGGACATGCGCGTACCCACCTGGAGCCGGTCGCCGGGCCAGCTGGAGGCCTCCCAGGAGTCTTCCAGGGCTTTGGCCAGTGCGCGGGAGAGGTAGTACATCTTCCACGAGTGCCTCAGGTAGTGGAGCGCCCGCCTCTTGTACTCAGGGCTTCGCTTCACCAGCAGGAGGGCTCCGGCCAGTGCATCGGCCACCAGTTTCTGCCCTGTTTGAATTTTTTCCATGCGGACTTCACCACCCAGTGCGCGGACGATCTCTTCCTTGAACTGTTCACTTCGAGTGTCGCGAGGCCAGCTCAGCATCGGCTCAAGGAGGTCAAAGGATTCCCTCAAGATCAGACCTCCTTCCACTCTGGTATCAGCGGGCGGCTAGGCGTAGCGTCAATGAAACAGACCAAGGCGGCCACCGAGGAGTTATTCCCGGCGCTGCCTCTCCGATGCCAGTCCATTGAAGGAGTCGGCGATGGCCGGATGGAACGCGGATACAGCTGCCGGGCCTTTGGGGTCCGGGACGGTCACGCTGGTGGAGGGTTCATCATTCTGTATTTCCTCGGCCAACGGAGACATCCATCCGGAACACCCGCACGGGGTTTTCTTTGAAGACACCCGTATCCTGTCCCGCTGGAACCTGACCGTCAACGGTCAGTCCATCGAGCCGCTGGCGGCGGAGACGAAGGAGCCGTACCGCGCCTTTTTTGCCGGCCGTGTTCCCCGCTCGGACGGGTATGCGGACAGCCCGCTGATCGTGGAGCGCCTGCGTGAAGTTGGTACGGGAATCCTGGAGGAGATCACCGTCCGGAACTACTCCCCGGATGCTGCCGAGTGCGTGGTGGAGCTGACTGTTGAATCCGATTTCGCGGACCTGTTCGAGGTCAAGGACGCCCGGATCCAACGGCGGTGGGAAGAGATCCGCCAACCGGACGGCGACTCGCTGACCATCCTGGCCGCCTGGCAGGACGTCCGGAAAGGAGTCGTGGTCAACGCCGCAGGAGCCGACGTCGGAACGGATGCCCTGACGTACCGGACGGTCATCCCGCCGCACGGGGGCTGGAGCACGCGGCTCAGCGTGGTGCCCAAGGTGGACGGCACCGATCCGGCCGCTCCGTTCGCCCATACCGGTGCCGGGGAAACATCCCCCCGCGACCGGCGCAGGCAGGCCTGGGTGTCCAAGATCCCGGTGCTGCACATGGGCAACCGCTCCATCGAACGGACGCTCCGCCGCAGCTACGACGATCTCGGGGCGCTCCGTATTGAAGATCCGCACGACCCGGACCGGATCGTAGTGGCGGCCGGCGCACCCTGGTTCATGACCTTGTTCGGGCGGGACTCGCTGTTCGCTTCCATTATGGCGATGCCGGTGGATCCGTCCCTGGCCCTGGGCACCGTGCAGACGCTCGCCGACCGCCAGGGCAGCGTGGTGGACCCGATGAGCGAGGAAGAGCCGGGCAAGATCCTGCACGAGGTCCGGCTCGATGTCTCCAGTGGGCTGGCACTGGGCGGAAAGACCGCCTACTACGGCACGTCCGACGCAACGCCGCTGTTCGTCCTGGTGCTGGGAGAGGTGAGCCGCTGGGGTTTCGGCGCGGACACCATCGCGGCCCTGCTGCCCCACGCGGACCGGGCCCTGGAATGGATCCGTAACTACGGGGACCGCGACGGCGACGGATTCGTCGAATACGCGCGCCTCAACGACCAGGGCCTGATCAACCAGGGCTGGAAGGATTCCTGGGACGGCGTCAATTTCGCCGACGGCCGCATGGCCGAGGCGCCGATCGCGTTGTGCGAAGTACAGGGTTACGTCTACGGCGCGTACATGGCGCGGTCGTGGCTGGCGTACGACGCCGGCGATGAGGCTTTGGCCGCCGACCTCCGGGACTGCGCGGCCCGTCTGAAGAAGCAATTCAACGAACAGTTCTGGCTACCCGAGCGCGGCTATTATGCCATCGCGCTGGACCGCGACAAGCGTCCGGTCGATGCGTGCGCTTCCAACATGGGCCATTGCCTGTGGAACGGCATCATCGACGAGGACAAGGCGCCGATGGTGGTGGAACGGCTGATGTCCCCGGAAATGTTCAGCGGCTGGGGTGTGCGGACCCTGGCGTCCGACATGGGTGCGTACAATCCCGCGAGCTACCACAACGGCTCGGTCTGGCCGCACGACAACGCGGTCATCCAGGCCGGCCTCCTGCGCTACGGGTTCGTGGAGGAGGCACAACGGATCTCCACGGCTCTGCTGGAAGCGGCCGAGTACTCGGAGGGGCGTCTGCCCGAACTGTTCTGCGGCTTCGACCGGAAAAACTTCACCGCCCCCGTGCCCTACCCCACGGCGTGCTCACCGCAGGCGTGGGCGGCCACCACGCCGATCTCCCTGGTGACGAACCTGATGCGCTACTACCCGCACGTTTCCGAGGGCGGCCTCTGGATGGATCCCGTGCTTCCGGAAGCCTACGGTGACCTGCACATCACCAACGCCCCCATGGCCGGCGGCCGAATTACCATCGACATTTCCGGCTCCGAGGCGGCCATCCAGGGACTGCCTGACGGCATGGTGTTCCATCATGGAACACGCCCCTGGATGGCCGACCTGGTGCAGCGGGCCCGGATGAAGGGAAAGGACTAGGGCGTCCCCGCTCCTGCCGGAATCCCAACTGCTTTTTCAGAGTGCTGCTCTGCAGCGTGGGGCACGAACCGGACAAACATGGCCTTGAACCCGGGGGTGTTGGATTCGCGGGCCACGTTTTCCTTGTGGACCAGGGCGTTGGCCTCAGGGAAGTACGCCGCGGCGCAGCCCTTCGCCGTCGGGTAGGCCACCAGCCGGAACTTGTCCGCCTGCCGGTCGTGGCCCCTGAAAGTGCTCACGACGTCGACCAGGTCGCGGTCCTGGAAGCCGAGTTCGGCCAGGTCCTCGGGGTGGACCAGGATCACGCGGCGGCCGTCCGAGATGCCGCGGTAGCGGTCATCAACGCCGTAGAACGTGGTGTTGTACTGGTCGTGGCTGCGGATGGTCTGGAGCACCAGGTGGCCCTTCGGCGGGGTGAGGTATTCCAGCGGGCTGACCGTGAAGCGGCCGCGGCCGATGTCGGTGGCGAAGGAGCGGGTGTCGCGCGGCGGGTTGGGCAGCACAAAGCCGTTCCTGGTCCGGACCCTGGCGTTGAAGTCCTCGAACCCGGGCAGGACGCGGGCGATATGGTCGCGGATCACGTCGTAGTCCTCGGCCATGGCCTTCCAGTCCACCGGGTGGTCCGGGCCGAAGGTGGCTTCGGCCATCCGGGCCACGATTACCGGTTCGGCGAGCAGGTGCTCGGAGACCGGCTGGAGCCGGCCTTGGGTGGAGTGGACCACGGACATGGAGTCCTCCACGGACAGGAACTGGGCGCCCTTGGGGTGCTTGTCGTCCTTGTCCGTCCGGCCCAGTGTGGGCAGGATCAGCGAGGTGCGCCCGTGCACCACGTGGGACCGGTTGGGCTTGGTGGAGATATGCACGGTCAGGCCGATCCGTTGCATGCCCGCTTCCAGGGTTTCGGTGTCCGAGCAGGCGAGGGAGAAGTTCCCGCCCATCGAGACGAACACGTCCACCTCGTTGCGTTCGAACGCCTCCATTGACTCGACCGCGTCGTGGCCGTGTCCGCGCGGGGACTCGATGCCGAACTCCTTGTCCAGGGCCTCCAGGAGCCACTCTTTCGGCTTTTCCCAGATGCCCATGGTCCGGTCGCCCTGGACGTTGGAGTGTCCGCGCACCGGGCACGCGCCGGCGCCGGGCTTGCCGAAGTTGCCCTGCAGGAGCAGGACGTTGACCATTTCCTTGATGGTGTCCACCGAGTGCGGCTGCTGGGTCACGCCCAGGGCCCAGCAGAAGATGGTGGCCTTGGACGCCATGAGCATCCCGGCCACGTCCTCGATCTGCTGCCGGTCCAGGCCGGTGGCCTTTTCGGTTTCCTCCCAGTCCAGCTCCCGGCGTGCCTCGCGGTACGCCTCGAACCCGTCAGTCTGCGCCTCAACGAAGGAACGGTCGACGACGGTTCCGGGGTTCCGTTCTTCCTCCGCCAGGAGCAGGTGGCCCAGTGCCTGGAAGAGCGCCAGGTCCCCGCCCACCTTGATCTGCAGGTACTCGTCGGCCAGCGGCGTGCCGCCGCCCACCACACCCGAAATCGTCTGCGGGTCCCTGAAATTGAACAGGCCGGCCTCGGGCAGCGGGTTCACCGCCACCACCTTGCCGCCCTTGTCCTTGCATTCCTTCAGCGCGGAGAGCATCCGGGGATGGTTGGTGCCCGGGTTCTGTCCGACGACGAAGATGAGCTCCGAGTCGTGGATGTCATCCAGCGAAACGGTGCCCTTGCCGATGCCGATGGTCGGGTTCAGCGCCGAACCCGAGGACTCGTGGCACATGTTGGAGCAGTCCGGCAGGTTGTTGGTGCCCAGGGCCCGCGCGAACAGCTGGTACATGAATGCTGTTTCGTTGGCCGTGCGGCCGGAGGTGTAGAAGACGCAGCGGTCCGGTGTGCTGGCCCGAATATGCTCCCCGATCAGCTCGAACGCGTCCGCCCAGGAAATCGGCGAATAGTGCGTCTCACCTTCCCGGATCACCACCGGCTCGCTGAGCCGGCCCTGGTTGCCCAGCCAGTACTCGGTCTTCCCCGACAGCTCGGCAATGGAATGCCTGGCCCAGAACTCCGCCCCGACTGTGCGCAGGGTGTTCTCCTCCGCCACCGCCTTGGCACCGTTCTCGCAGAACTCGGCCGCCTTGCGCTTCTTGTCCGACTCCGGCCACGCACAGCCCGGGCAGTCAAAGCCGCCGCGCTGGTTCAGCCGCAGCAGCGACTGCGCCGTCCGGGACACACCCGCCTGCGCCACGGCGCGCTCCAGCGCAACCAACACGGCCTTGACCCCGGCCGCCTCGGTCTTCGGCTTGTGGACTTCGAGGTTGTCCTCGTTGATGTCCGCGACTGGGGCGGGCTGCCTGCCGAGCTTGGGGATGCCTTTCATTGGCTGACCCTGGCCAGCGTCTCCCGCTCCGCCCCGATGGTGGTGTTGTCGCCGTGGCCGGTGCGGACCACCGTCTCTGCCGGCAGCGTCAGCAGCCGTTCGCGGATGGAGGCCAGGATGGTCGGATAATCGCTGTAGGACCGTCCGGTGGCGCCGGGGCCGCCGTTGAACAGGGTGTCCCCGGTGAAGACGGTTCCTTCTGATTCCAGCAGGAAGCAGGTGGAGCCGGGTGAGTGGCCGGGAGTGTGGATGGCCTTCAGCGTGGCGCCGCCCACCTGGAACTCGTCGCCGTCAGCGAGGCTGCGGTCCGGCTTAGTGTCCGGGTAAACCTGTTCCCACAGGACGTGGTCCTCGGGGTTCAGGTAGATGGGCGCGCCGACGGTTTCGGCCACCTCGCGGGCTGCCCCGATGTGGTCGTTGTGGGCGTGCGTCAGCAGGATGGCCAGGACCTTCCGGCCCCGGACCTGGCTGATGATGGCGGCGGCGTCATGCGGGGAATCGATGATCACGCATTCGTCGTCGTTGCCCACGATCCAGACGTTGTTGTCCACGTCCCAGGTTCCACCGTCGAGCGAAAACGTTCCGGAGGTGACCAGGTTCTCGATGGTGACGCTCATGCGGAAGCCGCCACTGCAGCGGCGTCGGTGCGCGGGCGGGCACTGCCTGGACGGATCTCAACGACGGAACGCAGCACCTTGCCCTCGTGCATCTTGCCGAAGGCCTCTTCCACCTGGTCGATGGTGATGCGCTCGGTGACGAAAGCGTCGAGGTTCAGGTTGCCCAGCTTGTAATGCTGGACCAGCATCGGGAAGTCGCGTGACGGCAGGCAGTCGCCGTACCAGGAGGACTTCAGGGACCCGCCACGGCCGAAGACGTCCAGTAGCGGCAGCTCAAGCTTCATGTCCGGCGTCGGGACGCCCACCAGCACCACCCGGCCGGCGAGGTCGCGGGCGTAGAACGCCTGCTTGTACGTTTCCGGGCGTCCGACCGCCTCGATGACGACGTCGGCACCGTTGCCGCCGGTCAGCGCGCGAATGGCCTCGATGGGGTCTTCCTTGCTGGAGTTCACGCCATGGGTGGCGCCGAGCGACTTGGCCATCTCGATCTTGTTGTCGTCGATGTCCACCGCGATGATCGTGGTGGCGCCGGCCAGCTTCGCACCGGCGATGGCGGCGATGCCCACACCGCCGCAGCCGATGACGGCGACGGATTCGCCGCGCTTGACCTCGCCGGTGTTGATGGCGGCGCCGATGCCTGCCATGACGCCGCAGCCAAGGAGCCCGACGGCGGCGGGATCGGCGTCCTCGTCAACTTTGGTGCACTGTCCGGCGGCGACCAGCGTCTTCTCGGCGAAGGCTCCGATGCCCAGCGCGGGAGAAAGCTCGGTGCCGTCCTCCAGGGTCATCTTCTGGGTGGCGTTGTGCGTGTTGAAGCAGTACTGCGGCTGCCCCTTGGCGCAGGCCCGGCACTCGCCGCACACGGCGCGCCAGTTCAGGATTACCCGGTCGCCGGGGGCCACGTCGGTGACGTCAGGACCGACGGCGCTGACCACACCCGTGGCCTCGTGACCCAGCAGGATGGGGAAATCGTCAGTAATTCCGCCCTGCTTGTAGTGCAGGTCCGTGTGGCAGACACCGCAGGTAAGGATGTCCACCAGCGCCTCACCCGGTCCGGGATCCGGCACCAGGATGGTTTCCACCGAGACCGGGGCATTCTTTTCCTTGGCTACGACGGCCTTTACTTTGTGAACCATGATTTCGGTGTTCCTTTCCTGGGTCCCGAGGGACCCGTTGGCAACGGCATCCGTTGCCAATCTAACTGACTCGTTACGGTTCAAAATCTTCTTCCAGCGGCTCGAGGCCCTGGTCCGTGTCCCTGTCCGCTTCGGCGCGGACCGGGTTTTCGGCCGGTTGCGGCTGCTCAGGCGGGCCCGACGACGGGTGGCCGGCCACCGCGGCGGCGTGTTCGGCCGGAATGCCGGTGTGGTGCCTGATCCTCAAACGGTAGAGGAGGGCGCCGCCCACTGCCACTGCGCCGACGAAGATGACACCGCCCCACTGCAGGCACCACCCGAACGCCCACCTACCATGACGTAGTCGTAGTTCGTCCCTGTCATTCTGCACAGCCTCCTCTTACGTCGTGCGGACCCGCGGCGCGCGCCGGCTTGCCTTGGATAGGGCGGCCAGGGGCCGCACTGGTCTATCGCTGAATTGCGTATTACACAACACGATGCGCTTTGCGCGTACTGGAAAATATGACAGCCATCACATGGGGGTGTCAATAGATAGCAGCCGTGCTACGGCCATCCCCGATATGTGACCGCGCCCTCGCTCCTCCTGATTGCAACCGTGTTCCGTTTATAGCAACACGAGGATTGCTTCCTTCAGCCCCTCTTCGCCGCACGTTCTTCTCTGTCGGTCGAATCAGCGAAAGAAAAGCATTGACTGTGGGCCAGGTCACCCCTAGTCTTGTTGCAACAGCGTTGCATTCATTGCAACTCCACAACCCTTTGGTGGAAACATGACAAACGAAAGCTCTTCCCCGGCCATTGCGGAAGACGTCAGCCTGGAGTCGAATGGCGGGCATGGCAGTGCATCCTCCGGACACCCCGCGTTGAGCGGTCCTGCAGCTCCGGCCGGCGGCGTCAGCAAGGAGACCCGCCGCAAGGTGGTCACGGCCAGCTTCATCGGCAACTTCGTCGAATGGTTCGACTACGCGGTCTACGGCTATCTCGCCGCGACCATCTCATCGGTCTTCTTCCCGGAAGCCGACCGCCAGGCAGCCCTGCTGGCCACCTTCGGCGTCTTTGCGGTCTCGTTCTTCGTCCGCCCCCTGGGCGGGTTCGTCTGGGGGCACATCGGCGACCGCCTGGGACGGCGGAAAGCACTGTCGCTCTCCATCGTCATCATGTCCGTCTCGACGTTCTGCATCGCCCTGATCCCGGGATACGCCAGCATCGGAGTGATGGCACCTGTCCTTCTGCTCTTGGTCCGGATCGTCCAGGGCTTCTCCGCCGCCGGTGAATACGCCGGCGCGTCCGCCTTCCTGGTGGAGTACGCGCCGGCCAATAAGCGCGGGCTGTACGCCGCGGTCGTTCCTGCGAGCACAGCGGCGGGCCTGCTGCTCGGCTCCTTGATTGCGGCGCTCCTCAGCACCGTGCTCACCTCGGAGCAACTTCACGAGTGGGGCTGGCGGCTGCCGTTCCTGCTGGCAGCGCCCATGGGCCTGATCGGCCGCTACATCCGCACCAAGCTGGAGGACACCCCCGCCTTCCAGGCCCTCGCCGCCGAGGACCACACGGTCAAGACTCCGGTCTTCGCGATGTTCCGGACTTACCGCAAGCAGCTCATCATTGCCACCGGCGCCGTCCTCCTCAACGCGGTCGGGTTCTACGTGATCCTCAGCTACATGCCCACGTACCTCTCGGAGGAACTGGGCTTCGGGGCGGCGGAATCCTTCCTGGCCACCACCATCGCCCTGGCCAGCTACATCGGCTTCATCTTCCTGACGGGCATCGCGTCGGACAGGTTCGGTCGCAAACGCATGCTGATTACCGCGTCGGTGCTCTTCATCCTGCTGACGGTTCCGGCGTTCATGCTGCTGGACACCGGCAATTTCCTGGTGATCGTCCTGATCCAGATCCTGCTGGGCGGCATGCTGACACTCAACGACGGCACGCTCCCGAGCTTCCTGGCGGAACTCTTCCCCACCCGCGTGCGCTACACCGGGTTCGCCGTCAGCTTCAACCTCTCCAATGCACTCTTCGGCGGTACTGCCCCGTTCATGGCCACGCTGCTGATCGGCCTTACCCAGAACAAGGTGGCGCCGGGCTGGTACCTGGTGGGGGCATCGGTCGTCTCCCTGGTCGCGGTCCTGTTCGCCGCAGAGACCTCGAAGAAGCCGCTCACGCAGGACTGACCGGCACTTCCTCACTCTTTCCTCACCATATTTTCAGCACTAAGAAAGGTATAAACCCATGACCACCATCGAAACCGAGGCCGTCAACGATGTCGCCAAGCTGGACCGACTGAAGGTCCTCAACAACGGCGAAAAAGTAAAGCTGACCTTCTCCGACGCGGAGTTCGAACGCCGGCTGGCGGGGCTCCGCCGGATCATGGCCGAGAAGGAACTGGACGCCGTCGTCCTCACCAGCTACCACTCGATCAAGTACTACTCCGACTTCCTGTTCACGTACTTCGGCCGTTCCTACGCCATGGTGGTCACGAAGGACGACACTGTCACCGTCACCGCAAATATCGACGCCGGCATGCCATGGCGCCGCAGCTTCGGCGACAACCTCGTGTACACGGACTGGCGCCGGGACAACTACATCCACGCGATCCAGGAAGTGCTGCGCACCCGCGGGATCAACGTGCGCCGGCTCGGCGTCGAGGACGACTCGCTGCCGCTGGACAACCGGAACAAGATCCAGGCCGCCTTCGGGTCCGCGGCGCTGGTGGACGTCGCCCAGGCCGCCATGCGCCAGCGCATGATCAAGTCCGCCGAGGAGATCGAGGTCATCAAGCACGGTGCGCGCATCGGCGACCTCGGCGGTGAAGCCATCCGCAACGCCATCACGGCGGGCGTCACGGAATACGAGGTTGCCCTGATCGGAACCGAGGCCATGGTGCACGAGATTGCCCGCACCTTCCCGGACTCAGAAATCCGCGACACCTGGGTGTGGTTCCAGTCCGGCATCAACACCGACGGCGCTCACAACTGGGCCACCACCCGGAAGATCCAGGAGCACGACATCCTGAGCCTGAACTGCTTCCCCATGACCTCCGGCTACTACACCGCATTGGAGCGCACCCTGTTCTACGGCGAACCGGATGCCCGCTCGCTGGAGCTCTGGAACATCAACGTGGAGGTCCACAAGCGCGGCCTGGAACTCATCAAGCCCGGCGCCGTCTGCAAGGACATCGCCGCCGAACTGAATGAGATCTACGTGGGCCACGGCCTCCTGGCCAACCGCACCTTCGGCTACGGCCACTCCTTCGGTGTCCTCAGCCACTACTACGGCCGCGAAGCAGGGCTGGAGCTCCGCGAGGACATCGACACGGCGCTGGAGCCCGGCATGGTGGTTTCCATGGAGCCGATGATCACGGTCCTCGACGGCCAGCCCGGCGCCGGCGGATACCGCGAGCACGACATTCTGGTGGTGGGCGAGGACGGCGCGGAGAACATCACCAAGTTCCCGTTCGGTCCGGAGTACAACATCATCGGGGCATAGCTACTTCCCGGTTTTGCCTGTGGGCATTGCCCTTTCCGAAGCGGCGCCGCGTAACCCGTGGCGCCGCTTTCGGCTCACATACGGAATGATGGTGGACACCATGACCCCTGCAGAAGCTCCCGAAACCAGCAGCAACGGCGATGCCAAGGGCACGTCCGTCATCGTCAACGCCATCGCCGTCCTGCGCAGTTTCACGGCCGACGAGCCGCTGCTCGGTGTCACCGAGATCGCCAACCGCGTCGGCATGCACAAGAGCACCGTCTCCCGCATCCTGGCGACCTTCGAGCAGGAGCACCTGGTGGAGCGCGATCCGGAAACCCGCCGGTTCAGGCTGGGCCTGGGCCTCATCGCCGTCGCCGGGCCGCTGCTGGCCGAACTCGAGGAGCGCCGCGTGGCCTACCCGGTCCTGCGCGAACTTGCGGAGCAGACCGGCGAAACCAGTGCCTTGATGGTCTGGAACGGGTCGGAGTCGATGTGTGTGGAGCAGATCGCCAGCCATCACCAGATCAAGCACACCACCCCGCTGGGTGCCCGGTACAGGGACGCCCTCAGCGCTTCCGTGCAGGTCTTCCTCGCCGCCGAGCCAGCTGAGCGTGTACGTGTACTGCTCCGCAGCGGCGAAATCTCCTACCCGGGCCTGGACGACGCAGGCCTCGAGGCCTACCTGATCCGCCTCGGCGACGTCGCCAAGCGCGGCTGGGCCATCAACTACGGCGAGTCCTCACTGGACGAAGTGGGCCTGGCAGCCCCCGTCTACGATCACCGCGGCGACATCGTGGCGGCGGTCCTCATCCCGGCCCCCCGCTTCCGGGTCTCCCCGGACATCCTGCAGAGCCTTGGGGAATCGTGCAAGGCAGCCGCGGCCCGGGTCACTGCGCGCCTGGGCGGCGCCTCCCCAACCCCTGCTCCCTGACTCCCTGCCCCTAACCCGACGCTCTCTCACATCCCGCCGCATCGAACGCAACGCTCTCTCACATCCCGCCGGTCTAACGCGACCCTCTCGCTGCAGCGCGGGAATGTTGGCCACCACGACATCTAGCGGAGTAGACGGCCGTCATCCCGGGTGCGGTACTCTCTTGACATCCACCGCAAATTTCCGATTGACTATTACGCATGCTGAAATAACAGTTCCATGATGTGGAATGTAGTGTCCGTGCTTTGCCGCGGGCCACTACAGCGGGGACATCCCCCTTTCCGCATAGCCGACGCCATGGATGCCAGCATTTGCACGAGGGATGATCAAGCATGGAGCTTGCCGTATTCAACGGGGCGGACCGCGCGGAAGTCACCGCCGCACTTCGCCCCTGTATTGATGTCCAGCGCTGGGTAGACCAGATCGCTGATGCCCGCCCGTTCGCCAACAGCCAGGCTTTGCTGGACTTCGCCCGGAATGCTGCGTCCCCGTTCACGCCGGACGAGGTGGAGTCGGCCATGGCCCACCACCCGCGCATCGGGGAGCGCCCCACCGCCGCCACCACCGAGGCCTCCATGTCCCGCTCGGAGCAGGCCGGCGTGGATCCTTCAGACCAGGACGTGACCGGGGCCCTGGCCGAGGGCAACCGGGCCTACGAGGAAAAGTTCGGCCGGGTGTTCCTGATCCGTGCCGCGGGACGCACCGCGCCGGAAATCCTGGCAGCACTGCACGAACGCCTCACCCACACCCCCGACGAAGAAGACGCCATAGTGGCCCAGCAGCTGCGCGAAATCGCCCTGCTCCGGCTCGAAGGAGTGATCAGCGAATGACCGTTTCACAGGTGACCACCCACATCCTGGACACCGGGGCCGGGCGCCCGGCTGCCGGCGTCGCCGTCGAGCTTTACGCGCGCGACGGCGGCGGATGGAACCTCATTGCTTCGGGCGCCACTGACGGTGACGGCCGGGCGAAGGACCTTGGTCCGGAGCTTCTCCCTGCCGGGACGTACCGGCTGAACTTCGCCACCGGCGCTTACTACGAGGGCCTGGGCACGGCCACGTTCTTCCCGGAGGTGGACCTGGTGTTCACAGTGTCCGACGCCGGTGAGCACTACCACGTCCCGCTGCTGCTCAGTCCGTTCGCCTACTCAACGTACCGCGGCAGCTAACCCAACCCGCCGCAGCCCCCACCCCCGCCGGACGAGTTTTTGTCCACTTAACGCGCCCAAAAACGCTTTTATAGGCCATTATGTGGACAAAAACTCGGGCGGGAGGGGCGGTGCGGGGCAGTAGGCTAGAAGGCATGGCTTCTGAAGACACCCCCGCCGAGCGGCGGGATATCACCGTCCGCCGCGCGCCCAGATACGTGCCGTTCCTCATACTGGGCGGACTCGTGGGCATCATTGCGGCGGCGGTCATCGCATATGCGCTGCCGGGAGACGCGAGCTACGATCCCAGCTCCGTCTTCGGGTTCTTCATGGTCCTTTTCGGCGCCGGCGGTGTGATTTTGGGCGCCATTGCTGCCCTCCTGCTGGACCGGCTCAGCGTCCGGCGGGCCAGGCACGCCGTCGTCGAAGCGGTTCCGGACACCGATTCCGACGGCGGCCCGGAAGACGGCGCCGACAGCGGCACCGGGCCGGGCTCCCGGTCATAAACCGGCGGCCGGAAAAGTCCTACCCCATCCCGTGAGATAATCGACCAGTGGCACGCGGCGATGGAAAACTTTCTCATGATCTTCTCCCTGGCGAAAAAGGCCCCCAGGACGCTTGCGGCGTCTTCGGGGTCTGGGCACCAGGTGAAGAAGTAGCAAAACTTACCTATTACGGGCTGTATGCATTGCAGCACCGCGGTCAGGAGTCGGCTGGCATAGCAACCAGCGACGGCAAGCGGATCAACGTCTACAAGGACATGGGCCTCGTATCCCAGGTCTTTGACGAGACCACGCTGAACACCCTGACCGGGCACTTGGCCGTCGGCCACTGCCGTTACTCCACTACCGGCGCCAGCCACTGGGCCAATGCCCAGCCCACGCTGGGCGCCACGGCCACGGGCACGGTGGCCCTGGCCCACAACGGCAACCTGACCAACACCGCCGAGCTCAACGCCATGATCAACGAGCGCAACGGCGGCCAGCTCAGCGGCGAGATGAAGCAGGGCAACACCTCTGACACCGCTTTGGTGACGGCACTGCTGGAGGGTGAAGAGGGCAAGTCCCTCGAGCAGACGGCCACTGAGCTGCTGCCTAAGATCAAGGGCGGATTCTGCTTCGTCTTCATGGATGAGGGCACCCTTTACGCGGCGCGCGACACCTACGGCATCCGTCCGCTGGTCCTCGGCCGGCTGGAGCGCGGCTGGGTGGTCGCCTCCGAGCAGTCGGCCCTGGCCACGGTCGGTGCCAGCTTCATCCGCGAAATCGAACCCGGCGAGTTCATCGCCATCGACGAAGAGGGCGTGCGGTCCCAGCGCTTTGCGGAGCCGACGCCGGCGGGTTGCGTTTTCGAGTACGTCTACCTTGCCCGTCCGGACGCCGCCATCGCGGGCCGCTCCGTGTACGAATCCCGCGTGGAGATGGGCCGCCAGCTGGCCCGGGAAAACACCCAGGAAGCGGACATCGTCATCCCGGTTCCCGAGTCGGGCACGCCCGCCGCCGTGGGCTACGCCGAGGAATCCGGCATCCCGTTCGCACACGGTTTCGTCAAGAACTCCTACGTCGGCCGCACGTTCATCCAGCCCTCGCAGACGCTGCGCCAGCTGGGCATCCGGCTCAAGCTCAACGCGCTGGAGTCCGTGATCCGTGGCAAGCGCGTGGTGGTGGTGGATGACTCGATCGTCCGCGGCAACACGCAGCGCGCCATCGTCCGGATGCTCCGCGAAGCCGGTGCCGCCGCCGTCCACGTCAAGATCTCCTCCCCGCCGGTCCAGTGGCCCTGCTTCTACGGCATCGACTTCGCCTCCCGGGCGGAGCTGATCGCCAACGGCGCCACCATCGAGGAAATTTCCCAGGCCATCGGCGCCGATTCGCTGGCGTACATTTCCGAGGACGGCATGATCGGTGCCACCCAGCAGCCGCGCGAACGCCTGTGCACCGCCTGCTTCACGGGCAAGTACCCGATCGAACTCCCGGGTTCGGACAAGCTGGGCAAGAACCTGCTGGAACGCAGGGACCTGGGCGGTCTGAAGCCGTCGCCTTCCGCGCTTCCCGGCGAGACAGCTGCGCTGACCGTGGACTCCCATGAGGACCCGGCCGAGAAGTCCGGCGCCACCGGCTGCGACCCGGGCCCGGACTCGGAGTTTGAAAACCTGCTCACCGAAGCCGACCTCGTGCCAGACGTACACGCCGCTGCCGCCGGCGCTGACAAGAAAGAGTCCCTATGACTTCCGCATCCTCCACTGCTGACATGAATGCCGCCCAGAAAGCCGGGATCACCTACGCCTCTGCCGGCGTGGACGTCGAAGCGGGAGACCGCGCCGTTGAACTGATGAAGGACGCCGTCAAGGCAACCCACAATGCATCGGTGATCGGCGGCGTCGGCGGTTTCGCGGGCCTCTACGACGTCTCCAAGCTGCTGACCTACAAGAAGCCCCTGCTGGCAACGTCCACCGACGGCGTGGGCACCAAGGTGGCCATCGCCCAGGCCATGGACATCCACGACACCATTGGTTTCGACCTGGTGGGCATGGTGGTTGACGACATCGTGGTGGTAGGCGCCGAGCCGCTCTACATGACGGACTACATCGCCTGCGGCAAGGTTGTTCCCGAGCGCATCGCCGACATCGTCCGCGGCATCGCAGCTGCCTGCTCCGTAGCGGGGACCGCCCTGGTGGGCGGCGAGACCGCCGAGCACCCGGGCCTGCTGGGCGAGCACGAGTACGACGTCGCCGGTGCCGCCACCGGTGTGGTCGAAGCTGACGCCCTGCTGGGCCCGGACCGCGTCCGCGCCGGCGACGTGGTGATCGGCATGGCCTCCTCCGGACTGCACTCCAACGGCTACTCCCTGGTCCGCCGCGTCATCAACCACGCCGGCTGGGCACTGGACCGCCAGGTGTCCGAGCTAGGGCGCACCCTGGGCGAGGAACTGCTGGAACCCACCCGCGTGTACGCCGCCGACTGCCTGGACCTGGCCCGTACCTTCCCGGTCACCGCCGGCGCCGCAGTCCACGGCTTCAGCCATGTCACCGGCGGCGGCCTCGCAGCCAACCTCGCCCGTGTCCTCCCCCAGGGCCTCATCGCCACCGTGGACCGCGCCACGTGGGAACTGCCCGCCATCTTCAAGCTGGTCTCGGAACTGGGCAACGTCCCGCTGGCCGACCTCGAGCGCACGCTCAACCTGGGCGTGGGCATGGTGGCCATCGTCTCCCCGGAAGCCGCCGACGCCGCCGTGAACCGCCTCAACGATCGGGGCCTTCCGTCCTGGATCATGGGCACCGTCGAGGAGAACTCCGACGCCATCGTCAAGACCGGCCCCGACTACGTCCAAGGTGCCAAGGGTGTTGACGGCGGCGCAGTCCGACTGGTGAACGCCTACGCCTAACCAACTCCCATCGGAGCACTCGGCGTTTCAAGCTCCAGCACGCTGAACACACCGCCCTGCGGATCCTTCAGGGTGGCCACGCTTCCGGCCTCGTCCTCACCGTCACCCTCAACTTCCGGTCCGACGAGGACGGCGGCGCCCGCCGCCACCGCTGCAGCCACTGCCTCCTCGATGCTGGAGACGCCGAAATACACCTGCCAGCCGGTCTGCGCCAGGTCCTCCTGCCGCAGGCCCTCCTCCGCCCAGGCCTCCTCCGGCTCGTCCTCCTGCGGCAGCGGGGCGATCCCCGCCACTTCGGCGCCGTTCACCAGCAGCGTGGTGTACGTGCCGCCGTCGTCCTGGGGATATTCGGTGACCTCGTGCCCGAAGAGCTGCTGGAAGAAAGCGACGGCGGCCTGCGGCTCGGGAGTGAGCAGCTCCGCCCAGGAGAGGGCACCCGGTTCGTTGTAGCGCGCTGCACCCGTATGCGTTCCCGGCTGCCATACTCCCGTGGTGCCGCCGCCGGGCGGCGCCAGGAAGACCATGGTCCCGGTGTCCCCCACTTCTTCCGGCCCGAACTCCACGGAACCGCCCGCATGCCGAACATCCTCCGCCATGGCCTCGGCATCTACGGCTGCGAAGTAGATGTTCCACTGAGCGGCTTTGCCGGATGCCTCCTGCTGCGGGTTCCGGGGTGCGATGACGGTGATGAGGTCATCGCCCAGGAACGCCTTCGAGTAGCTGCGCCCGTCCGGCGTGGGCAGGTCCTCGTAGCGCCACCCGAACACTGCGGCGTAGAACGATTTGGCGGCCTCCACATCCCTGGTCTGCAGGTCCGTCCAGCAGATTTCGCCTACCTCAAACGTGGTCCGCCCGGTCATGATGTGCCCTGCTTGTAGCTCTGGACTTCTGGCATCGAACTCAATCCCCTAAGAACCGCTTACTGGACCCTGACGGGACACGCTGACGAAATCGGGCGACGAATCGGCCCACGCCCAACCTAGTACCGGCCACTGACACTGACAACATCCCACCGGATTCCCGCGGCCGGACATAGGGACACTCGTTGTGGTGGCCGGGCCTCGAGAGGAGAATAGCCCCCGAAACGGATCGCCAATTAGGTGCGGTCCCAGCCAGATTTTCCGGAACGGAGTGCACTATGGCCGGCCTCGTGGACATTAACGGGCACCCTACCTGGGTCGACGACCGCGGAGGAGGCGGCACACCCCTCCTGCTGCTGCACGGCGGCCTGGGGAACAGTGATGACCTCTTGAACAGCATGGGGCCCGGCCTTTCGGAGCACTTCCGCCTGATCGCTTTCGACCGCCGCGGCCATGGCTACACCGCCGACACCGACGCCGACTTCCACTACGAGGACATGGCGGCTGAGACCATTGCGGTACTGGAACAAGTGGTAGGCGGCCCTGCCCATCTTGTCGGATGGAGCGACGGCGGAATCATTGCCCTCCTCGTCGCGCTCCGCCGTCCGGACCTGGTGAACAAGCTTGTTGCCATCGGTGCGAACTACCATTTCGACGGCAGCATGCCAGTGGAAATGGAGCCGGAATCTCCGGTGTCGCAGCAGCTCGGCAGGGCCTACGCGGAACGGTCCCCTGACGGAGCCGAGCACCTGGAGGTCGTCCTGCAAAAGAGTTTCCGGATGTTCAGTAGCGAGCCGGTCCTCACAACGGCCGATATCGCCAGAATCAGCCGACCTGCCCTGGTTGTGGTGGGCGACGACGACATGGTCGCGCTGCCGCACACCGTGTCCCTGTACGAAGCCCTGCCTGACGCCCAGCTGGCGGTGGTTCCCGGGGCCTCCCACGGGCTGCCCCTGGAACAGCCGGCCGCCGTCAACAGCCTCATTCTCAGCTTTTTGGCCGCTGCCGGTCCGCCCCGGACATTAATGCCGATCCGCCGTGCACAGGCCGCAGCGCGTGCACAGGCGGCAGGCGCGGACGGCAGCTGACAGCAGAAAGGCCCGTGAGAGCACGCCGGAATCCGGCATGGCCTCACGGGCCTCATAACTCAGGTCAGCACACTGGGTGCTGGAAAAGAAGAGCAGAAGCGTCGTACGGGTCACGGTGGTGAGAAGTTCGACGGCGGCGCGCCGCTAAGTGCCGTGACGGCAGGCTCAGCGGGCGACAACTAGCCGATGCGACGGGTGTCTACCTCGTCGTCGTCCTCTTCCAAATCATCCGCGTACTTGTCCACATAAGCCGAATAATCCGGTTCAACCGGCTCACTCGAGAAACGGCTCGGTGCACGACCCTCCGTGCTCTTGAGCTCACGCTGAAGAGCTGAGTAGTCAGTGTTCGGGGAATAGTACTTAATATCCCGAGCCTGCTTGGTAGCTTTTGCCTTTTGACGGCCGCGCCCCATGGCGTGACCCCCTTTTGTACTCGGACCGGAGGTGGTCACCATTGGCGTTAGTGAGGCCCCGGAATGTTTGGTCAATTTGTCGTACACCTAGATTACATGCTTTCAGCGGTAACTGCTCCCCGGTTTCGCACCACTGGGCAACTGTTGCCACGTTTGCGCTGGTCCGGGCCATATCCGGTCCCCGTTTTTCTTCGGTAGAGTCGTTTGAGCGACTCCACGCCACCGGCTGCAGACATGGCGGCCGGCCGAGGAAAAAGACGCCGGGAAGGTGAATCCTTACGTGACTGACGAGAACACAAGCACCAGCGCCGGGAACCGGAAGGCAACCCCGGGCAGCGGAATGCCGCCGGTCATTCCGCCCCCGCCTGCCCGGCCGCCGACCAGCAGCCTTCCCGTCCAGCAGCCTGCTGGCCCTCCGACGAACAACAGACTGCCCAAGGACAACGCCACCGGCAAGCCTGCCAAGGACAACCCGCCCACCAGCAACAAATCGGCGGCAGAACGAAGGCAGACGCTACTGAAGGTCGGCTTCGTGGCGGGCGCCCTGGTGGTGCTGGGACTGCTCGTCTGGGGGCTGGTTGCGCTGCTCGCGAGCGGAAGCCGGGAGTCCGAAAGCCAGCCCACCACGCCGGCCCCCGCCGCGTCGGAGTCGGCGTCGCCGTCTGCGCAGCCAACCCGCTCCCAGCTTCCCCAGGACGGCGTCAGTGCGCTCGACTACCAGCTGGGTGACTGCTTCGAGAGCTTCGACCCCGAAGCCACCGAATCCCGCGTGGTGGCCTGCACCACCGGGCATTCCGCGCAGCTGGTCGCAGTGCACCGCTACGCGGAATCGGACTCCTATCCTGGCATCGATGCGCTGCGGAAGAAGGGCCGCGAGATTTGCCAGGGCGCCGGACTGACCGACGCCGTGGCCAACTACGTCCTCATGCAGCGCAACGCGTACCCCAGCGATACAAGCTGGGACCAGGGCGACCGCCGGGTGGACTGCTACGTCACGGCTGACAAGGGCAACGTCATCATGGAGTCGCTTCTCCCCTGAGGCCTAGCCCTTCCGCCGAACGGACAGCCCGCTGCCGGCGAGGACGCCGCCGTCGGGGTTGGCCAAGGACTCGATTCCCTCGATGGTGAGTTCGTCGACGTCGGCCGCGGTGTCCACCAGCACCGTGTCCCCGTCGGCGATATCCCCGGAGAGGATGGCCTTGGCCAGCCGGTCGCCGATTTCGCGCTGCACCAGCCTGCGCAGCGGGCGGGCACCATAGGCGGAATCGAAGCCCGACATGGCGAGCCAGGCACGTGCCCCCTCCGTCACGTCCAGCGTGAGCCGGCGGTCGTGCAGCCGGCGTCCCAGCTCGGCGACCTGCAGCTCCACGATCCGGGCGAGTTCGTCCACGGACAGGGCATCGAACAGCACCACTTCGTCGAGCCGGTTCAGGAACTCCGGCTTGAAGGACGCGTTCACGGTGGCCATGACCGCGTTCCGCTTGGCCTGTGCATCCAGGGTGGGATCCACCAGGAACTGGCTGCCCAGATTGGACGTCAGCACCAGGATCGTGTTGCGGAAGTCCACCGTGCGGCCCTGGCCGTCGGTGAGGCGGCCGTCGTCGAGCACTTGCAGGAGGATGTCGAACACCTCGGGGTGGGCCTTCTCCACTTCGTCCAGCAGCACCACGGAGTACGGCCGACGGCGGACGGCCTCGGTCAGCTGGCCGCCTTCCTCGTAGCCGACATAGCCCGGAGGTGCACCGACCAGCCGTGCCACGGAGTGCTTCTCGCCGTACTCGGACATGTCGATCCGCACCATGGCGCGCTCGTCGTCGAACAGGAAGTCCGCGAGCGCCTTGGCCAGCTCCGTTTTGCCCACGCCGGTGGGTCCCAGGAACAGGAAGGAGCCGGTGGGCCGGTTGGGGTCGCTGATCCCGGCACGGGCCCGGCGGACTGCGTCGGACACGGCAGTGACGGCCTTCTTCTGGCCGATCAGCCGCTTGCCGAGTTCCCCTTCCATGTGCAGCAGCTTTTGGCTTTCGCCCTGCAGCATGCGGCCGGCCGGGATGCCGGTCCAGGCGGAGATCACCTCGGCAATGTCGTCCGCCGTGACTTCCTCGGCCACCATCTGCGATGACTTGTCCGACACGGCGGCTTCGGCTTCGGCGGCGGCGTTCAGTTCGCGTTCCAGTGCGGGGATCTCGCCGTAGAGGATCCGCGATGCCGTTTCCAGGTCCCCCTCGCGCTGTGCCTTGTCCGCCGTCGAGCGCAATTCGTCCAGTTTCGCGCGGAGGTCACCCACGCGGTTCAGGCCGGCCTTTTCGGCTTCCCAGCGGGCATTCAGGGCCGACAGCGCTTCCTTCTTGTCCGCCATGTCCGCCCGCAGGGCAGCAAGGCGCTCCATCGAGGCCGCGTCGGTTTCACCCTGCAGGGCGAGTTCTTCCATGGTCAGCCGGTCCACTTGGCGGCGCAGCTGGTCGATTTCCTCGGGCGCGGAGTCGATCTCCATGCGCAGCCGGGACGCGGCCTCATCCACGAGGTCGATCGCCTTGTCCGGCAGCTGCCGTCCGGAAATGTAGCGGTTGGAAAGCGTTGCCGCCGCGACCAGGGCGGAGTCGGCGATCGACACCTTGTGATGGGCCTCGTAGCGTTCCTTCAGGCCGCGGAGGATGCCGATGGTGTCGTCCACGCTCGGCTCGCCCACAAAGACCTGCTGGAAGCGGCGCTCCAGCGCGGGGTCCTTTTCGATGTTCTCGCGGTACTCGTCCAGGGTGGTGGCGCCGATCAGGCGCAGCTCGCCGCGGGCCAGCATGGGCTTGAGCATGTTGCCGGCATCCATGGAGCTGTCGCCCGAAGCACCGGCTCCCACCACGGTGTGGAGCTCGTCAATGAACGTGACGATCTGGCCTTCGGAGCTCTTGATCTCCTCCAGGACGGCCTTGAGCCGCTCCTCGAACTCACCGCGGTACTTGGCCCCGGCCACCATCGAGGCGAGGTCCAGGGCGACCAGCGTCTTCCCGCGCAGGCTCTCCGGCACGTCGCCCGCCACGATCCGCTGGGCCAGGCCTTCGACGACGGCGGTCTTGCCGACGCCCGGCTCGCCGATGATCACGGGGTTATTCTTGGTGCGGCGGCTCAGTACCTGGATGATGCGGCGGATTTCGGCATCGCGGCCGATCACGGGGTCCAGCTTGCCGGAACGGGCGACTGCAGTCAGGTCCGTTCCGAACTTCTCCAGCGCCTGGAAGGTATTCTCCGGGTCCGCATTGGTCACCTTCCGGTCGCCGCGGACACCCGGCAGTGCGGCGAGCAGGGCCTCATGGGAGGCGCCGGCGTCGCGCATTAGCTTTCCAACGGCGTCGCTGCCCGCGGAGAGGCCCAGCAACAGGTGCTCGGTGGAGACGAAGGTATCCCCCAGTTTGTCGGCCTCGTTCTGGGCGTTCTGGAGGGCCTGCAGGGCGGGGCGGGACAGCTGGGGCTGCTGCACGGAAGTGCCGGAGGAGGCAGGCAGCGCCTTGATGGCGGTGCTGGCCTGGACGCTGACGGCATCCGGATCGGCTCCGGTGGCACGCAAAAGGGCGACGGCGACGCCCTCCCGCTGGTCCATCAGCGCTTTGAGGAGATGGGCCGGCTCAACCAGCGGATTTCCTGCCGTTGAGGCGTTCATTGCTGCCGCCGAAAGAGCCTCCTGGCTCTTGGTGGTGAACTTGGCGTCCAAAGAGAGCTCCTTTCGGGTATAGATCAACTCTTAAAGTTGAGTGTACAACGCTCAAGTTTGAGAATGACACCTTAAGTTCAATGTTTGCCCACGGCGAAATGACTGTCTAGGGACGATCGGCCCCGGCGATAGGCCGAAGCAATTCCTCACCCGAACCTGTGGTGCAGGGAGCGCTTTCACCCTACGCTTTTGCCTTGGGCGGCCACACTGCCCAAGGATGCCCGGCGGCCGAGGGCACCGCAAATGTGCCAGTTGCCCAACAATCAGCACCCACCGAGACGAGGATCCTCATGAAGAAGTTCGTAGTTCTGTACGTCGCGACACGGTCAGCACAGGAACTGATGGCGGAGAGCACGCCCGAAGCAGCACAGGAAGGCATGAAGGCGTGGACGCAATGGGCGGACAAGGCAGGTGACGGCATAGTCGACGTCGGGACGCCGCTCGGCGCAGGAAAGGAAGTGACCGCATCAGCTACGTCGGACTCGGCAACCAACGTTGGCGGCTACAGCGTGCTGCAGGCGGATGACATGGACGGCGCCCTGGCACTTCTCGACGGCCACCCGCACCTTATGCTGCCCGGCGCAAGCGTCCAGGTCTACGAGGCACTGGACATACCAGGAATGTGAGTCCGGGGGCCGGCCACCGGCGTGATTGGACCGGGCCCGCAACGTGCAGGAGGGCGGTTCCCCCAAGGAACCGCCCTCCTGCTGGTGTGGCTCTCCGCTCACCCCCGCTACGGAGCCCCACGCTACAACCTCGTTTTGGTGGACCGCCGTCCGCCGCGAGGCGCGCCGACGATCCGTTGAAAACACTACAACGACTTCGTGGAGATGTCACGACAATGACAAATCCTGTCATTCGCGGATCGGTATTGTGGGCCCATGGACCACAATACCGACGCCGGCAGTCCCACCACCAAGCACATCTTTCTGGACAAGGAGAGCCCTTCCGTGTGGCGGGCGCTGAACGGGCTGGGGTTGAAGGCACGGGAAGCCGCCGACGAAGCCGGCATCAGCAGGGCGCTCACCGAACTGCTCAACGTCCGCATCTCGCAGATCAACGGCTGCGCCTACTGCCTGAACATGCACGTGGCCGACGCCATCAAGAAGGGCGAATCCACACAGCGGCTGGCCGTGCTGTCCGCCTGGCGGGACACTGCCCTGTTCACGGACAAGGAACGCGCGGCCCTCGCCCTTGCGGAGTCAATCACCACCCTGCCCGACGCCCACACGCGTGAACGGGAGGACGCCTACGCCCGGCAGCACCTGAATACGGCCGAATATTCGGCCGTGAGCTGGCTGGTGATCACCATGAACGCGTTCAACCGTGTGTCCATGACCAGCCAGCACCCCGTGCGCCGTGAAGCAAAGGACCAGGCGGAGCCGCACAAACAACCTGGGCCTCACGAACAGCCCGAACCGCAGAAACAGCCGCAGGGCTAGGCAATAGCTAGGCCGGATAGACGGCGACCGCGGCGGCCTTGATGACGAAGTAGACATTCATTCCCGGGACCAGCCCCAGATCCGCGGAGGCAGCCGGGGTGACGTCGGCGGACATTCCGCCGGCCCGCACCCGGATCTGGTCGCCATGCTGCTCCAGGTCCGTGACTGTGACGCGGAATGAGTTCCGCGGACTGCCGTGCGCGTCGCTCAGGAACACAGACACGGCCGACGGCGGGAACGCGGCCACGCCGGGCCGCCCGGCACCTCCGGGAGCCGCCTCCTCGTCCTGGTGCCCGGCGACCTCCAGTCCCTCAGCCGTCCGGATGCCCGCGGCGGTAAGGGTTCCCGGAATCAGGTTCAGCCCTGATAGCCCGGCCGCGAACCGGCTCCGCGGCCTCTGCAGGACCTGCCGGGTAGGCCCTTCCTCGGTGATCCTGCCGCCTTCAAGGACGATCACGCGGTCGGCCAGCATCAGGGCATCGAGGACGTCGTGGGTGATGATGATGGCCCGGCGTCCCGCCAGCACCTTCTTCAGCAGCCTGCGGAGCAGCGGGGCGGCGTGGATGTCCAGGGCCGCCATGGGCTCGTCCAGCAGCAGCACTTCCGGGTTCGCTGCAAGGGCCCGGGCCACTGCAACGCGCTGCGCCTGCCCGCCGGAGAGTTCCGCCGGGCGCCGCGCTTCGAGTTCCCCGGCATCGACTGCAGCCAGCCATTTCCGGGCCGACTCGCGAGCTGTTTTCTTTGCGGTCCCCGAGCTGCGGGGTCCGAAAGCCACGTTCTCCAAGGCGCTCAGGTGCGGAAACAAGAGCGGTTCCTGCGCCAGGAGGGCCGTGCCACGGTGGTGCGGGGCAGTCCACACGGAAGCGCCGCCGTCGAGGTTAAACAGCACTTTTCCGTCGATTTCGGCCTTGCCGGAATCCGGCCGGAGGAGTCCGGCGATGACGCTTAGGAGGGTCGATTTCCCAGCCCCGTTGGGACCCATGATCGCCACGGTTTCGCCCGGCGCCAGGTCCAGTCCGACGTCGAATCCGCGGGCGTCCACCGTTGCCTGCATCCGAAAGCTCACTGCGTGCCGTCCAGCCGTTCGCCGGCCGGCGCGGCGCTGCCCCGATCCGTCTGCCCCTGTCGGCGGTACGTCAGCCCCACCACGGTGACGGCGACGGCCACCAGCACGAGTGAAAGTGCAACGGCGGCATCGGCGTCCGTTTCCCGCTGCAGGTAGATTTCCAGCGGCAGGGTCCGGGTCACCCCCTGCAGGCTCCCCGCGAAGGTGAGCGTGGCACCGAATTCGCCCAGGCTCCGGGCGAACGAAAGGACTGCGCCGGATGCCAGGCCGGGGAGCACCAGCGGCACAGTGACGCGGCGGAGCACAGTGGTGGGCCCGGCGCCAAGCGTTGCGGCCACCGCCTCGAACCGTCCGCCGGCTGTGCGGAGGGCGCCTTCCAGGCTCACCACGAGGAACGGCAGTGCCACGAAGGTCTGCGCGAGCACCACCGCCGTCGTCGAAAATGCGATCTGGATGCCGGCCGCCTCCAGGCTCCGGCCCAGCAGACCCTGGCGGCCGAAGGTGTAGAGGAGGGCGATGCCGCCCACCACCGGCGGCAGCACCAAAGGCAGCAGCACGAAGGCGCGCAGCAGTTGCTGGCCCCGGAATCTCGACCGGGCCAGCACCAATGCCAGCGGCACTCCGAAGACGATGCACAGGGCGGTGCTTGCGGCTGAGGTCCTCAGGCTGAGCCCGAGGGCCGTCAGGGAGGATTCTGACGTTACCAGCGGGATGAATTGCGGCCAGTTGACCCTGGCCGCCATTGCCGCCAGCGGCAGCAGGACGAATAGGGCGCCGGCTGCGGCGAGGGCGTAGATCCAGCGCGGAATCCCGTGATACCCGCCGGCCCTGGGCTGTTCCAATGGTCCCCCTACGGTGCGCCGAATCCGGCGTCAGAGAAGGTTTTCCGGCCGTCAGGGCCGGTCACCATCGCGATGAAGGCCGCGGCCAGTTCCTTGTTCCGGCTCGAACCCACTGAGGCGATGGGGTAGGTGTTGACCGCCGTGGCTGCTTCGGGGATCGGGATGCCCCTGACCCTGCCGCCGGCGGCCTTGACATCCGTGACGTACACCAGGCCGGCGTCGGCCTCGCCCGAGGTGACCTTGCCCAGGACGTCAGTGACGGATGATTCTTCGCTGACCGGGGAAAGTGTGACGCCGGCGGCCTCTTCTACGCTCTCCGCGGCGGCCCCGCACGGGACCTGGCTTGCGCACAGCACCACTTTGATGCCGGGTCTGGCGAGGTCGGCGAAGGAGGCGATCGACGCCGGGTTGGACGGCGGCACGGCGATCTCCAGCGTGTTCGTGGCGAAGTTCGCCGCTGTCCCGTCGATGAGTTCGGCGTCGGACAGTTTGGCCATGTTCTTGGCGTCCGCCGAAGCGAAGACATCGGCCGGGGCGCCCTGGCCGATCTGGGTGGCGAGGTCCGAGGAACCGGCGAAGCTGAGCGTCACCTTGGTACCGGGATTCTGTGCCTCGAACTCGCTGGCGAGTTTCGTAAAGGTTGCCTTGAGGGAAGCCGCCGCGAAGACGGTGACCGTGCCGGAGAGTCGTTCCGCCCCCTCGGCCGACGGCCCGGACAGCGAGGGCCCGGACGGCGACGCGGGTTGCGGTGCGGGCGCACAGGCGGCCAAGGCGGAGGCGAGCAAGAGCGCCGTCAGTAGTCCGGCGAGTCGGTGGTTCGGGGTGTTCAAATGATGCTCTTTCCCTGCGGCGTCTCGATGATGACCGTGGTGGCTTTGACGACGGCGGTGGCCACGGACCCTAGTTCGAGTCCGAGTTCGCGCACAGCCTCGCTGCTCATCAGCGACACCACGCGGAACGGCCCGCACTGCAGTTCGACCTGCGCCATCACCTTATCCGCAGTGATTCCGGTGACCAGGCCGACGAACCGGTTGCGCGCCGAGCTGCCCACCCGCGTCGGATCAACGGGCAGCTGGGCCTGGTCGCGCGCAAGCTTGGCCAGTTCGAATCCGTCAACAGCCAGGCGGCCGGATGCGTCCTTCACGGAAGTGAGGCTTCCGTTCTCGGTCCAGCGGCGCACGGTGTCGTCGCTGACGCCGAGGAACCTGGCAGCTTCCGAAATTCGAATGGTTGACATTCCTCCAGCTTATTGGCTCATTTGCGGATGCGAAAGCGGCCGGGCTCCGCAAATGAGGATCCACACGGATGTGAGGTCTTGGAGTAACAAACAGCCGTAGCCCGCCGTCGGCTGCCGCAGTACGATTCGTCGTGGGGGCGGAGCCGCGAACGCCGAGGAGCGTTTCCATGAAATGGATCAGGCCTGAAAATCCGGACTACGACGAATTGCGGAAGCTATTCAACGCAATGATCGACCGCCGGCCGGCCGTCATCGCCCAATGTTCCACGCCCGCCGAAGTAGCCGAAGCCCTGAAGCACGCGCGCGACAACGAACTAGCTGTGGCTGTCCGTGCAGGCGGCCATTCGGTGGCGGGAATGTCCACCAACGACGGCGGCCTGGTGGTGGACGTGCGCCCGATGAAAACCATCACCGTGGATCCGGAAAACCGAACAGTGAGCGCCGGCGCCGGCGTCACCTGCGGGGAGTTTGACCGCGCCACGCAGGAGTACGGCCTGGCCATGACGGGCGGACGGGCCTCCACGACCGGCCTGGCAGGTTTCACCCTCGGCGGCGGTTCCGGCTGGCTGGAACGCGCCTACGGTTTCGCCTGCGACAGCCTGGTTTCCGTTGAGTTGGTAACGGCCAGCGGAGACCTTGTCACGGCCAGCGCCCAGGAGAACCCTGAACTGTTCTGGGCACTGCACGGTGGCGGCGGCAATTTCGGCGTTGCCACGTCCTTCACTTTCGCCCTCCACAAGCTGGGACCAACGGTCCATGCCGGGCTGATGCTGTGGCCCGGCGATGCCGCGCCGGAGGTCAGCAGGGCCTACCGGGATCTGGCACTCCAAGCGCCAGATCCTGTCGGGTCAGCGTTGGTCTACCTGACCGCCCCGCCGGAGCCTTTCGTGCCGGACGACATGCTTGGGAAGATGGCCGTTGGGATGGCGTTTCTATTCGCAGGCGACCCGGCCGAAGGGGCGGAACAGGCCAAACCGTTCCGAGGGTTGAATCCGGCGGTGGACCTTGTGGGCGACATGAACTACGCCGATTTCCAATGCATGATCGACGACCCGCCAAACCTCTACAACTACTGGAGCGCGGACTACCACAACGAGCTCTCGGACGAGGCACTCGATATCTTCATCGCCTCGGCCAACAGCCTGCCTGGACCGCACTCGCAACAGCTGATTGCCCGGTGGGGCGGGGCTGTGGGTGGGCCAGCTGCCGGGCTGACTCCCCTGCAGAACCGGAATGCCAACTGGGTCAGCCATCCTTTCGGGATCGAGGAGACCCCCGAAGGCGGGCAGGAAGCCAAAGCGTGGGTCAAAAGGTTCCGCCACGACATTGCGCCGTACGCCACCGGCGGAGTCTGGCTGAACTTTGTCGGTGACGAAGGGCAGGCCCGCATTCAGGCCGCGTTCGGGAATGAGAACTTTATCCGCCTGTCGCAGGTCAAGCGCGAGTATGACCCGGACAACGTCTTCCGCGGCAACCAGAACATCCCGCCGGCACCCGCGTAAGTGTTGATGCCGGCGCAGGTGTAGTCGTGCTGGCCCCGGTGCTGGTGCTCATTGCATCCTGCCGTCGGGTCCGGTCCACCGCTCCGGCCGCGACCACCTGCAGGAACTCCGCGGCACGGGAGATCTCCTCCACCCCCGCGGCGAAATCAACAGCCTCACCGAAACTGAACAGCGCAGCTTCCGCCACCGCCGTCGAACCCGCGCTCCTCAGCAGCTCAAGGCACCGGAACAGACCACCGGAACCACCGCAGGCTTCAAGGGCCTCGGGCTGGCCGCCGGAACGGGCAGCCCGAGGCACGGAGCGCACGTTCCGTCTCGGCACGGGCGCAAAGGGCGCGCCGGAAATCCGCCCAAGGCGCCTGGCCTGGTTTGGGGCGGGTCCTCCGACGGCTTCCATGGGATAACTCTCGCAAAGGGGTGTGACAATAACGTCTCCTGCTCGCAGGGACCTGGGGCCGAAATTTCCCGTCCCCACTAGACTTCCCTCATGGCCATCTACTTGGATCCGCCGCTGTGGCCAGCCCACGGAACCCACTTTTCGCACCTGATTTCCGACACGTCGGTCGACGAGCTGCACCGCTTCGCAGAGGCCGCCGGCATTCCCGAACGGGCATTCGACGGCGACCATTACGACGTCTCGGCGGCCAGGTACGACGATTTGGTGGCAGCCGGAGCCCTCCCCGTTGAGGCACGCGTCCTGGTCCGCAAGCTGATCGCGAGCGGGCTCCGCATCCCCGCCCGCGAGCGCGGCAAAGCACTCAAAGTACCGCTGCTGAACCGCTGGAACGCCGTGCTGCCCGGCCATGATGCCCTCTTCCTGGACCTCCTGGACCGGTGGGGCGAGGAACACAGGAAGTACCACGGACGCACCCACCTGCTGGCCGTCCTCGAGGCACTGGACCTCCTCACCGAGCCCGCCGACCCGCCCCGGACCGTGGTCCTCGCCGCCTGGTTCCACGATGCCGTGTACCGCGGCATCGCCGGCCAGGACGAGGAGGAATCGGCACGGCTGGCCGAGGACCGGCTCCTGCAGACCGGGCTGTCCGAGGACGAAGCGTTCGAGGTGGGGCGGCTGGTCCGGCTCACGGCCGACCACCGTCCGGAAGCAGGGGACGACGACGGCGCCCTCCTCTGCGACGCGGACCTGTCCGTTCTCGGCGGCGAATCCAAAGCCTACGGCCGCTACGTCAGCGCCGTCCGCGAAGACTTCGCGCACATCGGCGATGCCGATTTCGCGGCCGGACGGGCCGCCGTCGTCCGTCACCTGCTGGAACTGGACCCGCTCTTCAACACAGCCCGCGGCCGCGAGCTCTGGCTCACCGCCGCCCGCCGCAACCTCCAGGGTGAGCTCAACGGCCAACGCGAACTCCAGGGTGAGCTCAGCGTCCAAGGCGAGCCCGCGTGAGAGAAGTGCCGGCCGCACACCGGCAGCTGCCGTTCACGGTCCGCTTCGACTGGGGGCACGACGGCGCCATGGCCGTTGCGCCCGGCGCCGAACTGGCGGTGGTGGTGGACGTTCTGAGTTTCAGCACGTGCGTGAGCGTCGCCGTCGACCGCGGAGCCCAGGTGTATCCCTTCCCCTGGAAGGACGGCGCTTGGAAGGAACGCAGCGCCACTGATCTGGCTGAGGAGCAGCGAGCAGTGCTCGCCGGCCGGCGCGGCGGGACCGGGCTGAGCCTCTCCGCCGCCAGCCTGCGTTCCGCGCCCGGCCTGGACAGGGTGGTGCTGCCTTCGCCCAACAGTTCGGCGCTAACCCTTTCGCTGGCCGGAACAGTGCCCCGCGTGGCCGCCGTATGCCTCAGGAATGCACGCGCCACGGCGGACTGGGCAGCGCGGAACCTGCCGCCGGCCGCGGTGATCGCTGTCGTTGCCGCCGGGGAAAAATGGCCCGACGGCGGGCTCCGCCCGGCTTTGGAGGACCAGCTGGGGGCGGGCGCCTTCCTGGCCTCGCTCCCCGAACACCGCAGGGCCGGGTTCTCACCCGAGGCGCAGTGGGCCATGGACTCGTTCGCGGCTGCCGAACCACGGCTTGGCGCCACGCTGCTGGAATGCTCCAGCGGACGGGAGCTCGTGTTCGGCGGGTACCAGGAGGACGTGGAGATCGCCGCTGAACTCAACGGCAGCGCCGCCGTCGCACTTCTCGACGACGGCGCGTTCCGCCGGGCGTAGGGCGTCGAGCGCTGCTTAGCGGTAGCCGGTGACGAACGGCCGGTCCGTGGCAACGATCTGCTTGCCGAGGGGCATCAGCGAGACGGGGATTAGCTTCAGGTTGGCGATGGCCAGCGGGATGCCGATGATGGTGATGGCCATGGCGAACGCCGTCACGACGTGTCCGATCGCGATCCAGATTCCGGCGACCAGCAGCCAGATCACGTTCCCCAGCAGCGCGAACACGCCGTTGCCGCCCGGCTTCTCCACCACCATTCGGCCGAACGGCCACAGCGTGTAGGAGGCAATCCGGAAGGACGCGATGCCCCACGGAATGGTCACGATGAGGAGGCAGCAGATGATCCCCGCGAAGAAGTACCCGAGGGCGAGCCAGAGTCCGCCGAATACCAGCCAAATGATGTTGAGCAGTGTCTTCATACCGCCATTCTCCCCTTGATGGGCCGTCACCCGATGATAGGCCGTTCCTCCGGCAGATTGTAGAGCCGCGGGTGCGTGGCCAGGGCCAGGGTGGAAGCGACCGTAATGGTCCCGATGCGGCCGATGAACATGAGGGCCATCAGCACCCACTGTGCACCGGCGGGCAGGTGGTAGGTGATGCCCGTGCTCACTCCGACCGTGGCGAAGGCCGAGATGGATTCGAAGAGCACCTTCTCGAGGCTGTGGTCGGTGAGCATCAGGAGGAGCAGCGTGCCGGTGATGACGGCGGCGACACCCAGCAAGGCAACGGAAAGCGCCTGGCGTTGGGCGGAGGAGCTGATGGAACGGTGCGCGATGGTGACCTGCTCGCGTCCCCGGACCTCGTTCCAGATCGCAAATCCGAGGATCAGGAACGTGGTGATTTTGATTCCGCCCGCAGTTCCGGCGCTGCCGCCCCCGATGAACATGAGGACGTTCGTGACCATCAGGGTTTCCGGCGTTGCCGCGCCGTAGTCGATGCTGTTGAACCCGGCGGTCCTCGGGAAAACGCCGCCCGCCAGGGCACCCAGGAACTTACCGCCGGTGGAGAGTGATCCCAGGGTTTCGGGCCTGTTCCATTCGAACGCGGCGAAGAGTGCGCTGCCCACGAGCAGGAGTCCCAGCGTGCCGAAGACCGTCAGGCGGACGTGGACCGTCCAGCGCTTGATCCGGGCACCTTCCCGCATCAAAGCCATGATCACGGGGAATCCGAGCCCGCCGGCCACCACTGCGGCGCAGATGGGGACAATAATCCACGGATCCTCGGCGACACCTATGAGGTTGTCGCTGTAGAGCGAAAAGCCCGCATTGTTAAAGGCAGAGACCGCATGGAAAGCCCCGTGCCAGAGTGCCGTAGCAGGACTGCTGTCGTAGGCAATCCAGAAGCGGACCGTCAGCACCGCAGCTATGGACGCCTCGATCGTCGCCATGATCCTGACGACCGTCACGAGCACCGACCGGACATCACCAAAGTTCAGGGTGTGGGTCTCGGACTGGGCCACCAGCTGGCCGCGGAGTCCGATGTTCTTGCGGACCAGCAAGGCGAGCAGGGTTGCCAGTGTCATAATGCCGAAGCCGCCCACCTGGATCAGTCCGAGAATCACTCCCTGGCCGAACGGCGTCCAGTAGGTGGCCGTGTCGACCGTGACCAGGCCGGTCACGCACACGGCGGAAACCGAGGTGAAGAGGGCGGGCAGCACGGTATCGGCTTCGGTGGGGTAATGGGAGGCGGGAAGCGTCAGCAGGGCAGCCCCCAGCACGATCACGGCGAGGAACGCGATCGGCAGCGACCTGACCGGATGCAGGAGCAGGCGCCTGATCCGGCTTTCCTTCGGCCGGATGTATGCGCGCACCTTCGCCGGCCCAGTCAGCGGTACCGACATGGGTAGAATCCTCTCTTCGGCGGGTGCGCGCACGCCGTCCGGCACCGCGCCTGATGTTCGACGCATCACGGAGCGTAGCATCGCCTCATTTCGGCGTACCCCGGTTTTTACGAAATCCTTACGCTGCCCTCCTTGGCTTCCCGCGAGCCGGATTGCATGCTGTTGGCAGCAGGCGGTCGAAGGGTTACCGTCACAGCAGGGGCCGTCCGCAGAAGGAGGCGCAGCGTGGCCATTGTTGATAATGCCGTCTATGTGAATGGCCGCCGGACCACGGACCCGGATGGACTCGAGGAGACGTACTTCCTGCTCCGGCAGCGTGAAGGGATGGCCTGGATCGGTCTCTACCGGCCGGACTCACAGGAACTGCGTTCCGTGGCTGACGAGTTCGACCTCAGCCACCTGGCGGTGGAAGACGCCCTGACCGGGCACCAGCGGGCAAAACTTGAGCACTACGGCGAAACCCTTTTCATGGTGCTGCGCCCGGCCCGCTATCTCGACGACGTCGAAAAGGTTGAGTTCGGCGAGATCCACGTTTTTGTGGGCACCGATTTTGTGGTCACCGTCCGCCATGCCGAGTCACCGGACCTGGGCCGCGTCCGCAGGAGGATGGAGTCCCAGCCTGATTTCCTGGCCCTGGGACCCGATGCCGTGCTGTACGCCATCCTGGACCAGGTGGTGGATGAGTACGAGCCGGTGGCCGCCGGGCTGGAAAACGACATCGACGAAATTGAGGATGACCTCTTCGGCGGCGACCCGGATGTCTCACGCCGGATCTATGAGCTCTCCCGTCAGGTCATCACGTTCCAGCGCAGCACCAGCCCGCTGGCGGGGATCCTGCAGGCCCTGATCTCCGGAACACCCGAGCACAGGCCCGGTCCGGAGCTCCAGGACCACCTGCGGGACGTCCTGGACCACGTTCTCCGGCTGGGCGAGCGGACCACGTCCTTCCGGGCGCTGCTGCAGAACGCACTGACTGTCAACGCCGCGCTTGTGGCCCAGCGGCAGAACGATGAAATGCGGCGCCTGACGGAATCGAGTTTTGCGCAGAGCGAGCAGGTCAAACGCATTTCGTCCTGGGCCGCTATCCTCTTCGCGCCCACTTTGGTGGGCACCATCTACGGAATGAACTTCCGCACCATGCCGGAGCTCGACTGGATTTTCGGCTACCCCATGGCCTTGGGGCTGATGGTCGCCATGGGACTGGCCCTGTACATAACGTTCAAGCGCAACAAATGGATCTAGGCGCCTACTCCTTCTTTACCAGGGCCGCGTCCACGTTGATCTTGACCTTGTCGCTGACCAGCAGCCCGCCGGTTTCGAGGACCGCGTTCCACGTCAGGCCGAATTCCTTGCGGCTGATTTCAGCCTCGGCGCTGAAGCCTGCCCGCGTGGCGCCGAAGGGATCCACAGCCACGCCAGTGAACTCCACCTCGAGTTCCACGGGCTTGGTGATGCCGCGGATGGTGAGCTCACCGGTGACGGTGTAATCCTGGCCGTCACCTTCAATGCCGGTGGCCCGGAAGGTTATCTCCGGGAAGTTCTCAACGTCGAAGAACTCCGCGCCGCGCACGTGGGCGTCACGGTTCGCGTCCCCGGAGTCGAAGCTGGCCGTTTTCACGGTGGCGTGCAGGCTGGAGGCAGCCAGGGACGGCCCCACGTGGGCCTCCGCCGAGGCATCGGTGAAACGGCCGCGGACCTTGCTGATGCCGGCATGGCGGACGCTGAACCCGATTTCGCTGTGGGACGTGTCGAGGGTCCAAATGCCGGGAGTAATACCTTGGGGCAGAGTCACAACGGTCTCCTTCGACTGGGTTGGCAGGCCTGGCCCGCCTGTTCTTCGGGGTACTCCCCAGCTGAATGCTAGCGAAGACGCTCAGCCGCGGCTAGCCTTCGGACCGGGCCCCGCGGCTGCCGGCCATTTGGGCTGCCAGCCGATCGCGGGTGCAATGTGGCGGGCAATGTTGCCCAGGAGCTTGGCGTTGAAATCGACGCCCAGCTGGTTAGGGACGGTGAGGAGCAAAGTGTCGGCCGCCTGCACTGCTGCGTCCGCCGCCAGCTCCTCGGCGATCGCCCCGGGCTCGCCCACGTAGCTCTTCCCGAACCTCGCCACGAGGCCGTCGATGATGCCCACCTGGTCCCGTTTCTCCCGCAGTGCGCTGAGCCCGAAGTACCGCTGGTCCTCCTCGTCCACGATGGGGAGGACGCTGCGGCTGACCGACACGCGAGGCGTGTGCTGGTGGCCCGCATCGGCCCACGCCTTGTGGAACATGCTGATCTGTTCAGCCTGCAGCTCGTCGAAAGGCACCCCGGTGTCTTCGGTAAGCAGCGTCGAGCTCATCAGGTTCATGCCCTGCCCGGCTGCCCAGACGGCGGTGGCCCGGGATCCTGCTCCCCACCAGATCCGCCGGGCCAGGTCCGGTGAGTTCGGCTGGACCGGCAGCTTGCCGGTGCCTCCGCCGAAGCGGGGATCCCCCTCAGCCACCCCTGCGCCGGTGATCGCGTGGCGGAACACCGCGGCATGCCGGCGGGCCATGTCCGCGGGGCTCTCGCCTTCGGCAGGAACGTGGCCGAACACTGCCGCGCCGTCCCTCGCCGGTTCGGGTGAGCCGCGGCTAATGCCCAGCTGCAGCCGTCCGCCGCTGATCAGGTCCGTGGCGGATGCCTCCTCCGCCATGTACAGGGGATTTTCGTACCGCATGTCGATCACGCCGGTGCCCATTTCAATCCGGCTGGTGCGGGCGGCGATGGCTGCCAGCAGCGGAAACGGCGAGGCCAGCTGCCGGGCGAAATGGTGCACCCGGAAAAAGGCGCCATCGATGCCCAGCTCTTCGGCAGCGACGGCCAGGTCGATGCCCTGGAGCAGGGCATCGCGGGCTGTTCGGGTCATGGACCCCTCAGCGTTGCCCCAGTGGCCGAAGGACAGAAATCCGATGCGCTTCATGACTGGGCAACAAGCTGCGGGCCGGCCGCATTCCGTCGGGCCTGCGGCTACGCTTTCGCCGCCAGCACGAAGGCCCGGACCTTCGCCAGGTCCTTGACTCCGCGGGAACTCTCGACGCCGGAGGAGACATCCACTCCCCAGGCGCCGGCTTCCTTCGCCGCCCGGGCAACGTTCACAGGGTCAAGGCCGCCGGCGAGCAGCCAGTTCCGTCCGGACAAGCCCCTGGCCTGCACCGAGGAGTAGTCCCAGGCCTCGCCCGAGCCGGGCACGGCGGCATCGATCAGCAGCAGCTCTTCGCCCCAGTTGTCGAACGCTTCCGGGGCGGCACCCATGGTGACTGCCCTGATCACTTTCATGCCGGCGTCGTGCGCTGTTTTGACGTCCCCCGGGGTGCGCTCCCCGTGGAGCTGGATCCACTCCAGTCCGGCGTCGCGCGCGACGGCGATGGCGTCCACCACCGGCTCGTGCCGGAACACGCCCACCGCCGGGGTTCCGGCCGGAACGTGGGCAAGGAGATCCCGCGCCAGCGCAGGTGTGACTTCGCGGGGGCTTTTGGTCAGGACAAAGCCGACCGCGTCCGCACCGGCTGCGGCCGCTTCCCGCACGGACTCCGGGGTACTGAGCCCACACACCTTGACGAACATCTCTGGTTCCTCCTGCAATCCTTTTCCTCCATCTGACGTTAGCAAGTCCGCCGTTAGCAAGTCCGCGCCGAGGTTACGTACGGGGGGTGGTTTTCCTTTGCCGCGTTCATGTAAACGCGGCCGGTCCCGGGGCCGCTAGGCTGGGCGGATGGAGATCATCCGCTATGCAGAACTCAGGGCCGAACCGTGGCGAAACGGCGGCGGCGTTACCCGCGAGCTGGCCAGCCACCCGAAGGCTGCGTCCGCACAGGACGGCGCGTGGGACTGGCGGGTGAGCATCGCGGAGGTATCCAAGGCGGGCGCTTTCTCCGCCTTTCCCGGCATGGAGCGCGTGCTCACCGTGATCGACGGCGAGCTGCTGCTGCTGACCGTGGACGGCGCCGAACACCCGCTGGAAAAGTACCGGCCCTTCCGTTTCCCCGGCGACGCCGACACCGCCAGCGCACTTCCCACCGGGGATATCCGCGACCTCAACGTCATCACGCGGAACGGCGCGTTCAAGGGTTACACGTCCATCATCGAGCTCTCCAAGAAACGCGCCCATCCCGTCTTCGACGGCCAGCTGGGCGTCCTGCTCCAAGGACAGGCCACGGTCAGCCCCGGCACCGCCGGGACTGCTGCTCCGGCCTCCGACAGCAACGGTACATCCGAACCAGCGCAGGCGCCCGGCGAGCCGGAGACGCTGGGCCGCTATGACGCCGTCGTCGGCTCCGACTCCCGGACGCCCGAAGTCCTGGGCCGGGGGTTCCTGGCAGTCGTGTCGATCGACCGCGTTGCAGCCTAGCGCCGCGTTACAGGCTGCCGGCTGACGCCTGCAGGAGGTCCTCCTGCGCAGGTCCCGCCGGCGTGAGCGCCGCGGCGATCACCACGGAACTGGCCGACGCCCACGCCTGCGGACGGCAGCTCGCGGGGAACGGCACCGGGGTGTGCATGGTGTCTGATCCGTGGCCGCCAAAGAGCTCGGGCAGCCGCCAGTCGTTGGCCTCCGCCACCCGCAGCAGCCCGGCGGCAAGCTCCGCTGCCTCCTTCGGGAAGCCGTCCGCCAGCATGCCACTGATGATCAGGGCGGTGTCATGGCTCCAGACGGCGCCGGCGTGGTAGCGGGTGGGCCAATAGCCGCCGTTCGTGGTGGACAGGGTCCGCACGCCGTAGCCCGAAAACATGGTGGGATCCATGACCCGGCGCACCACCAGCTGCCGTTCTTCCTCGTTCAGGATTCCGGTCCCCAGCAGGTGCCCCATATTGGAGGTCACCCCGTCCACCGGGCGCTTGTCAGCGTCCAGGGCGAGCGCCGGATACGGACCCAGCTCGTCCTCGCACCAGAACTGCGCCCGGAAGCGCCGGGCCATGCGCCCGGCGTAATCACGCCATTCCTGCGCACCGGGACGTCCGAAAGCATCGAGAATTTCCGCACCCACCACGGCGGCTTCGTACGCGTACGCCTGGACCTCGGCCAGGGCGATGGGTCCTTTCGCGAGTGATCCGTCGTGCCAGCGGATGGCGTCACCGGAGTCCTTCCAGCCCTGGTTCACGAGGCCGGCGCCGGACGCGTCGAGGTATTCCAGGAAGCCGTCCCCGTCCAGGTCGCCGTGGTCCCGGAGCCATTCGAGGGCATCCTGCAGGTTGGGCAGGAGCTCCTCAACTTCCGCGTCCGGCATGCCAGCTTTCCAGGCATCATGCAGGAGGCAGATCCACAAGGGAGTGGCGTCAATGGTGCCGTAGTAAACCGGCGGCAGGCGCAGCGCCTGGTCGCTTTCTGCCATGGTCAGCACGGTCCGGCGGACCTCGTGCAGGATCTTGCCCGGCTGGACGGCGGTGGTGTGGTCCGTCTCCGTTCCCTGCCGGCCGGCAAGCGCACGGAGCGTTCCGCCGGCAATGGCTGTGTTGATGGGCAGCAGCATGCGTGCAGCAATGATCGAATCGCGCCCGAACATGGTGAAGAACCAGGGGGCACCGGCCGCCAGGAAGGTGTCATTCGGGTGCGAGTAGTGCGCCAGGCGCAGGCTGTTCAGGTCGCTGACGGACCGTTCCAGGAGCCGGTTCAGGCGGGGGTCATCCGAGGCCGGAGCGAAGATGGGCTGTCCGTCCCCTGCGAGCATCGGTGAATCTGCATCCGTGAGGTCAACGGACCAGCCCAGTTGGACGGGCACGCGGGGCAGGACTTCCACGGCCCATTCGATGGTCACCTTGCTGCCCTCGAAGCTGATGATTGCATTCTCCGCTGCGAGCGCCAGGGCGGTGTCCTCGTCGCGCCAGGACCAGGTGGTCTGCTGCGGCTGCACTGCGGCGCCGTTCGCTCCACCTTGCTTAATGTGTTCCATGGTGGTGTTGTCCGCGCCGAGGGTCAGCCGTACTGTGAGCGTGACCGGCTCCCGCATGGCCGATTCGAGGTGCAGTGTCTCGGCCACCCGGCCGGAGCAGCCGGTGGGGGACTCGCCGTCGTCGCCCGCGCGGATGCGGCCGGACTCGACTGTGCGCGTGCGCACCAGGGAGAGCAGGGGGTCCGCCACTTCGGCGTCGGCCCGCACAAAGTAGATGTAGTCGGTTTCCTTGGTGGAACGCAGCTGGGTGGAGACCCACTCCGGCTCCCGGCCGTCCACGCTGAGGACGGCAGTATGGAGCACGCGATCATCGCCGCAGTAGATGCCCTGTGCCCCGGCATGGCGGATCTGCCCGTGCGCGTCAGACCAGGCTTGGATGGGGGCGCTGAAAACGCCGGAAAGGTTGTGCAGGTATGGCTGTTCAGGGGCCACGGAAAAACAACTCCTGGAGATGCTTGATTGGGGGGTGCAAGGATGGCGTACGCATTGCCGGGCGTGAACCTGGGCACACGGATTTGATCGATCAAAATTGTGAGCTTAAATCGTCTCACACGTTACTGTGAGAAGGAAAAGGCCGGCTGCGGTCTTCCGGTACGCCCCCGGCTGCCGCCCGGCCCGACCCCCGTCTTGAGGAGCCCCCTTGTCCCGGCCCACCCTCGCCAGCCTGGCCAGCGAACTTGCCGTGTCGCGGCAGACCATCTCGAATGTGCTGAATGCTCCGCACAGGGTCAAGCCTGCCACCCGGGAGCGCGTGCAGGCCGCCATCGCCGCAGCAGGCTACCGGCCCTCGGCCGCTGCCCGCCAGCTGCGCACCCAGCGGTCGATGAACCTGGGCATGCGGCTGTTGCCCGCCACGGACGGCATCAACGGCGCCATCCTGGACCGCTTCCTGCATGCGCTCACGGAGGCGGCCCAGTCGGCGGGGTACCGGCTTACGCTGTTCTGCGCAGAGTCGGACGAGGAGGAGATTCGCCAGTACGAACAGCTTCTCGACGTCGCCGGCCTGGACGGCTTCATCCTGACCTCCAGCACCCCGGACGACGCGCGGACCCGCTGGCTGCACGCACGCGGCACGGCCTTCGCTGTTTTCGGCCGGCCCTGGGATTCGGCCGGACAACCCGTCGCTGCCGACCACCCCTGGGTGGACGTGGACGGCGCCGCCGGAACCGAAGGGTCAGTGAAGATGCTGCTGGCGCAGGGCCACACGAGAATCGGGTTCCTGGGCTGGCACACGGGCAGCCCGGTGGGGAACGACCGCCGGCTGGGCTGGAAGCGCGCCATGAGCGCGGCGGGATACGGCCAGGATCTGGTCACGCTCAACGTGGAGGCGGAAGACACTGTTGCCGGCGGAGCAGCCGGGACGGCCGTGCTGGCATCGAGGGGTGCCACGGCCATGGTCTGCTCCAGCGACTCACTGGCGCTGGGGGCCATGGGGCAGCTCCGGGAATCACGGCCCGGGGCATTCCTCCGCGGCGGAGGCCCTGCCGGGCCGGACGGACAGGCAGCGGTTGTGGGCTTTGACGATACTCCCGTGGCTGCCGCACTGGGGCTTTCCAGTGTCGCCCAGCCCGTGGAGGAGGCCGCGCGCCACGTCATCCGCGTGCTGACGCACGAATTGGACGGCAGCGGAGCCTCGCTGCTGAGCCGTGGAGAGGGCCCGGAAAGGCAGCTCCTCCTTGCGCCGCGCGTCGTGGAACGGATTCCGTTGCCACTCGCTGCACCTTGAGCATTCCCGCAGCCGCCGCATTGTCCCGCGGAGGATGGGAGAATCAAAGCCAAGACCATTCGGTGACCCTGCACGGCTGGGCGGCAGCGACCGAACGGCCACACTGCGCATTGTGGAGCCGATCATGTCCGAAAAAGCGTCCGTACAAGTTTCACCTGAGGCCCGCCCGGCCCGCCATAGAAGTGCGGCGCCGGTTGCGGCTGGTGTGATCTGCGGGATTGCCTGGGCCGCAGGGTTCCGTGGCTACATGGTGGAGCTCGCCGGTCCCGCGTCCGCTTTCAGCTGGTGGGGAACCTTCGGCGCGATCCTTGTGCCTGGAGCTGTTGCCGGGGGACTTTTGGGCTGGGCGGAAGCACTGCGGCGCGCAGGCGGGCGGCGGGGCTGGCGGTGGCTGGCCCTTGCGCCGCTGGCCTTCGCCATTGCCCCTCTGCTTATGCCCGGCGCAGTTGAGGCGCTACTGACTCAAGGGCTGGGTGGGGGCGCCATTGCGGTCGCGTTGATGGGGCTCGGCGGAGGCTACGCGCTCTCCGGTCGAGGGCCGCTCTGGGCCAGGCTCGTCTGTGGCCTCGTCAGCGCCGCCCTCACCGCACTACTTGCCCTGACCGGGCCCGGGATTGCCGGTCCCGCGCTCGCCCTGACCGAACCCCGCGGCGCCTGGGTCGGCGTCCTGGGCGCGTCATTCGTCATTGTGCTTGCCCTCGCCTCGTCAATTCCGCACCGGCCGACGATCCCCCACGGCCCGCCGAGCCCACACGCCGCCCCCACTGCGTAGGGAGCCTTTTCCTCGCACGGTTGCCGGCGGTACCGTCATCCCAGTGATCATCCAATCTTCCCTGTGACCCAGGGTTCTTACAGCGGTTCCTGCCCGCTCTGTCGAGGAGCGCGGATCCCGCGTGCCCGTGGGGGAACCGCCCGGTTCCCCCACGGGTGACCTTAACCACCAACGGTCGCCTCCCGGCGTCGGGCGTTGCTACGCTGGGATCAAGGTTCCCCCTCCGGAACCTCCGGACGACGGTTCAGTACCCGGCACGCGACAAGACTGGCCAAAGGATCTGTCATGTCGTGGTTAATCCTCATTCTCTCCGGGGCGCTCGAGGCCGTGTGGGCCGCAGCGCTGCACCGCACTTCCCAGACCAAAGGCCTTCGCCGCGTGCTGCCCACGGTAATCTTCCTGGTTTCCGTCATTGCGAGCACCGGCGGCCTCGCCATCGCGATGCAGTCCATTCCCACCGGTACCGCCTACGCGGTCTGGGTAGGCGTGGGCGTGGTGATGACCTCCGCGTACGCGATCGTCACCAAGGCGGAACGCGCGACGACGGCCCGGCTGCTGCTGCTCGCCGGGATCGCCGCGTGCGTTGTGGGCCTGAAGGTGGTGGCGTAATGACCAAGAATACGATTGCCTGGCTGACCCTGCTCGGTTCCGCCGTCCTCGAGGCGGTCTGGGCCACCGCCCTGGGGCTGTCCGATGGCTTCTCCCAGGCCCTGCCCACCGCCATCTTTGCGGTCACGGCCGCGCTGAGCATGAGTGGCCTTGGGACCGCCGTGAAAACCATCCCGCTCGGGACCGCCTACGCCGTCTGGGTGGGGATCGGCGCTGCCCTGACCGTGGGCTGGGCCATGGCCACCGGCGTCGAGCCCGCCAGCCCGCTCAAACTGCTGTTCATCGCCGGGATCGTGGGCTGCGCTGCGGGTCTGAAGCGCCTGCCGCAGGACCGGTAGAGCCGCGCACCACAAGGTCGGACGCCAGGACCACCGGCGAGCGCGTTGACTGTTCGCCGGCAATTTCGGCAGCGAGTGCATGGACGGCGGCGTGGGCGATCGCGGCGGCAGGCTGACGGAGCGTGGTCAGCGGCGGATTGGTGAGCGCCATCAGCGCGGAATCATCGAAGCCGACGATGGACACGTCTTCCGGCACGCGCAATCCCCTGGACTGCGCCGCGCGGATGGCGCCCAGCGCCATGACGTCGGAGCCACACACAATCGCGGTGTGGCCGGAGTCCAGGAGTTCATTGGCCGCGCTCTGACCGCCTTCCACCGTGAACATGCTGGTGGCCGTGTGAGGTTCCGGGTCATCGGTACCCAGGTACTCGGCGAGGGCGGAGCGGAATCCGGCCAGCTTCTGCCGGCTGGGAATGAAGCGGTGGGGCCCGATTGCCAGCCCCACCTTCCGGTGCCCCAGGCTGGCAAGGTGCTGTACCGCCGTGCTGATTGCCGCGGCGTCGTCGTTGGATACGGAAGCAGCTGCCAGTTCCGGCCGGGCGCCGTTGACAAGGACGAACGGGACGCCGCGGCCGCGCAGACGGTGGTAGCGCTCCAGGCTGGCCTGGCCATCGGCGTGTGCACTGCAGATGAAAATGATGCCGGACGCCTCCTGCCCCACGAGCATCTCAATGTATTCGTCCTCCGAGCGTCCGCCGCCCGGCAGGGCACAGATGATCGGAATGAAGTCCTCCTGGGAAAGGAGCGAAACCACGGCCTGGGCAATTGCCGGAAAAATGGGATTGGTCAGGTCCGGGACGATGATCCCCACCTGTCCCCTGGTGGCGCTGCGGGCACGGTCCGGGCGCTCGTAGCCCAGGTCGTCCATCGCGGCGAGAACTGCCTGCCGCACCTCCCGTGAAACGCCCTTGCGGCCATTGACCACGCGCGACACGGTGGCGATGCTGACACCGACCTTCCGTGCGAGGTCCTCCAGTTTAGGACGCTCCGCTGCAGCAGGTTCCGTCCCGCCCCCAGTCATGCTCATCAGGCTCCTTCACCGGAACGGCCGTCCGGAAGTCATCGTATTTCCAGTGTACGGAAGCCGCGTGCTGCGTTTCATGAAAACAAAGCGTGAAATTTTCAGTAAATGGTTGACGTGCTGAGAACGGATACCTAGGCTCGTCGGTATCCCCGCTCACCGCTGATGCCGTTCTGGGGCATTGCCAAGGAAGGTCTTCCATGACTCGTCACTCGCGCCCGCCCGGGCCCCCACCCACCCTTAACAGGAAATTCGCGGCTGCATTGGCAGCGGCCTGTGTCACTCCCCTGGCGTTGGGAGCCCTTGCCCTCCCAGCGTTTGCAGACCACACAGCCGTGCCGGAGGCCGTGGCGCTCGTAGGATCGCTGCAGTCCGAAATCGGCTGCCCCGGAGACTGGCAGCCGGAGTGCATCGCCAGCAGGCTACTGCCGGTGGCGGGATCCGCAACCCTGTACCAAGCCACCTTCGAGATCCCCGCAGGCACCTACGGCATGAAGGTTGCCCTCAACAATTCATGGGACGAGAACTACGGCACAGGCGGAGTGGCCGGAGGCGGCGACATCGTGCTCACCGCCCCGGGAGGACCCGTGACCTTCACCTACGACCACGCCAGCCACACCCTCAGCAACGACGTCCCGGATGCGCTGGGAGCCGATGCCGGGGCTCACTGGCTGACGGCGGACACCATCGCATGGCAAGCCCCCGCGGCCGAAGGAACCACGTACCGGCTTTATAGCGCTCCCGACGGCGGCCTGACCGTTGCTGACGGACAGATCACCGGAGGCACTTTCCTACCGCTCGAGCAGGATGCCGAAGCGCTGGAGGCCGGCCTGGCGGCCAAGTATCCCCATCTGGCTGGCCTCGCCTCCCTGCGGCTGGGGGAGGAGGACGCGCTCCGGGCCAAGGACCTGCTCAAAGGCCAGCTGCTCGTGGCCGCCATCGGGACGGACGGCAAGGTCACAGCCACTACCGGAGTCCAGATCCCCGGAGTCCTGGACATGCTCTACCAAGGAGCGGCGGAGCAGGAACTCGGACTGGCGTGGAAGGGCAAGCGCCCGGAGCTTTCCCTGTGGGCCCCCACGGCCCGCAGCGTCACCGTCCACACGTACGCCTCCGGATCCGGTGGCAGCCCCGTGTCCAGCAAGGCCATGAAACCCGCCAGGGACGGCGTCTGGTCCGTCACCGGGGACAAGGATTGGAACGGCACCTACTACCTGTACGAGGTAGAGGTCTTCGTCCCGGAAACCGGCAAGGTCGAGCGGAACCTCGTCACCGACCCCTACAGCGTTGGCCTTTCCGCCAACTCCGAACGCAGCCTTTTTGTGGACCTGGAGGACAAGTCCCTGGCACCGGACAACTGGGGCAAACTGAAGAAGCCGGAGCTCGGCAAGCCGGAGGACCTCTCCCTCTATGAGCTGCACGTGCGCGACTTCTCCATCACCGATGCGTCAGTTCCGGCCGAGCACCGTGGCACGTACAAGGCGTTTACTGACCCCGGCAGCAAAGGCATGAGTCGGATCCGGGAACTGGTGGACGCCGGGATGAATGCGGTCCACCTGCTGCCCGTCAACGACATCGGCACGATCGAGGAGCGCCGCAGCGAGCAGCGTGAACCGCTCTGTGACCTCGCTGCCCTTCCGTCCGATTCAGAGGAGCAGCAGGCCTGCGTGGCAGGGACGGCAGCCAAGGACGGCTTCAACTGGGGCTACGATCCCCTGCACTACACAACGCCTGAAGGCTCCTATTCCACCAACCCGGACGGAGCCACTCGGATCACCGAATTCCGCGGCATGGTGGCCGCACTCAACACCGCGGGGGCGCGGGTGATCCAGGACGTTGTCTACAATCACACCTCGAGTGCCGGCCAGTCCGGCAGCAACAACCTTGACCGGATTGTTCCGGGCTACTACCACCGCCTGAATGCCGCCACCGGATCCCTCGAGACGTCCACGTGCTGCGCCAACACGGCCACCGAGAACGCCATGATGGGCAAGCTCATGATCGATTCCCTGGTGACCCTGGCCAAGACTTACAAGCTGGACGGCTTCCGCTTTGACCTCATGGGGCACCACTCCAAGCAGAACATGCTGGACGTCAGGGCAGCCCTCGATAAGCTGACCCTGGCCAGGGACGGAGTGGACGGCAAGAACATCACCCTGTACGGCGAGGGCTGGAACTTCGGCGAAGTGGCCAACAACGCCAGGTTCGTCCAGGCCACCCAGGCGAACATGGCCGGAACGGGCATCGGCACGTTCAACGACCGCCTGCGCGACGCCGTCCGCGGCGGAAGCCCGTTCGACCCGGATCCGCGGGTTCAGGGATTCGCTTCCGGCCTTTTCACGGATCCCAACGGCTCCTCGGCCAACGGCACCCCCGAACAGCAAAAAGCCGCCCTGCTCCTCGCCCAGGACCTTGTGAAGGTGGGCCTGACCGGCAACCTGAAGGACTACTCCTTCATTGACCGCACGGGCGCGACCGTTACGGGTGCGGCGGTGCCGTACAACGGCGCCCCTGCCGGGTACGCGAGCGACCCGCAGGAGGCCGTCACTTACGTGGAAGCCCACGACAACGAGACGTTGTTCGACGCCCTTGCCCTGAAGCTTCCCCAACACACGGCAATGGCCGACCGGACACGGATGCAGACTCTCGCCCTCAGCACCACAGCCTTCGGCCAGGGCATCTCCTTCTGGCACGCCGGAGGCGAATCGCTGCGCAGCAAGTCCCTGGACCGCAACAGCTACGATTCCGGCGACTGGTTCAACGTCCTGGACCACACGGATGCCACCAACGGCTTCGGCCGTGGCTTGCCGCCCAAAACTGACAACGAGGACAAGTACGACTACATGCGCCCGTTGCTGGCAGACCCGGCGCAGAAGCCGGCTTCAGCGGAGATCGCGGAAGCCCGCGGCCGGGCGGCCGAATTGCTGCAGATCCGCAAGAGCACGCCGCTGTTCCACCTGGGCGAGGCCGGACTGGTCCAGCAGAAGGTCTCCTTCCCGGCCGGTGGCCCCGAACAGACCCCGGGCGTGGTGGTGATGCGCATTGACGATTCCGTCGGCACGGACGTGGACAAGAACCTGCGCGGCCTGGTGGTGGTCTTCAACGCCTCGGATGAGGCAGTGAACCAGACAGTTGCCGGGACGGCAGGGTCCGCTTACGCCCTCCACCCGATACAGGCAGCGGGCATCGACTCAGTGGTCAAGTCGGCCGTCCACGACCCGGCGACCGGAACCTTCACCGTGCCCGCCCGCACTGTGGCGGTGTTTCAGGACAAGTAAAATGTTCCAGGATGAGTAGCAGCTGCAGGGCGACGGGAAACCCGCGAGGCCCGGCAGCCGGATTAGGCTGGTGGCCATGGCAACCTCCCCGGTGGACCCGAACCCTGTGCTGCCCCTGGATGGCGCGGTCCAGCATCCGGCCGTAACGGCGGCTGTGGCGGAGCTGCGCGCCCGACTCGAATCAGGGCAGCGGATGCTGCTCGGCATCACCGGTTCGCCGGGTTCCGGCAAATCCACGTTCGCGGCCGGCCTGCACCGCCTATTCGGTGCAGGCGCGGCCGTGGTGGTGCCCATGGACGGATTCCATCTGGGCAACGCGATCATCGACGGCACCCCGCTGCGGCAGCGCAAGGGTGCACTCGACACCTTCGACGCCGGCGGTTACCTCTCGCTGCTGCGCCGGCTGGCGCTGCGGGACGAGCCCGTGGTCTACGCCCCTGATTTCCGCCGCCAGATCGACGAACCGGTGGCGGCTTCCATCGCCGTTCCGGCGTCCGTGCAGCTAGTGATCACCGAAGGGAATTACCTTTTGGTGGATCACCCCGTCTGGCGGCAGATTCGCGCGCAGCTCGACGAGGTCTGGTTTATGGACACTCCCGCGGACCTGCGCCTGCGGCGGCTGGTGGACCGGCATATGCACTTTGGCATGGACCGGTTAGCGGCGGAGGCATGGGCCGCGGGCTCGGATGAAGCCAACGCCCGGCTGGTCGAAACCACCCGCGCTGCCGCGGACCGAGTCATTCCCTGGACGTAACCAACAAGGAGAACCGTCATGACAACAGCAACTCCGGTCCACCTCGGCGACGGCCTCAACGTCAGCCCTCTGGGGTTCGGCGGAATGGCCCTCACTCCGGTCTACGGCGACGTCGACCAGAACGATGCCCTGCGCACCCTCCACCATGCGGTGGATGCCGGCGTCACGTTCATCGACACCGCGGATATTTACGGCGGCGGCAGCAACGAGGAGCTCATCGCCCGGTTGCTCAAGGAACGCAGGGATGAAGTGCAGCTGGCCACCAAGTTCGGGCTGGTGGGCACGCCCTCGGCGGGGTACACGGACATCCGGGGTGACCGCATCCACGTCCGGCAGGCGGTGGAGGCCAGCCTCAGGCGCCTGGGGACGGACACGATCGACCTCTACTACATGCACCGCCGCGACCTCCGCGTTCCGATTGTGGAAACGGTGGAGGCCATGGCGGAGCTGGTGCAGCAGGGCAAGGTCCGGCACCTCGGCCTGTCGGAAGTGACTGCGGAGGAACTGCGGGAGGCCAGCAGCATCCACCCCATCGCCGCCGTCCAGAGCGAGTGGTCGATCTGGAGCCGCGACGTGGAACGCAACGTTGTTCCCGCTGCTGCCGGGCTTGGCGTGGGCTTCGTGCCCTACTCGCCGCTGGGCCGCGGATTCCTGACCGGCACCGTGGACGCGTCGCAGCTGGGCAGCGACGACTTCCGCCGGAAGATTCCGCGCTTTGCCGAATCCGCCGCGGACGCCAACCAGGTGGTGGTGGCGGCGGTCCAGTCCGTCGCCGCTGAGCACTCCGTGGCAGGTCTCCCTGCGACCCCCGCCCAGGTGGCGCTTGCCTGGCTGCTCGCCCAGGGCAGGCGGCTCGGCCTGCCGGTGGTCCCCATCCCCGGCACCCGCAAGGCGGAACGGATTGACGAGAACCTCGGCGCACTGGGGCTCAACTTCACCCAGGCGCAGCTGGAGAAGCTCGACGCCGCCGCGGACGCCGTCGTCGGCTCCCGTTCAGCGGACCCCAACTGGGTGTCGCAGGGCCGCGAGTAGGGAGGGGCTTCAGGCTTCGCCGTTTTCGGTGATCCACCAGCCGATGGCCAATGGCAGCGCATACCAAATCGCCAGCGATGTGATCACCTCCAGCGCCGACGGCGCCTCGGGGCCACCCACCAGGGCGGCCCCGGCCGTGAGCGTGCTGAAGTAGCCGCTGGCGTCGGGCAGCAGCGTGAGGATGAGGCCGTTGCCCACCAGCGTGACCAGGATGACGGCGACGATCGCCAGGGCGGTCCGCCGGATGGCCGCAGCCAGGGCGACGCCGAACATGGTGCTCAACAGGCACGACACCACTCCCCGCGCGGTGGTCCCTGCGGCGTCGCGGAACACTTCGGGAGCGGCCGCGTTCCCCATCGCAGCCGCGGCGACTGCCGCGAGGAGCAGCAACACGAAAAGCTGCAAGGCGAGCGCGACGGCCGCGGCTGCCGTCACTTTCGCCCAGAACTGGCCGCTCCTGCCGCCGAGCAAAGGGTAGTACACGTGGGTGGTGCGGTGGGCGATGTCCGATGTCATTCCGAGGATCCCGATCAGGGGCATCGCCAGCGCCGTGAAGAGCCCGATGCTTCCCGCGAGCCCCGCGAAGGTCACCGCCGTGCCGTTGCTCTGGCTGAACAGGGCGAAGCCCACCACAAGGGCCGCGGCGACAGCGGTCAGGACGGCCAGGATAGCCAGGGAACTCCGGGTGTCCAGCAGCTTCCTGATCTCCACCCAGGTCAGCAGGGCGAAACTGATGCGGCGGCTCATGCGGTGGACTCCAAGGAGTTGTTTCGGCTGGCGAATTCGCCGGAGGTCAGGGCAAGGAATTTCTCTTCCAACGCCGATTCGGTGACGTTGGAGAGGTGAATGAGAGCCACCCGATGCTCCAGGCAGGCCAGGCCGATCTCTTCCGGCGGCGCTTCCACCAGGAAAGTGTCGCCATCGCGGCGGAACGGCCACTGCTGCTTCGAGCACACCTCCGCGAGCCGCCAAGGTTCCGCTGCTGCCACCCTGGTTCCGACGCCTGTGCTGAATTCGGCTACGCCGCCGGCGGCCACGATGCGGCCCCTGTCGATCATCACGATGTGGTCCGCCACAGCCTGCACGTCCCGGAGCAGATGACTCGACAGGAGCACCGTCCCGCCTTCAGAGGCGAAGTGCGTCAGGAAATTGCGCACCCACACGGCACCGTCCGCATCCAGCCCGTTGGTGGGTTCGTCCATGACTAGGAACTGCGGTTTTGCCAGGATGGCAAGGCCCAGGACCAGCCGCTGGCGCATGCCGAGGGACAGCGCCGCGACCCGCTTGCGCCGGACAGCAACCAGTCCGGTCAGGACGAGGACTTCGTCGATGTGGGCAGCGGGGAGCTCAAGGAGCAGGCCACTGAGCTTGAGGGTTTCCTGCACGGACCGTCCCGGATGCAGGGCGGTGGGATCCAGCACGAACCCGATGCAGCGTCCGGGGTTTTCCAGGTCACGACGCCGGCGCCCGGCGAAGAGGACTTCGCCGGCGTCCGCCCTGCTCAGACCGGCGGCGATACGGAGGGTTGTCGATTTTCCCGCACCGTTCGGGCCCAGAAACCCGGTGATGGAACCGGGCGGGCAGATGAAGCTCACCGAGTCCACCACCACCCGCCGCCCGTAGGACTTTGTGACGCCGATAAAGGCAATACCGGCTCCGGTTTCAGACTGCGACGCCAAAATAAGCGTTCCTCCCCTAGGAATCTTCTTAGCGGAAGCTACCACGGTTGCCCGGTTGCGCATTGCGTCGCTATGACTTGCGCCGCGGGAGGGCTTGGGTCCTGCCGGGGGTCGGCCCGGCTATGGGGTGGGTCCTGCCGGGGTGGACCGCGGGGTTTGCTGATTAAACGCAGAAACGCCGGCCCTCCGCATTCCGATACTGGAATCCGCAGAAAGCCGGCGGCCCTGCAAGAGCGTCAGCGCTCAACCTTCGTAGCTCAACTTCGTAGACTGATGCGCATGGAAACGCTCATTCATTCACTCCGCGACGTCACCATCCGCCGAATTTCCGTCAGCGAGATGGACAACAACGTTTACCTGCTCACCGCCAAGGAGTCCGGTGCGCAGTTGCTGATCGATGCCGCGGATGACCTGCCCGCCATCCAAACGATGCTCGCGGATGCGGCCGCGGACAGTTCAGCGCCGCCGAAGCTGGCGCTGATTGCCACCACGCACCAGCACTGGGACCACGTGCGGGCCCTGCCGGGGCTGGTGGAAGCCACCGGAGCGAAGACCGCCGCCGGAAAGGATGACGCCCCGGAGCTGCCGGTGAAGGTGGACGTGCTGCTGGACCACGGGGACGTGGGCAACTTCGACGGCTTCGATGTGACCGCCGTACATCTCCGTGGACACACTCCGGGTTCGGTCGCCCTGGTGTACCAGGACCCGGAAGGCCCTGCGTACATCTTCTCCGGGGACTCCCTTTTTCCGGGCGGCGTGGGCAACACCCAGAAGGATCCCGATCGGTTCAACCAGCTGATGACCGACGTGAGCGAGCGGCTGTTCGACGTGTACCCGGATGACACCGTGGTGCATCCGGGCCACGGCAAGCCCACCACCTTGGGTGCGGAGCGTCCGCACCTGGCGGAGTGGCGCGCCCGCGGCTGGTAGGCCGGCAGCTGCTAGTTAGCGGCCGCGGCGTTCGTTCGACGCCGGAGCCGACGCGCGGCGGGGGCCGCTGCGTGCCGGACGGCCTTCGCTGGAGCGGCCGTTGCCGCCGCCGGAGTAGGAACCGCCCGAGGTGCCGCCGGTGTTGGAGGACCAGACTGCAGCGTTGCCGCCTGCTGAGCCGGACTTGCTGCCGGCAGCGGCGCGCTGGCCCGTTGCCGGACGTCCGCTGCGCTGGCCACCCGTTGCTCCGCCGGTGCGGGGCGCGCCACCGCTGCGGGGTGCGCCACCGCGGGGTGCACTGGTGCGGGTTGCGCCGCCGCGGGCGTCGCCACGGCCGTCGGTCGCACGTGCGTCAGACCCGCGGCCGGCCGATGCACGGCCGCCTGCTGCGGGAACATCGTTGTGGTGCGAGTACGCCGTGGAACGGCCACGGCCGCGTGCATTGCGGCGCTCGGCGCGCTCGGCGTCGGCGCGGTCCTGGTTCTTCTCGGCAACGCGTTCAGCGGCGTTGCGGGCAGCGGCCTGGCCTTCATAGGCGACGGCGCGGCGCTCTGCGCGGGGAAGGTCCGTGCGGGGCGCCTCAGCCGAAACGCGTCCGCGTCCGCCACGTCCGCCGCGGCCGCCCGCGGTGGGTGCCGCCTGGCGGCGGGCGCGCTTGCGTTCGGCGTTGGCACCGGTGGAGGTGCCGCCGCCGTGCTGAGCGGCCTTCGCTGCGAGCAGTGCGGCGCGGGTGCGGGGATCGATCTTGTCGGCCATTTCGCCAACGAGTTCCGCAACCAGCGGGGAGTTGGCGGTGACGCGCTCGAAGTTGACCTCGACGCCGGCAGCCTTCATGAGCTTCTTGACGTCCGACTGCTGCTCGGGCAGGGTCAGCGTGACCACGGTGCCGTCCGAACCCGCACGGGCCGTACGGCCGGAGCGGTGCAGGTATGCCTTGTGCTCGGTGGGCGGGTCAACGTGGATGACCAGTTCGACGTCGTCCACGTGGACGCCGCGGGCTGCGACGTCGGTGGCCACCAGGACGCGGACGTCGCCGGAGGAGAACTCGGCGAGGTTGCGGTCACGGGCGTTCTGCGAGAGGTTGCCGTGCAGGTCGACGGCGGGAATGCCGGCGTCGGTCAGGGTCTTGGCCAGCTTGCGGGCGTGGTGCTTGGTGCGCATGAAGAGCACGCGGCGGCCGGAGCCCGAGGCGAGCTCGACGATCAGCTGCTTCTTGACGGTCTGGTCGTTGACCACCAGCACGTGGTGTTCCATGGTGGTCACCGCGGCCTGCGGGTCATCCACGGAGTGGGTCAGCGGGTTGGACAGGTAGCGCTGGACGATCTTGTCCACGCCGTTGTCCAGGGTGGCGGAGAACAGCAGGCGCTGGCCCTGGCTCGGGGTCATGTCCATGAGCTTCTTGACGACCGGCAGGAAGCCGAGGTCGGCCATGTGGTCGGCCTCATCCAGGACGGTGATCTCCACGGCCTCGAGGGTGAGGATGCGCTGGCGGATCAGGTCCTCCAGGCGGCCCGGGCAGGCGATGATAATGTCGACGCCGGCGCGCAGGGCCTTTTCCTGGCGCGCCTGGGAGATGCCGCCGTAGATCACGGTGGTGGTCAGGCCAGCGGCCTTGGCCAGCGGCTCGATGGTGGCGTTGATCTGGGTGGCCAGCTCGCGGGTGGGAGCCAGGACAAGGCCCATGGGACGGCCGGGCTTGCGGAAGTAGGCAGCTTCGCGTTCAGCGAGGCGGGCCACCAGCGGGATGGCGAAGGCGATGGTCTTGCCGGAGCCGGTGCGGCCGCGGCCCAGGACGTCGCGTCCGGCCAGGGTGTCAGGGAGGGTCTTCACCTGGATGGGGAACGGGGTTTCGATTCCCTGGGCGGTGAGGGTGTCGGCAAGGGCCTTGGGCGTGCCGAGGGCAGCAAAAGTAGTCATGTAGTCAAAGGTCTTTCAGGCGGTATCCATACGGATATCGGCCCCCGGCGCCGGTTGGGCCAAGGGTTCGCCGAAGAAAAGTCAGGTGATCAACCAGCCAGCTGCCACTTGCAGGACGGCGGCCGGGACCAAATGGAACGCGTTCATCGACGCAGGATGTGCCTCTCACATGAAAAAACCCACTCCCGCCGGTCTAAACCTTGGGGGATCCGGTTGACGAACCGAAGCCGGTCAACCGAACGCAAAGTGGGCATCACTGCACATCAAGTTTCACCAGTCTAGCATCCGGCGCGACCGCTCCGCGTTTCCGAGCCCGGGCAGGGCGTGCCGTGCGGACCCTGGCCGGCACCTGCGGCGCTTTTGAGCCCATACCACCCGGCTCCCCCGGGAGGACCGTGGAGCGCCCAACAACGGACTACACTTGATGCTTTGAGTCTCGACGTTTGTCGAGGGGCAAACGACACGGACGGCGCCCGATCCGCCCTTCCGGCAGACGAAGACAGGGAGGGCACGCCCTATACGCCCAGCGCGGCACCACGCCGGAGCACGCCCTTTCCCGGCCGGAAGCCGGCGGCGCCGCCAGACCCGCCGCCGTCGAAATTGGTCGATGCCACCCGGCCCGAGTAGCAACGGCCCGCGGCGGAAAGGCCGCAACCCGGCACCTAGTCTTAATCCACCCCCAACTGTTACCTCCGTCACAGTCGTGACGGCTCCGTGCGGACGGCGATGCACCCTGCCCCCAGGGCAGACCCCTGTAACACCGTCCGCCTGAGACAAGGAAAGAAGCACTGATGTCTGAACGCACCACCACGGTTGCCAGGAACACTGCAACGGAACAAACCAGCGGAGGCGGCCACAGCCAGGAACCGCACCTTGCCCGCGCACTCGGCAACCGCCACATCCAGCTGCTGGCCATTGGCGGCGCCATTGGTACGGGCCTGTTCATGGGTTCCGGCAAGACCATCTCCCTCGCCGGCCCGTCCGTCATCTTCGTCTACATGCTCATCGGCTTCATGCTGTTCTTCGTGATGCGGGCCATGGGCGAAATCCTGCTTTCCAACCTCAACTACAAGTCCTTCAGCGACTTCGCCGGTGACCTCCTGGGCCCATGGGCCGGGTTCTTCACCGGCTGGTCCTACTGGTTCTTCTGGGTTGTCACCGGCGTGGCGGACATCGTCGCCATTGCCGGGTACGTCGACAAGCTCGCGCCCGGAACCCCGTTGTGGATCCCCGCACTCATCACCCCCGTTGTGCTGATCCTGCTGAACCTCCCCACGGTCAAGGCCTTCGGTGAAGCCGAGTTCTGGTTCGCCATCATCAAGGTGGTTGCCATCCTGGCGCTGATCGCCACCGGCGTCGTGATGATCGCAACGAACTTCACCTCCCCCAACGGTGCGGTGGCCAGCCTCGCCAACGTGTGGAACGACGGCGGCATGTTCCCGCACGGCATGTTCGGTTTCATCCTCGGCTTCCAGATCGCCATCTTCGCCTTCGCCGGCATCGAACTGGTGGGCACCGCGGCCGCTGAAACGAAGGACCCGGAGAAGAACCTGCCGCGCGCCATCAACTCGATCCCCATCCGCGTCCTGCTCTTCTACGTAGGCGCCCTGGTGGTCATCATGGCGGTCAACCCGTGGCGCAGCATCGACGCCGCCAGCAGCCCGTTCATCGGCATGTTCACCCTGGCCGGTCTGGGCATCGCCGCTGTGGTGATCAACCTGGTGGTCCTCACCTCCGCGGCTTCCAGCGCCAACTCGGGCATCTACTCGACGTCGCGCATGGTTTACGGCCTGGCCCAGGACGGCAACGCACCGAAGGCCTTCGGCAAGCTGAGCGTCCGCAAGGTTCCGCAAAACGCCCTGCTGTTCTCCTGCATCTTCCTGCTGGCCGGACTGGTGCTGCTGTACTCGGGCGATTCCGTCATCGGCGCCTTCACGGTGGTCACCTCGGTTGCCTCGGTGCTCACCATGTTCGTCTGGTCCATGATCCTGATCAGCTACATCGTGTTCCGCCGCCGCCGGCCCGAACTGCACGCTGTGTCCGCTTTCAAGATGCCCGGCGGCGCTTTCATGCCGTACGTGGTGCTCGCCTTCTTCGTCTTTATGCTCGTGGCGCTGGCCCAGGCGGAGGACACCCGCCTTGCCCTGGTGGTTGCTCCCCTCTGGTTCCTGATTCTGGGCGCAGCCTGGTACTTCAACCGGAAGAGCCCGCTCCAGCAGGCACGGATTGAAGAGTGGAAGGCCGTAACGGCCGCAGGCAAGGTCACCTCTACCGACAAGACCGCTGCCCTGAGCTAGGATTCCGGTCCGGCCAGGGCTTCCTGCGGGCGGCAACGCGCGGCGCAACAACCACAGCGACGACGGCGATGGCGGCCGTGAGGGCGAACACTCCTGCGAAGGAAGCGCCCGAAACCCCGCCCGCCGTCGTCGTTGCCGTTGCCGTTATCGATAAGGAACTGAACACGATCCCGGTGGTGGCCAGGGCCAGCGCGCCGCCGAGGGAGTCCGCAATGGACATGGCCGAGCTGTTGAACCCCTCGGTGTCCGGCGTGGACAGGGCCAGGGTCATCACGCTGAGGCGCGGGTACATCAGGCCCATGCCGCCGCCGGCCGAAATCCAGCCGGCAATCGCGACGACGGCAGGCCAGCCCAGGACGGTGGTCACCAGGGCAAGGACGACGGCGGCAAGCACCATCGCCGATCCGATCCGCATGGCGCGGACGTGGCTGAGCTTGGTGCCGAGCCGGCCTTGGACAGCGGACGCGCCGGCCCAGGCCAGCGCCCCGAACGTCAGGGTCAGCCCGGCGAAGGTAGGTGAATAGTCGTACCGCTCCACCAGGAGGTACGGCAGGTACACCTCGGCCCCGAAGAACGCCGCCGAGACCAAACCGCGGGCCAGGATGACGCTCGGCAGCCCGCGTCGGGCCAGCAGGGTGCCGGGCGGCACCAGCGGCCGCACCGCTATCACGGCGATCACGACGGCGGCCGTGGCCAGCGCGCCGCCGGCCACCGGAACGTGTGAGGAAAGGTTCAGGCCCAGGACGGCGAGCGCCGCGAGGGCAGCCCACGCCAGCCGGCCGTAGGACCCCCGCTTCTCATTCGCACTGGACTCGGGGCCGTCGGCCTTTGCCGGGGCAGGTCGCAGCCCGCGCAGGGCCGGCACGATCATCAGGAGGGCCGGCACCACCAGCCCCACCACGCCCAGGAACACCCAGTGCCAGCTGGCGGCCTGCGCCACGATGCCGGCGGCGAAGGGCCCCACAAGCGACGGAATGACCCACGCTGCGGAGAAGGCGGCGAAGATCTTCGGGTGCAGCACGGGAGGGTAGACACGCGCCACCACGACGTACAGGGCCACCGTCATGGCGCCGCCGCCCAGGCCCTGCACCAGGCGCCCGGCCACCAGGACCGCCATGCTTCCTGCCGTGCCTGCGATCAGCAGGCCCAGCACGAACATCGCAACGGAGGCGTAGAGCGGCCCCACAGGTCCCCGCCGGTCGGACCAGTTGCCGGCAGCCACCATGCCGATCACGCCCGTGGCCAGCGGCCCTGCAAAGGCCAGGGCGTACAGCCCGGCACCGTTAAGTTCCCGGCTGACCAGCGGCATGATGGTGGTGACCGCCAGGGACTCGAAGGCAGCCAGGAAAACCAAGGCGCACGCGCCGGACATCACCAGCAGGTAGTGGCGGTGCAGGATTCCTGCGGCCTCGGGGGCGGAGGCGGGGGCGCTTCGTTGCACGGTGGTGGCCTGATCGGTAGTCATGGGCATCGCCCGGGCTTACCTGCCCGAGTGTAATGCCTGGCCTACCGGGTGGGCGCCTACCGGACGCCTGCCGGACGTCCGCGGACGCCTGCGGCGCGCAACAGGAGGGACACGGTTAAGCGGCTACCCCTCCAGCCCGAGCCCGACCGCCGGAACAACTGCCCCGCTGGCCGTCGAGTCCGGATTGAGCATCCACCCCACCCTCTTGGCCGCGCTCAGGACCACGACGCTTTCGGCCAGTTCCAGCCCGGGAATCCGCTGCTGGAGGGCGAGTTCGGCGTTCATCACGTCGGCCAGCGAATGCAGCCACATCACGATCACGAAGTTGGTTCGGCCGGTGGTCGATGCGGCAAGCCGGACGTTGCGGAAGCTGCGCAGCTCAGCCGCAGCGGCCTCGTGCCCGCCGGGCGGAACGTTGGCGAACCACTGGCACGTAACCGGGTAGCCCGAATATTGCTGTGCGATCTCGCAGCGGAAGGACAGCAGACCGCTGGACAGCACCCGGTTCAGCTGCCGCTGGACGGTGGCCGGGTTGCGGCCCAGGCTCCGGGCGATCTCCGCCGCCGTCGCCCTGCCGTCCTGCGCGAGGAACGGAACCAGGTCCAGGTGGCTCTGCGGCAGCGGCGCACCCGGCACGGCGGGCGGCGCCGTGCCGGACGCCTCGGGCCCGGCGAATGCTTTGAGGGCGTTCTGCTGGGCCTTGTCCAGGACATTGAGGCGCCAGGCATAGCCGCCCACATGCAGCCGCGTGCAGAGGGACGTCCGGTATTTGAGGAGGCCGGGGATCTCCTTGAGCTGCGGCACCACGGCGTCGCTGAAGCGGCCAAGCGTCGGCGTGATGACCGTCAGCATCAGGTCGCGGTTGCTGGCGGCTTCCTCCACCGTGACCACTTCCGGGATGGCTGCGAGGGCCGCCGTGACGTCGGCGCGCTGGCGCATCTCGCAGTCCACGTCCACCAGTGCGAGGCACATCTGTTTGGGATCGCCGATCAGGTGAGCCGTGGTCCAAGCGGCGCCGGATGCCCGCAACCGGTCCCAGCGGGCAGCCAGCGTGGTGGCGTGCACGCCCAGGATGCCGGCTGCATCGGACCAGCTGATCCGGGGTGCGATCTGCAGCGCGTTGATGAGGTGGAGATCGTCTTCGCTAACGTCCAACTGGCCATCCTTCCTCTCCAATGCGCGAATCCTGCGAAAACCATCATACTTTTGAATTTTTCGGGCCATTTGCTTCCCTGTGAATCAGCTCACTCCACAATGGATGGCAGGTCACTTACCAATCGTTCGGAAAGTAGGAGTGCAATGTCTATCGCCGCCGATGCCAAGGAACTGCAAGGCGAAATTGCCCGGTTCCGCCATGAGCTTCATCGGGAGCCCGAGATCGGCCTGGACCTTCCCCGCACCCAGGAAAAAGTCCTCAAGGAGCTGGACGGACTGCCCTACGAAATCACCCTCGGGGAAAGCACGACGTCGGTCACCGCGGTCCTGCGCGGCGGCGCACCGCACGCTTCGTCCCGGAAGCCGGCGGTCCTGCTGCGCGCGGACATGGATGGCCTGCCCGTCCAGGAACGCACCGGCGTCGACTACACCTCACGCATTGACGGTGCCATGCACGCTTGCGGCCACGACCTCCACACCTCCATGCTTGCCGGCGCCGCCCGCCTCCTGGCCGAACGCCAGGACCAGCTGGCGGGGGACGTTGTCCTGATGTTCCAGCCCGGCGAGGAAGGCTTCGACGGGGCCTCCCACATGATCCGCGAAGGCGTCCTGGATGCCGCCGGCCGCCGGGTGGACGCCGCCTACGCCATGCACGTGTTCTCCGCACTGGAGCCGTACGCCCAGTTCTGCACCAAGCCGGGCGTCATGCTGAGTGCCTCGGACGGACTCTTTGTCACGGTCCTTGGTGCCGGCGGCCACGGCTCCGCGCCGCACTCGGCCAAGGACCCGGTCACCGCCGTCGCGGAAATGGTGACGGCCCTGCAGGTGATGATCACGCGGCAGTTCAACATGTTCGATCCCGTGGTCCTCACCGTCGGCCTCCTGCAGGCCGGCACCAAGCGCAACGTCATCCCCGAATCCGCGCGCTTCGAAGCCACCATCCGAACCTTCTCGGATGAATCCCGGGAACGGATGATGACCGCCATCCCGGTCCTCCTCAAGGGCATTGCCGCAGCGCACGGCCTGGAGGTGGACGTCGACTACCGCTCGGAGTATCCGCTCAGCGTCACGGACGAGGACGAGACGCACACAGCCGAGAAGACCATCCGGAACCTGTTTGGGGATTCACGCCTCACCCGCTGGGCCACCCCGCTCAGCGGCTCGGAGGACTTCTCCCGGGTGATGGCGGAGGTGCCCGGCACCTTCATCGGGCTCAGTGCCGTTGCCCCGGGCGCGGACCACACGTCCACCCCGTTCAACCACTCCCCGTACGCCACTTTCGACGACGGCGTCCTCTCCGACGGTGCAGCCCTGTACGCCGAGCTCGCCGTTTCCCGTATCGCAGCCCTTGCGGCTGCGGGCAACTGACCTCCCACCAATCTTTGGAGCATCACATGACTTCAACCGTAGGCACCCCCGCCAAGGTCCAGGTTCACAAGTCCCACCTGCGGACCCTCATCGGCACCGGCATCGGCAACGCCGTGGAATGGTACGACTGGGCCATTTACGCAACCTTCGCCCCGTTCATCGCCAGCCAGCTCTTCAGCAGCGCCGACCCGACGTCCGCCGTCCTGTCCACACTGGCGATCTTCGCCGTCGGCTTCGTGGCCCGTCCCTTCGGCGGCTTCGTCTTCGGGTGGATCGGGGACCGGATCGGCCGCAAAACGTCCATGACCTTCGCAGTGGGTCTCGCTGCCCTCGGCAGCCTGCTGATCGGCATCGCCCCGACCTTCGAGGCCGTCGGCGCATTTGCCTCCCTGCTGCTGCTGGTTGCCCGCCTCATCCAGGGCCTGGCCCACGGCGGCGAGCTCCCGTCGTCGCAGACGTACCTGTCCGAGATGGCCCCGAAGGAAAAACGCGGCTTCTGGGCGACGCTGATCTACACCTCCGGCACCGCCGGCATCCTGGCAGGCACCCTGCTCGGCGCCATCCTGACGGGTATGCTCAGCAAGGCGGACATGAACGCCTGGGGTTGGCGCATCCCGTTCCTGATCGGCGGAGCCCTGGGCATCTACGCCCTGGTCATGCGGGCGCGCATGAAGGAAACCGGGGCCTTCGAAGCCGAGACCCCCAAAGAGAAGCACCAGCCCATGTGGCCGCAGATCTGGCGGCACCGCAAGCAGGCCCTGCAGGTCATCGGCCTGACTGTGGGCCTCACAGTGAGCTACTACATCTGGGGCGTGGTAACTCCGAGCTACGCCGCAACAGCGCTCAAGATGGACCGCGGTGAAGCCCTGTGGGCCGGTGTCATCGCCAACATCGTCTTCATCGCCGCGCTGCCGTTCTGGGGCAAGCTGTCCGATCGCATCGGCCGCAAGCCGGTCCTGATCATGGGCTCCGCCGGGGCAGCCCTGCTGCACTTCCCGATGACCTGGCTCCTGAAGGACTCCCCCTGGCAGCTGGCCGTCTCGATGTCAGTGATGCTGTTCTTCATTGCAGCCAGCGCCGCCATCGTTCCTGCTGTTTACGCGGAGCTCTTCCCCACCAAGATCCGCACGGTCGGGGTGGGCGTCCCCTATTCCATCTGCGTCGCAGTCTTCGGCGGCACGGCCCCCTACCTGCAGACCTGGCTCGGCACGGTCGGACAGGCGAGCCTGTTCAACGTCTACGCGGTCCTCCTGCTGCTGATTGGCATCGCGTTCGTCTTCACCATCCCGGAGACCAAGGGCAAGGACCTGACCCACTAAGTCTTTCGAGACAAGGACTAAGGGCCGGGCGGCTTGGCCGCCCGGCCCTTAGCTGTTGAACATTTAGCTGGTGGCGGCCTTTAGCTGTTGACCCGTGTGGGAGAATCAAGCCATGCGCGCACCGTATGTACATGAGGCCGCCGTGCGCATGATTCCCAACGGCGATCTCGGAGCCCCTGGCGGTGCCGTCACCCTGGAATTATGCGGCGGCTGGGACCACCCGGCGCCCTGCCCCTTGGCCGCCCACCACACCCGGGCCAGCAGGGACGGCGGAACGGTTCTGCTGAGGGTAGTGTTCGCCACGGAGCCGGAACACGAATCCGAGGTGCGGCGCCGGATAGAACGGGCTCTGCGCAAGGGGACCGTCACGGCTCCTGACGGCGTGGTCAGTCATTGGAAGTTCCTCGGGACCGCCGCCGGAGAGCTGACGCCGGCCGAGGCCGATCACGCCCTGCGAATCGCCTCAACCTAGGAGTCCCCGGCGGGATCTGCATACAATCGAGCGACAGCAACCTACCAAGGGAACCATGAAGAAACTCACCACGGCCCTGCTCGCCGCCGGGCTCATCCTCTCCGCGTCCGCCTGCTCCGCACCGGCGCAACTGACCACCGCAGAAACCTGCGACCGGCTCAAGATCGTTGTGTCCGACCCCAGCGCCAGCGCCGGCAGGACCGGAATGGTCATCCTGGGCAACAAGCTCCGCCCCATCGTGGCCGGTGCTTCCGATGAACTCAAGCCCGCCGTGCAGGCGATCCTGGATTACGCGGACGAATCCGCGAAGGAATCCCCCGACGCCGCAAAGGTGGCCCAGCTTCAGGCCGATTACCAAAAAGCCGGAGCCACCTTCGGGCAGCTCTGCAACTAATCTTCTCCGTTTCTCCGTGGCGGGCCGGTGAGACTCCGGCCCGCCACGCGTTTAACCCATGGAACGCTCCCCCCACTGGAGTTTTTGTCCATTTATCGCGACTTGGAGTGCCTCCAAAGCACGTTATCTGGACAAAAACTCAAGGGCTTCAGCAGGTTGAGGCGCTGCGGCCGTCGGGTCGAAAAGCGGATGGAAAAGTACGACGACGGCCGTTACGTCAGGTGACGCCCGGATACCTGGCAGCCCCGCCAGCCGCCTGATCAGGGGCTCTGGATGACGTCCTGAGTCACTGCGTGAACGCCAATGAACGCGCGCGTCGAGAACCGTTGATACCGGCGGAAGCCGGACCGTAATCTCAGTCCCACGCACCGCAATCCACGTTCGCAATCGTGAAGGAATCCCCATGTCGTCGCATCAGAACCCCGAAGGATCCACCCGCATCGTTGCGGGCCAAGCCCCCAAGGCCAAACGCAAGCGCGCCCTTGGCATCGGCATCGCCGCAGGCCTCGTCGCCCTGATCGCCGGAGGGGCGGTCGTGGCGTCTTCGCTGGCCGGCAACACCGGATCCCAGCCGGTTGCGGCCGTGACCGGCACCCCTGCCCCAGAGTTGAAGCTGGGCTATTTCGGCAATGTCACGCACGCCCCGGCCCTCGTGGGAGTCAAGCAGGGCTTCATCGCCAAGAACCTGGGCGAAACCAAACTCAGCACGCAGGTTTTCAACGCCGGGCCCGCCGCGATCGAGGCGCTGAATGCCGGCGCGATCGACGCGGCATACATCGGTCCGAACCCGGCCATCAACTCGTTCGTCAAGAGCCAGGGCGAGTCCGTGAGCATCATCGCCGGCGCCGCGGCCGGCGGGGCGCAGCTGGTGGTGAAGCCCGGGATTGCTTCGGCGGCGGATTTGAAGGGCAAGACCCTGGCCTCGCCGCAGCTGGGCGGCACGCAGGACGTGGCGCTCCGGGCCTGGCTCGCGGGGCAGGGCTACAAGACCAATACCGATGGCAGCGGCGACGTGGCCATCAACCCGACTGAGAACGCGCAGACCCTGAAGCTGTTCCAGGACGGCAAGCTCGACGGCGCGTGGCTGCCTGAGCCGTGGGCGTCCCGGCTGGTTTTGCAGGCCGGCGCGAAGGTCCTGGTGGACGAGAAGGACCTGTGGGACGGATCCCTGACGGGCAAGCCGGGCGAGTTCCCCACCACCATCCTGACCGTGAACAAGAAGTTTGCCGCCGAGCACCCGGACACCGTCAAGGCACTCCTCAAGGGCCACGCCGAAGCCGTGAAATGGCTCAACGACGCCGCCCCCGGCGAGAAATCGACCGTCATCAACGCGGCCCTGAAGGACGCGTCCGGCGCGGAATTGAAGCCGGACATCGTCGAGCGCTCGCTGAAGAACATCATCTTCACGGTGGATCCGCTGGCCGGAACCTACAAGAAGCTGCTGCAGGACGGCGTCGACGCCGGCACCACCAAGCAGGCGGACATCAACGGCATCTTCGACCTCACCGCCCTGAACAGCGTCACCGCTGAGGCCGGCGGCAGCAAGGTCAGTGCTGCCGGCCTCGGCAAGGACTAAGCGGCTGCGGATGGAGCACTGAGCGCGGGCGGGTACTCAGTGTTCCATCCGCTCAGTACTCGATCCGCTCGGTCCGTCCGCTGCGCAGGGAACGGACGGCCGCCTCGGCGATGGCCTGGGCCTTGAGCCCGTCCTCCAACGAGGGGGTTGGCGCCGCGCCGTTTTCCAACGTGCAAACGAAGTGGGCCAGCGCAGCGGCGTACGTGGGCCGAACCCGTTCGAACCATCCGGAGTGCAGGCCGTCGTCGACCACCTGCCCCGCCCGGTAGCGGGAAACCGCGCCGGTGCGGCGCCGCTGGGTCTCGGCCATCCCTTCGGAGCCGAACACCTCGATGCGTTCGTCGTAGCCGTACGTGGTGCGCCGGATGCTGTCGATCTGCACCAGCGCGCCGGTGGGGAGGCGGAGCGTCACGGCGGAGGTGTCGACGTCGTCGTACTCGGCCAGGCGGGGTTCCGCCAGGGCGGACCCGACGGCGGACACCTCCACCGGGTCAAGCCCGGTCAGCCAGCGGACCAGGTCGAAGAAGTGCACGGTCTGGTCCCGCATCTGGCCGCCCGACGCGGCGATGTAGGACAGCGGCGGCACTGCCGGTCCACGCGTGGAGAGCTGGAGGAGTTCGACGTCGCCCACCTCCCCGGCGTCGATGATCCGCTTGAGTTCCAGATAGTCGCGGTCAAAGCGGCGGTTGAAGTCGACCATCACCGGGACGCCGCGTCCGGCCGCATGTGCGGCGGTCTCCCGGGCGCGGCGCAGGTCGAGGTCAATCGGCTTTTCGCACAGCACCGCCAGGCCCGCGTTGGCGGCACGGACCAGGTGCTCGGCATGCGTGTCGGTGGAGGAGGCAATGAACACAGCATCGACGTGGTCGGGGTCGAAAACCTCGTCCAGGTCGCTGACAGCCTGGGTTCCGTGGGTTTCCGCGAGGGCCTTGGCCCGTTCGGTGTCGATGTCGTAGATGCGTGAAAACTGGATGCCCTGATGGGCTGCAAGGTTGGCGGCGTGGACGGAGCCGATGAAGCCGGCGCCCAGGAGGGCGAAACGCTGCATGTCAGACTCCTGCCTTCTGGGTGGACGCCGCCGTGGATGTCGCCAGCGTGGACGCGGGGGCGACCCAGGCCGAGTCACGGTGGCAGGAGGCCGCCACGGCTTCGACGAACTGGACGCCAATGAGTCCATCTCGTCCGGTGGGGATGGTCAGTTCCCGCTCCGGCGGCGGAGTGCCGTCGCGGCGGGAACGCAGGATGTCCGCCAGGTCGCGGTAGAAGTTCGCGAAGGCTTCGAGGAACCCTTCCGGGTGGCCCAGGCCGACGCGGGTGAGGCGGGTGGCGTCTTCGGAGAGGGTGCTCAGGCCGTGGGTGAGCATGGTGGTGGCGCCGTTCAGGTCTTGGACCGTGAGGTGGTGCGGGTCCTCGTGCTGCCATTCCAGGCTGCCCTTGTCACCGAAAACCCTGATGCGCAGGCCATGGTTGTGTCCGGTGGCGGCCATGCTTGCCCAGAGCCTGGCGGGCACTCCGCCGGTTAGCTCCAGTTCGGCGGTGGCGTGGTCGAAGACGCTGCGGCCGGGCACCAGCGTGCTGAGCCGGCCGGACACACGGGCCGCGTCCAGTCCCGTGATGTAGCGCAGCAGGTGATAGGCGTGGGTCCCCAGGTCCGCCACGACGCTCGGGAACCCGGCAACGTCCGGATCGGTGCGCCAGCGGGCCTGCTTGTGGCCTTGTTCCTCCAGCGGCGAGGCCGCCCACCCGGAGGCATGCTCGACGTCGACGAAGGTCACCTTGCCGAGGTCGCCGTCGCGGACCATACGCGCCGCGTGCCGCACCATCGCGTACGCCGAATAGCAGTGCGGGACCGCGAGGAACGCCCCGTTCTCCTCGGCAAGGCGCACCAGTTCCGCGGCGGTGTCCGAGTTCCGGGTCAGCGGCTTTTCGCACACCACCGAAATTCCGGTCTCCAGGAAGGTGCGGGCAATGTCGAAGTGGCTGTCGTTGGGCGTGGCGACTACCACGACGTCGGCGCCGTCCGGCCGTGCGGCCTCGGCCGCTGCCATTTCCGCGTAATCGCGGTACGACCGGTCCTCCGCAATGCCCAGCTCGGCGGCGACGGCGAGGGAACGGTCCCGGTCCCGGCCGAACACCCCCGAGTTCAGCTCGAACTGGTCGTCCAGACGCATTGCGTAGCGGTGGGTTTTGCCGATGTCCGCCCCGGCGCCGCCTCCGACCATTCCCGCGACCAGCCGGCGTTCATACGGTGCACTCATAACGTTCCCTCAACTCTTGGACAAATTCTTGGACCGGTCCATAATCGGATGGATAAGAGCCGTTGGTCAACCCCTTATGCTGAGTTGGGACCTGAGAGGAGACGCAGCATGGACAGTTCACCCGCCATCGGCGAACCGCTGCGCCGCCCCACCATCCGTGACGTAGCGGACCGCGCCGGCGTCTCCAAGTCCCTGGTGTCCCTGGTGCTGGGCGGCTCCACCAGCGTGAGCCCGAGCCGCCGCCAGGCCGTGCAGGACGCCATGGCCGAGCTCAACTACCGCCCCAACCAGCTGGCACGCGGGCTTTCCAGCCCGCGCAGCGGAACCATCGGCGTGCTGCTCAATGACCTGCGCAATCCGTGGTTTGTGGAACTTTTGGAGGGGTTGGCCGCCTCGCTGCACTCGGCCGGCGTCTCCCCCGTCCTCGTCGACTCCTACACCGACCACCGGGTGGGCCGGAACTCGGTGGAAACCCTGCTCGAGCAGCGCATCGACGGCATCGTCGTCGTCGGGACCACCACCGAAACCGCCGCGCTCCAGGCGGCGGCCGCAACGGTTCCCGTGGTCCTCGCCGGGACCCGCGAGCCCGAACTGGGCCGGACCGACGTCGTGGTTAACGACGATGAAGCGGGCGCGCTCCAGGCAACGGAGCACCTGATTTCCCTGGGCCACCAGCGGATCGCGCACCTTCAGGGGCCGGGCCTGATCGCCGCACTCCGGCGCGAAGGGTACGAATCCGCCATGCGGGCGGCCGGCCTCCAGCCGCTGGTGGTGGCCGGCGGCATGAGCGAGGAAAGCGGGTACGACGCAACGCAGCGGCTTCTGTCCCGCGGCGAGCGCCCCACAGCCATCTTCGCGTTCAACGACATCGCGTGCATCGGAGCCCTCTCGGCGGCGGCGGACCAGGGTCTTCGTGTCCCGGACGAGCTTTCCCTGGTGGGGTACGACAACACGTACCTCGCCAAAATCCGCCACCTGTCCCTGACGTCGGTGGACAACGGCAATATCGCCGTCGGGCTGCAGGCCGGCAAGTTCATCCTGGAGCGCCGGGAGCGTCCGGAACTGCCGCAGCGGCTGCACCTGGTCGCCACGCAGCTCATGGTCCGGGGATCCACCGGCCACGCACCGGCACCGGGCTGAGGCCCGCCCGCGGGTCAGCCGCCGATGAAGCGGTTGCGGCCAGCGCGGTAGCCGAACCCGGCGGCGAGCGCCCCCACGGCCAGGAACAGCATGCCGGCCGCCGCGAAGGATCCCGTGGCCTGGTGCAGCTGCCCCACCATGAGTGTGCCGGTGGAGCCGAGGCCGTAGCCCACGCCCTGCATCATGCCTGACAGGTGCGCGGCCGTATGTCCATCCCGGGTGCGCAGCATGATCATGGTCAGCGCCACCGCCGTCAGGCTCCCCTGGCCCAGGCCCAGCAGCCCGGTCCACACCCAGATGAAGTCCAGCGGCCCGAAAATGCTCAGTGCGAAGCCGCCGCCGGTCATCAGCGCGACGACGGTGTTGATCATGCGCTGGTCGCGGAACCTGGCGGCCAGCGCCGGCGCGAACAGCGAACCGAGCATCTGCAGCACGATGGACGCGGACACGACCAGCCCGGCCGTCCCGCCGTCCACTCCCCGTTCCCGCAGGATGGGCGCGAGCCAGGCGAACACGCTGAAGGACATCATGGCCTGCAGCACCATAAAGATGGTGACCTGCCAGGCGACCGCCGAGCGCCAGACATTCACGCCGTCGGCAACGGTCTGGTGCCGCGGGTGCCGCTGCCGGACGGCTAGCGGAAGGAACAGCAAAAGCACGACGGCGGCGGGCAGCGCCCAGGACCACAGCGCCACGGTCCACTCCCCCGAAGCGGCGAACACGGGGAAGGTGAATCCGGCGCCCAGTGCTGCGGAGGCGCAGATGGCGGTGGTGTACAGGCCGCCCATCAGCCCCAGCCGGTTCGGAAAGTCCCGCTTCACGAGGCCCGGCAGCAGCACGTTGCAGAGGGCAATGGCGGCGCCGCATGCGGCTGTTCCGGCAAGCAGCGCGGGCACGTGCCCGGCCCCCGGCAGTTCGACCGGGCGGAGCAGCAGCCCCGCGGTTAGCACGGCCATGGCTCCGAGCAGCACGCGTTCCGCGCCGAAGCGCCTGGCAAGGACCGGAGCCAGCGGGGCGAAAACTCCCAGCAGGGTGACCGGCACGGTGGTGAGCACCACCACCGCCCAGCCCGGCAGCCCGGCGTCGGACCTTATCTCCGGGAGCACTGCGGCGAAACTGGAGAACACGGTGCGCAGGTTCAGCCCGATCAGCACCAGGCACACGCCGAGGTAGATCAGGCCGCGCCGCCCGGTAACCTGCGTGGGCTCGGCGGCGGGCAGTTCGTCGACCTCGGCGTCCACCAGCGTTCCGGAGGTGTCGGGCCGGCCGCGCACGGAGGCCGCGGTTTTGGAAGCTGCGTTCTGAGTTTTGGACGCTGCGTTCTGGGCTTCGGTCACGGGCCCATTCTCGCAGGGCCGCCCCCTTGGGATTGAGTTTTTGTCCACTTATCGCGAGTTAAAGCGTCCGCAACGCCCGTTATCTGGACAAAAACTCGACGGCGGTCGCGGGCGGGACGTCACGCGCCGGTTGCCTTGCGGGGCAGCGCGAAGGCGAGGACAAGGGCGGCGGCGAAGCACAGTCCGGCGTTGGTCCCGACGGCGGGAAGGACGCTGTCCAGGACCTGCCCCGGGGAGGGCGCCCCGGACTGGTGCTGCAGGGTGGCGGCCATGACGGTGCTCATGACCGGGATGCCGAGGGTGATGCCGATCTGCTGGCTCATGGTGGCCAGGCCGGTGGCAAGGCCCTGTTCGGCGTTGGGCAGCCCGGTGGTGGCCGTGACCATAAAGCCGACGATGGCAGCGAGGTTGGCGACTCCTCCGATGAAGGTTGCCACCAGTACAACGATGAGTGACACCGGCCCGGTGTTGATGAACAGCAACGAAGCAGTGGCAGCGGCCTGGATGCTGAGTCCGGTGATGATGGTGTTCTTGGGACCGAATCGGCCGATCAGCTGAGGTGCGAGAATCCCGCCGACGACGGTGCCCGCGCCGAGGACAGCGAAGGACAGGCCGGCGCCAAGGGGCGTGTAGCCGAGGACCTGCTGGAGGTACAGGGTGAGGAAGAAGACCAGCGATGTTTCGGTGGCGAACGCGATGATCCCGGCGATGTTGCCCCAGGCGATGTTCTTTCGGCGCAGGATCGTGACGGGCACCAGCGCGTGGACAGTGTTTTTCTCGATGACGTAGAACATGACGAACAGCACCGCAGCGAGGACCAAAGGCCCCCACGCCATCGGATCAGCCCAGCCCCGTTCGCCGGCTGTCGTCAAACCCAGGACCAGCAGCAGCAACGCGCCGGTGACGGTGACAGCGCCCGGCATGTCCAGCGTGTTGCTGCCGCCGCGCCGGGATTCGGTCAGGAGCTTCGGGGCGAGGAAGAGGACGAACAGTGCCACCGGGACGTTGATGAAGAACGCCCACCGCCAGCTCAAAAGATCCGTCAGGAGCCCGCCGAGGATCGCGCCGGCGGTGAACCCTGCAGCCATCAGGGATCCGTTCAGGCCCAGCGCCTTGGCACGCAGGGGCCCTTCCGGAAAGGACGTGGTGAGCAACGACAGGGCGGCCGGGGTAACGGCGGCTGTGGCAATGCCCTGGGCCACGCGGGCGGTGAGCAGCAGCCCCGAGTCAGCGGCGAGGCCGCCGAGAAGCGAGCCGAGGCCCAGCAGCGCCATCCCCGTGATGAAGAGTCGCTTGCGCCCGAACAGGTCGGCGACCCGACCGAAAAACAATGTGAAGCCGGCTGCGCACAGTGCGAACGACGTCGCGATCCATTGCAGATGTTCCAGGGAGATGCCGACGTCGGCCCCGATCCTTGGCAGGGTGACGTTCAGGATGGAGAAGTCCACCGCGAGGGTGAAGCTGGCGGTCAGCAGCACGACCATGATGAGGCGCTGCCGGCCAGTCATCCGGTTGGGCGCCCGGTTGGATGCTTGGTCGGATGAGTGGTCCGCAACCGGTGGCGCAGTGAATTGAGGGACAGCGGGGGTGTCTTGGGCGGTCATGGCAATGGTTCCAATCAGACGACGGCGGGCAGGTGTTCCGTTCCACCGTGCCGCCCAGCGCCAGGGACAGCCACGCCGTGTTGTGGGTAGCACTGGCAGTGCTACCCACGGTCGGCGAAGTTCGGGAATACTCGGGGTTATGAACCAACCAGCAGCCATGGGCGACTTCCTGCGCAAGCGCCGCGCCGCCCTGAGTCCGGGCGACGTCGGCCTGATGGATTACGGCACCCGGCGGGTCCCGGGCCTGCGGCGCGAGGAGGTGGCGATGATGGCGGGCATGAGCGTGACCTACTACGCCCGGCTGGAACAGGGCCAGCACCTCAACGCCTCGGATGCCGTCATCGACTCGCTGAGCCGTGCGCTGTCCCTGACCGAGGTTGAAAAGAAACACCTCGCCGACCTCTCCGGCATCCGGCGAGGGCGGGGGCAGGCGCGCTCCAAGACTGCCCGGAGCCGGCCCGACCAGGTGCGGCCGGGGACAAAGCGGCTGATCGAGGCAATGAGCAGCGTGCCCGCTGTGGTGATGGGCAAACGTACCGAAGTGCTGGCCTGGAACCCTGCCGGCCACCGTTTGGTCGCCTCACAGCTCGATTTTGACGCGCCGGAATCAGTTGTCGGCCGCCCCAACATGACGCGGATGCTGTTCCTCGAGGAGGCCACGCGCAGCCTCTACCCGCAGTGGCACGCGGAGGCTGGCCGCGCGGTCGCATCCCTGCGCCTGCTTTCCGGGCGGTTCGCGGACGACACCGAATTGGCTGCCCTGGTTGGCGAGCTGACACTGAAGAGTCCGGAATTCGGGGCGATGTGGGCGGAACATCCCGTGGAGAACTGCATGTCGGGGCGGAAAACCATGAACCACCCGGATCTGGGAGTGCTGGAGCTGGGCTTTGAAGTGCTGACCCTGCCCGACGATTCCGGGCACCGCATCCTGACGTACACAGCCGAACCGGGCAGCCGCGCAGCCGCCGCCTTCGCTCAAATTGCGTCTGATCTGAGGCAGCTATGACCCGGTTCCACTTCAGCCCGGGCCTGCACCAGTCCAGCGCCCCGTTTTCACATTTCGTCCAGCACGGCCAGACCGGGTACACCGCCGGCATCATCGGCCAGGACCGCGAAACCGGAGCGCTGGTATCCGACAATGTCGCGGACCAATGCTCGGCAATGATGGACAATCTGGAGATTCTGCTGGACGAACTGGGGCTGGGCCTGGGCGACATCCTGCGGACCACGGTCTATTTGACGGACTACCAGCACTTCGAAGCCATGAATGTCGTCTACGGGCAGCGGCTCGCCAAGCCCTTCCCGGTCCGAACGACTCTTCAGGTGGCCGGCCTGCCGCTCGGGGCAAAAGTACAGATCGACGCGGTGGTCCGGGTGTAGGCAGCTCCCGCGGGAGTTTTTGTCCACTTATCGAGGGTTAAAGCGCTCGCAACTCCCGTTATCTGGACAAAAACCTCGACGGCGACGCGCCACTCCCGCGATACGCACCGCCCCGCCGCATTCAGAAGCTGGCGCCTCACTATGAACTCGGTGTATAGATGTACGTGTGAACAACTCCCTCACCCTCCTGGGCCTCCTGAACCGGGAGCCGAGCTACGGCTACGACCTCAAGCACTCCTACGACCGATACTTCGGCACCGGCAAGGCCTTGGCCTTCGGGCAGGTGTATTCCACGCTGGCCCGCATGGTCCGTGACGAGTTGATCCGGGCCTTGGGAGAGGAAACCGGCGCCGGTCCGGACCGCAAGAAGTACGAGATCACCGGTGCCGGCGAGGACAAGGTGCACGAGTGGCTGTTCACCCCCGACGTGCCATCGGAAAACCTGCAAAGCAACCTCTTCGCCAAGACGGTGATCGCCCTGCTGCTCGGCAACGACGCCGAGCAGCTGCTGGACCTGCAGCGCAGCGAGCACATGGCCCGGATGCGTGAACTGACGCGCCTGAAGCAGGAGGGCGACCTGCTGCAGATACTGATGTGCGACCACGGCCTGTTCCATATCGAAGCCGACCTGCGTTGGATTGACCTCACCGGCGCCCGCTTGACCCAACTCAAGAAGGAGCTCCAGAGCGCATGAAAACCACGTCTACAACTTCACCCATCCTCAGTGCCCGCGGACTGCACCATTCCTTCGGGCCGACCCAGGCATTGCGCGGCATCGACCTCGACGTTCAGGCCGGGGAGGTGCTCGCGGTCATGGGACCGTCCGGGTCGGGCAAGTCCACATTGCTGCATTGCCTGGCCGGCGTTTTTATCCCCGACGCCGGTGCAGTGACGTACCGTCCTCCCGGACGGTCCGGACTGGAGATCAGTGCGTTGCGCGAGTCGAAACGGGCCCGGTTGCGTCTGACCGATTTCGGCTTCGTCTTTCAGTTTGGCCAGTTGCTGCCGGAGCTCAGTGCGGTGGATAACGTCAGCATCCCGCTGCTCCTGGCGGGAACCAGGCGCCCGGAGGCGATGCGCCGGTCGTCGGAGCTGCTGGAACGGCTCGAACTGGACGGGCTGGGCGCCAGGCTGCCCGGTGAGCTCTCCGGCGGCCAGGCCCAGCGCGTCGCCGTTGCCCGTGCGCTGGTGACAGCCCCGGCCGTGCTGTTTGCGGATGAGCCGACCGGCTCCCTGGATTCCCTCGCGTCGGAGAACGTGCTGACCCTCATGCTCGAGTTCGTCCGGGAAACCGGCACGACAGTAGTGATGATCACCCACGACGCGCGCACAGCCGCCTATGCCGACCGGGAAGTCATAGTGCGCGACGGCGATATCGCCGCCGGTTACCGGGTGACCGCATGAACCCCGGGCTGCTCAAACTGGCGGTGGTCGGTAGCCGGTCGTCGCTCGGCAGGCTTGCCGGCATCACTGCGGGAGTAGCCGTCGGCGTCTGCCTGCTGTTGTTGCTGTGGGGCGGCGCCAACGGATTGAGCGCACGCGATAACCGCGGCGCCTGGCTGCGCGAAACCGGCAGCCCCGCCGTGTCCGTTCCGGCGGCCAGCGACGCATCCGTTCCGGCGGCCAGCAATCCGGCAGCCCCGCCGGCCAGCGACCCGTCCGCTTCACAACAGGCAACACCTCTGCCGTTGACCCCGGACACGGTGCTTATGCGGGCAAACCCGGTGGAGGTGTTCCGCGGTGAGCTGATCAACCGCCGGGATTTCGCGGCACTGGGCTCAACCAACGTCCGGATCCCCGGGGTCGGCCGCCCGCCGGCGCCCGGCCGCTACTACGCTTCGCCAGCCCTCCAGCGCCTGATCGAATCAACGCCCAGGGACCAGCTCGGTGACCGCTTCGGGGAGTTCGCCGGAACGATTGACGATGCGGCCCTGCCCGGACCGGACTCCCTGATCGTCGTCACGGGGGCCACGGAAGCCGAACTCCGTCAGGGCGGGACTGCCTTCCTGGTATCGGGATTCACCACCAACCCCTACGGCGGCAGCGCGGCGGCTTACGTTACGGTGCTGCTCATCGGCGCCATGGCGGTGTTCTTCCCCGTGCTGCTGCTGATCAGCATTGTCACCGGCCTTGGTGCAGCCCAGCGCCGGGAACGGTTCGCGACCCTGCGCTTGATTGGCGCCTCGCCGCAGGCAGTCTCGCGCATCGCCGCCGTCGAAACCGCCGTCCCCAGCCTGCTCGGCGCGGCGCTGGGCGTTGTACTGGCGGCCTTGCTGAGGCCGGTTGCGGCGCAGATACCGGTCAACGGCACCAGGATGTTCGACGCCGACCTGGCCACCGGGTGGGCGGCCGGCACCGCCGTCGTCGGCTTGGTAGTGACGGCTTCAGCCGTGGCGGCGGGGAACCGCACTACCCGCGAAGGCATCGGTCCGCTGGGGGTGACGCGGGCGGTGCACGAAAAGACTCCTACGCCGTGGCGGATGGTCCCGTTGCTTGCCGGCCTGGGTGCCATGACGGCGGCAGTCGTCATCATCCGGGTCCTGGAGGTGCGCGTGCCGTGGCTCGAATCACCGCTCCTTATCGGCGGTTTTATGCTGATCCTCGTGGGCATTGTGGTCATCGGCCCGTGGCTTACCCTGTGCGTAAGCCGGGTCGGGCTGCGCCGGGCGCGGAGCGCGGCGGCCGTCATTGCGGCGAGCAGGATCCAAAGGACCCCGGTGGCAACGTTCCGTTCCGTCTCGGGGCTGGTGATCGCGGTGTTCGTTGTGTCCGTGTTCGCCGGCGGTTCCAGCATCATCCAAACAACGGAAGCGCCCACTGCCCGTCCCGGTTTGCTCCAGCCCGCCAGCCTCCACGCCACTGTGGGCACCGGACAGACTCCGGACCAGGTCACGGCGGCCGCGAGCAAGGCGGCCGAACTGCCTGGAGTGCGAAGTTCCGTCGTCGGCTATGGCCCGGCCGCCCTCCACGAAAGGGATGCCGGTCCGGAAATCTACCTTCGCGCAGCGGATGCTCCCGGCCTGGGGTTCGAGGACATCCCGGGAACGGAGGTCGTTGCCGTTGACTCGGCGTTCCTCCGCTTTTCGACGCAGCCGCTGGCACTGGCCCCGGCTCCCGCGGGAACCCTGGACGGGTTGGTGCCGGTGGTGATGGTGGTGGGCACCGACGGTACTCCCGAGGCCATGGACCGGGCCCGGACCACACTGAACCGTTCAGGGGTCACGGCCACGCCGGCCACTTCCCCATCGGACATCCAACTGCAGTCGGCCACCCGGCTAGTCCAGGGACTGGCGGTCCTCGCCTACCTCGGCATGTTCGTCGCCGTCGCCATCGCCGGGCTGTCCCTGGCCGTGGCCACCGCCTCCGCTGTCCTGGACCGAAGGAGAGTCCTCGGGCTGATGCGGCTGATGGGGATGCCGGTCTCCGTCCTGCGCCGGCTCATCACCCGCGAGGCAGCCGTTCCGCTGCTGACCGTGCTGTTGCTCTCGATCGGGCTCGGGTTCCTGGTGGCATGGCTGATGGTCACCGGCATCAACGACGCCTACCGGGTGACGTGGCCGGCGCCCGATTACTTTATAGCCCTGGGCCTGAGCCTGCTCCTGGCCCTCGGAGCGGTCATTGCAACGTTCGGCCTGATCCGGGGCAATACGGGCATCTCTGCCACCCGCTTTGAGTAACCGCCCTTGCGCGGCAACGGCGCGGGCCGGGGCATTTAGCTCGCCGTCCCCGCACCTGGCGGACCCGCCGCCGGGTTGGGGTAGATGAGCATTAGGGCGGCGGAAACAATCCAGATAAGTCCGACGGCACCCACCGTCAGCGCCCCTCCCGCGAATCCTGTAGCCGACGCGGCCAACGCTGCCCCGCCCGCGGAGGCACTGGCCCGCAACCCTGCACTGACTGTGAAAATCTGGGATCTAAGGTGGGACGGACTGTGCCCGTTGCGGAGAAAGAGCATCGCCGCCGCGGTGGGAGCCGTGAAGAACCCTGACAGTCCAATCGCGATGATAGTCCAGGCGATCCCCAAATCCATCGCAGCCGCGATCGTCAGCAGACCGGTGGCAAGGAAACCGGCCATCATGACGAACTGCGGGCGGCGGCGCGTGGGCCGGGCCGTTTCGAAGAGTGCGCCAAAGAGGCTGCCAATCGCGAAAGACGTCACCACAGCCGCGCCTTCGGTGGGTGATCCCGCCCTTTCAATTGAAAGGGCCACCGCCGCAATCGCCAGGCCACCCTGGCCGAGCTGGGTCAGGGTGGACGAGCCGGTGACTACGGCCAAGGGTCGATGGCTAACGATTCGGTGCAGGCCTGACTTAATGGCCTTCATGGGCGAACCTCCCCTGCGGGAGTGGGGGCGAAGGCCGGCGGCGCGTATGGCCAGCGAGCCAAAGGCGGCGGCAGCGGCGAGCACCCAGAGGGCGGCCTGGGCCGGCAGAAATGCGGCGATGACGGCCACCAGCGCCGGCCCGGCTACGGCAGAGACGTTGTAGGACAATGCGTCGTAGGCAAAGGCCCGGCGTACATCGGGAATCGCGCCGGCCGCGAAGCTGGACAACCCGCCCATGTAAAAGGGCGAGACCGCTCCGGCGGCAACCAGCAATACGAAGGCCGCAGGCAGTGGCATCTGGCCGATGAACGCGGCCGCCGCGAAGGCCACGGCGGTCACCATTCCCGATGCGGCCACCAGCAGGCCTGGCCGGCCCGCCCGGTCCAGGGCGACACCAACCAGTGGGGCGGCAAGGACGCTCGGGCCGAGCGATGCAGCTACCAGCAGGCCCCCGACGGCGACATCACCCAGCCGCTGCACGGCCAGGATGGGAAGCGCTACAGCCGCACCGGCACTCGCCATTCGTGGCGGAACAGAAGCCGCGAGATATCCGAGCGCACCCATAGTATTCAGAACCCCTTCAGGCAAGTGGATTGCTTCCGAAATGGTGTCAGGGGAACTGCGTTCCGGCCTACGTGAAGCACTATCCAGTCTAGAAGGCGCCGGCCCGGGCGGCCGCTCACCCTCTGCCGCCCCTCCCGGTGGAGTTTTTGTCCACTTATCGCGAGTTGGAGTGCGGCAAAGTCACGTTATCTGGACAAAAACTCGAGCATGCCGGACGGGATATTCTGGAAAGGATGAGTGAAACCCCAGAAAACCCCGAACCGACGCACGCCCGGATGCCGGAGACGGCCCCGGAAGCAACCGAGGAGCCCGGCCCCGAGGCAGCCGCCGGGAGATCCCAGGCTGCAAGGCCGGTGACCCCCGGCAGCCAGGCCTCGTTCGGAACGTACGGCGGCCGCCCCGTCAGCTTCGTGCGCCGGGGAACCCGCCTGCAGGGCCGGCGGCAGCAGGCCTGGGAGGAACACTCGGACCGCTGGGCGGTGGACATCCCGCGGCACATCGCCAACACTTCGGTGCACCCGGACTACAGGTTCGACGCCGAGGCCGAGTTTGGCCGCAAGGCGCCGCTGATCGTGGAAATCGGTTCCGGCCTTGGCGACGCCGTGTGCCACGCAGCCGAAGAGAACCCGGGCTGGGACTTCCTGGCCGTCGAGGTCTACACGCCCGGCCTCGCCAACACGATGATCAAGATCAACAGCCGGAAGCTCAGCAACGTCCGCGTGGTTGAAGCCAACGCGCCGGAGGTCCTCGCCACCATGCTCCCGGCAGGGTCCGTCAGCGAGGTATGGGTCTTCTTTCCCGACCCCTGGCACAAGTCCCGCCACCACAAGCGCCGCCTGATCCAGCCCGAGTTCGCCGCTCTGGTCGCCACCGCGCTGAAGCCCGGCGGCCTGTTCCGCGTGGCCACCGACTGGTCCAACTACGCCGTCCACGTCCGCTACGTCATGGCAGGCTCTCCCGACTTCGTGAACCTGCACGACGGCGAGCGCAGGGGCCCCGAAAGCCCGCTCACCCAGGTGTGGCAGTCCGGCGTCGAGTCCCTGGTGGGCGGCGCGCCCGTCAAGGAGGGCCGCGCCCCGGTGAGCACCGAACACACCGGTCCCAACGAAGGCGTGGACGAAACCGGCGGCTGGGCGCCGCGGTTCGAAGGCCGCATCCGGACAAGTTTCGAAAACAAGGCCCACGAGGCAGGCCGCTTCATCTTCGATCTTTGCTACCGGCGGGTTTAGGCCGGCAGTTGACCGAACCGGACGCTGTTCCGGAGCCTGATCCCGTGGCACTATTGGCCTCTAACACCACAGCGGGACCAGCCCGCAGCTACGAGAACTGCACGAGGATCCGGACATCAAAAAAGAACTGAGAGAAGTCGCCGGAACGGCTCAGGAAGTCACCAACTCGCGCCCCCTGGAGCTGATGGCCCGTGCCGGGTTCGCCGTGAGCGGCATCCTGCATTTCCTGGTGGGTGCCATCGCCATCCGGCTGGCCACGGGAGGGCAGGGCCACGCGGATGTCAGCGGTGCCGTGCAGGAGCTTGCCGGCCAGCCGGCGGGCCCCATCCTGCTGTGGACCAGCTTCGCCGCCTGCGTCGCCCTGGCCATCTGGCAGACGAGCGACGCGATTTTCGACTACCGCTACCTGCCGAAGCGCGACAAGGTCCTCAGGAAGCTCAAGGCGGCCGGGCAGGCTGCGGTTTTCGCCGCGTTCGCCGGCACTCTCGCCTCGTTTGCCGTGGGGACCGGCAAGGACAACAGGCAGTCCACCAGTGATTTCACGTTGGCCATGATGAAGGCCCCGGGCGGCATTGCCCTGCTGATCGTCATCGGTGCAGCGGTGGCCATCACCGGCGTTGCGTACGGTATCCGCGGCGGCCGGAAGTCGTTCGAAAAGAACCTCAGGCTTCCGGCGCCGGGCACGCCGGGCACCCTGGTGACAGCCATCGGCGTGGCGGGCTACGTCGCCAAGGGCATTGCGCTCCTGCTAGTGGGCATGCTGATTGTGGTTGCCACCGTGCGGGCGCATCCGGAGGAATCCACCGGGCTCGACGGCGGGCTGAAGGCCCTGCGGGACCAGCCGTTCGGCCTGTACCTGCTGGCCGCCGTCGGAATCGGGCTGATCTGCTACGGCGTATTCCAGGTGGTGCGGGCAAAACTGGCCAGGATGTAAGCGGGCTGCCCACGGCCCGCTAGGGTGGGGGCATGCCCCAGGTACGCGCCGAACGCTTCATCCGACTCGATCCCGAGACGGCCTTCGCGTTCTCGCAGACCAGCGGGGAGTTCCGGCTCAAGTGGGACCCTTTCATCTCGGCGCAGGGCTGGCTGGACGGCGCCGAGTCCGCCGGTAAGGGCGTCCGCACCCGGACGGTTTCGAGGATGGGCCTGGTGATGGTCAGCGAATACGTCTCCTTCGCTCCGCCCCGGAACGTCGGCATGACCATGGTGTCCGGGCCGTGGTTCTTCGCCAACTTTGGTGGCGGGTGGCGGTTCACCCCGCACGACGGCCGCACGCGCGCGGTCTGGAAGTACACTTTCTCCTGCCGGCCGGCCTGGCTGCGGCCCGTGGCGGAGAGGATCGGCAGCTGGCTGCTGGGCCGCGAGATCGAAAAGCGCATCGAAGCGTTCGCCCGGGCATGCGAGGACCCGCAGCTCGTGGCGGAGTTCCGGGACCGCTGACCCCCGGATGAACACGGGTGCCGAAACCCTAGAGCGAGCTCCGGACGCGCGCGCCGACCCCCGTCAGCCGCTCCAGGGGTTCGGTCGCGTAGACCAGCCGCACGTAGCGCGGTGCGATGTCCTGGCCCCACGCCGTCATGGGGGTCGCCGCGATCCTGCCGGCAGCCAGGAGCCGCCGGGATAGCTCCGGTGCGCGCATCCCCAGCGCCTCGGCATCCAGCAGCAGTGACCAGCCACCCTCGGGCACCACAATGGGAAGCCCGGCCAGCTCGGCGGTGACCAGGTCCCGGCGTAGCTGCCACTCATGGACCGCCCCGGCGATGCCGTCGTCGTGGGAGGTCAGGGCAGCCAGGACACCGGCCTGGCCGAAGCCGCTGGCAACGGCGGTGTTGTAGATCGAGGCCAGCGCCACGTCGCCCATGACCTCGGCAGGCCCGGCCACCCAGCCCACCCGCCAGCCGATCATGCGGTAGTTCTTGGAGACGCCGCCCAAGGTGATGGTCCGGGGCGCCAGTTCGGGGAACGATGCTGGATGGCGGTATGGCAGGCCATCGAAAAGGATCCGGTCCATGGCGGCGTCGTACAGCAGCCAGCAGTCGGCATGCTGGCAGGCGTCGCGGACGGCGCCCCATTCGGCGTCGTTGAACACGTGCCCGGACGGCATGGACGGGCTCATCAGCAGGATGGCGCGTGTGCGGGCGGAAACCGCTGCCGCCAGCCGTGCCGGGTCCAGGCGCCAGCGCCCGCCGGAAACCATCAGCGGGACGAACACCGGCACCGCCCCCGCAAGCCGGACCCTGTTGATCATGCCCGCATAGGTGGGGTCCGTAAGGATCACTTCGTCGCCGTGGTCCACGGTTGCCAGCAGCACGCTGAGCATCCCGGCGAGGGCGCCGCCGGTGATCACCACCTCGGAGCGCGGATCGTAGGCAAGCCCTGTCTGCTGCCGGAGCCGGTGGGCCACAGCCTGGCGGAGTGCCAGCGCCCCGGTGAACGGGAGCCAGCTGTTGGCGGCTCTGCTGCCCACGGCATCGCGGGTGGCGGTGATGGCCGACGGCGGCGGCGCGACGTCCGTGTCCAGGTTCTCCATGCGAAGCACGTCGGGATCACCACCGACGGCGGCTGCCACCCTGTCGATGCCGAAGGGCTGAATCCGGGCAAAGCGCCCGGTCCTGCCGCGGACCATGTGCCCAGCGTCCCACCGGGTCCGGACCGCGTCAATGGGCGCCGGATGTACCGTCCACCATGGAAATGACCGCCACTGTCTGCTGCCCCTCGTTGCGCAGTTCCACCCTGCTGATGCCGCTCATCTGCGTGGGCGTTGCACCGGTGATCCTTGACCGTCCCCCGGGGGTCGCGGACCAGCTGCAGGCCCGGTCCTCCGTGCCGTCCTGGCCCAGGACCCACAGGGACAAGGTGCCCTTGGTGGGCAGGCTGGTCCCGGAAAACGACACCTCAGTGCCCCATTGCTTCTTCATGAGGGCGAGCTGGACCTGCAGCCCGCCGGGAGCCTCCACCGAATAGCTCGCGTCCGGCCGGGGCGGCTGGTTGAGCATCGGAGCGGCCAGCACGCCCAGTGCCAGGCACGCGGCGGCCACCGCGCCGACGATCGCCGTCCACCGCCGTCGTGATTTCCGCCGCCGGACGGCCAGTTCGTCGAGCAGCGCGGCCGGGCTCCCCGCGGAAGCTGCCCCCAACGACGCAGCTTCCACGGGGACGTTGTCGGTCCCGTCGGCACGGGAACCGGCGGCTGGCGGCGCGGGGTCGTCCGGAACGGCCGCGGGCGGGGAGGCTGCGCCGGTCAGGGCGAGGGCGTCGGCGACCGGCAGCGCATCGAGCAGTGCCGGCAGGCTGGCGAGAACGTCCAGCTCCCGGCGGCAATCGGCGCACCCGGCCAGATGCTGCTCGAACTTGAGCGCGTCGGCGGGTTCCAGTCCGCCCAGCAGGTAGGCGCCCAGGAAGTGATGGAGTTCAGCACTGCTCACCGCTGCACCCCCATTTCGTCAAGGATGGCCCGCAGCGCCCGCACCGCGTAGAAGGCGCGCGACTTCACGGTCCCCGCGGGGATGTTCAGTTCCACGGCCGTTTCTGTGACAGTGCAGCGGCGGTAGTGCAGCGCCACCAGGACGTCCCGGTGTTCCATGCTCAGCCGCAGCAAGGCTTCCTCCATCAGCACGCGGTTCAGCAGCTCGTCAACCCGTTCGCTGGCCTCCGCCGTGTCCGGGACGTCCCGTTCGGTCGCTTCAACCGGGCGGCGCTGGGCCCTGCGGTAGTTGTCGATCATGATGTTCCGGGCAGTGCGGAAAAGGTAGCTCCGCAGGCTGCCCGTAATCTCCGGTGCCTGCTGCCAGACGCGGAGCACGGTTTCCTGGACCACATCGTCGGCCATATGCGGGTCCCGTGAGGCGCTCAGCACAAAGCGCCGCAGCGCCGCGCCGTGCTCGCGGTAGATCGCCGCCACCACGTCTTCATCGAGCGGCATCCGCGCCCCTCCCGCTGTGCTGATGGTGTCCTGCATTATGTGTACTGCCTCGTGCCGCTGCGGCAGGCCGGACGCCCGCCGTACCCCCGTTACGACGCCGCGGCGGACCAAACGGTTCAGTGCGGCGCCGATTCGCTGCGGCGCTGATTCAGTGCATGGCCAATTCACTGAGGCGCCGATCCAGTACTCCGCCGCTTTGAACCATTCTCCGCCCAGGCGCGTCGTACCGGTTAGCCGGGCCGCACCGTTTGGCCGGCACTCATCCAAGGAGCTGGACATGAAAAAGCAATTGGGCCTGGGACTGTCCGCTGTGGCGCTGGCAACGGTTCTCACCGGCTGTGGCGGCGGCACCGGAACCACCACACCCACCACAGCGGAAAGTCCGACGTCGGCGTCCGCACCTGCGTCTTCCCCGGTCCCTGCCGGCACTGCCGAAGTCAAGACGGCGGAATCGGCCGCGGGCCGGATCGTGGTGGACGCCAAGGGCATGAGCGTCTATTTCTTCACAAAGGACGCAAAGGACTCCGGCACCAGTGCATGCACCGGCCAGTGCATCGCCGCGTGGCCGCCCGTCCTCACGGAATCGGACTCGCCGGAAGTTGACGGGGTGACCGGCACCGTGGGCACGATCCCGACGCCTGAGGGCAAAAAACAGGTGACCGTCAACGGGCTGCCAGTGTACTACTACGTCAAGGACAAGGCCGCCGGGGACATCACCGGCCAGGGCGTCAACGACGTCTGGTACCTCGTGAGTCCCGAAGGCGAGATGGTCAAGACCGCGGCCACCGGTGGCGGCTACTGACTGTCCGGATATTGGCCCTCTGGCTACTCAAGCATTTGAGGCGCGACCTGATCGGGCGAGGGATTAGCGGTTCGGGGAAGGGCTCGGCACTTCCGGCCCCGGCAGCTCCACGGGCGGGGTGCCGATCAGCCCGGACGGATCCGGGCTTGCCGGGGCAGTCGGAAGCGGCTTCCCGGCAGGCGCCTGGCCGGTTCCCGGAACAGTTCCCGGGTTCCGGGGATCAGCCTTCGCCGGCAGGTTAAGCGCGGGCGTGCGGGGCGTTCCCGGTGAAGGCGTGCCGGAGCCGTGCGTCGCTCCCTGGTCACCTTGGCTGCCGGTTGCGGATCCGCCGTCTGCAGGAGCGGGCGCCGGTGTGGCGGGTGTCGGAGTGGGCGAACCGGGCACCGGGGTGCCCGGTTCCTGCGCAGGTTGACCGGCAGTCTTTCCACCGTGGCCCGGGGTCATGGTCCCGACGAAGAGGGTCACCGCATGTCCGACGTTTCCCATCGTCTGGCGGAAATTGCCGTCCGAAGCTGCGGCGGCGGCACCGCCGGCGGCCAGGGCTGCCGCCACGGAAAGGGCGGTGAGCGGCATGCGGCGTTTGCGCCGACGTCGGGCAGCCAGTTCATCGACGGCGGGTGCCGCGGCGGCCGCGGGGACTCGCGAAAGTGCAGCGGATGATGCCATCAGGGCTTCCACCTCGGCGGACGGCCGCGGGCTGTCGGCTGCCAGGGAACGCAGTTCCAGTAGGACGGGGCCAAGCACTGCGGCGTCGGCCATGCCGGCGTTGTCCATGCCGGCGTCGGCCAGCAGTTCGTCGATGATCCGCTGGTTCCGCGATGAGGAGGTGTCACTCATGATGTGCCTGGCTTCCTATTGAGGCGCGATCCCTGAGGGCGCTGAGCGCCCGTCGATACAACTGTTTAACGGCTCCCGGGGTTCTCCCCATGACCTCCGCGGCCTGTTCCACTGACAGATCCGCAACCACCCTGAGTGCCAGGACTTCCTGGTGGTCCGGGCTTAGTCCGTCGAGGAGGGCCCCGGCGCCGTCCACGTTTGCGAGCGCGAGTTCCTCGGCGGATGCTGTGCTGCGTCCGTCAAGGTCGGACTTGTAGGGGCTCAGCGTCGGAGTGCGCTCGTTGCGGCGGTAGTGGTCCACCATCCGCGCGTGGGCAATGGAGAAGATGAGCGACTTGGCACCCTGCAGCCCGCCGCTCAGGCCGTCCAGCTTCGGATAGAAGGCCAGGAAGACGTCCTGGGTGACCGCTTCCGGGTCATCCACTCCCCGGGCCCGCAGGTAACCGAGCACGGCGCCGGAGAACTTGCGGTAGAGAAGGGTGAACAGCACGGCGGGGTCGGTCCCGTCCGTGTGTACATATTCGTCTACCAAAGTGTCGAGCACCGTCAGGCTCCTCCATTCCGCGCAGCATGGTCACATCCTCCGGGGTCCGGAAGGGTGCGGACTGGCGCCTGTTGCACCGCGGGACTCCTGCCGAAGCGAAGGAGTCCCGCGATCAACCATAGGCGGCTGTGTTACTGACGGCCAACTGACGTGGGGAGCTCGGTGGGGACCTCGGCGGGGAGTTCCGGTGCGGCGGGAACGGCAGCCTGGGTGGGCAGTTCCGGTGTTTCCGGGACCTTCGGGGCCTCGACGTCGGCAGAGACAGCACCTTCAACCTTGTGGTCCTCGGACTTGCCGGCTGACTTGCCTGCGGCAGTTACGTCCGCGCAGTAGCTTTCGATGTTGGCTTCGCCTTCGGCCGCGACGGCCAGCGACTTGAAAGCGGTCGAGGAGGCTTCGAGGCCGCCGTTGATGAACGCGGTGCACAGGCCGTAAGCGGCCGGACCGGCGGCGTCCGGGCCAACAGGGGTTGCCGAAGCTTTGGCGTCGGCCTTCTGGCCGTCAGCGTCAGCAGCGGCTTCGGCGGAAGCGGACGGGGTGGCGGATGCGGAAGCTTCTGCGGTGGCACCGGCCTTGGCGGTCTCGGAAACGCCGCCTACCTTCGGGGCGGGAGCGCCGAGCAGTTCGTGAGCGCTCTGCTGGACATCAGCGGGAAGAGCTCCGGCGTAGGCGGCTGCGCCGGTGCCGCCGATCGCCAGCGTGCCTGCTGCCAATGCGCCGGCAGCAACTTTACTGGTGGCCAAAACAGTGAAAAAGGACATGGAACCCTCCGAAAACGTATACAACAGTGTCAGTAACGGCCAGGTACGATCCGGCCTTCAAGTGCGGACGCGGTCCGCACTCCCCTTACATCGCTGAGGGTTCCGGAAAAGTTACGCGGTTCCCGAAATTCTTTTCCGGGGACCTCCCGGCGGGCAGCATTAGGATCAGGGCATGGGCACACCGACCGATCTGAAGAACGCCGCGAAGACCTGGCAGAGCATGGTGGACAACAACCGGGCGCTGCTGATGCACAAGTCCGGCCACGACGTCGACTGGTGGACGTCACGCTTCGGCTGGACGCCCTGGCCGAGGGGCGGCTGAGCGCCGTCAAAGCGCGCGAAGGCGACTTCTTCGACCGCAAGGTGCGGCTGGGCTCAGTGGAGGAAGTGGACGACGAAGTCCTGGGCCTCCTGGCGAAAGCGCTCCACCAGAACAGCTGAGCACGCGGGCGCTGTGAAAAGATCAAGCATGCGTCCGATGCAGCACTCCAGCAAACTCCAAAATGTCCGTTACGAACTCCGCGGCCCTATCCTCCAGGCGGCAAAGGAGATGGAAGCCGAAGGCCACCGGATCCTCAAGATGAACCTTGGCGACACCGCACCCTTCGGGCTGGAGGCGCCCGAGTCCGTGGTGGTGGACATGATCCACCACTTGCGCGGCGCGCAGGGCTACAGCGATTCCAAAGGCATCTTCTCGGCCCGCACAGCCATTTCGCAGTACTACCAGACCCGGGGCCTGATGCAGATCGGCGTCGAGGACATCTTCATCGGCAACGGCGTGAGTGAGCTCATTTCCATGTGCCTGCAGGCGTTTATGGAAAATGGCGACGAAGTCCTCATTCCGGCCCCCGACTACCCGCTCTGGACGGCCGCCGTGACGCTGACGGGCGGCAAGCCCGTGCACTACTTGTGCGACGAGGATGAGCAGTGGTGGCCGGACATGGCCGACGTCGAAGCAAAGATCACCAAGCGCACCAAGGCAATCGTGATCATCAACCCGAACAATCCCACGGGGGCCGTCTACCCCCGCCACATCCTGGAGCAGTTTGCCGAGCTGGCGCGCAAGCACCGCCTGGTGCTGTTCTCAGATGAAATCTACGAAAAGATCCGGTACGAGGACGCCGAGCACATCCATACGGCGTCGGTGGCCGAAGACGTTTGCTGCCTCACCTTCAGCGGGCTGTCCAAGGCCTACCGGATGCCGGGCTACCGTGCGGGCTGGGTGGCCGTCACCGGCCCGCGCGCCGCGACGCAGGCATACCGGGAAGGGCTCGAGCTGCTGGCCTCCCTCCGCCTGTGCCCCAACGTGCCGGCACAGCATGCGATCCAGACCTGCCTTGGCGGTTACCAAAGCATTGAGGCGCTGATCCGGCCTGGCGGCAGGCTGCGCGAGCAGCGCGACCGCGCGTTCGAGCTGCTGACTGCCATTCCCGGCGTCACGTGCGTCCCGGCGGCCGGCGCCATGTACCTGTTCCCGCGCCTTGACCCGGAGCTTTACCCGTTCAGAAGCGACGAACAGTTCGTCCTGGACCTGTTGAAGGAACAGAAGATCCTGGTGTCACACGGCTCGGCGTTCAACTGGCCCCGGCCGGACCACTTCCGCTTTGTCATCCTTCCGGCCGTCGAGGACATTGAGGAAGCCGTGCGCAGGATCGCCACGTTCCTCGGCTCGTACCGGATCGGCGCGACCGACCAAGGGTACGTGCAGGACTGAGGCCATCCAAGGGCAAGCCCCCCGTAGGATGAGGCGGCCAATCCCGTCCCGCACCGTTGACTTGTCTCGTGGACTTAATTTAGCGTTCCGTGCACTGACAACGTTGTCTTTTTCAGGAAAGGCACGCGCGATGAAGGGCGAGCTCGCACTATGCACAAATCACGAACCATTAGCCTGCGGACGGTGACAGCCGTGGCATTGGCCGGGCTGGCCCTCGGCAGTGCCCTGGCCGGGGCCATCCCCGCCGGAGCCGACACCACGCAGGGGGAAGAACAGTATCGGCCGGCGTTCCACTTCTCGCCGGAGAAGAACTGGATGAACGATCCCAACGGAATGGTCTTCTACAAGGGCGTCTACCACCTGTATTACCAGCACAACCCGTCCGGAAACACCTGGGGCAACATGTCCTGGGGCCACGCGACATCCACGGACCTGGTCCACTGGAAGGAGCAGCCGCTGGCCATCCCCACTGATGACCAGCAGGACATCTTCTCCGGAAGCGTCGTGGTGGACAAGAACAATTCCTCCGGCTTCGGCACCACCGAAAATCCTCCCCTGGTGGCCATTTTCACCAGCGCCTACAAGGCATCGTCCCCCTACCACGGCCTGCAGGCGCAGTCCCTGGCCTACAGCCTGGACCAGGGCCAGACCTGGACCAAGTACGCCCGGAATCCCGTCCTGAACCGCAACTCAGCAGACTTCCGAGACCCCAAAGTCTTCTGGTACGACACCCCCGGCGGGGGCTACTGGGTGATGACCGCGGTGGAGGCCACTGAGCACAAGGTGGTCCTGTACAAATCAGGCAACCTCAAGGACTGGACCCAGCTCAGTGAATTCGGGCCGGCCAACGCAACAGGAGGCCTCTGGGAATGCCCCGACCTCTTCCCCCTGGCAGTCGACGGCAACCCGGACGTCAAGTGGGTCATGGTTGTCAACATCAACCCCGGCGGCGTGGCGGGGGGCTCGGCGGGCCAGTACTTCGTCGGCGACTTCGACGGCACCACGTTCACCTCGGACACCACGGACCCGGTGGACTCCCTCCCGGCCGGAACCCCGCTGGCGGGCTTCAACGACGGCAGCTACGGCGGCTGGACGGTCAACAACGAACCCGGCAACTGGAAGAACGGCCCGTTCGGTGACGCACCGGCGTCGGGAACGCTCCCCGGGCAGAACCAGGTCGTCGGCCATGCCGGCGCCGGCCTGGTCAATTCGTTCAACGACGGCGATTGGCCGCTGGGCTCCGCGAGCTCACCGGACTTCACGGTCAGCAGCGATTACCTCAACTTCCTCGTCGGCGGCGGACAGCACCCGCGGGTCTCGGACAAGCTGGACAATACGCCCCCGGCGGGAGAGCTGCTGTTCAATGGCTTCGAGGTTCCCGACGGGAGCACCCTGTCCGACGCCGGCTGGACCGGGACAGCCGACCTGGCACCCGTGTTCCAGCCTGCCACGGCAGGCGGCGACTACTTCATCGGGGCCAAGCGGATCAACACCTTCGAAACAGGCGGAGCTCCCTCCGATGAGCGGCAGGGAACTTTGACATCCCCTGAGTTCACTCTCACGCGGGGATTCATGAGCATGCTCGTGGGCGGCGGGCAACGCGACGCCGGCTCAAAGGAAGTCCTTGAAGTCCAGCTCCTGGTGGACGGCAACGTTGTCAGGACCCTCGCCGGAGACAACGCCGGAGCCCTCAACTGGAAGGGCTGGGATGTCGCTGAGTTCGCCGGACAGAATGCCCAGCTGAGGATCGTGGACCAGGCAGCCGGCGGCTGAGGACACCTCACGCTGGACCACGTCATGCTGACGGACCAGGCCGCCGTTCCCCGGTCCGACGAAACCACCGTCAACCTGTTGGTGGACGGGCAAGTGGTCCGCTCCGCTACGGGCGCCAACAGCGAGGTCCTGGACTGGGCCTCCTGGAACGTCTCGGAGTTCAGGGGGCGGCAGGCCAGCATCCGGATCGTTGATAACAACCGCTTCGGCTGGGGGCACATCCTCGCCGACGAATTCGTAGCCTCGGCGGCACCGGCCAAGCCCCCGCTGCAGGGCTACGACTGGCTGGACTACGGCCGCGACTACTACGCCTCGGTGTCCTTCGGCAACATGCCCCAGGACAAGCGCGTCATGCTGGGATGGATGAACAACTGGGACTACGCCAACCTCATCCCCACCTCCCCCTGGCGCAGTGCCATGTCGCTGCCGCGGGAAGTCGGCCTGACGCAAACAGCGGACGGCCCCAGACTCACCCAGATTGCCGCAGCCCAGGTGGACAAGCTGGCCGCCAAGGCTTCCTACAGCGAGAAGAAAGCCCGCAGCATTGCGCCCGGCGTCCACCCGCTTCCGGCCCCAGCATGGGGCGATGTCCAGCGGATCGATGTGACGTTTGCGCCGGGGACAGCGGCGAAGTCGGGCATCACGGTCCTCGGCGACGGGACAGCGTCCACCACGATCGGCTACAACGCAGCGACAGGGGAGGTCTACGTGGACCGGAGCAACTCCGGAAACACCGGATTCCACCCGTTATTCACCTCTGTGGACTCGGCCCCGGTAAACGTGGACGCCAACGGGAACGTGACTCTGCGGGTGTATGTTGACCGCGCGTCCGTGGAGGTCTTCGCCCAAAACGGGCTGCGCACCATCACGGACCAGGTCTTCCCGGCTGCCGGCGCGCGCCAAGTGGCCTTGTTTGCCGAAGGCGGCACGGCCAGCATCAAGTCGCTGACGGTCACGCCGCTGGGCAAGGCAATGTTCACCGGGTAAGGACGGGTCAGTGGGGCCTGTCGAAAACCGCGCAGCGGATTTCGACAGGCCCGCCCCCAACCGTCAGGCCCGCCCACCGTTAAGCCCGATCAGCCGGATCAGCTTGACGGCCCGGATCAGCTTGACGGCGGCGTGAACTGGCTGGCTGTGAACTCTGCTCCCCCGGGGTCGCGGACCAGGGCAGCGCGTGTCCACCCGGTTTCGTATTGCCGAAGGACCGTGGCGCCGAGGCGCACCGCCAGGTCCACCACCTGGTCCCGGTCAGTCACCGTGAACGAGACATGCCAGTGCACCGGTTCCCCGGGATCCGCCGGCATGACCCAGCCGACCGCATCCTCAAAGCCGGCGGGAGTGAAATCGCCGGCCTGCCGGACCCTGATATCAGGGTCCACGGTGGCCTCCAAGTGGTCGCCGTAGCCCGGCCTGCGGATCATCGTCCCGTAATCCAGGTCATCGAACTGCCAATCGAATGCCGCAGCGTAAAAACCGGTAGCCGCGGAGATGTCCGCCGTGTGCAGGTCACTGAAATTCCAGCTGCCCGGAATGTTGACCGTCTGGGAACCCGGTCGCGCCCCTGCCTGCCAAAGGCGGAAACCGGCACCCCCGGGATCGGTCAGGGACGCCCGCACGCCGCCGGCGCCGCTGTCGGCCTGCACCGATTGGAGGGCCGCGCCGAGCGAGATGAGATGCCGAACAGCGGCATCGGCGTCATCGACCGCCGCATAGGTATTCCAGGCGGCAGGCCCGGTGCCTGGACTGCCGATCGCACCCACCTCGTTGCCGTCGAGTTTGGCCACGGCGTACCGGCCGCCGGAACCGGGGGCAAGCGCTTCTTCGAATTCCCAGCCGAAGAGCCCGCCATAGAAATGGATGGCAGCGTCCACATCGGGCTGCTCGGTGTCGACCCAGGACGGGACGCCCGCCGGATAGGTCCGGCCGGACATCGCCGGAAATCGTGCCATGGATACGACGCTAGGCAGTCCGGCCGTTTCCGGCAATGCGTCCCGTCCGTTGCCGGTCGGGCAGCCTGTCAGCCGACGGGCCGGAGCCAGGTCAGGACCGAGCCGTCCTCCTCGATGTGACCGGCCAGTTCGCCGTTAAACCGTGCCCCGTAATCCGCGCTGATGTGCTCCTGGAAGGCGGCGTCGTCGTCGTAAACCTCGAAGACAAAGTACTCACGCGGGTTGCTTTCCCGGGCGTACGGGAGGAACAGCTGGTTCCCCGGCTCACGGCGCACGTGCTCGGTGAGCTCGCGCATCATTTCCGCAACCCGGGCTTCGCTGCCGGGCTTGACGGTGAATTCTGCGTACAGGGTTTTGGTCATGGTGTTCCCTTTCCAGGATGTGTTTTGCGGAGGGATGGTCGGGCAGGGGTCTTTGAAGCTTTGCTGGCTGTCACGCCGGCGGCAGCTCCCCGGACCCCCGCTGGATGAGTTCCGAGGGCACCACGTATGTTGCAGGGGCTGTCCTGTCGCCGTCGATGCGGGCCAGCAGCCGCTCTGCCGCGCGCTTGCCGATCCGCTCGGGATGCTGGGCAATGACTGTGATTCCGGGCTCCATCATGTCCGCCAGGGTGAAGTCATCGAACCCGACGAGGGCCACGTGTTTGCTGGCGTTCAGCTCCTTGAGCGCCCGCATCACCCCGAAGGTGACCAGGTTCTGGCTGGAAAAGATGGCCGTGGGCGGGTCGTCGGAGGTCAGCAGCTCCAGGGCAGCCAGCCTCGCCGAGTCCTCGTCGTGCAGCCCTTCACGGACGGGAACGGCCGACGTCGCGACCCCCGCCGCTGCCAGTTCCTCCAGGAACCCCCGCCGCCGCTCCCTGGCGGTCTGGATTTCGACGCGGTCGCCCAGGTAGGCAAGCTTCCGGTGGCCGTGTGCCAGCAGATGGGCCGCCGCCTTCGCGCCGCCGACGGCGTTGTCCGTCACCACGGCGTCCGCGTCGATCCCCACGGGTTCGCGGTCAATGAAGACCATGGGGAGCTCGCGCGAGTGCTCGGGGATAACGTACGCCTGACTTTTGGCAATCGGCGTCAGCACCAGGCCATCCACCCTGCGGCCCAGGAAGGCCGCCACCAGCGCCTTCTCCCGCTGGGGATCGTCATCAAGGCTCGCAGCGAACACCGCGATTCCCCGTACGGCCAGGGCGTCTTCCAGCGCGCGGTGGATTTCGCCGCTGAACGGGTTGGACACGCTCGGCAGGAGCAATCCGATGCTCTGCGTCTGCCGGCCCGTCCGCCGCAGGCTGCCCGCGGCCATGTCCAGCTGGTAGTTCAGCTGCTGCGAGGCGCCGAGGACCCGGAGCCGGGTGGCCTCGGATACGCCCGGTTCGTCGTTCATGACCCGCGACACCGTCTTGATGCCCACGCCGGCGAGCGCCGCCACGTGGCGCATGGTGGGCCTCCCCGCGGCGACCTCGGATTGGTAACGATTAGACATCGTTGTCAAACCTCGTCCTTCATTATCGATATTTCCCTTGACTCTACCCTGTGACGTTGGTTACATGATGGATGACATCGTTGTCAGGCGCAACTAGCGCCTCACGGATACAGGAGATTCAATGTTGAGTTCCACAGCCCCACGGACCCTCGCAACCCGCGTGCTCGCCCTCGGCGCCGTCCTGACGCTCGGCAGTCTCAGCCTGACGGCCTGCGGCGGGAATAACTCCACTTCCGCTGGCTCCACCGGCGCGTCAGATGAGAAGATCGGCGTCTCGCTCATCGTCAAGACGACGTCCAACCCGTTCTTCGTATCCATGCAGGACGGCGCCAAGAAGGCCGCCGAGGCCGACGGCGTGGACCTCAAGCTGGCTGCCGGAAAGGCCGACGGCGACGAGGACACCCAGATCCAGGCGATCGAAAACGCCATCTCCAAGGGCGACAAAGGCATCCTGATCACGCCCAACGGCCCCTCCGTCGTCGACGCCCTCAAGAAGGCCCGCGACGCCGGCCTCTTTGTCATCGCGCTGGACACCCCGCCGGACCCCGCCGACGCCGTGGACATCACCTTCGCCACGGACAACTTCGAGGCCGGCAAGCTCATCGGCCAGTGGACCGCGGCGCAGCTGGAAGGCAAGAAAGCCACCATTGCGCTGCTGGATCTGTTCGACGACAAGGTCGTTTCGGTGGATTACAACCGGGACCAGGGCTTCCTCACCGGACTCGGCATCGACACCGCGGACAAGAAGAAGAACGGCGACGAGGCCAAGACCGGAAAGTACACGGGCGGCAAGGGCGGCGACTACGAAATCGTCGGCAGCCAGGCGTCACAGGGCGCCGAAGACGGCGGCCGTACCGGGATGGAGACGCTGCTGTCCAAGAACCCGAACATCAATGTCGTCTACACCATCAACGAGCCCGCAGCGGCCGGCGCCTATGAAGCCCTGAAGTCCGCCGGCAAGGAAAAGGACGTGCTGGTGGTTTCGGTCGACGGCGGCTGCACGGGCGTCAACAACGTCAAGTCCGGTATCATCGGCGCCACTGCCCAGCAGTACCCGGTCAAGATGGCCGAACTAGGCGTGAAGGCCATCGTGGACCTGGCCAAGACCGGCAACAAGCCGTCCAACTCCGAAGGCCTGGACTTCTTCAACACCGGCGTCGAACTGGTGACCGACAAGGCCGCCTCCGGCGTCAAGAGCATCTCGACGGCGGATGCTTCCCAGATCTGCTGGGGCAAGTAGGCCGGGACCATGACAGGAGCAACCGTGACGCAGCAGCAAACCGCGGGACCGCCCGCCGCCGGGCATGACCTGGCCGAGGAGTTCCTGGACCGCCGGACACCCCTGAGCCGGATCCGCAACGTCCTGCACCGCTACCCTGCCCTCAGCCCGGCCATCGTCCTGCTCGTGGCCGTGATCGTCTTCGGGCTTCTCAACGACCGCTTCCTGCGCGTGGAGAACCTGTCGCTGATCACCCAGCAGGTGGCCGTCGTCGGCACCCTCGCCATTGCGCAGACGCTGATCATCCTCACCGCCGGCATCGACCTCTCGGTGGGCGCCGTGATGATCCTTGCCTCCATGGTGGTGGCCCAGATTGCCGTCGGCAACGGGTTCCCCGGGCCGCTGGCCCTGCTGGCCGGGCTCGTCATCGGCCTGGCCGCGGGAGCCTTCAACGGCTTCCTGGTGACAAGGTTCAGGCTCCCCCCGTTCATCGTGACGCTGGGAACCCTGAACATCTTCATCGCCCTGACCCTGCTGTATTCCGGCGGGTCCACCGTCCGCGGCTCCAGCATGCCGGACCTGCTGACCTGGACCGGAAGCACCTTCCCGGTGGGCCCGGTGCGGATTTCCACCGGCGTGGTGATGATGCTGCTGCTCTACGTGGCGATGGCGTTCATCCTGGGCAAGACAGCCTGGGGACGGCACGTCTACGCAGTGGGCGATGACAAGGAAGCCGCCCGGCTCGCCGGCATCCCCGTCAACCGCGTCCTCATGAGCGTCTACCTCGCCGCCGGTGCCGTCCTGGCCATCGGCGCCTGGATCCAGATCGGCCGGACCAACGCCGCCAGCCCGAACGCCGGAGTCGACCTGAACCTGGACTCCATCACCGCCGTCGTGATCGGCGGCACCAGCCTGTTCGGCGGCCGCGGTTCCGTCTGGGGATCCCTCCTCGGAGCGCTCATCGTGGGCGTGTTCCGCAACGGCCTCTCCCTGGCAGGCCTGGACGTGCTGTACCAGACGCTCGCCGTGGGCATCCTGATCATCATCGCTGTGTCGGTTGACCAGTGGATCCGAAAGGTCAAGTCATGACCGCAACAGACGTACAGTCCGCCAAACCGGAAACCCGCCAGCCGATCCTCCAGGCCCGTAACCTCGTCAAGACCTTCGGCCGGGTGGTTGGCCTCGACGGGGTCAGCCTGGACCTCTACCCCGGCGAGGTCCTCGCCATCATCGGCGACAACGGCGCCGGCAAGTCCACCCTGATCAAATGCCTGACCGGCGCGGAGATTCCCGATTCCGGGGAGCTGACGGTGTCCGGCCAGCAGGTGCACTTCAAGCGGCCGCAGGATGCCCGGGCGCACGGCATCGAAACCGTGTACCAGAACCTGGCGGTCTCGCCGGCCCTGGACGTGGCCTCCAACCTGTTCCTGGGCCGGGAGGAACGCCTGCCCGGGCCGCTGGGGAAGATCTTCCGCGTCCTGGACACGAAAGGAATGCGCCGCAAGGCCAAGGAGGAGCTGACGCGGCTGGGTATTTCGACGCTGCAGGACGTGACGGTGCCAGTGGAGAACCTTTCCGGCGGCCAGCGCCAGGCAGTGGCGGTGGCGCGGGCCGCGGCGTTCGGTTCCAAGGTGGTGGTCCTGGACGAGCCGACGGCGGCACTCGGTGTCCGCGAATCCAACCAGGTCCTGCAGCTTGTGCGGGACCTGCGGGACCGGGGACTGCCCGTCATCCTGATCAGCCACAATATGCCGCACGTGTTCGACGTCGCCGACCGCATCCACATCCAGCGCCTCGGCAAGTGCGCGGCCACGATCACCCCGGAGTCGCACAGCATGACTGACGCCGTGGCCATCATGACCGGCGCGGCCACCGCCTGAAAGGCGCAATTACACCGCGCAGTTACACCCGGCAGTTACACCGCGCAGTCTTCACCAGAAGCAGCAGTTCCACCCCCTCCAGCTACACCAGGCTCCGTCCGCGGACCGGATCACCGGTCCGCGGACGGCTTCACGAAAGAGATGCCATGTCCAACCCCGGTTCCCTGTCCGCCCCCGCCCGCAGCCTCGATGTGGTTGTGGTCGGCGAGGCGCTGATCGACGTCGTCAGCCGTCCCGACGGCGACGTGGAGCACCCCGGCGGTTCGCCGGCGAACGTCGCGTACGGGCTCGGGAGGCTGGGCGTCAGCACCGGGCTGCTCACGGCAATCGGCGACGACGCCCGCGGGGCGGCGATTGAGGACCACCTCGCCGGCGCGGGTGTCGAGCTGCTGCCGGCCGCCAGGTCACTGGCACGCACCGCCTCGGCAACGGCCACTATCGCCGCGGACGGTTCGGCCAGCTACGTCTTTGACATTGAGTGGCGGCTGGAGCCGGTAGTGCCGGCCTACTTTCCCAAAGTCCTGCACACCGGCTCAATCGCCACGTTCCTGGCGCCCGGTGCGGGCACCGTCCGGTCACTGCTGGAGCAGGCCCACCGGGATTGCATGATCACCTACGACCCCAACATCAGGCCGGCACTGCTCGGCAGCCACGGCGAGGCAAAGTCCCTTTTCGAGGAACTCGTCCCGTTGACCGACGTCGTCAAGCTCAGCGACGAAGACGCCCGCTGGCTGTACCCGGGGCAGGATCTGGAACAGACGGCGGAGCGGATCCTGCAGCTCGGCACCGGACTTGCCGTGATTACCGCCGGAGCCGAAGGGTCCCTCCTTGCCACCAGCGGAACCCAGCTCACCATCCCGTCGGTGGCCACCACCGTGGCGGACACCATCGGCGCCGGGGATTCCTACATGGCCGCGCTGATCCTGGGCCTGCTGACCCGGGGCGCCGACGGCTTGGCCCCCGCGGTGCTCGAAGCCATCGGCCGGACGGCATCGGCAGCTGCCGCCATCACGGTCAGCCGTCCGGGCGCCAACCCGCCGACGCTCGACGAACTCCGGGCAGCCCAGGAGCCGGCAGCTCAGGACGTGGCAGCCATCGGGGTGTAGCTGAACGACTTGAGCGTCAGCGTTCCGTCCTTGCTCAATGCCTGCAGCCCCTTTGGATCACCGGCAGAAAAGACCAGCGACGACAGGGTCTTTTCCCCGCCGTTGGCGAAGACCTCAACGGAGCTGTGGTCCACGAAGACCGTCAGCTGGACCTTGCCGTCCCGGGGAGGGGTTTCCGCCCGCCGGACTGTGCCGTATTCGGGGGCGAGTCCGGCGGTTTCCCTGGCGGCTCCGTCCCGTGACACGAACGCTGTTTCTGATTCGAAGTCATAGCCCACCGTGGCGAAAACCCCGTTCCCGGCCAGCAGTTCCACCTTGGCTTCGGAGCCTTCATCACCGGCAGCGCGTTCGAGCGTCAGGTCGAGCCGGTACGCACCGCCCGCGGGCTGAGGCAGCCCCTCGGCGCCGGCGGGGGTAAGCTTGCGGTCCTCCACGGTAGTGGTGTCACCTTCGAGTGACTTCAGCGCATCCGTGGGGGTGGATACCAGGGTGCGCTTTCCGGCGATTGTCTTCAGCCGGATGTCCCTGACCACGGTGTCCATGCCGCCGTGCCAGTCCTTCGTGGGCAGCTTGCGGGCGTAGCTCCAGTTGTTCAGCCAGGCGATCGCATGGCGCGAGCCCATCCGCTGGCTCTCCGTGAGCCGGGGATCGTCCCAGGTCACGGCGGCGTAAAAGTCCGGGCCGTCGTCCAGCCACTGGTGCTCCGCATGCGCAGGCTCAAAGCGGGTCCCGTCCCAGGTCCCCGTCCAGTAAGCCACCCCGGTGGTCTTGCCTTCCTCTGCCCCGTTGGCGCTGGCGGCCAGCACCCACGTTCGTTTGGACGGGTCGCCGTCGACGTCGAGCTGGAAGAGTTCCGGGCACTCGAGGATTCCGAGGCCCTTGCCTTCAAAACCCGAAAGGTAGCGCCATTCCTTCAGGTTGGAAGAAGCGTACAGGCCGATCTTCTCCCCCTCTGCCAAAGCCATGACCCACTGGTTGTTGGCTTCATCGCGGATGATTTTCGGATCACGCCAATGCTGTTCCCCGGGGTTGTCCATCACGGGGTTGCCGTCGTAGGCCTTGAACGAATACCCCTTGTCCGTCGAATAGAACAGCGACTGCCGCTGCACGCCCTCGTCCTGCTGCGTCATCACGGCGATGACGGCGCCCTCGCCGAACCCGGCGGTGTTCCCGTAATCCACCACGGCACTGCCCGTCTCGATGTCGCCGAGGCCGTTCTTGTACTTCTCGATGGCCACGCCTTCGTCCCTCCAGTGCACCAGGTCGGTGCTGGTGACGTGGTACCACTCAGTGCCGTTTTCCTCCGGGTAACCCGAGTTGTAGAGGTAGTAGTAGTGCCACTGACCGTCCAGCCAGAAGGGCCGCTGGGGATCGTTCATCCAGTTTTCCCGCGGCGTGAGGTGGTAGCCGGGACGGTAGGCCGAGGCTCCGTCCGGACGCTCGAACGCTGACTCTGCCGGCGCCGGCAGCTCCGGTCCGGCGCCAAGGTCGGCCAGCATGGCGGTCACCGCTTCGGGGGTGACGCAGTCGGGCCGCGGAATGTCAGCCGAGCCTGCCAGCACCACCTGGTCCCCCGCGCTGGACCGCGCATAGACTTCCTGCCCCACCCGTGCCGCGGCCACCCAGCCGTCGGCGCATTCGATCGTGCGGAGGTCTGCGACCCCCTCCGTCCGCAGCGGATGCGCCAGGGCCTCCAGGCTGCGGTCCCCGCCGGCCAGCCAGAATGAGCCGTAGCGGCCCTTCGCCTTTTTGGCCTCCGACTGTGCCTTGGCGATGTCAGCCAGCGCTTCCTCGGCCGGGCCGGGCGGAGCGGGCCGCGACCCGACGCCCGCCACGATGGCCACGGCCACCAGCACCAGGGCTGCGGCAGCGGCCACCGCGGCCCACAGGGCCCGCGGAGTGATTTTGTTGGGAAAAAACCTGAGTGACATAGACACCGATCATCGTGATGCAAAAAACGCCGGCGCCGGGATTAAAGCCGGCGCCGGCGTTCTGCATTCTGGTCTGAGTTCACTCAATTTTACAGGGGACGGCGTCCATGTGCCCCGTTGGCATCAGCCCGGGGCCGGACGGGGGTCCTCAGGCGTCGGCCTCTTCGAACTCCACTGCGGCAATGACCTCGTTGGTCGAGGGGCTGATCATGTAGGCCTCGTCGTCTTCCTCCACCATGACGAAATCGCCCTGGTCGGTGGTGAAGTGCCAGCCGAGGATGGTCTCCCCGTTGTGCTGGTAGTTGGGATCGCCCATGGTGATTTTCTGCAGCTCATGGCCCGCGACGTCGCACAGCTCGTGGATGATCAGTTCGAACTCCGGAGCATTCTCGAGGGACTCTTCCGCGGCCTCGGCCCGGCGTTCCGCGAGGTTGGGGATCTGGGACACCCGCTCGGCGATGTGCAGCTCCAGCTGCTCCTCGCTCAGCAGCAGCAGGCCTTCCTGGCCGCGCAGCCACGCGGCGTTGAGGGCGACGATATCCTCCGTTTCCAGCAGCGACTCGAATTCGTCGTCGAGCTCTTCAAGGTCCCGGACCGCAGCCCGGGACCGTGCCTCCTCCGCAACGTCACCCTCGCCGTCGTCAAATCCCTCCGGGTCCCCGTCCAAATAGGCGTCCGCGTCGTCTTCGGACAGCGCATCAAAGGCTGCGGCGGTGCGGTTGAACAGCGCCAGGTGGGCAGTGGCGCCCATGCCTTCAAGGCCTTCCCGGACGTAGGCGTCGATCTCTTCGCGTTGGGGCACCGTGAAGACGTACTGCGCGAAACCGCCAGCGAGCGCCTGGGTGAGGTAGAAGTCGACGTAGTAGCTGCGCAGGGCGTTGGGCGCGATTTCCGGAGCGTCCAGCAGCTCGGCGTACATGGCGTTGACCACCGTCACGTTGGAATCAACAACATCCTCATTGGCCGCCTCGGCGCTTTCGACGGTCAGGACGACGGTGTGCTTGCTGACGGGGTGGCCGGTGTTCATGGGGAATCCTCACTGCTGAAGCGGTTCATGCTCAGGACCCTTTCACGCTAGGCGCCGGAGCAGTCCTTGGGCTGAGGGGGAGTTGAACGTTGGGCGAAGTTTCAGGGCGTCTTCCGGCTCGATAAGATGGATCAGATAACCTGCAGATTTTTGACCTGCTGAAAGTAGCGCGCACCATGCCATCCCAACCGGACGAGAGTGCGGCACTGGCAATACAGACCCCCGCGATCAACGACCGCTCCCTGGCGGCCGGGCTCGCCTACGCCATGGGCAGCCGGGTCTCGGCGATTTCCTTTGACGCGGCCACCGGACTGATGCTCGGCAAGGTCCGCGGCGGAGCGGACGCGCCTTATTCGACCACCGCGAAGCTGGTCCGCAGGGCCGGCGGCTGGAGCTGCACGGTCGGAGTGTGCAGCTGCCCGGTGCGGAAGGACTGCAAGCACGTGGCCGCGCTGCTGTTCGCGGCCGAGGACAACCCGGCCACCCGCGTCCAGCTCCTGGCCCCGGCCGAAGGGGCCCGGCTGTCCCGTGAGCCGCTCGCACAGGAGATGCCGGACTGGGAACAGGCGCTTGGCCCTCTCATTGCCCGGCCGGGTATCACGCCGTCCACCAACGGCATTCCACTGGCCCTGCAGTTCGACATTGAAGAGCCCGCTCCGCATTTCTCCTACACCGGCCGGCGGGATCCGCTCCGCAGCGTCCGCCAGCTGAAGGCGCGTCCGGTGATCATGGGTGCCAAGGGCAAATGGATCCGCGGCGACGTCTCCTGGAACACCCTGAGCTACCTCAACTACCGGCGTGAATGCAACGAGGCGCATGTGGAGTGGATGCAGGAATTCCTGGCCTCCCACACCGCCCTCGCGAACCGCCAGCACAATTCCACGGCACCCTGGCTGGGGCTGAACACCTATGCCGGGAAGAATTTCTGGAGCCTGCTCGCCCAGGCCCGGAAGATCGGCGTCGCACTGGTCCATGCCGGCAGCCAGGAACCCGTGCGGTTCGTGGAGGAACCGGCCGCCGTCGGCCTTAACCTGACCCGCTCCGGCGCTTCCGGCGATAAGACGGCCGGTGACGAAACGGCCGGGGATGAAACGGCCGGCACCGCCGCCCAAAACGGGAAAGCGCCCGACGACGGCGGGCTGACGCTCGCGCCCACTATCACCGTTGTGGGGGAAGTGGTTGATCCGGCGTCCGTGGGGACCATCGGCCGGCCGGCCCACGGCATCTTCCTGACGTCCGGAAGCGATGCCCTGCCCGGCGTGGGTGCCGGATCGGTCATCACGCTGGCTCCCCTGGAGGGCGGCCTCAGCGAGGAACTTTTGACGTTCGTCACGGCCGGCAGCACCCTGCATATTCCGGCCCGGGACGAAACACGCTTCCTGACCGGCTTCTACCCGAAGCTCAAGCAGACCGCCCGGGTCACCGCCTCGGACGAGTCGGTGGAGCTTCCCACCCTTGCCGTTCCCACTTTGTCCCTCCTGGCCAACTACGGCACGGACCACAAAGTGCGGCTGCACTGGGAGTGGCACTACACCTCCGGGAACCTGGTCACGGCGCAGCCGTTGTGGCGGCACCCGGGCGACCACGGCTACCGCGACGACGCCACGGAAGCCCGCATCCTCGAAGCCGTGGGCCAGCCCTGGGAAATCGTCCCCAAGCTGGGCGAATCGGCCACCGCCGGCTGGGGCACGCCGCGGCTGGCGGCGTCGGCCGAGCTGAGCGGGCTGGACACCCTGGCGTTCACGGAGGAAGTCCTCCCCCGGCTCCGCAACACCCCGGACGTGATCGTGGATACCTCGGGCGACATCGCGGACTACCGTGAGGCAGAAGAAGCCCCGGTGGTCTCCATTTCGACCAAGGCCACGGACCAGCGCGACTGGTTCGATCTCGGCATCCAGATTTCCCTCGAGGGCCAGCCGGTGTCCTTTGCTGCGTTGTTCTCCGCGCTCGCGGCAGGCCAGACGAAGATGCTCCTGCCCAGTGGCGCCTATTTCTCCCTGGACCTGCCCGAGCTGCATCAGCTGCGGGCGCTCATCGAGGAGGCCCGTTCGCTCCAGGACAACAAGGACGCGCCGCTGCAGATCAGCCGCTTCCAGGCCGGGCTCTGGGATGAGCTGGCGCACCTGGGCATCGTGGACCATCAGGCCGCGGCCTGGCGCGAGGCGGTGGGCGGGCTCCTGGAGGGCGGCATCAACGGGCTGCCGCTGCCGGCCACGCTGAACGCCGAGCTGCGTCCGTACCAGCTGGAGGGTTTCAACTGGCTGAGCTTCCTCTACCGGCACGGGCTGGGCGGGGTGCTGGCTGACGACATGGGCCTGGGCAAGACCGTCCAGGCCCTGGCACTCGCGTGCGCCGCGAAGGAGCACGCCCGTGCGGACGGCCCAGCAACGGCAGCGGACACGGCGGCCGACGGCGGCGCACCCTTTTTGGTGGTGGCCCCCACCAGCGTGGTGGGCAACTGGGAGGCGGAGACGGCGCGCTTCGCGCCCGGGCTCACCGTCCGCGCGATCGGCGAGACGTTTGCGAAGAGCGGCGCGGACCCGGCCGAGGCCATGGCCGGCGCTGACATCGTGATCACCTCCTACGCCCTGTTCCGTATCGACTACGAGGCGTATGCGTCACGGGAATGGTCGGCCCTGGTGCTGGACGAGGCCCAGTTCGTGAAGAACCACCAGTCCAAGGCCTACCAGTGCGCCCGCAAGCTGCCCGCCGCGTTCAAACTGGCCATCACCGGCACCCCGCTGGAAAACAACCTGATGGAGTTCTGGGCGCTCACCTCGATCGTGGCTCCTGGCCTGTTCGCGAGCCCCGGCCGGTTCGCTGAGTATTACCAGAAGCCGGTGGAAAAGAACGGTGACAAGGGGCAGCTGGAAAAGCTCCGCCGTCGGGTCCGTCCGCTGATGATGCGGCGGACGAAGGACCAGGTCATCAAGGACCTGCCGCCCAAGCAGGAGCAGGTCCTCGAGGTGGTGCTCAACCCGCGGCACCAGAAGGTGTACCAGACCCACCTGCAGCGCGAGCGGCAGAAGATCCTGGGCCTGATCGACGACGTCAACAAGAACCGCTTCACCATCTTCCAGTCGCTCACCCTGCTGCGCCAGCTCAGCCTGGACGCGTCCCTGGTGGACCCGGCACTGACCGGCGTCCGGTCCAGCAAGCTGGACGTGCTGTTCGAGCAGCTGGAGGATCTCGTGGCGGAGGGCCACCGGGCGCTGATCTTCAGCCAGTTCACCGGCTTCCTGGGCAAGGTCCGGGAACGGCTCGTCGAAGAGAAGATCGAGTTCTGCTACCTCGACGGCAGCACCCGCAACCGGTCCGACGTGGTGAACGAGTTCAAGAACGGTTCCGCGCCCGTGTTCCTGATCAGCCTCAAGGCCGGCGGCTTCGGCCTGAACCTGACCGAGGCGGACTACGTGTTCCTGCTGGACCCGTGGTGGAACCCTGCCTCGGAGGCGCAGGCCGTGGACCGCACCCACCGGATCGGCCAGGCGCGCAACGTGATGGTCTACCGGCTGGTGGCCAAGGACACCATCGAGGAAAAGGTCATGGCGCTGAAGGCGAAGAAATCGCAGCTGTTCGCGGACGTGATGGAGGGCGATGCGCTCTCCGGCGGTTCCCTGACCGCGGAGGACCTGGCCGGCCTCTTCAACGACTGACAGTTTGGTGAGTGGCGTCAGCCCATTGCAGGTGCCAGGGACCGTCCGGATGACAGCTGCTTCCGGGCCCAGCGGGCGAATTTCTTGCCCTTGCCCTTCCACCAATTGTCCTCGTCCTTGTCGTGGTGCAGGCGGAAGATGATCATCACCATTACAAAGACACCCATGACGACGTCCATCCAGGACCAGAACACGGCGTCCATCAGCACGCTAATGCCCATGACCAGGACCGACGGCACTGCGAGCGTCCGGAAAATGGTGCTGGCCACGTAGCGCCGGTGGGATCTGGGCACCGACAGGGCGCGGACCATGTCGAAGCAGACGCACACCACCACCATCGCCTGGCCCAGGGACAGCAGGACCTGCCCGGCCATGGATCCGGCGAACATGGCAACCGATTCCATCCCCGGGCTCATCGGACGCCGCCCATCGTTTCAGGGCGCGGACAGGACACGACGGGACTGCAGAAAACACACATAAGGAATACCCCCAGAGACCAGAGACAAGCTGTGAGACCAAGCTGTGCTCCATTGAAGCCGCTGCCGCTCCGGTCCGTCACGAGTAGTCTGTACTCTATTCTTCCGGGGCGGAGTGCAGAGCGCTCTTCCGGGTACTCAGTCCGGACGGGGGTGTCCTGCCGCGGCGTGCTGTTAGATGAGCATCGCCTCGCGTACTTCTGCCGCGGATTCCGCGCCGCCCGTGCCCCGGGAACTGACCCGGCCGGCGGCGAGCAGGTAGTAGCTGTCGGCGGCGTTCAGCGCAAAGCCGATGTGCTGTTCCACCAGCAGGACACGCATGCCACTGCGCTGGGACAGCTTGATGATGGTCTCCTGGATTTCGGCCACTACATTGGGCTGTATTCCCTCCGTGGGCTCGTCCAGGACGAGCAGCGTGGGTTCCGTGACCAGGGCGCGGGCGATGGCCAGCTGCTGCCGCTGCCCGCCGGACAGGAGGCCGGCAGGCCGGGCCAGCAGCGGGTTGAGCGCCGGAAACATGTCCAGCGCTTCAGCCACGCGTTCCTTGCCGTTCCGGCGGCCGTCGGCCACCAGCCGGAGATTCTCGAGGGCGGTCAGTTGCCCGAACGACTGCTGCCCCTGCGGAACGTAGGCCATGCCCCGCGCCACCCGTTGGTGCGGCCGGAGGGCGGACACATCCTCCCCGTCAAGCTTGATGGTCCCGCGGGTGGGCTTGAGCAGTCCGACGACGGCGCGCAGTAGCGTGGTCTTTCCGGCTCCGTTGTGGCCTAGGACAGAGACGAGTGAGCAGTCCGGGACGGTGAGATCCACTCCGGAAATAACCTGTGTGCGCCCGTAACCGGTTTGCAGGTCCAAGATTTCCAGCATCAGTGCCCTTCCAATCCGGCAGTTCCCAGATACACGTCCTGCACTTTCTTGTCAGCCTGCACCTGTGCCACGCTTCCCTCGCTCAGGACCTTTCCGGCCGCGAGGACGGTCACCGACGTGGCGAACTCCCGGACGAAATTCATATCATGTTCGATCACCAGTGTGATGCGGCTCGCAGCGATCCGGCGCAGGAGGAGCCCTGTTTCGTCACGCTCGTCCTGGCTCATTCCGGCGATGGGTTCGTCTAGCAGCAGCACCTCCGCGTTCTGGACAAGCAGCATGCCGATCTCCAGCCACTGCTTTTGCCCGTGCGCCAGCGTTCCGGCCTGCTTGTCCGCTGCCTTTTCGAGCCCAATGATCTCCAAGGCTTCCTGCACTGCGGGGTCCACCCTCGTCCGGCGCCGCAGCAACTCCGCGGCCTTCCGGCCGGGGCCGGCGGCTATGTCCAGGTTCTGAAGCACTGAGAGGTTCTCGAAGACGCTCGCCGTTTGGAACGTCCGGCCGACGCCCAGTCGCGCGATCTTGTGCACCTTCCGGCCCAGGATCTCGGTGCCGGTGTGGTTCACTGACCCAGCGGCCGGAACCAAGCCGGTGATCGCGTCAATGATGGTTGTCTTGCCGGCCCCGTTGGGTCCGATCAGGAACCGCAAATCCCCCTGGATGACGTCGAGGGTCACCCTGTCGACGGCAACGAACCCGTCGAAGGCCACGGTGAGGTCGCGTACCTCCAAGTACTTGGGTCGGCCGTGGCGGAGTCCGCCGGCGCGTGGCTCGCCGTCGGGCAGCAGCGCGGGGGTGGTCATCTGCTTGCCTCTTCCGGGACATTCGCTGCGGTGGCTGGTGCTGGGTGGGCAGGTTCCGGCGCGTGCGTGGCCGGCGCGGTGGCCGACCCCTTGCCGCCGCGTTCGATCCGCCGCCGCTTCAGCCGGGAAACGAGTTGCGGCAGCGACGCGAGGCCGCCCGGCATGAACCCGATGACCAGTACGAAAAGCAGGCCCTGGAAATAGACCCAGAAGGACGGAAACGTGGAGGCCAGGCTGGTCTGGGCAACGGCCACGCCAAGCGCGCCAAGGACCGGCCCCAGCAGAGTGGCCCTGCCGCCGATCGCCACACCGATCAGGAAGGCGATGGACGGAATGACGCCAACATCTGCCGGCGAGATGATCCCGACGATGGGCACGAACAAGGCACCGGCGATCCCCGCCATCACGGCCGCGATCACGTAGGTGAGGGTCTTGATGGTGGCCGGGTCGTAGCCCAGGAACCGGACCCTTTCCTCCTGGTCACGGACTGCGACCAGGAGTTCGCCAAAACGGCTGTGCATGAGCTGCCGGGTCGCAGCCAGGGCCAGCAACAGCACAACGGCGGCCACCGAATACAGCATGAGCTTGTTGGCCGGGTCCTTCAGGTCGAATCCAAAGAATGACCGGAAACCACTGAGTCCGTTGGAACCGCCGGTGGTGGCCTGCTGGCCCATCAGGAACACTGCGAAAGCTGCCGCAAGTGCCTGGCTCAGGATGGCGAAATACGCACCCTTGACCCGGCGCTTGAACACGGCGAGGCCCAGGAGCAGGGCTACCAGTGCCGGGGCAAGGACGACGGCTGCCAGGGTCACCACCGGGCTCCGGAACGGCTCCCACCAACCGGGGACCTCGCCGCTGCCATACAACGACATGAAGTCAGGCACACCGGACCCGCCGAAGAGGGAGGCGTCCGCCAGCTTCAGGTGCATGGCCATGATGTAGGCGCCGAGCCCGAAGAAAACACCCTGGCCCATGGTCAACATGCCGCCGCGCCCCCATGCCAATCCGATGCCGACGGCCACGATCGCGAAGCAGATGAATTTCCCTAGAAGCGCCAGGTTGAAGACCGAGAGCGCTGCGGGAGCTGACACAAGCAGCAGCAGCGCGCCGGCGGCCAAGCCGGCCGGTGCCGCCCACCGGCTTTGCAGGAAGGTGCTCATGCCAGGCTCCTTGTCTTGAGGCTGAAGATGCCCTGCGGCCGGAGCTGAAGGAAAACCACGACCAGGACAAGGATGAGCACCTTGCCGATGCTCGCCGTTGTCGAGAATTCAAAGACGGACTGCAGCACGCCGAGGGCGAAAGCGGCGATCACGGCTCCCTTGATCTGGCCGAGTCCCCCGGCCACCACCACCAGGAAGGCGTCCACAATGTAGTTGGTGCCCAGGTAGGGGCCCGTGGAGCCGATCAGGGTGACGGCCACGCCCGCAACTCCGGCGAGGCCGGATCCGATGAAGAAGGTCAGCTGGTCGGTGCGCCGGGAGGAGATGCCGCTGGTTTCGGCCAGGTCCCGGTTCAGGACCACCGCCCTGATGCGGCGTCCCAGCGGCGTCGCCCTGAGGATCAGCACGAGTCCCGCCAGGCAGACCAGGGACAGCAGCAGGATGAAGAGGCGGGTGAGCGGGATGGGTGCGCCCAGCAGTTCCATGTTGCCCTGCAGCCAGGCAGGTGCCCGGACGTCCACGCTGGGAGCGCCAAAGATGTCCCGGGCGGCCTGCTGCAGGATGAGTGCCACCCCGAACGTGACCAGCAGCGTATCCAGCGGCCGGTGGTACATCCGCCGCAGCAGTAAGCCCTCGAGCACCAGCCCCAGCAAACCACCCACCAGGAAGCCCACTGGAATGGAAACGAGCAGGGAGACGCCGGCATCGGAGATGCTCCGCTGCACCACGAAGGCCGTGTATGCACCGGCCATCATGAGCTCGCCGTGGGCCATGTTGATGACCCCCATCTGGCCGAAGGTCAGTGACAGCCCCAGTGCAGCCAGCAGCAGCACCGAGCCGAGACTGAGTCCGGCGAACATCTGTCCAATCAGCAGTTCCATTCCAGTGGGCCTTTCCTCCGGGGTTTTCTGCAGCGTGGTGGAGCCGGCTACTTGGCCAGTTCCTTGGCCCACTCGTAGCTGGCGAGGAACGGGTCAGGTTCCACGGCCTGCGGCGAAGACCAGACGGTTTCGATCAGGCCCTCTGAGTTGATCTTGCCGATGCGGGGAGTCTTGGTGATGTGGTTGTTCTCCCCGCTCACGGTGACCGTGCCTTCTGGCGCATCGAATGTCACGCCGTCGGCGGCTGCCTGGACCTTGTCCACGTCAAAGGAGCCGGCCTTTTCCACCATGGCCTTCCACAAGTACAACGAGGTATATGCCGCTTCCATGGGGTCGCTGGTCACACGCTCAGCGCCGAACTTCGTTTTGAACGCGGCGACGAACTTCTTGTTGGCAGGGGTATCGATCGTCTGGTAATAGTCCCAGGCGGTGAGCTGGCCCTCCACGTTTTCCAGTCCGACGCCGGGAACTTCTTCTTCGGCGATGGATACCGAGACCACGGGCATGGATTCGGCGGTCAGTCCAACGCTCTTGTATTGCCGGAAGAAGGCCACGTTGCTGTCACCGTTAAGGGTGTTGAAGACGGCGTCGGCCTTGGAATCGCGGACCTTATTCACGATGGTGGAGAACTCCGTGGACCCCAGCGGCGCGTATTCCTCGCCGAGGACCTCCATGCCGTGCGCGGCGGCGTAGGCCTGGATTATCTTGTTGGCCGTGCGGGGGAAGACGTAGTCGCTGCCCACGAGGAAGATGGATTTGGTGCCCTGTTCGGCCAGGTAGTCCAGGGCCGGGATGATCTGCTGGTTGGTGGTGGCGCCGGTGTAGAAGATGTTCTTGGAGGCTTCCAATCCCTCATACTGCACCGGGTAGAACAACAGGGCGTCGTTGGCTTCGAAGACGGGGAGCATGGCCTTGCGGCTGGAGGACGTCCAGCCACCGAAGACCGCGGCCGTGCAGTCCTGCTGGATCAGCTTCCCGGCACGTTCCGCGAATTTCGTGGGTTCACTGGCGCCGTCCTCGCTGATCACCTGGAGCTGCTTTCCCATCACGCCGCCGGAGGCATTGATCTCCTCGGCCGCCAGGCTCAGGGAATCGAAAACCGTGTTTTCACTGATGGCCATGGTGCCGGAGAGCGAGTTGATGAATCCCACCTTGACGCTGCTGCCCGACGTGTCGACGCATGAACTGGCGCCGCTGGTGGTGGAATTGGCGGCGGCCGGATCCGAAATCTGGCTGCCGCAGCCAGCCACGGCAGTCGCCATTATTGCCGCGGCCAAGGGGATTAAAGAGCGCTTGGTTACTGAAACCCTCATGATTACCTGCTTCTCGCTCCGCGCTGCCTCCCGGCAGCGGCTGGTGTTCAAAGGTCCTGATGGGAACCCATGGCGCTCAATCTAGGAGGGAATTGTTTCAGCAGGCAGGACGGTTCGTTTCCGTGCTATTTCGGGCAGGGCTTACTCGTCTAGCACAACGCTCATGGACAGTAAGTCCGCTGACAAATGGCGGAAAACAGGGGCGGAAACGCTAACCTGAGGGAACTTCGCCGCCGTCATCTTCGAATCCGGGCCGACACATCCACCTAAGGAGCAACATGACGACCGAGTCGAACGCAGCAAGGATCCTGGTTGTCGGTGCCGGTGCCACCGGCGGGTACTTCGGCTCGTGTCTGGTGCGGGGCGGCCGGGACGTGACCTTCCTCGTCCGGGAGGGGCGTGCCGCGACGCTGCGCCGACGCGGCCTGCGCGTGGTAGGACTGGGACGCGAAGAAGTCATCGAACCGAACCTGGCCACCGCGGCCGAGCTGGACGGCCCGTACGACCTGGTGCTGGTCACAGTGAAAGCGGCGGGACTGTCCCAGGCCCTGGCAGACCTTGCACCCGCGGTGGGGCCGGAGACCGTCTTCATTCCGTTCCTCAACGGCATGGCCCACATGGACGCGCTGGAGGCGGCCTTCTGCGCCCGGCGCGTCCTCGGCGGCATCGTCAAGGTGGTCACCACCCTCACCGACGACGGCGACATCCTGCAGATGAATCCCCTGGCGACACTTACCGTCGGGGAACAGCACGGCCCGCCGAGTGGCCGGGTCCTGCGGACGGTGGATCTCCTCACGGTGCCCGGGTTCAAGGCGTCCGCCACCGCCGATGCCCTGGCAGCGATGTGGCACAAGTGGGTTTTCATCGTCACGGCAGGCGTCGTCACCTGTCTGATGAGGGGACCCGTGGGCGCCATCGTCGCAGTGCCCGGGGGGACGGAATTCGTGCGCTCGGTCCTGGCCGAAGCCGGCAGCGTAGCCGCCGCGGCCGGTTATCCGGTGCCGGACCGCGAAACAGAGCTCTCCCTGGGCATGCTCACCGAGCCCGGATCTACCTTCACCTCGTCCCTCTACCGCGACGTGGTGGCCGGCCGCGCCGGCGAGAGCGACCACCTGCTGGGCGACTTCACCCGGCGGGCACGCCTCCTCGGAGCGGACACGCCGCTGATCGACCTGGCCCTGATGCAGCTCAGGATCAGTGCCGCAACCGGCTAGCGTGCCGCTCCCAGGGCGCTACTTCTTCAGGAAGGCCAGCAGGGCCTCGTTGATTTCCTGCGCGTGCGTCCACAGCATTCCGTGCGGGGCGCCTTCGATTTCGACGTAGTCCGCTGCCGGCAGGGCTTCCCTGAAGCGGCGGCCGGTGACGTCGATGGGCAGGATGTTGTCCGCGGTTCCGTGCAAGATGAGGGCAGGAACGTCGATCTTCGGGATGTCCGCCCGGAAGTCCGTCAGCCAGGTGGGCTGCGCCGCCCAGGAGGCGTACGCGGAGGACTTGCTGGCTGTCGCCCAGCTGGCCCGCAAGGCTTCTTCGCTGAGGCGGCTGCCAAGGGTGTCATCGGTGTTGAAGAAGTTCTTGAAGAACTCGGTGAAGAACGCGAAGCGGTCTTCCTTCACGGCGCTGAGCAGGCCGTCGAACACGTCCTGCGGAACGCCGTCGGGGTTGTCCTCCGTCTTGAGCATGAAAGGCTCGAGGGAACCGAGGAACACAGCCTTGGAAACCCTCCCGGAACCGTAGGTGCTGAGGTAGCGGGCCACTTCGCCGGTTCCCATCGAGAAGCCGACCAGCACGGCGTCGGACAGGTCCAGTTCGGTCAGCAGGATGTTGAGGTCGGCGGCAAAGGTGTCGTACTCGTAGCCCTCGGTGGGCTGGCTGGATTTGCCGAAGCCGCGGCGATCGTAGGTGATCACGCGGTAGCCGGCGTCCAGCAGCACAGCGGTTTGCCGTTCCCACGAAGCACCGTCCAGCGGGTAACCGTGGATGAGGACCACCGACTGTCCCTGTCCGTGGTCCTCGTAGTAAAGCTCGACGGCGGTGCTGTTTTCTTTTCCGACAGAGACAAAGGCCATGGTGGCGTTCCTTCCGGGGCGGTGAACGGGGCGTGACCACCCACTCTGTTCCGGCCGGCGTCCCGTGTCAAGGAACGGCGCGCCGCCCGTCCCGGCCGGCAGGTTCAGTCAGTCCGACGGGCGCGGGCGCCACACCACAAGCGCCTGGGACCGGGCGCGGGGCCGCTGGCCGCGGGCCAGGCTCACCACGTCCCCGGCTGTTCCTGCTGCGAAAATGCGTGAATCCAGCGGCGAGCGGCGGCGGCCCAGTTCCTCCGTCAGTTCGGTCACCCGGCGCTGAAGCGCGGCGACCTGGTTCTCCAGCTGCAGGATCCGCTTGATGCCTTCCAGCGACACACCTTCGTGGGAAAGCCGCTGCACCTCCCGGAGCACGTTGACGTCACGCTGCGAGTACCGGCGGGACTTTCCGGGCGCGCGGCTCGGCGAGACGATGCCCAGCCGGTCATACTGCCGCAAGGTCTGCGGGTGCATGTCCGCCAGTTCTGCCGCCACCGAGATGACGAAGATCGGCTGATCGAAGTCAATGTCCATGCCGGCCCTCTCCCTAACCCCTGTCCTGTACCTGCGGCCCCTAGAGGCGTGCCTTGGCTGCCAGTCCGGACCGGACGTCCTCACCATTGGTGGCCGCGGCGAAGGCCGCCACGGCGTCCTGCGCTTCCTTGGTCAGCTTCTGCGGAACCACGACGTCGATGGTCACCAGCAGGTCGCCGGTCGCCTTGGAGTGCTTCACGCCGCGGCCTTTGACGCGCAGCGTGCGTCCGGACGGCGTCCCCGCGGGAACTCGGACCTTGACCTTGTCGCCATCAATCGTCGGCACCTCGATGTCGGCGCCCAGTGCCGCCTCCGGGAAGGTGACGGGAACGTGGATGCGGAGGTTGTCGCCGTCGCGCGTGTAGAAATCGTGGGGTTTGACGTTGACGGTGACCATCAGGTCACCGTTGCCGGCCGGGCCGTACTGGCCCTTGCCCCGGACCCGGACCTTCTGGCCGTCCTTGATGCCGGCCGGGATCCGGACGTCGATAACGTCGCCGTCCGGCTCGCGCAGGCCGATGGTGGTCCCGCGGATGGAGCCGGCGAAGGAGATGGTGGTGGTGGCCGTACGGTCGGCGCCCTTCTGCGGTGCGCGCTGGTAGCCGGCCGGACCGCCGGCGCCGCCGAACCCTCCGCCGAACAGGTCGGCGAACTCCGGCGGAATGCCGCCGGCTGTGCTGTAGCCACCGGAGTGGCGTCCGCCGCCGCCGGTGAACAGCCCGCCGAACAGGTCCTCGAACCCTCCGTTGGCACCGGCACCGCCGGCACCGTGAGGTGCAAACCGGGCGCCGCCGCCCATGGCGCGGATGGCATCGTACTGCTGCCGCTCATCCGGATCGGACAGCACGGAGTACGCCTCGGAGATGTCCTTAAACTTCTTCTCCGAAGCGGTGTTCCCCGAATTGGTGTCCGGGTGGTGCTGCCGCGCAAGCTTCCGGTAAGCCTTCTTGATATCGGCGTCGGAAGCGTCCTTGGCAACTCCAAGGATCTTGTAGAAGTCCTTGTCCACCCAATCCTGGCTAGCCAATGGCGTTTCCTTTCAAAAGTACAAAAGCGTTAAGGCGAGACTACCTCTGAGCCGTAGCGGATGAGGGGCCCGGGAGTGGCATCGGGCCTGCCGGAGCCGGGTGGCCAAGGATCGCAGATCCCTGGCCACCCGGCGTAGGGGCGGGGCCCCCTCATCCGCGAAGGCGGAAGAAGCCTACGCCGGGACTGCGACGATAACCTGTGCTGCCCGGAGGACGCGCTCGCCTGACTTGTAGCCTGAGCGGAGCACCTGGCTGACCGTGTCGGTGTCGATGTCCTCGCCGGGCTGCTGGATGAGGGCCTCGTGGATCGTGGGGTCGAACTCCACTCCGGTCTCATCGATGCGCACCAGTCCGTAGGTCTTCAGCGCGTTTTCCAGCTTGGCGGCGATCGCGGCGAACGGGCCGTCCGCGAGGTCGCCGTGCTGGCGGGCGGCGTCGACGTCGTCCAGGACCGGAAGCAGCGAGTTCAGGACGCCGATGACGGCCATCTCCCCTGCCACGGCGCGGTCGCGCTCAACGCGCTTGCGGTAGTTGACGTACTCGGCCTGGAGCCGGAGCAGGTCGTTCTTCAGCTCGGCTGCCACGGACGCTTCGGTTCCCTGGGCGACGGATTCCTCCGCCGGAACCTCCACCTGGTTGAGGATTTCCTCGGCCTGGGAGAGGGCGTCGCCGTCGGTTTCGGCGGTGTTGTCCGCGCCGGCTGCCTGCTCGGGGTGGCGGGCCGCTCCGGTCTCCGGGTCAACCTTGCGGTTATCCCGGATGACCGGCTTCTGCTGCCCGCCGTCCCCGTTGTCACGGCCTTGCTGCTGGTCTTTGGAGAAGCTGTGCTCTTCCTCGTTACCGTGGTGCGGCATGGCTACTTCTTCTCTTCTTCGTCAACGATCTCGGCGTCGACGATGTCTTCGTCAGCACTCTTTTCTCCGGCAGCGGCACCTTCAGCACCTGCGGCACCGGTGGCACCGTCCGGCGAACCGGCCTGTGCGTAGATGGCCTCGCCGAGCTTGGTCTGGGAAGCCTGCAGCTTCTCGAACGCGGTCTTCACGGCGGCGTCGTCGGTGCCTTCGAGCGCCTTCTTGAGGGCGTCGACGTCGGCCTGGACCTCGGTCTTGACCTCTTCAGGCAGCTTGTCGGCGTTGTCGGCGATCAGCTTGTCCACGGAGTAGGCGAGCTGCTCGGCCGTGTTGCGGGTGTCGGTAGCCTCGCGGCGGGCCTTGTCCTCCGCTGCGTGCTCCTCGGCGTCCTTGACCATGCGGTCGATGTCTTCCTTGGAGAGCGCGGTGCCGCCGGTGATGGTCATGGACTGTTCCTTGCCGGTGCCCTTGTCCTTCGCAGAGACGTGCACAATGCCGTTGGCGTCGATGTCGAAGGTGACCTCGACCTGCGGGACGCCGCGGGGAGCCGGAGCGATGCCGGTCAGTTCGAAGGTGCCCAGCGGCTTGTTGTCGCGGGTGAACTCGCGTTCGCCCTGGAAAACCTGGATGGCCACGGACGGCTGGTTGTCGTCGGCCGTGGTGAAGGTCTCGGACCGCTTGGTGGGGATGGCCGTGTTGCGCTCGATCAGGTGCGTCATGACACCGCCCTTGGTTTCGATGCCCAGGGACAGCGGGGTGACGTCGATCAGCAGCACGTCCTTGCGCTCGCCCTTCAGGACACCTGCCTGCAATGCGGCGCCGACAGCCACGACCTCATCCGGGTTGACGCCCTTGTTGGGCTCCTTGCCGCCGGCCAGTTCCTTGACCAGCTCGTACACGGCGGGCATACGGGTGGAACCGCCCACTAGGACGATGTGGTCAATCTCGGAGAGCTTGATGCCGGCTTCCTTGATGACGTCGTGGAACGGCTTCTTGGTGCGCTCGAGGAGGTCCTTGGTGAGGTCCTGGAACTTGGCGCGGGTCAGCTGCTCGTCCAGGTGGACCGGGCCGTCGGGGGTGACGGAGAGGTACTGGAGCGAAACGTTGGTGCTGGAGGAGGAGGAGAGTTCCTTCTTGGCCTGCTCTGCGGCTTCGCGGAGGCGCTGGAGGGCGATCTTGTCCTTGGAGAGGTCAATGCCCTTGACCTTGAGCTGGTTGAGCAGGTACTCAACGACGCGGTTGTCCCAGTCGTCGCCGCCGAGGCGGTTGTCGCCGGCGGTGGCGCGCACCTGGATGGTGGAGAAGTCGTCTTCGTCCTTGCCGACTTCCAGCAGGGAGACGTCGAAGGTTCCGCCGCCGAGGTCGAAGACCAGGATAAGCTCGTCTTCCTTGCCCTTGTCCAGGCCGTAGGCGAGTGCAGCGGCGGTGGGCTCGTTGACGATGCGCAGGACGTTCATGCCCGCGATTTCGCCGGCTTCCTTGGTGGCCTGGCGCTCAGCGTCGTTGAAGTAGGCCGGAACGGTGATGACGGCGTCGGTGACCTTTTCGCCGAGGTAGGACTCGGCGTCGTTCTTTAGCTTCATCAGCACACGGGCGGAGATTTCCTGCGCGGTGTACTTCTTGCCGTCAATGTCGACCTTCCAGTCGGTGCCCATGTGGCGCTTGACGGAGGCGATGGTGCGTTCGATGTTGTTGACGGCCTGGCGCTTGGCGATCTCGCCGACCAGGACCTCACCGGCCTTGGAGAACGCAACGACGGACGGCGTGGTGCGGCCACCCTCGGCGTTGGCAATAACGGTGGGCTCGCCACCTTCGAGAACGGAGACGACGGAGTTGGTGGTTCCGAGGTCGATACCTACTGCACGTGACATGTGTTGCTTCCTTCTTTCCTTGGAAACGATCCGGCGCCCGGTCGCCGGGGCGGACGATTCAGGCTGGGTCGAAATTCAGGGACGCCCACTCATTGAGCGATCTAGACTCAACTTTACTCAAGGCTGGACTTAAGTCAATCCAAGTTGAGTCCCCTACGCTCAACTTTGAAAATCTGGCGGCAAGTGCGAACGGACACTTGGGCCCCAACGACAGCGCGAACGGACACTTGGGCCCCCTTGCAGAGGGTGCCCAAGTGTCCGTTCGCGCTTAGAGTGGGCAGGTTAGGAGGCGGGCGAAGCTCAGGGGAGGTCCCCCGGCTGGTCTTCAGGGAGCGAGCCGGGCACGTCGTCGTCCAGGGTGTCTTCCTCCACCGGCACTTCATCCTCTTCGAGCCTGTGTTCCTCGGCCGCCGCAGCAATATCAGGCTCCGAGGCAAGGCCCGCTGCTCCGGCAGTTCCGGCAGTGCCGGCGGTTCCGGCAGTTCCGGCAGCGCCATAGTCGCCGTCCGAATACTCTGATTCGCCGGCAGTCACCAGGTTTTCCCCCGCCTTTCCGGCCCTGCCGTAGTCACCGGCCCCGTATTCTCCTTCGACTGCGGCGGCCCGCTCCCCGACCTCTCCGGCTGCTCCGTAGTCACCTTCGGGATACTCGCCGTCTGCGGCGGCCGCTGACTCCTCGTGGGCAATTCCCGCGTTGCCGTAGTCGCCGTCGACATACTGGCCGCTTTCCCCCTTGGTTGTCGGGGCGGGTTCCCCGGTACGCGGCTTTCCGGCTTCAAATTCACTGTTCTCTGACACTGACGGATCCCTCCTGGAAGCATCTGGCGCCCGGACGGGTGCACGGGAAGTCTATCCATCCGCCACGCGCTTCAAAAGGGGCGCGTGGCACTGATTGCGGCGGGACGGCAGCCATGGAACGCGAGGCGGGCGGACACGAAAACGTGCCGCCCGCCGTCGTCCGTCAGCGTTTCAGTTCCTTACGTCAGTTGCGCACGACCTCCAGTTCGATGGCCGCCCAGGACAGCGCGGGAAGGTTGGCCCGGACTTCGCCGCCGGCGGCTTTGACGCCTTCCAGCGGGGCAAGGCCGACGGCGTCCGGGGTGCCCTGGGTGTTGGTGACGAACCGGTCTGCGCCGTCGGGGATGCGCAGGACTTCCGCCCGGACCACCTGGCGGGCGTCGAAGCCGCGAAGCACCACTTCCACGTCCGCCGCTTCGTCCAGCCCGCGGTTTGCGAGGAAGAGTGCGATGCGCCCGGTTTCCTCGTTCCAGGTGGCGCTGACGTCCACCAGGTCGGCGTCGCCAAATTTCGCATTGCTGTATTTGTCCGAATCGACTGCCAGCCGGAGGATCCGGCCGTGCGCCAATTCAGCCATGCGGGCGAACGGGTGGAAGATCGTCTGCTTCCATGCCGGCCCGTTTTCCTCGCTGAGGATGGGGGCGATCACGTTGACCAGCTGCGCCTGGTTGGCGATCTTGACCCGGTCACCGTGGCGGAGGAGGGAGTTGAGGAAGGTGCCGACGACGACGGCGTCCGTCACGTTGTATTTGTCCTCGATGACGCGGGGGTGCTCGCGCCAGCCGTGCCTGCCGACCTCCGCAGGACTGTCGGCGTCACCGGGGCGGGTGTACCAGACGTTCCATTCGTCGAAGGAAAGATTGATGTGCTTCTTGTGCTTGCCCTTGGCGCGGACGGCGTCCGCGGTGGCGACCACGGATTCGATGAAGTAGTCCATGTCCACGGCACTGGCCAGGAAGCTGCCGGCGTCGCCGTCGTGCTCCTGGTAGTAGGCGTGCAGCGAGACGTAGTCCACCTGGTCGTAGGTGTGGGTGAGGACGGTCTGTTCCCAGGCGCCGAAGGTAGGCATGCCGGAGTTGGAGCTGCCGCAGGCCACCAGTTCAATGTCCGGGTCCACGAAGCGCATGGCCTTGGCGGCTTCCTGTGCCAGCCGGCCGTATTCCTCGGCTGTCTTGTGGCCGATCTGCCAGGGGCCGTCCATCTCGTTGCCGAGGCACCACAGCTTGATGTTGAACGGATCCTCGTGGCCGTTCTTGCGGCGCAGGTCGGACAGCCGGGTTCCGGACTGAATGTTGGCGTATTCCACCAGCTCGCGTGCTGCGTCCACGCCGCGGGTGCCCAGGTTGACGGCTTCCATGACCTCCACCCCGGCTTCGCGAGACCAGTCCACGAATTCATGCAGGCCGAAGGCGTTGGTTTCGAGCGTGTGCCAGGCGCCGTCCAGCCGGCGCGGGCGTTCGGCCACCGGCCCGACGCCGTCCTCCCAGTTGTATCCGGAGACGAAGTTTCCGCCGGGATAGCGGACCACGGTTGCTCCGAGCTCCTTGACGAGATCCATGACGTCACGGCGGAAGCCGCGTTCGTCGGCCCGGGGGTGGCCCGGTTCGTAGATGCCGGTGTAGACGCAGCGGCCCATGTGCTCCACAAAGGATCCGAAGATCCGGCGGGGAACCTCGGCTACGGTGAAGTCGCGGTCAATGGTGATTCGTGCGCGGGACATGTTGCTCCAGTCCTGGTGTGTGGGTTGGGACGGCTTGGGTGGTGGGCTGGCTCAGGTGCCGGCGAGGCCGGTGGTGGCCACGCCCCTGATGATCTGGCGCTGGAAGAACAGGAACACCACGATCAGGGGCAGTGCGGCGAGCAGGGCCGAGGCCATGTTCTGGGCGTACTGGATGCCGTAGGCGCTCTTGATGGTCTGCAGGCCGACGGGCAGGGTGAGCAGCGAGCTTTCGTTGGTGGCGATGAACGGCCAGAGGAAGTTGTTCCAGGCGCCGATGAATACAAAGATGGCGACGGCGGCGAGGATGGGCCGGGACAGCGGGAGCACGATCGTGGTGAAGATCCGCAGCCGGCCCGCACCGTCCATCAGGGCCGCTTCCTCGAGTTCACGCGGGATCTGGTCGAAGAACTTCTTGAGCACGAACACCATCGGCGAATGGATCACCTGCGGCAGGATCAGCGCCCAGTAGGTGTCGATGAGGTTCAGCGACTGCATCTGCTGGAACAGCGGGATGATCAGGACCGGCGGCGGAATGATGATGGACGCCACGATCACGCCCATCAGCATCCTCTTCCCGCGGAAATCGATCCTGGAAATGGCGTAGGCCACGGACGCGGAAATCACCAGGGTGATGGCGGTGATCGCTGCGGAGGTGAACAGCGAGTTGAGCGTCCAGGTGGGGATGTTGCCGCTTTGCAGCACTTTGGCGAAGGCATCGAAGGTGAATCCCGACGCCGGTATCCAGCTGATGGGGGTGGACGCGGCATCCGTTTCACTCTTCAAAGCGGTTACCGTGGCCCAGGCAAAGGGCACGAGCCACGCCACGGCGAGGACGGACACCACGACGGTGGCCAGGGCGCGGGACAGCGGCGTTTTCGGGCGCCGGTTTGGCAGCGATTCGGCGGAACCTTCGGGCTGGAGCGCAGGCTTGGAAAGTGTGGTGGTAGCCATGGCTAGGCGCTCCTTTTCCGGGTGATGAAGACCTGGGCCAGCGCAATGAGCAGGATCAGGCCGAAGAAGATGTAGGAAATGGCTGCGGAGTAGCCCAGCCGGTAGCCCGTGAAGCCGGCTTCGAAGATGTACTGCACGATGGACCGCGTCGCCCCGCCCGGCCCGCCTTCGGTCATCTGGTAGATCTGGTCGAAGACCTTCAGCGACGCGAGGATCTGCAGGATGACGATCATCACCGTGGTGGGGCCCAGCTGGGGCAGGCTGATGGAGAAGAACTGCCGCCAGCCGCCGGCGCCGTCCAGCGAGGCTGCTTCGTAGTGCTGCTGCGGGATGTTCTGCAGCGCGGCCAGGTACAGCAGGAAGTTGAAGCCCACGGTCCACCAGACCGTTGCGATCACGATGGCCCACATCGCCACCGAGGGATCGTTCAGCCAGGCCACCGGCGGGATGCCCAGTTTTGCCAGGAAGTCGTTGAACAGGCCGAGCTCCGGGTTGTACATCCAGGCAAAGAAGAGCGACACCACGGTGGAGGCGAGCAGGAACGGGGAGAAGAAGGAGAGCCGCCACAGCCACTGCGCGGGAAGGCCCATGTTGACGAGGGCTGCCAGGGCCAGGGCGATCACCACCAGAGGAACCGTGCTGATGAGGGTGAAGTACAGGGTGTTCCCCAGCGACCGCCACATGTCCGAGTCGGCGAACGCCTCGGTGTAGTTGGCCAGGCCGATGAACCCGCTGTTGGCGCCGGTGAGGGATTTTCCGGTGAGGCTCATGATGGCCCCGGAAATCATCGGCCAGACCAGGAACATCAGGAAGAAGACCAGGAATGGGGCTGAGAAGGCCCAGCCGTGGATGTTGTCGCGGCGGGACCGGGACGATTTCACGACTGGTGCCGGAAGGTCGCTGCGCCGGATGCCGGACGATTCCCGGGCGGGCGCTGTTGCAGGGGCGGTGCTCATGAGGACTCCTTTGTCACGAACGGGTCGATGCTCAATCGGGATGCGGCGGCCGTGCAGGATGCGGCATGGGTGCCGGATGCGGGGGCCGGGCAGGGTTCGGTGCTTACACCGGTTTGGGTGCTTAGACCGGGTTCGGCATGGCGAGGACCGCATTGATGCGCTTCATAAACGCGTCCCAGCCGTCCGTGGCTTTGTCCCTCCCGAGGAACACGTTCTGCACGTTCTCGGCGAAATAGCTCTGGAAGTCGGATCCGGAACCCGTGAACCAGGCCTCGGGATCGTAGTTGATGATGTCTGCGGCATGGACATAGTCCGCCTGCGGTTTCAGCGCCGCATACTCCTTGGATTTCACCACCGGCTGGTAGGCGGGAATATGGCCCGCCTCGGCCCAGGACAGCGAGCCCTTGAGCATCGACGCCACGAACTGGTACACCCCGCGGCGCTTGGATTCGTCCAGCTTGGCCTGGTGCGGCAGCACAAACGAGTGGGAGTCGGCGAAGGCCGCTGGCGTGCCGAAAAGGGTGGGGATGGTGCTTGCGCCCAGCGGAACACCCGCCGTCTTCATCGTGGGCAACTCCCACACGCCGGTGAAAAGCAGCCCCGAACCCTGGCCGGCGAACTCCGCGATGGCCGTGCCGCCGTCGCCGCTTTTGGTGGCTATGGTGTTATCCAGCAGCGATTTGATGAATTCCAGGCAGTCGATGGCCACGTCGCGCTCCACCTGGGCCGGATTGCCGGGGCCCAGGACGAACTCCGCCCCGTGCTGGCGGTAGAGGGTATAGAACAGCCGCCACATCTGCGCACCGTCGCCCAGGTATCCGTAGGAAAGCCCGTGCTTGCCGGTGACGCGCTGAAGTTCCCGGCTCACTTCGAGGAACTGGGACGGCGAGGAGATCTCGACTATTCGGCCATCGCGTCCCAGCACGTTGGCCTTGTCCGCCACCTCGGTGTTGTAGAGCATCACGAAGGGGTGCGAGTCCAGCGCCAGGGAAAACACCTGGCCGTTGAACTGGCTCTTCTCCCAGATTCTCGGGCCGAAGTCCTCCGGACGTACGCCGTACTCCGCCAGCAGGTCCAGGTCCCAGGCATCCAGCAGTCCGCCGGGCGCATACCCGGGGACCCTGGCCGCATGCATCACGGCCACCTCGGGCGGCCGCCCGCCCGCAGAGGCCATGGCCAGCTTGGTGTAGTACGGCGCACCCCAGGCGAGCACGGTGGGCTTGACCCGGTACTCCGTATGGTCCGCGTTGGCCTTATCGATCATGGCCATCATCTTGATGCCGTCGCCGCCGGAGAGCAGGTGCCAGAAACGGATGTCCTCCGTCGCTGCCTGGGCCGCACCGCCGCAGCCGGTCAGACCCGCTCCGAGCGCGAGGCTGCCTGCGAGCACACCGCCTCCGAGCAGCAATTGCCTGCGGGTCACCTGCGTGGGGCGGAAATCAACTTGCTTCACCGTCTCTCCTATGGACGTAGCCGTTGGAAAAGTTTGCCGGCCGTCCGGCTGACGCCGGCCCTTAGGGCCGGGCCTGACGGCTGTGGGCTGACACACACTTTATATCGTTGTAAATCGACATTCAAGAGTTTTTGTTAGCGTTCACAAATTGTTGCGCCCGGGTGCGGGCCGCATACTACTGGAGCCCGCCGACTCCGGCCAGTACCCGCAGGTGATGCTCGAAAAGTTCCGCCCTGGCCGCGAAGGTGCCCTCACCATACTGGCCAAAGACCTCAAAGCTGATGGCCCCGAACAGCGAGGTCCACACCAGCGCGCCGCGGGCCAGCAGCCGGTCCGGGATCGCCAGCCCGAGCTCCTCCCGGATTCGGGCCAGGTCCGCCGCCAGTGGCCCCGGAATTGCGCCCACAGCCGTCGCCGCAGCATCCGCCGGAGCGGCCGCGGCGGCGTGCACCACGCCGGCCCGGAAGGCGGCGTCGAAGATGGCCATCAGGCTGTAAATTACGCGGGTCCCCGGAACGGTGGTGCGCTCCGCCGGGGCCCGGTATCCGGGCACGGGACTCCCGAAGAGCAGTGCGTAGCGGGCCGGCTCGCGGATGGCCCAGCCCCGGACGGCGCGTCCCACTGCCTGGAAGCGCCCTGCGTAGTCGACTTCGGACACGCGGGCGACGGCGGCATCCACTTCGTCAGCCAGCTCTCCATAGGCGTCGATCAGCAGGAGGGTCAGCAGTTCGTCGCGGCTTTCCACGTATCTATACACGGCGGAGGAGACGACGCCCAGGTCCCTGGCCACAGCCCGAAGCGAGAGCGCGGCGGCGCCATGGGCAGCGAGGTGCTCGCGGCCCAGCCTGATGATGTCGGCGATGGTCTGCGCCCTTGCCCGCTCGCGGGGCGTGCGGAGGGCCGGCGTGGTGGAGTCGGGGACTGGCATGCCATTAGCATTCCACATTTCAGAGCACCGGCAACAAATAAGAGCAGCGCTCTTGACGTCGAGGCGATGGGGCGCGCATTCTTATTTCGAGAGCACCGCTCTCCGGGATGGAAGTCCAGGCTGAGGCCAGACGAAAGAGAAGCAAATGAGCGAACTGTATGTTGTCACCGGAGCAGGCCCGGTCGGCTGGACCATCGCTGAACAGCTTGCGGACCAGGGAAAGCAGGTCCGGCTGCTTACCCGCTCAGGCAGCGGCCCCCGGCATCCCCTGGTGGACAGGATGCGGTTGGATGTCTCCGACCCGCAGCTGCTCGGCCAGGCGTTCGCGGGAGCGTCGGCCGTGTTCCACTGCATTCATGCCTCGGCTTACACAGCGGATGCATGGCGGCGGGAGCTCCCAAGTATCGAGCAAGCAGCGCTGGCAGCGGCCGGGAAGGCGGGCGCCGTCGTCGTTTTTCCGGAAAGCCTGTACTCCTACAGCCGTCCGGACACCGTCATGGCGGAGGACAGCCCGAGGGAGGCAACGGGCGGCAAACGCGGCATCCGCACCGAGCTGCTGAAGGCACGGGCGGCCTCCCCCACCAACACCGTAAGCGTCGTGGCGGGTGATTTCTTTGGTCCTCGCGTTCGGACGTCGCATGCCGGCGAACGGATCGTGCCCGCGCTCCTGGCCGGGAAGCGGCTGCTGGTGATCGGCAGTGCGGGGCAGCCGCACTCCTTCACGTACGTGCCGGATCTTGCCGCAGCCATGATCCGGGCCGCCGGGACGCCGTCACTGTGGAACCGGGTATGGCTCGCGCCCACCGGTCCTGCCCTCACGCAGCGCCAACTTGCGGCAGCCTTCGCCGGGGCCGGGGGCGTGCCGGCTCCCAAGATGGGCGCCGTACCAGGCTGGCTCCTCCGGGCCATGGGAGTGTTCTCGCACGGCACCCGGGAGCTGGCCGAGATGCTCTACCAGTTCGAGCGGCCGTTCGTGATGGACTCCCGGGAGAGCGAGGCGGGCCTGGGATTGCGTCCGACCCCCCTGCCGGAGGCCGCCGCGGCAACTGTTGCCTGGTGGCGGGCACAGGATTGAGACTGCGCTACCGGCGGCCGGCGCCCTGCACCTGCAGGAGTTCACGCTGGAGGCCAACCGTTATGTGGATTCGGCCGGCGGCCGCAACGACATGCACCGCAATGACCCCTCAACGCGCTCGCCGTGATCATGAGGCACACCGCCAAGGACCAGGTCGTCACGCCGGGGATGCTCAGGAAAGAGCTGAACCTCAGCTCGCCCGCCACCACGACGCTCATCGACCGGTTGCACAACTCGGGACACGTGGTGCGGGAACGGCAGGGATCGGATCGCCGGCAGGTCCAGCTCCGCATGACACCCAAGGCCTACCGCGACGGCGGCGCCATGTTCCTCCCGCTGGCACGCGAGATGGGAGCGGCGATGGCAGAATTCACGCCAGCGGACTGGAGGTGGCCGCGCGTTTCATGGGGTCAATGATGGAGGCGACCATCCGCGCAGCCCGGGAAGCGGCCGGAGAATAAACTCCCGGTTTTCGTTCCGCCGCTGCATCGCATTTTACTGCCGGAGTTGTAGCGTTTCCCTATGAGTGCGCAGCAGCCTGAAGACGTGTACACGCACGGACACCACGAGTCGGTGGTCCGCGCCCATGCCTCGCGGACGGCTGAGAATTCAGCCGCGTTCGTGATTCCGCATCTCACCCGCGGTGCGTCGGTCCTGGACGTAGGATGCGGGCCAGGCAGCATCACCTGCGATTTTGCCGGGCTCGTCGCGCCCGGACATGTGACCGGGCTGGACCGCTCCCCGGACGTGATCGCCCGCGCCACGGAGCTCGCCACCGAACGCGGCGTGGAGAACGTCGAGTTCGTGGCCGGCAACATCTATGACCTCGACTTCGAGGACGGGACGTTCGACGTCGTCCATGCCCACCAGGTGCTGCAGCACCTGACGGATCCGGTGGAGGCGCTGCGCGAAATGCGCCGGGTGGCCAAGCCGGGCGGCATTGTGGCCGTGCGCGACGCCGATTTCCACGGCATGAGCTGGTACCCTGCCATCCGCGAACTGGACGAGTGGATGGACCTGTACCAGAGGATCGCGCGCCGCAACGGCGCCGAGCCCGATGCAGGGCGCCGCTTGGTTTCTTGGGTCCAGGCCGCTGGCTTTACCGACGTCGCCCCCACCAGCAGCAACTGGCTGTATGCCACGGGCCAGCAGCGCAGGTGGCAAGCCAGGGTGTGGGGCGAGCGCGTGCTGCACTCGGCGTTCGCGGACCAGGCGCTGGAGTACGGCTTCGCCAACGCAGCGGACCTGGCCCGGATCTCGGCAGGATGGCACCGCTGGGGCTCCACGGACGACGGCTGGTTCCTGATTCCCAACGGCGAGGTCATCGCCCGGGCCTAGGTTCGTCAGGTCCCCCAACCGGGCGGCGCGATATCCACATAGGGCAAAAATCCTGTGAGTCGCGGACGATGCCAGCCATAGCCTCGGAGAATGATCATTCAAGCAGGTTTCGACCTCGAGATTTTGGCCAGGCCGTTCATCGTCCAGGACGGAATTGTCCTCCCCAGGCTCGTGGTGATTGGCCTGGATGTCGATATGCAGCTGGACTGCCTGGAGGTTATCAGTGAAAAATTCGGCGGGTCACTGGAACCCCATTTCGATGCAATTCTGAGTCCGCTGGACCCTGAATGGACCAAGTATTTTGCGATCGCCCATGCCGGAACTTGGTCAGAGCGCGACTACTACCCTGAGGATCCAATTCATCGTAAGGCGACGAAGCTGGCGCGCGTGGCAGCGCAGCGGGGGTTCCGCATGATCGGGCATTTCGGCCAGGACGAAACCGGGCACATGTCTGCCGGCGCCCATTACTACTTTGATCAATACCCGAGCCATGATGACCTCCCATGCACCATGACTCACTGGGAGAGCTCACACCTACAGCACATGTGCCGCACATGTGCCGGCGCTGCGGCGCCTGACTGATCGCCTTGGGCCCATTCCCCTGGGGCACGTCTGTCCCTAGGATGCTGAGGGAACCCAATCGAGGAGAACCCAATGCGAACATTGATGGCAGGACTTTTCTATTCGGTGGACGGCGTGGTTGAGTCGCCCAACCTCTGGCAGTTCGACAGTTTCGACGACGAACTCGGCGCCGGGATGAACCAAATGATGGCCCGTGTGGACACCGGCATCATGGGCAGGGTGGGCTACGAGCAATGGGTTAGCTACTGGCCAAGCGCGGCCGATGACGCCGATTTTGGAACGTTCATCAACAAGCTGCCGAAGTTCGTGGCCTCAAGGACCCTCTCAGGGGACCTCGGATGGCAGAACTCGAGCCTCATGGACGCTCCGCTGGAGGAGTTCGTGGCCAGCCTCAAGGAGGGCGACGGCGGCGACATTGCTGTTTTCGCCAGCATCTCCCTGACGCGGCAGCTCTTGTTCGCCGGCCTGCTCGACTCCCTGATGCTGATGGTCCACCCGGTGGTGGCCGGGAGCGGGCGGCGGTTGTTCGAGGACGGCGACCCGGTGACGCGGCTGGAGCTCCAGGATTCGCAGCGGACCAGCAAGGGGAACATGGTCCTCAGCTACCGCCTCCGCCCCTAAAATGGATGGGTGCAACCCTCCCTTTGGCTGGCCTTGGCCGGCGCCGGCGTCCTGATCAGCTTCACCCCCGGAGCGGGTGCCATCAACACGATGAGCAACTCGCTGAATTCGGGTTTCCGCCGCTCCATCTGGGGGATCCTGGGCCAGCAGGCCGCGCTGGTGGTCCACGTTCTGATCGTGGCACTGGGCGTAGGTGTCCTGGTTGCAAGCTCGCCGGTGGCCTTCAACGTGATCCGGTACGCGGGCGCCGCCTACTTGGTCTATCTGGGCATCCGTCAGTTCCTGCACAAGCCGGACCTGGACCAGGAGAAAGCGGCCGAACTCCGGAACGAACCGGCCGCCTCCATGTTCCGCCGTGGGCTTTGGGTCAACCTGCTGAACCCCAAGGCCGTGGTCTTTTTCCTGGCGTTTATGCCCCAGTTCATCAGGCCGGAGCAACCGCTGCTGCCCCAGTACCTTGCCCTGACCGCTACGGTGGTGGTCATCGACATTCTGGTGATGTGGTTTTTCTTCGCCGCCGCCGCCAAGTCGTTCCAGCGGTTTACGCATAACGCGCAAGGGCAGAAGGTCCTCAACCGGACCTTCGGTGTGCTTTTCGTGGCCGTCGGAATCATGCTCGCGCTGATCCACTAGCCGGGGCCGCGGCGGGCAGGGCAATTTCCCGCCAAAGCCCCGTGCAGGGCATCCGTAGGTGCCGGGGCCACAACCCACATTCCGGATCCCGGCAAAAATGTCGGTGCCCCCTGTCATGCTGTGGGTATGGAAAGCAGAGCAGCTGTGGTGGCGTTGGAGGGCATCGAGTCCTCCGTCGCTGCGTTGGCTGTTTGTGTCCGCGGCGCGGCCGGTGAGGTGGCCCCGACCGGTGTTGATCCGGCGGGCGGGGATCCGGCGGGCGGGGATCCGGCCGGCGGGGATCCGTTGCGGGATCAGGCGGATGCGTTCCTGGACGGCCTGGCGGAGGCGGGCAGGGCGGAGGCCCGGCTGGCCGCGCTGAAGGTGCACCTGGCCGCGGGCTACGCCGCCGCGGCGGAGGCTTTGGCGGCACCGGCAAAGTCCCCGCAGGAGCACACGGCGCAGGAGATGGCGGTGACCGCGGAGGTCGCGTGTGTGCTGACGGTCAGTGAACGCAGTGCCGGTGCCTTGCTGTGTGAGGCCCGCACCCTGACCGCCGGGCTGCCGTTGACGCTGGCCGCGTTGCAGGCCGGGACCATTTCGTGGCAGCACGCACGGATCCTGTGTGATGAAACAGCGAACCTGGAACCGGCCGCCGCCGCCGCGTTGGAAGCGCATTTCCTGGACCCGGACGCGGTGAACCCGGCCCGGGGTTGCCCGGCCGGGGAACTGGTGCCTGGCCGGTTCCGGGCCAAGGCACGGGCCTGGCGGGAGCGGCACCACCCGGTGAGCATCGAGACCCGTCATACCAAGGGCGCCGCGGACCGGCGGCTGGAGTATGTTCCGGACCGGGACGGGATGGCGTGGCTTTCGGCGTACCTGCCGGCCGATACCGCGGCGGGGATCTGGGACCGGGCCACCACCGCCGCACGTGCCTTGCAGGGCCCCGCAGAATCACGGACCCTGACGCAGCTCCGGGTGGATGTTGCTTCCGAGTGGCTGCTGGGCGGTGTGATGGAGGGAACCCCGTCCCCGGCCGCGCAGGTCCTGGTCACCGTCCCGGTGTTTTCGCTGCTCGGTCTGACGGAGGAACCGGCCATGCTGGACGGGTACGGGCCGATCCCGCCGTCCATGGCCCGCCGCCTCGTCGCGGACGGCGCCGCCTCGTTCCGGCGGGTCCTGACCGACCCGCGTAACGGGGCACCCTTGGAAATCGGACGCAGCACCTACCGGATCCCGCCGACCTTGCGGCAATGGCTCCGGCTCCGGGACGGGCGCTGCCCTTTTCCCGGGTGCAACAACCCCTCCCTGGACAACGACGCGGACCACCTCCTGGCCTGGGCAGACGGCGGAACTACCGGGATCAGCAACCTCGGCCAGCCCTGCCGCAGGCACCACCGACTGAAACACACCACAGCCTGGACCCCCGTCGGCGCGACAGCCAACGAACCACCCGGCTGGACTTCACCCGCCGGACGGTCCTACCGCAGCGAACACCAGGACTGGGAACCACCACACTGGCCCGAGTTGACCGGCCCCGGGGACGAAGACCAAGGCAGCGAACCGCCCGACCTGTCCGACTGGACGGATTGGGTGGAGAGCGCGGAAAACCCTTACGACGCCGGGGGCCTCGGCCCGCCACTACCGGTGGATCCCTTCCCTGAATGGGCGTTCTTCACAGCCGCCTAGGGTCACCCCTCCTCAACGGAAACGGCCTCTGTTCAGGATGCCGCCGGCGAACTTGCACGCTACTGCAGCTGGCCGTTCGCTGGCATGAGCTTCCGCAGGTCCGTTTTCCGGATCTTCCCGCTGGCTGTCCGGGGCATCTCGTCCACGAACACCACTGACTTGGGGATCTTGTAGCGGGCCAGCCGGCCCTCCAGGTGAGCACGCAGCTGCTCTTCGCTCAGCTGCGCTCCCTCGCGAAGGGTCACCACCGCCCGGGGAACCTCACCCCATTTGTCGTCCGGGACGCCGATCACCGCTACGCTGCCCACAGCTTCCAGTTCGGCGATGGCTGCCTCGACCTCCGCCGGATAGATGTTCTCGCCGCCGGAGATGATCATGTCCTTGATGCGGTCCGAGACAAACAGGAAGCCCTCCTCGTCCTGGAAGCCCAGGTCGCCGGAGCGGAACCAGGTGCAATCCGCATAGCTATCGGCGGTGGCATCGGGACGGTTCCAGTACTCCCTGATGACGTTGGGCCCGGAGACCTGGATCTCCCCCACCTGCCCCACCTCGGCCGGTCCGCCCAAGGGATTGGCGATGCGAACGTCGGTGAAGAAGTGCGGCAAGCCTGCGGACCCCGCTTTCTCCCGGGATCGTGCCACGGGCAGCATGGTGGCGCCGGGCGCGGTTTCGGTCATGCCGTAGCAGCTGGTGAAGCCGATGCCGCGCTCCTCGTAGGCGTCCAGCACGCGTCGTGGAATTGCCGACCCGCCGCACGTGAGCTTGTCCAGGGAGCCGAGGTCCGCCGTCGGCCAGTCCGGATGGTCGCAGAGCATCTGGAACGTCGTGGGAACGCCATTCAGGGTGGTGACCTTGTGCTGGCTGACCAGTCCAAGCACCCTGCCGGCGTCGAACTTGGCTTCGAGGACCACCGTGGCGCCCTTGAGCAGCATCGGGAGCAGCCCCATATCCAGTGACGCCACGTGGAATAGCGGGGAGATCATCAGCGCCACGTCGTTCCGGCTCAGGTCCATGTCCACCACGGTGTTAAAGCAGTTCCAGGTGATGTTGCCGTGCGTCAGCAACGCACCCTTCGGCCTGCCGGTGGTGCCGGAGGTGTAGAGAATCATGGCGCCGTCCTCGAGGCCTACGGCCACGTCCAGCGGAGTCGCGGCAGCCGCCTGAAGCACCCCTTCATAATGTTCGACGCCGGATGGCAGCCCAACAGCGGAACTTTCCGTACCGCCGTCGGACGCCACAACGAAGCGGTGGGTCACCGCGGTGTCCACGACGGACGCTGCCGCCACGGCATCAAGTGCGCTCGCGTTCACCAGCAGCCGAGCCCCGGAGTCCTGCAGCTGGAACTGCAGCTCGGGAGCCGCAAGCCGCGTGTTCAGCGGGACGAAGATGGCACCCAGCAGCCCGCAGGCGAAGAAGGTCTCCACGAAGGACGGATCGTTCTCGCCGAGGTACGCCACCCTATCGCCCTTGGCCACTCCCCTGCAGCCAAGGGCGTTGGCCAGCCGGTCCGTGCGCTCGGCGAGCTGGCCGTAGCTGACGGCTCGGTCCGCCGACACGAGGGCTGTCTTGGGTCCGGACTTCTGGCGGCGGCGGTGCAGCCAGGATCCAACTCCGTTGTTGTCCATGCTTGTGCTCCTAATCGACCGAAGTGAGGTCGTTATTCTTAGACTCCCGCGTCAGCAGGATGAAGACAATCGAAACCGTTGCCATGACGGACAGGAAGACCACCACGGGGACGACGCTCTGTCCGGAATCCTTGTACAGGCCGGCAACGATTCCCGGTGTGAAGCCCGCGCCGATCAGCGTGGCCAGCTGGTAGCCCACCGCGGCGCCGGTGTAACGGGAGGTGGTGCCAAACTGCTCCGACACAAACGCCGCCAGCGGTCCGTACAGGCTCGAGTGCAGCACCAGGGCCACGGTAAACGCCAGGAAGACCAGGCCGACGTTCCCGGAGCCGAGCATTCCGAACATCGGGAACAGGTAGGCGACGAACAGGGCCAGTCCGGCAACCATCACGGGCCGGCGGCCAAAGCGGTCGGACAGCCTTCCGCCGAGCAGGACGAACAGGATGGAGATGGCCGAAGCACCGGCGAAGGCGTACAGCACGCCCTGCTGCGGGGCACCTTTGGACACCGCGTAGGTAATGGAGAACGTGGGCAGCACCACCTGCAAACCGAAGCCCGCGGCACCGGCGAACATGATCATGATCAGGGCCTTGGGGCGGCGCAGCACTTCAAGCAGCGGAATCTTGCGCTTGGCGCCATCCCTGCTTTCCTTGGCCACTGCCTCGGCGAAGATGGGGCTCTCGGAGACCCGCAACCTGACGAACATCCCGACAATCAGGAGCACAAAGGACAGCAGGAACGGCACCCGCCAGCCCCAGGCAAGGAAGGCCTCCTGCGGCAAGGCGGAGAAGATGCCCATCACTACCGTGCCGAGCACGGCGCCGGTGGGGGCGCCGGCGTTGACGAAGGACGCTGCAAAGCCCCGCCGTTTGGGATCAGAGTGTTCCAGGGCCATGAGCGCGGCGCCGCCCCACTCACCGCCGACGGCGATTCCCTGGCAGACCCGGAGGAGTACCAGGATGACGCCGCCCCAGGGGCCGATCATGCCGGCGCCGGGAATCAGGCCGATAAGAGTGGAGGCAATGCCCATCACCGCCATGGAGACGATGAGCATGCCCTTGCGGCCCACGCGGTCGCCGAAGTGGCCGAAAATGACGCCGCCGAGCGGCCGGGCAAGGTAGCCGGCGGCGAACGTGGCGTAGGCGGCGACGACGCCCACCCACTCGTCCGTCCCGGCAAAGAAGACCTTCGGGAAGGCCACGGCAGCGGCCGTGGCGTACAGCAGGAAGTCGTAGAACTCGATGGTGCTGCCCAGATAGCTGGACATAATGACCGTGCGCGCTTCTTTGCGCTTCGCGGCCGTCGCCGCAGGTGCGAGCGTGGTGCGTCCTGACATGGCTGTTCCTTAGGACAGAGGGATAAGGGCGGTCTACTTGTAGAAGCGGGCGAGGAATTCGGCCACGACGGCGGGCCGCTCCTGGCCTTCGATTTCGATGGTGTTGGACACCTTGATCTGGGCGCCGCCCTTGACCTCGGTGACTTCGGCGATGGTGGCCTGCATCCGGATCCGCGAGCCCACCTTCACCGGTGACGTGAAGCGGACCTTGTCCAGTCCGTAGTTCACTTTGGTGGTCACGCCGTCGACGTCGAACAGCTCGCCCCAGAACGGGATGATGAGCGAGAGCGTGAGGAAGCCGTGCGCGATCGGGGTGCCGAACGGGCCCTCCTTGGCACGTTCGGGGTCCACATGGATCCACTGGTCATCGCCGGTGGCGTCGGCAAATTTGTTGATCTGTTCCTGCGTGATTTCGCGGTATTCGGTCACGCCGAGGTCGGTTCCGGCGAGCGTGAGCAGTTTGTCGAAGTCGACGACGAGATTGGGCATCTTTGCCTCCTGTGGCGGTGTTTCGGTTGCGGTTTTTGGAGTTGCTGAAGTACGACGGCGGTGCGGTGCCGCCGCCGTCGGGGTTCAGTTGTGGTTGAGTCGGGTTCGCGCGGCTAGCGTGCGAAGGCGCTTTCGCCGGTGAGGGCGCGGCCGACGATGAGGGCGTTGATTTCGTGCGTGCCTTCATAGGAGTAGACGGCTTCGGCGTCGGCGTGGAACCGGGCGGCGCCGGCGGCGAGCGTGATGCCGTTGCCGCCCACCACTTCCCGGGCGAGCGCCACGGTTTCACGCATCAGCAGGGACGTGTGCATTTTGGCCAGGGCAGAGTCCTGGTCGCGGTAGGTCCCTTTGGCCTGCTGTTCGGTCAGCCGGACCACCAGAGACAGGCTGGCCGTGACGTTGCCGAGCATCCGGGCCAGTTTTTCCTGGACCAGCTGAAACGATCCCAGCGGGCGGCCGAACTGGTTCCGTTCGGTGACATAGGCCAGGGCGGCTTCGAACGCTCCGGCCTGGATGCCGGTGGCGATCCAGGCGACGTCGGAGCGCATGGCCCGGAGCATCGCGGCGACGTCCCGGAACGAGTTCACGTTGTGCAGCCGCATGGCCTCGGAAACGCGAACGCCCTCCAGGGTGATGTGGGCGTTCTGCATCATCCGCAGCGCGGTCTTGCCGTGGATCTTCTGCAGGGTAACGCCCTCCGCTTCCCGGTCGACGAGGAAGGCCTTGACCTGTCCGTCCGCCAAGTCCCGGGCGAACACGGCAAGCACATCCGCCGTGGCGGCGCCGCCGATCCAGCGCTTGGCGCCGTCCAGGACCCATGTGCCGTCACCTTGCCGGCACGCGGTGGTGGCCAGGCCGCCGGCGATGTCTGAACCGGACTCCGGTTCGGTGAGTGAGAAGACGCCCTTGAGCGTGAAGTCAATGACCTTCGGCATCCATTCGGCCTGCTGCTCCGGCGAGGCGCCCACGCGGATGGCAGTGCGGAAGAGCCCGGCCTGGGCGGTGTACCAGGTGGCCAGCGAGGCGTCCGTACGGGCGAGCTCGAAGATGCGGAAGCCCTGGTAGAGGCCACGGGCGGGGCCGCGTTCCAGACCCCGGCCCGTCAGTTCAGCGGGCTCCATAAGGTCGAGGTCGATCAGGGGTTGTGCGAGCTGCTCCGGAAACTCGCCGCGCTCCCAGTAGTCGGCCAGCAACGGTTTTGCTTCCCGGTCCAGGAAGTCGCGGAGCCGTCCCAGCACGCGGCGTTCGCCGTCGGTCAGGAGGGACTCTGCGTCGTACCAGTCGGCAACGTCGTAGAGCCTTGTGTTTTCCGGGTCAACCACGGCGGGCTCCGCCGTCGTCGTATTCATTTCAGGCTCCCAAACCGAGGAGTCGGACTGCGTTGTGCTTCAGGATTTTCGGCCGCACCTCGTCCTTGAGCGGCAGGTCCGCGAACGCGCCGAGCCACTTCTGCGGTGTGATGAGCGGGAAGTCGGTGCCGAAGAGAACCTTGTCCTGCAGCACGGAGTTGGAAGCCTTCACGAGGGACTCCGGAAAGTACTTGGGCGACCAGCCCGAGAGGTCGATGAACACATTGGCTTTGTGCGTGGCTATGGAGTTGGCCTCGTCCTGCCAGGGCACCGAAGGGTGGGCCATAATGATCTGCAGGCCAGGGAAATCGGCGGCGACCGCGTCGAGCAGCAGCGGGTTGGAGTAGGCCAGCTTGATGCCGTAGCCTCCCGGCAGCCCGGCGCCCATGCCGTTCTGCCCGGTGTGGAAAATGGCGGGCAGGCCGAGCTCCTGGAGTGTCTCCCAGAGGGGGTAGAAGCGTTCATTGGAGGGGTCGAAGCCCTGCAGGCTGGGGTGGAACTTGAAGCCCCGCGCACCCAGTTCCACTGCCTGGTGCTTCGCGCCGGCGATGGCGTCCTCGCCGGTGCGGGGGTCGACGCTGCCGAAGGGGATCAGGACATCGTTGTTCCGGGCAGCGCCGGCGATCAGTTCCGGGATGCTGTTGGGCTCGTGTTTGAGCTGGGTGCGTGCGTCGACAGTGAACACGACGGCGGCCATGTTCAGTTCCCGGTACACCTCCGCGATGCGGTCCAGGGACGGGGTGCGGTCCTCGGCCTTGAAGTACTTGGCCGAGGCTTCCGTGAGGGCTTCGGGCAGGGAGCCGTGCCCGCAGCTGTCCACCTCAAGGTGGACGTGCATGTCGACGGCGTCGATCTTGGCGGCGTCGATGCCCAGTTCATAACGCGTGGAAGCCATGGCTAGCCGACCTTCGCAGCCACTGGCTGGTTCTGCTGGGCAGGACGCGCTTCAGGCTGCAGCTCGTCGGGCAGCGGCAGGAACTCCTCGCCGACGGTCTGCAGCTTGTCACCAAACAGCGGACCGAAGTTGTCCACCAGGTCCTGATAACGCCAGCCGCCGTCGCGGTATTCGGTGGCTGCGGCCTCCGGATGTGTCCAGAGCTGCAGGCGGTCGCCGCCGGCGCCGATGGCCTGGCCGGTGATGCCGGAAGCAGCGTCGGAGGCGAGGAACGCGACCAGTCCGGAGACGTCGTCGGCCGTTCCGAAACCGAGTTCATGGCGGAAGAAGGCCGGCATCGCTTCGCCGCGTTCGTCCGCCTCAACGGCCTTCTGGAAGTATGGGACGGTTTTGGTCATCGCGGTGGCGGCCACGGGGATGACGGCGTTGACGGTAACGCCTGCCTTCTTCATTTCCAGCGCCCAGGTGCGCACCATGCCCACGATGCCTGCCTTGGCGGCGGCGTAGTTGGTCTGGCCGAAGTTGCCGCGCTGGCCGGTGGGCGAACCGATCGTGATGATCCGGCCCGCGATGTTGTTTTCCTTGAAGTATGCGAAGGCCTCGCGGACGCAGGTGAAGGTGCCGCGGAGGTGGACGTTGATGACTGCGTCGAAATCGTCGTCGGTCATTTTCAGCAGGTTCTTGTCTCGCAGGATGCCGGCGTTGGTGACCAGGATGTCCAGGCCTCCGAATTCCTTGATTGCTGCCTCGACGAGCTTCTTGGCGACTTCGGTGCTGCCGACGGGAGCAACAACGGCGGCGGCCTTTCCGCCGTCGGCCTCGATGGTCCGGACCGCCTCCGCAGCCACGCCGGCATCCACGTCGTTGATGACGATCGCGGCGCCCTGGCGGGCGAGCTCCCGGGCATAGGCCAAGCCCAGTCCCCTGCCGCTTCCGGTGACGATTGCTACTTTTCCTGACAGGCTCATGGCTGCTCCTTTGCTAGCTGACCTTGTGCATCCAAGCCGTCGGCGTGGGATGCTGTTCTGTATCCATGAAAATATGGATAGTTGAAAAAGTCAACGATTTATTTTGCGGATTATTGGAGCTGGGCATGACGACGGAAACACAGGGCGGTCAGCGCACGGAACCGGCCCACCGGCTGGGCGCCGCGTCCATCAGCCAGGACCTCGGGTTCCTGCTCGCCAAATTGCACGCGGCGGGTTCGGTGCTGAACAACCGCGCGCTGGCGGCATTCGACCTCAAGGAGCGCTCGTACTCGATCCTGATCCTCGCAAACACCGGGCTGGAGCCGACGCAGCGCGAAATGGCGGACTTCCTCAGCCTGGACCCGAGCCAGATCGTGGCCCTGGTGGATGAGCTGGAGAAACGGGGGCTTGTGGTGAGGGCGCCGGGGAAACAGGACCGCCGGGCGAAGACTGTCACCGCCACCCCCAGAGGGGAAAAGCTGCTGCAGGAGGCCACGGAGGCGGCTCAACGGGCAGAGGCGGAAGCGCTCCGCGGCCTGGCCGCCGACGAATCGGCACAGCTCAAGGCCCTGCTTCAGAAGGCCCTCTGGGGTACAGAACCGGGTGAATGACTGCTGTTAGCGGTCGGGATCGCCCGGGGGCGGGCCGCCGTGACACTCGGCCCCACTGCGCCGCGCCAACTCGGCCATGACCACCGGCCCCACCAGCCCTGCATGGTTCGGGCCCGGGTTGGTGGCGCTGTTCCTCACGAAGCCGGCGAGGACTTCGAGCTAATCCGTGGGGACTGAGGACAGTGATGCGTAGGACTTGAAGACGCGCAGTTCGGCAAGGCCGGCGCGGCGGCCCCTGCGCGCGGTCACATGCACCTCGCGGGCAGCCTCAGAGTACGGGGACGAACAGCGGAGACGGCAGGAACACCGGAACCGGCAGCAGGTGCAGCGATGGCATATAGTTTCGGGTCCACGGGCGTCCTCAGCGAAGAATCGGGAGGCTGCCTTCATAACCCGAAGCCAGACTACCGCAGGCGGGCTCCGCAGCACACGGCCTTCCGGCCATAACATGCACCGTGGCGTCCGGGATCGCGGCCGGGTGTCCCGCCCTGCACAAAAAGCTTCCGGTCGAAAGGGCCGACGGCGACTGGGGACAGCCCGGGTCTCAGCGGGCTTTTCGCCGCCGGCCCCATAACAATTTTAGGAGATTCCGCCTCGCTGCGGGCGAGTGGACGCTACCCGTTTTTGTCCGGTCTGCCTAGGCGGATTCGGTCCCGGCCACGCGGCCCGCTGCACGGGCAGAGCGGCGGTTCCGGAGCCAGCGACGGAGGAGGTCCACCATGGCAAGCAGTCCCGCGAGCGGCGACAGAACAGCCGCGGCGTAGACGAAAAGCATCCAGGTGAGGGTCGCTATAGGGGGCTGGCTGGTGCTGAGTAGTGACAGGCCGCCGAAGAATGCAACCGTCCAAAAAAGCACCACGCCAAAGAGCACCGCGGCGGCAGGGAAATACTCGTTTGTCACTACGGTCATCACAGTATTCAATGCTCTTCCTCCTGACTGGTTTGCCGCTGGATATCACCGCGTCAATCTCAGTATGAGGGCAGGGAAACCCGGAACCCGGCAGGACGCAGAAAGCGTGACGAAAATAACTTGAGCCCTGCGTTTTGGGCGGCCTACATCAGACGCCGCCTCCTTGCCTTTCGGCGAACGGACCGTAGACTCGGCCCATGTCAGGTCGTGGGGGAACGAGACGGGTTTGCTGTTGCGCGGCACTGGTGTTGGGCGTGTTGCTGGCTGGCGGCATTGCAGGCTGCGCCTACGAGGATGCGGGCGATGCTCTGCCCGCGGCAAACCCTGAGCGCAGCAGGCGGCCTGCTCCTTCCGTCCCGACGAAGGGTCCGGAGATACTGGATGTCGAAGAGGGCAACTATGCCGAACTGGAAAAGCGCCTCGCGGTTGCGCGGGGGTCCGTGCTCCTTGCCGCTTCCGGCCCTGCCGACGGACCCGGGGTGGGCTTTAGTCAGTCCGCAACGGTGAAGACCGCCGGGGCGTATACCGTTACGGCCGCTTGCGTAGGCATGACGGAGGCGCAAATCTTCCTCTCCCGCCCAGGGTCGAGCGCGGAGCCGTTGGCACTCGACCGCCGGGATTCGGATCACCGTCGGATGACGGGACCGAAATAGCGAATCGCAGCGCCTTGGACTTTAGGCGCTGTCGCTCGAGTAACGGAGCAGAACGACTCCGTTGCCAAACGACCTCGTCTCCTCGAGCCGAAGGTTCATCCGCACATCGGGTGCCTCGAACAGCGGCCGGCCTTGCCCCAGAACCACGGGATTCACGTAAATGCGGAGTTCGTCGATCAGGCGGTGCCGCATGAAGGTCGAGGCCAAATTGGGCCCGCTAACGATTATGTCGCCGCCCGGCTGGGCCTTCAGTTCAGCGATTTGTTCAGGCACGACGGTGGATCGCCGTCGTGTTCCAGCCCGCCTGGGTAAGGGTTCGCGAAAACACGAATTTGGGCATGTCGCGCCAGATCCCGGCGAACTCCACCAGGGGCGCCGAGAGGTCCGGATCCTGTTCCGCCGTCGGCCAGACACTGGCCATCAGCTCAAAGGTGACACGCCCGAACATGAAGGCGCCCGTCGCCCGGAACTGCTCGTTGAAGTGGCGGTGGAGCTCGTCGTCCACCAGATGCCAGCTGATGTCCCGGTCGAGCCCTTCGAAGAACCCGTCCAAAGACACCATCGACATCAGCACGATCTTGCGAATTCAGGCACCTCCAGTGGCAGCGAAAGGCGGAGTGACCGCCGACGTACCTTCCAGTGAAGCACTCTTGGATCTCTGCCGGGGAGTAAACATTGTCGGGCCCAGGGTCTACACTAAAGATATCGAACATATATTCGAATAAAGGTGTGTTGTGGGCATAGATATCGGTCCCCGCGTGATAGATGCGGGAACTTCCCTGTTGTCGGTGCTGATCTCCCCGGTTCCGGTAGCAGCGGGCTACCCGTCGCCGGCACAGGACTACTTCGACGGCAGGATCGACCTCAATGAACACCTCATCAAGGACATCACCAGCACGTATGTCGTGCGGGTGTCCGGGGACTCGATGGAGGGGGCGGGGATCAGCGACGGGGACGAGCTGATCGTCAACCGCGCCCTGGACCCGAAGGACGGATCAGTCGTCATCGCCGTCCTGGACGGCGAACTGACGATCAAACGGCTGCGGATAACGGCATCCGGAGTGGTGCTTCAGGCGGACAACCCCAGGTACCCGGACATCCGGGTTCCGGCGTTGTCGGACCTGGTCATCTGGGGTGTGGCCACGCGGTGCCTCCACCATGTCTGACACTGCGGCGTCTGACACTGCGGCGCTCCTTAGCCCGCACCAGATCGCCCTGGTGGACGTCAACTGCTTCTACGCCTCGGCGGAACGCGCCTTTGACCCCTCCCTGGAAGGCCGGCCCCTGGTGGTCCTCTCCAACAACGACGGCTGCGCCGTCACCCGGTCCCCCGAGGCAAAGGCCCTCGGCATCCCCGTCGGCGAACCGTGGTTCAAGATTGCACCCCGCGCGAAGGAATGGGGCCTGGAAGTCCGGTCCAGCAATTACGAGCTGTACGGGGACATCAGCGCCCGCGTGATGCAGCTCCTGGGCCGGTACTCGGCCTGGTTGGAGGTGTACAGCATCGACGAAGCCTTCCTGGGAGTCAAAGGCACCCAGGATGAACTCAGGAGGCTCGGCCACAGCATCAAGGCAGCTGTCCGGCGCAATGTCGGGGTGCCGGTCTGCGTCGGGATTGCCGGCACCAAGACCCTTGCCAAGCTGGCCAACAAATGGGCAAAGAACAATCCCGGCCTCAACGGGGTATGCCACTGGGATGCCATGCCTGCCCCGGCCCGCGAAGCGCTCATGGCGCGGCTGTCCGTCATCGAGCTCTGGGGCGTCGCCGCGCGGCTTACCAAACGACTGAACAGCCAGGGCATCTACTCCATCCTGGACCTTGCCCGCGCCGATCCGGTGCGGATCCGCGACCGCTTCTCAGTGGTGCTGATGCGCACGGTCCTGGAACTGCGGGGAACTGCCTGCATCCCGCTGGAGGAGGAACGCATCGGACGCGAGCAGCTGATCTTCAGCCGCTCGTTCTCCACGCCCATCACCACCGCCGCGGACCTGCGCCAGGTCATGAGCGTGTACGCCCAGCAGGCGAGCGCCCGCCTGGCGAAACACGGACTGCAGGCCAAGCTCCTCACCGCCTTTGCGGGGACCTCGCACTACAACCCCGCCGACACCTCGTACCCTACGGTCTGCATCACGCTCCCCATGCCCACCGCCGATCCCGTCCTTCTGACGCGGGCCTCGCACGCCCTGCTCCCCAAGATTCAGGAAGGCATCAAATATGTTCGCGCGGGAATCATGGTCACGGATCTGCGCCCCACCGGGCAGCAGTCGCCGCTGCCGGCGTTCGCGAACCCGCATGAGGAACGCGGCATCGGAACGTTGCTGGAGGACATCAGCCGCAGGTTTGGGCGGGGCTCCGTGGGACTCGGACATGCGGGCATCCGCGGCGGACCTGACTGGTCCATGCAGCGCACCATGCTCTCACCCAGGTACACCACCAACTGGGACGAACTGCCGCTGGTCAAGGCAGCCTGAGCGCGTCACGGCAGCGGGAACGGGGAGGGTCAGTGAGCTGCTGACACCCCGGCCGGCTCTTCGCCGGCAGCCGGGCGCTCCGGGCGCTGCCCCGCGCTCCGTTCCTGACGCGGCTCCTGGTGCAGCAGTGACTGGAGGTGATCCCCCCGGCACGGGATGGCGGCCTCCACGAGGGCCCGGCTGTGCTGATGGGCGGGCCGGGTGAAAAATGCCTGCGTCTCCGCAACCTCAATCACGCGCCCGTCCAGCAGCACCGCCACCCGGTCGCACATGTACCGCACCACGTCCATGTCGTGGGAAATGACGATGAGTGACAACCGGTGCTCCCGCTGCAGGCGCAGCAGCAGGTTGAGGACGGTGCGCTGCGTCAGGGCATCCAATGCGGAGGTGGCTTCGTCGCAGATCAGCACCTGCGGATCCAAAAGAAGCGCCCTGGCGATAGTGGCGCGCTGAAGCTGCCCGCCGGAGCACTGCCCGGGACGCTTGTCCAGCATCGACTCATCGAGTTCCACTTCAGCCATGGCGTCCGCGATGCGCCGGGCCCGCGCTTCGGCGGTGAGGCCCGCGCGGCGCAGGAGGGGCGCCTCCATGCTGGACCGCAGCGTCATTCGCGGGTCGAACGAACTGTGCGGTTCCTGGAACACCAGCTGGACGGCCGTCGTCGCCCTGTCCAGTTTGCCGCCGCGCTCGTCCAGGTGGCGCCCGATGGTTCCGCTGCTGACCTTTTCCAGTCCCACGACGGCGCGGGCCAGGGTGCTTTTCCCGGACCCGGATTGGCCAAGGACACCGAGGATCTCCCCGCGTTTCAGCTCCAGGTTGACGTTTTCGAGGGCCAGGTGGGATCTGCGCCGGTGCGCCCCGAACTTCTTGTGGACACCCGTGAGGGTGAGGACTTCCCGCTCCGCGGGCGGCGGCCTGCGGCGGGATCCAGGGGCCAGCTGCGATGCCGCGAGCAGCTCGCGCGTGTAGTCACGCTGCGGCCTGGCCAGGATCCGGCCTGCTGGCCCGGCCTCCACAATGCTGCCTGAATCCATCACAAGGATCCGGTGCGCGAAGGCGGCGACGGACGCGATGTTGTGGGTGATGTACAGAACCCCCAGTCCCCGTTCCTGGCGTTCCCGGTCCAGGAGCCGGAGAACCTGCTGTTCCAACATCTTGTCCAGGGCCGACGTCGGCTCATCTGCCAGCAGCAGCTGCGGACGCCCGGCGAGGGCAAGGGCAGTCATGGCCCGCTGGGCCATCCCGCCGGAAAGCTGGTGGGGGTACGACCGGACGCCGCGGTGCGGGTCGGCGAATCCGACGTCGTGCAGCATCTCCAGCGCGGCGGCCCTGGCCTTCGCCCCGCGCAGGCCGCCGTGGATCCGCAGCGGCTCCGCCAGATGCTGGCCGATGGTCCGGCTCGGATTGAACATGCGTTTCGGCTGCTGGAACAGCATGCCCACCTGGCCGCCCCGGAGCGCGGTGAGGTCCTTTTCGGTGGCAGCAGTGACGTCGAGGGAACCCGCCCTGATGGACCCTCGCGTGATGCCCAGCTGAGGCGGCAGCAGCCGGAGGCACGAAAGCGAGGTCAGGGTCTTTCCGGACCCGGAACCGCCCACGAGTGCCACGAATTCCCCCGCACCGACGGCCAGCGACAGGTCCCGGACGAGGGGCGCTGCGCCGGCGCCAACGCCGTCCGGACCGGCAGTACGGCCGTCCTTGCCGCCGTCGGGCGCGTCATGCTGCCGCAGGTTCCGGACCTCCAGGTCCCGGATCTCGAGAATATTGTTCATTTTGACTCCGCTACGGGCACAAGCAGTGGACCGGCTGCCCTGTGCGCGGCGCGCTGTCCCAGCAGGGTCACGCACAGGGCGACCACAAAAATGGCGAGGCCCGGCGCGAGGATCCCCAGCGGCGCCCGCTCCGTAAAGGGCTGCGCCGCGGCCATCATCGAGCCCCAGTCCGACTGCGGCGGCTGCACCCCGAGTCCCAGGTACGAAAGGGCGCCCACGCTGATCAGCAGCTGGCCGAAGCGGAGCGTGGCCTGGCCGACGATGGGCCCGGCAAGGTGCGGGATGACGTGCCGGAAGATGATGAACGACGGCGGGCAGCCCACGACGCGGGCGGCCTCAACGAATCCGCGGCTGGAGACGTCGTAGGCGAGCGTCCGCGCCAGCCGGGCGAACGGCGTCCAGCCCGTTACGGTCAAGGCCAGCAGGAGGGGTCCGAAACCAGTGCCCAGCGCGGCCACGATGAACAGCGCCACCACCATCTCGGGAACTGCGAGCAAGACGTCGTTGGTCCGGGTCAGGAATTCATCCAGCCAGCCGCGGCGGCGCGCGCTCAGCACTCCGACGGCCACTCCCGTCAGGCACGTGAGCACGGTTCCCAGCGCGGCGACTGCCATGGAGAACCTGCCGCCTTCCAGGAGGCGGCTCAGGGTGTCCCGGCCCAGGTGATCGGTCCCCAGCCAGTGCTCGGGGGATGCCGACGCCAGCCGGGCGGCAAGGTTTTGTTCAGCGGGAGGATAGGGGTAGATCCAGGGGGCAACGGCCACGGCCAGGATCAGGACGGCGAGCACCACGGCGGCGACCCGGCTCGCTCCGGCGAGGCTACGCATAGCTGCCTTCCACGGTCGGGCTGAGCAGGCGGTGGACAAAGTCGGCGAGGGTGGTCACGGTGACGGCAAGAGCCACCACCACTACCACTCCACCCTGGGCCAGCGGGACGTCGCTGTTGATGACGGCGTTGAACAGCAGCCGTCCCATGCCCGGCACTGCGAAGATGACTTCCACAATGACCGAGCCGCCGAGCAGGCCGGCAAACCAGACCGCGAAGAGGGTGGACAGCGGGACCAGCCCGTTGGGGACCACGTGCCTCAGGACCGCCTGGGCCTGGCTCAATCCCCTGGCCCTGGCAGCCGGGACGTGTTCCGCTGCCGAGGCTTCGAGGATTCCGGAGCGGACGGCGGATGTGAAGTAGCTGATGGGCCGCAGTGCCAGGGTTACGGCCGGAAGAACCATCGACGCCGGGCCCGCCCAGCCCGCGGACGGCAGGACGGACAGTTTCAGCGCAAAAACGAGCACCAGCAGCGGCGCCACCCAGTACTCAGGCATGGCGATGAAGGACTGGGTGACAGTCGTGATCACCTTATCCGTGGCCCTGCCCGGCCGCAGTCCCGCCGCGATTCCCAGCGGCAGGGACACCAGGACGGCAAGTCCGAGTGAGAACACCACCAGGCTGAGGGTGACGGCGAGCGCCGGCAGGACCTGCTCCGCCACCGCTGTCCGGCTGACGTGGGAGAGGCCCATGTCGCCGCTGGCCATGCGGCCAAGCCAGCGGAAATACTGCAGCATCAGGGGATCCTGCAGTCCCAGGCTGAGGCTCAGGGACTGCACCGAAGCGTCATCCACAACATCCCCGTTCACTCGTGACCGGATGATCTTGCGGACCGGGTCCCCGGGAGTGAAGTAGGGGATCAGGAAGACCGCAAAAGAGGACACGACGACCGCCGTCACCAGTGTGGTTGTTCTTTTGGCTATGAACGGAAGCATGTGGCCGGTGGCTCGCTAGGAGCCGGATTTCGCCGTCTGGGCCGTCAGCACATAGCGGGACAGCGGGTCCTGCACGTAGCCCAGCACGTTTGTGCGGACGGCATCGGTTGCCTGCTCGTTCACCAGCCAGATGCTCGCTGCCTTGTCGGTGAGGATGTTCCCGGCCTCGGCATAGCGCCGGTATCGTTCGTCGGCGTCGGCCGTCCGGCCGGCTTCGGTGACCAGGCGGTCGTACTCCGCGTCGCAGAAGTGGCTCAGGTTGTAGGATCCCGAGCAGGTGTAATCGGCGGTGAGGAAGCCGAGGGGATCCGCAATGTCGATCAGACGGTTCCGCTGGCTGAGCAGCATGTCGTAGTTGCCGGCCAGGACGTCAGGTTCTGCAGCGGCGTACTCCTTGGCCTGGATGGTGACGGGAATTCCCACGGCCTTCAGGTTTTCCTGCAGGACAGCCGCAACGTCGGCGAACTCCGCGCGCTCCACGATGGCGATGATCTCCAGCGGCCGGTCCGCGGTGTAGCCGGAGTCCTTCAGCAGCTTCCGGGCGGCGTCCAGGTCCTGCTTCGGGGCGTCCTTCGACTCCCCGGCCCAGGGTTCCGAGGGCGCAAACACGCCGGTGGCCGGGGCTGCCGCCCCCTCATAGACGCTGGCTGCCAGCGCATCCAAGTCGAGCGCTTTCCGGATGGCGGTGCGCACGTCAACGTCGTTCAACGGCGCCTTGCCGTTGTTCATGTAAAGGGTTGCCGTCCGCGCCGAGTCTTTTTTGAGCACCTTGACGTCGGCAGCGGAGTCCAGGGCGGACAAACTGGCCACCGGGATGGACAACGAGATGTCCGCTTCGCCGGTCTGGACCTGGGCGGCCCGGGTGGCCCCATTGGTGATGAACCGGACCTCGGCGCCGGCCAGCTGCACGTCGCCTCCCCAATAGTCCTCGTTTCGCTTCAGGGTCAGGGACTGCTGGGAGACCTCCGAGACAGGAACGAAGGGTCCGGTGCAGTGGCCGAAGGGGTTTAAGGTCGCACCCTTGTAGGCGGCGGGGGCCAGGATTCCGGCGTTGACGCTGGCCAGTCGGTAAGGGACCAGGGGGCTCTCGGTGGGTGTGCTGACACGGACCGTGTTTGCGTCCAGGGCGGTGACGCCGCTGATCATGGTGCGGTTGAATGCGCGGGCACGAACGGTGGCATCCAGAACGTGGTTCAGTGCGGCTGCGACCGACTCGGCCGTGAGCGGGGTGCCGTCCTGGAAGGTCACACCTTCGCGGATGGTGAAGTCCCATTGGAGGGAGCTGGACTGCGTCCACTTGGCGGCCAGCATGGGCACCACTTCGCCCTTTGCATGGTCATAACTCGTCAGCGTCTCCAGACATCCGGACAGGGACAGGATGTAGGCGGCATCCGATTCCAGGGCCCAGTCGGCGACCGGAGCCCGGAAGTTATCAACTACGATCCGCTGGCTGGTGTCGGCAGCCGGGGCGGCAGAGCCGGATTCCCCCTGGCCTCCGCTGAAGCCGCACCCGCTGAGCGTAAGGAGAGCGACGACGCACATGATGGTCCGGGACCTGTTGACTGAAAGCACAAAAACCGCCTGAGCTGCCGGCAGATCGCCGGATAAAAACATGAGGACGATTTAGGTTAGCCTTACCTGCTGCGATCCTGTGAATCCCGAGATGCCCGCCGCCGTAATAGTCGAACGGCCTTGGTACGGCGGGGCACGGCCCGCCGTAACAGGCATTGCGGTAAAAGTTGAGGGCAGCTAGGCCGCCAGCGGGGAGCCGAACATTTCGGTGGCCCGCCTCAGCAGGTGCTCCGGGACGTCCGCCTCGCCGCCGTGTCCGGTGCGGCCCAGGAACACGGCCGTGCCCCGGGCTGCGTCGGAGAGGTCCAGGCCTGCTTCATGGATGAGTTGCGCCGCGCGGATGTTCGGCGGCAGGTTCATGGAGTGGCCGTCGGCGTTGAGGTAGACGTGCCAGTCTCCGCGGCTGACGGACTCCAAGTGTCCCCCGACCAAGCGCCGGAGGGTTTCCGGAGTTTCATCCAGCGCCATGATTCGCAGGGCCTCGCCCAACCGGGCCGGAATGACCAGTGCAGTACATGTGATGCTCATATTCTTCCTCAGTACAGATAACCGAGAGGCGCCTCAATCTGTTCCCGAATAGGCCAACTTATGACGCAATCCGAAACATTGTTGACCGAAGCGTAATGGCATCCAGCGGTGACTAGCCAAGACGGCCCGCCATCCCCCATGCTTGCTCCATGTCCTCAGTGTCGAGCCCATACCGGATCATCGCGGTCTGCACCGGAAATATCTGCCGGTCCCCGATGGCCGAGCTGATGCTGGCCGAGGCCTTCGCAGCAGCGGGACTCGCCGGCGCCGTCGCCGTGGATTCAGCGGGAACCACAGCCTATGAGGCGGGCCGCCCCATCGATCCCCGTGCCGCCCGCAAGCTGGCCGCCCACCAGCTCACTTCGAACCTGCACGTCGCGCGGGAATGGCGCCCGGAGTGGTTCCGTGACCGCAACCTGATCCTCGCTTTGGACGTGGACCACTACGGCTGGCTGCGGGCTTCCGCCCCTGACGGCGAGGCACTCGCCCGGATCCGGATACTGCGCAGCTTCGATCCGGCGGTGGCGGGCCGGGACCTCCTGGACCAGGGCATCGAGGACCCCTGGTACGGCGGGCATGCCGACTTCGAAGTCACCTGGGACCTCATCAAAGCCGCCGTCCCGGGGATAGTGGAGTACGTCCGCCAGGAAATGCGGCAACGGAGCGGGTCCGGGCAGCAGGTACGCTCTATTTCATGACCCTTGCACCCGTGATCATCGCCATCGACGGCCGGTCCGGCGCAGGAAAAACCACCCTCGCTATCGAGCTTGCTGCACGGCTTCGGGAGCACCACAAGGTGTCGCTGTTCCATCTGGAGGACATCTATCCCGGCTGGAACGGGCTGGCGGCGGGCATCGAGCGGTTCGTCAGCACGGTGCTGGCCCCGCTGCGCCGTGGCGAGGCCGCTGAATGGATCAGCTGGGACTGGGCTAAGCATTACGACGGCCAGGCGCGCACCACCCTGCCGGCGGAGATCGTGATCGTGGAGGGAGTCGGCGCGGCTGCCACGGCCGCCCGCCCGCTGCTGGATGCCGTCATCTGGGCGGAGTCTTCCGACGACGACCGCCGCACCCGCGCCCTGACGCGCGACGGCGGCACCTATGAACCGTTCTGGGACCAGTGGGCAGCGCAGGAAGAGGATTGGCTCGCCGCGGACCCCGTGCCGGACCACGCCGATGTCCGCGTCCTTAACAGGGCGGACGGTACCGCCCCCGCCGACGTCCTCCTGGCACTGCAATATCTTCCCGCCCTCGCGCCTGCGCTGCTGCCCGAGCTCTCGGCGCGCTGGGGCCTCCGGCTCCGTGCGGAGCGGCTGGACTGTGTCCCCGACCCCGCCCGGCTGTTCGATGATCTCTACGGCCGCTCGCGGAACGCTGTCTGGCTGGACTCCTCCCTCCCGCCGGAAGGCAGTGCCGCCGAGCGCAGCCGCTTCAGCATCCTGGCGGACGACGGCGGCAGCTTCGGTCAGGTTGTCCGGCACCGTTCCGGCGTGACCTTGCTGACCACCGGCACCGCCACGGTGGAAACCGCCGGGCCCTTCTTCCGTTGGCTGGACGGAGTCTGGGGCCGCCGCGCCCTGCGGGCGCCCGAGGGTTACGCCTGCGAGTTCACGCTCGGCTGGCTGGGGTACCTCGGCTATGAACTCAAACGAGAAACCGGCGGCAGCGATGTCACCTCTGGCGCTCCTGATGCCGCCATGATCTTCGCCGGCCGCGCGGTGGTCCTGGACCACGTTGAACACACCGTCTGGCTCCTTGCACTGGAGGGGCCAGACGCCGAGGAATGGCTGGCACTGGCCCGCGCAGCGGTCACGGCGGCAGCGTCCCCGGCGGGATCCGCCACCGCCCGACCAGTTAGCACCGGGGGCACCGCGGTCGAGAGCACCGCCGTCGGCACCGGAAGCCCAACCGCGCCGTTCTTCGCTGCCCGTGACAGCGAACTTGCCTACAAGGCGAAGATCGCCGAGGCCCAACGCGAAATCGCCGAGGGAAACACGTACGAAGTCTGCCTGACCACCGCGGTGACCGCCGCCTTGGGGTGCGGCCCGGACGCGTTGGACCCCTGGCAGGTGTATCTGGCCCTGCGCCGGAAGAACCCGGCCCCGTTCGCCAGCTACCTCCGCTTCGACGGGCTCAACGTGGCCAGCACCTCACCCGAGCGTTTCCTGCGGATAGCGGCCGACGGCGGCATGCGCGCCGAACCCATCAAGGGCACACGCCCCCGGGCCGCGGAACCGGACCGGGACGAAGATCTGCGGCGTGAGCTGGAGTCCTCCCCGAAGGACCGGGCCGAGAACATCATGATCGTGGATCTGCTGCGCAACGACCTCAGCCACTTCGCCGTCGCGGGATCCGTCACTGTCAGCAGGCTCTGCGCGATCGAAAGCTATGCCACGGTCCACCAGATGGTCAGCACCATCGACGCGAAGCTCAAACCCGGGCTTCCCCGCGCCGAGGCTGTTGCAGCATGCTTCCCCGCCGGGTCCATGACGGGTGCCCCGAAAATCAGCACGATGGCCATCCTGGACCGCCTTGAAGGCGAGCCCCGCGGTGTCTATTCGGGCGCGATCGGCTACTTCTCGCTGAGCGGTGCGATGGACACGGCGGTGGCCATCCGGACGTTGGTTATCCGCGACGACGGTGCCGGCGGCACCGAACTGAGCCTCGGCATCGGCGGTGCCATTACTGCGGATTCCTCACCCCAGGAGGAGTACGACGAAATCCGGACGAAGGCGTTCGGGGTGCTCTCCGCACTGGGCGCGGAATTCCCTGAAGGCTGACGCCGCGGCTACTGCAGCGTGGCCGTGAGCCGGGCGACGTTGTCCACGTACTTGACCGCCATGGGCCGCTGCATCCAGTCCCCGAGCGTGAGCTCCCGGGAGATATCCCGATAGGTGTCCTCCACGGCGCGCATCTTGGCCACGATGTCGGCGCCAAGGAGCATCACCGAAACTTCGAGGTTGAGCGAGAAGGACCTCATGTCCATGTTGCTCGACCCCAGGACGGCCACTTCGTCGTCAATGGTGAAATGCTTCGCGTGCAGCACGAACGGCGCCCTGTACAGGTAAATCCGCACGCCCGCTTCCAGCAGTGCCTCGTAGTAGGACTGCTGCGCGTGGTGGACCAGGAACTGGTCCCCCTTTTCCGAAACGAAGAGTTCGACGTCGACGCCGCGTTGCGCCGCCGTCGTCACCGCATAGAGCAGCGAATCGTCGGGGACGAAGTACGGGCTGCAGATGGAGATCTTGTGCTGGGCGGAGTAGATGAGGGTGTTGAAGAGGCGCAGGTTGTTCTCGGTGATGAACCCGGGGCCGCTGGGGACTGCCTGCGCGGTGACCTTCCCCGGGGCAATCTCGGGGCGGTGCGCCAGCTGGTCCTCCAGCGACTCGTCGGTCTCGCTGAGCCAGTCGGTGGCGAAGACCACGTTGAGTGTGTTGACGATCGGCCCGCGCATGCAGGCCATCAGCTCCACCCACTCGCGCCCCACCTTGCGGTGCCGGGGGTTGTTGTAGGAGGGCTCGATCAGGTTCTGTGAGCCGGTGAAGGCGATTTCGCCGTCGATGACCATGATCTTGCGGTGGTTCCGCAGGTCGGGTCGGCGCCACTGGCCGTGCACCGGACGCAGCGGCAGCATCGGACGCCACTGGATCTTGCTCGCCTTGAGGCGCCGGATCAGCTTCCGGTAGCCCTTGATCCGCAGGGTGCCGAGGTGGTCGAACAGCACACGGACCTGGACGCCGCGCTCGGCAGCCTCTTCCAGTGCCGAGAACAGGTCGTCGGTGATGTGGTCGGTGCTCATGATGTAGAACTCGGCGTTGACGAAGTCCTTCGCCTCGCGCACCGCCGCCGCCATGGCCTTGATGGAGTCGGGGTACCCGGGCAGGAGTTCCACGCTGTTGCCGTCCACCATGGGCAGCGAGCCCAGCGTTTTGTTCAGTTCCGCGGCGGAGGCCACCCATTCCGGACCGCCGTAGCGGCTTTCGAGGGCTGCCAGCTGGGACGTGCCCGCGCGGACCCGCGTGTTCACGGCCTCCTGCTGTGCCCGGCGCCGCCGGGAGAGCTTGAAGTTGCCGAAAAGCAGGAACAGGACCAGGCCGAGGGCAGGAACGAAGAAGATTCCCAGCAGCCAGGCCATGGCCGTGGTGGGACGGCGGTTGCCCGGAATGATGCCCACCGCCAGCACTCGGATGACCAGGTCAACAACGCTCAGCGCCAGCACCAGCCAGTTGGGCGCGGTACCCACAAGCGGAAACGGCCACAGCACAGACAAACCCCCACGGTTCCTCGCCCGCCGGACCGGTTCCGGAAGGGCATCCAGCACAGCCTATCCCGCAGGCGGCCGAGGCTAAGCTTGAGGCATGACTCCTGCTGTCCAGGCCACAGTGCTGGTATTCCTTGACCCCCGGTTCGACGACGGCCGGATCGCCGACGCTTCCCAGCCGCAGCTGATGGCGACGGACCAGGGTGCCACCCGCGGCGACGGCGTGTTTGAATCCATGCTGTCCGTGGGCGGAACCCCTCGGAAACTTGACGCACACCTGCGGCGGCTGCAGGGTTCCGCAACCGCTCTGGAACTGCTGATTCCGGGGGAGGACGCGTGGCGCCGGGCCATCGCGACGGCGGTCGGCGAATACCGTTCCCAGCACCCCGCCGGCACGCCGGACGAGGACGAAGTGGTCGTAAAGCTGATCTGCACCCGGGGTGCCGAGGGCGGCGCGGCCCCCACGTGCTGGGTGCAGGCCTCACCGGTTCCCGCCTCCAGCCGGCGGCAGCGCGAGGCCGGAATCGACGTCATTCTCCTGGACCGCGGCTACGACAGTGAGGTGGGGGAACGTGCACCGTGGCTGCTGCTTGGCGCCAAGACCCTCTCCTATGCGGTGAACATGGCAGCCCTGCGGTACGCCCACCACCAGGGGGCGGACGACGTGATCTTCACTTCGTCCGACGGCCGCGTCCTCGAGGGCCCCACGTCAACGGTCCTGCTCGCGCACCTTGAGACGCTCGACGACGGCGCCGGCGGTACCCGCACGGTGCGCCGCCTCATCACGCCGCAACTGGACAGCGGAATCCTTCCGGGCACCTCCCAGGGCGCGCTCTTCACCGCCGCAAAGGCGGCCGGCTGGGAGCTCGGTTACGGGCCGCTGGAACCGCAGGATCTCTTCGACGCCGATGCCGTGTGGTTGATTTCCAGCATCCGGCTGCTGGCTCCGGTGAACCACATCGACGGCAAGGAGATCGGTACGCCCGCGCTGCGGAAGCAGCTGACCGACGAGCTCAGCGAGCTGTTCGCCACCATCGAATAGCCCCGTCCCTACCCCGACGCTCTCTCACTTCCCGCCGGCTATTTACCGATGCTCTCTCACGTTCTGCCGGATAATTCCAGACGCACTCTCACCCTGGCCTGCAGCGTCAATAGTTGCATCGCTGTGCGCCGCGGCGAAGTGATGGAGTTCCACAATTCCGACGCTCTCTCAGTTCCTGCCGTTTCCCCCAGCGGGTTGGGCGGCAGGAAGTGAAAGAGCGTTTAGGTGGCCGGGCCGGAGGAGCCGGTGACGGATGCTTCGTGTTCGGCGGAGGTTTGCCAGGCGGCCCATTCCAGCGGCTGGACCGAGGGTCGTCCCAGGAGGTACCCCTGCCCGGAGGTCATCCCCAGTTCCATGACTGCATCGAGCTCTTCCTGGGTTTCGATTCCTTCAGCGACCAGCTGCGCGCCGACCTGCCGGGCGAACGCCACCATCGCTGCGCCCAGGGTTTTCTGGCCCGCGGCGCGGTCGATCCCCGCGATCATGTTCCGGTCGAGTTTGATGATGTCCGGGCTGAGCAGTGTGACCTGGCTCATCGAGCCGAAGCCCGCGCCGGCGCCGTCGACAGCAATCCGGAGACCGCGCTGCCGAAGCGGTGCCAGTGCTGCCACCACGGGCTCGTATTCATCCTCGGCCAGCCGTTCCGTCAGCTCGATCACGATCCGGTCCACCGGCAACTGGGAACGCTCCACGAAAGCACGCAGCCGGGGATCCAGGCAGGTGGCCGGCGACAGGTTCAGCGCCACGTAGACATGCTCCGGCAACTGTTCAGCGGCGATAAGGGCAGCCTGCAGGGCAGCGAATTCAAGGTCCGGACCGAGGCCCACGGCCGCGGCCTCGTTGAACCAGTGATCAGCGCTTGCGCCATCGTCGCTCACGAACCGTGTCAGTGCCTCAACCCCGATCACGTTCCGGCTGGAAAGCTCGTGGATGGGCTGGAAGGCAGTAAGGAGCATCCTGTCGCCGAGGATCGACTCGATCCGGCGCCGGCTGCGGCGCGTGAACAACACCGTGGCTCCGAAATCCTCATCAGGCAGGGGCAGATCCGGGCTGGGCAGGGTGGGTTCCGGGACGAGGTGCGGTCCGGGCTCGTCCGTCTGCTCGTCGGTGATGGTCCTGGTGGCAATCAGGTGTTCCAGCAGGGCGCGCTCGGGATTCCCCGGATGCGATTCCATCCGGCTGCGCAACTGCTCACGGGCCCACTCGCTCTGCGGCGTGGCATCATCCAGCACAGACTCGATGATGTCCCTCGCTTGTCCGCGGATCGTCGGAACACTCACGTCCGAAGGCGGGATCGATCGGGGTCCCCGGCCCGCAGTCGATTCTCCATCGGTCAATGCTGGAAAAGAAGTCTCATCCATTGACATTGGCTATTCCTTTATAAGTGTTGGTCCCGGCTGAGCCCGGGACCCGCCCATAACTACACCGCATGCTTATTCGAGGATGCGGGAACCACGAACGTTTCAAAAGAGTACAACGAGACCGGGCTGTCTGTCTCTACCTGTTTCCGAGTCGTGATGCTAAGCAGACGAGCTATTCCTCCACGAATTCTGCGGCCAGGTGGATGTTGTTCTCTGCCAGCCACACCGGATTGAACGCCTTGCTCAGGTAGTTGCTGCCGGCGTCGGGGGCTATTGCCACCACCACCGATCCATGCGGAGCGGCGCGCGCAACCCTGAGGGCGGCGGCGACGGTGAGTCCTGACGAAGGACCGAGGGACAGTCCTTCCTCGTTCAACAGCAGGTGCTCGGTGGTGTACACCTCGTTGTTGGGAATGCGCAGGAAGCGGTCCACGATGCTCCGGTCGAAGATTTTGGGCCACTCGGGTTCCGGCCAGGAGTTCCCGACGCCATCCACCAGGATTTCGCCGGGATGCCCGCCGCTGTATACCGAACCGACGGGGTCCGCTGCGATCACCTCAACGTGGCCGGCGGATTTTTCCTTCAGGTACCGGCCGTTGCCGCTGATGGTCCCGCCGGTGCCGATCCCGGCCACGAAATGGGTCACTTTCCCGGACGTCTGGCCCCAGATCTCCGGCGCCGTTCCGGCGTAGTGGGCCAGCGGGTTCGCCGGATTGTCGAACTGAAGCGGGCGCCAGGCGCCGGGAATCTCGGCGGTGATCCGGGCCGCGACCGCCCGAGCGTTCTCGGGCGACTCCGCCGGCGCGGTCCAGTCCGTCACCACCACCTTGGCGCCGTAACGGTGCAGCGCCGCGAGTTTCTCCGAAGAGATCGTGTCCCCGGTGACCACCACCACCGGATGCCCGGTCAGCGCCCCGATGAGCGCCAGCCCGATCCCGGTGTTCCCCGAGGTGCTCTCCACAATGGTTGCCCCCGGGCGCAGCTCACCGCTGTCCTCTGCCGCGCGGACCATGCTGAGCGCTGTCCTGTCCTTGATGGAACCGCCGGGATTGTTCGATTCGAGCTTGACGTAGACGGTGCTGCCCAGGCCCTTGCTCAGGATGTCCAGCGGCACCAGGGGAGTGTTTCCCACCCGCGCCAGCACGGCAGCGGCGTCCGCCGCAACGTCAGCGCCCTGGATCGCGTGCCTGCCTGTCATGATGCTCATGGTTTCCTTTCCGTCCCGCCGTCGAAGCCACCGCTCAGGACGCTGACCACGACGCCGTTCAGTTCCCTACGCGCCTGGTTCACCAGCGCTGCCGCCGGCAAACGCGCGGCCAGCACAGTGGAAAGACGGTCGACGACGGCGGCCGTCCCCTTCCCCAGCGGCCGCGCCACAGGCGCTTCCGCCGCGCCCAAAAGGTACGCGGCTGTCAGCGCCTCGATGGTGAGCAGCTTCCCGGCGGCCTCCACGGAACGTTCCAACTGCTGGAGGGCCAGCGGTGCCAGCGTTGAATGGTCTTCCACATCCGCGGACAGCGTGGGTGCCCCCAGCGTGGCCGGCGCCGCGAGGACCTTGAGCTCGGACAGCAGGCCGGCCGCGGAATACCAGAGCAGGCCCGGCAACTCTTCCGATTCCAGGGCAGTCCCGTTCCTCGCAGCGTCGAGGTGCTGCTGCCGGATGCGTCGCTGCGGCGGGTAGAGCTTGGCGATCCGGCGTTCGCTGCTGATCCCCAGATGGGCCAGCCCCAGGCGCAGTGCCTCGAACGCGAGCGCCAGCTGCATGGGCTGGAAGTTCCCGCCGGACACCATCAGGCCGGAGTCCAGGTCGGTCAGGGGGTTGTCGCCCCGGCCGTTGAGCTCAACCTCCAAGGCATCCTCCAAGGCTGACACCTGCCACCGGAACGCCCCGTGGGTCTGGGGCGCCGCGCGGAAGGAGAGCGCGTCCTGCACGGATACTTCACGGGCCGAATCCTCCAGCCAGCCGCCGGCCAGGAGCCGCCGCACGTGGCCCGCCGTGACCGCCTGCCCGGCCACCGCCTTCGCCGCCTGCACCGCCGGCGAAAAGGGGCTGAGGTTCCCGCCGCCGTCGTGCCTTGCCGTCGCCTCAAGCGAGAGCGCGAGCGCGGTGTCCGCGAGATCGGCCAGGCGCCGGATCCGGTACAGCACCAGCACGCCGACGCCGATGGAGTAGGAGTTGGAGCTGACCAGGGCCAGCGCCTCGCCGGGCGCCAGTTCCAGCGGCGCCAAGCCGGCGTCAGCGAGCGCCTTCCCGCCCGGAATCAGCTGCCCGTCCGCGGCCACCGCCTGGCCTTCCCCGATGGCGACGGCGGCCACAGCAGCCAGGTGCGTCAGGTCGGCGGAGCCCACGGACCCTTCACGCGGGATGGCCGGAACCACTTCGCGGTTGAGCATCTCGGCGTAGAAGCGGGCTGTTTCCGGGCGGACACCGGAGCCACCGCGGCTGAAGCCGACCAGCCGTGCCAGGATCACGGCCCGGACCTCATCCGGGGCCAGGAGTTCCCCGACCCCGCTGTCGTGGTAGCGCACCACCTGCACCTGGTAGGCGAGGATCGACTTCTCCTCCACGGTGGTGTCCCGGCCCGACCCCAGCAACGTGTTGAGCCCGTAGACGCGGTGGCCAGAGTCGACGGCCCGCTGCACCACCTCCCTGGAGAGACCGATCAGCTCCAGGGCGTCCGTGCTCAGGACGAACTTCACGGCCGGATCGGCGGCGGCTTCGGCGATGTCCCTCGCGCGCAGGTGCGCCGTGCCGATCAGGAAGCTGCTGGCGCCGTTGCCCGTGGACGTCATGGCACTAAAAGTCCAGCAGGTTCCGGCGGAAACCGCCGTCGCCGTAGCTTGAACGGAGGAGCCCGCGGCGGCGCAGCACCGGCGCCAGGCCGTCGAGGACCCCGTGGACGGTTGCCGGGTCCACGAAACCGGAGAACAGGAAACCGTCACCGCCCACCTGCGCGCCGGTTTCCTCCAGATAGTCGGCAATCTCATCGGCCGTGCCGACGATACTGTCCCCGGCGCCGCCGCTGCGGGCCTGCAGGAGCTGGCGCAGGGTGGAACCGGGCGGGCCGGCTTTGGCGAAGTGGTCCAGGGTGCCCTGGTTGCTGTTGGTGGTCAGCTCGGGCAGCGGGGCGTCGAGGTCGAACTGCTTGAAGTCGATCACGGAGAGGTACGAGATGGAGTTCAGCTGGCTGTCGATGTCCCGCTGTGTCAGCTCCCGCCGCGCGGCCCGGAGCTCCTCCGCCTCGGCACGGGAGCCCGCGACGGTGGGCTTGAGGACGAACAGCACCTTCACGTCGTCGGGGTTCCGGCCGGCTGCGGCCGCCTCCGCCCGGATCGAATCGCGGTAGGCCTTCATGCCGTCCGCACCCCTCGCCAGGGCAATGGCGACGTCGGCGTTGCCGCCCGCGAACGCCTTGCCTCGCGGCGACGCCCCGGCCTGGACCAGCACCGGTTCCTCCGGCAGCGGCGCGGTGTTCAGGGGGCCGCGGACCTTGAAGAATTGGCCGTCGTGGTTGATCGGGCGGACTTTCGTGTGGTCCGCGAAGATGCCGGCCTCGACGTCCTCCACGATGGCGTCCGGCTCCCAGCTGCGCCAGAGCTTGCGCACCACGTCCACGAATTCCTCCGCTTTCTCGTAGCGGAGGTCATGCTCGATCTGCTGGTCCAGCCCGTAGTTCTGCGCTGCGAGGTCGCTGCCGGACGTCACCACGTTCCAGCCCAGCTGGCCGCTGGAGAAATGCTGCAGGGTTGCCAGCAGCCGGGCCGCGGTGAACGGCGGATAGAAAGAGGCGCTGACCGTGGGAACGATGCCCAGGTGTTCCGTGGCGGAGAGCAAATACGGCACCAGGGCCAGCGGATCGTGCTTGGGCGCGAACGACGCCTGCGCCAGCGACACCTCGGCGCTCCCGCCGTACGTGTCCGGCACGGTGAGGGAGTCCTCGATGATGAACAGGTCCAGCCCGGCCCGCTCGAATTCCCGGACTGCGTGCTGGTACGTTGCCGGCTTCTTCCAGTCGTACCCGATGCCGTACCCGGGCGTACCCCAGCCTTGGACACCGAATCCGTGACCCACAAACCAACCGAAGTGCAGCATGGGACTGACTGTATTCCCGTTGGGTCTGTTCACGGCTGCCTGATTTCATCCGGCGTTACGGCGGTTCATCTCCCGTCATTATCCTCCCGGCACTAGCTTTTGTAACGGCACGACGGCGGCTGGCAAGGGCCGCCGCCGGCGCAGGACTGCGGGTGCTCCCGTTACGGAAGATGACGACGACGGCGGTGCGGGCCGCCGTCGTAAGTGTTACGTTTTTCGGGAGTAATGAGAACCGGTGGCAAGCCCTGACTGGCCGGTCGGCAACCCTCCCTTTCGCGGCGGGGTGCCTCAGGTGAATACTCGGCATATCGACCCATTCGAGCTGCAAGCGTGAGAGAAGGAGACCCGTCGTGTCTGACGCCCCCGCCCAACTGGTTACGGCCGCCCAAACGGCCGCCGCCGACCAGGAACAGCCCCAGGAAAAGCTGGCCTACCGGCTCATCACCGGCCCCGATGACCGCGCGTTCTGCGAGCGCATCTCCGCGGCACTGACCGAAGGCTACGTCCTGCACGGAAACCCGGCGGCCACGTTCAACGGCACCAGCGTGATCGTGGCGCAGGCCGTGATCCTGCCCTCGGCAATCGCCACCGCCGACGCTGCCGTGGCAACCGCTGTGGACGAACTGGACTTCGACGGCGACTTCCCCGAGGCATTCGAGGGGCACGCGTGAGCTACGCCGGAGACCTGAGCCCCGAGGATGCCTGGGCCAAGCTGGAACAGGGTGCGGTCCTGGTGGATGTCCGCACCGAGGGCGAGTGGGCGCACATCGGCATCCCGGACACCAAGGCCACGGAAAACGATCCCCTTTTCATTCAGTGGACCTTCCCGGGCGGCATTCCCAACCCGGATTTCGTCGAACAGCTGAAGCAGCAGGCTCCGGAGGACACCGGCGTCGAGCTTGTGTTCATCTGCCGTTCGGGCGTCCGCTCCGTGGCTGCCGCAGTTGCCGCCACGCAGGCCGGTTTCACCGCCTACAACGTCCTTGAAGGCTTCGAGGGCGAACCGGACCGCTGGGGCGAGCGCACCGTCAACGGCTGGAAGAACCGCGGCCTGCCCACCAATCTCGGAAAGAACTAAGTGACCTTCAATCCCGACGCCGCCGGCTGGAGCCCCGACACCCAGGCTGTCCGCGGCGGCCTTGACCGCACCAACTTCCAGGAGACCGCCGAGCCGATCTTCCTCAACTCCGGCTTCGTGTACGAATCCGCGGCAGCCGCCGAGCGTGCCTTCACCGGCGAGGACGAACGTTTTGTGTACTCCCGCTACGGGAATCCGTCGGTTGCCACGTTCCAGGAACGCCTCCGGCTGCTTGAGGGCACCGAGGCATGCTTTGCGACGGCGTCCGGCATGTCCGCGGTGTTCACCGCCCTGGGTGCCCTGCTGGCTGCCGGGGACCGGGTGGTGGCTGCCCGGTCGCTGTTCGGCTCTTGCTTTGTGATCCTGAATGAAATCCTGCCGCGCTGGGGCGTGGAAACAGTGTTCGTGGACGGACCGGACCTGGATCAGTGGCGCACCGCACTGGCCGAGCCGACGACGGCCGTGTTTTTCGAGTCGCCGTCCAACCCCATGCAGGAAATCGTGGACATCGCCGCGGTCAGCGAGCTTGCACACGCAGCAGGCGCCACGGTGGTGGTGGACAACGTCTTCGCCACTCCGCTGCTCCAGCGCTGCGGCGAACTGGGTGCGGACGTGATTGTGTACTCGGGCACCAAGCACATCGACGGCCAGGGCAGGGTCCTGGGCGGGGCCATTCTGGGCACCAAAGAGTTCATTGACGGCCCGGTCAAGCAGCTCATGCGGCATACCGGGCCGGCCCTTTCGGCCTTCAACGCCTGGGTGCTGACGAAGGGCCTCGAAACCATCGCCCTTCGCGTCAACCATTCGTCGGCCTCCGCCCTTCGCCTGGCCGAGTGGCTCGAGGACCAGCCGGCCGTCAGCTGGGTCAAGTACCCGCTGCTGAAGTCCCACCCGCAGTACGAGCTTGCGGCGAAGCAGATGAAGGCCGGCGGCACCGTGCTCACGCTGGAACTGGCCGAGCCCGCGGGCCGAACGGCGAAAGCGGCTGCGTTTGCGCTGCTGGACGCGCTGCGGATCATCGACATTTCCAACAACCTCGGTGATGCCAAAACACTCATCACCCACCCGGCCACCACAACGCACCGCGCCATGGGCCCGGAAGGCCGCGCGGCCATCGGGCTCAGCGACGGCGTAGTCAGGCTGTCCGTGGGGCTTGAGGATGTTGACGACCTCATCCGCGACCTGGAGCAGGCACTCAAGCAGATCTAGCCGAAGCCCGGAGCAGCGCTGTGACGGGCCCGCCAGACCGAAGCGTTCGCCACGGACGTGGTGGTCCGTGGCGAACGTTTTTGTCAGCCGTGGGCGAGGATGGTGTCGATGAGCTGGGCGAGCTCAGCGGCCGCGTCCTGGGTCACTGCCGGGCCGCCCTTGACCGCCGTGGCTGCCAGGTTTCCCTTGATGCCGGTCATGGTCAGTGCGGTCTGCTGTTCGCCGGTGGAGATGCTCTGCTTGGCCAACGCTGCGAACGACTGGTCCCCCTTTGTCTTGGCATCTATCGGCTGGATTTCCGTGGTGATCTTCTGCCCGGACAGTTCAACGGTGAAATTGCTGCACTGGGCCGTGGCCTTCCTGGAGGCCTCCAGATGGTCCGTCAGCTGCTTGGCGTCCTTAAGGGCGATGACGGTGACGACGATGGCGGTCTGGTCAGCGGCTGACACGGTGGTTCCGGCCGCATAAGTGCTGTCCTCGGGAACCTGGGAATTGCTGTCCGCGAAGACATTGCATTCCGGTGGCGTGAAGACGGCGGTCTTGAGGACTTCCTTGGCTTTGATGATGCCCTGGTCGATCTGCGCTGCGGGGATCACAGTCAGCGGGCGGCCCTGGGAATCCTTCAGCGTGGCGAGCAGGCTGCTCAGGTCCGCGTCCGTGTATGTTTTGGCCGGACTTGGCGTGGCGCTGGATGGCGGCGGTGAGGTGGTTGCGGTCCCGGTGGCGGTGGTGGTTCCGCATGCTGTGAGGGCAAGGAGTGCTGCAAGGAGTAGGGCTGCTGGAGTGGTGCGCCTTTGCATGGACTGATCCCCGTTCGATGATCCGGTCCGCCCCGGGGGGTTTCGGGGCGCATTCCGGAACCTGCTGCGCGTGCGGCAGTGCTGGGGGACCGTGTCTGGGGGACGCCCGGTTCGGCGGATCCGCCGGTGCAACGATCCCCCTCGTGCACCGCTGACTGACGCGATAGCGCCAAGCTACGGCACAGCGCACGGCCCAAACAGAGTGTTAGCTACCCGTTTTACCTTGTCAGGGCGCGAGCACGCGCGCCCTCGCTGCTTGCCCCGCGGGGGCTTCATCCGCGGGGCATTGGTCCGCGGGGATTGGTCCGATAGGTTGGGGCGCGTCCGATCGGCTACGCCCAGAACGCGTCGCCCTTCGCGGTGTCCTGGAAGAACTCCCGGACCTCGGCGATTTTGCCGTCACGTACGCGGAACGCGAGTGCGCCATCCTGGTCCAGGGACTTACCCCTGCTCTCGGCCGTGGCGTGCTGCACAGCAACAGTGTTGGTTTCCCCGCCGATGATTTCCTCAACGGTCACCTTCAACTTGCCCTCGGAGCGTGTCCCCAGCTCGCCAAAGTAGGCCAGAATGGCCTCGCGCCCCTGCTTCGTGCCCGATAGCGCTCCTGCTCCCGCAACGTGCCAGACAGCATCCTCCGCGAACACTTCGCCGAGGGTTGCCATGTCACCTGCATTAAAGGCGTCATATCCGCGCCGGACCAGTTCGACATTCTCCTGCGTTCCCATTTCTGGCACCTCTCCGTCTACGTCGTCGGGTAAGTATCGGACGGATCAAGGCTATTCCCGCGCGGATTTCTTGTCGATGGATCCCGGGCACCGCGGAACTTCAGGTGTCCAGCTCCCAGTGCACCCGGATGGCCTCGGCGACCGGACCTGAGGCAACGTCCACCGTAAAGGCGACCGGCGCGGTTCCGGTCTCTTCAATCACGGTGTCATGGTAGACCCGGCCGCAGGCGGGGCACAGAGTGTAAAGGTCCTCGTCCGGCGGCCACACGGCCAGTCCCGCAGGCACGGGGGTGTCCCCGCCCAGGTGGACCGGCATGCCTTCGGAGTTGGCCTGGATCAGTCCTTCATCGCCTACCGTGTTGCCGCAGACGCAGGTGATGGTGGTGACATCGTGGCCGGTCACTTGGGCGAATTCTGTTTCCATGGCGCGCTCCGGGACTTGGTAGGAACCTGTGGTCAGGACTGGCGCACGCGCAACAGGACCGGAGCCGGTTCGCGAACGGGAGCCGCTTCCGCCTTGCTCATGGTGACCTCCACCGAGTGAGCCACGACGGCGGCCAGCCCGGCCACCGCGTCCTCGGTCCTGGCGAGGGCCTCCTGCATCGCATGACGCTGCTGTTCCGAACCGGTCCCCCGGTCCAGGATTCTGCGGACACCTTCGCGGGCCAGTTCCAGCTCGTCCTGTTCGCCCAGGACCGGCGCCACAAAGTCCACCAACGCCTCCACCACTTCCTCGGCCGGGGCGGGGCGGAAGGTGCCGAAATCAAGCAGATCGCTGCGGAGCCCGCAGTTGCTGGCCTGCCACGCCGCCATGCGCAGCAGCACGGTGGGGACAGGAGCAGGTTCCACACCGGCCCGCCATTCCCTGCTGGCTGATTCAACCAGGCCCCGTACGAGCACGGCGATCAAGGCGGCGTCCTCCGCAGCCAGGCAGACATCCGCCACCCGGACCTCCACGGTGGGGTGGTTGCGGGAGAGCCGCGCGTCAAAATAGATCATGCCTTCGTCCAGCAGCACCCCGCTGTCCAGCAGCCGGGTGACCACGCGCCGGTACATGGAGTGCGTGCCGAAGATCTGGGACGGCCCCGACGTCGGCCAGCGGTTCCAGGCCTGCGTGCGGTAACTTTCGAAGCCCGTCTCCACACCGTTCCAGTACGGCGAGTTCGCACTGAGCGCCGTCAGCACTGCGAGCTTGTCCCGGATCCTGTCGATGACGGCGACGCCTTCCTCGGCCGACTCGATGAACGTGTGAACGTGGAATCCGCAGGTCAGCTGCTCATAGGCAGTGAGCCCAAACCGCTCCTGCATGGTGGCGTAGCGCGCGTTCGGCGTGGTGTGCGTAGTGGAGCCAATGGGCGATGTTGCCAGCGCAGCCACCCGCGCACCGTGTTTCCTTGCGGCCCGGTCGGCCAAGGCACGGCCCTGGCGGATCTGCAAAAGCAGCTCGGTGTAGTCGAGGCACGGCCGGGTCTGGGTCTCGATCTGCTCAAGTTTCAGCTCAGCGGTGAGTCCCGTGGCGTCGTCGTCGTTCGTTGCATCATGCGGATCCGGGATCCGCGGCCTGTCCGGGGCGTCGTCGGCGGCGAGCTTCCGCCCTGTCAGGAGGGCGTCCGCCAGCGCCAGCGGCTCCCCGGTCACGGGGTCCACAATCAGCAGCTCTTCCTCAACCCCGAAAGTTCGCATGCATACATTGTGCGACAGCTGCGTCCGGTTCGACAGCTTCCGTGACGCAAGCTCACGAACGGGCGGTCCGGTGCCGGCCTCGCCCGTCCGTGAAGAGCTCCCAAATCAGTCCTGGAAGTACTCGATTTTCGCGCCGATGGTGTTGAGCCGTTCAGCCAGGTCCTCGTAGCCGCGCTCAATCACGTAGATGTTGCGCAGCTCGGACACGCCGCGTGCAGCCAGCATCGCCAGCAGCAGGCACGCGGCCGGGCGGAGGGCCGGCGGGCAGCCGATCTCCGCGGCGCGCCAGCGGGTGGGGCCGTTGACATAGATCCGGTGCGGGTCAAGGAGCTGCACGCGGGCGCCCAGTTTGTTCAGCTCGGTCAGGTAGATTGCACGGTTCTCGTAGACCCAGTCGTGGATCATGGTCTGGCCCTCGGCGTTGCCGGCGATGACGGCGAAGAAGGGCAGGTTGTCGATGTTCAGGCCGGGGAACGGCATGGGGTGGATCTTGTCCGTGGGGGCGTGCAGTTCAGAGGGCTTGGTGGTGACGTCCACCAGGCGCGTGCGGCCGTTGCGGGCAAAGTACTCCCCGGAGATCTCCAGTTCCTGGCCCATCTGTTCCAGGGTGGCCAGTTCGATCTCCATGAATTCGATCGGAACCCGGCGGATGGTCACCTCGGAATTGGTGACGATGCCGGCGGTGATGAGGCTCATCGCTTCGATGGGATCCTCGGAGGGGAAGTATTCAATGTCGACGTCGATCGAAGGGCGTCCTGTGATCTTCAGGGTGGTGGTCCCCACCCCGTCGATCTCCACTCCAAGGCGCTGGAGGTAGAAGCAGAGGTCCTGGACCATGTAGTTGGGGCTTGCGTTGCGGATCACCGTGGTGCCGCTGCGGTGCGCTGCCGCCATGATGGCGTTTTCGGTGACCGTGTCACCGCGTTCGCTCAGCACAAAGGTGCGGTTGTCGCCGTCTGCCGGCGGGGCCTGCACGGAATAGAAACCCGCTTTGGCTTCCACTGACAGGCCGAACTGGCGCAGCGCCTGCATGTGGGGTTCCACCGTGCGAGTTCCCAGGTCGCAGCCGCCCGCGTACGGGAGCCGGAACTCGCCGGACTCGTCCAGGAGCGGCCCCAGCAGCATGATGACGCTGCGGGTGCGGCGGGCAGCTTCCACGTCCATGGAGTCGAGGTCCAGGACGGCGGGGCGGCGGATCTGCAGGTCGTTGGCGTTGAGCCAGGTGCATTCGACGCCGATGCTGGTGAGGACCTCGACGATCCTGTTGACTTCCTCGATCCGGGCAAGCCGCCGCAACGTGGTGGTGCCGCGGTTGATGAGGCTGGCGCAAAGAAGCGCAACCCCGGCGTTCTTGCTGGTGTTGACGTCCACTGAACCGGACAGTGTGTGGCCGCCCTCCACCCGGAGGTGGGTCATCTGCGGCCTGCCCACCTTGACGATGCTCCGGCCGACAATGGCCTCGAGCCGCTCGATCATTTTAAGGCTGAGATTCTGCTTGCCCTGCTCCATCCTGGCGATGGCGCTCTGGCTGGTTCCCAGCTCCGCTGCCAGCTGTCCCTGGGTCCAGCCCTTCTCGCTCCGGGCATCGCGGAGCAGCAGGCCTACGTGTTCAGCGGTCTCTTGAGTCATGCATCAAAAATATCACCCATGAGTTATTAGGACATGCGAAACGCCGAAAAGTGCACTCGATCTCACAGAATACCCGCCTCGTGCGATATATCTACTGCTCGAGGAACACCATGTTCCAAGTGCCTGCGCCCACTGCCGCGGACACGGCGGTGGCGGCAATCAGCAGCCCGCCGAGGACCACCCAGATGTCCAGCGCACTGTACGTGGACTCCCGGGCCCAGGTCCGCCGGGCCCCGCCGAATCCGCGCGCCTCCATGGTGACCGCCAGCCGTGAGGCCCTGCGGACGGCCTGGACCAGGAGCCCGAAGCTCTGCCCCAGCGTCGCCTTGAGGCGCTGCGCCGGGCTTCCGTGCGAGCCGACGCCGCGGGCTCGCCGGGCCATCCCGATGGTCTGCCATTCCTCCGCCATCAGGCCCACCAGACGCATGGCGGCCAGTGTGCCCAGCACGAAGCGGTGCGGCAGTTTCGCTTTCTGCGCCAGGGCGTCGGCCAGATCCGTGGGGTCGGTGCAGCTCATCAGGAGCACCGCGGGGAGGGCGATCGCCAGTCCCCGCAGCAGGAATCCCAGCCCCAGCTCGAGCGATCCTTCACTGATGGACCAGATGCCGGCGTCGAGCAGGATCTTTCCCGAGTCAGGCGCCAGGATTGAGGTGCTCCAGCCACCCAGCGCGGCCGCCAGGATCAGCGGCCAGCCGCGCTGCCACAGCAGCGTGAGCGTCAGGCCTGCCAGCGGAAACAGCAGCAGCTCGAAGGCCAGCGCCACGGAGGCGGACACCCAGTCGATGGACAGCGCCAGCACCACGGTCATGAGCATCACGACGGCGAACTTGGCCAGCGGGTTCGCGCGGGTGAGCAGGGCGTGGTTGGCGGACAGGGTCAAGGCTTCCCTCATGGTGCGGCCACTTCCGGGTTTCGCGGGCCGGCTTGCTGCGCGGCGGGTTTGAGCCGGGGCGCGCCGAACTTCAGTTCGGTGCCGCCCAGGACGTCGCTGAATTCCTGGTCATGCGTCACGGACACCACTGCCGTCCCGGCGTCCAGGAGTTCCGAGAGGAAGGATGCGAGTTCCGCCCAGGTGTTGGCGTCCTGGCCGAAGGTGGGCTCGTCGAGGATCAGCACGCGGGGGTGGGCAGCGAGCACTGTGGCCACGGACAGCCTGCGCTTCTCCCCGCCGGAGAGCGTGTAGGGGTTCGCATCCACCAGCTGGGTCAGCCGCAGCCGCTCCAGCAATTCGTCCACCCGTTCCTCGCCGTGGCCCAGGTGGCGCGGTCCGAACATCAGCTCGTCCAGCACCCGGCCGGTCACGAACTGGTGCTCCGGTTCCTGGAACACGGTGCCGATCCGGGCGATCAGCTGCTCGGCCTTCCATTTGTAGGGATCAATTCCGGCGCCGTCGCTCAAGTCAAGGGTGGCCGAGACCTTGCCCGACACTGGCCGGAGCAGTCCGGCGAGGGTCAGGGCAAACGTGGATTTTCCCGACCCGTTGGGGCCGGTGATAGTGAGGGCCTGGCCGGCCCGGACCTGCGCGGTGATGCCGGATTGCACTGGAACCGGCGGGATGGCCTTGAAGCGCCGCCGGCGTGGCTGTTCGCGGGAAACGGCCAGGTCCTCCGCGGCCAGCAGCAGGTCCCCTCCGCTGGGCGCCGCCGCCATCCCGTCCGTGCCGTTGTTCCGCGTCCGGGTGGCCGGCACGTAGCCGGGCACCCAGACACCCGCGGCGACGAGCATCTCCCGCGCCTGCGCCAGGACCTGGTCCGGGGACCCGTCCAGGAGTACTGCCGAATCAGTGGCGGTTCCCGGCTGCAGCACCACAATCCGGTCCACGAGGTCTTTCCACACCCCCACCCGGTGCTCCACCACCACCAGCGTCGCCCCGGTTTTGTCCAGGCACCGGCCCACGGCGTCGCGCACTTCCAGCACGCCGTCGGGGTCCAGGTTGGCAGTAGGTTCGTCGAGCAGCAGCAGTCCCGGGCGCATCGCGAGGATCCCTGCGAGCGCCAGGCGCTGCTTTTGCCCGCCGGACAGCGCGGACGTCGGGTGGTCAAGGGGCAGGTGGGCCAGCCCGGCGTCGTCGAGCGCTTCCTCCACGCGCCTCCAGATGTCCCGGCGCGGCACGGAGAGGTTTTCGGCGCCGAAGGCGACGTCGTCCCCCACCCGGGAGAGGACCACCTGCGTCTCCGGGTCCTGCTGCATCAGGCCTGCACGGCCCCGCTGGGCGCGGGGCGGGGCGCCGTCGATTAGCAGGCTGCCCGTTTCGTCGGAGTCCTCGGCGTCCGGCGCGCCGTCATGCGCGCCGGAGTCGCTGTCACCAAGGACCCCGGCGAGGGCGTGGAGCAGCGTGGATTTGCCCGCGCCGGAAGGACCCAGGAGCAGCACCCGTTCGCCCGGCTGGATGTCCAGGTCAAGGCCGTGGACCGCAGGAAGGGACCGGCCCGCGTGCCGCCAGCCCCAGCCGCGGGCGGTGACCGCGGCGGGGCGGACGCTGTCTGAAGATGTCATGGAGGCTCTGCCTTCGTCAGGAGAAGACAGGCTCCGATGCAGCCTTGCGGGAAGCGAAGGAGCTCAGCACGCCGGTCTTGGCCAGGCCGCGGGTGGCGATCCAGGACAGTGCGCCGGCGATGATGGCGCCCGAGATGGCGGTGAAAATGATGTAGGCCAGTTTGTCGCCGGCGGCGTACGCGATGTTCCAGCCCCAGGGAGCGAAGGAATCGTTCAGGCCGCAGAAGAGCCCTGCAGCGGCACCGGCCAGCAGCGAAACGGGCAGGTTGAACTTCTTGTACACGAACACGGCGAAGATGATTTCCGCGCCGAGGCCCTGTACAAAGCCGGAGAACAGCACCGATGCGCCGTACTGCGACCCCATGATCAGCTCACCGGTGGCGGCAACTGTTTCGCAGAAGAGGGCCGCTCCCGGTTTGCGGATGACCAGCATTCCCAGCACCGCGGGAATCATCCAGCCGCCGGCAATGAGGCCGGTCAGCGGCGGGTAGACGGCGTTCATCGGCGGCGACACCGCGGCGGCACCCTGGGACCAGGCCCAGAAAATGACGCCGCCCGCCACGGCGATCAACGCGGCAACCACAATATCCACCACACGCCAGCTGTACTTGCTGTGGCGCAACGCCTGGTTTGCAGAAATATCAGTCATGTCTTCCTCCTGAGATACAGGAGGGGAGAGTGTTTTCCGGCCGGACCGCGGCTTCCGCCGCCTGCTGCCGGACACTCTGAGAACTCGACTCCCTTGCGCCGGTACTAACCGGATCAGGTTCGAGGGTCTGCGGCTGTCCGCACTCTCAGCGCCCGCCTCCGGTTCCCTGGATAGTTCCAGTGATGCCCGACGGCGACGCTCCCCTGTCGTATTAATTCGCCCTTGTGGGCATTGAACAGTTTACACCTGCCGCACCGCGAAATCCCGGGGAAGTTGTCACAATCAAACCGGTCCGGCCGCACTGTTGCGGTTAGGCTAGGGGAAGCCCTGTTTCCGTATGCTTAGGAGTTCCGGAATGAGTTTTTTCATCAAGCTGCTTGGAACCGGAGTGAGCCTGCTGGCCGGATTCGCCGGCACCAAGGCCGTCGACGTCGTCTGGGAGAAGGTCACCGGCCGGAAGCCCCCGAAGGGTGACAAGGACGACGTCCCCACGACCCTTCGCACCGCCCTGACCTTTGCGTTGGTCTCGGCTGTTGTCAGTGCCATCATCCAGGTCCTGGCCAACCGCGGCACCCAGCGTGCCATCACCCGCTTCGCCAAGACCCAGGACATCGTCTAGCCCAATCCGCGCTCGGGAGTACACCAGCCCCACCCACGGGAGTTTTTGTCCAGATAACGGCCGTTAATTGCCCCGGAAGTCGCGTTATCTGGACAAAAACTCCCTGAGGAACGGGGGCCTAGACGGAGACTGAGCTGCCGCCGTCGTCGTCCGTTTTCCGTTTTTCGCCCGGCATCCGCCCGTTGCCCTTGGCGCGCAGGTCGGCCGCCTTCTTGTCCGCCGACTTGAGGACCACGGCCTCCAGCTCGTCCGCCGTGAGCAGTTCCTTGTGCAGGTGCTTGGTGCGGTACCCGGCCCTTCCCACCATGTGGGCGGACACCGGAACGGTGAGCACCTGGAAAATCCACGCCACGAACAGTGCAGGCCAAACCCACCAGGTCCGCAATTGCAGGCCCACCGCGGCCAGCAGCAGGAAAAGTCCCAGCACCTGGGGCTTGGTGGCGGCGTGCATCCTGCTCATCAGGTCGGGGAACCGCAACAGGCCCACAGCAGCAGCCAGGGACATCAGCGCGCCCACCACCATAAAGACGGCGGACACCGTGTCGGTCAGCGCGTCCACGGCGGATGCGTCAGGATTCATTGGGCTGCTCCCGCCGGTCCGCCACGAAGCGCGCCACGGTGACGGACCCGATGAACCCGATGATGGACAGGGCCACGAGCAGCATCAGGTTGTTCAGGTGCCGGTTGACCGCCATGTCGATGCACAGCGCGGCGCCGATGATGGCCAGCAGCACGTCCGAGGCCAGCACGCGGTCCAGCAGCGACGGGCCGACGGCGATCCGGACAATGGCCCCCGCCGCCGCCAGCGACAGGATCACGGCCGTCATGGTCAGGACGATCTCCATCACGCGCCCACCTCCTGCTGCAGCGCGGCAAGTTCGTGTTTGGTGCCCATGATCCTGATCAGGGCGGCCTCGGTGTCGCGGACTTCTTTGCGCAGGTTCACAATGTCCTCCCCGTTGCGCACGTTGAGTCCGTGGATGTACAGAGTGGACGTTGAACGGTCCACCTCCACCACCAGGGACCCGGGAATGAGCGAGATGACGTGCCCGGTCGCTGTCACCATCAGGTCCGAATGGCTTCGCAGCTGGACGGCGACGACGGCGTTGGTCACCTTGGGCCCGCGGGCAACCGCCAGATACAGCACCTGGAAGCTGGCGGCCACCACCTTGCCCAGGAACACGATCGCGAACGGGACGGCCCGCAGAACGCTGAACCTGCCGCCCAGTTCCACCGGAGGAAGATAGAACAGCCGGGCCACCACCACGGCGATCAGCGCACCGAACAGCAGGTTCCCGGGGCTGAAGTCCTGCCAGAGCGCACCCCAGACGAACACGAGCCAGACGAGAAGGGGCAGTTCCTGCCGGAGGGAGATCCGCCGTCGGCTCATTTCCGCCCCTCCTGCGCGATCGGCGGCACCGGCGCGTGTTCGCCCAGCACCGCCTGGATGTAGGAGGTTCTGTCCAGCATCTCCACGGCCGACTGGTCCGCCACCCGGAACAGCGGCCCGGCGAAGACGGTAAGCGCAACCCCGAAGGCCACCAGCCCCATCGTTGAACCCACCATGGTCCGCGGCAGGAGCGTGACGTTCCGCTTGCCGGCCCGGTCACCGGTCTCGGCGTCCTCGGGGGCGGCCAGCAGCACCGGGTCCGGGTTCTCGGCGTCCTCGGGCTTGCGCCAGAAGGCACGGTTCCAGACGCGGGCGATGGCCAGGAGCGTCAGCAGGCTGGTCAGGACGCCGCCGATCACCAGGGCGTAGGCCAGCGGCGTGCCCAGCTGCACCCCGGCCTGCAACAGACCCAGCTTTCCCAGGAAGCCGGAGAAGGGCGGGATGCCGGCCAGGTTCATGGCGGGAATGAAGAACAGCAGGGCGAGCACCGGCGACAGCTTGGCCAGGCCGGCCACCCGGTCAATCGACGAGCTGCCGCCGCGGCGTTCGATCAGGCCCGTGACCAGGAAGAGGCTGGTCTGGATGGTGATGTGGTGGGTCACATAGAACACGGCCGCACCAAGGCCTGCGACGGAGGACATGGCGAGTCCGAACACCATGTAGCCGATGTGGCTCACCAGGGTGAAGGAGAGCAGACGTTTGATGTCGCTTTGCGCCAGGGCACCCATGATTCCCACCACCATGGTCAGCAGCGCCGCCACCATCAGCGGAGTGTTCAGCGAGTCCCCCGGAAAGAGGAGTGTCTCGGTGCGCACCATCGCGTAGACGCCCACCTTCGTCAGCAGGCCGGCGAACACCGCAGTGACGGGAGCCGGCGCCGTCGGGTAGGAGTCAGGCAGCCAGAAGGACAGCGGGAAGACGGCAGCCTTGATGCCGAACGCCACCAGCAGCATCACGTGCAGCAGCATCCGGGTCCCCGGGTCCAGGTCCGCAAGCTTGATGGCCAGGTCCGCCATGTTGATGGTTCCGGTGGCCCCGTAGATCATGGCGATGGCGATCAGGAACAGGATAGAGGACACCACGGAGACCACCACGTACGTGACGCCGGCGCGGATGCGGGGACCCGTTCCGCCGAGCGTCATCAGCACGTAGCTTGCCGTCAGCAGGATCTCGAACCCCACGTAGAGGTTGAAAAGGTCCCCCGACAGGAACGCGTTGGACACCCCCGCTACCAGGATCAGGTAGGTGGGGTGGAAGATCGACAGCGGTGCGTCCTGGTCGCCGTCGGCCATGCCCTGGCCTGTTGCATACACCAGCACGGCCAGGCTCACGGAGGAGGAGACCACCAGCATCAGGGACGAGAACTGGTCCACCACCAGCACGATCCCCCAGGGCGGCAGCCAGCCGCCGACGTTGACGGCCGCCGTCCCGCCGTCCCACACGGAAGCCAGCAGCACGCACTCCAGCAGGAGGGTCAGGGACAGCAGCGTAATGCTGACCGCCCGCTGGGCCCGCGAGTGCCGGATCAGCACGAACGTCAGGGCGGCACCGAGGATGGGAAGTACGACGGCGAGCGGGGCAAAGCTTACGATGTTCACTTCACGCCTCCTTCCGGGCCGGCAATAACGTTCTGGGAACCTGGCTGCTCTTCCGCCGCGGCGTCCTCGGCGGCGATCTTGCGGTCGCCCACCTTCACGGTGGCGATGCCGCCGTCGCGGCCGTCGGAAGCACCGCCGTCGGAAGCACCGGAAGCACCGCCGTCGGAAGCACGGGAAGCACCGGAAGCACCGCCGTCGGAAATTCCCGAGTCGGAGATGCCCCGTCCGTCGGAGCCGATCATAGTCAGCGGAAATTCGGACGTCTCAACGGGGATCTCGGCATCGTCCTCGGCGTCGAAGCTGGGCGTCTCGGCAACGCGGATGTCTTCCACGTCGTCCTGGATCTCATCCTGGCGCGCCAGCACCCAGGTGCGGTAGATGATGCCCAGCATGAACGCCGTCACCGCGAAGGAGATCACGATCGATGTCAGGATCAGCGCCTGCGGCAGCGGATCGCTGTAGTCGCCGGGGTCTGTGTCCTTGCTGAACATCGGCGCCAGGCCGGCATAGCCGCCGGTGGCCAGGATCAGCAGGTTGGTGGCGTTGGCCAGCAGCATCAGCCCGAGCAGCACCCTGGTGAGGCTGCGTTCCATGATCAGGTAGATGCCGCAGGCATAGAGCGCCCCCATGACCGTCAGCAATGTCAGGTTGACGCTCATGCCATCCCCCTCCCGGTGGTTTCGGCCGGAATTCCGTCCGCTTCCTGGCCTTCGGTTTCGCCGGCCGGGTGCTCTTCAAAGTGTTCGTCGATCTCGGCGCCCAGGCTGCGGAGCACGTCCAGCACAAGCCCCACCACCACGATGTAGACGCCGATGTCGAAAATGGTGGACGTGACGAACTTGATGTCGCCGAACACCGGCAGCCACAGTTCGATGATGGCGCTCTGGAACACCTGGCCGCCCAGCAGCACCGGCACCACGCCTGTCGCCGCGGCCGTGGCCAACCCGATTCCCAGCAGCGTTCCGGCTCCCACGGGGGTGGCTTCGCGAAGTTCGAAGCGGCCGCCGGCGAGGTACCGGATGGTCAGGGCGAGCCCGGCCAGCAGCCCGCCGGCGAAGCCGCCGCCGGGGAGGTTGTGGCCGGCCAGCAGGAGGTAGAGGGAAAAGACGATCATCGAGTGGAACACCAGCCGGGCCACCACTTCGAAGATGATGGAGCGGCGTTCCGGAGCCAGCGTCCGCCCGGCCACCAGCCAGGCGTCCCGGGTGGCGGCCGCAAACTGGCGCGTCAATGCCAGCGCGGCCTTGTCGCGGCTGTTCTGGCCCGTTCGAATCCGGCGGCCCACCGTGCCTTCGGCCACGGTGGAGGAAGCGCGGATGCCGTCGCCGCGGCCCTTCACAAAAATGAGGCTGGCAACGCCGGTGGCGGCCAGTGCCAGCACCGAGATCTCGCCGAACGTGTCCCACGCGCGGATGTCCACGAGCGTGACGTTGACGATGTTCAGTCCCCCGCCGCCTTCGTAGGCGAGCCGCGGGAACTCGAGCGAGACCGGCGTCGCAACCCGTGCACCCATGGCGTAGATGGCCACGAAGATCATGGTGATGCCGAACGCTGCCCCGATGATCACGCGGATCACCCGGTACTTGCCGCCGGTGCGGTCCCGGAGTTCGGCCGGCAGGCTGCGCATGGCCAGGACGAACGCCACCAGGATGATGGTCTCCACCAGCATCTGGGTCAGGGCCAGGTCCGGAGCGCCCTGCAGGGCGAACATCAGGGCGATGCCGTAACCGGTCACTGAGACCATCAGCACCGCCAGGAACCGCTTGTTGGCCCGCACGGCCGCCAGCGCACCGATGACAATGCCGGCACCGGCCACCAGCTGCAGCGGCGAATGGGGATCGATGAAGTAGAGACCGTCCGGCAGGGGTTTCCTGGCAATCAGCAGGGCAGTCAGCGGAAGCGCGAAGGCCACGGTGAGGATCACGGCGAGGTAGAAGAACAGCGAACCACGCTGCGTGCGCCCGGTGATCCATACGGCGGCATCGTCCAGGGCACCGATGGTCAACTGGTAGGCGCGATCGCCGTCCACCCACGCCGGAACCAGGCTCTGTGCCCGCGCCACCAGGTCGCGGCCGTAGAACATCGCCAGGCCCAGGATGAAGGTGACGGCCGTGAGGCCCAGCGCGGGAGTCAGGCCGTGCCACAGCGCCAGGTGCCCTGCGGCGGCAGCCGGATCCCCGCCGTCGTGCACGAATTCGGCGGCGTACGGCTGGATCCATTCGTCCACGGGCGCGGGCCACAGGCCGTACACGATGGTGAGCAGGCTCAGCAGGGCGGGAGCGGCCAGGAAGGAGGGCTTGATGGCCTTGAACGGCGTGGGCTCAAGGCCCGGCTTCACAGCGAACGCGCCCCACATAAAACGTGCGCTGTAGGCGAAGGTCAGGATGGAGCCCAGGACCAGGCCGGCGAGCACCACCAGCGCCCAGGGCTCCGGCTGCCCGCCGCCATCGTGGAAGGCATAGTGGACGAACGCCTCGAACACCGATTCCTTGGCCACAAACCCGGCCAGCGGCGGGATGCCGGCCATCGAGGCAGCGCCGATGGCCGCCACGATGGCGAGGGCGCGGGACGATTTGTACACGCCGGACAGCTTGCGCAGGTCGCGGGTGCCGGACTGGTGGTCGATGATGCCCACCACCAGGAACAGGGTCGCTTTGCAAAGTCCGTGGGCCAGGAGCAGTGCCAGCCCTGCCAGCGCCGCGTCCGGCTTGCCGAGGCCCACCACCATGGCGAGGAAACCCAGCTGGCTGACGGTGCCGTAGGCAAGGATGAGCTTGATGTCTGTCTGCCGGAGCGCCCGGTACCCGCCGACCAGCATGGTGGCCAGGCCCAGCCCAAGCACCATGGGAAGCCAGTAGGCGGTTTCGGCGAATCCCGGAGCCAGCCGCGCCACGAGATAGACGCCAGCCTTCACCATCGCGGCGGCGTGGAGATACGCACTCACAGGGGTGGGGGCCGCCATCGCGCCCGGCAGCCAGAAGTGGAACGGGATCAGCGCAGATTTCGTCACGGCACCGATGAGGATGAGTACGACGGCAGTCGCCACGGCTCCCGCTGCCGGCCCGGATGCCAGCTCGGGAGCCTGCTCCAGGAGGGCCGAGATCCGGTAGGTCCCCGCGTTGAAGCCAAGAATGATGAGGCCCACCAGCATGGCCAGGCCGCCGGCGGTGGTGACCATCAGGGCCTGCAGGGCCGAGCGCCTGGCGGCCAGCCTGGTGCGGGCGTAGCCGATCAGCAGGTAGGACAGCACGGTGGTGAGTTCCCAGAAGATGAACATCAGGAGCAGGTCGTCGGCCGTGACAAGCCCGAACATCGCGCCCGCGAAGGCAAGGAGCTGGGCGCCGAAGCCGCCCAGGTCGCTGTCCTTGTTCTTGAAGTAGCGCGCGCAGTAGACCAGCACCAGCGCGCCCACCCCGAGCACCAGCAGGGACATGATCCAGGCCAGGGCGTCCATCCGGAACGCGAGCTCGATCCTGAGTTCGGGGATCCAGGGAATGATCTCGGTGACCCCGCCGCCCGGGGAGCCGGGGCTTGCCGCACCATGTTCCGCTGCGCCCGGGTATACGGAGTCGCGCTGCAGGAGCAGCCAGACGAAGGAGCCGGCGGGCACCGCGGCCAGCGCGTAGAACGAATTCCTGTGGAACTTCCGGAAGAGGAACGGCGCCACAGCGGCCACAGCGAAATGCACGGCAAGGACTGTGATCACTGGTGTCTCCGCAACGTCAGGAATTCGATTGTCAAAAGTTGGAGCAGGCGGTCATTCGTCAGGTTCGGTCGTCACAGTTTATCAAGCGGTTGCAAACACTTTTGACGTGGACGACCCTGTGGCGCCGGGGATTCCTTGCGTCCGCCGGGGCTTTCGGCCGTCTCTTCATTCTTCATTGCGCTTAGGGCGGATAGCATTCAGCCTATGAACCCCGCCACCGCATCCGCGGCCACGCAACCACCGTCAGAACTGGAGTCCGGAGCGCAGGCCACCAGCAAGGGCCGGGTCCTCGCCTGGGCCGCCTGGGACTGGGGCTCGGCAGCCTTCAACGCCGTGATGACCACGTTCGTGTTCACGGTGTACCTCACCTCCAAGGCCTTCGGCGGCGAGGACCAGGCCTCGGCAGTGCTGGGCGGCGCGCTGGCGATTGCGGGCGCCGCAATCGCGCTTCTTGCGCCCGTCACCGGGCAGCGTTCGGACACAGGCGGCCGGCGGAAGCTGTGGCTGGGACTCAACACGGCAGCCGTCGCCGTCCTGACCGGGCTCTGCTTTTTCGTCTTTCCGCGGCCGGAGTTCCTGCTGCTCGGCGTCACGCTCATCGCCCTCGGCAACGTCTTTTTCGAATTTGCCGGCGTCAACTACAACGCCATGCTGGCGCAGATCTCCAACCCGAAGAACATCGGCAAAGTGAGCGGCTTCGGCTGGGGCATGGGCTACCTCGGCGGCATCGTGGCCCTGCTGATCGTGCTGCAGTTGTTCGTCCAGCCTAGCTTCGCGTGGTTCGGCGCCTCCACTGAGGACAGCCTCAACATCCGCCTGGTCGCCGTGTTCTCGGCGCTGTGGTTCTTCATCTTTGCCTTGCCGGTCCTGTTCGCCGTGCCGGAACTGCCCAAGCCGAAGCAGGCCGCCAGGCTGGGGTTCCTGGCCTCCTACGGGCTGCTGATCCGCCGCATCAAGGCGATTTACCGGACCAGCCCGCACACCATCTTTTTCCTGCTCGCCAGCGCCATCTTCCGGGACGGTCTGGCTGCCGTCTTCACTTTCGGCGGGATTATCGCCGCGGGAACCTTCGGGTTCGAACTGAAGGAAGTCATCTTCTTCGCCATCTTCGGCAACATCGTGGCGGCTGTAGGGGCCATGATCGGCGGCCTGCTGGACGACCGTGTTGGGCCGAAGGCAGTCATCCTCGGTTCGCTGGCCGGACTGCTCATTGCCGGCACGGTCATCCTGGTCCTGGGCAACGGCAGCTATGTCTTCTTCGGCCAGCCTTGGCCGGGGACAACGACGTTCTGGGTCTTCGGGCTGTTCCTTTGCCTCTTCGTCGGACCGGCGCAGTCCTCCTCCCGGGCCTACCTTGCCCGGCTGGCACCGCACGGCGAGTCCGGGGAGCTCTTTGGCCTGTATGCCACCACCGGCCGCGCTGTCAGCTTCCTGGCCCCAACACTCTTCACGCTCTGCATCACCGTGGCGTCCCCGCTGGTGGCGCCGGGGGAAGCCCAGCGCTGGGGCATCCTCGGAATCATGGTGGTGCTGCTGGCCGGGCTGCTGGTCCTGCTGCCGGTCAAGGCGCCCGGCAAGGCCGAAATCGCGGTGGTTCCGGAGGCCTGAGCGACGGCTCGGGAAATCGGCGGTTCCACTGCTCCAACAGCCTGTGTGCGGACTAGGCTGGTGCCATGAACGTGGACGAGACAGACCTCCCTGGCCTTGGCAGGCGCAAGGATTTTATGACCGCTTCCGGGCGCCGGATCGGTGTCGTGGAGTACCGCGAGGGTCAAACCGAACTGATCGTTTCCACGTGGGACGATCCGGACACGTGCCAGGCATCCATTCCCCTGACCGCAGATGAAGCCGCCACGCTGGGAAACCTCCTCGGCGGGCAGCGCCTGGCAATGCAGCTCTCGGAAGAGCACCGGGAGATCCCCGGCATCGTCACGCGTCAGTTCTCCATAGGCGCGGAGTCTCCATTCCACAACCAGCCCATGGGCAAGGCCTGTATCCGCACCCGCAGCGGTGTCTCCATCGTTGCCATCATGCGGGAGGGAGAAGTGGTGCCCTCGCCGGGGCCGGACGTTGTCCTGCACCCGGGTGACCTGCTGGTGGCGGTCGGAACGCAAGAAGGCCTTGATACGGCGGCCGATATCCTGCGCAACGGCTGAGCGGCATGGATCCGCTCGCGCTAACCCTCATCGAGCTGGGGGCCGTTGTGTTCTGCCTTGGCCTGCTGGCCAGGCTCGCGGGGCGCATCGGGATGTCTCCCATTCCCCTGTACCTGCTCGGCGGGCTTTTTTTCGGGGCGGGCGGCCTGGTGAAACTCGAAGGTATGCACGAGTTCGCACATCTCTCCAGCGAGATCGGTGTGATCCTGCTGCTGCTTATGCTCGGATTGGAATATACGGCGATTGAGCTCGTCACCGGGCTGCGCAGGTCATGGCAGGCGGGCATCCTGGACTTCGTGCTGAACTTCCTGCCGGGAGCAGGGCTGGCCGTCCTGCTCCACTGGGGAGTGGTGGGAGCCATGGTGATGGGCGGAGTCACTTATATCTCGTCCTCGGGGATCGCCGCCAAGGTGATCACCGACCTCGGGCGGATCGGCAACCGCGAAACGCCGGTGGTGCTGGCCATCCTCGTTTTCGAGGACCTGGCCATGGCCATTTACCTCCCGGTCCTGACCGCCACACTGACCGGCATCAGCTTCCTGGTGGGTCTGCAGACTGTCGGAATTGCACTGGCCGTGGTCACGGTGGTCCTCGTCGTCGCCCTGCGGCACGGGCACCGCGTGTCGAAGGCGGTTCATAGCGAAAACTCCGAGGTGTTCCTGCTCAACCTCCTCGGGGCGGCGCTGCTGGTTGCCGGCCTGGCAGCCGCCATGCAGGTCTCGGCCGCCGTGGGTGCGTTCATGCTGGGCATCGCCATTTCCGGTGCCACCGCGCACAGTGCCACCCGGATCCTCGAGCCGCTTCGCGACCTATTCGCGGCCATCTTCTTTGTCGTCTTCGGCCTCAACACGGACCCTGCCACGATCCCGCCGGTCCTCGGGTGGGCACTGGTCCTGGCAGTCATCACGGCAGCCACAAAAATGCTCACAGGCATCTGGGCGGCCAAGCGTGCAGGGATCGCCCTGCCCGGACGCTTCCGTGCCGGGGCTGCCCTCATTGCCCGCGGCGAGTTCTCCATCGTCATCGCGGGGCTGGCGGTTGCTTCCGGAGTGGTGCCCGACGAACTGGCGGCCTTGGCCACCGCCTACGTGCTTATCATGGCGGTTCTGGGTCCGCTGGCTTCGCGCTACGTGGAGCCCATCGTCAAGATGATGCGGCGGCGTCCGGCGAAAACCCAAGCGGCCACCCGCCCCATCTGACGCTCTCCCAGATCCAGCCGCCCGAACAGCGACGCTCTCCCAGATCCAGCCGCCCGAACAGCGACGCTCTCTCAGATCTCGGTGCGGTGGAAGTTCAGGTGGCTGCGGCTTGCGGTGGGGCCGCGCTGGCCCTGGTAGCGGTTGCCGTACTCACCGGAGCCGTAGGGGAACTGGGCGGCCGAACTGAGCTTGAAGAAGCAGAGCTGGCCGATCTTCATGCCCGGCCACAGCTTGATCGGCAGGGTGGCCATGTTGGACAGCTCCAACGTCACGTGCCCGGAGAAGCCGGGATCGATGAACCCGGCGGTGGAGTGCGTGAGCAGGCCCAGCCGGCCCAGTGACGACTTGCCCTCGAGGCGGGCGGCGATATCGTCCGGCAAGGTGACGGTCTCGTACGTGGAGCCCAGCACGAACTCGCCCGGGTGCAGGATGAACGGCTCCCCGGGGTCCACTTCCACCAGCCGCGTCAGCTCAGGCTGGTTTTCGGCGGGGTCGATGTGGGCGTATTTGTGGTTGTCGAACAACCGGAAAAAACGGTCGATCCGGACGTCCACGGACGACGGCTGGACCATTACGGGGTCATACGGATCCAGGACAATCCGTTGGGAATCAATTTCGGCACGAATATCGCGGTCAGAGATCAGCACACTCAAAAATACCGCACCATTGCCGAGGCCGAGGTCCGGGGTTACTGTTACTGCTGTTAAGGAACGTCATCTCCGATAGACCACGAGGCTGATGTTACGGCTGTGACGGTACTTCTCCTGAAAATGGAGGCGATACCGGCGGATCTGGGGTTCGGCTTGGGGAAGATTTCGGCAGGGGCACTGGCGGTCATGATCTGCACCGCGGTTCTCATCCCGCCTGCCGCAGGCCAGCTGGGGGGATCTTCCTCAAGTCCTGAATCCTCCGCGTCCTCCGTCGCGGGCCAACACCCGCAGAGCGCCACCGGTCCGCTATCCGAGTACTACGGCTCCGAGCACGACGGCGGCACGGAAGCCGCTGCTGCAGCGCCCGGTTCGCCGCGCTCCCCCGGGGACCATCCCGCCGTGCTGCCCGGCAGCCCGGGCGCATCCGCCGCGGCGCTGCCTGACACTTCGGCGGCGGCTCCGCCAGCCACGGCGGCCGACGTCGACCCCGCCGTACCGGGCCCTGCCGGCACGGTCGCCAAGGGACCCGAGCCTGCCTCCATTCCACCGCTGTCCGCCACCGCTTCGGAACTGGCGGCCCTCCTCGACGCGTCTGGGCAGACGCTGCAAACCCACCCTGGCCCAGGCGCCCTCCAAACGGACCACCTCCAAACGAACGCCCTCCGAACGGATGCCTCCACCACGCAGGCCCTCGTCACGGATGACGCATCGTCCCAGATCAAGACGGTGTTCAACGCCATCAACAGCTACCGGGCCTCCTTCGGCCTTCCCGCCGTGAAGTACCACGCCACCGTGGCTTCGATGGCGCAGGAGTGGTCCGACAGCATCGCGTCAAGGGAAGTGCTCGAGCACCGGTCCAGCTTCTGGACCGATCCGCGGGCGCTGAGCCCCACGAACGGCGCCGGAGAAGTCATCGCCGTCCGCTGGGACCGCGACGCCGCACAGCTTGTGGAGTGGTGGAAGAGCTCCCCGGCCCACAACGCGCTCCTGAAAGACCCGCGGTTTAATGTGATGGGCATCGGCATCACCTTCACGGACGGCAACTGGCAAACCACCCCTGGCCGCTACACCATGTGGGGGGTGGTGAATTTCTTCGGATAGGGCACCCTCCCGTCGGGAACCACCGCCAGCCCGGGCGGCAGCAGCATCGAACAGCCGTTGCAGCCCGCCACCATCTGCGACCCGCTGGTGCGCCACATGCCGCCGACTGCGGATCTCACCGCTGCGGCAATCAAGGGGCCGGGCGACCTTTTGACAGTGAACTCCTCTGGCCAGCTCCTGAACCGTGCTTCGCTCGGGAACCGTCAGTTCGGCGTACAGCAGGTCATCGGAACCGGCTTTGGCTCCGCCAAGGAACTCTTCGTCACGGACTGGGAGCGGGATGGCGTCTATGACGTCCTGGTCCAATGGACCGACGGGCGGATCACGCTGCATTCAGGCACGGTTAGCGGCGGGTTCCTCGCCGCCGTGACGCTGGGCCAGTCCGGGTGGGCCGGAATGACGCTGGCAGTGGGAGGCTGGTGCGCCAACAACCGGCTTCCGCAACTGCTGGCCCTGGACGCGTCCGGAAACCTCTGGCTCTACCCCAACCGGGGGACGGTTGACCTTACGGAACGGACGCTGGCAGCGACCGGCGTCTCCGCCGACCGGCTTGCCATGGCTGATTACGACGGCGACGGGTTCCAGGACCTGCTGGCACGGCAGGCGGACGGCAATGTCCGCCTCTACCGCGGCTCGGGCGCACCGGCGCCGCGCGCCGAGTCTCGGGCCGTGGTGGCCAGCGGATGGGCGGATGTCATGGCCATCCGGCCGCTGCGGGATGTCACCGGGCTGAACACAAGCGGGCTTGCGCTTCGACGCGCCGGTGACGTGGTGCAGTACTGGGATCTGAGCAGCGGAGCCCTGTCGTCGCCGTCGTCCGTGCCGGGGCCGTGGACCGGACAGCGTCTCGCCCAATAACGGCGCCTCGTCCAGTAAACCTGCCGCTAGTGCTCCGCGGGCCGGGCTTCCAGCACTGCCTTGAGTCGTTCCAGCTGCGCCACTTCCGCCTTCATGGACCGCTGGATCATGAAGTCCATGAGTCCGGCCAGCCCCTTGGGGCGGAATTCGAGCGCGAAGCGGACGCGCGTGTTCATTCCTTCAGTGCTCAGGTAATAGCCTCCGTGCGGGCGGGCAGGACCGGCAACCACCTGGAACTGGATTTCGGCACCCGGACGAAGCTGCGTGATTTGGAAGTCCGCAGCGATGGGGCGGCCCGCCGGCCCGCTCAGGGTCTGCTGGTAGACTGCGCCCTTCGCGCCCACAGCGCCTGAGCGCAGTTCAATGTTCCGGATCCCTTCCCGCCACGAGGGGAGGTTCAGCCCGTCCTGCAGGAACCGGTACACGGTCATGGCATCGCGTTCCACGACGACCTCGTACTCTGCAAATGCCACGGGGATCCCTTGATTGTCGGACAGCTTTCTGGCGTAGCCCGTTCCCCTGATACTGCAGCTAACTCAATCAGGATATTCAGGAGCGGCCCCTCCGGAGCGGCCTGCGGCGCGCCTTAATCGAAGAGTTATGGAAAGCGGTTAGCCGTCAAGGGCAGAGCCTGGCCGGGCGAGGATTTCAAGGGTGTCCTTGGTCGGGGAGGGCGCGCGGCTGGGGTAAAGTAAGTCCGGTTGACGTAACCGGGACCTGACCGAGGTAGTGGCCAGTCCCCTTTGCGGCTGTAGCTCAATGGTAGAGCGCTAGCTTCCCAAGCTTGATACGCGGGTTCGATTCCCGTCAGCCGCTCCATTTCACGCGAATCTCGTAGCGCCCGCGGGCGGGCACCAGGCCAGCACACTCCGGTCAGCAGCGGCGCCCGCCGTCGCCGCCTACTCCGGCCATCCGGCGGGGCATTAGGTCGCTACCTGTATGGTCAGAAGTCAGGAACCCCTTCGGTTCCGCTACAGGAGCAATCATGGCTGACAAGTCCCCGCGTCAAGCAGCATCCGCAAAATCCGGCAAGTCCATCAAGGAAAAACGTGCCGACAAGAGGGCCGCGGCAGCACCGCCTAGCTCCCTCGACAAGGGAACCGCGGCCAAGGCAGCGAGCCCCAAAAAGAAGTGACCGGTTCCGCGAACCACCTCACCCTCGGAGTCCTGGCCAGCACGCGAAAGCCTGATGAACGCCGTCTCCCGCTCCACCCCCTTCACCTGGACCGCATCGCGCCGGAGCTGCGGCAACAGATCATCCTCGAGCAGGGCTACGGTGAACGGTTCGGCGTCTCGGACAACCACCTGGCTTCCCTGGTGGGACGCGTTGCCACCCGCGACCAGATCATTGCCGACGCCGACGTCGTCCTGCTGCCCAAACCTCAGGCCGAAGATCTCGCTGACCTCCGCGACGGCCAGGTCCTCTGGGGCTGGCCGCACTGCGTCCAGGACCGCGCCATCACGCAGCTGGCCATCGACAAGAAACTCACCCTGATTGCGTTCGAGGCCATGAACCACTGGGCAAGCGACGGCGGCTTCGGCCTTCATGTCTTCCACAAGAACAACGAACTCGCCGGATACTGCTCCGTCATTCACGCTCTTGCCCTCACCGGCTCCACGGGCGATTACGGCCGGCGACTCACAGCTGTCGTCATCGGTTTCGGCGCCACCGCCCGCGGTGCCGTCACAGCGCTCAATGCCCATGGCATCCACGACGTCCAGGTGCTGACCAACCGGGGCGTGGCCGCCGTCGGTTCGCCCATCCATTCGGTGCGGATCGCCCAGTTCGACCATGACGACAAGGCGCCGTTCCTCAGCCAGGTCATCACCGAACGCGGAAGGGTACCGCTGGCACCCTTCCTCGCCGAGAGTGACATTGTGGTCAACTGCACCCTGCAGGATCCCAACGCCCCTCTGACTTACCTTCGGGAAGAGGACCTCGACGCGTTCCGTCCCGGCAGCCTGATTGTGGACGTGTCCTGCGACGAGGGCATGGGCTTCAGCTGGGCGAAAACCACCACGTTCGCCCAGCCGATTTTCACCATGGGCGACCATATCGACTACTACGCCGTGGACCACAGCCCGTCCTACTTGTGGAACTCCTCCAGCTGGGAGATCAGCGAGGCGCTGCTTCCATTCCTGGAAACCGTCATTTCCGGCCCAGAGGCATGGGCCGGAAACGAGACGATCGCGCGTGCCATCGAAGTCCGTGACGGGGAGATCCTCAATAAGGACGTGCTGCAGTTCCAGCAGCGGCAGGCGGACTACCCGCACACCCCACTGCACGCGTAAGCGATGCCGGCGTGGTCGCCGGCTGGGGCGCCGGTCCTGAGGGCCCACCGCCGGGCCGTTGCGCTGTTCGCCTCACTATCCGGAGCAAGCGGCGGCGGTCTTTAAGATCCACTTTGAGCGTCAGCTCACCTCGGCGGGCTAGTACGACGGCGACAGTCACCGCTGCAAGCACCGGCACCCCGCCCGAAACCACGAGGGCGGTGTGCGGATCCAGGTGCTCGGCAATCCATCCGATCATGGGACCGCCGATGGCCTGGCCCCCGATCAGCACCATGATGTACAGGCTCATGACGCGGCCGCGGATCCCTATGTTGGAACTGACCTGGACCAGCTGGTTCGACGCGGTCAGGAACATCAGGCACCAGAACCCGGAGAGCACCATGGCCGCGCCGAACCACACCATGGTCGGCGCCAGGGCGGACAGGCAGAGCATAAGCCCGTACATCCCGGCGCCCAAAACCACCGAGCGGAGCCGCAGGCGGCGACGGCGGGTGGAGGCGATGGCGCCGCCGAGTGCTCCGAGCGCAACCAGCGCGTTCAGCAGGCCGTAGCCCCCGGCGCCGACGTCGTACACGTGGTCCGCGAAAGCGGCCAGCAGCACCGGGAGGCTCATGGCGAATACCGCGATGAAACCGGCCATCAGCCAGGGCCAGTAGATGGTGGGCTTGCTTAGCGCATACTTCAGCCCCTCCCGGAGCATGCCCTTGCGCTTGGGCGCAGGCGCGCTGACAAACAGCTGGTCCTTACGCAGGAGCAGCAGCATCACCACCGTTGAGCAGCAGGCCACGGCGTTTCCGGCGAAGGCCCAGCCGGCACCGACGGCGGTGAGGAGGAGTCCGGCGAGCGCGGGGCCGATCAGGCCGCCGAGCTGGAACGTTGTCGAGTTGACGCTGATGGCATTGCGCAGGTAGGTAGGGCCGACGAGTTCGTTGACGAACACCTGCCGGGCCGGCTGGTCCAGGACGGTGACGAGCCCCAGCACCAGCGCGATGGCGTAGACGTGCCACACGTCGATGCGCTGGCTCAGTGCCAGGACGGCTAGAGCAGCCGCAAGAACCGCCGCGACGGACTGGCAAAGGATGAGGATCTTCCGTTTCGGAAACCTGTCGGCCATGATGCCGCCCCACGGCCCCAGCACCAGGGACGGAGTGAACTGCAGCGCCACGGTGATGCCCACCGCGGTGACCGATCCGGAAAGCTGAAGCACCAGCCAGTCCTGGGCGATCCGCTGCATCCAGAGCGCGATCACGGCGATGAAGTGCCCGATGACGAAAATGCGGAAGTTCGGGACCCGGAGGGAAATAAAGGTGTGGCGCCAGGGGAGCCGTTCACTGACGACGGCGATCGGCTGGGTGGCGGGCTGACTGACGGTTGCCGTGATAGGCGAAGGGGGTGCCACAGGAATCCTCAAAGGTGCGGGTGAGCGGGACAGCTCCCACGCTATGGTGGGCCAAACAGATTATGGAAGCGTATTGTTCCTATAACTAACATTGCGATCCGCAATAGGTGCGGGTTCGGTCGATGCCTACCCGGGAGTGAAATGTTCGAACCCGCCCAGCTCCGGTCCTTCCTGGCAGTGGCCGAAACGCTCAGCTTCACCAAGGCCGCAGAACGCCTTGGACTGGCGCAACCAACCGTCAGCCAGCACGTGCGCAAGCTGGAAACGGCAGCGAAACGGGTGCTGATCGCCCGGGACACCCGGGATGTGCGGCTGACGGACAACGGCGATGCCATGGCCGGGTTCGCGCGGAGCATCCTCGCAGCGCACGACGCCGCATCCCGCTATTTCTCCGGATCCGCGATGCGCGGCCGGCTGCGCTTCGGCACGGCTGACGACCTTGCCATCACCGGACTCCCCCGCATCCTCCGCGAGTTCCGCCAGATCTATCCGCAGATCAACCTGGAACTCACGGTGGGCCAAAGCGACCAGCTGTATAAGAAACTCAATGCCGGCCAGCTCGACCTGGTCTTCGTGAAATGGGTTGCCGGGGCCAAGGACGGCACGGTGGTCCAGCACGACGCGTTCGCATGGGTTGGCCTGGAGCAGACAGCGCTGGAGCCCGGGGACCCGGTTCCGCTGATCGCCTACCCCTCGCCCAGCCTCAGCCGAAAACTGGCCATCGATGCCCTCGAGTCCCGGGGCCGCACGTGGCGCATCACGTGCACCACCCGCCAGATCAGCGGCGTGCTGGCCGCTGTCCGGGCAGGAATCGGCGTCGCCGTGATGCCGTCGTCGCTGGTTCCGGAAGACCTGAAAATCATCACCCGCCGGTTTGAACTGCCGCCCGTCGGAGATGTGGATTTCACCCTGATCCGCAATCCGCTGGCCAACACGGAGGTGATCGAGGCCCTCACGCAGGCTATTGTGGGGCGCACTTTGAAGCGCTCCGCCTAGAAGCCCGTACCCTACCGGTTGCGGGGCGGGGAAAGTGAGTAATTAAGTAAGTAATGGCCCCCGGTAGGCGTGGGTATTGCCAGTAAGTGATTGAAGAAATTACGTGCGTAATTTATGCTGAATTTTGTTAAAGGTTATGCAGAAGCCAATGACAACGATTCGATGACGAACCGTGCCCGTCGCCAATGCCCTGGGGCGCCAGACGGACAACGTTCGGGATAGGCATGCGATGACGCCAACCACGAACCACCCGCACCTCTCAGTCTCAAATTCGGTCCATTCCCTCAATACGGTACGCCCCATGACCCTCGGGACGCACCGCAACACGCCAGTACATCATGAAGCAAGCGCACACGCTGATCTGGTCAGTCAGCGCGAACCGCACCCCGCCGCCACCCTGGTGGATACTGAATTCGTCGGAAGCCCCTATTGCGAGCGGTGCGGGACGGACGAGTTCATTTACCTGGAGACCTTCGTCCCGGCCAAGTACCGGCACGACGGCACCCTCCGGAAGCCGGGCGAAGTCACCTACTTCTGCACGGGATGTGAAGATTTTTCGGCACACTCGGTTCCGGCCTCATGGGTGCCACCGGGCTGGTATTTGGGCTAGCCAGGCTCCCTGAATTAACAGACACCCTTACATCCAGGTATAAGTAAGAACCTTTATCCACAACTAAAAGAAGTCGCCGCCGGCGGGCACCCCAGGGTGCCGGCCGGCGGCGACTTCGTTTGGGCGGGAGCCGCTAGATCAGCCTGTCGGAGAGGTGGTTGGGGGTTCCGAACCGGTGGGCGGTGATGCTGACGGCCTGCTCGTGCAGGAACGGCAGCAGCTCCACGCGGCCGGCCTCGGTGACCGGGTGTGCGTACACGGCCAGGTCCGGGCGGCCGCCGGTGGCTTCGGCGAGGGCCGTGGCGTTCCCGCCGAGGAGGCGGATCCGTGCGCCGGACAGCTTGCCCGCCTCGGCGAGCCGGCCTGCTGCGGCCAGCCACGCGGCGTCGTCCTCCACGGTGACCGTGATGTTCAGGGCACCCAGCGCTGCCTTCAGCGGAGCGGGGAGTTCGACGGCGGTGGACACGGTGAGTGCCGAGCCGGCCAAAACACCGGCCGCGACGGTCCGGACCAGGTCGGCCAGCGGTTCGCCCTCGGACAGCCGAACCGTTACCGGCAGGCTGCGGTAGCGGAAAATGTTCCGTTCCGCGCTGAGGCCGGAGACGTCCTTGGCGGTGCCGAACTCATCGGCCCAGGCCTGTGCGTCGGATGCCAGGGCGCGGTGGACGGACTCAAGCTCGGCGGGCTCCAAGGCTGCACCGGCCGCGTTGACGATCCGGCGGACACCCGGGTGGTTGACGGTGGCGTTGGCCGAGCTGGCTTTGCTGACCCAGTCGCCGAGGCCGGCAAGGTAGTTCGGTCCGCCCGCTTTGGTTCCGGCGCCGACGGCCGACTTCTTCCAGCCGCCGAACGGCTGGCGCTGGACGATCGCCCCGGTGATGCCGCGGTTCACGTACAGGTTGCCGGCCTGGATGCTGTCCAGCCAGATGCCCAGCTCTTCGGTATTGAGGGAGTGCAGGCCTGCGGTGAGGCCGTACTCGATCTGGTTCTGGATGGCGATGGCTTCTTCCAGGGTGTCCGCGGTGATGACGCCGAGGACGGGGCCGAAGAACTCGGTCAGGTGGAAGTAGGATCCGCGGCGCACGCCGTAGCGCACGCCCGGGCTCCACAGCCGGCCGGTCTCATCGAGCTTCCGGGGCTCAACAGCCCAGTTTTCACCCTCGCCCAATGTGGTGAGCGCGTTGAGGAGCTTGCCGTTGGCGGGCTCGATGATTGGTCCCATCTGGCTGGTCGGATCTTCCGGGTAGCCGACTTTCAGCGAGGTGACGGCGTCGATGAGCTGGTTGTGGAAGCGCTTGGACTTGGCGACGGAGCCCACCAGGATCACCAGTGAGGCGGCCGAGCACTTCTGGCCGGCGTGGCCGAAGGCCGAGTACGCAACATCCTTCGCTGCCAGGTCCAGGTCCGCGCTGGGGGTGACGATGATGGCGTTCTTGCCGCTGGTCTCTGCCAGCAGCGGCAGGTCCTTGCGGAAGGAGCGGAACAGTTCGGCGGTTTCGTAGCCGCCGGTGAGGATGACGCGGTCCACGGCCGGGTGGGAGATGAGCTGCTGTCCGAGCTCCCGTTCGCCGAGCTGGACCATGGTGAGGACGTCGCGCGGAACGCCGGCTTCCCACAGTGCTTCGATCATCACGGCACCGCTGCGCTTTGCCTGCTTGGCGGGCTTGATCACGACGGCGGAGCCGGCGGCGAGTGCCGCAAGGGTGGAGCCGGCGGGGATTGCCACCGGGAAGTTCCACGGCGGGGTCACGACGGTGAGGTTGGCCGGCACGAAGGTGGCGCCGTCGACGTCGTCGAGCTTGCGGGCCGACTCGGCGTAGTAGTGCGCAAAGTCAACAGCTTCGCTGACCTCGGGGTCGCCCTGGTCGATGGTCTTGCCCGTTTCGCTGGCCATGACTTCCAGCAGGTCGGCGCGGCGCGCCTCCAGGACGTCACCGGCGCGGTGCAGGACCTCTGCGCGCTCGGCTCCGCTGAGGGCACCCCATGCCTTGCCCTTTTCAACGGCGGTTTCAATCACGTTGTTGAGGGTGTCCGCATCGGTGATCGCCGCTGCTTCGACCGCGGCGTTTCCCAGGGTGGAGAACGGAACGCGTTCCAGGATGGCCCGGCCCCAGTCGCGGTTTGCGGGCAGGGACGGGTCGGTGTCCGGAGTGTTCTCGAAGGAGTCGTGCGGCATCGGCTCGGCCGGGAGGCTGCGGTTCTGCCGGCGGTTCGGGCCGGGGACCTCCTCGTCGAGCTCTGCCAGGGAGGCGAGGAAGCGCTGCTTCTCGCGCTCAAAAAGGGCTTCATTTTCACTGAGCTCAAAGACGGCGGACATGAAGTTGTCCTGGCTGGCGCCCTCTTCGAGGCGGCGGATCAGGTAGGCGATGGCCACGTCGAACTCGGCCGGGTGAACCACCGGGGTGTAGAGCAGGAGCGAGCCGACGTCCTTCTTGACAGCTTCGGCCTGTCCCTGGGCCATGCCCAGCAGCATTTCGAACTCGATGCCGGACTCCACGCCGCGCTGCTTGGCGAGCAGCCAGGCGAAGGCGATGTCGAAGAGGTTGTGGCCGGCGACGCCGATGCGGATGTTCTTGATCCGGTCCGGGTGCAGCGAGTAGTTGATGACGCGCTTGTAGTTGGTGTCGGAATCCTGCTTGGTGCCCCAGGTGGCCAGCGGCCAGTCGTGCAGGGAGGACTCGACCTGCTCCATGGGCAGGTTGGCGCCCTTGACCACGCGGACCTTGATGGCGGCGCCGCCTTCGGCGCGGCGGGCGGCAGCCCAGTCCTGCAGGCGGATCATGGCGGCGAGGGCGTCCGGGAGGTAGGCCTGGAGCACGATGCCGGCTTCAAGGTTCTTGAACTCGGGCTTGTCCAGGATCCGGGTGAAGACCGCGATGGTCATGTCCAGGTCCTTGTACTCCTCCATGTCCAGGTTGATGAACTTGGCCTTCCTGCCGCCGCTGGCGAAGGAGTTGGCGCGCTGGAACAGCGGGGTGAGCTTTTCGACGACGTGCTCCACGGCCTCGTCGAAAGCCCAGGCGGAGTGCGGGGCCACGGTGGAGGAGACCTTGATGGACACGTAGTCCACGTCGGGGCGGGCCAGCAGGGTGTGGGTGCCGCCGAGCCGGCGGGAGGCCTCGTGCTCGCCGAGGACTGCTTCGCCGAGGAGGTTCACGTTGAGCTTGATGCCGTCCTTGCGGATCTTGGCAATGGCAGGGCCCAGCTTGGCCTCCGTGGCGTCAACGATGAGGTGGCCCACCATCTCGCGCAGGACCTTGCGGGCCACCGGGATGACGACCTGCGGCAGGACCGGGGCCATCAGGCCGCCGACCTGGACAGCACGGCGCATGTACCAAGGCAGGAACGCGGGAACCTTCGGGGCCAGGGCTGCCAGGTTGCGGGCGGCAACGTGGAGGTCTTCCGGGCGGACGACGCCGTCGACGAATCCGACCGTGAAGTCGAGCCCGTTGGGGTCCTTCAGGACACCGGCGAGCTGTTCAGCGGAGGCATCCACGGGGACCTTGGAGGCTTCCGTCAACCAGCGGCGCACCAACCCGATGGTTTCCCCGGCAAGGGCCTGGGCTTCGGGTACGTGGGAAGCGCGTGAAACGGCTGCTTCGGTGGCCGATTTGCGGGTGCGGACACCAGGCTCCGTTGAAATGTTGGTCATGTCTAACACTCGTTCTTTCCGTTGGTGAGGACCGTCTTTCAATCAGTATGAACCTCCCGTCACTTAAGATAAAGCGACGTTTCCTGAGCAATACAGGTTAGGAAAACCAACGATTTTGATGGCCGCTCGGAGGCCTCAAACCACCCCTTTTCCCCGGCCGACGCTCGCTCACTTCCTGCCCACAAACGACGAACCCCCTCCCACAGGGTGAGAGAGGGTCAGTCGATATGGCACCGGATGTGAGAGAGCATCCGGTTATTTGTGGCAGGAAGTGAGAGAGGGTTGGGCTGCTACCCCACGGGGCGGTGCATCTCCACGGCTTCTGCGTGTCGCGGGCTGTTCGGGTTCATGAGTGAGTGCCTGCGGCCGTAGCCGAAATAGATCACCAGGCCGATAATCAGCCAGACGACAAAGCGCAGCCAGGTTTCCCAGTGCAGCTGGAACATCAGGAAAGCCGAAGCCAGCACACCGAAGGCGGGCACCAGCGGCATGAGGGGCAGGCGGAAGGTACGGGGCGCGTCGGGCCTCTTGTAGCGGAACACAATCACGGAGAAGCAGACGACGACGAACGCGGCCAGGATGCCGATGTTGGTCAGGTCGGCGACGGCCTTGATGGGAAACACCCCGGCCAGCAGGGCGGAAGCGACGCCGGCGATCCAGGTCACGCGCTGCGGGGTGCCGTGGCGGTCGGTCTTGGCGAACCAGCCCGGAAGGAGGCCGTCGCGGCTCATGGAGAACCAGACGCGGGTGACGCCGAGCAGGAAGGTCAGCATCACGGTGAGGATGGACAGCACTGCGAAGACGGAGATGATGGTGGCGATGATCGGCAGGCCCACGCCGGTGAAGGCGGACGCGAAGCCGGCCTTCGGGTCGATGTCCTGGTAGTTCTGCATGCCGGTCAGGACCAGGGTGGCCGCCACGTACAGCAGCATCGCAATGATGAGCGAGAGGAGGATGGCCTTGGGCATGTGCTTCTTGCCGTCGGTCGCTTCCTCGGCGGCGGTGCTCATGGCGTCGTAGCCGAACACGGCGAAGAAGACTGTGGCTGCTCCGGCGAAGACCGGGCCGATCCCGCTCGGCATAAACGGGTTGTAGTTTTCAGCGTTGATGTAGAACATGCCGAGCCCGATGATGAACAGGATCAGGACGACCTTGACGGCCACCGCCACGAGTTCGAAGCGGCCGAAGGTCTTGGTGCCGCGCGACAGGATCCAGGTAACGATAAGGCAGACCACGATGGCCGGAATGTTGACGATGCCGCCGGTGCCTTCATCCGGAGTCGAGGTCATCCAGACGGGCATGTGAATGCCGAGGCCGGAGAGGAAGGCGTCGAAATAGCCGGAGATACCAATGGCCACAACGGCCACAATCGCGATGTATTCCAGGAGCAGATCCCAGCCGATAAACCAGCCGATCACTTCCCCCAGTGCCACATATCCGTACGTGTACGCCGAGCCCGCCCGCGGGATCATCCCGGCGAATTCCGCATAGGACAATGCCGCCGCTGCCGACGCCAGGCCGGCCACCAGGAACGAGAACAGCACGGCCGGGCCGACGCCCGGTTCGGTGGCACTGCCGTGGGCCACGAGCCCGGCCAGCGAGAAGATACCGACGCCGATAATTCCGCCGACGCCGATGGCTGTCAGTTGCCAGAGGCCGAGGGACTTGAATAGTCCGCTGTGTTTGTTTTCAACTTCGATGTCGTCAATCGGCTTTCGCCTCAGGATCGACTGGGACAAGTCTTTAGTGCTCATCAGGGACTCCTGCATAGATGTTTGGCCCATCAATCCGCCCTGTGATGGGGGTAACTCAGTCTGATCAGTATGCAATCCTAATTGCATTAGATAAAGTGAATTCTCCTAATTAGTAATCATTAGATTTAGCAAAGGAACGGCCATGCTCGACGTCAGGCGCTTGAGGCTGCTCCGTGAACTGAAGATCCGGGGAACCCTGGCGGAAGTGGCGGACGCCCTCCAATACAGCCCGTCGTCGGTTTCCCAGCAGTTGGCGCTGCTGGAGAAGGAAGCCGGGGTTCAACTGCTGCGAAAGACCGGGCGGCGCGTGCAGCTGACCCCGCAGGCCGAAGTCCTGGTGGAGCACACCGCACACCTGCTCGAAACGCTGGAGCAGGCCGAAGCCGATCTGGCCGCCTCCCTCACCACGGTGACCGGCACGGTCCGGATCGCCGTCTTCCAGTCCGCGGCCCTTGCGCTGATGCCGGGGGCCCTCACGCGGATGGCGGCCACCTACCCGGAAGTCAGGATCGAGATGGTCCAGAGGGAACCGGAAACAGCACTCCACGAAACGTGGGCGCGGGACTTTGACCTGGTCATCGCGGAACAGTATCCCGGCCACGCCGCACCGCGGTACCCGGAACTGGACCGAATCCGGCTGACCGGCGACGCCATCCGGCTGGCCGTCCCGGGAGCGGACAAGGGCCTGCCGCCCATCAACTCGCTCGAGGACACGGCGGACCTCGCCTGGGTGATGGAGCCCCGGGGTGCAGCCTCCCGGCACTGGGCCGAACAGGCCTGCCGAAGCGCAGGCTTCGAGCCGGACGTCCGATACGAAACAGCCGACCTGCAGGCGCAGATCCGGCTGATCGAGTCGGGAAACGCCGTCGCACTGATGCCGGACCTGGTGTGGACGGGAAGGGGGACGTCGGCTCAGCTGCTGCTCCTGCCTGGCAATCCGCACCGGACCGTCTTCACGTCCGTGCGGCGGTCGAGCGCCAAACGGCCCGCCATCCTTGCCGCCCGCGAGGTACTGGCCATGACAGCCGATTCGATTGCGCCGGCCGGGCCCGTCCCGCCCGAGGCCAAGTCCGCCTGACACCGCCGGAACCGAACCAACGAACCATTGCAGCAGTCCGGCCGCGAGTTCCGTACGTCACAGCGCGGATGTGCCATGGGCGTTACACTGATCACGTTATGAATCGCACAATGTTCAAGTCCAAAATTCACCGGGCCACTGTCACGCATGCTGACCTTCACTACGTGGGGTCGGTCACCGTTGACCTGGACCTGCTGGAAGCCGCGGACATTCTCCCCGGAGAGCTCGTGGCGATCGTTGACGTGACCAACGGCGCCCGCCTGGAGACCTACACCATTGCCGGCGAGCGCGGGTCCGGAGTCATCGGCATCAACGGGGCAGCTGCGCACCTGATGCACGAAAACGACATCGTCATCCTGATCACCTACGCGGAAATGACCACGGAAGAGGCCAAGGCCTACACTCCGAAGGTGGTCCATGTGGACGAGGACAACAGGATTGTCCAGATCGGGAACGACCCCGCCGAGGGCCACACCCGCGGTCTCATGCGGCCGCCTTTCGCGCTGAACAACTCCGCGCTGAACTAGGCGGCGGCCTCCGCAGCGGCTGTATTTCGGCCAGTCCGGATACCGAGATCCTGCCCACCCTAGCGCTTCAGGCCGATTAAATCTGATTAGGCTGGGGTGGTGAACGCCAACCCCCGCCTACCCGGCCTTGCAGGGACCCCCGGGTGCTAGGCGTTCTCGCAGGCTTCTTCGTGGTGTGGGCCATCATCCTGGTGGGCATGTTCGTGGGCCGCCGGAAGGTGCTGGGAGAGAATGCCCGTTCGGTCCTCAGCGCACTGACCTTCTTCGTGGCGAGCCCGGCGCTCCTGTTTGAAACCCTCAGCAAGGCAAAGCTCCAGGAGGTCTTCGCCGCTCCCCTGCTGGTCACGGCCGTCGGCGCAATAGTCACGGCCGCTCTGTTCTTTGTGATCGTCCGGTTCCTGCTCAAACGGGCCGCGCCCGAATCGTTGACCTCGTCCATGAGCGCATCGCTGGCGAACTCCGCGAACCTGGGCATCCCGATCGCCGTGTACGTCCTCGGCGACGCAAGCTATGTGGCACCGCTGCTGATCTTCCAGCTGGCCTTCTTCACCCCGCTCTTCTTGATGGCACTGGACGCGACGACGAGCTCGCACCGAACCACTCCCGGCGGCTTCGCGCTCATGATCCTCAGGAACCCGATGATCGTTGGTTCGGCCCTGGGCCTGGTGGTGGCGGGAACGGGATGGCAGGTGCCCGAGCTGGTCATGCAGCCCATCCACCTGATCGGCGGAGCTGCCATCCCCGCCATGCTGATCGCCTTCGGCATGAGCCTGAACGGGTCCCGGCCCCTGCAGGCAGCCGAAGGCCGCCGCATCGACACGCTGCTGTCCAGCGTCTTCAAGCTGGTGGTCCACCCCGCGGTCGCCTACGTTTTCGCGCTCACCCTCGGGATGGAAGGGCAGGCCCTGTTCGCCGTTGTGGTGACTTCCGCGCTGCCCACGGCCCAGAACGTCTTCGTCGCGGCCAGCCGCTACCGGACGGGGATCACCGTGGCAAAGGACACTGTGCTGATCACCACGATCGTGGCGGTCCCCGCGATGATCGGCGTTGCCCTGCTGCTCACCTGACCCTTACGGGCCAAGCCCGTCCGGGACCGCCCGCTTTAGTGTTTCTGGTGCCGGTCCAGGAGACGGGCGCAGCGGATGAAGCCGAGGTGGGAGTAGGCCTGCGGATGGTTGCCGAGGTGGGTCTCGGTGCCCGGATCGTACTCTTCGGGCAGGAGCCCGGTGGGGCCGAACAGGTTCACCAGCTGGTCGAACAGGTCCCAGGCCTCCTCGATCCGCCCCACCGCCACGTAGGCCTCGATGAGCCAGGTGGTGCAGATGTGGAACCCGCCCTCCAGTCCCGGCAGCCCGTCGTCGTACCTGTACCGGAAAACGGTGGGCCCCACGCGGAGTTCCCGTTCCACGGCGGTGACCGTGTCCAGGAAGCGCTGGTCGTTGACGTCGAGTAGGCCGGACAGGCCGATGTGCAGCACGGCGGCATCCAGGTCGGGACTGTCGTAGGCGACGGTGTAGGACGCCGCGCCGTCGTCCCAGCCTTCTCGGAGGACCTCCTCGCGGATGGTTGCCGCGGTGGGGGCCCAGGACGGTTCCGGTGCCCTGCCGTGCCGCGCAGCAGTCCGCAGCGCCCGGTCCAGCGTCACCCAGCACATGACCTTGGTGTACACGTGGTGCCGGGGCGCCCGGCGGGCTTCCCAGATTCCGTGGTCGGCCTCGTGCCAGCGTGCCATCACGGCGGACGCCATCTGGACCATAAGCTCCCAGAGCGAATCCTCCAGCCCGCCCTCCCGTTCACTCACTGCGCAGATCAGCTCCGCGATGGGCCCGAAGACATCCAGCTGCACCTGGTGGTCCGCGGCGTTTCCGATCCGGACGGGGCGCGACCCGGCATAACCGGGCAGGCTTTCGATGATGGCTTCCGTGGACAGCGGAGCCCCGGTGACCGAGTACAGCGGATGCAGCCATTCGGGGCCCGGCGCATTCTCCAGGATCCGCCCCAGCCAGCGCAGGAACCCGTACGCCTCCGCCGTGGAACCCAGGTCAACCAGCGCGTTGACGGTCATGGATCCGTCCCGCAGCCAGCAATAGCGGTAGTCCCAGTTCCGGGTGCCGCCGATGCCTTCCGGCAGCGAGGTGGTGGGTGCGGCGAGGACGGCGCCGGTGGGTTCGTGCACCAGCGCGCGGAGCACCAGCGCCGAGCGGCGCACCAGCGACGGCTTGACGCCGGGCAGCTCCAGGTCCTGGACCCACCGCCGGGAGTGATGGGCGACGGCGGCACGGCGTTCCGTTTCGCCGGCCGCCGCCGCGTTTCCCGGATCCGTGTCACCGCACCGAAGGTTGAGGACCACGGGACCGTTCTGCAGGTTGACGTCCGCGGTCGCCGTGGCATGGCGACCGTCCGACGTGATGGCAAAACTGACCCCGGGAGCCAGCAGGATGATCGGATCGGAGGTGCCCACCACGTGCAGCTCCTCGCCCCTGGCCTCCATGCTGAACGGGGCGTTGGCGTAGTCGGGACGGGGTGCGAAGACAATCCGTGCCGCGCCGCTCCCGGACAGCACCCGGACCAGGCTGGTGATCCCGTCCGGCGCCGGTTCGAGGTAGTCGGTCACGGTGACGTCGGCCCAGCGGGTTTCCACGATCATGGTGCTGTCGACGTAGCGCTGACCCAGGACCTGGGACGCCTTGACCGGCTCCACCGAGAAGTGGCCGGCCGCGTCGCCGCCCAGGATGTGGGCGAACAGCGAACCGGAGTCCGGCAGCGGGTGGCTCATCCAGCAGACCTTGGCCTCGGGGGTGATCAGGGCCGTGGACGAGCCGTTGCCGATCATGGAGTGGCGTTCCAGGCCGACGGCGTCCTCCCCGAAGAGCCAGGCCCGGCGCAGTTCGAACAGGATGGCCAGGATCCGGGCGAACGATTCGGGATCCCGGAGCCGGTGCGCCGCCACGGTGGACCCCTCCCCCACCCGGATTCCCATGTCCGGGCCGCGCAGGGTGGCCATGGCCAGTTCGTCGCTGGAGGCATCACCGGCATAGAGGGCCGCGCTCACGCCGAGCCTGGCCCGGAGGTGCTCCAGCGCGTCGGCCTTGGACGGCTCCACCACCGAAAGGTCCAGCACGGAGCCGTCAATGATGTAGAACAGGCCGTGGGCGCGGGCAACCTCCTCGGCCTTCTCCAGCACCTTGGCAACGATCGCAGGCGAGGCCGGCCGTGTGTGCACGGAGACCGCCACGGGCTTGCGCTCGATGCTGATTCCCTTGTAGGCACCGATCGTTTCAACGAGGGCCTGGCTTGCCTGCTGCAGGACTGATTCAGTGGCCAGGGAAAGGCCGTGGGCGAAGCCCATGTCGAACTCCGCGCCGTGCGAACCCACCAGGTGCACCTCCGCCGGGAGCCTCGAAACTGCGGCGAGGTCACGCAGCGACCGGCCGGAGATGACGGCGGCGTGGGTGTTCGGCAGGGCTGCCAGCGCACGGAGCGCAATCGCAGCGCTGCCCAGCGGGAGGGTTTCGGTGGAGATTCCTTCAGCGTCACAGAGCGTCCCGCCGTAGTTGCAGGCCACGAGCAGCCCGGGTGTCCGGGCCAGGATCTTGAGTTCGGCCAGCAGCTGCGGCGTGAGGCCGTCATCGGCGGCATCCGACTGCACAAAGGCGCGGAGCAGGCCGAGCGGCAGGGACCGGGTCAGGAGGGCGGAGTCGGCGACAGTCTGGTTAAGCGGAGTAGGCACAGGCGACGTCCTTCGGATAATCCCCAATGTTCCGTGAGAAAAGTCCGGTGAGGGACATACCCCCAGTCTCCGATACCGCAGTTACATCAGAATATCCCCGGGATTGCGGGCATGTAACGAGTCGGGAGCTTCAGCCTCGAAGCCGCGCCGGCGGGCAGCTAGCGCCGCGCCCGTTTCAGCACGACCACCGTGGCGTCGTCGGAAACGTCGCGTCCCGAGGCCAGCTCAAGGACGGCATCGCAGGCAGCCTGTGCGCTGGCGCTGGCGGAGACGGTGCCGGACACCACCGCAGTCAGGACCTCGACGTCGGGGTAGACATCCAGCAGGCCGTCGCTGACAACAGCCAGGCAATCTCCGGGCTCCAGCGAGACCTGGTGCGCGTCCCATTCCTGGCCGGGCCAGGCACCTACCGGAGGTCCGCCGGTGATTAGCCGGGAGCAGCTGCCGTCCGCCTTGATGTGCAGCGCCAGGCCATGGCCGGCGTCCACATAGTGCAGGATTCCGGTGGAGGCGGCGAGGCGCGCGTGGAACAGGGTGACGAACGACGCCGACTGCTCCAGATCGGCTTCCAGGATCCGTCCGGCCGATCTGAACGCCTCGCCCAGCGGCGCCCGGTGCGCCACGGAACGCATGACGGCGCGGACGGTGGCCGCGATCAGTGCAGCGCCCATGCCCTTGCCCATGGCGTCCGCGAGCGTCAGCTGCAGCCCGCCGTCGTTCGGGTACCAGTCGAAAAAGTCGCCGCCGACGTTGCGGGAGGGCCGGAAGGCGCCGGCAATGTCGAACCCGTCGACGGACAGGCCCTCCGCCGGGAGCAGGCTGTGCTGGACTTCCACGGCGCGGCGCAGCTCGTCCTGCGCGGCCGCCTCGTGCACGGTGCTGGCGCGCGGCCGGCGGAACAGAGCGGTGATCCGTGATCCCAGTTCCCGCGGGCTGAACGGCTTGGTGAGGTAGTCGTCCGCTCCGGTGTCGAGGCCGGTCAGGCGGTCCAGTTCCTCGCCGCGTGCCGTGATCATCAGAATGTAGGCATCGGAAAACCGGCGCAGTTCACGGCAGACTTCAATGCCGTCCAGGTCTGGAAGGTTGAGGTCCAGCGTCACCAGTTCGGCGCCGTCGCGCTGCATCAGTTCGATGCCTGCCCGCCCGGATGAGACGGCGGACACCTGGAAACCCTGCTTCGTCAGGATATGGACCAGGAGCCCGCGGATGTCTTCGTCGTCTTCGATGACCAGGGCACGGCGTACCTCCGGCTCATCAGTCATGGACTAATTAGACTCCGCCCGGACAGTCCTTGTCACATCGGCAACAGCCGATCTATTCCGTCACAGCAGCTCCTGCTCCGCCACTACGGAGACGGCGTCAGGCGCGGACCAGGCCCGCAGCCAGGGCAAGGAGTTCGACGGACCGCAGGCGGGCCTCCGTGCTGTTGCTCTGGTGGGCCACGATCAGTTCGTCGGCGTCGGCGTGGGCGGTGAACCCGTCCAGGTAATCCATCACCGTGTCCGGGGTCCCGATCGCGGAATACTTCATCATCTGGGCTACGTGCTGGCCCTGCGGCGAGTCAAGGATCATGTCCGCCTCGTCGTCTGTGAACACCCTGCCGTTGCCGAAGAACAGGGACACCCTGGCGCGCTTGGTGGCCTGGAACATCTCCTGCGCCTCGGCGGCGGAATCCGCCGCAATCACGTTCACGCCGGCGATCACGTGCGGGGCATCCAGCTGCGCCGAGGGCTTGAACTCGCGGCGGTAGACGGCCACCGCATCCTGGAGGGCGTTCGGTGCGAAGTGCGAGGCGAAGGCATAGGGCAGTCCAAGCTGCGCAGCCAGCCGTGCGCCGAAGAGCGACGAGCCGAGGATGTACAGCGGTACATCGGTTCCCTTGCCCGGGGTCGCCTCCACGCCCTGGATCCGGGTGGGGCCGGTCAGGTAGCCCTGCAGTTCAAGTACGTCCTGCGGGAAGCTATCCGCGGACATCGGGTCACGGCGGAGGGCGCGCATGGTGTTCTGGTCGCTGCCCGGCGCACGGCCCAGGCCGAGGTCGATGCGGCCCGGATGCAGCGTCTCCAAGGTGCCGAACTGTTCCGCGATGGTCAGCGGCGAATGGTTCGGCAGCATGACACCGCCGGCACCGAGCCTGATGCTGCTGGTGTGGGCGGCGATGTGGGCAATCAGCACGCTCGTGGCCGAGGACGCGATGGAGGACATGTTGTGGTGCTCGGCGTACCACACCCGGCGGTAGCCCAGTTCCTCCGCCCGCTGCGCCATGGCCACGCTGCCGGCGAAACTTTCGGCCGCCGTCTGGCCTTTAGCGATGGTGGCCAGGTCAAGAATGGAAAGCGGAACAGTCACGGAGGTGCCGGCCTTTCGTAGCGGGGCGGTGCGGGGCCGGCTCCGGTAGCGGAACAGGCACAGTGGCAACAACGACGGCGGCGCCCGGGTTATTTCTGCAGGTCACCGTGGCGCCGGACACGCCGGAAGGGAGCCGCCGTTTCCGGCGGCCCCCTCGCGGGTTTTAGCTCAGTTGCGCTATTTAGCTGTTGCCGGCAGTTGGTCTAGGCGACGCACCCGCCGAGCCCGATCTGTCCGTCAATGGCCGCAATCTGGGTCTGGACGGCAGCGATCTTGTCTTGGAGGCCCTTCAACTCGGTTCTCTTGGCCGAAACATCAGACTGCTTTACACCCTTCTTGGCCTGCAGGGCATTGAATTCAGTGGATGCGGCGGTGAACTGCAGATCCAGCGTTGTCAGCTGCGCCTGGAGGGTCTTGAGCTGGGCTTCGGTTGCGCTGATGTCCCCGTTGAGTTTGTTGAGCTGCTCCAGCAGCGGCGCCACCTGGTTCTGCAGACGCAGGACCTCGGCTTCCTTGGCGGCGATCTGGGCGTTGAGAACCGCGAGCTGGGCTACCAGGGCGTCTTGCTCACTACTCAACGTCGCTATCTCGCCCTGTTTGGCGCTGACCAAAGCATTGGCGCCGTCCAAACTAGCCTGGAGTGCCGGCAGTTCGTTCTGCAGGCCGCTGATTTCGGCCTTCTTTGCCTCAACGGCCGTATTTGCGGCGGCAAGGGCAGCGTTCGCTTCCGCCAGCTTGTCCTGCAGTCCGCCCAGCAGCGTTTTCTTCTCGGCAATGGCCGCGTTGGCCTCGGCCACGCCGGCCGTCAGCGTAGGCAGCGCGGCCTCAAGGTCCGCCACTACCTTTTCCTGTGCGGATACGCTTGCCGCAGCCGTGGCCGCGGTGTCCTGGAGCGCCGGGAGCTGCCCCTGCAGGACGTTAAGCTCCCCCTGCTTGGCAGTGACGGCGGCGTTGGCCTCATTAACCGCGGCCTGGAGGGCTGGAACCTGGGCCTTCAGCGTCGCGATCTCACCCTCCTTGGTGGCGACCGCCGCGTTGGCAGAGGTCAGGGTGGCCTGCAGCGGCGCCGCCTGCTTTTGAAGGGCGCTGCTTTCCTGCTGCTTGGCGAGGAGCTGGGCGTTGAGGGTGTCGACCGAGTTCTGAAGAGTGGCCAGGTCACCCTGGTATCCGGAGATCTGAGCGCTCTTCGTCGTAATCTGGCCGTTAACCGTGGCGAGTTCAGCGATTTTTGCAGCACGTTGGGTTATGAGCCCCTGCGCATTGCCGTTATTCGCAATCTTCAGCGTGAGCGCAGCAATCTCGTTCTCAAGCGTCGTCTTGCGCGCCAATAGCGTGGTGAGCTCGCCCTGCGCCGCAGCGAGTTCCGCCTGCTTGGCCGTGATCTCAGTGTTCTTCGCCGCAATCTGCCCCTGGAGCGAGGTAATCTCCGCGCTGGCCGCCGCGATCTGGTTGGTGTTGGCTGCGAGCGCCGAAGCGGCCGCCGCGGCGCTGGCCTGCAGAGCGGTCAGCTCCGTCTGGGCCTGAGTGATCGCGGCGTTTTTGGTGGCCAGGGCGTCCGCGGCCTGCTTCGCTGCGCCCTGCAGCGCGGCAAGGTCCCCTTGTGCCGTGCTGATCTCTGCGTTCTTGGCTACCACAGCATCCGCTGCTGTTTGGGCTGCGGACTGAAGGGCCACGAGCATTGCTTTTTCCTCGGCAACCTTCGCCTGTTGAGCCTCCAGTCCTGCCTGCGCGGTATCCCCGATGCCCTGGAGCCGCCGAAGCTCGGCCTCGGCATCGCTGACTTCCTGGGCCGCGGCAGCGGAGGCCGCGGCTGCGTCGTCCGCGACGCCCGTGAGGTTCTCCAGTTCGCCTTGTGCCGTCAGGATTTCGGCGTTCTTGCCGGCGAGTGCTTCCGCCGCGGCGTCGGCAGCAGCCTGGAGCGCGGTGAGTTCGCCCTCCGCTCCGCTGATTTCGCTGGTTTTGGCCTCCTTCTGAGCCTCAAGGTCTGCCAGCTGTTTGTTCAGCTGAGAAGCCTCCGCCTCTGCAACGCCGAGTTCCTCTCGCAGCGGGGCGAGCTGTCCTTCCGCCCCGGCCTTTTCTGCCTCGAGGCCGGCGAGCGCCTTCTCCGCGTCTGCAACGGACTGAGCAACGTTCGTCTGGGCCACGCTAAGTCCGGCCAGTTCGGTTGCCGCCAAGTCGCTGTCTGACGACAGCTTTAGTTGCTCCGCCTCAAGTATCGCGATCTCCTTGTTCGCAGCGGCGATCTCCGCTGTCAGTCCGTCGGCCTTTGTCTGCAACCCTGCCCGCTCGGCCTGAAGGGAGGCGATGAGCACTGCATTCTTGCGCGCTGCTGCCTTCAGCAGGCCCTCCTGTACGGTGCCGCGATGGGCGAGCTGATTCACTACCCCGTTACATATCGTTGCGGTGTCATTGGCCGCTTGGGCCGCCGGGACAAGCACTAACATGCTGGTCAGGACGCCCGGGAGGACGACGGCGGCGGCCAGCCGTCGGACGAAGACGGACGTAGTTGACGCTTGTTCCATGGAGACCCCTAGGTGCGAAACGGAAATACGACCGTCCTTGGCCGCATTTATAGTCCCGATGCTAGGGGCCGCGCCCAGCGGAAATCATCAGTAGTTCCTACTCGACTTGGGCAGTCTTCATACTTGTTTTGCCTAAAGAGTACTCAATTCTTCACGGCCGTGACCCAAGTTTACTTTCGTCACAGGCCTTACACCCCGCGCTATTTGCAGGCGACGTCGTAATCCAGTCCGCCGGAAACGTACTGTGTGACCTGCACCCTGCTGCCCGGCGTGAGCCCCGACAGGGAGCAGTTGGATTTGGCGCCGTTCAGGGTCCGGGCGCCGGCGAGCCAGCTGGGAAGCCCTGCCAGGTTGCTGGTGGACGGCACTGATCCGGCGATCCGGCCCCACTGGTAGCCCGTGGAGTAGAGCCCGACTTCGGCGCCGATGCTTTCGAAGTAGGCGGTCATGCCTTCCAGGTCGGCACGGTTGGCCACGGTGTCCGCCTGCCAACTGTTTTCCGTCTCCACATCCAGCCACCAGAAGTAACTGTCCGGGTCCTCCACTCCGCGCGCCACGGCGTCGTCGTACGCTTTTGCGTAACCGTATATGTAGGCGCAGGGCCTGTCATTCTTGCCCTCGCACTTACCGTAGGGGTTGTCCACGAGCGTCCCCATATAGAAGTTCGACGTGGGCCACCATGAACCGGCAAGGCCCGGGTTGGCCGTATTTACGTAAAGGGCAACCCGCGGCTGGTTCGTCGCCTGCGGATACCTGACCGTCGATTCAGCCCAGTCCAGCTGTTCCTGGAGGCAGGGATTTGTGTTGTTCGCCAGTCCGTTGTTGACCCCGACAATGGCGAAGCCAAGGCCCTCGGGAAGGGCCTTCCCGCATTGCGGCCAGGAGACGTCGATGCCCACAGGGTCGGCCGGACGCGGCGGCCCTGCCGTCGCCGGCCCTCCGCCCAGGAGGACCAGGGCCAGTGTGGTGGCAACGGACAAAACCATCTTCAACATTGATGCGGCCATACCAGAGTGTACTGCCCAAGCCGTTGACCGGAAGGGGGATTTCACGGCGTTGCGTTTCCTTCCACAGTCGTTTCCGTGACGCCCGCGGACGCCCGATTAACCTCGGTTACCCACCGTATCGCCGGGTTTCTCCGTGCTTTGACCGGCAATTTGCCCTGACGGATAGTTGCTCGCTCAAGCAGGAAATCCGACACTTCCAAGGGAACCCATGGCCCGTTTTTCACTCAAACCCGGCGTCACTGCGGCACTGGCCGCCACCACATTGCTGGGCCTTGCGGCATGCTCCGATCCGGGGGCAGCGGCCGCGCCCGGGTCCGCCCCGGCAACGTCCGCCACGGGCGTCAAGCAGTTCAACCTTTCGCCTGAACAGGACCGCGTGACCGCTGCCGGCGACCCCGCGGCCGCGCCCGGGTCCGCCCCGGCAACGTCCGCCACGGGCGTCAGGAAGGACGGCAAACTGACGGTGGCCGTCAACCCGTTCGCCGCACCACTAGCCGTCTATGCCACGGACAACAAGACGCCGATAGGGAATGAGGTGGATATCGCCGTCGCACTGGCCCGGATGCTGGACCTCGAAGCGGAGATCGTCCCCACCGCATGGGCCGACTGGCCCCTCGGTGTGGAGTCCGGGAAGTACGAGGCCGTGCTGTCCAACGTCACCGTGACGGAGGAACGGAAACTCAAGTTCGATTTCGCCAGCTACCGTGACGACAAACTGGGCTTCTATGCGAAGAGCGACAGCTCGCTCACCAAGGTGGAATCCGCGGCCGATGTTGCGGGTAAGCGAGTGATTCCGGGTTCCGGAACCAACCAGGAATCCATCCTCCTGCGCTGGACGAGGAGAACAAGAAGAACGGGCTGCCGGCGGTGGAGTTCCAGTATTCCGACGACGATTCCGCCTCCCAGCTGGCGCTCCAGTCGGGGCGTGCGGACCTGACCTTTGGGCCCAATGCCACGGCGGCGTTCAAGGCGGCGTCCGATGCCAGGACCAAGCTGGTTGGGCTCGTGGACGGAGGCTGGCCGCTGAAGGCCAGCATTGCGGCCACCACTAAGAAGGGCAACGGCTTTGCCGCTGCCGCGCAGGCGGGCCTGAACCACCTGATCGAGGACGGCAGCTATGCCAGGATCCTGGACCGGTGGGGCCTCAGCGCGGAAGCCGTGCAGATGTCCGAACTGAACCCGGCGGGGCTGCCCAAGAAGTAGCCCTTAAGTGGTTACCGCCGGAATTCGAGTATCCACCACGCGGGTCTCCCGGGCCGCTGTTCCGTAGGATCCGATACAGCTTGCCTTTGGTCTCGGGGTTTGCTGTCGGGTGAACAGGGGTGCAGACGTGTCATCACCAAAGACGGACGAACGCGCGCCCTTCCTGCACGGTGACGGGGCTGCCGCACCGGGCGGCGCCCCCGACCACCGCTTACCGGCCTTGCCGTGGGCGTGGCCGTTCTCGGCATCATGGTCGCGGTTCGTGTCTTTGCCCCGCCCGCTTCGGCCACGTCCGGTATGGCTGCTGCAGCACGGGATTTCGTCTCCCTCTCCATCAGCGTGATCATCGAGTCGCTGCCTTTCGTTTTCCTCGGAATCGTGCTCTCGATCGGGGTCCAGATCTGGCTGCCGGAGGGTTTCCTGCTGCGGCGGCTGCCGCGAAGTCCCGCATTGCGCCGGCCGTTGCTGTCGTTGCTGGGCATGCTGCTGCCGGTCTGTGAATGCGGCAATGTTCCGCTGGCCCGGGGCCTGATCGTGAAGGGGTTGACCGTAGCGGAATCGATGACGTTCGTCTTCGCCGCACCGATCCTCAATCCGGTGACCATCATCACCACCCAGCAGGCCTTCGGCGGGGGCAACGGCATCCTGGCCTCCCGCATAGCGGGCGGCTTCGTGATCGCGAACCTGATCGGCTGGATCTACAGCCGGCACCCGGGCCAGGAGTCCCTCCTCACCGTCCAGTTCCAGGAGGAGTGTTCACTGGAGGACCACGCCGGAGGGCGCAACCGGCGGGTCCAGCAGAGCGTCCAGCTGTTCTTCCGGGAAACCAACGCCATGATGCCGGCGCTCTTTATCGGCGCCGCCGTCGCAGGCCTGATCCAGGTCGGAGTTCCCCGTGACGTGCTGGTCGCGGTGGGAAGCGACCCCGTCCGGTCCGTGCTGGCCCTGATGCTGCTCGCGTTCGTCGTCGCGGTCTGCTCCAATGTGGACGCATTCTTCATACTCTCGTTCGGCGCCACGTTCATGCCCGGCTCGATCGTTGCGTTCCTCGTTTTCGGCCCCATGATCGACGTGAAGATGCTCGCGCTGCTGCGCACCACCTTCACCGCGAAAACCCTGCTGCAGCTGACCCTGCTCGCCGCCCTCTGCGCCGCAGTTCTTGGATTGGGGATCAACTATGTCGTTTAGGCAGCTGCTGCAGAGATGGCGGGGTGTGGTGCTGTGCCTGGTGGGCGTCGTGGCTACTCTCTGGCTGGGGGCCACGGGCGGCTTGGCCCTCTACATCCACCCGCGCTACTTCGTATTCACCGTGGTCATGGCCGTCATCGCCGCGGTGCTCGTGCTGGCCGCCTTCGCGATCGTGCCTGCGCGGGAGCACAGCCACGAGCGCCACGGCCATGAGCAGGCGGACAGTCACCAGCGCAGGCGGAGGCTTACGGGTGCCGGCAGCGGCCTGATCATCGCCGCCGCTGTGACGGCACTGCTGGTTCTTCCTCCTTCCACGCTCAGCACGGCGACCGTTACCCAGCGGGGAATGAACGGTTCCACGTCAGCGCTCCCCAAGGCGGATACAGCCAAACTGGTCGGGGCAGACAACTCCTCGTTCACGTTCCGGGACTGGGTTTCGCTGCTGCAACAGGGCGCCGGGACGCAGTACCTGGAAGGCAAACAGGCGACGGTCAGCGGACTCGTCACTCCCGACAAAAGCGATCCCGAAAACGTGTTCTTCGTGGCCCGCTTCGTCGTCACCTGCTGCGCAGTGGATGCCCAGCCGATCGGACTGCCGGTTTACCGTCCCGGATGGAAAACCCAGTTCCAACCCGATTCATGGGTGGAGGTATCAGCCACCTTCCGGGCCAACCCCAACACGGGCGGCAACGAAAGAACCGTCCTGATTCCCACAACCATCATTCCCATCGAGCGGCCGGCCGAGCCCTATGTCTACTAAACGGCAATCGACCACGCGCCGGCCGCCGGCCAATCCTGACCGGTCAGGGAAAAAGCCCGCGCCAGGGAAAAAGCCCGCGCCCGGGCAGCGCACCCGGCCAGGACAGGCAGGGGCGCGTGCGGAGTCGACGACGGGCGCGCACCGTGGCTTCACTCGGCGCCTTTACGGCACCATCGCCGCGTTGCTGGTCCTTGCCACCTTCCTCACGGCAGGGAATGTCCAGCAGTCGCACGCGAACGCGGCTTCGGCGCTGGAACGCTCGGGTGCTCCGGCACCTTTTGAGCTCTACACACTGCAGCGCAGCACCGGCCTTGACGCGCAGGGAGAGAAGACCCCGGACGTCATCTGGGGTGAAAACGTCACTACGGACGGCGGCAGCGAACCAACCGAGATCGCACGCGCCGCGAGGATCCAGGAATTCGCCGGGCCCCCGACGCCGTCGCCGCCGTCACCATCAACGACGACAAAACCAGCTCCCTGGAGCTGATCCCCTTGTCGGGCGGCCCGGTCGCCCGGCTGCCTCTGCCAGGGCCCGGAACAGTTGAGAACCTTGAAGCCGGACCAAAAGGCCTTATTGCCTTCAGCTTCACCAGCGCTCCGCCGTCGCAGGAACATTGGAAGACCCTCCTTGTGTATGACACTAAAGATCCGCGAACGCTTCCGCGGCCCGTCACCGGATTCGACGGAAAGGCTGTTTCTGCCCTCAAATACTCCTTCGTGCCGGGCACAGCCTCGCTCGCGATCCAAACAGACGCCGGCGCCCTGATCCTGGCGGACGCAGCCGAGGGTGATGCACCGCCCAGGCCCCTTGGAGCGCACGCCGAAATGCGCGGCTTCATTCCGGGGACCACCAAGCTCCATGTCGCCGATAAGTCGCCTACCCCGCTGACCCAGCCGGCCGTGCATTCAGCCATCAACCTGGCCGACGGCTCGCTGGCACCCTTCCCGCTGCGCGCCACCGACATGGACGCAACGTCCTACGCCGGCTCGATGGCGATCATCGACGAGACAGGCAGCTACGCCCAGGTCATCAGTGAAACCCGGTCAGGGAGCACCACGTCCGTTGTTGCCGTTACTGATCAGCAGCAAACGCGCATCCTCTACCGGCCTGAGCCGGAATGGTCCCAGATCCGGGACATCTGCCTCTCCCCGGACCGCAAAACCCTCGCCGTAGAAACCACCGCGCCACAGGGGGTGACCGACCGCTACATCGTCCGTCCCGGATTCACGGAAATGCGCACGGAAATCATCTCCTTGGACTCCGGTAACCGCACGCGTGCCCTGCCCGGCTTCCAGCCCAGCTGGTGCTCCTAGCTGCGGCGCCAGTCCTGCCACCTAGTTGCCGAGTCTGGATAGGGCCGCGTCAATCAGCCTTGAGTCGCCTGAAGACATCGTCTGCGGCCCGGCCGCACGAGGTCCGGACGATGGACGTCGTTACGTGAGCCGGCGATGATGATCACATCGGGGTCGCCGGCCATCGGTCCGCACTGGGAAACTGGAAAAGGAGTCGCCGATTACGGCCACCGAATCGGTGCGGTCCCGGCGGAACATTTCCCCCAAAACTTGTCACAACCCACCAGTGGTAGCCTGCCCCGCCACCTCGGCGTACGCTCGAGACATGACCCCGCAAGAGCTCGAGAACTTGGCACACCTGCGCCGGGCGCGGGACCTGATCGACAGGGACTTCGCACACGCCTTGGATGTACCCACGATGGCCCGCAGGGCGCTGATGTCGCCGGCACATTTTTCGCGGCAGTTCCGGGCCGCCTACGGCGAGACTCCCTACAGCTACCTGATGACGCGCCGGATCGAGCGGGCGATGGCACTGCTCCGCGGCGGCATGAGCGTAACGGACGCGTGCATGGCAGTGGGCTGTACCTCGCTGGGGTCCTTCAGCTCTCGTTTCACGGAGCTGGCGGGAGAACCGCCCAGCGTATACCGGCTCCGGGAACACAGCGCGGTGGAGGCGATGCCCGGCTGCGTGGCGAGGATGCGGACGCGGCCCAGCCGGCTGCGCGGCAGTACTGACAAGAACGCCAGTGCCGACAAGGGCGCCCAAGTGAGCAGGATTCAAGAAGCGGCACTCACACGCGCGGAATAGCGTGGTGTCCATGAACATTTCACTCCAGTACTGCAACATCACAGTCCACGACGTCGAAGAAGCCCTCGTCTTCTACCGCGATGCCCTCGGCCTCGAGGTGCGCAACGACGTCGCCTCCGGGGAATTCCGCTGGGTCACGCTTGGCAGCCCCGACCAGCCGGACCTCGAGATCGTGCTCTCCGAACCGCACGCCGGACGCTCCCGGGAGGACGGCGACACCATGCAGGCACTCCTCACCAAAGGAGTCCTGCCCATGCTCGTCTTCCGCACAGACGACCTGGACGCAGCGTTCGAGAAGGTCCGGGCATCGGGCGCCGAGGTAATGCAGGAGCCCATCGACCAGCCCTGGGGCCCGCGCGACTGCGCTTTCCGGGATCCGTCCGGCAACATGGTCCGGATTAACCAGGCACCGAAGGCCTGACCCCAACGGAATCCCCGCCGGAACGACCGCCGGGGATTCCACGTCATTTGGACGAGGGTTCGGCGGGCGGCGAGCGTGGATCCTCTAGAGGTACTGCTGCCAGACAGTCAGTAGCAGCTTCACACTTTCCGCAGCTGACCCTCGGTCGGCATCCTCCTCTTCCATGCCGGATACCCCGCCACCCACCGGCTTATACCCGCGCTTCCGGCTGCACAGCCTTCGCGGGGACAGTCTCCGCACCGGAGTGCTGAGCGGCGGGACGCACGGGCTTCGCCAGTCCCAGGTTCTCCCTCAGCGTGCTGCCGGCGTATTCCATGGGGTACACCCCCCGTTCCTGCAGCGCCGGCACAAGATGGTTGACGATCTCGTCAAGGCCCGTGGGAATGAGCCAGGGCGAAATGTTGAATCCGTCCACGGCACCGGTGCGGGCATATTCCACCAGCCGGTCCGCCACCTCCGCATAGGAACCGGTGAACGTGGCGTCCGCACGGCTGGTCCTGGCTGAGACGAACTGCCTGATGGACAGACCTTTTTCTGCAGCTTCCGCCCGCCACTGGTCCGCCAGCTGCCGCGCCTTGGCGCCGTGGAAACCGCTCCCCCGGGTCTCGGAGGTTTCCTCCACCACGGGATCGATCCCGGGCAGCGGACCGTCCGGATCGTAGCCGCCGAGCTCCCGCCCCCAGAACTGCTCAAGGTAGGCAATCGCCTGCTGCGGACCGATCTGCAGGCTGCGGACCCACGCCTTCTTCTCCACGGCCTCCTGCGGCGTGGCAGCCAGGATGAATTCGCAGGCGGGCATGATCTTGACGTCGTTGGGGTTGCGGCCTGCCTTCAGGGTGACCCACTCGGCGCACCGCCGCCGCGGGCTGGCCCGGTTCGTGCTGGCGGAGCTTGAATCCCTGGCTGCCCGCCGCGGCTACGGCAGGGTCTACCTGACAACCGGGCCCCGGCAGCCGGAGGCAAAGCACCTCTACCTGAACTCAGGGTACGAGCCGCAGTTCGACCTGTCCGCTGATCCTGAAACCATCAAATTCCTGGCCTTCACGAAAGAGCTGGACACCCGCGGCTAAGCTATCGGCATGGCCATCAAGTCCACTGCAGACAAAGTCGCCACCATCCAGAAGGGGTACACCCTGGACGGCGCCACCATCGAACTCGGAGCCGCCGTCGTCGACGGCGAGCTTTACAAGGATGCCCCCGTCAGGCTGCCGCTGGCCATGATGAACCGGCACGGGCTGGTGGCCGGCGCAACGGGCACCGGCAAAACCGTCACGCTGCATATGATGGCGGAGCAGCTGTCCAATGCCGGGGTTCCCGTGTTCCTGGCGGACATCAAGGGCGATCTTTCCGGGCTCGCCACCGCCGCCGCGGGCAGCGACAAACTCAAAGCGCGCACGGACAGCATCGGCCAGGCCTGGGCGGGCAAGAATTTTCCCGTGGAGTTCCTGGCGCTCGGTGGCGACGGCAACGGCATCCCCGTCCGGGCAACCATCACCTCCTTCGGACCCATCCTGCTGTCGCGCATCCTGGAGCTCAACGACACGCAGGAATCCAGCCTGCAGCTCGTCTTCCATTTTGCGGACAAGAACAACCTGGAACTGGTTGACCTCAAGGACCTGCGGGCCGTCATCCAGTTCCTCACCTCCGGCGAAGGCAAGGACGAGCTTGAGGCACTGGGCGGCCTCTCCAAGGCGACCGCCGGCGTCATTCTCCGCGAGCTGGTGACACTTGAAGCCCAGGGCATGGAGCCGTTCTTCGGCGAGCCGGAGTTCGACACCGCCGAGCTGCTGCGGACCGCCCCCGACGGCCGCGGCGTCATCACCTGCCTGGAACTGCCCACGCTGCAGACCAAGCCCATGGTGTTCTCCACCTTCCTGATGTGGCTGCTGGCGGACCTCTTCGAGGACCTGCCTGAAGCCGGCGACCTGGACAAGCCCAAACTTGTGTTTTTCCTGGACGAAGCCCACCTGCTGTTCAACGACGCCTCCAAGGCCTTCCTGGAAGCCATCACCACCACCGTCCGGCTCATCCGGTCCAAGGGCGTGGGGATCTTCTTCGTCACCCAGACGCCGAAGGACGTTCCGGCCGCTGTCCTGGGGCAGCTGGCCAACCGCATCCAGCATGCGTTGCGGGCGTTCACGCCGGAAGACGCGAAGGCGCTTAAAGCCACCGTGTCCACGTTCCCGGTGAGCGACTACGACCTCGAAGAAACGCTCACCTCGGCCGGCATCGGCGAAGCCGTTGTTACCGTCATGAATGACAAGGGCGCCCCCACTCCGGTTGCCTTGACCCGGCTGCGCGCCCCGGAATCGGTGATGGGCCCCAGCTCCGACGAGCTGATCAAAGGCACAGTGGCCGGTTCGGCGCTGCTCGTTAAATACGGCACTGCCGTGGATAACCTCTCGGCCTACGAGAAGATCTCCGGAAAGAGTGCCGCGTCGACGGGGGCCGCTGCGCCCGGGCAGCCGCCCACTCCGTCCACAGGTGTGTTTGTGCCCGGTAACCCTGCGCCCGGAACCGTCGACCAGGCCGCGGTGGATGCTGACGCCCGGCGCATCCAGGAAGAAATCCTGGGGCGTCCCAGCAGCCGGCCCGCTCCGGAACCGCAACGGGCCCGTAGCCAGGAACGCCAGCGCGACGCCGAACGGCAGGGACAACCGTCCCGGCAGGAACCAGGCGGCGGATTGGCGGGCGACTTCGCAGGAGTCCTGGGTGGTGCGCTCGGCGGCGGCCTCAAGAGCATGGCCCGATCGCTGGGAACCCAGCTGGGCCGGGAGCTGTTGCGGGGTGTTTTCGGCACGTCCTCACGGCGCCGCCGCTAAGTCCCGTGTCGGGGTCGGTCCGTCGCCGTCGCGCTGTCCGATAACGGCCGGACTGCGTCATGCGGCACTGCCGCCGCACCTGCTTTCCGGCGCCTTGCAGGTAACGTAAGGTGCGTGCAGATGAGTCAAGCGTTGGTGAGGATCGCGGCCGGGTGGCTGCTGGGCCTCATGCTTGCCATCGCCGCGGCCGTCGTAGCGGTGAACCTGGTGAACGCCTCGGTGGCGAGTCCGGAACAGCCCGTCCGTGAATATTTGGACGCTTTGCAGAAGGGCGAGGGCGAAAAAGCGCTCGGGCTCCTGCGCGCCGCGGTGCCGGAAAGCGACGCCGCCATGCTCGACGGAACAGCGCTGCAAACGGCCGCCTCCCGAGTGACGAACGTGAAGTTCGGCGAGACGCAGGAGCGCGGCGGAAACCAGGTCATAGTTCCCATGGAATACAGCATTGACGGCAGCCGGCTGACCACGGAATTCCTGTTGGAACGGACCGGAACCGAGTGGCTCTTCTTCAACAAGTGGGCCTTTGTGCCGTCCGCATTGCCCGTTCTGGAAGTCACCGTGGTCAATTCCAGCGAGGCCACACTCAACGGCGTCCCGGTGAACATGCCCAACGGCCGCAATTCCTTTGCCGTCTTCTATCCCGGCGAGTACGAGGCCAGCCTGAACGGCGCATACTTCTCGGCGCCGCCCACCCGCGCCACTGTTTCCGGCCGCGACGTTCCCACGGCCCCGCTGAGCCTCCTGACCGAAGCCACCCAGGGCCTGAAGGACGCCGTGGGCGCCAAGGTGAAGGAATTCCTGGACGCCTGCGCAGCCGAGGCGGTGAAGGAGCAGAAGCTCCAGCCCGACTGCCCGTTCTACCACGCCACCTTTAACCGGGTGACGCTGGGGACCATCAATTGGAGCATCAGCGAGTACCCGAAGGTATCCATTGAGCCCTTCGGCGGCCGCTGGGTAGTGGCTCCCCTGGACGGGAAAGCCCGGCTGAAGGCGCAGCAAACCGACCTCTTCACCGGCGCAGTGAGCGACCTGGACGTGGAACACGACTTCAGCTTCACCACCCGCCTGGACATCGACGGCGACACCATCAGGGTTACCCCTCTCCTCAGCTACTAGGTCACGGGAGGTCGCTTGGCGGTCCCGGACTGCAGCCTTTACTGTCTTAACCGCAGTGGCGGAAAAGACGGGGACCTCAGTCCATGCCGCGGAGGTCCAGCACCAGTTCCGTGTCGCCGTCGGCCTGCAGGATCACCGGGATCCCCCAGTCCTGCTGGTACAGGTGGCAGGCCGCGTGGTCGGGGATCTCGCCGTCGGCCGTTTCGGGGCCGTCGCAGGCTGCGGCGCGCGCGGTAATGTGCAGGATGCCGTCGGGGACGTCAGCGGAAAGCTCCAGGGTCCGCAGCAGGCCCACGGAGGTTCCGCCGCCGCTCACCAGCAGCTCGGGCGGTGTCGAGGAGATCTTCAGCTGGGTGGGGTCGCCCCAGCGGTCGTCGAGCTTCTGGCCGGTCGGCGCAGTGAAGCGCACGGTCAGTTCCAGCGGTCCAGCTGCCACGGGGCTCTTGGGCCGGTGCGTCTGCACCGCGCCTTCGTCCACCTGCTGCGCTTCCTTGGGGATGGGCACGTAGACCAGCTGGTGCTTGTTGGCTTCGACGACCACCAGCAGCGGCTCCTTGCCGGCCACCTGCGTGTGGTCCACGATCACGTCCGAGGGCTCCAGGAGCCCGCGGGCGAGGGTGGACACAGTCTTGGTCGCGGGGTCGTAGCGGCGGACGGCGCCGTTGTAGGTGTCGGCGATGGCCACCGAGCCGTCCGGCAGCACTGTCACGCCGAGCGGGTGCTGCAGCCGCGCTTCGGCGGCCGGCCCGTCACGGAAGCCGAAGTCGAAGAGGCCCCTGCCGACGGCGGACTCGACGGCGACCGTACCGTCGTCGTCGATTACCAGTTTGCGCAGTGCGGAGGTCTCCGAATCGGCCACCCAGATGCTGCCGTCGGCGTCCTCGGCCAGGCCGGAGGACTGTGCGAACCAGGCTTCATGGGCAGCGCCGTCCAGCAGGCCCTCCAAGCCGTTGCCGGCAAGGATGGACACCTCCCCGGAGATCGGGTCGAAGCTGAAAATCTGATGCACGCCGGCCATGGCCACTACCACGGCATTGAGCTTGCGGGACCAGACGAGATCCCACGGCGAACTCAGCGCAACGTCCAAGGGGTGGTCGCTGAGGCGTCCGGTGAACCCCGCTGCGTCCTCGTCCACCCGCGCGGGTCCGACCTCCAGCAGGCGCTGCACACCGTTGCCCACGAGCGTGGTGACGGTTCCGTCCGCGAGGGACAGCCCGCGGAGGCGGTGGTTGACGGAGTCGGCAATCACGACGTCGTAGCCCGTCGTCACTGCCACATCTTCCGGCAGGAGTACCAGGCCCTGCGGCTCGTTGAACTGCGCGGTCGGCTTGATTGAGTCGATGTCCGCCCCGGGGCCGTCGGCGTACCCCTTCGTGCCGGAGCCGAAAGTTCGCAGCACCGTGTGGAAGTCCGTGCCCAGCTCCACCAGGCGGTGATGGCCGGTGTCGGTGACGAGCCAGGAGCCGGCGCTGGCAGAGGTGCCCCGGCCCGCCGGGAGGAAGAGCGCCTTGCCCGGGAAACGCAACGTGCCCGACGTCGGCTCCGGAGCAACGTACGGGCCGCTGCCCCGGTGCAGGGTCCCTTTGGCCTCATGCTGGGCAATGAGTTCCGGGATCAGCACGGACAGGCCGTCCGCGTGGCCTTCACCGGACAGGTGCGCCACGATGTAGCCCTCGGGGTCGATGACCACCAGGGTGGGCCAGGCGCGGGCGGTGTAGGCCTTCCAAGTGTCGAGCTCGGGATCGTCCAGCACAGGGTGGTGGATCTCGTAGCGTTCGACGGCTGCGGCCAACGCCACCGGATCGGCCTCGTGCTCGAACTTCGGCGAGTGGACGCCCACCGTTACCAGGACGTCGGAGTACTTCTCTTCGAGCGGACGCAGCTCGTCGAGCACATGCAGGCAGTTGATGCAGCAGAAGGTCCAGAAATCCAGGAGTACGATCTTGCCGCGCAGGGCTTCGAGGTCCAGGGTCTTGCCGCCGGTGTTCAGCCAGTTGCGGCCCACCAGTTCGGAGGCTCGGACCCGGTGGTGGGTGCGTACGGTTTCGCTCATCAGCGTCCTTCCAGCTTTGAATTGCGTTCTGCCAGCTTGGCGTCGCGTTCAGCCAATTTGGCAAACATATCGTTGTAAGCATTGAGATCGGCGTCGTTATTCCTGTCCGCCGCCCGGTCTGTCCGCTTGGATTCCCTTGCGTCCGACTGCGACCACATGATGGCGACGCCGATCGCCACCAGGAGCGTGGGCACTTCGCCGACGCCCCAGGCCACCGCGCCGCCCATCTGCTGGTCGAGCAGCGCGGAGGGTCCCCAGGCCCTGCCCAGGTTGCCGAAGTAGTCAGCGGCGAGCAGTCCCGTGCCGCCCATGATCGCCACGCCGAAGAAGGCGTGGAAGCCCATCGTGGCAAGCAAAAGCACCAGGCGCATGGGGTACGGCGCGCGCAGTGGCAGCGGGTCCGTCCCGATCATGCTCAGGACGAAGATGTAGCCGGTCAGGGCGAAGTGCAGGTTCATTAGCTCGTGGCCCACGTGGTCCCGCATGGCAAAGCCGAACGCGTCGGAGTAGTAGAACAGCACGATGGAACCGGCGAAGTTGGCTGCAGCGAAGAGCGGGTGCGTGACCAGCTGGGAGAACCTGGAGTGCACAAACAGCAGCAGCCATTCGCGCACGCCGCGTGAACCATCGGCCCGCGCCGGCAGGGCCCGCAGCGCGAGGGTCACCGGGGCACCGAGGACCAGGAAGATCGGGGCCACCATCGTCAGTGCCATGTGGTCCACCATGTGCGCTGAAAACAGCACCCGTCCGTAGACCGCCGGCGGGCCGGACGTGATGTAGGTGAGGACCAGCAGCCCGATCACCCAGTTGATGGTGCGGAACCAGGACCACTTGTCGCCTCGGCGCCGGACCTTGGCTACGCCCAGGAAGTAGGAAACCATGCCGAAGGCGGCGACGGCGATCCACAGCCAGTCCAGGCGCCATTCCGTGAGCCAGCGTTCCGGCGTCAGCTCCGGCGGCAGTTCGTAGCCGGAGAGGATGAAGGCCGGAGACGCGTCCGGAGCGAAGGTGGTGGGCTGCGGCGGGGCGGAACGGCCCAGCGCCACGGCGATGCCGGACGTTGCGCCCATGATCAGCAGTTCCGCTATGACGAGCTGCCACAGCACGCGCCGGGACGACAACGTGGCACCCTTGCGGTTGAGCTGCGGGATGACCCACTGGCGGTGCATGAGGCCGATGGCGCCCAGCATCAGCGTGGCCACGGCCTTGGCCAGCAGCATCTGCCCGTAGGCGGATCCGAACAGGTCGTGCCAGCTGGTGACCCGGATGCTCGCGTTGATGACACCGGAGGCGAACACCAGGACGAAGGCGAAGCCTGCCAGCGAGGAGAAGCGGCGGAGCGTGGGTTCGGTGATATCCGCTTTGGTGCCGGCCTGGGAGGCTGCTTTGCTGCCCGTCAGGATGCCGGACAGGACGGCCAGCATGATGATGCCGCCCACCCATGCAGAGACCCCCACTAGGTGAAGGGCCAGCGAGTTGATGGCGCCTTCGTGGTCGCTGGAACTTGAGGAGTGGCCGATGAGTGCGATCGGCACCATCCCCACCAGCGACAGCACCAGCGTGAGGGCGAGCCCGCTCAGGGACCGCACGCCGAACAGTGCGGTGGTGACCACGGCGGCCACGATGGTGACGGCGAGCCACGCCCGGCCGGTCTCGATGTCCGTCATGAAGTAGACCAGGGCACGGGTGAATTCCGCGTCGCCTGACAATGACTGCCCGGCCACATCCGAATAGGTCAGCACCAGCACCGCGATCGCGGACAGGGTCCAGGCAGCTCCGGCGGCCGCGGCGACTGCCAGGGCGCGGGTGAAGGCCGGATGCTCGGGGGCCTCTGCGTCCTTAGTGCGGGAGCCGTGGGCGGTCCTGGGCAGGATGGCGACGGCGAAGATCAGACCGCCGATGACCGTGGCCAGGGACACGTTGTGAACGGCCTTGCTGATGGGCAGTCCCCAGCGGATCAAGGCGCCGGGATCGGACACGTCGCGTGCGGCGGCGGCCCCCGAAAACAGGAGCGCTGCTGCGAGGCCGAGGAAGAGCACCGCAAGCCCGGCGAACTGCCACAGCCGGGAAATGCCCGCGGCACCGCCTGTTACCCCAGCCTGACCCGGGGTGGGGGAAGGCTGCGGAAGTGTGGAGCGGGATTTTGCTGCTGAGGGCACCTATCCATTGTCCGCTACGGGTGCCTGCGCCGCGAATCGGCCAGTCAGTGCGCGCCGACCAACGCAGACCGCCGACGCAAAGGGAGCGGCAACCCTCAGGTTGCAGCTCCCTTGCAAGCGTTGGACGCCGGATGCTACTTCTTGGAGACAGCAGCCTTCAGCTTGGAGCCAGCGGTCAGCTTGACGCTGTGGCCCGCGGCGATCTGGATGGTCTCGCCGGTCTGCGGGTTGCGGCCCGTACGGGCTGCACGGTCGGTGCGCTCAACTGCGAGCCAGCCCGGGATGGTGATCTTCTCGCCCGCGGCGACAGAAGTCTCGAAAACCTCGAACAGTGCATCAAGCACGGAGTTGACGGCTGCCTGGCTGGTGCCGGCCTTGCCTGCTACCTCTGCAACAAGTTCACTACGGTTCTTAGCCATTTATGTCCTCCTGGACGCTTTGGATTTCTGGAGCCTGCACGCGGCGTGCGCACAAGCCACTGTTCGAAAACTTACCAGCTTGCCGCCGTCAGGTCCGCAAATTCCGCGTGTTTCCGCCGTTTTTTGAGGTAAATCACCGGTTTTGACGCCTTTTGACCCCCTATTTCGCCAACAGCGGACCGCGCCCGGAGACTCCCCGACAACCAGCCCGCAGCGGGTCCCCCACGCTCCCCGCCCCACCCGGGACGCTCTCTCACCATCG
>NZ_JAGGPP010000019.1 GCF_018613755.1 Arthrobacter sp. ISL-72
ATTAATTCAGCAGGCTCCTAGGTGTGGCCCTCGCCGGCTGATGGGGGCAGGGATGGCCGGGACGCCGGCGGTGAATGCTGAGGGCCGCCGGTGAATCCGGAGGGGCGCCGCATCCCGTATCGTTAAACGATGGTTACGCGACGTGAAGCAGCTCAGATCCTTGATATTCCGCTGGAGATGGCACATCGTCACGGTATCCCTGCCAGGCTCTCGGAGGCCGAGCTGTCCGAGCTGCTGGACAATCCCCCGGCCTGGCTCGTCCAGTCCAAGGCCAACCGGACCGGCAAGCGCCCCGTCTGGGTCCAGCTGACCTGCGCCGTCTGCGGGTTCTCGGAAGCCGCCCGGCCAAAGAAATGGTGGCCGCCGTTCACGTACGTCTGCTGCGCCCACCACGCACCCGCAGACCTCCCGCCCGTGCTGCCGGGCCTGGTCCGCAGCGAATACGAGGGAATCGGGAGCCGCTTCGTCGGCATTGTCGACGTTGAAGTGCCCGCTTCCTGACCGCCGAAGCCCAGCCGGTCCGCGGGACGGCCCACATGGCCAGGACGCCCCTGTGGAGCGCCCGGGGCAGTTACATTCGTGGCGAAACAGGCGTACCTTACAAGCACGGGACCTATTCAGGGTCCCGACGTGAGGGAGGGCGACATGCCTGACAAATCGCCGCACCGGCAGGTCACCAAGAAATCGGACAAGACCATCAAGCAAAAGAGGGCCGACAAGAAGTCCAAGCATGAGCTGGACTCACATGTGGACCCCGTAGCGCACATCAAGAAGCGCTGAACGCGGGGGCCATCGGCGGCCGCTGACGGAGACCGGAACGGTGTCGAAAACAAAAAAGGCCGGAAGCTTGCGCTTCCGGCCTTTTGTACGGGGCGGGACACCGTTGCCGCTGTCCCAATAGTGGAGATGGGGGGAATTGAACCCCCGTCCGATGTCGTGTTGTCAGGGCTTCTCCGGGCGCAGTTTGCGTCGGATTTTCTCGGCCCCAGCTATCCTGCAAACAGGTAGCTGATCCGGGCCCAGTCATTTAAGAGTCCCGTTCACCCCAATGACGAAGGTAAACAGCAGTGGCTATCTTAATGACGCCAGGATCCGGGACGATAGCAATCCCGGGCTGACGGACTGTCTTACTGCTTAGGCAGCGAGAGCGAAGTCAGTGCGCGTTTGTTTGGCACTTATTGTTTTGCAGACAGCGTTTACGAGATAATTCTGCATCCTCGGCCCGCTTCACCTGTCGCGACTAACATCGTCGAAACCGATCATCCCCGTATTTTGTTACCAAACCGGTCAGGACTGGAGCTCTACCGCCAACGGTTTCGCTCCCTTCCTTCCCGGACTACCAATCATAACGCACTGCTGACCGGAATCATTCCCGCACCGGTGACGGGCGTGTCAGCCCCGGTTCCGCTCCCGCATGACCCGCAGCGCCTCGCGCTTGTCCTGCTGCTCGCGGAGCGTTTGCCGCTTGTCGTATTCCTTTTTACCGCGGGCGACGCCGATCTCCACTTTCGCCCTGCCGTCCAGAAAGTAGAGCTGCAGCGGAACGATGGTGAATCCGGATTCCCGGATCTTGTGCGAGATTTTGGTCAGTTCCTCACGGTGCAGCAGCAGTTTGCGCCGCCGCCGTGCGGAGTGGTTCGTCCAGCTCCCCTGGTTGTATTCAGGAATATGGATGCCCTCCATCCACAGTTCGTCGTTGTAGAACGTGCAGAAGCCGTCAACCATCGAGGCGTGGCCCTCACGGAGGGATTTCACTTCCGTCCCCATCAGGGCAATGCCGGCCTCGTAGGTGTCGAGGACATGGTAGTCATGCCGGGCCTTCCGGTTGGTGGCCACTACCTTACGGCCACTTTCTTTCGGCACGGTAGAACTCCTCAGCTTCTGGTCTGGATGGTTGCCCCGGCCGGTGTGGCCAGGCGCTATTTAATTCTACGGCAGCCGCGGGGCGTCCCGTTGGAACCGGTCACCGCCGCAGCCGCACCCGAACGTCAGAGCAGGATCATTGGGTCGACAGCCTGGCCGTTGAGCCAGGTCTCGAAGTGCGAGTGGCAGCCCGTTGAGTTACCGGTTGTTCCTGAATAGGCGATCAGCTGGCCCTGGCTCACCTGCTGGCCTAGCGAGACCACAACGCTGCTGTTGTGGTAGTAGATGGTGGTCAACGAGTTGCCCTGGACAACGCCGTGCGAAATTTTGACGTTGTTGCCGCCGCCGTCGTTGCTCCATCCCGCTGACACGACGGTGCCGGCCGCCGGAGCGTAGACCGGGGTGCCGCAGCTGGCCCCGAAATCAATGCCCGTGTGCATGTATCCGCCGGTGCCATAGAAGTCGACAGTGCCGGGCGGCGTCGCCCGCCATCCGAATCCTGAGGTGATGGGGACGTCGGCCGAGAACGGGTGCCGCAGCCCGAAGGCCGACGGCGGCCCCACCTGCGGAACGTAGGGTTGGGCTGCCTGTCCGGCTGCCCGTGCCGCGGCGGCGGCGGCCTCGGCGATGCGCCGCTGTTCAGCCTCCCACGCTTCGCGCAGTTTACGGTCGCGTTCGACGATTTCCGCCGCGACCGAATCCTGGGCGGCCTGCACCTTGGCGAGCTGGTTCTGGATTCCGGGCTTCGCCGCCTGGAGTTCGTTGTTGAGGCGGGTGGTGTCAGCGATCAACTTGTCCACCTGTTCCTTCTTGGCGGCTGCCTCGTCACGGGCAGCCTTCTCCCGTGCCAGGGCGGCGTCGGCCTTGGCCTTGAGATCCTGGATCTCCGCTTCAACTGCCTGCAGGCGGGCCTGGGAATTGACGTTCGTTGCGTTCTGCTGGGACAGCTTGTCCATGGCGGAATTCTGGCTGCGCATGGCCTGGTCCGCGAGGTCCATGGTGTCCGTCAGGCTTCCGCCGCTTTTGGATCCAAAGAAAAGAGTGAGGTTTGACGGGACGCCGCCGGATTTGTAGGCCTGGGTGGCAATCTGGCCGATAAGCTTCTTGGTGTCCGCGATCTTCTGCTTGTCGGATTCAAGCTGCTGCGTGATCTTCGCTTTGTTCTGCTGCGCCAGATCCACACGCGCGGCCAATGCTTCGACCTCCTTGACTGCACTCGCGACCCGGCCCTGGGCCTCGAGCAACGCCTGCTGGGCTGCCGGGAGCTGTCCCTGGTAGACCACCAGGTCACCTGCGGCCTTGGCGATCTTCGCATCCACGAACTCAAGCGACTGCTGCACACGGGCGGCTTCGGCTTCGAGGGCTGCCTGCTTGTCTTCCAGCTCGTCTGCGAAAGCCACAGGCGTGGAGGCGCCTAGGCTCGCGGCAAGCATCAGTGCCAAGGCTGCGCTGACTACGCGGCTGCCACGCCCCGCTGACCGGAGCCGGCGGGCCTTGCGGTCCGATTGTGTCATGGTCATTCCTTCGTTGTTTTGCACAGCCTAAACCCGCAAATATCTACGTAAGGTCAAGAGAGACGAAATTCCAGCCAAGGTTGCGCCAAGTCCGATCAAGGCCGGAATCAATATCAAGGTCTGCGCCGGAGAGATAAACGGTGTGTCCGGATACTGCTTGGACATATACTCACCGAGGAAGAAATGGGCCACTGCCCAGAGCGTGCCGGAAGCCAGCGCCGCGCCGATTACCGCGGCGATGACGCCTTCAAGAACGAACGGCAGCTGAATAACGATCTTGGAGGCGCCGACCAATCGCATGATTCCGGTCTCGCGGCGCCTGCTGAAGGCGGAGAGCCGGATGGTGGTGGCGATGAGCAGGATGGCGCAGACGATCATCACGCCGGCGATGATGACGGCGACGAGTGATGCTGCGTTCATCACCGAGAAGAGCCGCTCCAGCACCTGGCGCTGGTCGATCACCGTCTCCACGCCGGGCTGCGAGGAAAAGGTCTCACTGATGATCTGGTATTTTTCCGGATCCTTCATGTTGATCCGGAAGGAGGCCGGCAGCTGGTCCGGCGTCACCGAGTCCACGATCGGCGAGTTGGAGAACTGCTCCTTGAAGTGCTTGTAGGCGTCGTCCTTGGACTCGAACTGAAAGTCGTTGATGTACTGCGCAACAGCGGGCGATTCCAGCAGCGTGCGCAGGTTCTCCTGCTGTTCGGGGGTGGCCGAACCGGTAGCGCAACCGGCCGCCGTCGAGCCTTCACCGCAGAGGAAGATCGCCACCTGGACCTTGTCGTACCAGTACCCCTTCATCTGGTTGATCTGCAGCTGGAGCATGCCGGCGGCACCGACGAATGTCAGCGACACGAAAGTCACCAGAATCACCGATACCACCATCGACAGGTTGCGCCGGAGCCCGCTGCCGATCTCGCTGAGGATGAAAGCCAGCCTCACAGCGCCTCCCCCGTCTGGGAAGGGAAGGATCCGTCGCCGGGATCCTCCTCGGGATTGTCGGGGCGCCCGCTGGCGTCCTTGAGACGCCGCGACTGCCCGACAACCGGAATCATTGAGGTGTACAGGGCCCGCGCCTCGTCACGGATGACAACACCGTTCCGGAGTTCCACCACGCGTTTGCGCATCTCGTTGACAATGTCGTCGTCGTGGGTCGCCATTACAACGGTGGTGCCGTTCTGGTTGATCTTGTCCAGGACGCCCATGATGCCCATCGACGTTGTGGGGTCCAGGTTTCCGGTGGGCTCGTCCGCCAGGAGGATCCCCGGACGGTTGACCACTGCCCGGGCGATCGCCACGCGCTGCTGTTCACCGCCGGAGAGCTCGTGCGGCATGCGGTGCTCCTTGCCTTCAAGACCCACCGTCTTGAGGACTTCCGGGACCGTGTCCCGGATGATGCTGCGGCTCTTGCCGATGACCTGCATGGCGAAGGCAACGTTCGCGAAGACATTTTTTTGCGGGAGAAGCCTGAAGTCCTGGAACACGACGCCGATTCCGCGCCGCAGCCGCGGGACGCGCCAGCTGGAAATGTTCGCCACGTTTTGGCCCGCGACGTACACAGCGCCGGAGGTGGCCCGGTCTTCCTTGAGCACGAGGCGGAGGAACGTGGATTTGCCGGAACCCGAGGCGCCCACGAGGAATGCGAACTCACCACGGTCGATTTCAAGGTTGACAGAGTCCAGCGCGGGCCGGGTCGTCTGGTCATAGACCTTGGTGACATTTTCGAAACGGATCATTGCCCTAAGAACCCTGCAGACATGGCTGAATGAACCCCGTACTGCAGCCGGTGCACGGGCTTTCTTTTGGGGGAAGTAGAGCTCCGGCTCCTCGACTATACGCACGCGTACCTGTGGAAAAGCGGGAGTTCAGGGGCGTGTCGCATGATTCAGCCAGCGAATGTACTACCCGCCTGCGATTCATCCTAAGGCGGTTCACCCCGGCGCGGTCCATCCTAGTCGGCGGCGTTGCGGTTGTCGGTGCGCCAGCGGATTCCGGCGTCAATGAAATCGTCGATCTCGCCGTCGAACACTGCGGAGGTGTTGCCGACTTCGTGATCTGTGCGGAGGTCTTTGACCATCTGGTAAGGGTTCAGCACGTACGAGCGCATCTGGTCGCCCCACGATGCCTTAACATCCCCGGCAAAGGCCTTCTTTTCCGCGTCTTCCTGCTCCTTCTTGAGCAGCAGCAGCCGGGACTGGAGGACGCGCATCGCCGCTGCCCGGTTCTGGAGCTGGGATTTTTCGTTCTGCATGGACACAACCGTCCCGGTGGGAATGTGCGTCAGGCGCACTGCCGAGTCGGTGGTGTTCACCGACTGGCCGCCCGGCCCCGAGGACCGGAAGACATCCACGCGGATTTCGTTGTCCGGGATATCAATGGAGTCCGTCTGCTCAATCAGCGGGATCACTTCCACCGCCGCGAAGGACGTCTGGCGGCGGCCCTGGTTGTCGAAGGGGCTGATGCGGACCAGGCGGTGCGTGCCCGCTTCGACACTCAGCGTGCCGAAGGCGTAAGGAGCATTGACCTCGAAGGTGGCGGATTTGAGCCCGGCCTCTTCGGCGTATGAGGTGTCCATGATGGTGGTCGGGTAACCGTGGCGTTCCGCCCAGCGCAGGTACATCCGGAGTAGCATCTCGGCGAAGTCCGCGGCATCAACGCCGCCGGCGCCTGCACGGATGCTAACCACCGCTTCACGCTCGTCGAACTCACCGGACAGAAGCGTCACCACTTCGAGGTCCTTCAGCGACTTCCGGATGGACTCAAGCTCTGCGGCGGCCTCGCCCATGGAGTCGGCGTCGTCCTCGTCCTGGCCGAGCTCCACCAGGACTTCGAGGTCGTCAATCCTGGCAACCAGCCTATTGAGGCGTTCCAATTCGCTCTGGCGGTGGGAAAGCCTGGAGGTGATCTTCTGTGCGGCCGCCGGATCGTCCCAGAGGTTGGGCTCACCCGCGCGTTCGCTCAGTTCGGCGATGTCTTCCTTCAGCTCCTCAACATTCGAGACGTTTTCGATGGAGGAGTACGTGGCGCGCAGAGCGCGGATTTCTGCGGAAAAATCAATTTGAGCCATGGTTGTTAAAGCCTACGCTATCCTTCCCAGCCGCCTGCACCGGCTACCGGACGAGCCGGGAACGCGCGGTGGAAGCCGCTTGGATCGGGATTCCGTCCGGGATCAGGAAGTTCACGATCGGAGGATGTACTTCCGCGGTCAGCACGACGACGGCGGTGGAGCCGTCGGGGCTGCCGGTCTCCGGCGCGACGGCGAGCCCGTCGAACCTGCCATAGGCGCCGTTCCGGCTCAGGTAGTCCGCCGCCACGCTGCGCACCCTGCCGGCGTTGAGCACTGCGGAAGGGCTGCCGCCGCCGGTTTCAACCTGGCCCAGCGTGTAGCTGTCCGCTGCCGCCACGGACGCTCCGTCTGCCGCGGACAGCAGCTTTTTGTGTTCCAGGTACAGAGTGGACGCGGCCATGACTGCCGAGGTCACCAGAAGAGCCAGGAGAACGAAGCCGATGATCAGGACCATGATCTGCCCGGTCTCCGCTTTGTGTTCAGTGTCCCGATCTTGTTCAGTGTCCCGATCTTGCGACCTCACCGGAACCGTCCCACAATCTGGGTCGCTGAAGCATCGAGCTCGCTTGCGTTGAGCTGGAACGAATCGCTGAACGGCACAAAGGGCAAGGGGACGCTGAGGTGGACGGTGATGGTCACGGCCGACCCTGGGGCGAGGCAGTCCGCAGGCTGGCAGCTTGCGTCCATCCGGACGTTGCCCGCCGGGTGCCCGTAGTCGGCGAGGGCGAGCATGACTGCCTGCTCGGCGGCCGCGCGGCCGCTTTCCGCGTCGGGCTGGGCAACATATACCTTGGCGGCCTGGTCTGCAGCTCCCACCACGGCGAATGCCCCGCCCTGGATCTGTCCCACGGTGATGATGAAGTACACCAGGGGAACCATGAGGAGAAGGGCCAGGAAGGTGAATTCGACGACGGCGCTCCCCTGCTCGCCGCTCGTTGCTTCCCCGCTCCCGGCACTGCAGAGTCCGCTTGCCGGCCCGGCCGCGCGTCTACGGCTGGATGGCGGCATGGCCTTTTACCTCCAGGGACTCCCGGGGACCGATCAGGCCGATCACCGGCAACGGCGCCCTGACAGTCACCTCCAACGCGCGGATTCCTTGATAGGTCACTTCCGAAGTGGTGACGTCCCGGGCGAATTCGGCGTTCAGCGCCAATCCGATCAGCTCGACGGAACGCTCCCGCGCATCGGCGGCGTTCCGGTCAGCGAGTGTGCCATACCTTGCGCCTGAGGCTGCAGCGTCGATCAGTGTATTGCGGACATGCAGGACCAACGTCAGCTGGATAACCGCCAGGAAGAACATGGTCAGGAGGGTGCCGACGAGGACAAAGTCCACGACGGCGGAGCCCCGCTCGCGCGGTGACGTGCAGTCGCCTTTAGCCGGTTCTTCAATGCTCCGGCTAACTGCCTCGCCCGCCTCCGCGACCGCTGTAGGCATGTACTAGTTTCCGACCTTGTCCATGGCCTGGTTGAACAGCCCCTCCAGGGCAGGTCCGGCCAACGCCAGCAGGGCTGCGACCAGCACTGCCGACATAAGTGTGATCATCACCCAGCCAGGCACGTCCCCTCGTTCTGGATGGTCGGAGGCCCGGGAAACCCTCCCGCGCGCTGCTGAAACTGAAGCGTCTAATGGCCGGCGCAGCAGGGCGCATGCGTGAATCAGGGCAAAAGCGCGGATTCCGAGGTGTTTCATTGAACTTCCATTCTGTGGTTCCGGCTGAACGTTGTTGTTAGGTACGGGCGGTCCTGACTGGTCATAGTCCGAGGCTGATGGCTGCGAGGCCGGGAAACACTGCAAAGACGACGGTCAACGGCAGGACACCGAAAACCAGCGGCACCATCATGGCGATCTCTTTCTTTCCGGCTGATTCCATCAAGTCGCGCTTCGCGGTGTCGCGGACGTCCTGTGCCTGGGCCCTGAGGACGTCTGCAAGTGGTGTTCCCCGTTCCACTGCCACGATGATCCCGTCAACGAACCGCACCAAGGCGCTCAGGTCCGTTCGTGAGGAGAACCGCTGCAATGCTTCCACGAGGGGTTTTCCGGACCGGGTTTCACCAAGAACCAGTGTGAATTCCCCGGCCAGTTCGCCATGTGAGCTGCGGCAGACCCGGTCAAGTGCACCGATGGCGCTTTCGCCGGCGCTGACGGCGAGCGCCATCAGCTCGGCCAGGCTCGGGAATTCCGCCATCATGCGTTTTTCCCGCGTCTTGATCTGCACGCCCAGCCAGTAGTCCCTGAAGAGGAATCCGCCAACTGCGCTGCCCAGGATCGCAACGACGGCAAGGAATGGATTGAACTGTCCTGCCGCCGCTCCGATCAGCACAAGGCCCGTGGAGACAATGAAACCGATCACCGCCCAGAGCACTTGCTCCGCCCTGAAATCGACGGCCGATTTCCGGATCCCCGCCCGGGCCAGGCGGCGGCCTAACGCCGAGGACCCGAAGTTGAAGCGTGAAAGGAAGGAAAGACCGTCCTGCAGCACCGGACGCAGAATGCGCTCCAATGGTCCGAACGGCGTGAGGCTGTCTGCAGAGGCAAGCAGCAGCTTGGACTCCAGGTTTTGCGACTTCAGCTGCGGTTCGATGCGTTCGGTGAAGCTTATGGGCCGCATGAAGGGAAGCCGCACAACCAAGAGCCAAAGTCCTGCTCCGAGAAGAAGTCCGGAGATCACGGCACCAGCGGCAGCAGACGTCACCGGAGCACCCGCTCATCCTCGGGAAGGGCCCCGATGCGCAGCATGACGGAGTAGCAGAAGGCCGAAACAACGAGTCCGCCAAGGAGCACGGCCGCACCCATCGCCGTGTTGTAGGCGGCAACAGCTTCGGGGCGGGTGGCCAGCAGAACCATGACGATCCACGGAGCAGCGACAGCAAGCCTGGCAGCATTCACCGTCCAGGACTGCCGGGCCTCAAGCTCACTTCGGGTCCGAGCACTTTCCCGCAGGAATTCAGCCAATGTTCCCAGCAACCTGCCCAGGTCCGAGCCGCCCACCTCGCGGGTGAGCCTCAGGGCCTCCACAATCCGGTCTGCGACCGGATCTGCAAGCCGTTCCTTAAGCCTGTTGAGGGCTGGATCAAACTGCCCGCCGGCGCGATAGTCGGCACCGAACTCCCGAAACACGTGCCGCAGCTCCTCGGGGCCCTTGTCGCCGAGTTGGATCAGCGCCTCTGGCAGGGACAGTCCCGCCCTGATCGCGGATCGAAGATGGTCAACAACGTCGGGCCATAACTGACGGAGCGTGGCGGTGCGTTTGCGGGCCCGCCATCTGACAACGGCCATCGGGAGCCACCCGCCAAACAGGCCGAAGCAGGCCGAGATGGGCCAGGACCTGGTCACGGCGAAGAAAATGAGGCTCACGAATGCTGCCAGGCCCAGGCAGGTGGACACCAGCCCAAACGCCGAGACCTTCTCAATTCCGGCGGACCGCAGCAAGTCTTCGAGCCGGCTGTGCCGCGGACCGCGTTTGGTGGGCTCCGGCTGTTCCCATGCTGACCACCAGATGAGGAAGAGGCCTGCGCCGAATAGCACGCCCAGCAGCGGTGCCATCAGTGCACTTCCAGAAGGCCTGCAACATCGAACCCCGCCGCGGCGAACTTCTCGGCGGCCGGCATGGAGTTCGCCTTTGCATGCAGTTGGCCATCCGACATGGCAAAGACCATGGAGGATTCGATGATGCCATTTTCGACCCTCCGGCCGAGGGAAAGTATCTCCGTCACCTGACGCCGCCCGCTGGACTGCCGGCTGCAATGGACCACGAGGTCAATGCAGGAGGCAACGGTAGGAACGACAAACGCACTTGAGATGTTGTCACCGGCCAGGAGCGGAAGCGTGCACAGCTTGGTCACGGCGTCGTGCGCGGAATTCGCATGGACGGTACACATCCCGGGGAGCCCGGAGTTCAGCGCGATCAGCATGTCCAGGCTTTCGGCTTCACGCACTTCGCCGACCACGAGCCGGTCCGGCCGCATCCTGAGGGCTTCCTTAACGAGCCTCCGCAGCGGGATCTCGCCCTCGCCCTCCAGGTTTGGCTGCCGGCACTGCAGTCCGACAACGTCACGCAGGGGAAACTGCAGTTCGAAGATTTCCTCCACAGTGATGACGCGTTCCCGTGCGCCAATGCTGGCAGCCAGGCAGTTCAGCATGGTGGTTTTCCCTGCCTGCGTCGCCCCGGAGACCAGGATGTTCAGTCCGCTCGCTACCGCCGCCCCGAGAAACCGTGCCGCCTCTGGAGTCAGGGTGCCAAGCTCAACCAGATGTTCGAGCCTGCTTGCCTTGACCACAAACTTGCGGATGTTCACGGCCCAGTGGCGCCGTGTCACATCGGGAATCACAACGTGCAGCCGGGATCCGTCCGGCAGTGCCGCATCCACGAACGGCGAGGACATGTCGAGGCGCCGACCGGAGCTTTTCAGCATGCGCTCCACGAGGTCCCGAACCTGCTGGTCCGAGAGGCTCAGGGACGTGAGCTCGGACTCGCCGTTCCGTGCGACATAGATTTCGTTGGGTGCGTTCAGCCAGATTTCCTCGATGGCGGGGTCATCCAACAGCGGCTGCAAAGGGCCAAAACCGGCAACGGCGTCGTAGACATACCGGCGTGCCGTTTCCAGCGGGCCAATCGGCGGAAGAGGCCCCATGAGCGCCCGCTCGTCGTAGTCGCTGACCGCCGCTTCAACGAGGCGCCTGACCTCGCCGGCCTGCCGCAGCGGGTCCAGGCCGCGGCGCCGAATCAGCTCGCGGACCTCGTCCTCCACGATTCGAACTGCATCCATGAGTTCCCCAATACGACTGCCGCCCCCCCGACAGAGGCAGTACAACTGCGTTAAAGCTAAGGGAGCAGGGACATGTAGGCCAAGTCACATCTGCAAGCTGTGGATAAACCAGGAGCCAGCGGCACCACGAATCACTTTGGTAACAGCAGAATCACTAGTCGCTCCCTGCACACTGGTGTTATGGTAGGCGCGTTAAGTCAGGCATATCTCACAGTTCGGTTATTCCCCCGGGATTCAGCTGTGGATGCGAGCTAGTGGCCTGCTCCCCGGGGCACGTCATTATTCCGGAGCGAAAAATGAAGCGGACCCCAATTCAATCCAAGCGTCGCTTAGTGAGAAGCGCTGGGCCGCTCATTCTGGCGCTGTCACTGATGGCGGGACCGCTGGCGGGACCGGCGGCCGCGACGGAACCCCCGCCGACCCCCACGCCGACGGCGGGTGAATCCTCCGGTCCCGCACCGGCCACCCCCGAAACCGCATTGCCCGGCACGCCTTCAACGGCGCCGTCGACCTCCTCGTCCTCGCCTTCCCCCTCAGCCACAGTGTCCCCCCAGCCTGCACCGGCAACACCGCTTCCTGCGCCTGCGGTTCCCCTGGACCCCGGCTCCGCGGCCGGACGTGCCGCGATGGCGAAAGCCGCCGGACCGGGCGGCGCCGAAATGGGCCAGCGCTCGGCCCGGGTGGCAGGACCCGCCGGGACGGACCAGGACGCTTCGCAGCTGTTGACCCGTCAGTCCCTGGAAACACAGGGAACGTGGATGCCCACTTTCGGCGTCCAGGGCCTCGATGTCAGCGGACACCAGACCTCCGTCAACTGGCAGCAGCAATGGAACATGGGTGCGCGCTTTGCCTACGTCAAAGCCAGCGAAGGCAACTACTACACCAATGAGCTGTACGGCTCGCAGTACCAAGGCGCCCGGAACGTCGGAATGATCCGGGGTGCGTACCACTTCGCCATCCCGAACTGGTCATCCGGAGCGGACCAGGCGCGTTACTTCGTCCAGAACGGAGGCGGCTGGACCGCTGACGGCTACACGCTGCCGCCGGTCCTGGACTTTGAGTTCAACCCGTATGAAGGCCGGACCATCGACGGGTTCTACTTCGGGAACACCTGCTACGGCATGTCCCCGGCCCAGCTCACGTCGTGGGTTCGCGACTTCGGCAACACCATGCAGGCACTCACCGGACGGCTGCCGGTCATCTACACGAACACCTCCTGGTGGAAGCAGTGCACCGGCGACGCCGCCGGCTTCGGAAGCTATCCCCTCTGGGTGGCGGCCTACCCCAGCTCAGCCACCAACGACGCCGGTCCCGTGCCCTCGAGCTGGAGCTCCTACAGCATGTGGCAGTACAGCAGCACGGGTCCCTTCGCCGGCGACTCCAATGTGTGGAACGGCACGTACCAGATGCTGCAGCGCTTCGCCACGTACTCCGACGGCTTCGGGTCCATCTTTGTCAAAGGGCCCAACAGCAGCACCGTGTACCTGGTCAGCGGCAAAACCAAATACCCCGTACCGGACTGGGCCACATATCAGCTCTACATGAATGTAAGTTCCCTCGACCAGGTGAGCCAGCAGTTCCTTGACTCGCTGTCGACGGGAAACGCCGTGGGCCGGTTCGCGCGCAGCCCTGACGGCTCCATCTACCTCATTGACTCCGGCCGGAAGTTCCACGTCCCCAGCTGCTCCATCATGGACGACTTCGGCGGCGGCAGCTGCACAGGCTGGATTCCGCTGGCTGACAGTCAGCTTGCGGGGTATGCGGACGCCGGACTGTTGGCCAACGCCACTGTTTCCGCGTCCGGCAAGCTGTTCTACGTATCCGCCAGGACAAAGCGGGAATTCTTCGACGTCGCCTCCCTCAGCCGTGCCGGCCTCCCCACCACCGTTGCGCGCCTGAGCGATGCTGTTACAGATCCGCTGCCGTATGCAGCGGCTGCACCCATCGTCCGTCCGGACGTCATCGTCGTAGACCGGGTCAGCCGCCAGCCCTTCATCAACACTGCAGGAAAACTCCTGCCGGTTCCCACATCTGTCAACGCGGAGAACGCCTGGGCGCCGTCACTCACCGCCGCGGCACTGGACCCCCAGTCCATCGCGAAACTCACGCAGGGCCCGGCCTTCACCGGTTTCGCCTCGAATGAAGCTGGCAGCGCCCGCTACGTGATTGGATCGAGCAACAAATTCCTGATGACCGACACAACGCAGTGGCCCGAGACAGCGGTTAAGTTTTCGGACGTCCTGCTGAATGCGATCGGTACGGGCCCCGCAATTTCCAGCCCGGCCTTCGTGAAGTCCCCGTCCTCCCCGGTGGTCTACCGGAGGGATAAGTCAGTCGCCCGCGAAGTTCCGGATATTTCCACGCTCACCCAACTCGGACTCGGCAAGGTTCCCGTCATCTATTCCTTGTCGGCGACGACTCTCCGCACCCTGCCTAAGGGCCCCGCCCTGCTGCCCCTGGCGAAACTGGTTGTGGGCAACACCAGCCCGGTGGTTTATCTGATCGACGGGCCGGACAAAATGCTGCAGCTGGAGGATTTCAGGATCACCAACAGCCTGGGGATCGGGGGGTACTCACGGATTGCCCAGTCAGCACTGGCACCCTACGCCTCGGCTGGAACGGTGCAGCCCGTTGTACGTTGCGGACTGGATACGTACCTCGGTTACGGCGGCGGCATCTGGAAGCTACCGGCCACGACGGCCACGGCGCAGCTCCCGGCACGCACCCTTGAACCCTCCACCTGCACGGCGCTTCCCGCAACCAGGGGCAACCTGGACTCGACGATCTTCGTCAAGGCACTGGACTCCCCCGTCGTCTACCTGATGGTCGACGGGACCAAGCGCCCGGTGGCTTCCTGGACGCGCCTGGTGGAATTGAACAACGGGAGCAGTTCACCCGTCATTGCTGAATACACCCGCAGCGCGCTGGACCCGGTTCCAACGGGAAGCCCGGCGTAACGCCAAGCGCTATTTGCGAATTAAGCAAAAAGGCGGGTGGCCGGGAAATTCCCGGCCACCCGCCTTTTGTTGGTTTGATCAGTTTGCGTTTTGGTCCAGCAATTCAAGCAGGTATTTTCCGTAACCGCTCTTCACCAGCGGTTCCGCCCGTTCCTGCAGTTCGGCGTCGCTGAGGAAGCCGAGCCGCCAGGAGATTTCCTCCGGGCAGCCGATGGACAGGCCCTGGCGCTTCTGCACGGTGTGGATGAATTCGGACGCTTCGTTCAGTGAATCAAAGGTTCCGGTGTCCAGCCAGGCGGTTCCCCGCGGGAGGATCTCCACCTGGAGCTTGCCGCGTTCCAGGTACACACGGTTTACGTCCGTGATTTCCAGCTCTCCGCGGGGAGAAGGCTTCAGGTCCTTGGCGATCTGCACGACGTCGTTGTCGTAGAAGTACAGGCCGGGAACTGCGTAGTGGCTCTTCGGCTTCGCCGGCTTTTCCTCAAGCGAAATGGCTTTCCCGTCGCCGTCGAATTCCACCACGCCGTAAGCGGAGGGATCGGCCACCCAGTAACCGAACACCGCACCGCCGTCGATGTCAGAGAAGCGGCGGAGCTGGGTGCCCATGCCGCGGCCGTAGAAGATGTTGTCGCCCAGGACCAGGGCAACGGGTCCGTCGCCGATGTGCTCCGCGCCGAGGATGAAGGCTTGGGCCAGTCCGTCGGGAGAGGGCTGCTGGGTATACGTAATATTCACGCCGAATTGCGAACCGTCGCCGAGCAGGCGCTGGAACTGGTCAGCGTCGTGGGGTGTGGTGATGATGAGGATGTCGCGGATGCCGGCCAGAATGAGCGTCGACAGCGGGTAGTAGATCATCGGCTTGTCATAGACCGGCACCAGTTGCTTGCTGATGCCCATGGTAATGGGATGGAGTCTGGAGCCGGTACCGCCGGCAAGGATAATTCCGCGCATGCAACCTATCTTTCCCTCTGATTCGAAGTCCAGCCAAATCCGGTAACCTATGAAACTATGCAGCGACTTCTCGTAACCGGCGGCGCCGGATTCATCGGCTCGAATTTTGTCCATTATGTAATGGCCAACACGGACAACTATGTCACCGTATTGGACAAGCTCACCTACGCCGGGAACCCCGAGTCATTGCGGCATCTGCCCGAGGACCGATTCGCCTTTGTTAAGGGCGACATCGCCGATCCCGCCGTCGTCGACCAGCTCGTGGCCGACCACGACGTCGTAGTGCACTACGCGGCCGAGTCACACAACGACAACTCCCTGCACGACCCCCGCCCGTTCCTGGACACGAACATCATCGGCACGTACACGCTGATCGAAGCCGCCCGCAAGCACAACAAGCGCTTCCACCACATCTCCACCGACGAGGTCTACGGCGACCTGGAACTCGATGACCCGGAACGGTTCACCGAAAACACCCCGTACAACCCCTCCAGCCCGTACTCCTCCACCAAGGCCGGCTCCGATCTCCTGGTCCGCGCCTGGGTCCGCTCCTTCGGGCTGCAGGCCACCATCAGCAACTGCTCGAACAACTACGGCCCCTACCAGCACGTGGAAAAGTTCATCCCACGCCAGATCACCAACGTCATCGACGGCATCCGCCCCAAGCTCTACGGCAAGGGCGAGAACGTCCGCGACTGGATCCACGCCAACGACCACTCCTCCGCCGTGCTCACCATCATCGAAAAGGGCATCATCGGGGAGACCTACCTGATCGGCGCGGACGGCGAAAAGAACAACAAGGAAGTCGTCGAACTCATCCTCGAGCACATGGGCCAGCCCCGCGACGCCTACGACCATGTCATCGACCGCCCCGGCCACGACCTGCGCTACGCCATCGACTCCGCCAAGCTCCGCGACGAACTGGGCTGGAAGCCGGAATTCTCCAACTTCGACGCCGGCATCGAAGACACCATCGCCTGGTACCGCACCAACGAGGACTGGTGGCGCCCGCAAAAGGCCGCCACCGAAGCCAAGTACAAGGAGCAGGGCCAGTAAGCATGGAGTTTCAGAAGAAGCTCGCAGGCGCGGAAACGCCGATTCCCGGCGTCGTGGTCTACGACCTTCCGGTGTACGGGGACAACCGCGGCTGGTTCAAGGAAAACTGGCAGCGGGAGAAGATGATCGCCGCCGGACTGCCCGACTTCGGGCCCGTGCAGAACAACATCTCCTTCAACGACAAGGCCGGCACCACCAGGGGGATCCACGCGGAGCCGTGGGACAAGTTCGTGTCGGTGGCCACCGGCCGGATCTTCGGCGCCTGGGTTGACCTGCGTGAAGGCCCGTCCTTCGGCGCGGTCTTCACCACGGAGCTCGATGCCAGCAAGGCCATCTTCATTCCCCGCGGCGTGGCCAACTCCTACCAGACGCTGGAGGACAACACCTCCTACGTCTACCTCGTCAACGATCACTGGTCACCCGACGCCGAATACACGTTCCTGAACCTGGCCGACGAGACCGCGAACATTCCGTGGCCAATCCCCCTCTCGGAAGCCGAGGTTTCCGAAAAGGACCTCGGCCACCCGCGGCTGGCCGACGTCAGGCCCATGGGCCCGCGCAAGACGCTAGTCCTCGGGGCGGACGGACAGCTGGGCCGTTCGCTGCGCAAAGCGTACGACGGCGACACTTCCGTTGAGTTCGCAGGCCGCCAGGACTTCGACCTCTTGGACCCTGCCTCGTACACTGCCCGCCACTGGGGCAGCTACAGCACCATCATCAACGCCGCGGCCTACACTGCGGTGGATGCCGCTGAAACCGGGCCGGGACGGGAGGCCGCATGGGCCATCAACGCCACCGCAGTCAGCCGGCTCGCGCGGGTAGCAGCCGAACATTCCCTGACGCTGGTGCACGTCTCCAGCGACTATGTCTTCGACGGCGAACGTCCTGAACACACCGAAGACGAACCGTTCACTCCCCTGGGCGTGTACGGCCAGAGCAAGGCGGCCGGCGACGCCATCGCCGGCACAGTCCCCCGGCACTACATCGTCCGGACCAGCTGGGTCATCGGTGACGGCAACAATTTCGTCCGCACCATGGCGGACCTGGCCGGCCGCGGCGTCCAGCCCTCCGTCGTCGACGACCAAATCGGACGGCTGACGTTTGCCGAGGACATCGCCGAGGGCATCAAGCACCTGCTCGCGACGAAGGCACCGTTCGGCACGTATAACCTGAGCAACGACGGCACGCCCCAGTCCTGGGCCGAGATCGCAGCGGACGTTTTTGAACTCAGCGGCGCCGAACGATCGGTTGTTTCCGGCGTCACCACGGCCGAGTACTTCAAGGACAAGGCCGCAGCCCCGCGCCCGCTCAACAGCGTCCTGGACCTGGCGAAAATCAAGGCCACCGGCTTCACGCCCCGGAACTCCAAAACGGCCCTGGCCGAGTACCTGAGCACCAGCCAGGCAACGGTTTAGCGCCGCGCGCGGGACACCGGCGCTACGACAGACAAAAGCCGGGTGCCGTCCAAAAGGACGGCACCCGGCTTCCATCTTTTAATGGCTAAGGGACGCTGTGGTCGGTCAACGGCTCGACCGCCAACGCCGGCCCGGCTCCCCCTGCTTCTGCCTGGGCTCGGCGGCGGCGCCCCGCGATCAGGTCCACGGCCGCCCACACGATAATGCCACCCACGCCAACGGACCACAACGCCACACCTGCCGTCCAGCCCGGCGGAGTAAAAGCGACAGACACGGTGCGCCCCGCGGCGTCCTCAGGCACGTCAACGGTCAGCAGGAACCCGTCAACGGGAGAACCGATGCGTGCGCCCCGGGCTTCGTAGCCCGGCCACGGCAGGCGGCCCAGCGCGGCGCGGCCACCGCCGGAAGGAACCTGATCCACGCGAAGTGTCACCTCGGTAGCCGTACGGCCTGTCTCTGTGACGGTGGTGCCGGCCGACGTCCAGACGAGCCCGCCGGAGGAATCCGTCGGAACCTCACGGCTCCAAAGCGCCATGTCGCCGTCGTCACTGATTTGCCGCCAGCCGGCGGGCACCGACCTGATGGGCAGGGCATCCTGCCTTCCAACATAGTTGTTGTTGGCAGCGGGCCGCTGGTTACCTTCGAAGGACTTTTTCAGGATCTGGATGTTGTCGATCCCAAGCTCGTCCACCAGCATCATGCCGGTGTCGGCCCGCCGCTCGAACAGCCTGCCCAACAGCTCCGGACACGTGCCGCCGAGGTAGCGCAGGCACAGTGCATTGTTGTATTGCGTGTGGCCGATCAGCTGGTACCGGTTGAGGACAGAAGCGGGGCTGAGGTACCAGGTGTTGGCCATGAGCGTCCTGGACCAGGTCGACTCGTCCTGCGGGTAGTCGAGGGGGTCTCCAACGACCAGAACCTCTCCCCGGACATCTGCCAGGACGCCTTTGGGAACGGCGGTGGCCGCCGGCACGTGCGAATTGGACAGCGGGCTTCCGCCGGTTGTCCGGTGCTGCAGGAAGGTTGTCCCGAAGGTCACGCCTAGGCAGACAATGGCCACGGAGGAAGCGAGGGGCAACTTGCCCAGCGGGAGGGGATTGCCCCGCATCCGCCACCACACAGCGCAGATCGCCGTTACCGCGAGCAGGCCCGCCACGAAGACTGTCATGTAACGGTCCGGGTATTGCGCCCAGGCACCGTAGACACCGAACGCGATCGCGCCCGTGGCCCCCAGCAGGGACAGCTTGGAAGGATGGCTGGCCAGCGCATGGGAGAGCAGCACAACGCACAGAAGCACACAGACCAGCGCAAGGTAGGGCATGAAGCGGGCCGGGTAGCGAAGGGGGCCCACGGTCGAGGGCAGCAGCACAAACATCAGGGACAGGGCTGCGAAGAACAGAATGTCCCTGATCTCTGGGGCATACCCCCGGATCCTGCGCCAGCTCAGGAAAGCGACCAGTGGCAGGAACCAGGCAATGTAGAGGGCCGGTGCGGGAGCGGAGAAGCCGCCCCACCACCACGAGGGCATCATGGGGAAGGCTGTGGCGATGGTCGAGCTCAACAGACCGCTCAGGTCCACGCCCATGAAGTCGTCATTGGCGATAGCCGTAGTGCTGCGCGTTGTTACTGCGGCTGTCAGGACGCCGGGCAGGTAGACCACCACGGCGACCATCACCAGCGCGACTCCGATCGCCGCGGTGCGCCAGGCGGTCGCCCAGCGGCGCTTCAGGAGGGCGTCCACGCCCACGGCCAGCAGGACGAAACCCACCGCCACGGTGCCGGCCACATATCCGATGGTGACCACGAGGTATCCGGCCAGGAAGGCCCAGAACGGACTCCGCCGGCCTTCCGCGGCCAGCTTCAGCAGCATCCAGAAGTAAGGGAGGAGTGCCCACGCCAGTTGCCCGGTGACCCAGGATGGCGCGTCAAAGAACGTGGTGAAGCCGTTCAATGGGGAAGCAACCCCTGCCACCAGGGCCAGCGCCGGCGGGACCTTGAATGACCGGCTCAGCAGGTAGCAGCCCACACCGCCCACCACCAGGAATGCAATTTTCAGGCTGGTCGTGACGATAACGGCATCAGGTGCGAGGTAAACAATGACGCCAATGGCCATGATGAGGGGGTTCCACGTTCCCCACTGCCCTTCGGCAGCATAGTTGCCGCTCGACCATACCTGGGGGTTCAGGATCGGGACAGTCCCGGAAAGCAACGACTCGCCCAAGTGATACCAGACGCCGTAGGCGCCGTTTTCGGTGTCATCCCAAAAATAGAACCGCGGGGTCCAGATCAGTGGAATCAAGCTGAGGAGCAGGACGCTAACCGCGGTTAATAGGACCCAAAGTAGCGGACGCGCCGGTGCATCTTCACTGTCTTGCATTAACTCCCTGTCTGTAGGTTCCGGCAGGCCCCGCCCTGACCAAAGGTGCGGCATCAGGATCCGGCCAAGCCAACGTCCTCAGTCGGCCACTTTCCAGAGGGTGATGGTGGCCGGCTGGCCGCCGTTGCTGTAGGTGGCCTCCGAAATTTTCGCGCCGGTGACCTGCCCCTGCCAGCCGGTGGGGCAACCTGTGTCAGTCAGCACGTAGCGGATGTCCACTTTTTCCGCGGCAAGCTGGGCGAACGAGCCCTTTGAGCGCTGCACCAGGATCTCGCGGATGTCCTTTTCATTCTTGGGCCAGGCCAGGCCGAGATTGTAGAACGCGGTGGGCAGACCGGTCAGGGCCTTCACGCGGAACGGGCTGATGCAAGGATCGAACATCACCAGTTCGGAGGCCTGGCCCTTGCCGTCGACCGTTACCCGCATGTCCGAGCCGGGTTCGGTCAGCGGCAACGCTGCTGACTTTATCGCAAGTGCCTGCGGGTCGCTGAAGCTCGCCGTGCCGTAGTCGTGGACGTACTCGGAAAACTTCGAGTAGTCGGCGAGGCTGACGGCAAGGGCAACAACCACCGCCACGGATGCACTCGCCACAATGATCGCCGGCCTGCGGCCGAAGCCGGCGCCTGTAGATGCCGGTGCCGCGGACCCGGCGGGTGATTCGGCCACAGCGGGCTGCGGTTCGCGGCCCGCCCGCCAGAGACGCCAGCTCCGCACGGCAACCTGGCAGAACACCGGGACGGCCGCGGCAGTGACCATGGTGAAGCTGTCGATCCAGAAGCGATATGGCTCCTGGTTCGCACCCCAAAGATCGTTGCTGGCAACCAAGGTCCAGGCAAAGGCGGAGCCCACGGCAAACGCCAGCCAGGCTTTGTTCTTTTGAACGATGCCCGCCCAGAAGATCAACCCGAGCATGAGCAAGGGAACCAGGGCACCGAGGACGCCGGTCCACAGCGGCACGCCCAGCGCGTTGGACGACAGTTCCCGGTAGGTCAGGAAGTCATCCTTGTCAGCCAGGCCAAGCAGGGTGCCGAGGATCGTGGGGGAAGCCGCAAGGGCCAGTGACACGCAGGCGGCGATGACGGGAGCCTTGTACTTCAACAGGACCAGGACGAAGCCAGGTCCGGCGGCAAGGAGGCCCGCCATGAGCGTCACCAGCGGGCCGGCGGTTTCAGCCACCGTAGTGCCGCCGAGAAGCACCGCGGCAAGCAGTCCAAGGCTCAGGGCGGTGTGCCACTTGCGTCCGTAGTTCAACAGCCCGTAGGCGCCCGTGGCGTAGACGAGAAGGTAAACGGCCGTCAGGAAGGAATACGTCTGGACATTGGCCAACGCCCCCACCGCGGCAGCCGCAACAATCACGACGGCGGTACGAACCTTCGCGCCGGCCGGCGCCCGGCCGTCCAGCAGGGGGAACGTCACACCGATGAGGAGGCAGATGGCAGTGACGGCAATGGACAGCGCCGCAGATTCCCCGTTGAGGGTGAACAGCACACCGAAGGCACCCCACAGAACACCGTGATTGTCCAGCGAGTGGTGCCAGTTGCCCGTGGCCGCCACGGCGAACGTGCCGATGATGCTGGGGACAAAACCGAGGACGCCCAAAACCGGAAGGCCGGTCAGGCGGATCAGCAGCCAGCTGATCGCTGCCACCATTACGAACTGAAACGCCAGGCCCGCAACCTGCCAGGTGGCAATGATGTCAGTGTCGAAAAGGCGCGACAGCAGCCCGAGAAATACGTAATACAGGCGCGGATAGTGGTTCGTGCCGGTTTCGGTAAAAGGTTCAACGGCGGCCATGTTGCCGTTTTTAACGTTGACTGCGATCGCTAGGTACGAGTACTGGTCGTAGGGGAAATACTGGCGGAAGTTCTGCCAACTGAACCCCGTGCTCGTAGTCAGCGGACGGACCTGGAGTACCCAGTACATCAGTCCGGACAATGCAATGGCGGCGGCTGAGACCAGGTGCTGCCAGTTTTTCCGAGACTTCTTGGCAGCTATTTGCTGTGACATTCCCCTGGATACCCCGATATTTTCCGTCGAATTGCTGCGCAGCGTCCCGATGGCTGCTCGGTTACAAGTAAAGATTCTAAGGCCTGCGGCAGCAGCGGCAGGCCTCCGGTCCCGCGCCCGCGTCACACTGCATTGTCGCCAAACCGGTAGACTCTGTGCACATGACCAATGCAGTGACAGGCTCTTCGGCCAGCACCCATCGTATTTCCGTCGTCGTTCCTGTTTACCAAGGCGAAAAGACGCTGCCGGAGGTCGTTGCCGAACTTATGGGACTGGCGGAACCGCAAATTTCGCCCGCCGGCCACCGTTTTGTCATTGCAGAAGTTCTTCTCGTATTCGACCATGGCCCGGACCGCTCCGCCCAGGTCATCCGTGACCTCGCCGCCCGCTACGACATCGTCCGCGGAGTGTGGCTGAGCCGGAACTTCGGACAGCACCCGGCAACTCTTGCGGGCATGGCTTCCGCCGGCGGCGACTGGGTTGTCACCATGGACGAGGACGGCCAGCACGATCCCGCCGCCATCGGCGACATGCTGGACACCGCCATGGCAAGGCAGTCCACGCTCGTATACGCCCTGCCCAGCAACAAACCCCCTCACGGCTTCCTTCGCAACGCGGCCTCAAAAAGTGCGAAGAAGGTCGTGGCGGCGCTGCTTTCCAGCAATGACGCCCCCAACTATCAAAGCTTCCGGCTTGTGACCGGCGAAGTCGCCCGTTCCGTAGCCGCCTACGCAGGCAACGCCGTCTATCTCGACGTCGCGCTCGGCTGGATCGCTTCAAATGTCGCCACATGCCCCGTCGCCTTGCGTGAAGAAGGCGACCGGGCCTCCGGCTACCGGCTCCGGACCCTGCTGTCCCACTTCTGGCGGATGGTGATCTCCAGCGGCACGCGCGGGCTTCGGCTCGTGAGCCTGATCGGGGCATTGTTCGCGTTCCTCGGTGTCTGCCTGGCCATCTACCTTCTCATCGCGTACCTCACGGGACATGGTGCCGGGCAGCAGGGCTGGACGTCCACCATGATTGTGATCCTCATCAGCACGGGCGCCATTCTGTTTTCCCTTGGCGTCATTGCCGAATACGTTGGGGTCAACGTCAACATGGCCATGGGCAAGCCCGCCTACCTGATCGTGAGCGACCCCGCAGTGGGTCCGTTGGGGAAAGCCAGCACGGTGGAAGCCCCCGCCGGCCAGGGAACAGCCGCAGCATCCGGGGGAAACACGCCCAATGCCTGATCCGGTATGGGTCGTCGGCGCAGGCGGACTGCTTGGGCGGGGCCTCGTCTCCGCGCTCAAGGCAAGGGGTCACGAAGTACTGACCACCTCGATTCCCTGGCAGGATCCTGCTGCCGCCAAAGCTGCCCTGGCGGCAGGGGCCGAGCAACTGAAGACCGTCTCGGCCGGCAAACCCTGGGTTGTGGCCTGGTGCGCCGGCGCAGGAGTCACGGGGACATCCCAGGCCGAGCTTGATTCCGAACTCGACGTCTTCAAGGCCGCCCTTGATTCGATGGCCGAAATCCTGTGCGCACCGGGCTCGGCACCCGGCCGGTTCTTCCTCGCTTCGTCGGCGGGCGGCGTCTACGCCGGCGCACCCAACCCTCCGTATTCGGAAGACAGCACGCCACAGCCTCTTGCTCCTTACGGATTTGCGAAGCTCGCCGCGGAACGCGCCGTCACCGGGTTTGCGGCGGCATCAGGCACCCGGGTGGTGATCGGCCGGGTTGCCAACCTCTACGGTCCCGGGCAGAACCTCGCCAAACCGCAGGGGCTCATCTCGGTGTTCGCGAAAGCCCACCTGACCGGACAGCCGGTGTCCGTTTACGTTTCCCTGGACACCCTCCGGGACTACATCTTCATCGACGACGCCGCCGCTCTAATAGCCGATTGCCTTGACCGTCTTTGCGGATCCGACGTGGTCTCCGGCCAGACCGTGACCAAGATCATCGCCACCCAGCGGGCAGACACGATCGGCGCGCTGATTGGCGCCTGCCGGACGGTCTTCAAGCGGCGCCCCCGAATCGTGCTCGGCGCCTCGCCCTACGCCAAGGCCCAGGCGCACGACCTTCGGCTGAGGTCCGTGGTCTGGACGGAACTCGACAACCGCCAGTTCACCCCCCTTCCTGTCGGAATCGACGCAACAGTCCGGGACATGCAGACCCTGAGAAGCGCCTCAGGCTCCCTGTAGCGCAGCGAAACCGGCGGGCGCGGACGCTGCGAAAATGGGAGGACCGCCCCATTCGGTACCCTAGATGGAGCGTTAGCAACAGAAAGAGACCGTGCCGAGTTGAATATTCATGAACGACCCGCAGCGGCCAGGATCGGAAATCCTGGTTTGTTGTGGGCCCTGGCCACGCCGGTGGCCACCGTCCTGGCTGCGCTGGTGCCGGTCATTTTCAACCACCGGTTCTACTTCTATGACGACACCCAGATCGGCGCATACCCGATCTGGCGCGAAATCGGAGAAATGCTCCGCTCAGGCCAGTGGCCCCTGTTCAGCGCCGAGGGCTGGCAGGCCGGAAACTACGCCGCCGAGGGTCAATGGGGCATTTTCAGCCCGGTGACACTGGGGATCGGCCTGGCCTCCACCTATTTCAGTAACGCCCTGATTTTCTCCACCCTGGCCAAAGTGGCACTCCTGGCCACGGCCAGCATCGGCATTTACCTGGTCAGCCGCAGCCTTGGCGCCCGCCGGCCCTGGGCCTTCGTCGCCGGGGTTGCCTCCACCCTTGCCGGATTCACCGTGTATCTTGATTCCCCCTCCTGGGTCACCGGGCTGATGGTGTGGGCCTTCCTGCCGTTTGTCTGGTGGTCGCTCCGGCGGATGTGCTACCAGCAGAAGTCACCTCTTCCCGTCCTCATCTCGGGCTATCTCCTGGTTACTGTCGGCTACGTTCACGGAACCATCATGATGGTCCTTCTGTTCGTCGCCGTCCTGGTCGAATTACTGGTGCGCCGGGACTGGAAGTCCCTTGTGAAGACCGTTTCTTCCGGCGCCCTGCTGGGCCTGGTGGCCTTGGCGGTCTACCTTCCCGGAGTCCTGACCCTGCGGACCACCGCCCGCACCCAGGTCGTCGCCAACACCAACTTCCTGACAGTCGACCTCACGGGCCTGGCCGGTTCGGCACTTCCGAGCAACCTGCCGCAGGTTGCTTCCTGGTGGTGGGGTCCGTTCGCGCCCGCACCCCTGACCTACATAGCGTGGTTCCTGCCGCTCTTTGCGCTGGTCAACTTCCGGCAGCTGCGGCGCCTCGTCCCGGGCATTGCCAGCATTCCCGTGTTCCTGATCCTGTCGCTGATGCTGACACTCGCCCCCAGCGACCTTGGACCGCTCCGCACGCCCGTGCGGCTCATGCCGTACGTCTGCCTCGCAGTCATCGTGCTGCTGTGCGTGGCCCTCTCGCTGGCAAGGGTCACCCCGATCTCCCGGACACGCTGGCTCAGCACCGCTGCTGTCTTCGCTGCGAGCGTTTACCTGGGATGGACGGGGAAGCCTGAACTGTGGACCGTCAGCGCCCGCATGGTTCTGATCATGGCTGTCGGATTCGCCCTGACAGCGGTGGCACTTCGAAGGATCCGCACCAAGGCCAAGGCCGACGGCGTTGTCGCCGCCGTGCTCGTGGCTACCTCCCTGATGCTGGCATTCCCGCAGCACCATTACTTTCCCAACCCGCCGGTTCAGGACTTCCAGCTTCCCGCTGACACGTCGAAATACTCCACCCAGCTTTCGGGTTCCAAGGGCCAGGCCGTCGTGGTCGGCACTCCGTCCGCCCTGGACAGTTCCATTTGGGCGGAGTCGCTCGTGGGCAATATGTGGTACCTCAACCCAGGTTCCGTGCACAACCTGTACAGCCCCATCCAGAATGCCGCCTACTCCAAGGATTTGTGCATCGGGTCCCGCGGCGAGACCTGCAAGGAACTCAGCACAAAGCTCTTCGAAATCGACCCGACGTCCGGGAAGCCGATCGCTGACCTCCTGCGCGTGGACACAGTCCAGATTGTGCGCGACGCGGGTGACCCTGCCGGCGCCGAACTCGACAAGGCCGTTCCGCCGTCGGGCTGGTCAGTTGCGTCCCGCACCGCGAATACGGTCATGTGGACCCGGGACGTGCCCCTTGGCTCCGTGGGCGCCCCCGTCTACGCGTCAGAGGGAACGGACATCGAGCCGGTATCCAACTCCAGCACGGAGGTTAGGTTCAAAGTGAACGAGGTCCCCGCCTCGGGCGGGAAGGTGACGCTGGGACGCATCGCCTGGCCCGGCTACACGGCTGACGGCGCCACCATCGCCGATCCGCTGCGAGGTTACCTGCTGACGGTGGAGGTGGGTCCGGAGATGGCGGGCAAGACGGTGACGGTCTCGTTCCAACCGCCCGGCTGGACGCTCGAAATTGCTTCCCTTGCAGCTGCGCTGCTGCTGGGCGCGGCCTGGTCGCTGGTCCATGCACTTCGCGGCCGCCGGCGCCCCGCCGGCTCCGGCTCTGGCGCCGCTCCTGCGGCGTCCGCCCCCTCCCCCGCTTCGGCACTCCGCTCCGGCGAAGCAGAGCGGGAATACGCCCTGAGAAAAGAGGACAAATAGTGGCTTCCCATCCGCCGACAGCGGACGAGCCGGTACGCGGGATTCATTCCGGCCCGCCCGGCCCTTTGATGAAGGTTGTGAAGGATCAGCGTGTGGCGTTCCTCCTCGTTGGCGGTGCCAACACGGCCTTCAGCACCGGCCTCTTCATTGTTTTGGCCCTGGCGTTCCCCCAGGCACCGTCGTTCATCCTGCTTTCGACTTCGTGGACGGTCTCGCTCATCGCTGTCTTCTTCGTGTATCGGAAGCTCGTGTTCCGCGTCAAAGGGCATGTCTGGCTGGACCTGGGCCGGTTCGCGCTTGTCAACCTCACGTCCTTGCTGGTGAACATCAGCCTGCTTTCGCTGTTTGCCGACCTGCTGCAGTTCCCGAGGATCCCCACCCAGCTGGCCATCACCTTCCTGTCCGTGGTCATCAGCTACTTCGGTCACCGCCACTTTTCATTCCGGCGCAAGCATTCACCGGAGCACCCCAAGACGGCTTCAATCAACGGCACAAAAGAGGAAGAGACCGCATGACCCCGAAAGTCTCCATAGTCATCCCTGCATACAACAACGTGCAGTACATCGGTGAAACGCTTGATTCAGTCCTGAACCAGAGCTATGACGACTACGAGGTGGTGATCGCCGACCACTCTTCAGTCGACGGAACCAAGGACGTCATCGACAGCTACAGCGGCCACCCGAAGCTCCGCATCCTCAGCCCGACGCCGGTCGGCGGCGGCGCGCAGGCCAACTGGAACAGGGTCAGCTCCGAAGCCAGGGGAACCTACGTCAAGCTGGTCTGCGGCGACGACATCATTGCCCCGACGGCACTTGCCGAGCAGGTGACAGCTTTCGAAGCGCATCCGACGGCGGTCCTGGTCGCCAGCCAGCGTGATCTGGTGGATTCCAGCGGTGGTGTTTTCATCAAGAGCCGGGGCCTCCAGGGCATTTCCGGACTGGTCAGCGGCGCCAAGGCCGTCCGCGCCACCGTTGTGGCGGGGTCCAACATTTTCGGGGAACCGGCGTGCGTCATGTTCAGGCGGGACCTGCTGGAGAAGGAAGGCGGCTGGGACAACACCCACCCGTACCTTATCGACGAGGCAACCTACGCCCGGATCTGCTTCCACGGTGACGTCGTGGCGATCCGCCGCAGCCTTGCCAAGTTCCGCATCAGCGCCAGCCAGTGGAGCGTCCGCCTGGCCAAGCAGCAGTCAGACCAGGCCATCGCGTTCCACAATGAAGTGGCCCGGACGCACCCGGGCGTTCTCAGCCAGATCGACCTGATGGTCGGAAACCTCAAGGCTGTGGCCATGTCCTATGCCCGCCGGCTCGCCTATATGCGCCTGCGCAAGCGCATGGGCCACGAGCACGCGGTGGAAAGTACCGTCTAAGACGACTCCCGGTCGGCCGCGCCGTTATTGTGGCCGTGGCCGACCGCGGGATCATCCACCGCCCGTTCAGGGATGTGCTGCGTCGACATGACACGCATCTTGCGGCGGGCGGGTTCTTCAAAGAAGCGCCAGAGGCAGTAACCCAGCACCGACACCACCGCCGGCATCAGGATGAAGCCGATCTTTGCGCCCACGGTTCCGGCCCCGAGGGCTGCGGGAAAGGTCATCTGCAGCTTCCAGAAAATCTCGATCAGCGGCATGTGCACCAGGTAGATGCTGTACGAAGCCATTCCGCCGACCACCAGTGCCTTGGTGCCAAGGAGCTTTGCCACATGGCGGTCGGCCATTCCCAGTGCCCCTACGATCACGACGAGCACCGGGATCAGAAGCCCGATGTAGCGGGGCCGCTCGGCGAGGTCCATCCAGTAGCAGCCGGCGATAATCAGGACGGTCGCGAGGACAATGATGTGGCTTGCCCTCAGCCGGTTCCGCGCGGTATCCGGGACCCTGCGGACAATGTAGAACATGAGGGCGCCGGCCATGAACGCACACAGGATCCGGAGCAGCCACATCCAGGCTCCGTAGAGCCCCAGCACGTACGAAAAGAAGACCACGGGGAAGAGCAGGACCCCGACCATGATCACCAGCGAGCGGGTGCTCAGTGACCTGTTAAGGCGGAAGACGAGAAGGACCATCACCGGAAACAGGAGGTAGGCGAACGCCTCGGCTGAAACCGACCACGCGGCGCCGTTCCAGGTCAGCCGGTCAAAGCCCGGCTCCGTCCACTGCACCACGAGCGTGATCTGGCGCAGGAAGCTGCTGACGCTGTAGTCGCGGACATCCACGGGGTCATCACTTTGCCGGGCCAGCAGGAGCCCGTGCCACACAGCGGCGAACACCAGCATGAACGCATATGCAGGCCACACCCGGGCCAGGCGCGCCCACCAGAACTTGACGGTGGCGTTGCGGTCCAGCCGCAATCCCATCCGCTCACCGTAATTCAGGGCCAGAACGTAGCCGCTCAGGGCGAAGAAGAGATCGACGCCGAGTTCACCGTGTGCCAGCACCGGCCCGATGACGTCTCCCAGCCAGGGAAACTCAGAAGCAATGTTGCCGCGGACATGGAACAGCACCACCCACATGGCTGCGACAATACGCACGCCGGTCAGGGCGTGGACCTGCTGCACTGCGCGGGCAGCCGTCCGGGGCGGCGTCTGTAGCATCACATTTTCTGGCATGCAGTTCCTCTGCGTCGTCAGGCGGGATTCCCTTGGCACTTTTTCGGGCGTGCTTCCCGAAGGCACTCTTTCTAGACTACCGGATAACGGCGGACGGCCGGCGACGTCGAGGCCCCGGGCGACCGGAGAAAAGGCCCCGCCGTGATACTTTCGAGGGATGGGAAACAACCTCTATCTCATTGCCTCCGGCGGAAATCCCAACTACGGCGATGAGCTGATCGTGGCGTCATGGCTGCGGTTTCTGGCAAGCGTCAGGCCTGACGCATCCGTATGGCTGGACTGCCCTCAGCCCGGTACGGCAAGCGCCCTGTTCGCCGGGATCCACCCCGGCTTCCACGCCACAAACACGCTGTGGCGCACCTGCGCTGAGGCACCGGACCAGTCGGCCCAGGGGGTTTGGGACCATGTGGGCCACATCGTGGCCCATGGAGGCACGCCCATGTACGACGTCGGCCTCCTGGCCCTGGGCAAAGCGGACTCGATCCACCTGCTCGGCGGCGGCTACGTCAACGGTGTCTGGCCGGACCATGTGGGACTTGTCGCGGGCATGTCGGCCGCCGAAAAGCTGAGCGGCTCCCGACTGGTCGCCTCCGGACTCGGCCTGATGCCGCTGCCGGAGAACGCCGAACAACTGCGCAAGGCCTTCTCCGACTTTTCGGCGGTCAGCGTCCGCGACGACGCCAGCGCGGATTTCCTGGAGCTCGACGCGGGCCTGGATGACGTCTTCCTCGGCCTCCCCCGCGAGCTCGGCCGCGGCAGGAACTCGCAGGTCGTGCAGTCCCGCGCGAAGGACGTGATGCTGTGCATCCAAAGCGACATGACCGATGAACCCACGTTTGCCCGGCTCAGGGACAAGTTGCGGGCTGTGGTTGAAAGGTCACTCGCCAATGGTCTGAGTGTCGGTTACGTTGAGGCGATCCCCGGCTCCGACCGGCGCATGTTCGATGCGCTGGAAGGGCTGATCCCCGAAGAGAACTTCGTCCCCTTCACCCACGTCTGGAATGACGGCCTGCCCGTCCGCCGCGGTCAGCACTGGTACACGTCCCGGTTCCACCCGCACATGGTCGCCGCGGCAGCCGGGGCCAAGGGCGTAGCCATTGGAATCCTTGATGACTACTACGACATCAAGCACCGTTCGCTCCTAAACCTCGGCAGCGGCTGGGCCTACGCCTCCACCAAGGATGACGCCGCACTTCCGGAGCCGTCCGGTTCGCCGGACTTCGAGGACACTGCCCTGCGGCTTGCGAGCCTGAAGCGCACCGAAGCCCTGTCCCTCTACCCCGTCTCGTAGGGCCGGCCTTCCACGAAAAAAGTGGGGGCCAAAATAGAACTTCATGCCTGCTCACTCCTGCCGTTGACCGGCACCAAGGCGGCAAGTCAATCGTTTCCAGGGTGGACGCGCTCTTCCTCATGGTTACCTCAGTTGCTGCTTCCATGGCCACTACGGTGGCGTCCGTGGCCGGGATCGCCGGATGTTTCACCGGGCTGGTAACACTGGGGCTCCCCATCGCCACCAAGAGCCTGACCACGGCGGGCTCGGGCTGGAAGCTACCGGTCACTACACGGCGTTGCAGGCCACCATCCCGGTTCTTCCGCCCTGGGAAGCGGCGATGCTGTCCTGGGCCGCCAGCCTGAACCAGATCGGCATCCTGGCCGTACTGGCCCTGGTGTTCCTGCTGGGTTACCGGTTGAGGAGTTCGATCCTGTTCACTGCGGGTTCAGTTTCGATCATCGGATCCTGCGGGGCTGTCCTGGCCGTCGCTGCGATCTTTGGGCAGGTACTGGACCAGGTCGCCCGTGGCCGCCTGGCTGAAGCGATAGGGGCCAACAAGCGGAGCGCGGAGGAAGGCGTCACCTTCGTTGGCGACTTCAATTTCGCGGCGCTGATGGCCGGGCCAAGGCCATTCGGTTCTCCACTTTGACGGCGATCTGCGACGTCCTGGACTGCCGGGTCGGGGACCTGCTCGTTACCACCCGCTCCAAGACATGAGTCAAACCACGCCACAGCTGCCTCGCACTGTGCCACAGACAACGAACTATGTGGATGCATAAAACTGCTCCCCGGGAGTCGGAACTGATTTTCTCAGTCCTACTTCCGGGGAGCAGTTCATCGAGCGGACCCCACCTTCTTGTGACGGTGTAGTACTCAGCGGACGCTGCGGGCCATTTTCGGTTTCGGATCGAACTTGAGGCCGGCCAGGATCTGTTTTGCAACCCGAAGCTGCAGGCGGCGGCCCACTCCGCCCTTAACCATCCAGGCATACGTGGTGACGACAAACTGCAGCCAGGCAAGCTTGTCATCGTGGTGCCAGCGGTAGGACGATTCGTTGCGGGCCCCGTACAGGAATTTCCAGGCATTGCCGGGCTTCAGGTCGCCAAAGTTCACACCGCGGTTCTCGGGCATGTCATGGGTCACCACGCTGTCGAGGACCTGGACTCCGGGTCCTTCGGCGCTGATCCTCAGGGTGTACTCCATGTCGTCAAACCAGATGAAGTAGTCAACCAGCGGCAGGCCGTACTTTGCAATGGAGCGGCGCGGGATGAGGACGGAGACGAACGAGCAGTTGGTGATGAGAACGTTCCGCTGTCCCTGGGCGATCAGGCGTCCCCAGTCCCAGGTGGCTCCGGCGTTGTTCATTTCGCAGATGGAACCGTCCGTGTAGCGGACCAGGGAGCAGCTGTACGGGACCTTGCGGCCGAGTCCGGCCTCGGCTTCCGCATGGCCGGCAAGGAGCTTCTCCAAGGCGCTTTCCTCGGTGTAGCAATCGTCGTCCATGATCCATACCCAATCAGCACCGCGCTCATAGGCACGCTCCATGCCGGCAGAAAAACCGCCGGCACCGCCGGTGTTGGAATCCAAACGGACGATCTCCACCCGGGGGTCGTCGTCGTAGACGGATAGCAGCTGCGGGGTTGCATCCGTACTCGCGTTGTCGATGACGATCAGCCGGTCAACCGGCCGTGTCTGGGCGAGGATCGAGTCGAGAACCCGTCCGAGCTTGTCAACGCGGTTGTAGGTAACGACTACGGCTGCGACCTGGTCGGTCATGCTTTCCATCCTTCATAAAGTTTTGCAGTCCATTCCCGCGCTTCAGGGAGTTCCTTCAGAGCAGCGATTTTCTGCCTTTGTTCTTCGACAATCTGCTCGCGCAACTCTTCAGAGGCCATGATCGCCTTGGTACGCTCCACAGCTTCCTTGATGAAGGCCAGGGGTTGCCTCGGCACCAGCGCCTTACCGGACACCAGCGAAGCCTGGGAGCCGACGTCGGTCGACAGGACAGCGACATCCAGTGCGGTCGCCTCAAAAGTCGTGAGTGTAAGTCCCTCGTTGTCCGAGGAAATCACCAGCAGGTCCGAGTCAGCCAGTGTGTCGTCCACGGAGTGCGGGGGCTGGCGAAGCTCAAGACAGTCCGTCAGGCCATACTTCCCGACAAGCCGCGAGGTCTCTTCAGCCAGGGCTCCTGATCCGTGCAGGATAAAGCGCACTTCCTGATCGGTGGAGCGCTTGAGCTGTGCTGCGTAGCGGAGAAACAGGTAGGGCCGTTTCTGCTGGCTGAGGCGTCCGACGAAGGACACTGTAAAAGGCCGCCCGGGATGCTTTTCGGCCTTAGGGGCCGGTTCCACTTCATTCAGCCCGTAGAGGGGTGCGAGGGAAACCCGCTCCTTCGGCACATCGCGCTGCAGGACCATGTAGTCCCTTAGCTGGGGCGAGATGACGTGGTGCATGTCGATGGCGTTGGACAGCTTGACGCCCAGTTCCACGAAACCGCCGGTCCGCCATTCAATGACGTGCAGGGAGTCGACCGTCCGGATCCGGGGATCCATGGCCTTGAACCACGGGAGGCGGTGGTAAAGCCACCCGTTGTGGTGGACGTGGATGCCGCGTACCGAGAACTTCGTCAGCAGCGCCAGCAGGAGTTCGGATTCTTCTTCATCCGACATGGGGAGGTTCATGGGCAGGACCAGCGCGCCGTCCAGTTCCGGGCGCACAATCCAGGGGTGGGCCGACTCGCGGTCGGTCAGCACGATCGGCAGGAACCCCGCCTCGCGGGCCAGCGCGATGGTTTCAATCGCCCACCGTTCCGCCCCGCCCATTTCAAGCCAGTGCAGCCCGAAAATAATTGCCGGTTCGCCGTTTTCCGACGGGTTCTGCAGCGGAACAGCGGATTCAATCGGGGCAATCCGCGGCGGCCGGCGGTTCGGCGTGACGCGCTTTTCGTAGTAATCGGTCAGTCCCTGGCGCAAGGCATCGAAAGCGATGGGTGCACCGAATCTGGCCTTGCGCAGCACTTTGGCTTTTCGGCCGGGGCGGTCATAGAACATCGCGCCCCCTTCTGCGCGGTCCCCGCCCAGGTCCAGGACCAAGGGAACGAGCGCCGAATCCACCTCGGCCGTCACGGGAACGGTGCTCTTGACCTGCACCGTGCACACAACCGTCCGGTTCGGCTCCCACTCATGGCGGTGGCAGGCGTAGCCAGTCAGCCGCGGAAATTCGCCGCCGGGCCCGCGGAGCACAATGGCCTTGAACTCGCGTCCAGGCTGGATCAGTGAATGGTAGTTCAGTGCGCCGACAAGCAACCCGGTTTCCCGGTCGGAAAGTCGTGACTCTCCGCCTGCCAGCCCTGAACCGCCGTCGTCTACAACTTCGAAGAGTTTTCGGGCCCTACTCATCTGCACTCCCTACTGCAATCGTGTTCATGTGTGTCAGCTTCGCGTCAGCCTTCGCGGAGAAGACGGACTGCCTCGCTGATAGGCCCGTCTGCGACCTTCTTGCCCTGCCGCAGCACAACGCCCCTGTCACAGACCTTGCTCACCATGTCGAGGTCATGGCTGACCACAACAAGCGTGCAGCCCGACTCCCGGAGCTCCTGGATGCGCGCCAGGCACTTCTTCTGGAAAGGTTCGTCGCCTACCGAAAGGATTTCATCAATCAGGAAAACGTCGGGTTTCGTGTGGACGGCGACTGAAAACGCGAGCCGCAGGAACATGCCGGACGAATAGAACTTCACCTCGGTATCGATGAACTTTCCGATTTCGGAGAATTCGACGATCTCGTCAAAACGCGCTTCGGTTTCCTTCTCGGTCATGCCAAGGAGTACGCCGTTCAGGAACACGTTTTCGCGCCCGGTCAGGTCCGGGTGGAAACCTGCGCCCACTTCAATAAGCCCCGCAACCTTGCCGCGGGTCTTGACGCTTCCCGTATCGGTGCTCATCACGCCGGAGATGAGCTTGAGGAGGGTCGACTTGCCCGAGCCGTTATAGCCCAGCAGCGCCACCGATTCCCCGACGTCAACCGTAACGTCCACCCCGTCCAGCGCCATGAACGTCGACGAAAGGTCTCCGCGGCGTCCCTTGAAGAGCCAGACCACGGTTTCCTTGAGGGACCGCGTGTGCCGGAGATTAAAGCGTTTGGATACTTGGTCAACAACGATTGCTTCTGCAGCCATCACAACTCCTGCGCGAATCTGCCCTCAAGGCGACGGAATACGGTCTGGCCGATTGCGAGGATCACCGCGGAGATCAACAACCCGACCGGCAGCCAGAGGGAAATGAGGTTGTCCGGCATCCTGGCGCCTTCCGCGGCAGTCCGTACTGCCGCCGTCGGCGCCCAGAAGGCGAAGTGGAACAGTTCAACGGCAATGGTCATCGGGTTGAGCTGATAGAAGAAGTAGAACGTCTCCCCCAGCGTGTCCCGGACCAGGTACCAGGCGTAAAGGACAGGCGAGAGCCAGGTGGCCATCATGAGCATCAGGTCAACGATATTTTCAGAGTCCCGGAACATCACGTTGGCGGCGGCAAACAGCAGGCCAAGTCCAAGGGAGAGCAACGCGACAATGACGAAGGCACCGACGGCACCGATTATTTGCACAATGCTCGGGGACCAGCCAAAGAAGAAACAGGCCGTGAGCAGGATCAGGAACTGGGGCAGGAAGTGCACCACCGCCACCCAGACGGATGCCACCGGAAAGAGCTCGCGCGGGAGGAAGATCTTTTTGACCAGGGCCCCGTTCGCAACGACTGACCGGGTTGCGTTGCTGAAGGCTTCGGAAAAGAAGTTCACGAGGATAATGCCCGAGAACATGTAGATCACGAAGTTGGGCTGCTTGTTCAGGCCCAGGAAAACGCCGAGGGCGAAGTAGAAGACGATGAACTGCACGCCGGGCTTGACGTAGCTCCAGAGCAGGCCCAGCACCGAACTTCGGTAGCGGACCTTGAGCTCCTTCCGCACAATGAGCCGGAGCAGTTCACGGCGCCGGAGCACGTCGAGGAGGCCGCCGCCCTTGTCGGGAGCAGCCAACAGCTCAGCGCTCATGCCTCTACCCCTCCGCTTTCAAGCTTTGTTCCAGCCTCGAAATGCGGACGGATCTGGTTCTCAAACATGGTCAGGGCCGACCCGATGGCCATGTGCATGTCCAGGTACTTGTACGTTCCGAGCCTGCCGCCGAACAGGACGTCCTTCTCCGCTGCCGCGAGATCGCGGTACTTGAGCAGGCGTTCACGGTCGGCCGCGGTGTTGATCGGGTAGTAGGGCTCGTCGCCCTTCTCGGCCGCCCGCGAGAACTCCCGCATGATGACGGTCTTCTCGGTCTGGTAGTCGCGTTCCGGGTGGAAGTGGCGGGGTTCGATGATGCGCGTGAAGGGGACATCGTCGTCGTTGTAGTTCACTACCGACGTTCCCTGGAAGTCGCCGACGTCGAGGACTTCCTCTTCGAAGTCGATGGTCCGCCAGGACAGATCGCCTTCAGCGAAGTCGAAGTACCGGTCCACCGGACCGGTGTAGATCACCGGGATGCTGCCGACAACCTTGTTCTTGCTGTATTCGTGCGACTCATCGAAAAAGTCGGTGTTGAGCCGGACCTCGATGTTCGGGTGCTCCGCCATCTTTTCGATCCACGCGGTGTAGCCGTTGGTCGGCAGGCCCTCGTACGTGTCGTTGAAGTAGCGGTTATCGTAGTTGTAGCGCACGGGCAGGCGGGAGATGATCCCAGCGGGCAGGTCCTTCGGATCCGTCTGCCACTGCTTGCCGGTGTAATGCTTGATGAACGCCTCATAGAGCGGACGTCCGATCAACTGGATGCCCTTGTCGTTCAGGTTCTGGGGATCAGTGCCGGCGAGCTCGCCTGCCTGCTCCTTGATGAGGTCCTGCGCCTGCCCGGGAGTCAGGTTGGTGCGGAAGAACTGGTTGATCGTGGCCAGGTTGATCGGCAGCGAGTACACCTCGCCGTTGTGGACGCCGTAGACCTTGTGCACGTATTTGGTGAAGGTCGTGAAGCGGTTGACGTATTCCCAGACCCGTTCGTTGGATGTGTGGAACAGGTGGGCCCCGTAGCGGTGCACCTCGATGCCGGTCTGCTCTTCCTTTTCGCTGTAGGCATTGCCGCCAATGTGGTGGCGGCGGTCGAGGACAACGACCTTCAAGCCCAGCTCGGTGGCGGCCTGTTCTGCGATTGTCAGGCCGAAAAAGCCCGACCCTACGATGACGAGGTCAGCGGTCACAAAATCTCCTGATTCGAATGCGGGCAGCCCAATGTTGAGCATTGGCTGCTGCTCTAGCCTACCCGAGGCTCTGCGGCCCCTTGCGAATCCGCGGTCCGGGCCGGGATTATCCACATAGTGCGTTGAGGGCGGTGCTCGCGGGCCGTGCCCGGCGGTAGCTTGGGCAGAACCCCCTTCCCAACGGAAAGCACGTGATGACGCTCCACTGCACGCTCGTCCGGGGACCCCATGCCACCAGCCCGTGTCCCCCGCTCGAACTCACCGTCGAGGCACCGCACGGCAGCAGCGGGCTCGACGTGCAGCAGGCCATGGAACGGGAGTACAGTGTGGGCGAGCTAACGGTAGGCGGCCTTCCGTTGTCCCGCCTCGTGTTTGGAACGCCGCCACTCATCAGCGGGGCTGTCTTAGTGGACGGGGCAGGAGAGCTCGCCACGGATACCGGGGACACCAAGGGCGCAGCCTTGCTTATCGCCGTGCACAGCGGACCCGCTGCCGGAACTGTGCTGCCCCTGCGGCGCGGCACGTACCGGATCGGCCGGAGCGGCACCGAAATCGCCCTTCCTGATGCTGCCCTTTCCCGCGAGCATGCCAGGCTGGATGTCACCGACACAGCCATCATCATCACCGATCTGGGCAGCATCAACGGAACCCTCGTTGACGGGAAAAGGGTTGGGCAATCCGCGGTGTCGACACGTTCCCTGATCAGCTGCGGCAATTCGACCCTCTCCGTGGTGTCCGGCCCCAATCCGGCAGAACGGCTCCCCGAGTGGGCTGCCGCCGGCTCCAGCGTGGCCGAGCCCATCAAGATCCCGCACCGGGCCGAGGGCGGCAACAGGGGCCTTCTCCTCGTCACTGCGGCCCTGCCCCTCCTTATCGGCGTGGGCCTCGCCGTCATCACGGGGATGTGGATGTTTCTGGCCTTCACTGCGGTTTCCGCGGTCTCCGTGCTCGTTCCCTTGCTGGCCGGCCGCCGCCAGCGTCGCCGGCTGAGGGCATCAGTCGCTGCCGCGGTCGAAGAAGACAAGGAACGACGACGGCGTTCCGCGCCGTCTGCCGCCGAGCTCGTCCTCCGGGGGCAACCGGAACACGCCGGCCCTGGAGGTGTGCCATCTCCCGACGACCAGATCGTGCTGCGCCTCGGGCTTGCCGAACAACAGGCCAACATCAGCCTGGATCCTGCAGAACCCGATTTCGAGGCGCCCACGGTAGGTCTCATGCCTATGACACTCCAATTGTCGGACCTTGCCTCCGTCCGGGGACCGCAGCAGGATGTCGCCGGCCTGGTCCGGTTCATCATCATGCAGCTCACCAGTTTCCGGCCTGCGGAACGGACGCGGATCCTGGTGCATGGGGCGGCCCGGCTCCTGCCCTTGGCCGCCCGTTATCTCCCGCCCGTTGTGCTTTCTTCCAACCCCCGGACAACATTGGACCTGCTGGAGCGGGACGTTGACCGGACACGCGAACGCGGCGTGCTGATCCTCATGGATGGCGGGCCCGGACAAGCCGGAATCCCGGACGTGACCGCCAGCGCAATCAGCCGCGGCTGGCACGTTCTTGACTGCACCAGGGATGGCGCCGCTGACTCCGGCGCTGTCATCGAACTGCGCGGAACTGTCGGCCGGCTATCCGCAGACGCCATAAAGGGCTTCTTCCCCGACCTTGTGCCGGAGCGGGCCTTCGACCGATATTGCCGGAACATGGCTTCGCGGCTTGACGGCAGTCCGACTGCCAAGCCGCTCGTGCCTCAGACTTGCTCCCTGGCGGATCTCCTTCCCGGCTCCGCAACACAGACACCAGCCCGTTGGCATGCAGGGCACCGGCGGCACGGTCTGGCCGTGCCCATCGGGATGGCCGCCCACGGACCCAGGATGCTTGACCTTGACTCGGACGGACCACATCTTCTCGTTGCCGGAACCACCGGTTCCGGAAAATCCGAACTCCTCCGGGGCCTGACGGCCGCGCTGGCCCTCAGCTACCCGCCGGACAAGATCAACTTTCTCTTTTTCGATTTTAAGGGCGGCTCCGGTCTGGGACCGCTGACCGGACTGCCCCATTGCGTAGGCATGCTCACGGACCTCACCCGGAATGAACTGGAGCGCACGCTGACTTCCCTGCGGGCCGAAATCCGGTACCGGGAGGAGTTGCTTTCAGCCGTCCAGGCCCCGGACCTTGCGGGCTACAGGGCGGCCGGCTCCCTCGCCGGGCCACTCCCCCATCTCGTACTTATCATCGACGAGTTCCGCATGCTCGTCGAAGACGCTCCCGAAGCCCTGCGGGAGTTGATGCGGATCGCGGCAATTGGCAGGTCGCTGGGCATACACCTCGTCATGGCAACCCAGCGGCCGCAGGGCGCGCTGACAGCAGACATCCGCGCGAACGTCACTACCAGCATTGCGCTGCGGGTCCAGTCGGAGATGGAATCCGCGGACATCATCAATTCACGGATCGCCGCGGGCATCCCGTTGGGAAGCCCCGGCCGCGCCTATCTCGCGCGCGGGACGGAAGAGCCGGTCGAGTTCCAGACCGCCTCCCTGGCCGGCGCGGCAGCGGCGCTGACCGCTTCCGGCGTCACGATCTGCCTCGCTACAGAAGCTCTGCGGACTGTGTTGGCAGCCCGGGACGGGAACACGGACGCCCCGTTACTGCCTTCTCCGGCCCAGGCTGCCGGGCCCATTGTTGAATCCCTGGTAAAGCTCTGGGCCGGCATGGGAGGGGCAGCGCCCCGCCGCCCTGTGGCAGCGCCGTTGCCGCCGATGATCATCCAGTCTTCCACCGCACCGCCTGCTGACGGCCTGACGGTGTTCCACCAGGAGCAGGACCCGGGGGGAGCCGGCCCGCGCGGTGGCGCTGATCCCGCCGCCTGGTGTGTCCAGCTCGGATTAGTGGACGAGCCGGACCGGCAACGGGTTTCCCGTCTGAGCTGGCGGCCAGGCGACCACGGTCATCTGGCCCTCGTCGGGGGAACAGGCAGCGGGGTGGACGATGCCCTGTCCCTGGCAGTGCAGCAGCTCATGGGACAGGACGCGGAGTCGCACCTCTATATTCTCGATGCCGGCACGTCGTTCAGCTCCGGCCGCGGCCATCCAAGGGTCGGCGCGGTGGCCGGCCCGGACGAACTCCGCCGTGCCGTTCGGATCCTCGAACGAGTTGCCCTCGAACTTTCTCTTCGGCTCAGGCGCCCGACGGACGAACTACCCCCGCCGATTGTCCTCTTGCTCTCAGGTTGGGGTTCCTGGGTTTCTGCGTTCCGGGCGGGGCCGCTGGCCTGGGCGGAAGACCTGGTCCAGGACATCGTCCGTGATGGCGCCGGAGCCGGCATCACAGTGCTCATGTCCGGAGACCGGGAGGTGGTAACCGGCCGGCAGTTCGCAGGTATCCCCAACCGGGCCTACTTCCCGAAAGGCTCAACCGAAGAAAGCCGCCTGGCATGGCCGCGACTCCCGGATGTCCCCCGCATTCGGGGACGTGCGGTGGTGTTCGGCCCGTTCACGGACACCCCGGGATCAGCGGCCCAGTTCTACCTGCCCTGCGAGGAGGCAACTGGAAGCGGAGTCGAGGTGAAGGAACCAGCCGTCAAACCCTTCAGGGTCGAGGCCCTTCCCGCCTACCTGGCCGTGTCCGATGTCCTGGCACGTGCTGCACATACCCCAGCCCCGCCAATGGCAGGGGCTGCCGGCAGCGGCAACAAGGACCGCAGGATAACCGTCGGCCTCGGCGGTGACGAACTTGTGCCCGCCGTCGTCCGGCTCCCGCCGGGAGCCATCCTGCCGGTCCTGGGCGGACCGTCTTCGGGCAGGAGTTCGTTCCTTGCTGCACTTCCGCAGCTGAACCCCCATATTTCCGAATGGCTGGTGCCTGGTCCGGAAAATTCTGCCGACAGCTACTGGGCGGGCGTCCGCGCGAGCGCTGCCGCCGGCACGGTCAACAAGGACGCCGTGCTGCTGGTGGACGACCCCGACACCCTGACGCCGGAAGCCAACCGGCATCTCGCAGACCTCCAGGGCCTCGGGTTTGCGGTGATACTGACCGCCGCTTTCAGCCCGGCGCTGGGCCAACGGGTGCCGCTGGCCGCGCATGCACGCGGAAGCGGCAACGGACTCCTCATCGCCCCGCGAAACATCACGGACGGAGATTTTTTCGGCATTCGTTTTGAGCTGGAGGGGAACCCTCCCCCCGGAAGAGCCGTCCTCATTGCTGACGGCCGTCCAGCGCCCGTCCAGCTGGCAGCCGCATCGGGTTGGACTAAAGGGCCGGGGGCGCCCCGGCTGCACGGGAAGCAAAGCTGATGACCCTCTTGGTGAACAGCAGGACCAATGCAACGGAGGCCGGTACCAGCATGGCTATTCCTGCGGCAACGTAACCGCCGGTCAAGGTCGGAAATCCGATGGTCAGCACGAACAACTGGGCCACCAGGGCTCCCGCCCTCGGCCAGCGGAAACCGCGGAACAGAAAATAGGTAACGGCAAAAAGCCATGCTGCAAAAGAAAGCAGGAGGGCCAGCGTAAAGACCGCACCCCAAAACGAAAGCACCGGAGCTCCCGTGGTCAGCTGGACGGCGTACCAGCCGGCTGCAACCAGGAGAGCCGTCGCTTCAGCGGCGACAATCAGCGACAGGACCATGATCGCCCGCGGCCGCGCCGTCCCGGCCTCCGCCGGAAAAGGGCCGGGTGATGCCCCGGAACCATCGTTTGGGCCGGGTTTGCGCGGCTCAGGGCTGGCATCGGAGTGGTTCTCAGGGGGTCTTGACACACTGGCACCCTACCGGACATAGTCGACTAGCGGGGAGGGCGCTGGCGCTCTATGTGACGTATCGCTCACGCCTAAGAGGCACTTCTTAGACGACTACCCCTTGTTTACACAGCGTTAACATGACACGCTTAATTCAGATGACCAAGGGGACCCAACAGGGTCCCTTTCTTATGTAGCCTCTAGTGAATATTTTCACAAGGGGCTCTCAACGAGTTCCCAGGAATGGAGTGACTGATCAGCATGGATTGGCGTAACCGCGCAGCGTGCCTCGAAAAGGACCCGGAGCTGTTCTTCCCCGTAGGAAACACCGGACCCGCTCTCCTGCAGATCGAGGAAGCCAAGAGTGTGTGCCGCCGCTGCCCCGTGGTGGACACGTGTCTCCAGTGGGCCCTCGAATCCGGACAGGATGCCGGCGTCTGGGGCGGCATGAGCGAGGACGAGCGCCGTGCCCTCAAGCGCCGCGCTGCACGCGCTCGTCGCGCCTCCTGACCCAGCGGCATCGGCCTTACTGAGCAAATAGAAAGCGGCCGCGGACTACAGAGTCCGCGGCCGCTTCCTATTTAAGGGCCTGCTTCTACAAAGGTCCCCACTTTACGGGTTCTTCTCCAGCGGCCCTCGCCTACCGCTTTTGCAGGTTCAGGACGATCTGCACCGCAGTGCCGCCTCCGTCGCGGGGTTTCCAGTGGATGCTCCCGCCGAGTTCGCTGGTGACGAGCGTCCGCACGATCTGCAGGCCGAGGCCTTCCATGTGGGGCGTGTCGGGCAGCCCCACTCCATCATCGGCGACGGTCACGGTCAGGAACTCGTCACCGTCCTCGCCTTCGGAACGGTCGGCCAGAAGCCAGACAGTTCCGGTTCTTCCCTCCAGGCCGTGTTCGACGGCGTTTGTCACCAGTTCGTTGATCACGAGCGCGAGCGGGGTGGCGAAATCGCTGGGCAGCTCACCGAACAGCCCGGAGCGGGCTGTCTTGACCTGCTGGGACGGCGAGGCGACTTCCGCTGACAAACGGAACTGGCGGCCGATCAGCTCGTCGAAGTCCACACTTTGGGTGAGTCCCTGGGACAGGGTTTCGTGGACAAGGGCGATGGTTGCAACCCGCCGCATGGCCTGTTCGAGGCCCTGCTTGGCCTCGTCGCTGACCATCCGGCGCGACTGCATCCGCAAGAGAGCAGCAACGGTCTGCAGGTTGTTCTTCACCCGGTGATGGATTTCCCGGATCGTGGCGTCCTTGGTTACGAGTTCCATTTCCCGGCGCCGCAGCTCCGAGACGTCCCGGCAAAGCACCAGCGCCCCGAATCTCTGCTGCTCGTCCCGCAACGGGATGGCCCGAAGGGACAGGCTTACTCCGCGGGATTCGATTTCACTGCGCCACGGCATCCGGCCGGTGACCACGAGCGGCAGGGTTTCGTCCACCATGCGGCGGTCCCGCAGCAAGCCCGCCGTGACTTCTGCCAGCGACCTGCCTTCCAGGGACTCGCCGTCGCCCAGCCTCCGGAACGCGGAGACGCCATTGGGACTGGCGTATTGCACGATACCGTCAGCGTCGAGCCTGATGAGGCCGTCTCCCACGCGGGGTGCGCCGCGCCGGGAGCCCGTGGGCGACGCAAAATCGGGCCACAGACCGAGGGTTCCCATCCGGAGCAAATCGTAGGCGCATTGCCTGTAGGTCAGCTCGAGCCTGGACGGCATCCGGGAACTGGACAAGTCCATGTGGGTGGTCACGACCGCCAGCGTCCGGCCGTTCCTGACCATGGGAACGGCTTCCACCCGGAGCGCCATGTCGCTGCTCCAGTTGGTTTCACTGGACCGCTCTATGGTGCGGCTGTTCCAGGCCTTGTCCACGAGGGGACGCAGGTCCGACCTGATCCCCTCCCCCACGAAGTCGGCGTGGAACACCGTATGCGTGGTGGAGGGGCGGACATGGGCCAGTGCCACATACCCGAACTCAGGATGCGGAAACCACAATGCAAGGTCCGCGAAGGCAAGGTCGGCGACCATCTGCCAGTCGCCCACCAGGAGGTGCAGCCATTCAGCATCCCCCGGCCCGAAATCAGCATGTTCCCTGATGGGGTCCGTAAAGATTGCCACTACACCTCCAGATTCGACGCTTGGAACGGATCCCTAGCGTCGGACGATTGACCTCAAGAGCCTCAATGCTACCGACAGTGACGCCATATCGTCCGCTTCGAGCGAGTTGACCTCGTCAAACATGCTCTTGGCGCGGCCCAGCTGTTCGGCGTTCAGGCGCTCCCAATCGCGCAACCGGCCCTCCGCCGGGGTTCCCGGGGAGGTCGATTCGAGGACTGACGTAGTGATGTCCGAAATCGTGGAGTAGAGGTCATCGCGAAGGGCAGCGCGTGCCAGGGCCTGCCACCGGTCCCGGCGTGGAAGCTTTGTGATCCGTTCGAGGAGGGAGTCCACGTGGAACCGTGCGAAAACGGTGTAGTACACCTGCGCGATGCTTTCCACCGGCTCCACCTTGTTGTGGGCGATCTTGGCGATATCCAGCAGCACAAAGCTTTCGAACAGTTCGGCCCAGCGATGCGCGAGGTCCTCCGGCAGCTCCCAGCTGCGGGCCTTTTCGAGCCATGACGCCACGCGTTCACGGTCCTCTCCCCGCAGGTAGTCGAGAAGTCGGGCACGCATCGGATCCATGAGCGGCTTGAATTCGCCCACGATTTCGGAAATCGGCCGGGACGTACCACCCTGGCCGAGGAGCCAACGGACGGCACGGTCCAGGAGTCGGCGGATGTCCAGGTGCACGGTGCTCCAGTGCTCCGTGGGGAAGGACGCCGGCAGGTCGTTGAGCTCGCCCACCATGATATCCAGCTCGTAGATCTCGCGGAGGGCGACGAAGGCCTTGGCTACAGCGGCTTCGTTGGCCGACGTCTCTTCAATGGTGCGGAAGGCAAACGTGATGCCACCCAGGTTGATCATGTCGTTGGCAACCACCGTGGCGATGATCTCGCGCCGCAGCGGATGGGTGTCGAGCTCGGCGTCGAACCTTTCCCGAAGCTGCTTGGGGAAATAGGAACGGAGGGTTTGCCTGAACCACGGATCGTCGGCAAGATCGCTCTCCCGCAGTGCCGTTGCGAGTTCAATCTTCGCGTAGGCGGCCAGCACGGAGAGCTCCGGCGAGGTCAGCCCCTGCCCCTGTTCCAGGCGTTCCCGGAGGGTTGCGGTTGTGGGCAGGGCTTCGAGTTCGCGTTTGAGGTCGGCCGATTTTTCCAGCCAGTCCATCAGCCGCTCATAGCTGGGGCTCCACTCCGCAACACGCATGCGGTCGTTGAGGAGCAGGATGTTCTGGTCGATGTTGTCTTCCAGCACGAGCCGGCCGACTTCATCCGTCATGGACGCCAGGAAGTCCGACCGCTCGGCGGCATCGAGCTTGCCAGCGGCGACCATACGGTCAATGAAGATCTTGATGTTGACTTCGTGGTCCGAGCAGTCGACGCCGGCCGAGTTGTCGATGGCGTCCGTGTTCAGGATGACTCCCTGCAAGGCTGCTTCGATCCGTCCGCGCTGGGTCAGGCCCAGGTTTCCGCCTTCTCCGACCACCTTGACGCGAAGATCGCGGCCGTCAACGCGGATTGCGTCGTTGGCCTTGTCCCCCACCTCCGCATGAGTTTCTGTGCTTGCCTTCACGTACGTGCCGATGCCGCCGTTGTACAGCAGGTCGGCGGGCGCGAGAAGAATGGCACGAAGGAGTTCCGGCGGGCTCAGCTCCGTGGTGCCGTCCGGAAGCCCGAGGGCGGCCCGCACCTGATCCGAGACGGGGATGGATTTCGCCTGCCGTCCGAAGACGCCGCCGCCTTCGCTGATGAGGGACTTGTCGTAATCGTCCCAGGAGGACCGGGGCAGGGCGAAGAGACGCTGCCGCTCAGCGTATGATGCGGCCTCGTCTGGAGTCGGATCCAGGAAGATGTGACGGTGGTCGAACGCCGCGATCAGCCGGATGTGCCGGGAGAGCAGCATGCCATTGCCAAAGACGTCCCCGGACATGTCGCCGACGCCCACCACAGTGAACGGCTCCGTCTGGGTATCGAGGTCCAGTTCGCTGAAGTGCCGTTTGACCGATTCCCAGGCGCCCCGTGCGGTGATCCCCATGGCTTTGTGGTCGTAGCCCACCGAGCCGCCGGAAGCGAAGGCGTCCCCCAGCCAGAAACCGTACTCGTCCGAGAGGCCGTTCGCGATATCCGAGAAGGTTGCGGTCCCCTTGTCGGCAGCGACGACAAGGTAGGAGTCGTTGTCATCGTGGCGGACGACGTCGGCCGGCGGAACCACTTCTTCCCCGTCGGCAGTCGTGATCAGGTTGTCGGTGAGGTCCAGCAGCCCGCGGATGAACGTCTTGTAGCTTTCGACGCCCTCCGCCATCCAGGCCGTCCGGTCGGTGGCCGGGTCCGGGAGCTTCTTGGCGAAGAATCCGCCTTTGGCACCGGTTGGGACGATGACAGCATTCTTCACCGTCTGCGCCTTCACAAGGCCGAGGATTTCGGTCCGGAAGTCCTCACGCCGGTCGGACCAGCGCAGCCCGCCGCGGGCCACCTTGCCGAAGCGGAGGTGCACGCCCTCCACCCGTGGCGAGTACACCCAGATTTCAAACATCGGACGCGGAAAGGCAAGCCCGTTGATTGCTGCCGGATTCAGTTTGAAGCTCAGGTACGGCTTCTGCTGGTAGAAGTTGGTGCGAAGCGTGGCCTCCATGAGGTTTGCAAAAGTACGCAGCACACGGTCTGCGTCCAGCGTGGCAACCTGCTCGATGGCAGCCGCCAGCTGTGCCCGGACTGTTGCCAGTCGCTGCGTGCGTGCATCATCCTCGAGGGCAGGGTCGAAGCGCGCCGCGAACAGGGCGCTAAGCGTCCGCGTCACATCCGCATTGGCCAGAAGGGTGTCGGCGATGAAGCCGAAGGAATTGGTGTTGCCCATCTGGCGCATGTACTTGGCGTATGCGCGGAGGACCACAATTTGGCGCCAATGCATGCCCTCGCGCAGGACCAGCCGGTCAAAGCTGTCCGACTCGACGTCACCGGACACGGCGGCCCCGAAGGCTTCCGCAAGCAGCTGGCCCGTTGCGAGCGGATCTACACCGGCGGGGTATTTCAGGCCCAGGTCGTAGAGGAAGTAGTCGCGCTTGTCCGCGGTCTCGATTTCAAAGGGCCGTTCATCTAGCACTTCGAGGCCAAGGTTGTGGAAGTACGGGAGAATCTGGCTCAGGCTTTTCGGTTCCAGCATGTACAGCTTGACGCGCGCATCCTCTTCAAGGGTGGCCCCTGCCCCGTCCGGCAGATACACGTGGACCCCGGGGCGCTCTTGCGGGCCCTTGCCAGCCCGCTCAGCGGCCGCGCCGTACTGCTCAAAGCGGGCAATGTCCGTCAGGGCATCCTCCACCTCATAGTCCACCCGGTAGCTCGCCGGAAAGGCTTCCGCCCAGACAGAAGCAAGCCCCTTGTTGTCGCCATTCCCGGCGCTGGCGCGAAGCACTTCCGTGATGCCTTCGCTCCACGAACGCGCCGCCCGGACAAGCCGCTTCTCCAGCTCTTCGGTGTTGACGTCACTGACGTCGGCATCCTTCGGCAGCCGGATTCGGAAGAACAGCCTTGCCAGCGCGGATTCCGTCATCCTGGCTTCGTAGTCGATGGAGACGGCGTGGAAGATCTCGTGCAGTTCCTGCTCGATGCGGAGGCGGACGTTTGTCGTGTACCGGTCCCTGGGAAGGTACACGAGCGCGGACATGAACCGGCCGTAAATGTCGGGCCTGAGGAAGAGCCGCGTGCGTCGCCGTTCCTGCAGCCGCTGGATGCCGGTTGCCGTGGCTGCGAGGTCGGAGACTTCGATCTGGAACAACTCATCCCGGGGGTACGTTTCGAGAATTCCCAGCAGGTCTTTGCCGGAGTGGGAGTGCGGCGGGAACCCCGCTTCGCGCAGCACAGCTTCGACCTTCTCGCGGACGATCGGAATGTTCCTGACGGAGCCGGCGTAGGCACTGGTGGCGAAGAGGCCAATGAAACGCTGTTCACCGTTGACATTTCCGGCGGCATCGAAACTCTTGACGCCAATGTAGTCGAGGTACGCCGGGCGGTGCACGGTGGAGCGGGAATTCGCTTTGGTGATGACCAGGGCGCGCTTTTCACGCGCCTTCTTTCGGCCGGCGACGGTGAGGTGTTGAACGTGGTGTCCGTCCGCCCCGCTACGCAGCAGTCCCAGGCCACTGTCCTCCCGGAGTTCGAGGACGTCTTCGCCGGCCTCGTTGACGAGGTCATATTCGCGGTAACCGAGGAAGGTGAAGTTGCCTTCGTCGAGCCATCGGAGAAGGTCCTGGGCCTGGCGCAGCTCCTCGATCTGCGAGGCGTTGGCCACCTTGTCCAGGTCCTGGGCTATCTGCAGGGCCTTGTTGCGCATCTTCGGCCAGTCCTCGACAGCCGCACGAACGTCCCCGAGCACGCGTTGGAGGCCTTCGATCAGCCGCTGGTGTGCTTCCTCGCCGGCCGGGTCGATTTCCACCGCGATCCAAGACTCCATGTGCGAGGCGTTATCTCCCTGGGCAATCAGATGGGACAGGCTCGGCATGGCCGCGGTGTCACCGCTGGAAATGCCGATGCTTGAGGGGACCCTGTCCACCTTGACCAGCCGCGCTGTTTCCCGGTTGCGGGTGACAACGAACAGCGGGTGAAGGACAAGGTGGATTGCCGAGTTCTGCCGAACGAGTTCGGCGTTGACCGAATCCACCAGGAACGGCATGTCGTCCGTGACAATGTAAACGACGCTTTGGTCGGGTTCGTCAACGATTTTGATGTTGGCCGTGCCCGGAACACGGAGAGCCGCCACTTCTCGGTGGGTTTCGGCGCGGGAGGCCAGGACATCCGGCGAATACGCCCGGAAATCCTCCTCCGCGAGGTGCTCGTAATAGTCCCGGAGGAACCCTTCACGGGCTCCTGACACAACGGACTGATCCTCCACGCTGGACCCAGACGACATCGACAAACGCCTCCATCAGAAGTTCATAGCTGCCTCTTTGCAGCCCTTATGGCGAGCCTAGCCCTTTAGGCGACGCTTCGCTGTGGAAGAAAAAACAGAGGATCGCCGTTTTTGCTGGGCAGGTGCACAAACCACATTGGAGAGTGCAAGGCGGAGCGCGGATTCGGGTGCTGCCTCGAGCAGAAGGCTGCCGGACAACAAGGCCGAGTCGGTGGCTGCGCCGTCCGAGGGCAGGAAGGCTGCAATGCCCTCGGCAGGCCCGTACCTTTCCCAGGCTTCCCTGAGCTGTCGTTCGGGGAAGCGTCCGGCCGCTGATGCGCGAACTTTATTCAGGATGACCCGCGGTGACGCCTGCGGCACGGCGGCCTCAAGCTCGGACAGGCCCCGGACCAGCCGCGGCACCCCAATTGAGTCTGCCGATCCTACGGCATATACGGTATCGGCGAGTTCGAGGCTCCGGAGCGTGGCCGCGTTCCTGCGCGGAGCCATGGTGTCAAAACTCAGTTCCTCGTCCGCCTCAAGGCAGAATCCGGTGTCCACCACGATGTAGTCCGCCATCTCCCGCGCTTTCTCAAGCACCACGCCGAGGGCGGATGCCCGCAGCTCGGTCCATCGGTCGGCGCGGGTGATCCCGGTCAGGACGCGGAGCCTACCGGCCTTGAGGACTATGGGAGCGGCAATCTTCAGTAGTGCGTCGGCATCCAGTTGCCCCAGGTCAGCCAGCCTGCAGGCCTGCGCCAGCCCGGCTGACTCGTCCAGCAGGCCCAGCAATCCCGCTACGCTCGCCCCGTAGGTGTCAGCGTCGACGAGGAGCACCGAATTGCCTGCTGCCGCCAATTCTCCGGCAATGTTGGCCGCCACAAGCGTTCGTCCGGGAGAGCCGGCCGGACCCCAGACAGCAAGGACCTTTCCGGCACCGGCCGGCTCGGCCGGCCCGTCATCATCGGCACCTGCCACGGTACGGATGGCTGCGCCTGTGTCCGCAAGTCCGCTGCCCTCCGGCTGAAACGGCCCGGGGAGGACGCGCCGGCCGACGGCCCCCGAGATCCTGCCGGCGAGCGCCGCTGAATCCACTCCCGCCGGTGCCGTGGTGACACCGATAGCAGTCAGCCTTGCGGTTTCTGCAGCACTGTCCGTTAAGGCAACGATCACGACTCCCACCGCGGTGAGCCGGTCTACCAGCGACGCAGTCAATTCGTCACTGCCTTCGGCAACGACGGCGGCCCGCGCAAGCCCGCTCTGGCAGGCGGCCAAAAGCTCAGTCAGCTCCGAGCATCTCCGCACGACGGTGACCGGACCATGCAGGCGCTCCAAGCCCCCGACCAGGTCTTCCCGGGATTGCCCGACCGTGACTACCGGAATACTCATCGGGTTCCGCCGCCAGGGTTCCAGACGACAGAGATCTTGGCCTTGTTCGCTTGCGCACCAAGCAGTTTGGGCATCTGCTCGTCCGTGACAAGTACCAGGACCACAGTGGAACGGGAAGATCCGAGTATGGTTGATCCGGGAGTGACTTCAGCAATCTCGGCACCCGGAAGTAGCAGCTTCGGCTCACTGAATCCGTTGCGGGAATCAGGCAGTGCGACCCAGACGTCCACGCGCGACCCGGCTGCCGCCTGTTCGGGAAGGGCTTCATCTATGGTGATGGCTACCGGCTTGCGGTTCAGGGCGTCAGGTTTGCCAAGGCTTCCCCGCGGGACGAGCTCGTCAGCACCGATCCGCTGCACGGCGACCATGCCTTCCGGAAGTCCGGCTTCGGCGGTGACATAGTGCGGTTCCACGTCGCCAAGCCTGACTTTGACCCGATGGACGCTTTCAGCGGTCAGCATCTCGCCAACGGCAATCGGCCCCTTGGCTGCGTACACCTCGGTGGTCCGGTCCGCAGCACCGACCAGCGACACAACACCTGCTACCGAGGCCAGGACCAGCAAAAAGCCCAGTAGGAGCCGGGGATCCTTCCAAGACGGCTTTTTCAGCCTGGCCCCTGCGGGTGACGTACTTGAACTCATCCGTTAGCTCCCCCCAATCGGCGCTGACCGGACTGGTACATGCGCCGGACCCCCTCATTGTTACGGCAAAACAGCCGGATCGAAAGTCAAAGGGACAAACTACGCCAAACTGTGGATAACCGCATCACCTGGCCACACTGGTGGCAAAATAGGAACATGCCCCGATTTCTAACTCTCGCAGACGTAGCGGAACAGCTGCAGATCAATTCCCCTGCCGCCTACGCACTCGTCCGAAGCGGCGAACTCAAAGCCATCCAGGTGGGTGGCCGCGGTCAATGGCGCGTCGAAGAAAAGATGTTGGAACAGTACATCGAAGAGCGTTACGCGGAGGCAGACCGGATGATTCAGCAAACGAAGTCCAAGTCCGTCTGACCCGGCTCGAGCCTCTTTCACAGAGCCGCGCTGCGTATGGACCGCAGTGCTCGGAGCGAGGCAAAAGGCACCGATGCCACCTGGCTGACATTGGCGGCGCGGCGGGCCTCTCCTGACCTGGTTATGGCCAGGTCAAAATAGTCGCGGCCTACGCGGTCGATGACGCCGCTCAGACCGGCCCCTCCTTGCGTGCCTCCCATAAGGAACACCGCCAGCTCCGCCCTGTCACGGGCGAAGCCGCGCAGTGAACTGGCAAGCCCCAGTTTTCGCCGGACTGACGACTGCTCCGTCAACGCCAGCCTCCCCAGGCCCTGGTACCTGGAAACAGCCGCGTACGGAATCAACACCTGGTGATGATGCTCGTCGAGTACGAGGCTTTCGCCCCCGACATGACTCAACGTGCCTTCGAATACTGCGTCTGATCCCAGGTGAACACCCACCCTGAGGCCCAGGGAGCCACGGAGCCTGTCTGCCAATTCCACGCCGGCAATGTCCGTCCGGGACCGCTCGGCAATTTCCGACTCACGTGCCAGGCGGTCACCGGACGCCAGCTCTGCCTCCATGTCCCCGAACAGGGCATCCCAACGCATGCCGCAAATCTAGGCCTGGCCCGCCCCGGGGTCAATGCCCAGTCGGGAGGGAAACCAAAAACAAATCACTGGACAAAACTCGGGTAGTGAGTTCAAACTGAGGTGAGATTCATCAAACAGCATCAAATGACACCAAAAACTCCGGGGGTGGGGCATGGAGATTTCCCGAGGCAAACTACTAGGCTCTGACGCAGCGCTGGCGCTGGCAATTCTGCTTCTTGGCTTCTTTTTGGCCGCCACAGGTTCCTCGTTGACGGAGCGATGGCAGCGCTCATCTGCGAGGTCCCAGTCCGTGGCGTTTGAAGACTTGCTGGGATTTATCGTGAACACACTAGGCCTCATCATCGTTGCCTGGTGGTTCCTGTCAATGCTCATTGCAGTAGCGTCCGCCGCCCTCCAGCGCACTGGAAAAGGCCGGGCCGCCGAAATCACGGGAAAGTTCAGCCCTGTGTTTATGCGCCGGATCGCGCTCGCCGCAGTCGGACTGCAGCTGATCGGCGCGCCGCTTGCCCAGGCCGCTACGGATCCCTCGAACCCCCGCTGGAATGAAACTTCCAACCCGGCAGCAATAGCAGCAGTGTGGACACCCACTCCACAGGAGGCTGCTGGGGTCAACTCCGGCCCAACCCCCGGCGGGTCCGGCAGCCTCGGGAACGGCAGCAGCGGGCACGGCAATACCGTACCCATTTCCGCCTTGACGGCGGCCCCAAATTCCGGCGGCGGTACGGATCCGCGGTGGAAACCCGATAGCCCTGTGGTAGATCCGGGACCCCTGGCCGCACAACCTGTGAGGTCCGGCCGTCAACAGCCGGTTGACGACGAAGGGCACGTCACGGTGGTGGCCGGGGATTCCCTTTGGAGCATTGCCGCCAGGGCGCTGGGCGGCTCGTCCGCATCCGATCTCGACATCGCCTTGGAGTGGCCGCGCTGGTATCAGGCCAACCGCACCGTTGTGGGAGATAACCCGGATGTTCTTCTTCCGGGACAGGTCCTCAAACCTCCGTCCCGGTCGTAGACCGTCCCTATCCGCAGTTTCAGATATCAGTCACCAATCAGAGGAAACGTCATGAGCGCATTGCACCTGGTTCCCACAACGCCGGCCTCGGAACCCCCCGTCCCCGGTGTTCCGCCGGCACGCCGCCTGACAGCCGTCCCGGCAACGGTCAGCAGTCCCCCTCATGCCCTGCCGGCCGACGTTCGGCAAACGCCGGGCCGGGCCACCCCGGGCGAATCCGTCCAGTCCCAGCCGTCCCTAAGGGCCGTGGGTGAGACCAGGGAAATCTGCGCGATTACCCGGGGCACGGTGCAGGCCGCGATCGAGGTGCTGGCCGGAACGCGCCCCCTCCAGCAACTCTCCCGGCGCCTTGACCCGCGTTGCCTTGCCTCCCTGCAGCACCGGGCCGCCCTGACCCGCCGGCTTGCCGCAGGCTCAGCACCGACTGCCGGCCGTCTGCACCGTAACCCCACGGTCCGGTCGGTCCGCGCGTGCGAAGTTGCGTCCGGGATCTATGAAGCCAGCGCCGTCGTCGTGGACGAACTGAGGGTGCGTGCGGTGGCCGTAAGACTCGAGCGCAGCAACCAGGTGTGGCGGATCACGGCTCTTGAGATCGGCTAAACAAACGATTCAGAGCATCGCCAGGCTGTATGAAAGCGTCGCCCCAGGGGAGCGTGGGCCGTGCACGGATGTGAGTGAGGACCGGAAGAAGTCTTCCGGTCCTCACCATGTTCAGCCTGCTGCCGCTCCTAGCAGCCGGCGATTCCTAGCGCTTCTTCTTTTTGGGGCTGGACTTACGGGCGCCGTCCTGGGCGGCAGCCTTCGCCGGATTTCCCGAACGCCCGGAAGACCTTCCCTCCACGCGCGTCTGGCTGGCCCCGTCTTCGCCCGGCGCCGTGTACTGCAGCTGGGCGGGTTTCTCCGGAGCTTCGAGCCCGGCCGCACGGACCTGCGGCTCATGGTGCTCCGTGTGCTCCCCGGTGCTGTCGGCAACCAGGACGTCCTCTGCGGGAGTCACCTCGACCTCAAGGTTGAAGAGGAAACCGACGCTTTCTTCCCTAATGGCCTCCATCATGGCCTGGAACATGATGAAGCCTTCGCGCTGGTATTCAACCAGCGGATCGCGCTGTGCCATCGCCCGGAGGCCGATGCCTTCCTTCAGGTAGTCCATCTCGTAGAGATGTTCCTGCCACTTCCGGCCGATCACGGACAGCACCACGCGGCGTTCAAGCTCGCGCATGCTCTCGGAGCCGATGGCTTCTTCCCGGGCCTGGTAGACGAGACGGGCGTCGGAAAGAATCTCTTCCTTCAGGAAGTCCACGGTGATACGGGACTTGCCGCCCGCTTCGTCGATGATGTCGTGCGAGGTGATGCTGACCGGGTAGAGCGTCTTGAGGTTCGTCCAGAGCTGGTTGAAGTCCCAGTCGTCGCCCGTGCCTTCTGCCGTGGCCTCGTCGATCAGGGCCGTGATGGTGTCTTCGAGGAAGAACTGCACTTTCTCGTGCAGGTCGTCACCCTCAAGGATGCGGCGGCGGTCACCGTAGATGGCTTCACGCTGGCGGTTGAGGACGTCGTCATACTTGAGGACGTTCTTGCGCTGTTCCGCGTTGCGGCCTTCCACCTGGCCCTGGGCGGAGGCAATGGCGCGCGACACCAGCTTCGATTCAAGTGCGACGTCGTCCGGCACGGAGCTGTTCATGAGCCGCTCGGCCGCGCCCGAATTGAACAAGCGCATGAGGTCATCGGTCAGGGAAAGGTAGAAGCGCGATTCTCCCGGGTCGCCCTGGCGTCCGGAGCGTCCGCGCAGCTGGTTGTCGATGCGGCGGGACTCGTGGCGTTCGGTTCCGAGAACGTAGAGTCCGCCCAGGTCCAGCACTTCCTCATGCTCGTCCTTGACGGCCTGCTTGGCTGCTTCGAGCGCCCCAGGCCACGCGGCCTCGTATTCTTCCGAGTTTTCTTCCGGATCGAGACCTTTTGCAGCCAGTTCCGCGACCGCAGTGAATTCGGCGTTACCGCCCAACATGATGTCCGTGCCGCGGCCGGCCATGTTCGTGGCGACGGTCACGGCGCCCTTCCGGCCGGCCTGGGCCACGATGGCGGCTTCACGGGCGTGGTTCTTGGCGTTCAGGACCTCGTGCCGGATGCCTTCCTTCGCCAGCAACCGGGAGAGGTATTCGCTTTTTTCCACGCTGGTGGTGCCCACCAGCACCGGCTGGCCTTTTTCGTGCCGCTCGGCGATGTCCTTGACGACGGCGTCGAACTTGACCGTCTCGTTCTTGTAAACAAGGTCCGACTGGTCGGTGCGCTGCATGTCCCGGTTGGTGGGGATGGCCACCACGCCGAGCTTGTAGGTGCTCATGAACTCGGCAGCTTCGGTCTCGGCGGTGCCGGTCATGCCGGAAAGCTTGTTGTACATGCGGAAGTAGTTCTGCAGCGTGACGGTGGCCAGGGTCTGGTTCTCCGCCTTGATCTCGACGCCTTCCTTGGCCTCGATTGCCTGGTGCATCCCCTCGTTGTAGCGCCGGCCCGCCAGGATGCGGCCCGTGTGTTCATCAACGATCAGCACTTCGCCGTCGAGGATGACGTAGTCCTTGTCCCGCTTGAAGAGCTCCTTGGCCTTGATGGCGTTGTTGAGGAAGCCGATCAGCGGCGTGTTGGCGGATTCGTAGAGATTGTGGATGCCGAGGTAGTCCTCGACCTTCTCGATGCCAGCTTCGAGCACGCCGACGGTGCGCTTTTTCTCGTCCACCTCGTAGTCGGTGTCGGGCTGAAGGCGCAGGACCACTTTCGCGAACTCGCTGTACCAGCGGTTGGTGTCGCCCTGGGCCGGACCGGAAATGATGAGCGGGGTACGGGCCTCGTCAATGAGGATGGAGTCCACTTCGTCAACAATCGCGAAGTGGTGGCCGCGCTGGACAAGTTCCGATTGGTCCCAGGCCATGTTGTCGCGCAGGTAGTCGAAGCCGAATTCGTTGTTGGTGCCGTAGGTGATGTCCGCGGCGTACTGCTCGCGGCGCACGGCGGGGTCCTGGTTGGACAGGATGCAGCCGCTGCTTAGGCCGAGGAAACGATAGACGCGGCCCATCAGGTCCGACTGGTATTCGGCGAGGTAGTCGTTCACGGTGACGACATGGACGCCCTTGCCGGCGAGGGCATTGAGGTAGGCCGGAGCAGTGGCCACCAGGGTCTTGCCTTCACCGGTCTTCATTTCGGCAATGTTGCCCAGGTGAAGCGCGGCGCCACCCATCAGCTGGACGTCGAAGTGGCGCATTCCCAGAGTCCGGGAAGATGCTTCCCGGACGGCGGCGAAAGCCTCCGGCAGAAGGTCTTCCAGTTTCTCGCCGTCCTGGTGCCGTTCCCGGAGCCGGTCGGTTTCTTCACGCAGTTCGGCGTCCGTGAAGGTCTTGAGGGAGCTCTCCAGGGCATTGATGGAATCGGCATAGTTCCTCAATTGCCTTAGGGTTTTTTTGTCACCCGTACGGAGAAGTTTTTCGATAAGTGATGCCACGTGAAGTTGCTCCCAGTCTCAAGCTGCCGAATTCTGGCGTGTTCAGTCTACGGGAGACAGGCACGGCACGTTACGCCTGTTCCCTGAGAGCGGATACACCCGCTCCCCCGTCGGAGACGGCCTCGGCGAGCGCGGCAGCGAGGTCCCCCGCCGGGGAAACCAGCACTTCGTCGAGCTCCAGCCATTGGGCCATCAGGCGGAGTTCGGCAGCGAGTTCGACGGCGGTGTCCGCCGGCGCGCCGGGCTCAGCGTGTGCTGCCCGTGCCAGCAGCACACCCGCCGGCCTGTCTGCCTTGAGGTCGACGCGCGCGACAATGCCGTCGCGCAGCAGGAACGGAAGGACGTAGTACCCAAAGCGCCTCTTGGCTTCAGGCGTATAGATCTCAATCCTGTAGTGGAAGCCGAAGAGCTCCTCCAACCGCCGGCGCTCAAATACCAGGGAATCAAAGGGGCTCAAAAGTGCCCGACCCGTGGCGGCGCGGGGAAGCCTGGAGTCGGCGTGCCGGTAGACCTGGCGGTCCCAGCCACGGACTGAGACGGGCTGAAGGGTGCCGGCGTCCACGAGATGCTGCGCGGCGACGGCGGCGGCCCGCATGGGCGTGCGGAAGTAGTCGGCGAAGCAGCGCACGGTGCCGATGCCGTGGGCCCGTGCAGCGGCGTCGATGAGCCGGACCATTGCCGCAGCGGGGTCAGCGCCGGGGCCTGCCGCGCCGTCGAACGCGGAGTAGACCTTCGCGGTAAGCGTGTAGCGGCGTTCGAACTGTTCGGTCCGCGAGGAAGCGGTTACGAGCCCTTCCTCGAAAAGGTGCTCCAGGACGCGCTTGACCGCGTTCCAGTTCCAGCCCCAGTTGTCTGTGCGCCGGTCCTCCACGTGCCCGATTCGCACGGTGAGTTCACCGGCGGTCAGGGGCTTGCCCCTGGCCAGTTCCTCAAGGACTTTGGCGGCCACACCCGTGCGCAGTTCCGGATCCATCCCCGAAGCCCCGACCCATTTCCGGTTCTGCCACAGCAGCAGGTCAGGGAAGTGGTCCGGCCGGATGAAGCTTGCTTCGTGGGCCCAGTACTCCGTCATCCGGCGAGGATGCGAGTTGGCCATCCTGTGCAGGATGCCACGGTCGTAATTGCCGAGCCGGGAAAAGAAGGGCAGGTAGTGGCTGCGGGCCAGGACGTTGACTGAATCAATCTGGACGAGGTGCAGCCGGTCAAAGGTGCGGCCCACCGCCCGTGCAGTCACGGGTCCGGCGGGCCGTCCTTTGTCCAATCCCTGGGCTGCCAAAGCGATCCGCCGTGCCTGGTTGAGGCTCAGCGATGCGCTCATGTCAGTCCTTCCCTTGGCTGGTCAGCACCAGCTTAGGCGAACGCGCCGCTCAGGCGCGTGCAGGTTCATCCTCCGAGCGGTAGGCCAGGATCTTCTCTTCCACTTCCACTGACGCTTCGCCCGGTTCGCAGGTCTGGTCCAGGCTGATGACTCCGTACGTCCATCCGTCGCGGCGGTACACCACGGACGGCGCTTTGGTTTCCTTATCCACGAACAGGTAGAAGTCGTGCCCCACCAGTTCCATGTTGTCGACGGCGTCGTCGAGCGTGAGGGAAGCCGCCGGGAACACCTTCCGGCGGATCAGGACCGGCGAGTCGCCTGCGGGGATATCGTTGTCAACGTCGTACGGCGACTTTTGGGCCGGTGCGGCCTGGGACTCCTGGTGGTTGCTTGCCTCCACGTACAGGGGCTCGGTGGTGCTGGCCGGTTCCAGGCTGGCAGTTGCCTCGCGGACGGCCTTGGGGGTGTGCCGGCCATGGTGGACCTTTTTCCGGTCCTTGGCCCGGCGGAGGCGCTCAAGAAGCTTGTTGTAAGCGAGATCGAACGCAGCGAACTTGTCGGCGGCGCTGGCCTCTGCACGGATCACGGGGCCGCGGCCCAAGACAGTCAGCTCAACCGTGAGCAGGTCTGCAGTCTGGCGGGCCTTGGTCTCCTTGGACACCTTCGCGTCCACCCGTTGGACCTTGTCTCCCAGCGATGCGATCTTTGAGATCTTCTCGTCGGCGTATTCGCGGAAGCGGTCCGAAACCGTCAAATTCCGTCCGCTGATCATGAACTCCATGGTGCCCTCCAAATGACTTCGGTGACACGACGGCGGCACTTCCCGGGGCCGATCTGACTGACAGTCGAGCCCCTTTCCGAGCCGCTATCGACAGGTACAACTGATCTTGGTACCCACCACCGACGTTAGTTCATCGGTACCCGTTATTCACCTTTTCTTCGTTTATTTTTTTCCAAGTCAGCCCTCCATCCGTGCCGTAGCGCCGGGAGCGGACGGAGGATCCGCGACGTCGGGCGGGCGTGTCGCTGCCAGCACCACGGCACCCACCACAATGCCTCCCGCCAGGTGGACGGCCCGGGCAGCTTCGGCCAGCGTGGCACCGGTGGTCAGGACGTCATCCACGATGATGCAGGGACGCCCCCGGATGTCCGGGGCAAAGAGCGCCGGTCTGGGCCGCATGGAGCCCCGGACGCGTTTGGCGCGGGCGCCCCGTCCCAGTCCTTTTTGTCCTGCCGCCACGGCGTGGGCGGGAACCAGCTCGCGGAGCCGTTCCTGGATGGCGCCCGCATTCCATCGCGTTTGCGTGAAGATTCCGCCCTTACGCAGGGCGTTGGCCAGCCCGCCCCGGCTGAGGGCCCCGCTGCGAGTGAGATTACGCAGCATGAGGTGCACCGGGCTGAATCCGCGCCGCCTGAAGGCGCTGTTCGTGGTGGGAACGGGTATCAGGAAGTACCCCTGCATGGTTCCGGCCGCCTCCCTGATGGCCCGTCCCAGCGCCTTGGACAGTACGGTCCCGAGCTGGCCCTGGCCGTGTTTCTTGAAGGCCAGCACGGCCTGGGCCAGCTCCTCGCGATAGACACCGGCCGCCACGGCAGGCAGGATCACGGTTCCGTCGACATCCATCAGGGCCGGAGCCTGCCCTTCGGCCCTGAACGGCGTCCGCGTCAGGGCACGCACGGCCCGTTCGCAGGGACCGCACAGCGCGAAGTCTTCGGTCCCGCAACAGACGCATTCCACCGGGGCGGCGAGCGCCAGCAGCTCGCGGACGGCGCTGTTGGCGCGGTCCGCGGCCCTCGCCCACCATCGCGAATAGTCGTTCCGGTGCCTTGCCGAGGAGTCGGGAGGCGGCGTGAGATCGGGGTCGGGGCTTCGGATCACATCCTAAGACTGCACGGTCCGACGTACAGGCGACACTTCCGGCGGGCGTATGTGGATATCAGGCCGCCGTATGGACTTCCCGCGTCCGCGACCTCCTGGACGTCGGGCCTCAACCCGGGAATGACGGGTCCACGGGTCCCTTGAGCTGCGGCGACCAGCCGTTTCCAAGCCGCTGGAAAATACCGTCGGCCGACTGTGCGAAGATTTCCTCCGGTCCGTTGCCGGCGCTGATCGCGGTGAGGCCGGGCCAGGGCGCCAGCTGCTGCGGCTGCGATGCCGTCAGGGAGAGCAGTTCAGGAGTGACATTGTCCGTGGCCGACGCTTTCATGACGGCGACCATGGTGTCACTGACCCAGACGCCCTGGTCCGGCTGCCGGTCGGTCAGCAGGGTGGTCGGCGCTGTGAGGTCGCGGGGAGTGCCGTCTGCGTTGCGGACGATTCCCGTTACCTGGACCCGGGTTTTCCCGTTTTGCTCGGAGATAACGAGGGCGCGCACCCCCTCGCGGGATATGCGGAATTCTTTCACGGTCCGCCCGGCAAGCCATGCCGGTGCCAAGGTCACCGTGGGGACTGCCGCGCCTTCGGCAACACCGCTGGGACGGTAGGCAAGTACTTCTGTGGCGCCGTTGGCTCCAGGGCCTGCGGTCCACACCCAGTCCTGCTGGCTGAACGACGGATGGGTAAGGGTGGAACGCGTAGTGAGCGCCCGCGCAGGCTGTCCCGGCACGATCGAGTACAGCGTGGTCCTGGCGGCGTTGAGGAACGCCACCGACTGCGATATCGGAGACTCGGCAGGGGAAACCGGACCGAGCACTCCGACGGGCTGGATGTCCGGGAGCGGTGAAACCCGGTTGTTTTCGTATCGGACCAGTTGGCCTTCGTTCACGGCGATCTGGCGGGCCGGAACATTTTTGTCCCGGACGGGCGGCAGCACGGAGCCGTTGTCCTCGACCCGGACCAGGTCCTGGTCGGCCCGCAGTTCGACGTTGATAACGTCGGGCTGGCCGCGGAAGGTGAGGGCCAGTTGTGTTTGCATCCGCAGCCGGTCCTCACTGGATGCCTCCACCAGTTCTTTTGCCGACAGGTCCACCTGGGCGGCACCGGAGACGACCGGAACGGACTCCCGCGTCAGCTTCATCCCCGAGGGGAACGCGCTGACCACAGCGCCCTTGAGATACGGTGCCGGCCCGCTCAGGAGCGCACTGGTCATCGCCTTGACCGTTCTTTTCTTGTTGAACCATCTGACGTCCGGCACCGCGTACGTGAAGCTGGGATCGTAGAAGTAGATGGGGTAGGCGCCGTAAATCACCTTGAACGTCTGCTCCGGTATGGCGATTCCATCGGGGATGGCCGAAATACGCCACTCGCCGTCCACCTGCGTGAGGGTGACCGGAATGTTCTCCTTCGTGCCTTCAGGGAACTGGGTGGCGATCCCGTCCGCATCCACCGAGTAGGCAACGTCCAATTCGTAGTTGAAGACGTTTTCGACGCCGGTCCGCACTACCCGGGTTGACCGGAACACCAGGGTGCGCTGGTCAGGTTTCCAGGCCACGGAGGATGCCTGCGTCAGGTATTGCCTCGCCACGGCGTAGTCGTCCTCGTAGCCGCTGCCTGCGAGGTAGAAGTCTTCAATGACGGATTCCGGTCCAGCTCCTGCACGCGGGGCCACCGGAAAGAAGACCGGTGCGTTGTTGGGCTTCCCCGCGCTCTCGTCCGTGCTCTTCCCAACAGGTCCGGAGCGGGGAATCTGCGCGCAGGCGGTCAGCAGGAGTACTACAGTCAAGACGGCGGCGACGACGGCGCCCAGCCGTTGTGCGGTGCGCTTCATTTCGCTTCGTCCCGGCCCGTTGCCGGGGCGGCCCCGTCCGCCGGTTCGGCAGGCGAGGAGACGCTTCCAAATCGCACCATGGTGCCCTCTCCCGGTCCGCCCGGAAGGCCGACGTCGGCCGGCTCCAGCTGGAGCGGGGACTTGGAGATGGCTTCGCCCTGCTTCAGCGGAAGCGTCAGCCGGAAGTTCGAGCCGGTTCCCTTGCTGCCCCAGGCCTGGAGCCAGCCGTTGTGGAGTTTGGTGTCTTCCGCCGCTATGGAAAGGCCAAGTCCGCTGCCGCCTGTGGTGCGTGCGCGGGCAGGGTCCGCGCGCCAGAACCGGTCAAACACCCTGGCGGCCTCGGACTGTGTCATGCCGATGCCGTGATCGCGGACTGCGACGGCAACGGCAGTCTCGTTCGCTGCAACGGAGATATTGACCGGGTTCCCCTCACTGTGCTCCAGGGCGTTGAGTACGAGGTTGCGAAGGATCCGTTCAATCCGTCGGTCATCCATCTCCACCACGATGCTCTCTTCCCTGCAATTGATGGTGACTTCAGAGCCGTACTCGGCCGCGACAGGCGCCGCGTCTTCCACGACGTTCTCGATCAGCTTCAGGATGTCGGTGGGTTCGGCGTCGAGCATGGCCACGCCCGCATCGAACCGGGATATCTCCAGGAGGTCCGCCAACAGGGACTGGAAGCGCTCCACCTGGTTGTAGAGGAGTTCGGCAGAGCGCTTGTTGATGGGATCGAAATCATGGCGTGCGTCGTACAGGACTTCCGCGGCCATCCGCACGGTGGTCAGCGGCGTGCGGAGTTCGTGGGAGACGTCGGAAACGAAGCGCTGCTGCATCTGGGACAGCGTGGCCAACTGGGTGATCTGTTCCTGCAGGCTGGCGGCCATGTGGTTAAAGGACGCCCCGAGCCGTGCGACCTCATCCTCGCCCTTGACCACCATCCGCTCCTGGAGTTGCCCGGCCGCGAGTTTCTCCGAGACCACCGCGGCGTGGCTGACCGGGCTGACGACGTTCCGTGTCACGTACCAGGCAATGGCGCCGACGATCAGAACCAGTACGGCCCCGCCGGCCAGCAGGACATTCTGTATCTCGTCCAGGGTCTTTTGTGCGGTGTTCAGGTCGTAGATAAGGTACAGCTCATACACGGTGCCGTTGAAGGTGACCTTGTTGCCCACGGCGATGCCGGGCCGGTCCTCGGTCCCCACCGGAAACTCGGTGGAGGCCCAGTACTGGTCCTTCCCGGACTCCTGGACAGCTTTGCGCAGCTCGGGCGGGATGACACTCACTGTTAGCTGGTCCGAGGCCCGGGATTCCACCCAGCGGTTGCGGGGTTTGGTCTGTTCCGGCATCGCCTCGAACACATAGCGGCGCTGAATGACGGACCCGCGCCCCTCAACGGCGTTCAGCGTGTCATAAACGAGCGTGATGACACTCGACTGGTCGGTGACCTGGGCGCCGTCGAACGTGTCCTGGACCTGCTTGACGTTGTACAGCGTTTCCGACTCCGCCTGGGTCAACCGTTCCTGGAACAGGTTGTTGGCGATCTGGTTCGACAAGTAGGCGCCAACCACAGCGAACGAGCCGATCGAGAGCAGCAGCGTGGTGAGCACCGTGCGGAACTGCAGGGACCGGCGCCAGCGGCGGTGCAGTGCGCGCAGGAGGAACCGTACGCCCGGCAACAGCCGGATCAGCCCGGTCCGGACCAGCCGCCAGACCCTGAGTCCCACGATCCGGGCGCGGCGTAGCCAGATGCGGGTCCTGAACGGCAGCCCGGTGAGCACGCCGGAGATGGCGTCGGTGTGCTCCGGAGCGCTATGGGCGTGGGCGTGTTCCGGATTCGGGGAGCGGGCTACATCCGGCTCATTACCGGTTTCGCCGCTTGACGGTTCAGGAACCTGCTTTGTAGCCGACACCACGGACCGTCAAAACAACTTCGGGGGCTTCGGGGTCGCGCTCGATCTTTGACCTCAGCCGCTGGACGTGGACATTCACGAGCCGCGTGTCTGCCGCATGCCGGTAACCCCAGACCTGTTCCAGCAGCAGCTCGCGCGTGAAAACCTGCCAGGGCTTGCGGGCCAGCGCAACGAGCAGGTCGAATTCGAGGGGCGTCAACGAGATGCGTTCACCGTTACGGCTCACCAGGTGGCCGGCGACGTCAATGATGATGTCCGCGATGCGCAGCGTTTCCGGGGCTTTCTGGTCGCCGGGGCGGAGCCGGGCCCGGACGCGCGCCACCAGTTCGGCGGGCTTGAACGGTTTGGGAACGTAGTCGTCCGCCCCGGATTCCAGGCCGCGGACCACGTCCGAAGTATCCGACTTGGCGGTCAGCATGACGATGGGTGCATCCGATTCGGCACGGATCTGCCGGCATACTTCGATGCCGTCCATCCCCGGGAGCATTAGGTCCAACAACACAAGATCCGGTTTTGAGGAACGAAAGACTTCCAGCGCCTGTCCGCCGTCTGCGCAAAAGACCGGCTCAAAGCCGTCATTGCGCAAGACAATCCCGATCATCTCGGCCAGCGCCTCGTCATCGTCCACTACCAGAATGCGTGCCTTCATAGTTATATATTCGCCTATTGAATGGGCTTTGTCCCGTTGAGCTCCCCCACGGCATGGCGCCTGCCCCTCGCCACGGGGCGGGAATCCGCTGAAGGCTATGAGGCACGCGGCCAAAACTATAGGCTGGGAGCGGGCCGGGCAGGGATACCACCGGCCGGGAGCATCGGGCAGCAGTTCCGGCTTGGCGGCTCGCAGGCAGCGTCTTTTGGGGAGGAACAGGTTGTCAGAGCAGGATCCGCACGAGCAACACCGGGAAGACCAGCCGAAGCCGGCGCAACCATCCCCGTGGAACGCGCCACCCCAAGGGAACACTCCGCAACCATCCCCGTGGAACGCGCCACCCCAAGGGAACACTCCGCACCCTTGGCAGGACGGAAAGCAGCCGGAGTGGAACACGCCGCCGCAATGGAATCCCGGGCCGCCCGGCCACGGCGGACACCAGCAGTGGGGCTCCCCCTACGCCGGCCCGCAGCCCGGCCCGCAGCCGGGGTTCGTTCAGCCGGGGTATGTGCAGCCAGGCTACGTCCAGCCGGGGTATGTGGCGCCGCCAAAGCCCGGCGTTGTGCCCCTGCGGCCGCTGATGTTCGGCGAAATCCTGGACGGATCCTTCCAGACGATCAGGCGGAATGCCACGGCAATGCTGGGTGCCGCGCTCCTGGCCCAGACACTGGGAACCATTATCGGGGCTGTGTTCACGGCGCAGGCCGGGTCGCAGGGAGAATCCATGGCGCTCTGGCTGGAAAGCCTGACTCCCACTGAATTGGTCGGCCTCGGCCTCGGTGTGTTGGCCGGCGGTGTCCTCCTAACGCTTGTCTCCTACTTCATCTCCATTGTGCTGCAGGGGGTGATGGTGGTTCCCGTAGCCCGGTCCGTTCTTAACCGCCGCACCAGTTTCAAGCAGATGTGGTCCTTGTCGCGGTCCAGGATCGGCCCGCTGCTGGGCCTGGGCGCGTTCCAGATTCTGGCCGGCATCGCCGTCGGCGTCGTGCTGGTGGGCGGGACCTGGCTCCTGGCCGATGCCATGGGCGGTTCGTCGGCGATGATCATCGTTCCGCTTGTCCTTGGAACCATGGCGACCATACTGTGGGTCACCATTCGCCTCATCGTGACTCCGGCGGCGATCGTCGTGGAGGAACAGGGCCTCCTGGAGGGGCTGCGGAGGTCCTGGCAGCTCACACGCCACAACTGGTGGCGCATCTTCGGCATGATGCTGGTCATTTCCCTGCTCATCGGCATTATCAGCCAGATTGTTCTGATCCCCATCAGTCTCGCTACCGGCGGCCTGTCATCGGTCGTCACACCGCACGGCGGGGACGACGGCCAACGTGCCCTCGCCGTTGCCGTTGCGATAGCGTCCATCCTTGTCTCCGCGGTGGTCGGCGCGGTGGGATATGCATTCCAAACCTCTGTGCTGGGCCTTTTGTACATGGATCTGCGGATGCGCAGAGAGGGTCTGGACCTTGCCCTTCTCCGGGAGCTTGAATCCGATAGTGAATCGTCCAAAGACACCCAGGGAGTTCCTGGGCGCGGCGTAGCGCCCGAGGACCGCGGGCGCTACGCCGCCGGCGGCTGGCCGAACACCTACGGGCCGAACACGCCGTACGGACCCAACACCTACGGGCCGAACACCCCGTACGAACCGCCCCCGGACTATGAACCGCCCAAGTATGGTCCACCCCCAGGCGCCGGATGAGCCGGCATGCACTTTTCGACGCGGCCTCCTCGCACGCCGTTCTGTATTCCGGCGGCCGGATGCAAGGCGAGCCTCCCCTGGATCCCGACAGGCAGGAAGCCCGCAGGTGGGCCGCGGAAGAGCTCTCCAAACCCGTATACCGGGACGCGCAGCCTGACTGGCTGGTTGATCTATGGCGGCAGTTCACCGACTGGCTGCGCTCACTCAACAGCGGCGACCCTGCCACCGACACCGGCTTCGCCGTTCCGGTCATCGGCGTAACAATTGTGGTCCTCATCGCGGCGGCCGTCCTGTTCGCGCGCCCCCGGCTCAACGCCCGCCGCCGTCCGGCCCGCGACCTCGTCGACGCCGACCCGTCGGTCAGCCCGGCCGAATACCGCCGGCTCGCGGCAGCGGCCGCAGCACGCTCGGACTGGCGGGCCGCCGTCGTCGAACAGTTCCGGGCCATCGTCCGGTCCGCGGAGGACCGCACGATCATCGACCCACTCCCCGGCCGGACGGCCGACGAAGTCGCCGGACAGCTTGCCGGTACCTTCGGCAGCCATGCCGCCGAACTCCAGCGCGCCGCCATGCTCTTCGACGGCATCCGCTACGGCCGTGCGGAGGCAAGTGCCCGGGACCACTCTGACCTGGTTGCACTGGATGGGGTGCTGGCGGCGGCGAAGCCAGACTTCGGCCGATCGGCGCCGGATAGGCTGGCGGTGCCGCAATGACGTCTGTCGCCGGTTCCAAAGCGCAGGGAACGCCAGAAACGCCACACGTGCCGGGAACGCCGCAAACGCCGCCGCCGTCGGAAGCGCCACGGACCCCGGAAACACCGGGCAGGTCATCCGCCCGCCGCGCCGCCCTCACCGTCACCGCATGGATCCGCCGGCACCGGACCTGGACGGTTCTCTGCCTGATCTCTGCGGTTGGCGTGGGACTGACCATCGCGGCCCTGCTCTCGCCCCACGGTGACGGCTTTCCCCTGTCCACGCGAAACGCAGCACCCGACGGTGCCAGAGCAGTTGCGGAAATACTGCGTAGCCAGGGCGTGGACGTCCGCCAGACCGATAATTTCCCAGCAACAATGTCGGCGCTGGACGATGCGGCCGAAAGCAGCGCCGACGACGAAACCGGGCCCACCTTGCTGCTCTACGATCGGAACGGCTACCTCGACCAGGAGCAGGTGCAGACGCTGCAGCGGGCAACCGACAGGCTGGTGGTGGTGACACCCCGGCTGAACACCCTGAACGCCCTCGGCAGCGGGATCCGTCCCGCCGGAGTCGTGCCGGCCGGAGTGGCCACCCTGGATCCCGGCTGCGGGATGGAAGATCCGGCCAGCGCAGGGTCGGTCACGGCGGAATCCGGTTACCTCTACACGGCCCCCCGCGTGTGTTACGAACCCGCCGGCGGCCCGGGCGGACTGTACGCCGGCAGCGAGGACCGCCGGCTGACGGTGCTGGGCAGCACGCAGATACTCAGCAACGACCTGCTCGATGATCACGGCAACGCGGCGCTCGCTCTCAGGACGCTGGGGGCTTCGGACCAGCTGGTCTGGTACCTCCCGGACATCTCCGACGTCACCGCTGCGGATACACCGCAGACGCTGGACGACCTTGCCCCGCCGTGGGTCGACTTCCTCGGCCTGTGGCTTGCCTTCATTGCGGTACTGGCCATGCTCTGGCGGGGACGGCGCCTGGGCCCCCTCGTCTTCGAACCGCTGCCCGTGGTGGTCAAGGCAGTGGAGACCGCTGAAGGCCGCGCCCGCCTGTACCATGACGCCCACGCCGTGGACCGGGCCGCCGACAACCTCAGGGCGGGTACGCTGGTCCGGCTCGCCTGGCTCCTCCGGCTCGGCCCCGAGGCTGAGTCAACGGCCATCGTCGACGCCGCCGCCCGGCACGTCGGGCGCACTACCGAAGAGACTGCCCGCGTGCTGGAGGCGCGCCCCCGAACGGAGAGCGAGCTGGTCCGCTGGGCCCAGCAGCTGGAGACACTAGAGAAAGAGGTAACCGCCCGATGAGTGAGCACACCGACGGATTCATCCAGGGCGGCGCCTCGGGCCCGGCCCTTGCGACGGCGGCCGTCGCCACGGCTGCCGGCGCACGAGGCGCCGATCCTGTCCGGCAGGCCCTGCTCGACGTCAGGCTGGAGGTTGCAAAGGCGGTGGTCGGCCAGGACTCCACGGTCACCGGGCTGCTGATCGCCCTGCTCTGCCGCGGGCACGTGCTTCTGGAAGGGGTTCCCGGCGTTGCCAAGACGCTGCTGGTCCGCACTCTTTCTGCGGCGCTGAACCTTGACACCAAGCGCGTGCAGTTCACACCGGACCTGATGCCCGGCGACATCACCGGCTCGCTGGTTTTCGATTCGCGGACCTCCGAGTTCAGTTTCCGGGAGGGCCCGGTCTTCACTAACATCCTGCTGGCAGACGAAATCAACCGGACGCCGCCGAAAACGCAGGCGTCCCTGCTCGAGGCCATGGAGGAGCGGCAGGTATCGGCGGACGGCACATCCCGGCCGCTTCCCGTGCCGTTCATCGTGGCCGCCACCCAAAACCCGGTGGAGTACGAGGGCACGTATCCCCTGCCGGAGGCCCAGCTGGACCGCTTCCTGCTCAAACTCGCCATGCCGCTGCCGGGGCGGGCCGACGAAATCGAGGTCATCCGCCGGCACGCGGCAGGCTTTGACTCCAGGAACCTGGCCGCCGCCGGAGTGCGGGCGGTGGCAGGCGCGGCGGAACTGGAGCAGGCCCGCCAGGCGGTGGCTGCCGTGGAGGTGGCACCCGAAGTGGCCGCCTACATCGTTGACATTGTGAGGGCCACCCGTGCTGCCCCGTCCTTCCAGCTGGGCGTGTCCCCCCGCGGCGCAACCGCGCTGCTGAGCGCCGCCCGGGCCTGGGCCTGGCTGTCCGGGCGGGATTTTGTCACCCCGGACGACGTCAAGGCCCTGGCGCTCCCCTGCCTGCGGCACCGCGTGGCGCTCCAGCCGGAAGCGCAGATGGACGGTGTACACGTTGACGGCGTCCTCGCCAGCATCCTGGCGACCGTCCCCGTGCCGCGCTGACACCATGGCGATTTCCGGACGGTTCGTACTCCTGGCACTGGTTGGCCTGGTGCCGGTAACGCTGTTTCCCGACTGGGGCACGGTGCTGCTGGTCTGCCTGATCCTGTGCTCCGTCCTGCTCCTGGACCTTTCCCTTGCCGCGAACCTCCGGAAGGTCACACTGGACCGCGCCCTCCCGGGGAACGTCACACTGACAAGCAGCACCGAAGCCGTCCTGACGATCGGGAACACGGGATCCCGGCCGCTCCGTGCCTTTGTGCGGGATGCCTGGCAGCCCTCCGCCGGCGCGCAGAACCCGCGTCAGCGGATGGATGTTCCGGCCAGTGAGCGGCGGCGCATGAAGGTGCTGCTGAAACCTGCCCGGCGCGGGGACCTCACGTCCCCGCACGTGACGCTTCGCGCCTTCGGTCCCCTGCGGCTGGCCGCACGGCAGCGGACACTCCCCTGTCCCGGCTCCGTGCGGGTCCTCCCGCCGTTCCATTCGAGGCGCCATCTTCCGTCCAAGCTCCGCAAGCTGCGCGAGCTTGACGGAAAGGCTGCGGTCCAGATCAGGGGCGCCGGCACCGAGTTCGATTCCCTCCGCGACTACGTCCGGGGCGACGATGTTCGCTCCATCGACTGGCGCGCCACGGCGCGGCGAACCGCCGTCGTGGTCCGGACCTGGCGGCCGGAACGGGACCGGCGCGTGGTCATCATGCTGGACACGTCCCGGACGGCAGCGGCCAGGATCGACGACGAACCGCGCCTTGACACCGGAATCGAGGCAGCCCTGCTGCTGGCCGTCCTGGCCGAACGGGGCGGCGACCGTGTGGACTTCTTCGCCTTTGACCGGCGGACCCGGGGACGGGCCGGCTCATCATCCAAGGGAAACCTGCTGGGACAGCTCGTGCAGGCGATGGCGCCGCTGGATCCTGAACTTATTGAGCTGGACTGGGGCCAGGTCCCGGGCCAGATCCGGCAGATATCCGTGCACCGCTCCCTCGTGGTGCTGCTGACGCCGTTGGACAGCGGCGTTCCGGAAGAAGGACTGCTGCCGATGGCCGCGCAACTGGCGCAGCAGCACGTGGTGGTGGTCGCGTCCGTGCGGGACCCCATGCTGGGCGCGATGCAGAAGGAACGCACGACGGCGGCGCAGGTGTTCCGCGCTGCAGCCGCGGAACGCGCGCTGCTGGAACGCGAAGCAGTGGCCATCCAGCTGCGTCACCTGGGCGTCGAAGTGGTGGACGCCGAACCCCACCAGCTGCCGCCCGCGCTGGCGGATGCGTATATCCGGCTCAAGGCGGCGGGAAGACTGTGACCGATGTTCCAAGAACCAGGAGGCTATGTTGAACACGCCTATCTATGAACGCGCCCTGGGCAGCGATTTCGCCCGGCTGCAGCCCGAGCTGCAGGAGTATTTTTCGCTGGCTCCCGGTTCCGGACGCTACGGCGTCGGAGAAGGGGTGTTCGACGTCGTCGGATGCCGGCAGCCCTGGCTCCGGCCGTTGCTGCGGCTGACCACAGGAGAAGAGGCGTTCTTCCCCGAGTACGGCGAGGGAATCCCCTTCCGGATCGAAAATCATGCGCACCTTGATCCGTTCGGCCGGTCCAGCCTCACCGCCAGGCGCGAGATCCACTTTCCCGGCCGCACCCGGTTGTTTCATGACACCACCAGCTTTGATGAATCCCGCAGCAAACCGGGCCTGGTGGACTACGTCGGCCGGTACCGGCGGGTTGTGACCGACCTCAACCTCAGCGTGACCGCCGAGGGCAGGCTGCGCGGTGTGTCCGAAGCCTCCCGGCTGTTCCTGGGCCCGCTCCGCATCCCGCTGCCCGCCGCCTTGGACGCCAAGGCCTACGCGGAACAATGGTGGGAAGCCTCGGGGGCCGGACAGGGCAAACACCGGATCCAGGTCAAGGTGATCCAGCCGCAACTGGGACTGGTGCTGGTCTATGCGGGGAGCTTCGACTACCGGCTCCGCTCCTATCCGGGCGGCGCCGCAACGCCGGGTCACCTCCCCGGCTACGCCCGGCCGGACAGGTGGGAAAGCCGCATCTAGCCAAGCGCCAACTGGTTGAGCCCGTCCGCCACCTGGGTGAGGCGGGTCAGCACAGCCGTTGCGGACGACGGCGTATGCGCGGCCAGTCCCTCTGACGGCGTCACCCGGATCGTGCCCAGCGACGAGGCCGGAAGACCCAGCTGCCGCCACGGGCGCCAGACGTTCTCCACGGCTTCCTGGACCCGGGGCAGTGAAGCGGGCGGGTCGTTGACCGGCAGTACTCCTGCCCATAGGCTCTTGCCGGCTTCGACTGCGCCGGCCAGCTGTTCCCATTGGCGGGAAGTGAGGGCCTTCAGCGGGACAGCGATCCCGTCCGCACCGGCGGAGACAATGCGTTCGAACGGCGCCTCGATTTCGGCCACCGAGATCACTGTTTCCGCGGCACCGGCAGCCTTGAGAGCATCGATGACCAGCCGCCACGACTCCGTCACCTCCTGGCCCGGCACGGATCGCAGCGTCCGGTAGCCGCTCGATGTGGGGATGGTGCCCGCCAGGACCGCCGCGATGTCAGGTTCATCGATCTGGACCACCAGCCGTGCCCCCGGGACGGCCGTGCTTACCCGCGCCAGGAAATCACCGACGCCGGCTGCCAGCGATTCGGCGATGTCGCGCCGGGCGCCGTAGTCGAGCAGGGCGCGTTCACCGTTGTGCAGGTGCAGCCCGGCGGCCAGGCTAAGCGGTCCGCGGAGCTGCACCTTGAAGTCCTCCGCCGGGTTTTCTTCCGTTCCGGCAACGTCGGCCAACACGTTGACGTCCGTGGAGAGCGCCGACTTCGCCTTGATCACGTCCCGGCCCGGGCGGTCCACGATGCGCCACCCGTACGGCTGGACGTCGACGGATAGGTCCACCAGCAGTGAAGCCGTCCGGCCGAGCGCATCGGAACCGACGCCGCGGTCCGGGAGTTCCACCAGGAACGGCAGATGCGGGCTGCCGAGTTCACCGCGGACTATCCGCGTGGCCTCCAACGGATCCTCACCCGGCCAGGGCCCCAGGGCAGTGGCGGTTACCTGCGTTTCAGCCATGGCCTACGCGTCCACGGCGGACGGGGCAGAGGACGAACGCCGCGGCTGGCCGGCAGCCGCTCCGTTATTCCCTGCGGCCTGGTGGTCTTCGGCGATGGCTTCGTGGTGCCGGATGACTTCGCCGATGATGAAGTTCAGGAACTTTTCTGCGAAGGCAGGGTCCAGGTGGGCTTCCTCGGCCAGGCGGCGGAGCCGTGCAATCTGGGCTGCCTCCCGGCCCGGATCCCCCGCGGGCAGGCTGTGGGCCGCCTTGAGGAAGCCGACCTTCTGGGTGGCCTTGAACCGCTCGGCCAGGAGGAAGACAAGGGTGGCGTCGATGTTGTCGATGCTGGACCGGATGGACAGCAGTTCCGCCATTACCGATTGGTCCACCTCGCCGGCCAGGGAGCTGGCTGAGGGGTCGTAGGATTCGGTATCTGGACGATCTTGGTTCTGCTCGGTCATGGGTCCAGTCTATGGGCACCGGACCGATTCCCTGCGGCTGTTAAGCGTCCGCGAAACGTTGCCGGCAGGACAGGAAAGCCCGCCGCCCCGGAGGGACAGCGGGCCTACCTGTCACCGAAAAGGAACTAGCCGGCCAGCAGCGGACGGTTCGCTTCCCGGCGCCGTGCCTGTTCGTCCGGATCAGGCACGGGCAGCGATGCGATGAGCCGGCGTGTGTAGCCATGTTGCGGCGCGCCCATCACCTGCGTGCCGAGACCCTGTTCGACGAGTTTGCCCTTGTAGAGCACCCCGACCCAGTGGGACAGGATGTCCACCACCGCAAGGTCGTGGCTGATGAACAGGGCGGCGAACCCGAACTCATGCTGAATCTGCTTGAACAGTTCCAGCACCACGGCCTGGACGGAGACGTCCAGGGCGGACGTGGGTTCGTCGGCAATCAGGAGCTTGGGGTTCAGGATGAGGGCCCTGGCCAATGATGCCCGCTGGCGCTGCCCGCCGGACAGTTCGTGCGGGAACCGGTCAGCGTAAGACGCCGGCAGTTGCACGGATTCGAGCAGTTCCCCCACGCGTTTGCGCGCCTGGGCCGGCGTGGGGTTGCTGTGGATCAGCAGCGGCTCGGCCACGCAGTCGCCGATGGTCAGCTGCGGGTTGAAGGATGCTGCAGGGTCCTGGAACACGAAGCCGATCTCTTTGCGGAGGGGTTTGAAGGTGCGTTCCTTGAGGTTCAGCATTTCGTAACCCAGCACGTTCAGGCTGCCGCCGGTGGTGCGGTTAAGCCCTGCGATGGCCCGGCCGATGGTGGTCTTTCCGGAGCCGGATTCGCCCACCAGTCCGAAGACTTCGCCTTCGGAAAGCGTGAAGCTGACGCCGTCCACGGCCTTGAAACCGGGGCTGCCCAGCCTGCCGGGATACTCGATGGTGAGGCCCCTGGCTTCCACCAGGGTCCGGCGGTCCTGGTGGGCCCGGGCGGTCATTCCCTGTGAGGCGGAATTCCTGCCCAGATGCGGCACCGCGGCGAGCAGCTTCCGGGTGTACTCCTGCTTCGGCTTTGCGAACAGGACCCGCGCGGGGGCCTCCTCCACAACGTCCCCCTGGTACATGACCACCACGCGGTCGGCCAGGTCCGCCACCACACCCATGTTGTGGGTGATCAGGACGATCGAGGTGCCGTACTTGTCCCGCAGGTCCCGCAGGAGCTGGAGGATCTCCGCCTGGACGGTGACGTCGAGGGCCGTGGTGGGCTCGTCTGCCACGATCAGCCCCGGATTGAGTGCCAGGGCGGCAGCAATGACCACCCGCTGTTTCTGGCCTCCGGAAAACTGGTGGGGGTAGTAATCCACGCGGTGTTCCGGGTCCGGAATCCCTACCTTCCGGAGGGCATCGATGGCCCGGGACCTGGCTTCCTTGGCCGATACCTTTCGGCCACCCCCTGCGGCGTGGGCACGGATGCCTTCGGCGATCTGCCACCCTACGGTGAAGACCGGGTTCAGTGCCGTGGAGGGTTCCTGGAATACCATGGCGACGTCCCGGCCGCGGATCTGCCGAAGCTTCGCCGGGCTCACGCTGATCACGTTGTTGCCTTTGATCACCACCGCTCCGGAGCTGATCGCGGTCTCCGGTAGGAGCCCCAGGATCGTCTTGGCAGTGACAGTCTTGCCCGAACCGGACTCGCCGACGATCGCCACAACTTCGCCCGGGTTCACCTCGAGGCTGACGTCTTTTACCGCGAAGACATCACCGGAGTCGGTGGCGAACGTTACCTTCAGGTGGTCAATGTCCAGCACGGGCCCGGTGCCGTGTGGGTCGATATTGATCGTCATGAGCTGCTCACTTCTGATTGGAGCGCAGCCTGCGCGCCCGCGGTGGAATCGGGTCCGACTTTGCCTGCCGCGGCCTTTTTGCGGCCGCGCAGCCGCGGATCGTTGAGATCATTGATGCTTTCGCCGACGAGGGTGAGTCCCAGCACCGTAAGCACGATGGCCAGGCCGGGGAACACGCCGGTCCACCAGATTCCCGAGGTGGTGTCCGCCAGTGCCTTGTTGAGGTCGAAGCCCCACTCCGCGGCTGACGTCGGTTCAATGCCGAAGCCCAGGAAGCCCAGGCCCGCCAGCGTGAGGATGGCCTCGGAGGCGTTGAGCGTGAAGATCAGCGGCAAGGTCCGCGTGGCGTTCTTGAAGATGTGCCGGCTCATGATCCGGACGTTTGACGCTCCCACCACCTTCGCGGATTCCACGAAGGGCTCGGCCTTGAGCCGGATGGTTTCGGCCCGGATCACCCGGAAGTACTGCGGGATGAACACAACGGTGATGGAGATCGCCGCCGCTATGATGCCGCCCCACAGGCTGGACCTGCCTCCGCTGATGACAATCGCCATGACAATGGCCACCAGCAGCGAGGGGAAGGCATAGACTGCGTCGGCGATCACAACCAGGATGCGGTCCAGCCAGCCGCCGATGTAGCCGCTGACCAGGCCAAGGATCACGCCGATGAAGATGGACATGACCACGGCCACCACGATCACCATGATGGCGGTCTGCGCTCCCCAGACAACCCTGGAGAAGACGTCGTAGCCGCCGACGGTGGTTCCCCAGAGGTGGTTTCCGCCCGGTGCCTGCTGTGCGGGGAACCCGCCGTCGGCGTCGGAGATCTGCGAAAAGCCGTAGGGGGCGATCAGCGGCGCAAAAATGGCTGTAAGCAGGAAAATTCCTGTCAGCACGAGCCCGGTGACGAGCATTCCGCGCTGCAGGCCGACGCTCTTGTTGAAGTGCGACACCACGGGCAGCCGGCCGAACCATGACGCCCGCGGGTCCTTGTAGGTGGTGATGGGATCGGAACTCATGTCAGTACCTCACACGGGGGTCGATCAGCGCGGCGACGATGTCGACGATGAAGTTGGTCACGGCCACGATCACTGCGAGCAGGACTACGATGCCCTGGACAGCCACGAAGTCCCGGGCCGTGAGGTAGGTGGCGAGCTGGAAGCCAAGGCCTTTCCATTCAAAGGTGGTCTCGGTCAGCACCGCACCGCCCAGCAGCACGGCGATCTGCAGGCCCATCACGGTGATGATGGGAATAAGCGCGGGCTTGTAGGCATGCTTGGTCACCAGCCGGAATTCGCTGACGCCGCGTGAACGGCCGGCCTCTACGTAATCCTTGCCCAGGGTGCCGATGACGTTGGTGCGGACCAGCCGGAGGAAGATTCCGGCAGTCAGCAGGCCAAGGGCAAGGGCTGGCAGCACAGCATGTGCCAGAACGTCCCCGAGCGCGGCCATGTTGCCGCTGCGGATGGCATCCACCCAGTAGATGCCGGTGGGTGCCTGCAGCGACGTGAGCTGCAGTTCGCTGGACGTCCTGGCCCGCCCCGCGACCGGCAGCCATCCCAGCCATACGGAGAAAGTCAGTTTGAACAGCAGCCCGGAAAAGAACACCGGCGTGGCGTAGCAAAGGATCGCAAAGATGCGCAGCACGGCGTCGGGCGCCTTGTCGCGCCGGTGCGCGGCAACCATGCCCAGCGGGATGCCCACCAGCAGTGCAACGAGCAACGCGTTGATGGTCAGTTCAAGAGTGGCGGAACCGTAGGTGGCAAGCATCTCGGTGACCTGCCGGTTATCGGAAAGCGTCGTGCCGAAATTGCCCGTGATGAGTTGCCCGAGGTACTCGAAGTACTGGACGAGGATCGGGCGGTCATAGCCGGCCGCCGTGATCCTCTCCGCCAGCTGTTCAGGCGGGAGCCGGCCGCCCAGCGCGGCGGTAATGGGATCACCGGTGATCCGCATCAGGAAGAAGACCATGGTGACCAAAATCAGGATGGTGGGAAAGATCAGGAGGAACCTGATCAGGATGTATTGGCCCAGTCCCCCGCCGGCCGACTTCTTCTTTGACGGCAGGAGGCCGTCGGCGTCGGTTGGCGGCGCCTCAATAAGTGTTGTCATTGGTACCTAAAAAATGTGCGCTTCCGGCAGCCTCGTGAGCGCCGGAATCTGTTGCCCTGCCTCAGCGCGAAAGGCGGGAGGCCGTGCAGGCGCCCCGCCTTCCCCGGTGGTCAGGACCGGATAAGGAACTGGACCTACTTGGAAATTACGCCAAGACGGGTCTTGAAGGATGCGTCCAGGGTCTGGTCGACACCCTTGACGTCCTTTCCGGCAACCATGAGCTGGGCGCCTTGCAGCAGCGGCAGCGTGGAGAGGTCCTTGGCGACGGCAGTCTGCGCTTCACCCAGCACCTTCTCGCGCTCCGCCTTGTCCACGGTGGTCAGCTGCTTGGTGATCAGGTCCGTCACTGCGGCGTTCTCGTAGTGGTTCTTGAGGAAGTTGTTCGGAAGGAAGAACGGGGTCAGGTAGTTGTCCGCGTCCGAGTAATCCGGGAACCAGCCGAGCTGGTACACGGGGTAGACGTCCTTGGTACGGTCCTTCGAATACGTGACCCATTCGGTGGACTGCAGGTCCACCGTGAACAGGCCGGACTTCTCCAGCTGTTCCTTGATCATGGCGTACTCGTCACCGGAGGACTTGCCGTAGTGGTCCGGGTTGTACTGCAGCTTGATGTTGACCGGGGCCGTGACTCCTGCATCGGAGAATGCCTTCTTGGCCTTGTCCAGGCTGGGCTTGCCGTTGCCGTCGCCGTACATTTCCTTCAGCGGCTGGATCGCGCCGGCGAAGCCGTCCGGCACCACGGAGTAGGCCGGCAGGTAGGTGCCCTTGTAAACCTGGGTGGCGATGGCGTCGCGGTCCACGATGTTCGCCATGGCCTGGCGGACGGCCAGTGCCTTGGCGGGATCGGCGTCGGGGGCCTTGGCACCGAAGGGCATGGTGTCGAAGTTGAACACGATGTAGCGCAGCTCGCCGCCGGGTCCCTTGTGGACGGTGACCTTTGAATCCTTCTCAAGGTCCGCGGCGTCGGTCGCCGTCAGGCTCCGGCCGGCGACGTCGATGCTTCCCTGCTGGACTTCCAGCTTGAGGTTGTTCGAGTCAGCGTAGTACTTGATGTTGGCGCCGTCATTGGCGGGCTTGCCCAGCAGGCCCTTGTAGTCGGGGTTGGCTTTGAGGCTGACCAGCTCGTTCTTTTTGTAGCTCTCGATGGTGTACGGGCCGGCGAAAGGCTTGCCCTTGACGATCTCGTCGTCACTCATCAGCTTGTCGGCCGGGAACACCTCTTCATCGACGATGGGTCCGGCATTGGCGGCAAGCACGCCCGGGAAGACCTGGTCGTTGCCGGCCTTGAGCTTGAAGACAACCGTTGCGTCGTCCTTCGCGGTGACCGATTCGAGGTTTGCAAGGAGCGAGGCGGGGCCATTGTCGTCCGCGATGCCCACAACACGGTCGATGGAGAACTTCACGTCCGAGGAGGTGAGGGCATGGCCGTTCGCGAATTTTAGGTCCGGCTTGAGCTTGACGGTGTATTCGGTGGGGCTGGTGAATTCCGCGGATTCCGCGATGTCGGGCGAAGCATCTGCCGTGCCCGGCTTGGCGTTGAGGAGGAACGGATAGATCTGGTTCATCACCATGAAGGAGCCGGCATCGTAGGAACCTGCAGGATCGAGGGTAACGACCTTGTCAGTGGTGCCGTAGGTGATGGTTCCGCCGCCGGCGCCCCCGGTGGAAGTTCCGCCGCCGGACGGGCCCGTGCAGGCTGTCAGTGCAAGTGCGGAAGCACCTGCGAGCGCGATAGCGCCGTGCAGGGCCTTTTTATTCATTGCCATCTGTGGACTTTCTGTTCGATGAGTACACGCGCGCCGCCCGGCAACCGGATCAGTTGGACTCGATGGGCGGAACGTGGTCCTGATCACATGATTCAACCAGACAGCAACATGGCAAACCGCCGAATCCTGTGAGTTGAGACACAAAATTTATCTGACTGGGGCAAAACTATCGTTTTCTTCTGCCTGAGTGCCGGTTTGGCATTCGGTGCAACGATTTCCGGGCACCAAAAGCCGGCGGCCATTGAAGAGCCATCACGCCCGGAATACAGTTGCCCTACCCGGCTGAAGGAAAACACATCATGAGCAAAGCCGCCCTTTGTGTGGGTATCAACGAATTTGAACACCTCCCCGGATCCAGCTGGTTGCAGGGCTGCGTCAACGACGCCCGGGACATCGCCGGACTACTCCGGGCAAACTATGGTTTCGCCGAGAGCGACATCACCATGCTGCTGGACTCACAGGCCACGAAGGAGCAGGTGGTGGCCCGGCTCAGTTCGATGCTGGACCGCGCCGCCGCGGGCGAGCTTCAGCACATTGTCTTCACGTTCTCCAGCCATGGAACGCAGATTCCGGACACCAGCGACGACGAGGCGGACCGGCTGGATGAAGCCTTCGCCTGCTACGACATCAACAACTCCGGAGACTCCTGGGATCCGGCCACCGTCATTTCGGACGACGAGCTGTTCGCCCTCTTCGCGCGCCTGCCGGACGGCGTCCTGTTTGACGTTGTCCTGGACACCTGCCACAGCGGCACCGGGCTGAAATCCTTGGACCTCCTGCCCGGGCGCCGGCCCCGGTTCCTGCCGGCTCCGACGCCGCGGGGCGTAGCAGCCACCGAGTTCGCCGACACGAGGGCGCTGCGGGACCTGGTCAAAACCGGCCAGGGAGTGAAACCGGTCCTCCTGGCCGCGTGCCGGGCTGACCAGACGGCCGCCGACGCCTTCCTGGAAGGGCGCTACAACGGCGCATTCACGTACAACTTCATCAAGGCCGTGACGGGCGACGGGACCCTGGGCAGGGCGGAGATCCTCAAGCAGGTCAGCAAAGGCCTCAGGGCGGGCGGTTTCGACCAGGTGGCCCAGCTGGAAGGCACGACGGCGGCGCGGAAGTCCTCGTGGGGAAGCTGACGGAGGCTCACCCGCTGTGTGCACTCCGTTCCCTCACTCCGTGCGTTCATCCTCCCGGTGGAACGTTGCGGCCGGCATTCTGATCCCGGCTTCCCTTTTGATGGCTTCAAGTTTTTCCTGCTGCCACTCCGCGTCCATGACCGGCTTCAGTGCGGCGAAACAGAGCCTTCCACCCTCATCGAACCGAAGCAGTCCCCCGCCGCGGACGGTGTAATAGTCGCTGTCCACTCGGAGACCGAGCTTGTTCCTTGCTTCGGTTTTTGACATCGTGACCGACTGTACGTAGGAGGCGCCGATTTCGGAGACGACGAAACCGTCCGGCCCCACACGTGTACTTGGGCGCACTCTGTTCACAACGATGCCCGCGTTCTGGTCAATGCCCGCTGCCTCAATCAATCGCGGGTTCTCCCACATGAACCGGTTGATCTCCTCGGGATCGGCGGCGAGGGCGGACAAGCGGACCGGGTAGCGCAGGTCGCGCAGATGCTTCAGCCCATCCAGAAGCTCATCCGGTTCCGTGGCAAGGTCGATGTCCCAAAACGCGTCGCGGACCGCCTGCCGGTATCCCATCATGTCGGTGGGGACCAGCACGGCGTCGGCTGCGAGAATTCCCCGCAGCAGGTCCTCCCAGCCCGGGTCCACCGGCGGCATGTAGGCGAGTCCGCGCAGCACCATCCCTAACATCTGATGCCCAAGCTGCGCCCCGGCTTCGGCCACCTGGTACCGGCTGGAGCGGCCGCCCGGCCTTTCCAGGCGCTGCTGCCAGAGTTTGACGACCGCATCCAGCACGGCCTTGACAGCGATCTCACCCCGCCGGTGAGGTTCAGGATCCAGCCGCCACTCGAACGGCACATCCGTGTCCAGCGGCCGGCGGGCGGCGCCCCGGGAAAACAATCCGTCCGCCAGCCCGAACAGGCCGGACGCCAGGACTTCCTTTTCGATGTTCCGGGCGCGCAGGATTCCCTGTTTGCCGTCTGCGCCCGGAAGGGCCACTGACAACTGTTGCTCCACCCGCTCCGGCGATGAAAAGACGCTTAGCATTGCCACGACATCCGCTATGCACTCGTGCAGGGCATAGCCGTCGAGCAAAGCGTCGCTGTCCGTCCACATGCGTCGGTAACCGTCCAAGACCGCGTGCGTTACCTCATGGGCCACAAGGTCGTGATAGAGCGCCAGCGGGACGGAGCGTTTGGAACGTTCATCGGTACTGTGCCCGAAACGGATCAGGCCGCGCTCCCGGTCGTAGCCGGTGGAAGTGTAAGGGATTGTGTCATACACGCTGATGACCAGCCGGTGGCCCGAGGCCCAGCCCATCCGGCGTCCTAGCGTGGTTTCAAAGGCCTGGAGGGTGGCCGTCGCCACAGCGTAGACATGCTGCGCCAGGAACCGGCTGTCGGCCAACAACTCTTCGAGTTCCGAAGGGGCGGGCTGGTCGTCGATGCACCATTCGTTGCGGTCCACGGACAGGGAAATGGGCCGAGGCGCGTCAGCCCCGGGAGCACGGACGCGCAGCGCCAGGCGTCCTCCGACCGGGCCGTTGACGATCCTCTCCACGGGGATCCGGATGCTGGTGGTGAGGGGCTTTCCCGATTTGCGGGTGAAGGGGCCCTCGGCGAGCGCGGTAAGCGCAACCATCTCGAGGCCATGCCCGATTCCAAGCGCTGCAGAGACCATAGCCGGCCCGCTTTCCTCAACTTTGCAGCCTCACCTTGTGAAGGGGAGGTCTGCATCAAACCTGGTTCCCCAGGCCTCAATTATTGCGGGCGCAGGCATGAATGACTACGGTTTCCCGGCGCGGGCCGCCGGCCGGCTCCGGCTAGAGTGCCGCGCGCTGCAGCGACCGCGCTGCGTCAATGGTGGCCTGCCCGAGGACCCGGCTTCCCTGGTAGAGCACAACGGTCTGTCCGGGAGCCACTCCGCGCAGCGGAGTGTTCAGGGTCACCACGAGGTTAGTCCGCTCCGCGCCGCCGTCGTCCTTCAGCTGTTCCATGTGAGCCGTGGCGTGGACGGGGTCGCCGTGCGCGCGGACCTGGGCGTGGCAGTCGAACTCTTCCCCGGTGGCGATTTCCGCGATCGGCAGGCCGGCCCAGGAAACCTTGATGCCGCGGATCTCGTCGATGGCAAGGAGCGCCTCCGGCCCCACCACCACCTTGTTTTCCTTCGGCCTGATCTCCAGGACGAACCGCGGCTTGCCGTCGGCGGCGGGAGTGCCCAGCTTGAGTCCGCGCCGCTGGCCTACGGTGAAGGCGTTGGCGCCAGGATGCTCGCCCACCTTGGAGCCGGTTTCGTCCACAATGTCGCCCGTGGTCATGTCGATCTTTTCGGCAAGCCAGCCAGCGGTGTCGCCGTCGGGAATGAAGCAGATGTCGTGGCTGTCCGGCTTGTTCGCCACGGAGAGCCCGCGACGTTCGGCTTCCGCACGGACTTCAGCCTTCGACGGGGTGTCGGCAAGGGGGAACATGGAGTGCTTGAGCTGTTCGTGGGTGAGGACTCCGAGCACGTAGCTCTGGTCCTTGGCCCAGTCCGCTGCGCGGTGGAGCTCCGGGTTCCCGTCAGCGTCGGTGATGACCTTGGCGTAGTGGCCGGTGCAGACGGCGTCGAACCCCAGGGCGATTGCCTTCTCCAGCAACGCCGCAAACTTGATGCGCTCGTTGCAGCGCATGCAGGGGTTGGGTGTCCGCCCGGCAGCGTATTCGTCGATGAAGTCCTGGACCACGTCTTCCTTGAACCGCTCGGAAAAATCCCACACGTAGTACGGGATGCCCAGGACGTCACAGGCGCGCCACGCATCGCGGGAGTCCTCGATGGTGCAGCACCCGCGGCTGCCGGTGCGGAGGGTTCCGGGCATCCTGGACAGCGCCAGGTGGACACCGACGACGTCGTGTCCGGCCTCGACGGCGCGGGCGGCGGCAACGGCGGAATCGACTCCGCCGCTCATGGCTGCAAGAACTCGCATGCTGGCTTTCTTTAGGAAAAAGGGGTGGTTGGGCGGCTGCGGCCCGGACCGGAGGGAAACGGACACACTGCACGCCCCTATATTCTACTGCCTCGACCAAGGAGGGCCTGAAATCGCCGCCGGACCCTTGACTGCCGCCCCTCGGCCTTCTATCGTCAAGATTACTATTTTTAGAAACTTCCGGCCGCAGCGCCGGCCTCCAGGGAAGCGAGTGTCGCCATGCCTGTCGAACGCACCAACGAAAGCATTGTGATCGTAGGGGCCGGCCTGGCCGGGGCCACTGCCGCCCGCACCTTGCGCGGCGAGGGTTTTGCCGGCCGGATCAGCCTGATCGGAGCGGAGAAACACCATCCCTACCTTCGGCCGCCGCTGTCCAAGGAGTACCTCCTGGGCAAGGCCGGCGAGGACGCCGTTCCCGTGGCACCGGACGACTGGTACACCGAGAACGACGTCGACCTCCGCCTGGGCACCCAGGCCACCGGCATCGATCCCGGATCCCACCGGGTTCGCCTCAGCAGCGGCGACTCCTTGGACTACAGCGCGCTCCTGCTGACGCCCGGCGCACTCCCCCGGAACCTCCGGCTCCCCGGGAGCGGGCTCGACGGCGTCACCACGTTCCGGACCTTGGATGACTGCCGGCGGCTTCGGGACACCTTGTCGCCCGGTGGAAAGAACGTGGTGATGATCGGCTCCGGCTGGATCGGGATGGAACTTGCGGCCGCGGCCACCAGCTACGGAAACCGCGTGACGCTGCTGGGCCTGGAGGACATCCCCTTGGCGGCAGCCATCGGACCGGAGCTGGGCGCATTCTTCCGCTCCCTGCACGAGGCCCAGGGGGTCCGGTTCAGGCTGGGCGCCACAGCAGCCGAGCTTGGCGGCGAGTCGGGCCAGGTCACCTCAGTGGTCACCGGATCGGGTGAAGTCCTGCCGGCAGACGTGGTGGTCATTGCGGTGGGCGTGGCGCCGGACGTGGCGCTCGCGGAGGCGTCCGGCCTCGCTCTGGACAATGGAATTCTCACGGACGCCGGCCTGCGGACCAGCAAGCCCGATATTTTTGCCGCAGGGGACGCGGCAAATGCCCTGCATCCTTTCACCGGGCAGCACCACCGCAGCGAGCATTGGTCCAATGCGCTCAACGGCGGAAAAATCGCCGCGAAGTCGATGCTTGGCCAGGACGCAGTGCTGGACACCATTCCCTACTTCTACACGGACCAGTACGACGTCAGCATGGAGTATTCGGGTTTTCCCACCCTGGCCGCGGGCGCCGAGCCGGTCATCCGGGGGTCGCTGGAGAGCAAGGAGTTCATCGCGTTCTGGCAGCATGAGGGCCGGGTGGTTGCAGGCATGAACGTCAACGTTCCCCGCACCCAAAAAGCCATCAAGGCCCTCATCTCCAGCCGTGCAGCGGTACGGCCCGGCCGCCTGGCCGATGCCGGCCTCGCGCTGGATCAGCTGCTGGCGGACGACTGACGGGCCACCGTGGCAGCCGTCTGGATTGTCGATTCGTGTCCGGCCATGCCCGCGTGGCGGGCCCGTTCGTAGGCGCCCGGGAGCGCCGCCAGGAGCGCATCTACGTCGGCGTCGGTGGAAGCGTGGCCAAGGGAGAACCGCTGTGCGCCGCGCGCGGTTTCCTCATCAAGTCCCATGGCCAGCAGGACATGCGAGGGCCGCGGCACGCCGGCAGTGCAGGCGGAACCGGTGGACGATTCCACCCCGGCAAGGTCCAGGAGGAATAGCAGGGAATCGCCCTCGCAGCCCGGAAACGTGAAATGCACGTTGCCCGGCAGGCGCCCCTCGCCCGGTGCTCCTCGGAGGACCGCTTCCGGGATTGCTTCCTGCACTCCGGCGATCAGCCTGTCCCGCAGGCCGGCAATCCGGGCCGATTCGGCCGGAAGGTTGCGGGTAACGGCTTCCGCCGCCGCGGCGAAGGCGGCGATCGACGCCGTGTCCAGCGTGCCCGACCTGACATCGCGCTCCTGGCCTCCGCCATGCTGAACCGGGGTCAGCTTGACGGAACGGCCCAGCAGCAGGGCTCCCACGCCCACGGGTCCGCCGATCTTGTGGCCGGAGACGGACATGGCGTCCAGCCCGCTCGCTGCGAAGTCCACGGGAACCGAGCCGAAGGCCTGGACAGCATCGGAATGCACGGGCACGCCGGCCGCGTGGGCCGCCTCAACCACTTCCCGCACCGGCTGGATGGTGCCCACTTCGTTGTTTGCCCACATCACCGTTACCAGCGCGATGGACTCCGGATTCCGGCCCAGCTCGGACCTCAGCGCATCGAGGTCCACCATGCCCTGGGAATCGACGGGAAGCCAGTAAACCTCCGCCTGCTCGTGCCGTTCCAGCCACTCAACGGTGTCCAGCACCGCGTGATGTTCGACGGCGGAGCACAGGATCCGCGTACGTTCCGGATTCTCAGCGCGGCGGGCCCAATAAAGGCCCTTCACCGCAAGGTTGTCAGCCTCCGTGCCGCCGGAGGTGAAGATGACCTCCGACGGATGAGCCCCGGCTGCGGCGGCAATTATCTCGCGGCCGTCCTCCACTGCCCGGCGGGCACGGCGTCCGGAGCCGTGCAGCGACGACGGGTTTCCGGTCCTGGCGAGCTCGCGCGTGAGTGCGGCCAGGGCCTCGGCGGCTAGGGGCGTGGTGGCAGCATGATCGAGGTAGACGGACACAAGCCAATTCTAGCCGCGGCGGGTCCGGCTGCTCCGGTGCCGGTGTAGATTCGAGCCGTGAAAGCCTCGATTTACCTGGTGCTGGCCACTCTGTTCTGGTCCGGCAACCTTGCCGTGGGGCAGGCCGCCGTGGGCACCATGACACCTCTGGATCTCACGTTCTGGAGGTGGGCGCTGGCAGCCCTCCCGCTCGTGGCACTGGCACATTTCGTCGAACGTCCCGACTGGCGTGCGGTTTTGGGCCGATGGCGGGTGCTGCTGCTCCTGAGCGTGCTGGGCATGGGCGCGTACACGCTGCTTCTCTACACCGCGCTCCAGCACACGTCGGCGCTAAATGCTTCGTTGATCACTGCCGCCAATCCGGCACTCATCGTTGTGCTGGCCATTTTCATCCTCGGCGAAAAACCCGGAACCGTCGGCTGGCTGGGCATAGCGCTGGGCCTGGCCGGAGTGCTCCTGGTGCTGACCCGCGGCGAACTGCTGCAGGTATTCAGCATCCGCTTCAATTTCGGCGACCTGCTGATGCTCGCGGCCATTGCGGCGTGGGGCTTCTACACCATCATTTCCCGCAGGCTGGGGCTTCCCGCCATTGCGGCCACGGCGGCGCAGGTGGTGATGGCCACCCTCCTGATCGCTCCCGCCGCCCTCGCTGCCGGAACGGAGTTCCCCTCGACAGCGGCCGAACGATGGTCCATTGCCTATATCGCGCTCTTCCCGTCCTTGGCCGCGTACCTTTTCTGGAACCTCGCGCTCAAGACGACGGCACCGGGCACGGCCGGCAACTACCTGAACCTGATCGTGGTCTTCACCGCGGCCATCACCGTGCTCATGGGCATTCCCCTCAGCCTCCCCCAGGTGATCGGGGGCCTGCTTGTCATAGCAGGCGTCCTGCTGGCCGGCCGACCCAAAAAGTCCGCGGAAATCAGGGCGGCGTAACCCTGGCGCAGCACTGGCCCGGAGTGCTGTTCCCGACGATGCGGCCTTCCTCGAGGCCGCAGCCGGCAGCCGCGCCGCCAAGGAAAGCGCCGTTCATGGCGCAGACCACTTCCGTGTGACTGCCCGCGAGCCGGTGGAACGGGCAGTTCTGAAGGGCGTAGCCGCCAGCCCCGTCAGGATCCGGCATGTAGCCTTCAGCCGAGAGGAACTCCTCGAGGCTTGCGGAGCCTTCCGCCATTGCCCGGCCCTTGGTGTAGGACGTGGCCAGGAGCGTATCCCGGACGGGCTCGCCGGCCATGGCGGCCTGTTCAATGGCGGTGGCCATGAGTTCAGCGGCAAGATCGTAGTTGCGGTCCGGCACGGAGGCACCCACTTCCGGCTGGGCCGGCCGGTACATTTTCGCCGGACGCCCCGAGCCGGGCCCGTCCTTGCCGCCGAGCTTACGGAACTCGACCGCGAGCACACCGTCCCGGACCATCCGGTCCAGGTGGAATGAGGCCGTGCTGCGCGGGATCCCCAGCGCGCCGGCCACGTCGTCACGGCCCACCGGCCCGGGCGAAGAGGCCACGTACTCGAAAAGCTTTCGGCGGTTCTCGTCGCCAAGGGATGCCACGGCCTCTACCCGGCGGGACCACGGAAGTCTGCGCATGGAACACCCTAACTCTAAAAGCAAGATTCATTGCTTATTGTCGATTGCTTTCTAAAATTATAATACCTACCTTTAGAAGGAGTCATCATGAAATCCCCCTCGGTGATGAGTTCGCCCGGCCAAACGCTCGCGTCCGACCCCGGCAGGCAGGCCTTCCTGCTGCTGCGTACGGTGTTCACGGTCGCCCCGATTGTCTTCGGCCTCGACAAGTTCACCAATCTGCTCACGGACTGGACCATGTATCTGGCCCCCGTGGCAACGGCTGTTGTTCCGCTCCCGGCGCAGACGATCATGTACATCGTAGGCGTGGTCGAAGTTGCCGCCGGAATCGCGGTGGCAGTGCGGCCACGCTTCGGATCGATGCTGGTGGCCGTTTGGCTGCTGGGCATCATTATCAACCTGCTGGTCCTGGGCAGCTTCTTGGACATCGCTCTCCGCGATTTCGGCCTGCTTGTGGGTGCCCTGGCCCTCAACCGGCTGTCTCAACGCAACTCACGCCGGCCGTAGCGGGCCAGGCTTCAACAACAAGAGTTCAGTTTGTTGGCGGAACGACGATAAGCCGTTCCGCCACGTCCGTCCGGGCGGTAGCGAGCGCGGCCGGATCCGGGCACGATACCGAAATGTAAATGGACGAACCCGCTTTGCCAAAGAGCCTGGCCAACACGGCCGTCGAGTTGCCGCCGGGTCCGCCCACGCCCTCGAACACCAGCACTTCCGCCTTGGGCCCTGGCTTGTCCGGTTCCCCGCCCCACCGCAGCGTGTCGGTTTTCAGGGAGCCAGGCAGGATCCTGGAATCCACGTATTTGAACAGTTCCACCGTGGAGGCCCTGTCGTCTCCGGACACCGCCAGGGAACCCTGGTTTACCCGGACACGGGCCGACACCACGCATCCGTCGGTTTTGAGGTAACGGTTCTCCCCCGCCACGTTCTCCTTGACGGGCTTCCAGCCCGGCGCCTCGCGGAGTCCGTCTGAGAGCCCGACGGCGATCCCCGGGGCCAGCGAATCGCCGGCGGTAAAGGGTAGGTCCTTCGCCGCCACCGCCTCGGCATCGTGGCCCGGGGTAATGGTGGGCGTTGCAAGTGCCGGCGTGGTCTGGACATCACGGGGGGCCGCCGGGTCCGGAACGCCCACGCTGCATCCGGATGCGGCGGCAAGCACTGCGGCCGAGATGACCGGCCCGGTGATCCGCCAGCGCGGTGTCCGCCTGCTCGCGAGTCCTTGCCTCCGGCCTGCGGCGGGTCCCCGGCCCATCGATTCCACACTGCCCCCACTTATGCTCTCTGCTGCCGGCACTGCCCCGGCCGGTCCTCCGCACGAGTCTAGACGCTCCCGCCGTCCTTCCTGCCTGCCCCGAGGGAACACGAGCCTGCCCGGGTGGGAACACGAGGCCAACGGGTGGGAACACGAAGCCAACGGCCGGCCGGGAACCAAGGCCGCAGGCACGGACGTTGATCCTTCAGACGGTTAAACTGGGCGGACCGGACTGCCTGAGTGGACTGGAACCATCAAGAAAAGGATCAGTGCTTGACCCAGGGCAGCAGCTCCCATTACCAGGTCCTTCGCCTTCCCGTGACGGCGACCGACAAAGAGATCAAGGTGGCCTACCGCAAGGCCGCCCGCCGGGCGCATCCCGACCACGGCGGGGATGCAGCAGTGTTCCGGCAGGTGACGCTGGCTTATGAAACCCTGATCGATCCGAAGCGGCGGGCTGCCTACGACCGCTCGTACGCCCATGGAGCCACGGGAACTGCGGCGGCGGAAGGGGCCCACTTCGACGCGCCTGCCGCCGGGAGCCGGGCGTCGGCCACGGTCCACCGCCCCAACACCCCGCGCAACACCGCAGGTGACGCTCCGGTCTACGTCCCGCCGTTCGGTGAACCGGAGTCGGCCGGCGTCCCGCTGATTCCGGAGGAGCTAGCCGCCCGGCAGGTCCATGGCATGCCGCGGAAACGGGGCATTTTCGGAGCGGAAGCCAGGATCCAGCGCGAAATGCGGACAGTACAGCTGATCAGCAGGCAGATCCTCCCGGCGATTCCTGCGGCCCGGCTGATCAACGGCCTGCAGTCACCGGCCGACAACAGCCACATTGACCACGCGCTTTTGTCCGGCTACCGGCTGGCGCTGATCGGGTCCATGCTGTTGCCCAAGGGTGCTTACGCCTGGAACGGAAGCACGCTGACGCATGGAGGACGTGCCATCGCGCCTCCGCAGGTGGCACATATCGTCCGCCGTATGCAGGACATCTTCCCGGAGCTCAACGTCACCGGATGGACCGTCATCCACAGCCCGGAAGGCAACCTTCATGAACCGGTGATTGACCACCACCGGCGTTCCACCCGCGGCCATGAAACCGTCCAGGTAGTCAACGGAGCCGGGCTGGTCCGCGGCCTCAGGGAGTTCCTCAGCTCCGGTCCCGCGCCGAACACTGTTAACGTCCCCGCCCTGGCACGGCTTCTCCGCGGAATGCACTGATGCCGGCGGAACGCACCGGACGGGCTTCCATGGCTAGGATGGGACGGTGTTCCGCATCCTCTTCCACACCCCTGAAATTCCCGGCAATACGGGCAACGCTATCCGCCTGGCTGCCATAACAGGCGCCGAACTGCACCTGGTGGAGCCGCTGGGCTTTGATTTTTCCGACGCCAAGCTCCGCCGTGCCGGATTGGACTACCACGATCTCGCCGTCGTGACAGTACACAAAAGCATCGGCGCCGCATGGGAGGCTTTGCAGCCGGAGCGGGTCTACGCCTTCACGTCCGACGGCGAAACCTCCTACACCGACATCAGTTACCTCCCCGGCGACGTCCTCCTTTTCGGCCCGGAATCAGTGGGGCTCCCAGAAGAACTCAAGCATGACCCGCATGTCACGTCGCGTGTGCGGCTCCCGATGCTGCCTTCGCTGCGGTCCCTGAACCTCGCCAACGCGGCGTCCATCGCGGTCTTTGAAGCCTGGCGCCAGAACGGCTTCGCGGGCGCCAAAGTCTAGGGACCGAACCACGCGGACCCGGCAGCGCCCGCACTATCCCGTGGCTGGCGGCCGGCAGTTGTTGGAAGTCCGGGCCATCCCCGGGCCCGTGCACTCCGAATTACCTGTGAAGGCCAGCCCGGGCAGAACAGGATCACGAGGAGCGGCAGGTGACCACAGTGCAGGTCCGCAGGTCCCCGGCCCGCGATAGTGCGATCAACGGCAGTGCGATCAGCGGTACAGCCCACGGTAGTGCAGCACACGGCGAGGTTCCGGGCGGGCATGCTGCCAACGGGGTTGCCGAAATCGACTTATGCTTGGGAGTGATGGAAACTCCCAACGCCCCAAACCCGGAAGCCACTGCTTCCCCGGGCACTTCGGCCGACGTGAACCGCCGGCTGGGAGACCTGCTGGCACAAATCGCCAACGGGGACCAGGGGGCGTTCGCGGAGTTCTACGAACTGACGTCCCGGCGCGTCTTCGGCATGGCCCGCCGCGTCCTGATCGACCCGGAGCTCAGCGAGGACACCACGCAGGAAGTCTTCCTCCAGGTCTGGCAGAATGCGGCAAAGTTCAACGCCGAGGCCGGCAGTCCGCTCGCATGGCTGATGACGATTTCGCATCGGCGTGCAGTGGACAAGGTCCGGTCGTCCCAGTCGTCCACCGACAGGGAAGCCAGGTACGGGGCGAGCAGCCAGGACATCGACCATGACTCCGTCTCGGCTGAGGTCGGCAGCAGGCTGGAGGCCGAGGCCGTCGTCAAATGCCTGGACACCCTTACCGAAACGCAGCAGCAGTCCGTCCGGCTGGCGTACTACGGCGGGCTGACGTACCGCGAGGTAGCGGAGAAGCTGAACGCCGCCGTTCCCACCATCAAGTCCCGCATCCGCGACGGACTGATCCGATTGAAGACCTGTCTGGGGGTGAGCTGAGATGACCGATATGAACCAACCCAACGGCGGCCGTTCCTTCGGGATGTTTGCCCACGACATCGCCAGCGACCTGGCCTCCGGCCGTGCCGTGGAGTTGGCGGAGCTGTATGCCCTGGACGCCGTCAGCCCCGCCGAGCGGGCTGCCATCGAAGAGTACATTTCGGCGGCGCCGGCGGCGGAGCGGAACGCGTTCCACGACCGCGTTCGGCAGGCACGCGAGACATTGGCCGTGACCTTTAGGGCGGAGGAGGAACCTCCCGCGGGGCTGTTCGACCGCATCGTGGCGCAGCTTCCGGCACAGCATTCGTCCCAGTCGGAAACAGAAACGGTTTCCGCGCCCGCGGACAGTGAGCCCCCGGCCGATGAGCCTGCGGGCCGGACGCCCGTCACCGATGAACTCAGTGCCGCGCGCCTTCGCCGTGAAGAACGACGCCGGGCACCCGGGCTCCGCAACTGGCTGGTGGGCGTGGCAGCTGCCGCGGTCATCGCACTGGGCGGCGTGGGGGTGGGCGCCTACGTGGCGAACCAGAACGATCCACTGAACCAGGTGCTCCAGGCGCAGGACGTCCGGCAGGCAACCGTGGACGTGAGCGGCGGAGGTACGGCCACCGTTTCCATCTCGCCGTCCAAGGACGCTGTGGTGGTCAAGATGAACAACGTTCCTGCTCCGCCTGCCGGCAAGGTGTACCAGATGTGGCTGATTCCCAAGGACGGCTCCGCTCCGGTATCGCAGGGCCTTATGGACGCCGAAGCACTGTCGAAACCGGCTGTCGTGAAGGGTATTAGTTCGGCGGCTGCGCTGGGCATCACCGTGGAACCGGTGGGCGGTTCCACGTCGCCCACCATGCCCACCGTGGCGGCGGCCACTCTGGGCGCCTAAGCAGCCGCTGGCAGTTCGAACCGGCCTGCCGGTGCCCGCCTTCCGGCTGGCACCGGCAACCCTGCGGCGTTAGAAACCGGCAATGGTCCCTGAGCCGTTGACGGCGACGACGTGGAACGCCTCGGCACTGCATCCCGGCGGCAGCCCGGCCCGTGCGGCGCTGGCCAGCATGAGGCTGCGGACTGTCCGGTCCATGGCGTCGACGTCCGGGTGCTGGCTGGTGTGGACGTGGATGGCCTCCAGCTTGTTCTCGACGTGGTCCGTGACATCCACAAAGTGGTTCTCGCGCTCCTCAGGCCCGGCAAACAACCAGAGCCACGGCAGTTTGTAGGCCGCCAGTCCCGCCTCGGCCAGCTCGGGATAAGCGAAGGGGTTTTCCAAGGCCGGATATACGGCCCTGGTCACGGCTTCGCCCACGGCAAGGTGGTCCGGGTGGCTCTTCTGGATGCGGTTCCAGTTGCGTTCCGGGTGCATGGAAAGCACGACGTCGGGCCGGATCTCCCGGATCAGCTTCACCACTCCCCGCATCACCTCGTGCGTCGGCCCCAGATAGCCGTCACGTTCGTGCAGGTAGTGGATGCCCTTGACTCCCACCAGCGCCGCGGCCCTGCGCTGCTCCTCGGCCCTCATGGCCACGATCTCGGCCCGCTGGGCGGGATCGAAGCCGCCGGCGTCGCCGTCGGTCATGATGCAGTAGCTGACCTCGACCCCGGCCTTAGTCCAGGCCGCAATGGTTCCGGCGGCTCCGAAGTCGATGTCGTCGGGGTGGGCGGTAAAACAAAGGACCCGCTCAACCCGGTGGTTATCCGGGTTGAACGGGCTTTGCGCCGCAGCGTTGATGCTCAAATCATCAGCCCTTGCGCTTCTTGATCTCTTGGGTCGCCTGCGGGAGCACCTCGAAGAGATCGCCGATAATCCCGAAGTCCGCGATCTCGAAGACCGGCGACTCGGCATCTTTGTTGACGGCGACGATGACCTTGGCGGTCTGCATGCCGGCTTTCTGCTGGATGGCGCCGGAGATGCCTGCGGAAATGTACAGCTGGGGTGACACGGTCTTGCCCGTCTGGCCCACCTGCGCGTCGTGGCCGATCCAGCCGGCGTCGGTGGCGGCCCGGGATGCACCCACGGCGGCACCGAGGGCGTCGGCAAGTTCCTCCACGGGGCCGAAGTCGCCGTCCACCCCGCGCCCGCCGGCAACAATGATCCGGGCCTCGGACAGGTCCGGGCGGCCGCTGGCCGGCTTGTCCTTGCGGCCGGTGATCCGTGCGGCAACGGCCGAGGCGGACTCGGGAACGTCAACGGTGATCACCTCCGGGCTCGCTGTGCCCGCAGCCGTTTCCGGCGTGACGCTGTTCGGCTTGACCGTAAGCACGGCTACCGCCGTGGTGGCTTTCGCCGTGGTGGTGTAGGACCCCGCCAGCACGGACTTGTGGGCAGTGCCGTCCGGGTCCACTGCAACGACGTCCGTGATGACACCGGCCCTGAGCTTGATTCCCAGCCGTGCCGCGATTTCCTTGCCGTCGAACGAGTTCTCCAGGAGAACAGTGGTGGCGCCCGAGGAGGCGACCGCCGCGGCAAGGAAGGCGGCCTTCGGGCCGACCAGGTACGCGTCCAGGTCGTCCGACGACGGCCGGAAAATGGCGGTGGCACCGTTCGCGCCGAGGGCCGCGGCGGCGTCGTCGTTCAGCGGTCCGTTAACGGCGACAGCCGTTTCGCCAAGCGAGCGGGCGATCGTCAGCAGCTCAAGGCTGCTCTTCTTGAGGGCCTGGCCGGGGTTGTCAATGAATACAAGTACTTTTGCCATGTCGGGAATCCTCTTAGAGCAGCTTCTGATCGGCCAGGAACTCCACCAGCTTGATGCCGGCGTCGCCTTCGTCGGTGATGATGGTGCCGGCGGTGCGCGGCGGGCGCTCGGCGGCGGTCTGGACAGCGGTCCAGGAGCCGGCCTTGCCCACCTGCGACGGGTCCACGCCGATCTCGGCGAGCGTAAGGGTGGTGATGGTTTTGCGCTTGGCCGCGATGATTCCCTTGAAGTTCGGGAAACGCGGCTCGTTGATCTGGTCGGTCACGGACACGACGGCGGGCAGCGGCGCCTCGACAGTGTCGTAGTGGGTGTCGCTATCGCGGCGGGCGATGACACGGCCGCCGTCGACCTCGAGTTCGGACGCGAACGTCACCTGCGGGAGGTCCAGTCGTTCTGCCAGCTGCGCGGGCACCAGGGAGGTCTCGCCGTCGGTGGATGCCATGCCGGTCAGAACCAGGTCCACCGGGCTGTCCGCACTGAGATAACGGACGGCTGCTGCCAGAGCGAGCGACGTCGCTGCCGCATCCGAGCCGGCCAGGGCGTCGTCACGGAGGTGGACGCCCTCGGTGGCGCCGATCTGCAGTGACTTCTTGATGGCATTGACGGCGCCGGCGGGACCCATGCTTAGTGCGATGACCTGGTTGCCGGCTTTGGCTCCGCCGCGGGCCTCAGTCAGCTGCAGCGCAGCCTCCAGGGCATATTCGTCCAGCTCGGACAGGATGCTATCGGCGCGGTCGGTGGTGTAGTCCTCGCCGCTGAGGTGACGGTCCAATTGCGCGTCTGGTACATGCTTGACCAGAACGATGATCTTCAATGTCTCTTCCACTTTCTGTTCAGCAGCCTTCCATGCGTGTGGATAGCCAGCCGGGTGAGGTTATGGCCGCGGATCTCCCCCGGGGTGCGGGTAGATCCAAGCTAACCATATAGCGGGGCGCCCATGCCCTCCCGTTAACGCCTGTGTCAGGTAAGGCCGGCCCCAAGGCAAAATGCAGCGGAGGGAGCCACCATGCCGGTGGCCCCCTCCGCTGTCGGGTCAGTACTCGCTTGCCGCTTTGACCGAACGGATGCCGTGCATTTACTGTTCCGCTGCCGCGCCGAGCGTCACGTCCAGTTGCTGTTCCTGGCCGCCGCGCAGGATCGTGACCTTCACGGAGGCACCCGCCGGCTGTTCCCGGACCGCCGCGGTCAATTGGTTGGGATCGCTGATGGCAAGATCGTTGAACTTCGTCACCACGTCGCCCACCTTGAGTCCGGCCTTGGCGGCGGCGGAGCCTGATTCCACCGTGGCCACTTCAGCGCCGACCGAGAAGGATGAGCTCGACGCCGTGGATGACTTGGGCTTGACGCTGACGCCGAACTGCCCGTGCGTGGCCTTTCCGGTGTCGATGATCTCCTGGGCCACACGCTTGGCGTGGTTGATGGGAACGCTGAAGCCCACCCCGATGTTGCCGCTTGAGGTGGATTCACCGCCGGCTGAGGCAATGGCCACGTTGACGCCGATGATCTCACCCTTGCTGTTCACCAGGGCACCGCCGGAGTTGCCGGGGTTGATGGCGGCGTCGGTCTGGATCACGTTGATGGAGATGGATCCCTGGTTCGACGGGCTCTGGCTCTGGCCGCCGTCCGGCGGTGCGAACTGGAAGCCGCCTTCGCCGTCGCTCTGGGAATCATCCGCACCTTCCTTGGGCGCCGCGGAAGACGCCACGCTGATGGTCCGGTTCAGGGTGGACACGATGCCGTCGGTGACCGTGCCGGTCAGACCCAGCGGCGAACCGATGGCGATGGCGGTGTCCCCTACGTTGAGCTTGCTGGAGTCGCCCAGGGTTGCCGGCGTCAGCCCGGAAGCGTCGTCCACCTTGATGACGGCCAGGTCACTCAGGGGGTCGGTGCCAACGATTTTCGCGGTGAGCACCCTGCCGTTGCTGGTCCGGACTTCAATGGTGGCGTTGGCCGTCTTGCCGTCGAGGGTCACAACGTGGGTGTTCGTCAGGATATGGCCCTCGTCGTCCAGGATGATTCCCGAACCGGTGCCGCCGTCGCTGCCGCTGGTCGCCTTGATGGTCACAACGCTGGGCGACGCCTTCAGCGATGCTGCCGTGATGACGTTGACGTCGTCTTTGTTGTTGACGATAACGGTGCCGGGCTGGCTGCCGGCGCTGCTGACGGATGACGTGGAGCCGTCATTCAGGAACGCGTCGCCCGCTGCCACCACTCCCCCGCCCACAAGGCCGGCGGCGAGGATGCTGGCCACCAGGGTTCCGACGCCGAAGGCCGGTTTCCGCTTCGGCGTGCTCGCGGGATCCGAGGCATACATGCTGCCCTGGTGTGGCCGCCCGCCCGGGTGTTGCTGCCCGGAGTAGGAGCCGCTACCCTGGTGGGCGCCGTACTGGCCACCGTGCTGGGGCCCGTTCTGGCCGGCGGGACCGGCCTGCTGGCCGTAGAAAGGCTGGTGCTGCGGATAGACAGGCCGGGGAGCGTCGTCTGGATGAGCTGAGTCCCCGGCGGGCTGCGGCGCGGACAGTGGCTGCGTCGGGGGCCCTGCCTCCAGCGGCTGCGTGTCCGCGTGAGGAGGCTGCGCCGGCCAGCCTTCCCGAGGCTTTTCCGGGCCCCTGTTCTCAGGCGATCCACCCTGTCCTGGGTTCTCAGTCATTGGATTTCCTTTCATCCTTGTCTGCCTTTAACTATGGACCCTCTCACTGGAGCTAAAGCGGACGTTGGCTGGGAGGTTCCTGAACGGCGTCGGGCCTCCGTTTTTCTACGCCCGATCCACGGGTGAAGCGCTTTTCGCTGGTGGCATATTCCCCCTTGTGGACGGGCAAATAGGTGCACCATAGAATCAAATGGAATTGCCACAGCGACCTGCGGCTTTACACATGCGTGGGGGCGCTGCTGCATTCTGTGACGACTGGCTCGGCCCGAATCAGTCGCAGAAGTGCTGAAGGGTTGCACATGCGGTCTAAGTTCAAACGTCTCCTCGCCATGATCGGCCTTGTCGGACTGCTGGCGGCCCCCGCCACTGCAGCCTGGGCGGAAGATCCGGTGACACTCGACCCCGCGTCCAAGATCGTTGACTCCGCCGGCGTGCTGGGCGGCAAGAAGTCCGACGTCGAGGCAGCCATCAAAAAGCTCGGCGCAGATCACGCCACCGTGCTGCACGTGGTCACCGTCAAGAAGTTCGAAAACCCGACCAATCGGGAAGCCTGGACGGACGAGGTGGCTGAAAAAGCCGGCCTTGGCCCGAACGCTTTGATCTTTGCGGTTGCTACCGACACCAAGCAATACATCCTGAATAAAGGCGGGAGCAAGATCACCGCGGCCCAACTCGAAAACATCAAGAGCAGTGCCATCGGCCCGGAGCTGGCGAACGGGAACTACGCCCAAGCGGCAATAAACGCCGCGGAGGCCGTCGGCGACGCGACGGGTGGCGGCAGTGGCAAGCTCCCCTCCGACAACGGCGCCGGCGTAGGCCTCCTGGTGGGCACCGGAGTTGTAGCGGCAGGCGGCGTGGGAACGTATCTCTATCTTCGGAACCGGCGCAAGAAGGCGGCAGCCTCGAGCGCCAGCTACGGACCGCAAGGCGCCGAGCTGGATCCGCTTGCTTCACTGAGCGTGGAGGAGCTGCGCAAGAAGAGCGGCTCACTGCTTATTGAAGCCGATAACGCAATCAACTCTAGCGAGCAGGAACTCGGCTTCGCGCAGGCACAGTACGGGGACGCCGCCGTCGGGAACTTCACCAAGGCGCTGCAGGAGGCCAAGGGCCACATGTCCGAGTCGTTCAAACTGCAGCAGCAGCTTGACGACCACATCCCGGACACGGAAGAACAGCAGCGGAGCTGGCTCGGCGAGATCATCCGCCGCTCCGAGGCTGCCCTGGCGTCGCTCCAGGAACAAAAGGCCGACTTCGATTCACTGCGCGAACTCGAGAAGAATGCACCGCAAGCCCTTGCCGCAGTGAATGCCGGCGCCAAGGAAGCGGACGCCCGGATCGCAACAGCGGAACAGACCCTCACAGGACTTCGCGCCAGGTATGCGGAGAGCGCCCTCGTTCAGGTCTCCGACAACATCGGCCAGGCCAAGGAGCGGCTCGCCTTCGTGCAGAACGCCACGTCCACCGCACAGGAGAAGCTGGCTTCGGGTGAAGGCAGCCTGGCTGCCGTGGCCGTCCGCGCTGCCGAAGAAAGCCTGCACCAGACCAAGGTGCTGCTCGACGCCATCACGAAGGTCTCCGGAAACCTGGATGAGGCACGCAACAGCCTCGAGGCCGCAGTGGTGGACACGTCCCAGGACCTGGCGCAGGCAAAGGCGATCATCCAGTCCGGCGCGCATCCCGAGCTTGCCGGACCCGTGGCCGGTGTTGAAGCAGCCCTGGCACGGGTCAAGGCAGAGATCGAAGGCGGGAAGATCGACCCGATCGCAACCTTGGAACGGGTGGAAACAGCCCACCAGGCGCTGGACCGGTCCCTGACGGGCATCCGCGACCAGCAGGAACAGGCCCGCCGAGCGCAGGCGTCGCTGCAGCAGACCATCATGTCGGCCCAGGCACAGATCAGCGCCACGTCGGACTACATCACCGCGCGCCGCGGCGGAGTGGGAACCGAGGCCCGGACCCGTCTGGCCGAAGCACAGCGAAACCTGGACTATGCCTTGTCCATCTCACGCAATGACCCCGTTACGGCCCTGACGTACGCCCAGCAGGCCCACGCCCTGGCAGCCCAGGCCGCACAGCTCGCCCAAGGGGATGTGGACAGCTTCGGCTACGCAAACCAGGGCTACGGCCGCGGCGGCATGTTCGGCGGCGGTGGCGGCGGCGGCCTCGGCGGCGCAATCCTCGGCGGCATCCTCATCAACTCCATCCTCAACGGCGGCCACGGCGGCGGAGGCTGGGGCGGTGGCGACGGCGGTGGCGGTGGCTGGGGCGGCGGCGGCGACTTTGGCGGAGGGGACGTAGGCGGAGGCTGGGGCGGCGACTCTGGCGGCGGCGGCGACTTCTAGCTGGCTAAAGACTAGGCGACCGGAACCTTCCGGCCGCGGGGTAGAAGCGGTACATCAACTGTTCACTGAATTCAGTGGCGATTACTGAGCAGGATGAAAGGCAACATCATGGTTAAGCAGTCCATTTTCGGCCGTATGGCGCAGCTGGCAAAGGCGAATATCAATTCCTTGCTGGACCAGGCCGAAGATCCGCAGAAGATGCTGGACCAGATGGTCCGGGATTACACCAACAACATTGCCGAGGCTGAATCTGCCGTAGCGCAGACCATCGGCAACCTGCGGATGCTCCAGGATGATTACCGCGAGGACATCAAGAATGCCCAGGACTGGGGCAACAAGGCCCTTGCGGCGTCCCGCAAGGCTGATGAGTACCGCGGCAGCGGCGACACCGTCGATGCCCAGAAGTTCGACAACCTGGCCAAGGTGGCCATCCAGCGCCAGATGGCGGCCGAGAACGAAGCCAAGGCTGCCGAGCCCAGCATCGCCTCCCAGACCGAAGTGGTGGACAAGCTGAAGTCCGGCCTGGACCAGATGAAGAGCAAGCTCAATGAACTGACCAGCAAGCGCAATGAGCTCGTCGCCCGGTCCAAGACCGCCGCTGCGCAGTCCCAGGTGCACGATGCGCTCAAGAGCATTGACTTCATGGACCCCACCAGCGAGGTGGGCCGCTTTGAAGAGAAGATCCGCCGCGAAGAGGCCAAGGTCCGCGGCCAGCAGGAACTCGCTGCCTCCAGCCTGGACGCACAGTTCAACCAGCTCGAGGACCTCGGCGAACAGACCGAAATCGAGGCGCGGCTCGCAGCGCTGAAGTCAGGTGGTGCCAAGCCCGCCATCGGATCGTCGGCCAACTCCTCGCCTGCCAGCTCCACTGTTGAAGAAGCTGACTTCGACAAACTCTAAGCAGCTGCTCCGGACTGGAATCCGGACATCAGAAGGCCGGGGTCCCGTAAGGGGCCCCGGCCTTTCTGCCGGCCTGTACCGTGGGATTATGCCTTCCACCCTCGTCTGGCTCCGCGATGACCTTCGACTCGACGACAACCCGGCGCTGGCAGACGCAGCTGAACTGGGCCATGCCCTCACCGTCCTGTACGTGCTGGACGAGGAGTCCGACTGTGTCAGGCCGCTGGGCGGGGCAGCAAATGGTGGCTGCATCATTCCCTGGCGGCCCTCGCCGCCAGTCTGGAAGCCGCGGGTTCGCGGCTCGTCCTGCGCCGGGGTGCCGCAGCCGGCATAGTCCAGGACGTCGCAGAGGCCACTGAAGCCACCCATCTCAGGTGGAACCGCAGGTACGGCGGCCCCGAACGCAGCATCGACGCCAGCGTCAAGGCCTGGGCCGCGGACAAGGGCCTTGATGCCGCCAGTTTTCAGGCCAGCCTCCTTTTCGAGCCGTGGACGGTCCGGACCGGAGCGCGCGGACCGTACAAGGTGTTTACGCCCTTCTGGCGTGCCTGCCTCGAGGGCGGCGAGCCTCGCATGCCCCTCGAGGCCCCGCAGAGCCTTCCCGAGCCAACGGCCAACACGGTCGGCGTCCTGCCGCCAAGCGATGACCAGGACAGCTGGGGACTGCTCCCCCACGGGCCGGACTGGAGCGGCGGGCTCGCGGAAGCCTGGACGCCCGGCGAAGAGGGCGCGCACGACCGCCTCGAGGACTTCCTGGACGGCCCTGTCGGGGACTATGGAACCGGCCGGGACCGGCCGGGAGTCGAAGGCACCAGCCGCCTTTCGCCCCACCTTCGCTTCGGCGAAATCAGCCCGTTCCGCGTCTGGCACGCGCTCCGTGAGCGCTTCCCGCGCCAGGCACCCGCCGACGTCGGGATATTCCGCTCGGAACTGGGCTGGCGCGAGTTCTGCTGGCAGCTTCTGTACGAAAACCCGGCGCTGGCCACCCGGAACTACCGTCCCGAATTCGACCGCTTCGAGTGGCAAACGCCGTCGGATGTTGAGCTGAAAGCGTGGCAGCAGGGCCGCACAGGGTATCCGCTGGTGGACGCCGGAATGCGTCAGCTGTGCCAGACAGGCTGGATGGATGCACAACCGTGTCCGCATGGCGGCTGCATCGTTCCTGGTGAAGGACCTGCTGGCTGACTGGAGGCTGGGCGAGGCCTGGTTCTGGGACACCCTGGTGGCTGCCGACGCCGCCAGCAATCCGGCCAACTGGCAATGGGTGGCCGGATCCGGAGCGGATGCCTCCCCCTTTTTCCGGATCTTCAACCCCGTGACGCAGAGCAAGAAGTTCGACTCCGCGGGCCGCTACCTGCGGGAATTCCTACCGGAGCTCGCCGGAATGGATGACAAAAAGATCCATGAACCTTGGAAAGCCCCGGAAGAAGCCGACGGCTATCCGGAGCCTGTAGTGGGGCTGGCGGAGTCGCGCGAGCGGGCACTTGGGACCTACCAGAGGCTCAAGGACAGCTGACGGCTCCCCGCGCTGTAGTCCCGGCAGCTTCCTGGTCAGCGGCTGCTGACCTTGCCCATCAGGGAGGCAATGGGGCTCAGGAAAAGCGGGCGGGCCAGGAACCACGCCGCGACCATCACGACGATGGACGCTGCGAAGATGCCGAAGCCGAGCCAGCTGACGTCGTCATTGGCGGCGTACATGTGGTTCAGGTTCCGGAGCACGCCGGTAGCGAGCACCAGGAAGACGTGCACCACGATGAAGGCCACAAAGTAGATCATCACCGGAAAGTGCACGGCGCGGGCGGCCTCGATCGGGTAGGCCTTGTTCAACCCCTTGGCATTCTTGGGCCAGGCCGAGGACATCCGCAGCCCCGTGATGAAGGCCAGGGGCGCGGCGATGAAGACGGTGATGAAGTACGTCAGCAGCTGCAGGGCGTTGTAGTTCACCCAGCCGTTCTCGGTGGGCCAGTTCAGTGAGGCGTACTGCAGCGCAGCCGAGAGCGCGTTGGGGAAGACATCCCAGCTGGTGGGCACGATCCGCGCCCACTGGCCTGTGGCGAAAAGGAGGATGGCAAACACAACGCCGTTGAGGATCCACAGTGTGTCGAGGACGAGGTGGAACCAGATGGCAAGGCTGATCTTCGTGGGTGCGGTCCTGGTGCGGATCAGGCCCTTGTTGTTCCGGGTCCAGTAGGCAGCCGGGCGGGTCTGCGTGCGAACCTGCCACCCGGTACGGATGATCAGCAGCAAGAAGAAGCCGTTGAGGAAGTGTTGCCAGCCCAACCAGGCCGGGAAGCCCACGGGAGTACCCTCAGGCAGCCGTGAATGGCCCGGGTATGCCGCCAGGAAGTCCTGCACGCCGGCAAGCCCTGTGACCCACCTGGCGAGCAGCACCACGAGAAGCAGGGCAACGAGCGCAGCGGGCACCGCCCAGTACAGTTTGGCCCACTTGCTCTTTGCAGTTCCGGACTTCTTCTTGGTTGGTAGTGACATCGAACAGCATTCCTCTCGAGAATGATCGACTAGTAACGTGGGCGGATCCATCCCTGCCGGGCTGCACCGGCAGGAGCGCCGACTGGGTTAAGCGCGCCTTAATAGCTTGAATCATGAACGGCGGAAGAGCGAACCCGTGCGCGGCTAGGGTCATGCCCCGCAACATAAGATCCGTTCCCTGGAAACAACCGCCTGCCATTGCGGTACATCGTTGAACAGCCTCGTGGCTCAGCGGTGTTGCCTCCGGAAATGAGAATACTAGGAAATGCTAGTAGTTGGGGAGGCCCGGGCAATGTCCGATGCCGGCAACGAGAAAGGCCCTGGCCGGGATACTTCCCGGCCAGGGCCTTCATATAGTTGCGGGGACAGGATTTGAACCTGTGACCTCTGGGTTATGAGCCCAGCGAGCTACCGAACTGCTCCACCCCGCGTCGCTTGATAAACACTACCCTACTTTTCCGACCGTCCCGACCACTCCCCGTTCGGACCGCCGGTGGACTGCCGGCGGACTCCCCGAACCAGTGTTCCGTCCGGAGGGAAATCCGGCTCGGACGGCAGCAAAGCAAAAAGTCCGGAATTCCCTTGCGGGAATTCCGGACTTTTCCTTCAGTTGCGGGGACAGGATTTGAACCTGTGACCTCTGGGTTATGAGCCCAGCGAGCTACCGAACTGCTCCACCCCGCGTCGCAAGAACAACATTACCCGCCGGTGAACTTCAGACCAAATTGAGGGGACGTGATCTGTGTCTCGGCCTGCCGGGATGGCCTCCCGGCAAGCCACATACTCCCGAAGTCGCTGCTTTTCGGGGGTACGGCAAAAGCCGGCTCCCCTGTCCTCGCGGAAGGGGAACCGGCCTTCTTTCACCTGCTTTTAGCTGTCCGGTTTAGCCGCGGGTTAGCTGCTTGGCGAGGGCGACGGCGTCGCGGCGGCCGACGGGTTGGCTGTGGGGGCCGGCGTGGGAGAAGCACCTTCAACGCCGAGCTTGGCTTCGGCGTCGATCGCCTTCTGCAGAGCGGCGGACAGCTTCTTCTGCTGCTCGCCGTAGGCCGCGAAGTCACCCTTGGCCAGGGCCTCCTGGCCTGCCCGGATGGCCGCGTTGGCCTCGTCCAGGGCCGCCTTCAGCTCCGCCTTGGCGTCCGTGCCGCCGGTGGCCGGCGGCGCTGTGCCGCCACCAGTCGTCGGAGGCGTCTGGCCGTTGTTGGCTGAGTCACCGGCCGTGGCTCCCGAATTGCCGCCGAAGAGCTGGTTCAGCGCATCATCAAGCGTCGGCGCGAAGCCGATCTTGTCGCCGAACGCCACCAGCACGCGCTGGAGCGTGGGGTACGACGTTTCGCCCGTGGACCGCAGGTAGACGGGCTGGACGTACAACAGACCGCCGCCCACCGGGAGGGTCAGCAGGTTGCCGTTCAGGACAGCGGACGCGCCCTGCCGGAGCAGGTTCAGGGCCTGGGACACTGTGGGGTCCGAGTTGAACTTGTTCTGGGCCTGGCCCGGGCCGGGAACCTGGGCCTCCGGCGGAATCTGCAGTAACCTGAGCTGCCCGTAGCTTTCGGCCTTGACGCCCTTCTGGTTACCGGCGTCTGAGTCCGCGGCGAGGAATCCGTAAAGCACGTTCCGGGCTGTGCCGTTGACCACCTGCGGAATGAACGAGGACGTCAGCTGGAACGCGGGCTTGTCCTGGTCAGGCATCTGCAGGGACATGTAGAACGGCGGCTGCTTGACCTCTTCCTTGACCGTGGGATCGTTCGGCACGGACCAGGCGTCATTGTTCGTGTAGAAGTTGTCCGGCTGGGTGACGTGGTAGCGGCCCAGCAGTTCGCGCTGGACCTTGAACAGGTCCTCGGGGTAGCGGACGTGGCTCATGAGCGCGCCGGACATCTCCGAGTAGGGCTTCAACGATGTCGGGAAGATGTTCTGCCAGGCCTTCAGTACCGGGTCCTGGTCGTCCCAGGCGTACAGGGTTACCGAGCCGTCGTACGCGTCAACCGTCGCCTTCACGGAGTTACGGATGTAGTTCACCGAGCTGTTGGGCAGGGCCACGGTGCGCCCGGCCGTAGTCTGTGAATCTGCCGTCGCGGCGGAAAGTTGCTCCTGCTGCGAGTACGGGTAGTACTGGCTCGTGGTGTAGCCGTCCACGATCCACTTCACCCGGCCGTCCACCACTGCCGGGTAGGCGTTGCCGTCGACGGTGAGGTAGGGCGCAACCTTTTCAACGCGGTCCCGCGGATTGCGGTCGTAGAGGATCTGCGATTCCGCGTTCACGCCGTCGGACAGCAGGAGGTCCGAGGACTGGAACTTGATGGCGTAGAGGACCTTGTTGAAGAAGCTGCCGACGTTCGGCCCGCCGTTGCCGGTGAAGGTGTACTGGGTCTCGCCGTCGCCTTCCTTGCCGGCGGGGCGGTCCTGTTCGCGGTGCTGGGAACCGTCCGGGGCTCCGACGATGGAGTATTCGGGCGAGTTTTCGCCGAAGTAGATCCTGGGCTGGTAGCTGGAATCGTTGCCAAGGACGCCGGTGGACGGAATGCCGGCCTGCAGGAACTCAGGCTTTCCGTCTGCTGTGAACTTGTTGCCCTTGGCCGCCACTACGCCGTAACCGTGCGTGTAGACCACGTGCCGGTTCAGCCAGGACTGCTGGTTGGCGCTGAGGCCGTCCGGGTTCAGCTCGCGGACGGCGATCACGGTGTCCTGGACCTTGCCGTCAACTTCGTACCGGTCCACGTTCAGGGCGCTCGGGAACTGGTAGTAAGGCCGGTACTGCTCCAACTGGGAGAACGCGTCCGAAATCAGGTTCGGGTCCAGGAGCCGGATGTTGGCGGTGGTCTGGGCGTCCGGGGCCAGGGCGCCGGTGGTCGCATTCGTGGTGGCGTTATACCGATCTTCCTGTACCTTATCCAGGCCGTAGGCGGAGCGGGTCATGCTGATGTTCCGCTCGATGAACGGCTTTTCCAGGGTCTGTTCGGACGGGCGCACCTGGAACTGCTGGATGACCCACGGGTAGACGCCGCCGGCCAGGATGGAGGTAATGACCAGCATTGCCGTGCCGATCACGGGCAGGCGCCATTTGCCGATCACGGCCGCAATGATGAACAGGATGGCCACCAGCGCGGCGGCAACAGCCAGGATCGACTTGGTGGGGATGACGGCGTTGACGTCCGTGTAGAGTGCGCCGGACCAGCGTCCGTTGCTGTTCTGCACCGCGGAATAGCGGTCCAGCCAGAAGTTCACGCCGAGCAGCAGCAGGAAGACTGCGCCGGTGACGGCGAGGTGGATCTGGGCGGCACGGCTGGTGAACATGCCGCGTTCCATGATCCGGATGCTGCCGTACAGGTAGTGCGTGAGAATGCCCGCAATGCCTGCAACCACAGTGACGCTGATGAGGAAGCCCGTGATGAAACCGAGGAAAGGCAGGGTCATCAGGTAGAAGCTGATGTCCAGGTGGAACTGCGGATCGTTCTGGCCGAACTGCTCCTGGTTAAAGAACAGCAGCACTTTCTGCCATTGACTGGCGGCGGCACTTCCTGCGAAGAGGCCGAACAGCACCGGGAGTCCGACCATGACAACCCTGCGGACGGGTTCCAGCTGGGCCTGGTAGCGGTTCAGGTTGTCCCTGATCTCGGAGTCCGGGGCGTAGACAGGACGCGCATGGTACGCAATGCGGATGGCATAGAACATCGCCAGGAACATCAGCGCGAAGCCGATCAGGAAGATGACAATCCGGGCAAGGTTCTCCGTGAGGAAGACTTCGAAGAACCCGAGCTGCTGGTACCAGAGAACATCGGTCCATACGTTGGCGAAGAAGATGAATCCGACCACAACCAGTGCTACGACGATCAACGTCGGCGTCAAGGCACCTCGCCTTGGCTGGGGTCTTCCGGGCGGAGTGGAGCTGGCAGGACGGGACAAACTCGGTACCTCATAGCTGGTTGTCTGTAGCTGGTCTTGTCAAAAATCAGAGTGCGCGTGATGTTGTGATGCTCGGACCGGCGCATCACCCCGGATGCGGGGCGCAACGCCAGCCAATAGGTGCCACGAGTGGCAGTGATGCTTAGTTCCTGCAATTAGTCTAGTTGCTGGTGCAGGTGGGAAGTCCGGAGATGTCGCCGCCGGAACCGACCACGCTGACGGCCTCGCGTGCCTCGGCCAGGTTCTCGACTTTGACCACCTGCAGGCCCTCCGGAATGTGACCCACCACTTCTGCGCAATTGGCCGCGGGGGCGAGGAAAACCGCCGCGCCGTCCGCCCTGGCGCCGTACATCTTCTGCCCGATCCCCCCGATGGATCCGACGATGCCGTCGGGCGTGATGGTGCCGGTTCCGGCGACGTGTTTTCCGCCGGTCAGGTCCCCCGGCGTGACGGTGTCGATGATCCCCAGGGCGAACATCATGCCGGCGCTGGGCCCGCCCACCTTGTCGAGTGAGATTTTGACGTCGAAAGGGAACTTGAATTCGTACTGAAGCAGCACGCCCAGGATGAACTTGCCGGCGGCGTTCTCGGTGGGGGTGATGGTTTCCGTGACGGCAGCGCCGTCGCGGGCAACGACGACGGTGGCGGGGTTTCCCTTTCCGGCGGCCAGTTCCTCCTGGACAACGCCGAGCGACGTCACAGGCTTGCCGTTGACGGTGGAAAACACGTCACCGGCCTGGAGTTTGCCGGCAGAAGCCGACTGGTCCGCAAGATCCGCCACCAGCAGCTTCTGCTCAAAGGGGATGCCGAGTTCTTTCAGGGCCGAAGCGGTGGCGTTCTCCTGGGAGGTCGCCATCGCCACGGCACTCTCCTGCTGGGACACCTCTTTCGTGATGCCGCTGGGGAAGATGAGCTCTTCCGGATAGACCGCCTTGGATTTGTCCAGCCATGCGCTAAAGGCTTCGAAGACGCTGACGGGACCGTTGGGTCCGCCATCGACGTAGACGGTGGTGAGATCGAGGTTCCCCTTGGCCGGAAAAGTTTCGCGGCCCGTCACGCTGATCACCGGGTGACCGTTGTCATTGGCAAGGGTATTGAACGTGGGCCCGGGTGATTCCACGACATAGGGCACGGGCAGGCTGGCGGCGGTGATGCCAAACGCGAGTGCCAGCAACCCGGAGGCCACCATGGCCGGGTAGCGGTTGTCGCGTGCTTTGGCACGGGATGTGGACCGGCGTGAGCGCCGGCCACGGACGGTCCTGTCGCCGCTTCCCGGATCCGCGGGATCGCCCGGAACCTGGTCACCCTGGGTGATTGTCAATGAAGGACCTCTCCGTACCTGCGCCCGCGGACGCGGCAGTGTGGCTGAACCGGGTCGCAATGACGGCAGCCCGCAAATATTCCGATTACTAACAGTACGCGTTGCGGGGGCCGGGGGCGCTCTTTGCCTACAGCGAACGGGGCTGGATTCGGCAGACAGCCGCCGACGCCCCGGGGTACCGTGAAGGTGATCAACAGTCACACCGACGATCGGCGGGATCATGACCTCCAACCCACTCAATCCGTCCAATGGCGACGACGACACCCCTAAGGATCCGCTTGCGGAAATGCTTCAAAACCTCATGGGTGGCAAGGGCATGGGTGGCATAGACCCCGCTGAACTGGCCAAGGCCGCGGGGCTTCCCAACGACCCGAATCTTCTGGCGCAGATGTTCTCGCAAGTGCAGGCCATGATGAGCGCGCCCTCCGAGGGACCCGTCAACTGGCAGCTTGCCCATGAGAACGCGCGGCGCGTGGCGGCAAGCGGCTCCGACCCCTCCGTCACGGCGCAGCAGTCGCGTGAGATCGATGAGGCGCTGCGGCTGGCCGAGCTGTGGCTTGACCAGGTCACGGAGCTCCCGGCAACCGGCCTGATCGGCCGGGCCTGGTCCCGTGCGGAGTGGGTCGAAGAAACACTGGGCACCTGGAAGCGGCTTACCGAACCGGTGGCCAACAGCATTGCAAACGCGCTGTCCACCGCGATGACCGAGCAGATGCCTGAGGAGATGAAGTCCATGATGGGCGGCGCCTCGTCCATGCTGCAGAACATGGGCGGAGCCATTTTCGGGATGCAGCTTGGCCAGGCAATTGGAGCCCTTTCCGCGGAAGTTGTGAGCTCGACTGACATCGGCGTGCCGCTGGCCGACCTCGAAATGGCCCTGCTCCCGGCCAACGTGGCCAAGTTCGGCGAAGGCCTGAGCCTGCCCGAGAACGACATCCGGCTTTTCCTGGCCGTGCGGGAGGCAGCCCATGCCCGGCTTTTCGTCCAGGTCCCCTGGCTCCGCGGCCACCTCCTGGGTGCCATCGAGGCGTATGCCCGGGGCATCCACATCGACACCTCCAAGATCGAGGAACTCGCCAGGGAGATCGATCCCAGCAACCCCGAGGGAATTCAGGAGGCGCTCTCCCAGGGCGTTTTCATGCCCCAGCGGACCCCCGCCCAGGAACAGGCACTGGAGAAACTCGAAACGGCGCTGGCCCTGGTGGAAGGCTGGGTTGATGAACTGACGGCGGCAGCGACGGAGAAGTTCCTGCCCTCAGCGTCGGCGCTGCGCGAGACGGTACGGCGGCGCCGGGCAACGGGCGGCCCGGCCGAACACGCATTTTCGTCCCTCGTGGGGCTCGAACTTCGCCCCCGCCGCCTCCGCGAAGCTGCGACGTTGTGGGCCTCCCTCAAGGAGGAACGCGGCACCGAAGGCCGTGACGCCGTCTGGCACCATCCCGACCTCCTGCCCACCGGCGAGGACCTGGACGATCCCCAGGGCTTCAGTGCACGGCGCAAACTCGCTGAAGCGAGCGATACCGAAGTGGATGACGCCCTGCAGAAGCTGTTGAACGGCGGGTTCGATGAACCGGCCGCCGATGCAGAAGGTTCAGGCGCAGAAGGTTCAGGCGCAGATGGTTCAGGCAAGGACGACGACGGTCCGGCCACCGGGGAGGGTTCTGCCACCGAGGAAGACAAGGGCACCGACGACGGTCAGGGCACCGAGGACGACGGCGGGACTCCGAAAGCCTGACGCCCCGGCCGGGCACTGACGCACTTCAGCCGAGCACTGACGGAACTCCGGTTTCGTCGGTGCTCGTGCTTTCTCCGTCGGCGTCCGGCGGCATGCCCCGCGAGGTGGCGAAAGCTACGCCCTCGAGGAACGCCTTGGCCCGTTGCGTTTCGGGGTACGCGTCCAGGAGGCGCCAAAACGCGGCGTTATGTCCTGCAACCAGCAGGTGGGCGAGCTCGTGCAGCAGAACATAGTCGACCACCCACTGCGGCATGGGCCTCAGCTTGTCCGAGAGCCTGATGGTTCCATCAGCCGGCGTTGCCGAGCCCCAGCGGGAATTCTGGTTGCTGACCCAGCGCACGGATGATGGAACGGCCCGCCCGCCCAAGTACTTGTTCGACAGCTCAGCCGCGTGTGCCTCGAGTGCGGCGTCCGTGGCCGGACGGCGCCGTCCTTCGCTGCGCGATCGCCGGGCGCCCTGCAGGCGGAGTTTCTCCAGCATTCGGTGGACCCACTCGCTTTCCTGCGCCTTGCTGAAGTGCGCGGGGATGGCGACTACTGCCGTGCCGTTCTCCCAGAACGCGGCCACAGTCCGGCGGCGGCGTGCGGAGCGCCGCACCACCACCGGGGCGCCGTCGTGGGTTGTCAGCGGAATCGCTTCCCGCTTGGGACCTGCGGCCATCAGGCGCTGCCGCTTTCGGCCAGCACTTCAAGCACCGCTTCGCCGTACTTTTCCAGCTTGGACGGGCCGATTCCGGCCAGCTGGGCCAATTCTTCGAGGGAAGCGGGCCGTGCCTCCGCGATTGCGGTCAGCGTCGCGTCGGTGAACACGACGAACGCCGGGACCTCGGCGGCCAGGGCCACGTCCTTCCGCCACTGGCGGAGCGCCTCGAAGGTCTGCTCCTCGTAGCTCGGCGGGCACTGGCTGCACCGCCCCACCTTGCGTTCAGCACCGGTGGAGAGCATGCTGCCGCAGACCCGGCACATTGCCGGGGCCGCGGCCTTCCGCCGCGGCGCCGGACCCTTGCCGCGCGCCGTCGAACTGGCCACGGAGTCCGGCCGCAGGCCGTCAAGGAAGCGCGAGGGCTTCCGGTTGGCCCTCCCGCCGGGGGTCCGGGCCAGGGACCAGGACAGCGAGAGGTGTTCGCGCGCACGGGTGATGCCCACATAGAGCAGCCGGCGTTCCTCATCCACATCTTCCGGGAAGTCGGCGAAAGAGATCGGCATCAGTCCCTCGCAGAGCCCCACGAGGAAGACTGCATCCCATTCAAGCCCCTTGGCTGCGTGCAGTGACGCCAGCGTGACGCCTTGCACGGTGGGGGCGTGCTGGGCCAGGGACCGTTCCTGCAGTTCGTTGACGAAGTCCGAGAGGCTGAACTGCGGCCCGCGGTTGAGGACCAGCTCATCGGCCAGTGCCACCAGTGCGGCCAGCGACTCCCAGCGCTCCCGCAGCGCCCCGCCGTTATGCGGGGCCGATTCGGTGTACCCGAGGGACGCCACGATGTCGCGGACCAGCTGGCCCAGCGGCTGGGGCTCCGACGCCTCGGACACAGCCCGGGTGGCTGCCCTGAGCTGGAGGATGGCGTCCCGGACTTCCTTGCGGGCGAAGAACCGCTCTCCCCCGCGCAGCTGGTAGCCGATCCCGGCCGAGGCCAACGCCTGTTCGTAGGCCTCGGACTGTCCGTTGGTGCGGAACAGGACGGCGATCTCGCTGGCCGGCGTGCCGGCGTCGAGCAGTTCACGGATCTTGACCGCCACGGTGGCGGCTTCGGCTTCATCGTCCGCGCATTCGGTGAACTGCGGCGGCGGCCCGGGCTGCCGCTGCGCGACCAGTTTGAGCGGCGCGGCCCATGCGGCGTCCGCTACCGGACCTCCGCTGCGCCTGCCCGCGAGCAGGTCGTTTGCCAGCTTGACCACCTGCGGCGTGGAGCGGTAGTCCCGGATCAGCTTGACGACGTTGGCACCGGGGTACGCGGCCTTGAAACCCAGCAGGTGCTTGGGTGATGCACCGGTGAACGAGTAAATGGTCTGGCTGGCATCGCCCACGACACACAGCTCGTCGCGTCCCCCCAACCAGAGTTCCAGGAGCCGCTGCTGGAGCGGCGAAACGTCCTGGTATTCGTCCACGACGAAGTGCCGGTACTGTTCGCGGACGGTTGCGGCTACCTTCGGGTCCTCCTGCAGGATCCCGACGGTGATCAGCAACACGTCCTCGAAATCGATGACGTTGCGGTCAGTCTTCACGTCCTCGTAGGACTGGAAAACCCGGGCCACGGCCGTGAGGTCAAAGCCGCCCGGGTTACCGCGGCCCTGCGCGTTCTCGAGGTAATTGGCTGGCGTCAGCATCGATACCTTCGCCCACTCAATTTCCGACGCCAGGTCCCTGATCGACGCGCGGTCGGTGCTGAGCCGGAGCCGCCGTGCAGCTTCCGCGATCATCTGCGCCTTGTGGTCCAGGAGATTGGGCAGCGCACCGCCGATGGCCTGCGGCCAGAAGAACTGGAGCTGCCTGAGCGCGGCCGCGTGGAAGGTCCGCGCCTGGACGTTGCCGACGCCGAGGTCCCGGAGCCGGCTCCGCATCTCTGCCGCGGCGCGCGCGGTGAAGGTCACGGCCAGCAGCCGCTGCGGGCTGTACACGCCCGAGTGGACGCCGTAGGCAATCCGGTGGGTGATGGCGCGTGTCTTGCCTGTGCCGGCGCCCGCGAGCACGCACAACGGTCCGTTCAGCGTGCTGGCGACCTCCCGCTGCTCATCGTCCAGCCCGCCCAGGATGCGTTCTTCCAGGGACCGGCTGTCCAGCGGAGCGGGAGGGGGAGGCGCGCTGTCGCCGGGGGCCGTGAGTTCAAAATTGTCAGTTGTCACTTGCTGCTCAGTCGATCGAGGGTTTTAGGTGGAGGTCCGCTGTCTGCGGGACGTCATTCGTCTGCGGGACGGTCCTGGATGACGCCGCCGTACCAGTGCTCAATCAGGGACCGGGCGATGGACAACCGGCTGGAGATGACGATCTCCCCGCTCAGCACGGCGGCCTGGAGATCGTCGCGGCTGAACCATCTCGCCCGGGTGACCTCGACGCCGTCGGGCGTTGCCTCGGTGTCCGGTGTCCTGGCGGTGAAGCCCAGCATCAGGGAGGCGGGAAACGGCCAGGACTGGGAACCCAGGTACTGGGCGGCGGTGACCCGGACGCCCACTTCCTCCTGGATTTCACGGACGACGGCCTGCTCGAGGGATTCGCCGGGCTCGACGAAGCCGGCCAGGGTGGAGTAGTTCTTCGCATCGAGCGGTCCGCCGCCGCCCAGCAGCACCCGGTCATCGGGGCCGACCACCGTCACGATGATGGCCGGATCAGTCCGGGGATAATGCTCGGAGTTGTCCGCCGGACAGCGGCGGACCCACCCACCGGCCTCAACCAGCGTGGCCGTTCCGCACCGCGGGCAATGCGGATGCGTGGCATGCCAGTTGGCAACGGCGCTGGCTTCGATGAAGAGGGCGGCATCGGTCGCGTTCAGGCGGGCCGCTACTTCCCGGAACCCCGTCCACACGGCGTCCGCAGGGATCCCGGCTATGGCGCGCACAAAGTGCTCCGCCCGGACCTCAAACGGCTCTGCCAGAACGAAGAGGACGATCTCCGTTCCCGCGGCAAGATCCGAGTTTTCCAAAGCTGAACCGAGATAGACAATCATTTCCGGCGCCAACCCGGCCTCGCCCAGGCTCTCCTTGAGCCCCCCGGCCTCGGTCAGCAGCAGGCTGTCGCCGTGAACCAGGGCCTGGCGGTGCGACAGCACCATCGCGAGTGCCCGTCCCGAATCAACCACGGCGTCAACCATGTCCGGCTTCATCCGGGCACCGGACCCGCGGTCGATAAGGGCGGGTCGGACCGGAAGGACGGTGTCGATCAGGTGGTTCGCCGGCAAGCGCTGCAACGGTGCAGTGCCGTCGTGAAGATTAGACGCCCGGGACTCGGCAAGACTCATGTACCCACCGTACTGACTCCGACAGACAATTGACATTTGCCCGTGCCTCCCCGGGGGCTCCCGGGGGCCGTCCCGCGGCCGCTTTCGCAAGGGAATTCGTCCTGATCTGGAGACTCGCCGCAGTACATCGCCATCTTGGGCGCCAGTCAATCTACCGTGGATGCGTGAGAAGAAAACCGATCGAACTGGCAGCTGTAGCAACTGCGGCAGTCCCCGGACTGACGCCGACCGCCGTGAGCTCCGCGCCCGACGATCCGGCAGACTTCGACTCGGCACTCCTCCTGGACTCCGAGGGCAAGCAGTGGCGCGTGCGTTCGCCCCGCCATGCCGAGGCGAGCGCCCGCCTTGAAACTGAGTTCATGGTCCTTCGTGCCTTCGCCCCGGGAATCAGGGCCGAACTGCCCTTCCTGATGCCGACCGTGGCGGGGACCGTCCGGCAGGGTGCACTCAGCACTTTCGTCTACTCGCATCTGGCGGGCACCACCCGCAGCGTCGAAGAGCTGACGGCCGGCCCTGACGCGCTGGCCCGGGAGGTGGGCGCGGCGCTGGCAGCGATTCACGACCTTCCCAGGACCCTCGTCAGCAACGCCGACCTCCCCAGCTATACGCCCAACGAATTCCGGCAGCGCAGGCTCAACGAACTCGACCAGGCCGCCACCACCGGAAAAATTCCTCCGGTGCTGTTGCGGCGCTGGGAACATGCCATGGAGGACGTGTCGCTCTGGCGGTTCAATCCCTGCGTGGTCCACGGCGACCTGCACGAGGACAACCTCCTGGTGGACGGCGAACGTGTGACGGCGGTGACCGGCTGGACGGACCTCCGCATCGGCGATCCCGCCGACGACATGGCCTGGCTGGTGGCCTCCAACGAACAGGCTTTCGTAGACGCGGTGCTTCGCCATTACACGGCGAGCCGAAGGGACGCCCCCGACGCCCACCTGCTGCGCCGCGCGGCGCTCTCCGCCGAGTTTGCGCTGGCCCAGTATCTGGTCAAGGGCATGGCCGCCGCAGACCAGACCATGATCGGTGAAGCCGAAGAGATGCTGGCTTCCCTGGCCGAGGACATCACCGAGTACGGCGGGCAGCCCATCAGCGTGGAACCGCTGCCGCAGGCCGTCCCGGCCGTGCACGTCGAACACGTCCCGGGAGCCGGACCGGCGCACCAACCGGCCGGTGCCAGCGCTGTTCCTGCCGTCCAGGTATCTCCAATCCCGGCCGATTCGCCGGCGGCTCAACCGGCCGATCCCGCCGCCGTTCCTGCCGTGCCCGTGGCACCGGCCACAGCTGACGCCTCCGCCGTTCCTGCCGTGCACGTATCGCCCATCCCGGCCGATCCTGCCCCGGCAACACCGCTCAACCTCCCTGACGGTCCCGGCGCTTCGGCACCTGCCGCGAAGTCCGACGAGGCCGGTGCGCCTGCTGCGACAGGGCAGGACAGCGGCGCCCAGGCCGTCGGAGAAGGCGAGCGCACCCCTCCCCCGGCCCTGCGGGCAGCGGACGACACCTCCACCGCCGCCATCAGGATTGTGGACGCAAAACCGCAGTAGCCGGTGCCGCTGCTTTGACTATCGACGTCGTTCCGCCGAGGGCGGCAGTGACGATGCCCTCCAGTTCCTCCGCCGTGCCCAGGTCGTGGGGGCGGACAACCTGGTTTTCCCCCACGTAGTAGAACGCTGCGCGGACGCTGTGGAGCGGGACGCCTTTGAGCCTGGCCCAGGCGAGACGGTAGACGGCCAGCTGGACGGCCTTCACCTTCAGCTGCCCGCCAGCGGGGCGGCGGCCGGTCTTCCAGTCCACCAGGTCCCACCCGCCGTCGGCGTCCCGGAAGACCGCATCGATCCGGCCACGCACCACAACGTCGCCGATGCGCGTCTCCACCGGAACTTCGACAAATGCCGGCTCGCGGTGCGCCCACTCCGAACTCCGGAATGTTTCCACCATGGAGTCCAGCCCGTAGGCCTCGTCAATGTGGTTGTCCGAACCGGAGGCCTCGTCCAGGTCCAGCATGCCTGCCGTGCCGAAGTATTCTTCGACCCAGGCATGGAACGCCGTGCCTTTCCGGGCCGACATGCCCGGTTCCCGGGGAACCGGCCGCCGCAGCCGGGCCAGCACTGAGCCGTGATCGTCGCTCAGCTCCACAAAGGTTGAAGCGGAAATATGGCCGGGGAGGTGGACATCCTGCACGGTGGCCCTGCGTAACCGGCGTTCCAGCAACAGGGCCGCCTCCCGTTCCCAGTCGGCGGCAACGCCCCGAAGCTGCCGTGCCTGTTCCCCCATGAATTGCTCTGGACCCGCGGCCATGAGCCCGCGCACGCGCCCGGCAGCCAGTTCCATGGCGGCCCGGCGCCCCGGGACGAGCCTGAGCCTGGCTCCGGTGCGCGGATCGGCAGGTCCTTCGAGCGGGTCGTACGGCCACAGCGCCACCTCGAGGTCCTGGGTCAGAGGACTTTCGGCCGGCAGGGATGACTCCTCAACCGAGGCGTCATGCACGACTGCGGCACGCGCCAGAGCCTCTTCGGCCGGGCCTTCCGCGGCCCCGGCGCTGACTCCGGCGAGGGGCGCCAGCTCCGACAGGAACGGCGACATCTCCGCCATTCCGGCGCGGGAACCCACCCAGGCAGCACTCGAAACCCACAGCACGAACTTCGCCCTGGTGTATGCCACGTAAGCCAGCCTGCGTTCCTCGGCCTCGCCGTGGGCCTGGACGTCGGCTTTGAAGTCTTTCTCGGCGTCAAGCCAGCCTTTTTGGTCCGGCTGGTCCAGGTCCCACTGGGGCAGATCGGCATGGTCTCCGCGCAGCGGCCAGGGCAGGGCCGCGCTTCCGCTGCTCCAGCGCGAATCCCTGCTGCTGGGAAACGCACCGGCGTTCAGCCCGGGTACGAACACCACGTCCCACTCCAGGCCCTTGGACGCGTGTACGGTCAGCAGCTGGACTGCTTCGTGGTTAACGTCCGGGGCGGCAACGTCCAGCCCGCCCTCCTCCGTGGCCGCGGCTTCAAGCCAGGCCAGGAAAGCCAGGACGTCGACGCGGTGCGAGGTGTGCAGAAAGCCGGCTGCGGCGTCATGGAAGGCGTCCAGGTTTTTCCGGGCCTGGTGGATGCTGATGCCTGGCCGGGCAGCCACCTCGATGTCCAGGAGCATGGCCCGTTCCACTTCGCCCAGCAGCGTGGTGAGGTCATCACCCATGAAGCCCCGGAGCTGCCGGAGTTCGGCGGAGAGCACGTGCAGCCGGTTCAGGGCCTCCGCGCTCAGCGTCCGGCCATGCGACGATGTCCAGCCTTCCCTCGGCAGCCAGTCCAACGCTTCCACCAGGCTCGGCGAGTCGGTGATGTCACTCTCGATGACATCGGCGCCCGGATCGTCCTCGTCATCTGTGCCAAGCTCCGGGCGCCCCCGGCGGCGCGCCAGGAAAGCGGACCAGTCCCGGAAGGCCATGAGGTCGGCGGGACCTATCCGGCACCGGGCTCCAGCCAGCAGGCGCATCAGGGAGTCCGAACGGCCCGGATCTGCGAGCACCCGCAGCGTGGCCACCAGGTCCACGATCTCCGGGGTGTCCAGGAGACCGCCGAGGCCCACGATTTCGTAGGGGATCCCGCGCACTTCAAACTCGCGCCGGATGCATTCCATCTGCGCGCGCCGTCGGCACAGGACAGCCATGGCCGGAGGCACCCGGTCGGCTCCTGCAGTGTCCTCAAAGTCCGTGACCCGGTACCTCAAAACGTCCGTGGCGATGGCCTTGGCCTCATCCTCGTCCGTGGCAAAGCGTCCCATGACCACCCTCCCTTGGGCGGCCGCCGGACTGGGCTGCAGCGGCGGCACCTCGACGGACTCCCCCGAGTCCCGTTCCCCCGCGGGGCCGTTCTGCATTGCTGCGGCGCTGAGCGGCGCGGAAATGACGTTGGCTGCGGAAAGGATGTTGCGCCCGTTCCGCCAGGCGGTTGTCAGGTAGGAGGTGGGTGCCACCGCGAATGAGGTGGCCGGGCCCTGGTGCCCGGTGGCTCCGGCACGATTCCCCGTGTCGGGCGGACCGGCATCTGGCGGACCAGCATCCGGCCCCTGTCCCTCGACCCTGACCGGGAATTCACGGACAAAATGGAAAAGCTGGCCGGCAGAAGCACCCCGGAAGCCATAGATCGACTGGTTCGGATCGCCCACCGCGGTGACGGCATGGCCGCCGCCGAAGAGCCGGGAAAACAGCACGAGCTGCGCGTGCGAGGTGTCCTGGAACTCGTCGAGCAGCACCACCTTGAACCGCTGGCGTTCAACTTCGGCCGCCAGCGGGATCTCGCTGGCGACGCGTGCGGCGAGCGCCACGAGGTCACCGAAATCCAGCGCGCCGCGGGCCCGTTTCGCTTCTGCGTATCTGCCCACCATTTCGGCCACGCTGGCCCTGGTGCGCAGCATGGCGGCCAGTTCGGCGGCGGTCTGGGTGGAACTCTTTTTGGCACCGGCCATGTACGGCAGGGCGGTGAATTCGGCGACGCGCTCCAGCAGCCATTCCCGCACCTCGGCGGGATCGCGCAGGTGTTCGGCGCATTCGCCTGCCAGCTGGATGACGGCTTTCACCAGGGTGGACTTGGCGGCGCGGAAGTGCTCGTATTCGCCGTCGAAGGCCTCAACCACTTCGCTCGCCAGCTGCCAGGCCTGCGCTCCGCCCAGGAGCACCACGTCGCGTTCGACGCCGAGCCGGAGTCCGTAATCGGACACGATGCCGCTGGCATAGGAATGGTAGGTGGAAACCTTGGGTTCCAAGGCGTCCTCGCTGAGCAGGCCGGCAGGAAAAATCCGGTGTTCCTTGTCCTCCGCCGCAATCCGCTGCAGAGCCGTCAGCTTGGCCCGGATCCGGCTGGCAAGTTCACCGGCCGCCTTGCGCGTGAACGTCACACCCAGGACTTCCTCCGGCCGGACCCAGCCGTTGGCGACGAGCCACACCACCCGGTCCGCCATAGTGGCTGTTTTGCCGGACCCGGCACCGGCAATCACCAGCCGCGGCGTGAGCGGCGAGGAAATAATGGCCGACTGCTCTGCGGTGGGGCTGTTCCGTTCGCCCAGCATGGCGGTCAGCTCCTCCGGCGAAAACCGCGGTGCCGGGACGTCGGGGACCGTCGTCATTCTGTAACCTGCTTTCCTCGCGGACAAAGAGGACAAACATCCGGCAACCGGCAGTTATGGCCGCCGTGACCGGATTTCGCCGGGTCGTGGCGTGCTTCGAAATGGCTGCCGGACATGAGCCGTGCTGCTTCATTCACCATGTCGAGGGCCCAGTTGCCACCCGAACCGTCCAGCGGCTCCTGGACCTGGATGCCGGGACTCTTGTTGCTCGTGCCAAGTTGGGCCAGCACGGCCCCTCCCGGCTGAACATCCCCCGCCGGCGGAACACGTCCGCCCACAGTACCCGGTTCGCTAAAGCCGCCTGCCAGTACGGCGGCCTGGTACGCCCCGAGCTGAGGGTGACGGGATAGATCGGCCTTGGATGGCTGGCGCTTGCCCGTTTTGAGGTCCACCACCACCAGCCGTCCCTCGGAGTCGATCTCCAGCCGGTCCACCTGTCCGCGGAGTACCGCCGCGCGCACGGCAGGGACGCCGGCTTCCGGCGTGTCAGCTTCGGGCGCTGCGGTTCCGGCTCCCGGCGCGTCCATGATGTCCGGCAGTTTCACCTCGAAGTCCCGTTCGACTCCCACCAGGCTCCTGCCTTCACTGCGCATGACCAGGATGTACTGGGCGAGCTTCCGGACCATGGCCTCGGCACGCTGGAAATCGAGCTTGCCTTCCCAGTTGTCCTTCATGCCGAGTGTCGGCCACCGCCGGACCAGTTCGGCCACGTATTCGGCTCCCGAGGCATCCGGCAGGTCCTGCGCGATTGCGTGCACCAGCGTCCCCAGGCTTCTGGCGAAATCAGTGGCTGCTTCGCCGCCGGCGGCCTGCACGAACCAGTCCAGGGGTGACTTTTGCACCGATTCCACTTTGGATGGTGAGACAAACACCGTTCCTCCGGGCGGAACAATCCGTTCCCCGGAAGACAGCGGGGCCAGCCCCCACCAGGACTCGGGATGGGCGCCGGGTACTGACGGTTCGGCCGCGGCGAGCCCGGCAAGGACCCTGACAGCCTCGGCGGATTCAGGCGCCGATTTCCCGTCCAGTTGGGCGTATTGCCGAAGTTCGGCCACGAGCGCCCGGAGGGTCATGGGCCGTCCCACTGGGGTGAACGTCCGCCGGTCCTGCCCGGGCCGCAGCGGCGCGACGTAGTCGAGGAAGGAGGACGGCTGTTCATCTTCGGATGAGACGGCGGTGCAGATCAGGACTTCGCGGGCGCGGGAGACAGCCGTGGAGAAGCTGCGGAGTTCGTCGTAGCGGATTTCCCGCAGCCTGCTGATGGGTCCCAGCTGCAGGGCATGCTCCACCCCATGCTCGACGGCGTCAGCGAAAAGGGTGCTGCCCAGGAGCTCGCCGCGGAGCCTGGTATTGGGCCACACGCCTTCCTGGAGTCCGGAAACAATGACCACCGGCCATTCCCGTCCGGCAGCACTCGCGGGAGTCATGATTTCCACGGCTTCCTCCAGCTGGGCCCGGGCAGCCAAAGTGTCCATCGGCAGTTCCTGGCTGAGCAGATAGTCAAGGAACTGCTCCGGGCCCGAGCCCGGCAGCTGGTCCACATAACGTTCGGCGGTGTGGAACAGGGCCATCATGGCGTCCAGGTCCCGGTCAGCCCTGGCTCCCGCAGCGCCCCCGGCCAATGCCGCTTCCGTCCACCGGGCGGCAAGTCCCGTGGAGTTCCAGAGCGCCCACAGCACCGTTTCCGCGTTTCCTCCCGGTGCCTGCGCAGCCTCCCGCCCGGCCTGTATCATGCGTGCGACACGGCGGGCGGAGCGGCCTTCGATGCCCGTGGTCGCCAGTGCACCCGGCTCGAGCAGGGACTCGACCAGCAGGGCATCGCTGGTACGGCCGCCGCCGCCGAGGATCTCCTCGCGGCGGAGTGACTGGCGCAGCCTGCGCAACTCGATGGACGTCGCTCCGCCGATGCGGGAGGTCAAAAGCGCGACTGCCGATTCCGGTGTCAGCACCGATGAATCCAGTGCCACGGCGTAGGCATCCAGCAGCGGCCGGACGGCGACTTCGTCCCGGACCGCGGATTCGGCCACGGTGACCCGCACGGGAATGCCGTGTCCGGTCAGGTGGCGCTGCAACTGGTTCAGCTGCCCGCCGTTCCGCACAATCACCGCGATGTCGCCAAGCTCGCGTCCGTGGTTCAGATGCGCATCCAGGATGCGCTGCGTCACGTAGCGGAGCTCCTGCACCGGAGACGGGAGGATATGGCCTTCGACGCCGGCGTCCGCGCGGGCATGCCCCTGCCTGGGATCCTCGGCGGCTGCTTCGGCAATCTCCAGCCGGCGGGCCGACTGGCCGCCGGCCCGCTGGGAGATCCGCCCGGCCACCGAAAGCCATGCTTGGGCGACGGCCGGACTGTGGCGGTGGGTGATCCAGAGCGGCCGCCCGAGGACCGTGTCCGCACGGGCAGGGTTGCCCGGACGGTCGGCGTCGCCGGCAGGAGCCAGGAGATGCTGCAGTTCGGCGGTGAGATCCGGCCTGGCTCCCCGGAACCCCTGGACGACGGTGTCGGGCGAGGAGGTCACGTAGGCGTCCTTGCCTGCAGCAATGTCGGCCAGCAGCTCGAACACGGCCGGGTTGGCTTCCTGGATGTCGTCCACCAGGATCAGCTGCAGGCGTTCCCGTTCGGCGGCCAGGAATTCCGGGGCATCCTGGAAGATCTGGCGGGCGGCCGTGATGATTCCCGCGGGGTCGAAAGCCTCCGGCATCCGCAAATCCAGTACGTCGCGGTATTCGGCGTAGAGCGCGGCAGCGGCGACCCAGTCCGGGCGGTTGCACTGCTGCGCCAGCACCACCAGGTCAGCGGGCGTCCGGCCGGATTCGATGATGCGGTCAAAGAGCTGGCGTACTTCCTGGCGGAAACCTCGGGTCTCCAAAGCAGCGTCCAGGTCTTCGGGCCAGGGCAGCTCGAGGCCCGGCAGGGCGTGGCCTTCCAGGAGTTCCTTGATGATGAGGTCCTGCTCCGGCCCGGAGAGCAGCCGCGGCGGACGCGGGAGCGGGAGGACCCCTGCTGCTTTGGCCCGCCGGATCAGGTCGAAGGCGTACGAGGCCCAGGTGCGCGCCGGCGTCGTGCTTAAACTGCGGTTGAGCCGGGCCGTGAAGCGGTCCCTCAACGAGTCGGCCGCGAGGCGGCTCGGGGCGAGCACCAGCATTCTTTCCGGATCCACGCCGTCGCGCTCGGCCCGGCGGACCGCTGCTTCAATGAGCACTGTGGACTTCCCGGTTCCGGGAGCGCCCGGGACGAGGACCGGGCCGGAGCCGTGCGGAACGTCCACGGCCGCCTGCTGGTCCGGTGAGAGGACGGGAACCACGCTGTGGACCTGGCGTGGAGGAATGAGCCGCAGGCCGGCGACCGTTCCAGCCGGCCTGCCCACTGCCAATTTGCCTGGCTGCACATCCGCCCGCTGCCCTGCATGAAGGTGCTGCCCTGCATGAAGGTCGGGAGATTCGCTGGTAAGAGTCACTCAGTCATTTCATCATCCGGCGCCGACAATTTATGGAGCCGCCGCTCCAGGCCCTCGGCAATTGAGTCAATGAGGTCAAAGTCACCATCTTCAGGGGCCCACCGCGCCGCCATGATGTCCACACGCCAACGCCCCTCCCCGGTGCGCAGAAAGTCCGCGTAGCGGCCCAGGAGCGGTGTCCCTTCGCGGATGTAGAACGGCAGTGCTTCCGCTTCGAGCCCCGGGGGCGCCTCACCGCTTGCCCTCAGCACCCGCCACCAGGGAACGGCGCTGCCGTGATGGCTCATGACGGAGCCGACCTGCCTGGCGCCGCCGGAGCCGAGGAGCTCGGCGACATCCCCGTAGGCCACCACTGCACCCGGAGGAACGAGCTCAACGAGGGACAGCACTGCCTCGACATACTCCGTGCGCATGAATCCAGCGTAGCTGTCCGCGCAGCCGCGGTGCCTCGGACTTCCGCCCGGGCTCCCGCCGCCGCCGGACATGCGGCACGCCTGCGGAGTGGCGCAAAACTGTCGTTGCCAGCCGGTAGTTTTGGAGCATGAGCACTTCGGACACCACCTGGGACACACGGCCTCGTGCCGCATTCGATTTGGAAACCACCGGCCGCAACTCGCGCGCCGCCCGGATCGTCACGGCGTCGGTCACGGTGGTGGATGCCCATGGCAGCGTCATCACGGAGCATGAGTGGCTCGCGGATCCCGGCGTCGAGATTCCGGCGGAAGCCAGCGAAGTCCATGGTGTAACCACCGAAAGGGCCAGGCAGGAGGGCCGTCCGGCTGCTGACGTGACCCGGGAACTGGCCGCGGTGCTGCAGGGTCTGTTCGACGACGGCGTCCCGGTGATCGCGTTCAACGCCAGTTACGACTTCACAGTGCTGGCTGCCGAATCGGCGCGCTACGGCATTCCGCAGCTAAACCGCTTCCCCGTCCTGGATCCGTACGTCATGAACAAGCAGGTGGACCGGTACCGCAAGGGCAAGAGGACGCTGACGGCGCTGTGCGAGGAGTACGCCGTCAACCTGGACAACGCCCACACGTCCGCAGCGGACGCCCTCGCGACGCTCCGCGTGCTGGATGCCATGGCCGGCAAGTTTCCCAAGCTCCGGATGCCTGCCAGGCAGCTCCACCAGCTGCAGGTCGGCTGGGCGGCAACGCAGGCAGCGGACTTCCAGAGCTACCTCCGCAAGACCAAGCCCGCCACCGTGATCGAAGGCGACTGGCCTGTCCTCCCGCCCGAGGACGCCAGCAGGGGCGACTTCTAGGACGTCCGGCCCAAGCACGGCCGCAAGGGAAAAGCCCACAACATGGGATGAGGATCACATGAAGCCCGGGATGCACAGGATCCCGGGCCTTCCCGGCACAATTTGCCCTGCCTGCACGTGACCGCACCAACAGCGGAGCCTTCCTTTATATACCGAAGATCCTGCTGCTAGAAAGGGCCCGGAGGGAACATCGTGCGGAAGTGACTCCCCCGCGGCTTCGCTGACATAATTAAGTTCAAAAGCGTGCTTGTGCTATGCCCTGCCCGAGGCCAACCTCCTGAGGATAAATGATCACAGTTACTGACCTGCGAAAGGTCTACCGCCAAGGGAAAAAGGAAGTGGTGGCCCTCGACGGCGTCACCCTTTCCGTTCCCAAAGGTTCCATTCACGGAATCATTGGCCATTCCGGCGCCGGAAAATCAACCCTGGTACGTTGCCTGACACTGCTGGATCGCCCGACGGCCGGATCAGTCAGCATTGACGGCACCGAGCTCAGTTCAGTCAGGGACTCTGAAATCCGTGCGGCACGCCGCCGCATCGGCATGGTTTTCCAGCATGCCAACCTCATGGACTCCCGCACCGCCGCCGGCAACGTGGCACATCCCTTGGAACTCGTCAGGACGCCCAAGGACAAGATCCGGACCAAGGTCGCCGAGCTGTTGTCCCTGGTAGGCCTCGAAGGGTTCGAAAACGCGTACCCGTCCCAGCTGTCCGGTGGCCAGCGCCAGCGCGTCGGCATCGCCCGCGCACTGGCCGCTGACCCCGACGTCCTGCTGTGTGACGAACCCACCTCTGCCCTGGACCCCGCGACCACGGACGAAATCCTCGACCTGATCCAGGACCTCACCAGGCGGCTGCAGCTCACCGTGCTCATCATCACGCACGAAATGAATGTCGTGAAGCGCGTCTGCGACTCGGTGTCCCTGCTGTCCAAGGGCCGCATCATCGAGCACGGAGCGCTGCAGGACGTGGCCGGAGACCTTGAGAGCAAGCTGGCCAAGGCACTCCTGCCGCTGCCGGCGTCCGAGCCCCTGAAGGGTGCGCTGCAGGGCGGCCCGGTCCTTGAAATCCTGTTCGCCGGTGACAACGCCAAGGAACCTGTACTCACCAGCGTCGCCCGGCATTTCGACATCGACCTCAATGTCCTGGCCGGCAGCGTGGAGACGCTCGGCGGCCAGCAGTTCGGACACCTGCGGGTCCAGCTCGCCGAAAATGCCGACCACGACGCCGTCCTTGCCTACCTCCACCAGCGCGGAATCGGCGCGAAGCTGGCCGCGACCAAAGCAACAGACAGCGCCGCTCCTGAAGTGAGCGCTGCCCCCGAATTGAACGACGTGACGGGAAGGAACCTGTGAACGACATCTTCAGCAACCCCGTCCTCGCCAAGGCCCTCCCCGAAGCAATCGTCGAAACCCTGCAGATGGTAGGCATTTCGGCGTTCTTCACGGTGCTGGTGGGACTGCCCCTGGGCGTCTTCCTGCACGTCACGGCCCCGGGCGGCCTGCGCCCGATGCCGGTCACCAACCGGATCATGAGCGACGTCATCGTGAACATCACCCGGTCCATCCCGTTCGCCATCCTGATGGTGGCGCTCATTCCGCTGGCCCGCCTGCTGACCGGGACCAGCCTCGGCCCGATCGCGGCTTCAGTCTCGCTGTCCATCGGCACCATCCCGTTCTTCGCCCGCCTGGTGGAAACCTGCCTTCGTGACGTCCACCACGGCAAGATCGACGCAGCCCAGGTCATGGGTTCCACCAAGATGCAGGTCATCAACAAGGTGATGCTGCGCGAATCGCTGCCCGCGCTGGTTGCGGCCACCACCACAACCGTGGTCACGCTGGTCGGATACTCGGCCATGGCCGGCCTCGTGGGCGGCGGAGGACTCGGGAAGCTGGCATACAACTACGGCTTCCAGCGCTTCGACGTCACGGTCATGATCGTCACCATCGTCCTGATCATCGTTCTCGTACAGGTCATCCAGCTGGTGGGCGAATGGATCGCCCGCAGCCTGGACCACCGCTAAGCCACCCTCCTACCGTGGGCCGTCGTCCAACGGCCACGGCAATCTTCACCGCAGCAGGTAGCCGCCGGCTGCATCTATGCCGGAGACGGCGCCGGGCGCGAGCCCGCCGTCGGCCTCCATGCACTTCGAAAGGAACGCATCCGATGCGTAAATCACTCACCCTCCTCGCCACCGGCATTGCCGCTGCCCTGGCACTGACCGGCTGCGGCGGCGGTTCCTCCGCCCCGAGCGCCGAGACCCAGACACTGGACCCGGCCAAGCCTGTCACCCTCACCGTGGGCGCCAGCCCGGTCCCGCAGGCTAAAATCCTCGAGTTCCTCAACCAGGACCTCGCGCCCAAGGCCGGCCTGAAGCTGGACATCAAGGAAATCGAGGACTACCAGACGCCGAACACGGCGCTGAGCGACGGTTCCCTGGACGCCAACTACTACCAGCACCTCCCGTGGTATGAGGACCAGGTCAAGACCAAGGGCTACAAGTTCGGGCACGGCGAAGGCGTCCACATCGAGCCGTACGCCGCGTTCTCGGAGAAGGACAAGGACATCAAGGACATCCAGGACGGCGCCAAGGTGGCCATCACGAATGACCCGTCCAACCAGGTCCGGGCACTCAGGGTCCTCGAAGTCGCTGGTCTCGTGAAGAACATCGAGGACGATTCCTCCGTGCTGACCCTCACTGACGAGCAGAACCCCAAGAAGCTGAAGTTCTCGGAGAACCAGCCTGAACTGCTGATCAACGACCTCAAGGACCCGTCGGTGGACCTGGCGCTGATCAACGGCAACTTCATCCTCAAGGCCGGCCTGAGCACCAAGGACGCCCTCGCGGTCGAGTCCGTGGAGAACAACCCTTACGCGAACTTCCTGGCCTGGCGCGAGGACTCCAAGGACGACGTCCGGATCAAGAAGCTCGACGAGCTCCTGCACTCCCCGGAGGTCAAGGCGTTCATCGAAAAGGAATGGCCCAACGGTGACGTGACGGTGGCGTTCTAAGCCCGCTGCTACTCAGCATTAACTAAAATCCCCGTCTCCCGGACCTTTCCCCTTCGCATTGAGCGGGGATTCGTCCGGGAGGCGGGGATTTCTGTTGCTAACCTGTTACAGGCCCGCCGGCACCGCTGCCGAGGCTGCGGCGCGTGCAGCGGCGGGAAGCGCCTCGAAGATCCGGTTCATGGCGGCGTCGTCGTGTGCCGCGGAAAGGAACCACGCTTCGAAGACCGACGGCGGCAGGTAGATTCCGGAGTCCAGCATCGAGTGGAAGAACGGCGCGTAGCGGAACACTTCCTGCCCTTGGGCGTCGTCGTAATTGCGGACGCCCTGCGCCGAGGTTCCGAAGGCCACCGAGAAGAGGTTGCCGGCCCGCTGGATCGAGTGGTCCACGCCGGCGGCATCCAGTGCCGAAGATAGCGCGGAAGACAGTTCGAGCGAGCGTGCGTCGATGAACGAGTACACCTCGGGGGTGGCGTGGGTCAGAGTGGCGACGCCGGCGGCCATTGCCACGGGGTTACCGGACAGGGTGCCTGCCTGGTACACGGGGCCGAGCGGCGCCAGGTAGTCCATGATGTCGGCGCGGCCGCCGAGGGCCGCCGTCGGCATTCCGCCGCCAATCACCTTGCCGAAGGTCAGCAGGTCCGGGCTCCACGGTTCGGCGGCGTCCGCGGCTCCCCCGGTGAGGCCCCAGTAGCCTGCGTAGCCGGTACGGAAGCCGGTGAGGACTTCGTCGACGATGAGCAGGGCGCCGTGCTCGCGGGTGATCCGCGACAGGCCGGCGTTGAAGCCCTCGCCGGGCGTCACCACGCCCATGTTGGCGGGTGCGGCTTCGGTGATGACGGCGGCAATGTTGCTGCCGTGCTTGGCGAACGCGGCCTCCACGGCGGCGAGGTCGTTGTAGGGCAGCACCAGGGTTTCGGCGGCGGTGGCGGCTGTGACGCCGGCCGAGCCGGGCAGTGCCAGGGTGGCCACGCCGGATCCGGCCGCGGCCAGGAGCCCGTCGAGGTGGCCGTGGTAGCAGCCGGCAAACTTGATGACCAGGTCGCGGCCGGTGAAGCCGCGGGCCAGCCGGATGGCGGTCATGGTGGCTTCGGTGCCGGTGGACACCATCCGGACGCGTTCGGCGGCGGGAACCCGTTCCTTCACGATCGCGGCCAGGTTGGCTTCGTCCGGCGTCGAGGCACCGAAGGACAGTCCGCGGTCCACGGCGGCGTGGACGGCGTCGAGGACGGCGGGGTGGGCGTGGCCCAGCAGCGCAGGGCCCCAGGAGCACACCAGGTCCACGTACTCGGCGCCGTCGGCGTCGGTCAGGTACGGGCCCTTGGCAGACACCATGAACCGCGGGGTTCCGCCCACGGAGCCGAACGCGCGGACGGGTGAGTTGACGCCGCCGGGCATGAGCTGGCGTGCACGGTCGAAGAGTTCCTCGTTGCGAGGGGAGCTGGAAGTCATGGTTCCTATTCCTTTCAGTTTGCGGGTACATGCCCGGACAGCAGCTCCGTCACCCGGGGTGCCACGACGGAGCCGAACAGTTCAATGGACCGCATCATTGCGGTGTGGGGCAGGGAGCCGTTGCTGTACTTGAGGTCGAAGCGGTCCGCTCCCAGGTTCCGCTTGAGCAGGACGATTTTCTCCGCGACCGTTTCCGGCGATCCCACGTAGAGGGCGCCTTCGGGGGTGCACATGGCGTCGAATTCCCGCCGGCTCCCCGGGCCCCAGCCCCGCTCGGCGCCCAGCCTGTTGCGCAGGCCCAGCCAGTGCGGGAAGAACTCTTCGCGGGCTTCCTCGTCCGTCTCGGCAACGTGCCCGGGTGAATGCGTCGCAACCTGCTGCATCGGGTGCCCGTACTTTGCCATGGCCTCGCGGTAGAGGTTGGCCAGGGGTGCGAAGGAGCGCGGTTCCCCGCCGATGATGGCGAAGATGATGGGATAGCCGTACTGTGCGCAGCGGAGCACGGACTCAGGGGTCCCGCCCACGCCGATCCAGGCCGGCAGCAGGTGGTGCTCCAGCGGCGGAAAGACGCTCAGCCCGTTGATGGCAGGCCTGGTCCGTCCTTCCCAGTGGACGGGCTTCTGGGCGCGGACCTTGTCGAAGAGCTCCAGCTTTTCCTCGAACAGGATCTCGTAGTCGCCCAGGTCCAGGCCGAACAGCGGGAAGGACTCGATGAAGGATCCGCGGCCCAGCATCACCTCGGCGCGTCCGTTCGAGATGGCATCCACCGTGGAGAAGCGCTGGAAGACGCGGATGGGGTCATCGGAGCTCAGCACGGTGACGGCGGACCCCAGCCGGATGTGTTTGGTCCGCGCCGCGGCGGCGGCCAGGAACACCTCGGGCGCGGAGACGGCGTAGTCCCGGCGGTGGTGCTCCCCCACCGCAAAGGCGTGGAGCCCGACGTCGTCCGCCAGTTCCGCCTGTTCCAGCAGCTGGCGCAGCACCTGCGCATGCGGCACCGGGTGCCCGTCCGGGTACACCCCGACGTCGCCGAAAGTGTTCAGCCCGAGCAGGACCTTCCCGGGCCCGACCGGAGCGGTGGGGCTGTCCTCCATCATGACTCCTGCAGCCAGCCGGCGAGCTCGGATGCCCAGTAGGTCAGGACCATGTTGGCGCCGGCCCGCTTGATGCCGAGGACGGATTCGGTGATGGCGGCACGGCGGTCGATCCAGCCGTTGGCGGCGGCCGCCTCGATCATGGAGTACTCCCCCGAGATCTGGTACGCGGCGACCGGTACGGTGCTCATCGCGGCCACGTCGGCGAGGATGTCCAGGTAGCTCATGGCGGGCTTGACCATCACCAGGTCGGCGCCTTCGGCCAGGTCCAGCTCCACCTCGAGGACGGCTTCCCGGCGGTTGGCGGCGTCCATCTGGTAGGTGCGGCGGTCCCCCTTGAGCTGCGAATCCACGGCTTCCCGGAACGGCCCGTAGAACGCGGAGGCGTACTTGGCGGCGTAGGCCACCACCGCCGTGTTCGTGTGACCGGCCTTTTCCAGCGCCTGGCGGATCACGCCGATCTGGCCGTCCATCATGCCGGACGGGCCAAGCATGTGCGCCCCGGCGTCCGCCTGCGCCACGGCCATCGCGGCATAAATTTCCAGCGTCGCGTCGTTGTCGACGTAGCCGTCGTCGTCGAGGACGCCGCAGTGGCCGTGATCGGTGAATTCGTCCAGGCACACGTCGCTCATGACCACCAGGTCGTCGCCCACTTCGGCGCGGACGTCCCGGATGGCCTTGTTGAGCACACCGTCGGGATCCAGGGAGGCGGTGCCCCGGGCGTCGCGCTCGGCCGGGATACCGAACAGCATGATCCCGCCGACGCCGAGCTCCACAGCCTCCGCAGCAGCCTTTTTGAGGGAATCGGTGGTGTGCTGGACGACGCCGGGCATGGAGGCGATGGGGTTGGGCTCGGTGAGTCCCTCGCGGATGAACGCGGGCAGGATCAGCTCCGGCGCCGCCAGCCGGTGTTCGGCGGTCAGCCGGCGCATGGCCGGGGTGGTGCGGAGCCGGCGGGGGCGGTGGGTCGGGAAGCTCATGTTCTGTCCTTCACGTGGGTCTCGGAGGCGGGCGGCGGGGTGGAATGTCCTGGTGCGAGCGCCTGGATGACGGCGGACACCAGGCCGGAAGTGGTTGGTTCCTCGGCGACGGCAGCCACGGGCAGTCCCAGCGACTCGGCAGCGTCCGCGGTCGAACGGCCGATCGCCACGAACCGGCAGTCACCCAGCGGCGACAGCCCGGCGTGAATGCGGCGGGCGGCGCTGGGTGAAGCGGCGACGACGGCGTGGAGCCGGCCGGCGTCGATCTCGGCTTTCGCCTGGGGCGGGGTGAGGATTTCCTGCCGGGCAACGTCCGGCGTTTCGGACGTGCCGTCCGGCGTCAGAACACGGGCCGGATCCGCCGGGTAGTCCACCGTGTGATAGGCGGTGACGGCCTGGACAATGGCGCCCATTGATTCGAGTCCTTCGGCCAGACGGGCGTCCGCGATGTCTGCCTGCGGGAGGAACACGCTGCTGTGGCCGGGCGGCCAGATGTCGAGGAGCCCGACGCCGGACTGGAGCCGCGCGGGAGCCAGGTCAACGAAGATTCCCCGGGCCTCCAGTTCGCGCCGGGTGGCAGGACCGATGGTGGCCACCTGGACGGAGCCCGGCAGCCACCGGCTGAGCGGGACGCCGCGTTCCCGGGCCAGTTCTTCCAGGGCATGGATGGTGGTGACGCTGCTGATCACCAGCCATGTGTAGGCGCCGGCGCCGAGGGCGTCGAAGGCGACTTCCAGGGAGTGCTGGTCGCGGGCCCGTTCGAAGTCGATCAGTGGAAGCAGCAGCGGTTCGGCGCCGGTTTCCCGCAGTGCGGTGAGGAGCGGCGCGGCCCGGTCGGGGCTGCGCGTGATGAGGACGCGGGCACCCTCAAGCACCCGCGGCGAGGGGTTGCCCTCAGCGCGGGGGGCGCTGCGCCGTCCCATCATCTGTCCGGCTCCGCGGGGTCAGGACGCGGCAAGGTCCGCGATGTCGGCTGCGCCCGCCGCGAGCAGCACCTCGGCCAGTTCGATGCCCAGAAGTGTGGCGCCAACCTCGGTGAGTCCGTCCGTGGCCCGTTTGTCGCGGACCGATGCCTTTCCGTCAACGGCGCAGACCACGGCCTCCAGGTAGAGCATGCTTCCCTTGCGGAACGCGTAGGCGCCCACCGGGGCGGCGCAGCCGGCCTCGAGCCGGGCCAGAAGTGCCCGCTCGGCCGTGACTGCAAGCCTGGTGTCCGTGTCGTCCAGGGCTGCCAGCGCCTGCGCCAGCGGTTCCTGGGAGCCTTCCGTGGATCCGGGCCGCGGGGGTGCATCGGCGGTGCGGCACTCGATGGCAAGTGAGCCCTGGCCGGCAGCCGGAAGCATCACGTCGGTTTCGAGGTATTCGCTGATGGCGTCCAGCCGGCCGATCCGCTCCAGTCCGGCGGCTGCCAGGACGACGGCGTCGAGGTCGCAGGTCTTTCCGTCCACCACCGCGTCGGTGGCGTTTCCCGGCAGGCCGGGGACCCGGCCCAGGCGGGTGTCCACGTTGCCGCGGATGTCGACGATGTCCAGGTCGGGCCGTGCTGCCCGGAGCTGGGCTGCGCGGCGCGGGGACCCTGTCCCCACCCGGGCCCCCTTCGGGAGGTCGGCAAGCTTGAAGCCGTCGCGCGCACAGAGCACATCCCGGACATCCACCCGCTTGGGTGTGGCGGCAAGGGAAAGCCCGAGGGCGGCTCCGGTGGGGAGGTCCTTCAGCGAATGCACGGCGACGTCGCACTGGTCGCGCAGGAGGGCATCGCGCAGCGCAGCGACGAACACTCCCGTGCCGCCCATCTGCGAGAGCGAACCCTTCAGCACGTCGCCTTCGGTCCTGATGTGGACCAGTTCGACGGGGAAACCGCCGATGGCGGACAGCTGGTCTGCTGTCTGCTGGGTCTGGGTGAGTGCCAGTTTGCTGGCACGGGTTCCGATGCGGACTGTCACAGGGAATCCTGTCCCGCCTGTACAGCCTGGCCGGCGGCCGGGCTGGATGGGTAGGCGTCGTGGCCGGTGCCGACGGTGGTGTCGGCTCCTGCGATGGTGGGCTTCTCGCCCCGGAAGTTGGTGCAGCAGCCCGGGCGGCACACGTCGTACCAGGGGCCAAGATCGGTCACATGCGGCCGGTCGGCGATGTTGTTCGCGGCGGTGCGCTCACAGATCAGGTCCACAATCCCGCCAACGAACTTGCGGTGCGTGCCCGGGGTGGGAACACGGGTGGCGGCCAGGCCAAGGTTCCGGCAGGTCTCCAGGGCCTCGGTGTCCAGGTCCCAGACAACCTCCATGTGGTCGCTGACGAAGCCCAGGGGCACAATCACGATTCCCTTGACACCCTGGCCGGCGAGTTCCTCGATGGCGTCGTTGATGTCCGGCTCGAGCCACGGGACATGCGGAGCACCGGAGCGGGACTGGTAGACCAGCGACCACGGAGCGGTCAACCCGGATTCTTCCTCGACCCGGCGGATGACCTCACCGCCGGATGCCAGGTGCTGGGCGGCGTAGGCCGAGCCTTCGGCGAACTCGCGCGGCTCCTCCTCGGACCGTCCTGCGGCTTCGGCGTCGCGGGTGGGGATCGAGTGGGTGGCGAACAGGATGTGGACCGGCGCGTCCGGCGTTCCGGCTGCGGCCAGCTGGGCGCGGACGTCGGCCAGGCCGGCGGCGGTGCCTTCCACGAAGGGCTCCACGAAGCCGGGGTGGTCGAAGTACTGGCGGACCTTGTCCACTTCCAGCTTTCCGTCCAGGCCGGTCTCGGTCAGGGCCATGCCGATGTCTTCGCGGTACTGGCGGCAGCTGGAGTAGCAGGAGTAGGCGCTCGTGGTGACCATCAGGACCCTGCGGTGGCCGGCGTCGTACACGTCCTGCAGGGTCTGCGGGATGTATGGGTCCCAGTTCCGGTTGCCCCAGAACACGGGCAGGTTGATGCCGCGGGCGGCAAGCTCCGTCTCGATCCCTGCCTTGAGGTCTCGGTTCTGCTGGTTGATGGGGCTAATGCCGCCGTTGGCACGGTAGTGGTGCGAGACCTCTTCGAGCCGTTCGTCCGGGATGCCGCGGCCGCGGGTCACATTGCGGAGGAACGGAATGACGTCATCCTGGCCTTCGGGGCCGCCGAACGAGGCGAGGAGAACGGCGTCGTACTCCTTCGGCGCCATCCGGCCGCGCTCGGTGACGGGGTTGACGGCGGTCACGGAAGCGCGGGTTTCCGGTGCGTCCAGCGGGCTCACGCCAGCACCTCGGCGACTTCAACGGCGGAGACACGCCGGCCCGTGTAGAACGGGATTTCTTCGCGGACGTGGTGACGGGCCTCGGTGGCGCGGAGGTGGCGCATCAGGTCAACGAGGTCCACCAGTTCGGGGGCTTCCAGGCCGAGGATCCATTCCCAGTCGCCCAGGGCGAATGAAGACACCGTGTTGGAGATGACCTGCGGGAACTCGCGGCCCAGCATTCCGTGGTCGCGCAGCATGGCACCGCGCTCGGCGTCGGGCAGCAGGTACCACTCGTAGGAGCGGACGAACGGGTAAACGCACAGCCATTGGGCCGGTTCCACGCCGCGGGAGAACGCCGGGGTGTGGTTCTTCGCGAATTCGGCTTCGCGGTGCACGCCCATCGCTGACCATACGATCTCCGTGCCGGCGAAGAGCTGGCTGCGGCGGATGTCGCGGACGGCTTGCTGAAGGGCTTCGGGCTTGGGGCCGTGGAGCCACACCATGATGTCGGCGTCCGCGCGCATGGCGGAGACGTCGTAGCTTCCGCGGTGCACCACCCCTGCATCTGCCAGGCGGGCCGTCAGCGCGTCGAATTCAGCAGCAGCATCGGCGGTGCGCAGGACGTCGGCGTTGCGCTTGAACACGGTCCAGAGGGTGAAGAACTGCTCGGCTGATTCTTCGGTTTTAGTGACAGATTCGGCAGAAGTGTGGCTCATAGTTACCAGTTTGCCCCTTCGGTGCAGCTAAGTCGAAATGGAGCACTTCTACAGCGTGTAGAAGTGCTCCATTTCACATCTTCCTTAGATCCTTCGCATCCGGACATAGGCAAAGCCAGCGGCGCAGGCCAGGCCGATGAGTCCGCCGCCCCACCAAACCTGCGGCGACACCTCGCCCATCGGCGAGACGCTCACTGCGGAACGCATGACCGGCGCGCTCGATACTCCGTAGCCGGGACCGGACAACGGCAGGACGCCGGCCGAGGTCAGGATGGCCATGTTGGCGGGGCCGAAGACGTTCGTGGTCTTCCACGCGGAAGCCGGAGCGGCCATGGCGGGGCCAGCGGCCCGGATGCCGGTCGACGGCACCCGTGCCGTGTCACCCGCAGCCGGCGTGCCGGTGCCCTGGACGGGGGCGGCCGCGCCGGTTCCGGGAGCGGCCGGCACGGCGGTGCCGGGGAGGACCGACGGCGGCGCCGCCGGAGTGCCGGCCGGAACCGGTGCGGTGGCGGGTGCGGGAGCGGCGGGCGTGTGGGTGCCGGGTGCCTGGGCGGGGCCGGTGGAGGGAGCAGCAGCGCCGCCGCCGGGCGACGGTGCGGGCGGAGCCGACCGCGACCCGGTGTCTTGGGAGGGCGGCGTCGAGGGCGAGGGTGCGGGCGACGTGGGGTCGGGCGACGGCGTGGTCCACGCCGGCTCAGTGGTGGGAGACGGTGACGGAGTGGGCTGGGTGCGGTGGCCGGGCGGGGTGGGCCTGTTGCTGCCGGAGGCGGGCGGGCCGGAAGGTTCCGGCTTGTGTCCCAGGACTACGGAGGCCCAGGCCTCAAGCAGCGGAACGTCCGCTTGCAGCGATGCGGTAGTGGTGGCGTCAACGCCGTCCGTTGTGTCCGGAGCCGGGACGAGGGAGGCAGCGCTGGCTGCAGGAACACCTGCGGAAAGGACTAGTACCGCTCCGAGCGCCGCTGCTGCCGTGCCGCGCCGAAGACCCCCATGGAAACCAGTCAGCGTACGAGTTTCTTCGGACTTCTGAATGACCATAGTCATCGACCCTAGCCACAAAAACGTGTCATTAGAAACTTGCAAAGAAGCAGTGCACGCGGTACTCGCGGGCTAGTGCAGAACGTCCGCCAACTGCTTCCTGGTGTCGGCCACAACGGCAGCAAGGCCGTTCCCCGCCAGCCATCCGCCCACCAGGACCAGGCCTCCTTGCGCGGCGCAGATCCGGCGGACCTGGGCTACGCGCTGGCGGTGGCCCACTGCCGCGAACGGAAGGACCCCGCCCCAGCTGACGACGTCCCAGTCGAGCACGTCATGGGACGTGACAGGCACTGTCAGCAGGGCTGACGCGTCCCGTAAGGCCGATTCAAGGAGCTCACTGTCGGCGTTGCGCGAGCCGGCACTGCCTAATGCCGCGGGCGCCTCGCGTCCACCCTCCCCCGCCTCTTCTCCGCGGCCGTATGACAGCCGCACGACGTGGGTGCCTGGACCCGCTGCTGCCGCGAGCCAGTCCCATTTCGCGGTGGCATGGGTTAGTGCCTTGGCCTGGACGCCGGGTGTCTGAGGTGCCACGAGGATTCCGGTTCCGCGCGGCCGGCGGTCCAGGTCGGGAAGGTCAACAACAAGTGTCACAAGCTTTACATCGGGACCGGCGCCGGGCCGGAGCGGGGCCAGATCCGGCACTGCCCCCTCCAGCAGTCCGACGGCGGACGGGCCGTCCAGAGCCACCACCAGCAGGCCGGAGTCGAACGTTTTATAAGCCGCCGAAACCCGCCAGCCGTCCGCTGTCCTGTTCACAGCGTCGGCCCGGGTGCCGCTGAGTAGCTTCACCCCGCGGCGCCCCAGTTCTGCCACCAGGGCGGTAATCAGCGTATGCATGCCGCCTTGGAGGCCGGCGACGGCGGAGCCTGCCTTTGCGGGCTGGGTTGCGGGGAGGCTGCCGCCGGCGGCGTGGCCCTGCTGGTCCTGCCGGGCGGGCCTGCTCCGGCGCTGGGCGGCGACCGCGGCGGCAAGGGAACCGTGGGTGCGGATTCCGGCGCGGAGCCCGGGCGCCACCATGTCGACGTCGAGCAGCGCGGGGTCGGCGGAATGAACGCCGCCCACCACCGGCTCCACGAGGCGTTCCAGGACACGGCGGCCCATCCTGAGCCGGACAAGTGCGGACACGTTGGTCACGGCAACCCTGGTCCCCGCGGAGGCGGGTAGGAACCTGTCCAGGGAGGCACGGAGGGATCCCGCGAGCCCGAGCGTCCGGCGGACTTCGGGGTCCCAGGGGTTGGCCGGGATGCCGAGCACGCCGGTTTTGGGGAGTTCGCGGGCGCCTTCGGGGAGCTGGACCCAGGCGCCGCCGGGCTGGGGCGCCACGATGTTGCCGGCGAGGCCGAGCTCCGCTGCGAGGTCCGCAACGGCACTGGATCGGGTTGCGAAGGACTCCGCACCGCTGTCCAGGGTCAGGCCGCCCACCACATGGCTGCCCACGCAGCCGCCCCAGGCGTCGGCGGCCTCCAGGACGGTGACGTCGCGGCCTGCCTTGGCAAGCTCCAGCGCGGCGAGCAGGCCGGAGATGCCGGCGCCCACCACCACGGCCGCTTGAACGGACGGTTCGGGCGTGGCTGCGCTCACCGTGTTACTCCGGGGAAATCGAGTGAATTAGCTCGACGACGCGGGTCAGGACGTCCGGGTCGGTTTCCGGCGGCACACCGTGGCCCAGGTTCAGGACGTGGCCGGGCGCGGCGGATCCTGCCTTGATGACGTCGCGGACGTGGGCTTCGAGAACGGCCCACGGGGCGGACAGCAGCGCGGGGTCGATGTTGCCCTGGAGGGGAACAGTGCCGCCCAGCCGGCGGTTGGCTTCGTCCAGCGGAAGGCGGTAGTCAACGCCCACCACGTCGACGCCGACGTCGCGCATGGCCACGAGCAGCTCCGAGGTTCCGGTGCCGAAGTGGACCAGCGGCGCGCCCAGGTGACGGACGTGGTCAAGCGCGCGGGCGGAGGCGGGGGCAACAAAGCGCTGGTAGTCGGCCAGCCCCAGCGAGCCCGCCCAGGAATCGAACAGCTGCCCGGCTGAGGCACCGGCCTCCAGCTGGGCGCGAAGGAACATGCCCGAGGCATCCGCAGCCCAATTGGCCAGCGCGGTCCAGGTTTCGGGGTCGGCGTGCATCATGGTGCGCGGGCCGAGGTGGTCGCGGGAGGGCTTGCCCTCAACCATGTAGGCAGCCAGCGTGAACGGCGCGCCGGCGAAACCGATCAGCGGCGTCTTGCCCAGCTGTGCCACGGTGAGCCGGACGGCTTCGCGGATGGGCTCCAGCGCCTCCCAGGTCAGCCGCGGGAGTGCCGCGACGTCTTCGGCTGTGCGGACGGGCTTGTCCAGGACCGGACCGATGCCGGGAACGATGTCCACGCCCACGCCGGCCAGTTTCAACGGGATCACGATGTCCGAGAAGAAGATGGCAGCATCAACATCGTGGCGGCGCACGGGCTGCAGGGTGATCTCGGAGGCCAGTTCCGGGCGCAGGCAGGAGTCCAGCATGGCCACGCCTTCGCGCACCTTCAGGTACTCCGGCAGGGAGCGGCCGGCCTGGCGCATGAACCAGACGGGACGGCGGGACGGCTTGCCGCCGCGGTAGGCCGTGATCAGCGGCGAATCTGCCGTGCGGCCGTCCATCAGCGGGTGTCCCGCATCCAGGGCGGAGTCGGAGAACGGGACGTTGGATACCGTGCCGTCGGAGGTCGCAGCGCTTGAAGTCATGACTCCGATTGTCCCTAAGATCGCCGCCAAAAGATAACGACAGCCTGTCACGCTGAGTGCCCCGGGCCCTCCGTGGCGGGAATCACAAGCCTCCGTGCTCTTCCCCACGGGGCATGGTTGTTCTACACCTCAACGAAAAAGCTATGATTGTGATGCTGTGGTTCTTTTCTCATTGGTGGCTACACACGCCGACATCGACCTCGAGACCGTTGCTCAACTGAGCACCGGCGCTTCCGAGCTGGCTACATCCGCCCTGTCCGGGTCGCCGGCAGTGACGGGTGCGGTGGTGCTTGCCACCTGCAACCGCTTCGAAATCTACGGCGAGGCGTCCCATCCGGACGACGTCGAAGCGGCACGGGCCGCCCTCGTCGCCCAGATCAGCGAACGCACCGGGCTCAACGAGCAGCTCGTCTCCCGGTCTTTTAGTACGCGCACGGGCGGCGACGTCAGCCAGCACCTTTTCGCCGTGAGCTCCGGCCTTGATTCCGCTGTGGTGGGCGAACGCGAAATCGCCGGGCAGGTGCGCCGTGCCCTCATCACCGCCCAGCACGAAGGCACTGCCAGCTCCGGCCTCGTCCGTCTTTTCCAGGCGGCATCCAAGACCGCAAAGGATGTCGGGGCGCAGACGGCCCTCGGCTCGCGCGGACTGTCCATCGTTTCGGTGGCCCTGGATCTCGCCACGGACCTTTCCGAGAACGCCGACTGGTCAACCAAGAAGGCAGTTGTCTTCGGTACCGGCGCCTACGCCGGCGCCACCATGTCGCTGCTCCGCGAACGCGGCTGCACTGACATCTCCGTCTTTTCCTCCTCCGGACGAGCCGAAGGCTTTGTGGCAACGCGCGGCGGCACGGCCCTCGACGCCGATTCGCTTCCTGCTGCCGTGGCCGCAGCGGATGTCATGATCGGGTGCAGCGGCTCCGATGCCCGCGTGGAAGCCGCCGAGCTCGCGCGGGTCCGGGCCGGATCGCCGCAAACGCTGATCGCCATCGATCTGGCGCTCACCCATGATTTCGATCCCGCTGTTGGAGAGCTCGACGGCGTGGAGCTGCTTACGCTCGAATCCGTGCGGCTCGCCGCTCCGCAGGAGCAGGCGGAATCGCTGGCGCAGGCCAGCGGCATCGTCTCCGGCGCAGCCGCTGCTTTCGAGCAGGAGCGCGAGGCCCGGTCCGTTGACTCGGCCATTGTTGCCCTGCGCCGCCACACCATGAACGTCCTCGACGCCGAGATGGAGAAGGTCCGGGCACGCCACGGCTGCACGGCCGCCGCCGAGGAAGTCGAGTTCGCGCTGCGCAGGATGGTCAAGCAGTTGCTCCACGTCCCGACTGTCCGTGCCCGTGAGCTTGCCTCCAACGGCCAGCAGGACGAGTACATCGCGGCCCTTGAGGCGCTCTACGGCATCACCGTTGAGCAGCCGGTCGCCGCCCCGGCAGCCGAATGCCCGGTGGACCACAGCCAGGCCGGCCCGGCCTCCGCTCCCCCACGGCGCGAAACCGCCTGACCCGACGCGGCCCGAGGGCTGCACGCATTGGGTGAGCTGTGGCAGCGATGCCACCGGATATGACTCCGACAGATAGCCCCAAACAACAACTCCAGTGAGCCGAGGTTGTTGCTGGCCGTGCGTCAGGACCCGGCCGTGGTTTCCGTTTTCCGGCGCGCCCGTTCGAGGGCCCGGTAGACGGTGGATCGCCCGACGGAGAACAGCTCGGCGAGCTCGTACATGGTATGTTCGCCCGCGGCATGTAGGTGAACCAGGTGTGCTTCCTGCTTGGGTGAGAGTTCGGGCTGCTTCCCGCGTAGTCGGCCCTTTGCCTTGGCGATTTTCATCCCTTCACGGGTCCGTGCCCGGATGAGATCGCCTTCAAATTCAGCGACCATCGCCAGGACGTTGAACAGCAACTTGCCCATTGGGTCCGCGGGATCGTGCACAGAATGCTGGCAGGCACCTTGTGTCGCACTCAATTTGGGGAGGACCAATGGCGGACGGTAGTAGCGAAGCCTTTACTGTCTCGGTGCGTGAGGTCAGGAACTACAGGTTTGTTCAGAGACTTCCTAGGCTGCTTCTTTTTGGGTCTTGGTTCGTTGTCGGCTACGCCCTCTTTGTGCCAGGAGAAAGGCCGAACTGGCCAGCGATGGTGATCGGAGGCTTGTTCCTCGCCATCTCCGTCGGGTCCTCTATCTATGGGTCACGGAAAGAGAAGGATCTTATCGCTGTCATCAACGACAGATTCGCAGAAGCCTTCACTGCTAGAACTGGATTTGAGTATCCGCGCGACGTAAACGTCCTCGAAGTGCAGCGATCGATTGCGGTGCGAAAGGCTGACGGATCTGCGGTTGTTTGGGGAGTGAAGAAGGAGAAAGAAGGCTTCAGCGTTTCCCCAGCAAGCTAAACCATTTTGTCCCGCGGAGGGTTCCCGCAAACGGATCTGATGCGACGTTTTGGGATGTCTTCTGTTCGGGATACGGTCGGGACGATTCATTCCATGATCCGCTGATCTCCATGGATCCTTCGTCAGTTCATCTATCCTGCAAGCTACGAGAGGTTCCTGCCCCCTGTGCTCACTTTGTTTGAGACGTTTTGTGCTGTGGGGACGTATATAGGTGAAAGCTCATACGGGAGGGGGGACGATGGCTGGTTCGACCGAGGAGCTGCAAGGACTTGATGACCTGGCGTTGCTTGAACGCGTGGGGCAACGGGATCAGGTCGCATTTGACGTGTTGTATAGCCGGTACGTCCGGCCGGTCGCCTGGACGGCGCGTAGCGTGCTGCGATCCTCCGAATCAGCCGAAGACGCTGCACAGGCGACGTTCCTGACTCTGTGGAAGAAGGCCGGCCGGATCAGGATCGAAGGCTGTTCGTTGCTGCCTTGGCTGTTGGGAGTCTGCCGGATCGAGTGTCGCTCCATGCTCAGGAAGGATCATCTACTCGACCGCCGCGGCATGGACCCGGCGCTCGAACGGCTCTCGGACGGTCCTTCCCCCGAAGAATTAGCCATCGAGTCCGAAATGCTTCACATCATAGATCTCTATGTGGCACGGATGTCCGACATAGACCGGTCGATTTACCGGCTCTGCCTCATCAAAGAGGTCAGCTACGAGGATGCTGCCAAGGAGTTGGGAATCACTCACGGGGCAGTACGTAACCGGTTGTCACGGCTGAAAGCCGGTCTCCGCCGTCACCTCCCGTCTCAAGGAACAGAGGCACCGAAATCAACACCGAGATACCAACCTGGCCTGCCCAAGCCGACATCGAGAGGATGCACGCGGCAACTGTTGCCGGCATCCAGGAACACCGCCGAAGCCAGCGCCGCTCAAGAATCGCCGCGGCAGCAGTGACCGCCGTGCTGGCCATGGGATTCACGGTTGGGACCGTGATCAGCCTGCCCAAGGGCGACATTGGCGCCCGCCCTGCAACAACAACCGCGCAGGCAAGCCACCCAGGCGGACCCTACACAATCGATGACACGCTGGGCGCTTTCAACGGCCTCTCCTACGACTACGACCCCTTTCGATCGCCGAATCAGCTTGCCGAGCACAGTGAACTAGTGATCTCAGGCACAGTTGCAGGTTTCAGGGAAGGCCGGTCGCTGGCCTTAGCTGGAAACGAGCAGGTAGTCGGGTCAAAATCGGTAGTCCTGGTTTTGACCGACATCACCACGGCCAGAGGTGACCTGGCCGACGGGAACGACGGCCACATCTATGTGGAGTTACGCAACCCAGGCCACCCAGACCCGTCTTATTATGACCGAGCGTTCCCCTCAGGCGCCCTCGTCGTCGCCTATCTCGTCCCAGCCCCGACCGAACAGCCGAGGGCCGACATCGACGAAACGTATGCCAGCCGCCGGGCCGCCGGACTCCCCGACGGACAGAGGCTCTACATGCCGACAAATCCACAGAGTCTGATCATGCAATTCAACGGCGAAGACGTTGTTTGGCCTCTCATCGGCGCCCACAAACCAGGCAACATCGCAAACACGCTACCCGGAGGCGGCCTGATCGCCGAATAGGTTCGACCATGGAAGACGCCGCCAACTACCGGCCGGCAGCGTGCTGGCCGAGCTGATGAGCAGTGCGGACAGTCGCTCCCTCAAATGTGTCCGCTCAACGTTCCCCAAATAGGGCTAACCGCCACCAGTGGCTGTATTGTCCTCGCGCAATCGCGTCGCTACCCTCGACCAACAGTGGAGGACGTCGGGGGTCCGTAGACATGCGCACTAGACTCAAAATCATTCTTGCTGGGAAAGCAACTACATGTGCGACACCAGGTGGTTGGGCCCCGGCAATAAAAACCGCACCCATTGCCCGTCCCGGAGCGATCCGTTTGTTTATAGCCTTGTGCCTACTCAGCTTCGGTGCGGTCTCCTGTGGCACTACAGCTAACGACGGACCCCAAGGGCCTCAACAGCCGCCGCTATCGTCCTCGACGCCTTCGGCCGGGGCGACCGGCACGGAAAGCGGGCCGTCCTGTCTTGTCCCTGAAGAGATTCCGGTGCGGGATCTCCAGAATGATCAGCTTGTGGATTGCGATCTAAAGGACGTCCGCATCCTGTTTGAAGATGGCCGGACGATGGCAACTCCCGGAGCCGGGGAAGTGGCCACCGGGACGTCTTCAAACGTAGGTGGTTCCGAATCCCTGGACAAAATATCGGTCGCGAACCTTGGTCCAGGCCTCGGTGTAGTCGGCTTCATTGAGAACGACGCTCATGAGGTCACTTACTGGGGGCCAGCGGAGGCCACGTCGATATTGAAGGAGCGGGACGGCAAAGCCAAAGAAGACATGGCAGGTGGCTAGTAGCCAAGGGATACAGCAGCCACTCAGCATCACCATCAGGTTTTAGCGAAGGAAGCCTTCCTCCCGCGGCGCACACACATTAGCTCCATCAATGCCCGGGCTGGTGAACAGCGGGACTCGCCGCTCCCGAAAGTGTCCGTTCAGCGTTCCACAAGCGGGGGCTGAACCGCCGTTTCAAGCCATGACTTATCCGGCCTTTTCCTTAATCCACGAAACTGTAGATCACGTCGCAGGCCGCGGAAAGGACAAGCAGACTCCAGAACAAAACGGTGTACCTGAGGACGCAGTGCCCGGAATCGCCGGCCAGGTCCCAGCTCTGTCCCCCCGCTCTTCTCTATAGCTCCTTGAAATAGACAGCGACAGGTATCTGTGTACAACCAAGGTTCTCGTAAAGCGCCCGGGCTGGGGCGTGAAACGCATCACCACCTGTACCGATCTCGACGATTCTGGCCCCGAGGTCCTTCATCCTGGCCATTGCATACTCACACAGTTGCCGGCCAACGTGGTCCCGCCGATGGGCGGGGGCCACCGCCAGGATCGTGATCGTCCCGTGCTCACGGGCAAGATCTACCTGCCAGCTAACATATCCCGCGAGGCCGCCGTCGACCTCTGCGACATCCACGTACTTACCGGCTTGAGGCTGGTGGAGGAAGGGAACCTTCTCCGCGTAATCCTCCCGCCAGTCACCGTGTTGAACGGCGAAGATCAGTTCGCCCATCAGGGGGCGGAACGATCCTTCATAAAAGGGCTCGAAGGTGGCAAGGGTCAGGTCGAGGATTGGCTGCCCGTCGTGGGCGGCGAAGGGGCGTATAAGCATTATGTGGGCCTTTGATTGAGGAAACAGGGCGCTATTCAGCCGCCTGCGACCAGATTGCCAGCGGGCGGTTGTTCCTCAGTGACGCGTGCGCGTCGTGCAGAAGTGCTCCACGCAAGACACCCTACCGCGGCTTCGATTTCCGGTGGTGCAAGACGAGGTAAGTTTGGTCCTTTCTAGACTGCAGGGTGACAGGATTTGCTGTTGCCGGGCAATCACATCGCTCGCTGCCGCCCTGTGCGTATCCAGCTGAGGCTAACTTCCCGTTCGACCAGCACTTCCCCCTCGGCTGAGCAGACACGGAGAATAGCCGTTTCCAGGGCCCGCATCAGCAGCTGGAATCGCCAGTTCCGGTCATCAACTTTTTGAACCGTAGTACGGACAGTGCGCTGCGGAAGAAACTGATGGAGTCACCGTCTCAGGAGAATCCGGCGGAGCGTTGATCACTGGCCGCCAATTTCCGTCCCGGTCAGGGCAATTTCCGTCCCGGTCAGGGTTCGGCTTCCGTCTCGCCTCAGAGGGTTCGAGATCGGCGGCGATCCTAACCGGAGATCACAAGGCCGCCGAGAGCAAGGACGATGAGCACGAGGATGACTAGCAGTTCGGGGTAGACGAGGAAGAAGATGAAAACGCGCTGGAACAGCGGCACTTTCCCGTGCTTGTTTTCTTCGTGAAGCATGTTTCCCCGGGGTGTCGTGTCGGTGTCGTTCCACGGACGAGCGCGTCTTCTAAACACTTGCCTGCTTTTGAGCGACCTTCCGGTTGTGAACCAGCCTGATGATCACCAGAGGGACCACCGCCGTAACGAGGAAGGCAGCGAACTCCAGCGTCGAGTCTCCTTCCTGGCTTTGCGAGTACAAGAAAGAGCCTGCAGCCACCGCCAGTAGTCCGCCAAGAAAAAGCCACAGGCTTGCTTGGGGTTCCATCGGTCCGACGTACGGGATTCTCTTATTGGTGTGGCCCAGAATTTGAACGAGGGCTGCAGCGGTAAATAAGGCACTCGCTGTCATCAAGACGACTATCGCAATGATGCTCATTGATGCTCATTGATGCTCCTAATTTCTGATTGGTTGGGCCCCCGAGTAGGA
>NZ_JAGGPP010000020.1 GCF_018613755.1 Arthrobacter sp. ISL-72
CCTGAAAGACAACCACCCACCCGGCGGCGCCACCAGGGCCTCACACTAGGAACCGCAAAGCCTTCATGGACGCCCCAGCCAACTGCGGAGCGGCGCCCAGTAGATCCGTTCAATCAGGAACCACACCGCTGCCGCAAGAAAAGACCGACTGCCCAGAGACCACGAAACCCACTAATTCAGCAGGCTCCTAGGGCATAGCCTGTTCCTAGGAGGCGGAACATGCGGCTGGTGCTGCTGGGAGACGTGATGCTGGGCCGGCTTGTGAACCAGCGGCTCAAGTCGGCCCCGCCGGCCTTCCCCTGGGGCGACACACTTCCGGTGCTGGCACGCGCGGATGTCAGGATCGCCAACCTCGAATGCGTCCTGGCCGACGGCGGCACACCGCAGCCCGGGAAGGTGTTCCATTTCCGCTCGGACCTGAAGAACGTGGCCACCCTGACCGCGGCCGGCATCAACGCCGTATCGCTCGCCAACAACCACGTTCTGGACTACGGCACGCAGGCCTTCCGGAAGACGCTGCCCGCACTGGATAGCCATGGAATCCTGCACGCCGGTGCCGGCCCGGATCTGGACGCCGCCCGCAGGCCCGCCATCAAGCGGGTGGGCCATACCGCCGTCGGGTTCCTTGCCTTCACCGACAACCAGCCGGACTGGGAGGCCGGACCGCGGCGCCCCGGGGTCTACTACGTACCGGCCGATGACGGCGGCGCCGAAGACGAACGGGTCCGGGACCTGCTGGCGCTGGTCCGCCGCACCAAGGCCCGCACGGACCTGCTGGTGGTCTCGGCACACTGGGGCGGCAACTGGGGAGCCGACCCGCCCTCCGGGCACCGGCGCCTGGGCAAGGCCCTGGTCGACGCCGGGGCGGACATCGTGTTCGGGCACTCGGCCCATGTTTTCCGCGGCGTGGAGATCCACCGCGGCCGGCCCATCATCTACAGCGCCGGCGACTTCATCGACGACTACGCCGTGGACGAGGAACGCAACGACCAGTCCTTCATTTTCGGCGTCGAAACCGCCCGCGCCCTGCCTGTCCGGCTGCGGCTCCATCCGACGGTCATCGTGGACTTCCAGGCGCGGCTGGCCGGAAAGAGCGCGCAGGCCATCGCGGCACGGATGCGGCGGCTGTGCGCCCAGCTGGGAACGCAGAGCCAATGGTCGGACGAAGCGAACGTCCTTGTAATACCGGTGGTCAGCTAGTCCCGCTTGTCCCGCTCGCTGAACTCTTCATCGAGGTCGTAGTGCCTGAACTCGGTTTCGGGATTCGGCTCACCCTCGGCCACATATTCGTAATCGAGCTGGCGCTGGATCTGGCTGTCGAGGACCTGGAGATCCTTGTCATCGAGCTCTGAGAGGTCTTCCGGAAAATCCTCTTCAGGGGTGAGATGCAACTTCTCTGACATGTGGTGCCTCTCTACGCCAGGAACTCGGGTGCTGGACTGGCAGCATCCTGGGCCGCTCCAACATTATCCACCGGCAAGGGCTTCCGGAAGACCTGGCCCCGCCGCTCCGCCGTCCCGCCCCGCTAAGCCTGCGAGTTTTTGTCCAGACAACGGGAGCTGGCGGGCCTTTAAGTCGCGTTATCTGGACAAAAACTCGTCAGGCGATGGGGCCGGCGGTGGAGGCGGGGGCGGTTGCTAGGAGAGGCGCCAGACGTAGGCGTAGGGCTGTGCGAACTGCGTGATCCGGAATGCCCTGATCACGATCCTGGCCTCACCGGCCGGCATGCCCGTCCAGACGACCTGTTCCACGTTGTTCTGCCGGTCGAACCCCGAGGACGCGCCCGAGTTTCCGTGCCGCTCGCTGCCATCCGCGGCGATCACGATCAGGTCCAGGTCGTTCTGCAGCAGCGGCCCGGGCGGGTCCGACCACACGAGGGTGATCTTCAGCGTCACGCCGGCGGCGGTGACTTCAGGGCCGGCGTCCTTCGGCAGCTCTCCGGGGATCTCGAGGGTGAAGGATTCCTCCTGGCCCTGTTCCAAGGGCCCGCCTTCGCCCAGGCCTGCATTGCCGGGCGGCCCGGGAAGGACCACGGAGCGGGCCAGGTTCACCCTGCCCCAGCCGGAGTTTCCGTTCGGCGATTCGCCGGCCTCGCTGGGGTTGTACTGACCGGCAAGCGGGTCCGCGCCGTTGATCAACAGGGCTTTCACCAGGGCGGCGCTGGGCTCGGCGAGCCCGTTCTTCACCAGGGTCTCCCGCAGCACGGCAGCGCAGCCGGCAACCAGCGGGCAGGCCATGCTGGTTCCGGAGTCGAAAAAGAACAGCGGGTCCGTGGACGTCCCGAAGGTGTTGCTCATCGAAGCGTTCCTCGACAGCGAGGACAGGATGCTGGTTCCCGGCGCCACGACGTCGGGCTTGATGCGCCCCTCCTTGGTGGGCCCGCGGCTCGAGAAGGCAACCATGCCGTCCGGGTTGTTCGCCTGCTTGTCACGCTTGACGGGATTCGAAGGGAAGTCTCCCGGCCAGTACGTTCCATAGGCCGGCGCGAAGTCCTTGCGCAGGCTCTCGCTCGCGCCGACGGTGATGCAGTTCTTCGCCGCGGACTGGGAGCCAATGGAGTTCGAGTCCACCACGCCGTCGCTGTTGCCGTCCACGCCGTCGTTCCCGGCCGCAAAGCAGATCACCTGGTCCGGGTGGTTCCACACGAATTCGTCGATTTCCCGCGAGCTGGCGTCATACGGGAGGTTGAGTCCGGGCACACCCCAGGAGTTCGTGTGCACGCGGGCGCCGTCGTCGTACGTCTTTTGGAAGAGGTCGTTGAGGTTGACCGGAATGCCGCCCAGGCCGCCGTCCGGGTCGAGGACGCTTTGCAGTATGAGCTCGGCCTCGGGCGCGGTGCCTTCGATATCGCCGCCCATGGTTGCCGAGTTTCCCCGGCCCAGCACGGAGCCCGCTACGTGCGTGCCGTGGCCGTGAGGATCGTCCGCCTTGTCCGGTGCCGTCCGGCCCAGCGCGTAGAGCTTCCGGACCCGTCCGGTGAAGGCCGGGTGCGGGCTGGCGGCGTCACCGGTGTCGAAGCCGGTGTCCGCGACGGCCACCACCTCGCCGTCGCCGCGGTAGGTTGTCCCGTCGAGCTGCACCTGCGCGTTCAGGATTTGGCGGGCCACGTTGTTGAAAAGCTGGCGGTCGCGGACCGGATGGATCTCGCGGATCTCGTCGATTTTGGCGAGTTCAGGAAGTTGGTCCATCGAAGTGGTGATGCGCAGCTTGCCCGGGGTCACGCCCACGGCGTCCCGCTCCACCCGGGCGGCCGCGGCGACCCGGGCGATCAGGTCCGGGCCGGCTTCGAGTCCCGGGTGCAGGAGCAGGTCCACGCGTTGCAGACGGCGGTCCGGATGCGGTTGGTGGTGCGCCAATGACCGGATACTGGCGGCGTCCGCGCTGCGCGGCAGCAGCGGCGGCGGGATCTTGAAGACGCGGGAGTAGACGTCCGCCCAGCGCACGAACGCCAACTCGCGGACCTGGTTCAAGTCCTGCGGCGGATACGCCGCCAAGTAGGTGTTGTCCGAGACATATTCCTGCATGTCGACGTTGATGCCTGCGAGTTCCGCACGCTGTTCCGCGGTCAGCGGGTCGGCGGTTTGGATCAGGATGTGGTCCGATTCCGAGGCGTCCTCGGCAACCAGCCCGGCGTCACGCAGGGCACGGTTCTGTTTGATCGGATCAATGGTGATGCCGTTGATGGTGATTTCAGACATGGAATTTTGCCCCCTGCCGGCCGCCGGAAAAATGCCCGGGCATCCGCCGGCCGGTGCGCTCTAGAAGGAGACCCGGGCCCCCGCAATGCGGCGGCCCCGGAAAGTGAGCGTCAGCATACGCTCGGCACCTCAGCCGGTCAATGACCCGTGGAACGCAGGCTTCTTGCCACAGCCACCTGCATCATGTGACGCAGAGCACACAACGAATTCCACTGAAATGATTGCCTTGCAGACCGACGATCCGCCACACTAAGGGTGGATCCGCAGGAACGCACAGACGTTCCCGATCCTCCCGCCGGACGCATCGCGTCGGCCCGCCCCATCTCAGAATGCCGGGCACACCAACGAATCACTTCAAGCCCTCACCGGCACTTGTTTGCCTACCCACTTTCCTTTCCCAAGACAGCTCTACCCAAAACCACTTTCACACCCCTTCACCGCGAAAGAGAGCACTCAATGATCAAGCACCACTCCGACATCCTGCTGGAAATCGTCGCCCACGACCCCGTAACCATCGAAAACGACCTCAACGGTGCCGTGGACATCGCGCGCCGGTACGCCATGCAGGAGCGACGCCACGGCATCCTGGTCACCCAGACCGGGTTCTCCACCTACACCGTGGCTGTCAGCCGGGAAGTCCCCTTCGGCGAAACGCGGGAACTGCGGCAGTGGGCGGACATGGCGTAGCGACATGCCGCCGCCCCCACCTGTACGCACCCGCACCCCGGCTGTAGCGTGGAGCGGTAAGCCTGCTTAGCACAGGCGGCGAACCACACCAGGCCAAACCGGCCCGATACCGCGAGACCAGGAGCAGTCCATGAGCACCGAACACAACGAGCCGGAAGACATCGTGAACGACGGCGTCGAGGACGAAACAAACCCGGTACCCCGGGACAAGCCGGCAACCCAGGGGTCGGGACGCCACGCCGGACCCGGCCCGGTTGACGCCCGCCCCGGTGAGACTGACGGCACCAAGCCCCCCGGGCCGGCCGAAGAGCAGAACAGCAAATCCGCGGACGACCGTGGCCTTACTACCGAACCCAGCTCGAGCGACTGAAACGCAACCGGAACTACACCGTGGGTAGTGCACCGCGGGTAGTGCACCGCGGGTAGTGCAAAAGGAGAGGGGCCCGACGGCGGCAATTGCCGCCGTCGGGCCCCTCTCGTTTTGTGTCTTCCGAATATTGCGCCTTCCGCCGTCAGGCAGTCTGGCCGGCGTGCTCGCCCTCTTCGATCTCTTCGAGAAGCTTGTCATTGAAGGCCTTGAGGTCCCCGGGATGCCTGCTGGTCACGAAGCCCTGGTCCACCACGACTTCCTGGTCCTGCCAGTCCGCGCCTGCGTTCTTCAGGTCGGTCTGGAGCGTGTGGTACGAGGTCAGCTTGCGGCCGCGGACCACGCCGGCATCGATCAGAAGCCAGGGGCCGTGGCAGATGGACGCCACCGGTTTGTGCTGTTCGAAGAAGCTGCGGGCAAAGGCCTGGGCGTCCTTGTCCACCCGAAGGTGGTCTGCGTTCACCACGCCCCCGGGGATCACCAGCGCGTGGAAGTCGGAGGCGTTGGCCTCGGCCACGGTGATGTCGACGTCGAACTTCTCGCCCTTTTCGGTGCCGTCGTAGCCCTGCAGCTTTCCGGCCTTGGGCGCCACCAAAGTCGGTTCCCCGCCGGCGTCCTTCACGGCGTCCCACGGGCTGGTCAGCTCCACTTGCTCCACGCCGTCAGTCAGCAGGAACGCCACCTTCTTGCCTGAAATATTGTGCGTTGACATATGTCCTCCTCGTTGCCGGAGCGGGGGTGCCGCCACCGTTGGCCGGCCGGCTTATCCCCCGCCGAGAGTTGGTGTCTTACCTGCTTAACCCTATGAACGCCGGAAATAATAAGCAAGCTGATCATGGCCGGCAGTGCAGGCGGCCATGATCACAGTGCTAGCACGGAAGCCAGGGACAGGACCCGGCGCGCACCATTGAGTTACCGGATCAAGGGAGCATCCCTGAACCGGAAACCAAGCCCCTGGGGCACCAGGGCAACCACCCCATCCAGCGGAACGGCTGCTGCCGAAAACCCGGTACAGCCATGCGCGGCCAACGCTGTCCGTCCAGAAATGTTCCGCACCGCAACCGCACCATAGGAGCACGAAACCATGTCCATGACCGCCGGAACAAAAAAGTCCCGCCCCTCCCGCGCCAAGATCGCACTGGTCTCAGCAACGACGCTGGGAATGGCGGCGGGAGGCGTGGCCCTGGCCGCGCCTGCCCAGGCAGCCGCCACCAACTATGCCTGCAGCGTCACCCCGCTGAAGCCCGTGTTTGCCGGCTTCAATTCCTCCGGCACCAAGCTGGTGGACTACCAGATCCAGGTCCGCTGCTACAACGACCGTTCCGTCTACGTCGAGCAGCAGCGTTGGGAAAGCGACGACTGGCCCAACGGCGACGACCATCTCGGCAACTCGAGCTTCAGCCGCACGGTGGGCTACTACAGCGGAATCGTCACCATCCACAACGTCCGCACCCTGACAAACACCGAGATCGGCAACGAGGAGGTTTACCACAAGGTCCGCCACCAGGAAGGGGCCGGCGGGGTCTGGTCGCCGTTCACGGGCTGGACGAGCAGCTCCACGACGTCGATGTCCAACTAACAGCATGTCCAACTAGGGGCCTGTCCTACTAGGGGTAGACGGCCGGGCTCCGGCGGACGGGAAATTCCCGGCCGCCGGAGCCCGTCACTGCCGGCGCAGGTAGGTGAGCACGGCAAGGACCCGCCGGTGGTCCTCGGGTTCCGGCCGCAGGCCGAACTTCAGGAAGATGCTCCGGATGTGCGCCTCCACCGTCCGCTCCCCTAGGAACAGGGTTTTGCCGATGGCCTGGTTGGTCCGGCCTTCGGCCATCAGCTCCAGGACATCCCGCTCCCGGCTGCTCAGCTCCTCCTCCCGCTGGCGGCCGTTGTGGGGCCGGGCCACCATACGGGCCACGAGTTCAGCGTCCACAGCGGTGCCGCCCGCGGCCACCCGGCGCAGCGCATCGATGAAGTCGTCGATGTCGGACACGCGCTCCTTCAGCAGGTAGCCCAGCCCTTTCGCTCCGTTTCCGAAGAGCGACATGGCGTTGTCGGTCTCCACATATTGGGACAGCAGCAGCACACCCGTCTCCGGGTAATCGCGCCGAATCGCTGTGGCGGCCTGGATGCCTTCCGTGGTGAACGTGGGCGGCATGCGGATGTCGACGACGGCGACATCGGGCCGGCGGGCCGGAATGCAGTCCAGCAGCTCAACAGCATCCGCCGCTTCGCAGACGACTGCCAGTCCTTCGGAACTGAGCAGGGCGGCAAGTCCCCGGCGGAGCAGCGCCGAGTCGTCCGCGATGGCGACGCGCAGCGTCATGGCATGTCCAGCGTCATGGCATGTCCTCCGTCGGATCGGCCGAAAACGGCAGGGTTGCGGCCACCGTGGTTCCGTGACCGTCCGGGCTGGTGACCGCAAAGGAGCCGCCCAGGGCGGCGGCCCGGTCGGCGAGTCCCAGCAGGCCGCCGTCGGCCCCGGCGCTCGCCCCGCCGATCCCGTCGTCCGTCACCTGAAGGCTAAGCGCGGTGTCCGTGCCTTTGACGCCGATACGGAGGTTCGTGGCGAGCGCATGCTTCGCCGCATTTGTCACGGCCTCGGCGCAGATGAAATAGGCGGCAAGTTCAACCTGCGGCGGCGGCCGTTGCGGGAGCTCGATGTCCAGTTCGACCGGCAAGGATGAACGTTCCGCAAGCGCAGTGAGGGATCCGCCCAACCCGCGTTCCCGCAACGACGGCGGGTAGACGCCCCTGGCCAGTTCGCGCAGCTCCGCCAGTGCAACTGCAAGCTCGTCGCCGGCCTGCTCCACGAGTTCCTTCATCTCGGCCTGGTTCGCGGCACGCCGCGCCCTGGCCAGGTCCATGGACACGGCAACCAAACGCTGCTGCGCACCGTCGTGGAGGTCCCTTTCAAGCTCACGACGCCGGGCGTCCCCCGCGGTGACGATCCGCTCCCGGGAGCGGCGCACCTCAATCAGCTGGTCCCGGAGCTGCTGCTCCATGTTCTGGTTGTCCAGTGCCAGCGAGGTCGCGCTCCGCACGGCGGCCAGCAGCTGCGGCTGGTCCCGGAGGGCTTCATCGAAAACCAGCGCCCCGACCGGACTGCCGTTGCGTTCCAGCACCATAGCTGCCCGTCCGGAACCGTCCTCCGGAACTGCCCGGGGGACGCCGTCGTCGTCCACGAATCCGGCCAGCGCCGGCGACCAGCGCCACAGGCTAAGCGTGGGATCCCGGACGGATCTGCGCAGGGCGCGGATGAGCCGCTCACTAACCGGCGCCATCCCGATCTCCACCATCAGGTCACTCAGCGCGCCGCGCGCGAACCTGTAGCGCCACAGGCCCAGCAGGACGGCCAAGGGGACGATCGCCGTTGCCGGATACTGCCATAGCAGGGCCTCGTTCGACAGCGATCCCGTCAGCTGGACCACGGCCAGCGTGGCCCAGACTGTGGATGCCGTCTTGATGATCACGGCCAGCCAGAGCGGCAGGAACGCGGCCCGGTAGGCGGGGGAACCGGACCGCCAGCGGGATACGAGGACGGCCACGATCCCGAGGCCCACGCCCACCTGGACAACGCGGGCGGCGTCTCCGATGGCGTTGGTCAGCTCCGGGCTGTCCCACAGCAGCAGCAGGTTGCGGGACGTGGACTGGCCAGCCGTGATGTGCAGCCGCGGGTCGAAGAAAGCCCAGCTGGCGATCGCGATGACCAGCCAGGCAGCGAAGAAGAACACCACGGCCCGCCGTTCAGCGCGGGAACGCAGGACCCCCGAGGGAAAGCACAGGGCCAGCTGAAGCAGTGGCGGCTGGTACATCAGCGTGAGGGTCACGCCTGCGGTAAAGAGGAACGGGTCGCTGGACCTTCGGATCCCCGACGCCAGCCATAGCAGTCCGGCGATCACGAGGAGCAGCCCGGGATTCCGGTTGGGACGGGTCTGCCACGCCGTCACGCCCGCCAGGACGAAGGCCAGCCCCACGGCACTGAACAGCGACAGTTCAAAGACGGAGAAGGGTGCCCTGTCCGGGTTCTCGCCCCACCGGATGACTCCCTGGGCGTTGAGGATCCCGAGCGTCCGGGCCGGATCCTGGAGGGCCGCCGGCTGCCAATCAATGGACATCAGCACCAGGGCCAGGACGCCCACGGTGGCAGCCACTACCAGAATCAGTTGCTTAGGCGTCATGGTGCTTCCCTCCGCCAAGCTTAAGAATCCCACGTGGCCGGGCCCCCGGCCATAGTGAAGGCACAGCGGTGTGCCGCACAACAGGGACCTTCCACGACTACCATCCACGACGACGATCCAGGAGGCTGACCGTCACTAAGAGTGGCGGAGGTTTGAGTGACGGAGGCCATTGGGGCAAGGGTAATCCTAGGCTGCCGTGAAAAGTGCCCAGTCAGGGAAGGGATCCACAGGTAGTGACGGGCCGGATTCTCCGGGTCCGGCGGGCTCGCCGGGATCTGCCAGCAAGTTGGCGCCGGCCAACCAGTCGGGCGGTTCGGAGTCATGGTCTTCGGCCCGATGGTCGGTCAACTCTGGCCAGTGTGGTGGTTCCCAGTCCTGTTGTTCGCTGGGGTAGGACCGTCCGGTGGGTGAGATCCAGCCGGGCGGCTCGTCCCGCGTTGCGTTGACGGGGGTCCAGGTTGTGGTGTGTTTCAGTCGGTGGTGCCTGCGGCAGGGCTGGCCGAGGTTGCTGATCCCGGTAGTTCCGCCGTCTGCCCAGGCGAGGAGGTGGTCCGCGTCGTTGTCCAGGGAGGGGTTGTTGCAGCCGGGAAAAGGGCAGCGTCCGTCGCGGAGCCGGAGCCACTGCCGCAAGGCCGTCGGGATCCGGTAGGTGCTGCGGCAGATTTCCAAGGGTGCCCCGTCACGCGGGTCGGTCAGGACCCGCCGGAACGAGGCGGCGCCGTCCGCGACCAGGCGGCGGGCCATGGACGGCGGGATCGGCCCGTACCCGTCCAGCATGGCCGGTTCCCCGGTCAGGCCGAGCAGCGAAAAGACCGGGACGGTGACCAGGACCTGCGCGGTCGGGGACGGGGTTCCCTCCATCACACCGCCCAGCAGCCACTCAGAAGCAACATCGACCCGGAGCTGCGTCAGGGTGCGGGCTTCTGCGGGGCCCTGCAGGGCACGGGCGGCGGTGGTGGCCCGGTCCCAGATCCCCGCCGCGGTATCGGCGGGCAGGTACGCCGAAAGCCACGCCATCCCGTCCCGGTCCGGAACATACTCCAGCCGCCGGTCCGCGGCGCTCTTGGTATGGCGGGTCTCGATGCTGACCGGGTGGTGCCGCTCCCGCCAGGCCCGTAACTTGGCCCGGAACCGGCCAGGCACCAGTTCCCCGGCCGGGCAACCCCGCGCCGGGTTCACCGCGTCCGGGTCCAGGAAATGCGCTTCCAACGCCGCCGCGGCGGCCGGTTCCAGGTTCGCTGTTTCATCACACAGGATCCGTGCGTGCTGCCAGGAAATGGTCCCGGCCTGCAACGCGGCCAGCGTCAACGGCAGCCCGGCGGTCAGGGTGCGGGCCTCGCACAGCAAGGCACCGGCACTGCGTTCACTGACCGTCAGGACACACGCGACCTCGGCGGTCACCGCCATCTCCTGCGCGGTGTGCTCCTGCGGGGACTTTGCCGGTGCCGCCAAGGCCTCCGCAGCGGCGGCGTAGCCGACGGCCAGGTGCACCTTCAGCGCGGCCAGCCGGGCCTCCGCCCTGCCCACCTCGGCCAGACCGTCCAGGAACGCATCCGCCTGATCCCGCAACGGATCACCACCCACCGGATCCGCGCCCGCCGGGCCACCTCACCGGCCGCGCCGCGGACACAAACAGCCAACGCAGCAACGGAGGACTCAATGCCCTCCAACGCCACCACAGCTGCTCTGCTTTCCATACCCACAGCATCCCAGCAGGCACCGACATTTTTGCTTGAAACCGGATTGCCGGGAACTGGAATAATGGCGGCCGGCTTTTATCGCGGCATTGCTCCGGCACCAGCAGTGAAAACCGGCACTGACCAGAACACCGCCCACAAGGAGCCACGCTCTACCCCAGAAGCCGCCGTTCGTGGGCGAAAGCCACCAGCTGGAGCCTGGTCCGGAGCTCCAGCTTGTCCAGCACACTGCGCAGGTGCGTCTTGATGGTGGCTTCGGAAACGAACAGGCTCTCAGCCATCTCGGCGTTCGCCAGCCCCTTGGCGGCGAGCAGGAATACGTCGCGTTCGCGCGCCGACAGCACCTCGAGGACTGAGAGATCCGGCCCAGCGGACGGGAGAGTGCGTGCTGCATGTTGGAAAAGCTCGTGGACCGAGCCGGGCGCAATCACCGAGTAGCCCGAATAGACAGTGCGGATCGCTGCCAAAAGGAACTCCGGCTCCGCGCTCTTGAGCAGGTACCCGCTGGCACCGGCCTGGACGGCTTCCACCACCGCCTGATCCCGGTTGAACGTGGTCAATGCGATGATCTTCGGCCGGGTTCCGCTGCCGGGCTCCTGCTCCTGCAGAATGCGGCGGGTGGCACTGACGCCGTCGAGCACGGGCATCCGCAGGTCCATCAGCATCACGTCCGGGTTCCGTTCGCCCGCGAGCGCCACTGCCCGCTCGCCGTCGCCGGCTTCTCCGCAGAGCTCCATGTCCGGCTGGCTCTCGATGAGCATTCTGATGCCGGCGCGGAACAGCGGCTGGTCGTCCACTAGGGCAACGGAAATGTGCCCGCCGGCTTCACCCACGGAGCGCCGCTTCCCGTTGGGTGCCTTCCGGAGTTTCTTCCGTATTTGGGCACTCCGAAAGCGCAGCCGCCGATTCCCGGCCAGCCCCCGCTTCCCTCGCACCCGCCGCTTCCCCGCCGGAGGACGCTTCGGTAATGGCGACTAATTCGCCGTCGACGGTTCCTGCCGGTTCGGCCGTCCGGAGACCGTAAGGAACAAAGGCCGTGACCCGGAACTGCTCGCCGTCAGGGCCGGCGGTCACCCAGCCCCCGGCCAGGTGCGCCCGCTCACGCATACCCGGTATGCCCCGCCCAACACGCTCGACGCCGGCAGTACGGCCACCAGCGCCGGCACCGGCAGCGTCTTCGGCGCCGGAACCACCGATGTCGGAACCGCCGAGGGCTGACCTTGTGCCGGCGACGCCCGCGCCTGTCATTTCGTCGTCGGGCACCGCCGAAGCAACATGAGCCGAAGCAACATGAAGGGTCAGCCCGGGCCCGCTCCAGTCAAAATGCAACCGCACTGCAGTGCCCCGTCCGCCGTGCTTAAGGGCATTCGTGAGGCATTCCTGGACGATCCGGAACACCGCCAGCTGCTGGCCGGCGGTGAGCTCCACGGGAGCGCCGGAATCGCTGCGGCGAATCTCGAGGCTGCCCTGCCGCATCCTTTCCACCAGCGGTCCAACATCACTGAGGCGGGGCTGGGGCGCCACCATGCCGTCGTCCCGGACGCCTTCGATGACCCGCTGCGCATCCACAAGCGCGCCGCGGGCGGAACTCGCGATGTTCTCCAAGGCGTTAAGGACTGCCTTGGGCTGGTCGGAACTCAGGTAGCGGGTGCCGTCCGCCTGCGCCGCGATGACCGCCAGGGAGTGCGCCAGGACATCATGGAGGTCCCGGGCGATGCGGGTCCGCTCCTGTTCGACAATGAGGTCGATCTCCGCTTCCTTCAGGCCAGCCTGGGCAATGTTCCGGGCTTGGAAAAGGCTGCCGCGTTCCTGGTACAGCTTCAGCGCAAGTCCGACGGCGGAGCAACCTGCAGCGATGAGCGTCAGGATGGAGAAGAGCTGCCAGCCGTAGACGCTGAGAGCCAGGCGGTCGCCCCCGTACAGCGGATGGAACCAGCCCACCCCGTAGCTGTACCGCCAGGAAATCATCAGGAAGGTCATGGCCGCTATGAAGACCACGTTTGCCGAAACGGCTGCCAGGATTGTCCCCCTGCCGGCCGTCCACAGGATGAAGCCCAACGAAATGGACGAGCCGATATAGATGGCCCAGTGATTGGGATGCATGGCGGGAATGAGATACAGGAACTGGCCGGTCAGCAGGAGGGCGGTAAGGGCGAGCGAGACGAACGGTGCGCGCACTGACACTGCAATCGCCGCGGTCATTAAGACCAGCGGCAACGTGCCCGGCCAGAGGTTGAGGCCTGGCCACGGACCCATCCTTCCTGCTTCGCCAACGCACCACAGCGCGAAGAAGAGAACGGCCGCCACGGGGGCGCCCCAATGCCGCATGACTTTCAGAAGTGGTTCCATGCCTGTCACCCTATCCACGCGCGGCGGCCCGGCTGCGCCGATGACGGCCATTTCCTGCCGAGCTCAACCTGAAAGCCAGCAGATTCATCCTTTGGGCCAGCACGCACGGACGCTGTCAGCCGGTAAACGGGCCGCCTTGCGCAGTGCACGGACGCTCGCGCAACACCCGACGCGGAGCTTGAGCGAATATTGCGCAAACCTCGCGGCGTAGCTGATGATGCCGGTCCACTCTTGAGTCATAACCATCCAGACGGGAACCCAGCACCCGTAAGAAGGAAGAACCACACGCTGCAAGGAAGCAGGACTGGCCATGAAAAAGGCTTCAGCTGTCAATAAAGTCACCGCGATTAACGGCGTAATCACAGATCAGAGTCCTGTGGATTTTCACGCCTTGGGGCTCGCCGGCTGCATCGACCGGCTCGCTTCCCCGCTCCGCGACCAGGGCACATGTGTCCGCTGGGAAACCCCGCACCACGGCATCGAGATACCTGCCAACAGTGCCGGCCTGCTCTACCACGCGGCCCAGGAAGCGCTGAGCAACGCGTTCAAATATGCCGGTGCAACCGAGCTGACCGTACGCCTCGCGGCCGTGCATCACGGCATCCGGCTGACGGTCGCGGATAACGGAGCCGGCTTCGACCGCACGGACCACAGCGGCAACCGGCCGCAGGGCTTCGGCCTGCTGCTGATGTCCATTGCGGTGGAGGATGCCGGCGGGAATATCAGCGTTGATTCCACGCCCGGCAAAGGCACCTGTGTCACCGTCACTCTTCCGCTCGACTGACCACACGATTCTCTGGGGGGATCACCATGCATATCAACCGCGGCCACTGCGCCCACGGAACCGAGTACCGGCTCCAGTATCATTTTGCCCATGACCAGGCCGGCGGTGAGGGTGCCCGTCACGGATGTTGCGCGCGCCGCGCTGGATACCGCCTGGGACCGGATCTTCTTTCTGGTCGGTGGTGTCGCCGCCGTCTGGTTGACCTATCTTCTCGTTGAGCTCAGCTTCCAGTGGGGCTGGGGCCAGATCTGGTTCACCTTCATCTTCTGGGCCCTTCTCGCCTACCTGGTCCTGCCCCGGCTCCATTCGATCCTGACCCGCATCTACGTTCCCGACTATTTCATCGGGCGGGCCCGCACCAGCGACGGGCTGCTGGGCGATCCCGTGAACGTCGCACTGCTCGGCACCGAAGCCCAGCTGCACCAGGCGATGCGCCGCGCGGGCTGGACCATCGCCGACGACGTCACTCTGGCCAGCAGCTGGAGAATCATCACCTCCACGCTCTTCCGCCGCAGTTATCTCGAGGCACCGGTCAGCCCGCTGTTCCTGTTCGGCAGGCAGCAGGACTTTGCCTACCAGCAGGAATTGGCCGGCAGCCCCGGCCAGCGCCACCACGTCCGCTTCTGGCACTGCCCTTCCGGGTGGCTGCTGCCCGGCGGCCTGGCCGTGGACTGGCTGGCCGCCGGAACGTACGACCGCAGCGTCGGCTTCTCCCTGTTTACGCTGCAGATCACCCACAAGATCGACGAGCGAACGGACGACGAGCGGGACCACATCGTCAAGACCATTTCCGACGCCGAGCCCGCCGCCGCCGTCACCGTGGTCCGGGACTTCTCCACCGGCTACCACACCCGCAACGGCGGGGGCGATGAGATCGCCACCGACGGCGACCTCCCGATCGTCGACCTCCGCGCTACGCCGGCACCCGGCGGGCCTGCTCCGCGCCTCCCGAGCGACAGCCGGAACAGGCGCCCGGCGCCCACCATCATCGGCGCCGTGCTGGTGGCCGGACGTGCCGTGGCCGCGGCTGCCGTGGCCATGTCGATCATCCTCTTTCCCGCCGAGCACGCGGCGCCGCTCCTGCAGCCTGGTTCGGGCGCTGGTTCGGGCACGGATTTCGGTCCCGGGCTGACCGTCGACCAGGCGGACCTGGTGCTCTACCTTGGCCTGGCGGCGGTGATCCTCTTTGCCCTCGGGGAGCTGCTGCTGGCCTGGCTCGTGTTCGTGGGCCGGAACTGGGCGAGGACCCTGGCCATGGCGGTGAGCACCGCCGCCATCGGCCTCCAGGTGCTTGATGTGGTCCGCGGCGGTCCGGGCATCACCTTGCAGAGCAACCTCCCCGGCCTCACGATGGACATCCTGCTTATCCTGGCCCTTTCGAGCCAGCGGGCCCGCGTGTATGCACGCCGGGAGCGGAAGGAACCGAAGCGGATCGCGGCCCGCCCCGGCGGGCACGCCGCCATCTGAGGGGAACACGCCGCCATCTGACGGGAAGGCGTTCAAACCGCAGGGATAGTCAGACGGTGGCGGGGTCCGTGTTGGCGCCGCACAGGATCACGGCTACCCGTTCGCCATCCGCGGGGACGTAGGCGTCCGCGGTCAGGGCGGCATAAGCTGCCGCGGCGCCGTGCTCCACCACCATCCGATACTCGGCCCACAGCCGCGAGCGCGCGGCCACAATCTCGTCGTCGGACACCAGCACGCTCAGCACACCGGTCCGGACCGCGACGTCGAAGCCGATCTGTCCGATCCGCCGTGCACCGAGCGAGTCCGCAGCCACCCCGGAGACCGCCACATCCACCGGCTCTCCGGCCTTCAGCGCGGCATGGAGCGTGGGAGCAGCCTCGGGCTCCACGCCCACCACCTTGGCCAGCCCTTCGACGGCTGCCGCGATCCCGGCCATCAGTCCCCCGCCGCCCACGGCCACCAGCACGGTGTCCACGCCGTCCAGCTGTTCCAGGAGTTCCAAACCGACGGTGCCGGCGCCCGCAGCGATCTCCGCCTGGTCATAGGCGTGGCAGTAGACCGCTCCGGATTCGGCCGCAAAGGCGATGGCGGCATCGTAGGCGACGGCATATTCAGCGCCGCGCTGGATGACGGTGGCCCCGGATTCCCGAAGCTTCTTCACTTTCATGGCGGGTGCGGTCTCCGGGACAAAGACGGCGGCCGGCACTCCGGCCTGGGCGGCGGCGTAGGCGTTCGCGAGACCGGCATTGCCGCCGGAGGCCACCACGATTCCCACGTTCTCCTTCAGCTCGCCGCGTTCACGGCAGGCGAGGACGCGGTTGAGCGCACCCCGCGCCTTGAACGTCCCGGTGTGCTGCATGTACTCGCACTTCAGCCACACGTTCCCGGCAAAGCTCCCTGGGTCCGCTGCTGTCACCGGCGTCCGGCGCACCAGTCCGGCAATCCTCGTGGCGGCTTCTTCGACGTCGGTGCGTGTGATCATCTCATCCTCGGACGGCGGTGTTGAGTGGTTTGGCGGGACGGCCAGCGTAATCCAGGCCGATCTGCCGCGCGGCGTCCTGCAGGAGCGGCACCACGGTTTTTTCGATGTCCTCCGCCGGCGCCCGGTGGGTCTGCAGGGAGACATTGACCGCTGCGACTACATTGTTGCCGCGCCCCACCGGCACGGCTACACCGCGGAGGCCTTCCTCCAGTTCCTGCGAGACCATGGACCACCCCTTGTCGCGCGCGTGTTCCACCTCGACCCGGAGCTGTCCAAGGCTTCCGATTGACCGCTCGGTGAACCGTTGAAGCTGGACGGAGTCGAAATACGCTTTCAGTTCGGCGTCGGACAAGGCACCCAGCAGAACCCTCCCCATGGAGGTGGCCCAGGCGGGGAACCTGGTGCCCACGCTGATGGAGACGCTCAGGAGCCGTGGCGATGGAACGCACGCAACGTAGACCACGTCGGTGCCGTCCAGGACGCACAGCGAGGTGGTCTCGTTCAGCTCTGCGGCCAGTGCTTTGAGGTGCGGTTCGGCGATTCTCGGCAGGGTCAGGTTTGTCAGGAACGACTGCCCGATCTCCAGCGAACGGGGAGTCAGTTCGAAATGGGGGCCGTCGGCGCGAAGGTAGCCCAGGTCGGTCAGCGTCAGCAGGAATCTTCGGGCGGATGCCCTGGTCATGTCCGATTTTGCGGCGACCTGGGAGACGGTCAGGCGGGGCTCGTCCGGGGCGAAGGCGCGCAGAACGTCAAAAGCCTTCTCCACCGACTTCACAAAGTACGCGGGCTGCTCCGCCATGAATCCGCTTGCCTCCCTGAAGCTGCTTGTCGTGGCCCCGCACGCGATGGTCCGCAGGGCATTTTCCGATCATATCGGGATAAACCACGACGCCGGCCCGCGGCTGGGAGGGATGGCCTCCTTGCGAAGGCGCACGACGACGGGCCGCGGCTGAGTCCCGGGGTTTCAGTTAGCCGCCCCCAATGGTTGCAGTCGTGTGGCCGGCATAGACGTAGTCGTAGACGAAGGCGTCGGGGGAAAGCTCCGCGTGCCCCCAGGCCGGTTCATCGTCACGTCCCTTGCCGATGGGCGTGGCGTTGACGATCAGGGAAGCACGCGCCGCCTGGTCCCGCGCTTCCGCCCACGTCACCGCGGTTGCCTCCATGCCCAGGCCGGTGGCAAGATCCAGCAGCTGCCGGGTCGCCCGAGCATCCTTATCCGTCACCGTGACCTGGTCTGCCAGCCCCCTAAGAGCCACCAGGGCTGCACGTGCGGCTCCGCCTGCACCGAGCATCAGGACGTGCCGCTGGTGCCGGCCGCCCAGGAGTTCTGCGACGGCGGTGATGTCCGTGTTGTGGGCGCTGAGCTTTCGGTCGTGCCGGACCAGCAGGTTGGACGCTCCACTGAGCCGAACCGGTTCGGTGACGGTGTCGGCTGTCCCGGCCGCCCACTGCTTGTGGGGCATGGTCACGTTCGCGGCCACGACGTCGGCCTGCAGCATCGCGGCGCGCACCCCCGCCATGTTCTGCCCGGCGGGAACGTCCCACGCCTCGTAGGTCCAGCTGCTGCCGAGCTGTTCCAACACAGGGCTCCAGAGCCCGGGGGACATGGCACCGGAAGCCTCCGAGCCGATGAGGAACAGCCGGTATGCGGGCGATTGGTCTTCCATGGTGGCGCCTTTCGATCGGAACGGTGGCGGGGGTAGCCAGGGGGTGTTGTGAGGCACCTCACGGTGCTGTACGCTATTCAATAATCGCATACCGCACAGCTGTTCGGAATGCGCACAAATCCTACACCACTACCGTCTTTCAGTGCGGAAGGACCAGCACCATGACAAACACAGCAACGGGCGCAGGCATCGGAGCGGAGCAGCGCCAGCTCAAGCGGGCCAAGAAGGCAGCCCTCGCTGCGTTCCTCGGCGGCGCGCTGGAGTACTACGACTTCTTCATCTACGCCACGGCGGCATCACTGATCTTTTCCAAGATCTTCTTCCCGGCCGGGGATCCCACCATCGCCCTGCTGGCGTCCTTCGCCACGTTCGGTGTGGCCTACGTGGCGCGGCCCTTCGGCGCCGTGGTGTTCGGCCATCTGGGTGACAAGATCGGCCGCAAGAACACCCTCGTCCTGACCCTGGTGCTGATGGGTTCGGCCACGTTCCTCATCGGCGCTCTGCCCGACTTCAACACGGCCGGCTACTGGGCGCCCGCTTTGCTGGTTCTCCTGCGCCTCATGCAGGGTCTTTCCGCAGGGGCCGAGACGGCAGGCGCCTCGGCGCTGTCCACCGAGGAGGCCCCTGAAGGCCGCCGCGGCTTCTTCGCCAGCTTTGCCATGAGCGGCATCTCCGCCGGCATCGTACTGGCGTCACTGGCCTTCCTCCCGGTGGCGGCCATGAGCGAAGCCGACCGTCTGGCCTGGGGCTGGCGGATCCCGTTCTGGCTCTCGCTGGTGGTGCTGGTGGTCGCCTACCTGGTCCGCCGCTCGCTGGAGGAACCCGAGGTCTTCGAAGAAAAGCACGACCACGGCGAACTGGTGAAGCTCCCCTTCGTCAAGATGTTCAAAACCCACCCGGCGCAGTTCTTCCAGGTGGCGCTGATGTCGTTCGAGACCGTCACCAACACCTTCATGCAGTCGTTCGGCCTGGCCTACGCCGTCTCCGTCGGCGTTCCTGCCTCCACCATGCTGTGGGTGAGCATCCTGGGCAACGTCATCGCCATCGCCACCCAGCCCCTGATGGCCTGGCTCTCCGACAAGTACGGCCGGCGCCCGATCTTCATCTCCGGCGTCCTCGGATCCGGCGCGATGATCTTCGTGTACTTCTCCGTGATTTCCACCGGCAATATCCCCATGATTTTCCTGACCAGCACGCTGATCACCGCCGGCACCTACGCCATGTCCAACGCAATCTACCCGGCGTGGTTCTCCGAGCTGTTCAACGTCAAGGTGCGCTACTCCGGCATGGCCATCGGGCTGCAGATCGGCATCCTGTGCGCCGGCTTCACGCCCCTGCTCGGCACCGCCCTAGTCGGTGCCGAGAAGGCAAACTGGGGCCCCGCTGCGTGGATCGTGGCCGCTTCCTCACTCCTGGCCGTCGCCGGCGCGTTCTGGGCCCGCGAGACCAGCAAGACGCCCCTGCGCCAGCTGGGCAACCCGGTCCGCTGACACATTAAAAGCTGACACATCAAACGGCTGAGCCTGTCGGGACCCGGTGTCCCGACAGGCTCAGTTATTTATAGGGTTCTGGCATTTAGGCTTCGGTCGCCGGATGCCTCAGGCGGTAACAGCTTCAGCGGTGGCACGACGCCGGAGTCGGGCCAGCAGCGTCGCGGCGAGCATCGCCGTCGTAATTTCCAGGACGACGACCGCAAGCATTCCTTCGGCGGACGCAGCCCCTGCCCCTTGCAGCTCAAGCACAGACAGTTCGAGCGCAGGCAGTTCAAGCACAGACAGGACAGGCGTCCCGTGGTGGCCGTGCCCGCCCAAAGCAGCGCCACCCAAACCAGCACCGCCGCGCAGCAGCAGGATGGCGTGCAGCGCCGTCATGACCAATGCGCATGCCATCACCTGCCGCAGGGCCCGTTCCCGGCCGTGCCGCCAGATGTGTACCGCGCAGGGCAGGCAGATGCCCGCCATGGCCAGCATCAGCAGGTTCAGCCACGGCCCGTGGTGGTTGCCGGCGGCGAGCCCGAGGTGCACCAGGCACGAGCCGACCGTCACCGCGGCGACGATCCGGGAGTGGACAACAGGGCGGCGGCGGAAGACGGGGCCGGCAACGCGGCCCCATCCCTGCAATGCTGTCACGGCGCGAGCCTAGCCGCAGTGTCCGGGGGCGGCGGGCCCGCCGTGGCAGCCGGAAGCCTGGGCATTCGGGTTGGCCGGGACATCCAGTACCGGGCTGCGGTCGAAGAACCCTTCGGGGCGCAGTTTGAAGCCGACCGTGTCCACCGGCATGATGGGCCAGTCTTCGATCCGCGGGAAGTGGGTCAGCCCGAACGTGTGCCACACGACGATGTCCTGGCCGTCGATGTCGCGGTCCTGGGAGATGTAGGCCGGCAGGCCCGCTCCACCGGTGTGCTGGTTGACGAAGTCGCCGGTGGGGTAGCGCTCGTCCTCGGCGTACCGGGTGACCCACAGGTCCTTGGTGGCGAAGGCAGCGCGCCGGGCGATGGAGGAGTCCGGGTCGGCGAGCAGCGTGGGCTGGCCTTCGGAGTGGAGCTTGTAGCCAACGGGCTCGCCCAGCCGGTTGCGGGATTTCGGGTTGGAAATGATCCAGGTCCTTCCGGTCTTGGCGTCGCCTTCGCGGGCCGCTTCGGATTCGCGGGCCAGTACCGTGCGCTTCCGGGAGAAGGCGTTGCCGCGTTCGTTGCCTGCGCCCATGGGCTGCCGGACCACGTCCTCTTCCTCAACTCGGTTGGTGAAGCCGTCGACCGCCATGTCCAGCCGTGCGCTGAACAGGTGCTGGTGGAAGGGGGCACCGAGGCCCGGAGCGAGCTGGGAGATGTTGTCTGAGCCGCCTTCCGGAAAGGCGGACGTGAAGACGACGCCGGTGGCCTTGGCTTCGAATTCGATGGTGCCGTCGAGGTAGAGGTACCAGTAGAAGCCGTAGTCGTAGTTGCCGATGGTTGTGAAGAAGGAGATCACCAGGCGCCGGTTGCGGCGGGTGTAGTTGATGCCGGACCAGAGGTCGCTGTGCTTGGCGAGGATGCCCCAGTCCTCTTCGTGCATGCAGATGCCGTTGCGGATCTCGCGGGGATTGCCGAAGGCGTCGCTGATGGCCGGGCTGAGGTAGGTGATGTCGCCGAGGCAGTCGCAGCCCAGTTCGAGGGAGTTGGCGTACTGGCCCACGAGGTACTCCCCCGTGTCGAAGTAGTTCTGCCAGGACCTGATCGGGGACGGATCGCCGTACGGGACCACCATCTCGGCGATCGACGCGCGGTTGATGATGGGCCGGAGCCGGTCCCCGTCCCGGAAGGCGATGTTGTGCAGCACCACGCCCTCGCGGACGTCGAAGCCGACGTCGACGCTCCACTTTTCCCATTCGACATGGTTGCCGCCGGTCACCGTGAAGCTGGGCCCCTCGGGCTGGGTGATGCTGATGGGCTTCTGGGTGGTGCGCAGCGGGCCGGTCAGCTCCGGGTCGGTGTAGTTGCCGTGCTCCGCGGGAACCGGGACAGCACTCAGGTCGATGACCCGGGTGACTTCCTTGCTGACGACGTCGACGTAGGCCACGAGCCCGTCCACGGGGTGGGCCCACGCACTGTCCTCGGGGAACTCCTGGACGAACGCCAGCCCGCGCAGAATCCTGCGGCCCTTTTCCTCCGGGTACTCGAAGACGCCGGCGGAGAGCGGGGCAACGCGGACTTTGTTGACGTCCAGGCCGCGGTCCGCCAGAGCCTTGAGCCACCGCTCGTCCGAGGCGAGGAGCGACTCCACGACCTCAAATTCCTCTTCCAGGACGGGCAGCTCGCCCGTCGCTGCGGTATCGAGTTCGACGGCGGAAGTAACCGCGCCGTCCGCGGCGGAGACGGTGACGTCCAGCGGACGTCCGCCGGACACATCGTGGATGAAGACCCGGAAGCGCCGGTCCTCGGAATCGGCGGCTGCGCCCCGGGCCGGGTCCAGCAGGCCGAGGTACGCAATCCGCTTCTCCGGGCCCAGGAGTCCTTCGGCGCGCAGAATGCCCTGGACATCGGTGATCTCAGCGCCCGTTGCCAGGCGGAACGGGGTAATCGTGTCGGTTTTGGAGGGGGTCATGACGGCCTTTTGTCCGGGACCTTGGCAGGTCGGATTTTTATTTTCTATACTTGTAGAGAATAAGCGAACGTAAGATGGCTCACAAGAGTCTGGGCGAAATATTTACCGGGGAGCGGCTGCGTGCCAAAGATTGTTGACCACGACGAACGCCGCCTGGAACTGGTGGATGCAACCTGGCGGATCATCGCCCGGCTGGGCATCGAAAGCGCCACCATGCGGGAGATAGCCCTCGAGGCCGGGTTCGCCAACGGCGCCCTGAAGCCGTACTTCCCCACCAAGGACACGCTGCTGACCTTTGCCTTCAGCCACGTCTTCAACCGCACCAACCAGCGCATAGCCGAAGTCACCGCGGGACTTGCGGGACTCGACGCCCTTCGGGCCTTCTGCGTCGAAGTGCTGCCGCTGGATGAGGAGCGGATCAATGAAGCCCGGATCGTTATCCCCTTCTGGCAGAAGGCCATCAACGATCCCGAAAAGGCCCGGATCCACCGGGAGTCCATGCAGCAGTGGCTGGAAGCCATCCTGCGCTATCTGGCGGAGGCCCGGGACGGCGGCGACGTCACCGCCGCCGTCGACGACGACAGCCTGGCCGGCCAGCTCCTCAACATGCTGCTGGGCGCCCAGATCGCGGCCGCGCTGCTCCCGGACGGCCAGACCGAGCTCGGCCTGCGCGGGCAGCTCGAGGGCTTCCTGGCCCTGCTGACGCGTTAGCCTTGGGTCGTCAAGCTTCCCGTTCCGACCGCCCAAACCCACCCGCCCCAGCCCGCCCGCCCGGCCCGCAAAGAGAATCAGCCGCCAGGAGCGGGCACAACCAGCCAGGAGACGCCGGCAGTGACCATCCCGAAGGACATCGATACGCCGGAGATCATGGTCGATCTCGACATACTCCAGCGGAACATCGACCGTATGGCGTCCGCCGTGCGGGCCAAGGGCCTGAACTTGCGCCCCCATGCCAAAACGCACAAGATCCCCGAGATCGCCGCCCGCCAGATGGCAGCAGGGGCATCGGGCCTGACCGTGGCAACCATCGGCGAAGCGGAAGTTTTCGCAGCTGCCGGAGTGGAGGACATCTTCATCGCCTATCCCCTCTGGCTTTCGCCGCAGAAAGCTGACCGGCTTCTGCGCCTGTCCCGGACAGCACGCATCGCCGTCGGCGTGGATTCCGCGGAAGGGGCAACCGTGCTGGGAGTGACTCTGGGGAACGGGGCGGGGAACGTGGCCGTTCTCGTGGAGGTCGACAGCGGCCACCACCGGAGCGGGGTCCGCCCGGAGGCGGTGGCGCCGGTGGCCGAAGCAGCGGCGCGGGCTGGGCTGAAGGTCACGGGAGTCTTCACCTTTCCGGGACACAGCTACGCGCCCGGAATGCCGGCGGAAGCCGCCCGGCAGGAGCAACAGGCGCTGGACCAGGCGTCCGAGGTACTGACCGCCGCAGGTTTCCACGTCACGTGCCGGAGCGGCGGTTCCACCCCGACGGTCATGCTCACGGAAAATTCTGTCGCCACCGAGGTGCGTCCCGGTGTCCACGTCTTCGGCGACGCCCAGCAGCTGGAGCTGGATCGGTGTGCTGCCGAGGACATCGCACTGACCGTGGCGGCCACCGTGGTCAGCCACCACGAAACGGCGGCCGACGGTCCCGCACGCTTCATCATCGACGCCGGCAGCAAGATCCTGGGCAGCGACCGGCCGGCCTGGGCCAGCGGCTTCGGCCGGCTGATGGACCATCCCGACGCCCGGATCGCCGCCCTGTCCGAGCACCATGCCACTGTTGAGTGGCCCGGGCAGGGCGCCGTTCCTGCCGTTGGAGACCGGCTGCGGGTGATCCCCAACCACGTGTGCCTGGCGATGAACCTGGTGGACGATGTTGCCGTCACCAGCCAAGGGGAGCTCGTGGACCGATGGACCGTGGCGGCCCGGGGGAAAAACAGATAGCCGCACCGGCGTCTTTTTTCGCCAGCTGTTGAAAAAAGAATCACCTGCCGTTAACCTGAAGTGACTGTGTCCCACGACACAGTCCCGGGGGAACGTCAGATGGCCATCCGTCGTCAGGAACATCCATGCCAGTAACAGCAACAGCCCAGCCAGCGGCCCAGTCCGCAAAGCAGGGCCTAACGTCCAGCGTTGCCACGTCCTTCGACCACTGGAAGCACCTGGTGGCGGAGTCCTTTGTCCCGCTCGCCGCGCGGACTGAAGACGTGACCGGCTTCCGCGGGCAGATGCGTTCGCGGGTGCTGGACCGGATGTCCATCGTGGAGGTCAGCGCCACGTCCCACGAGGTCCACCGCACGCCGGCGCTGATTGCCCAGGCGAATGAATGCTATTTCAAGCTCAACCTGCAGCTGGAGGGCACCGGCTTGCTGATCCAGGACAACCGCGAGGCCGTCCTCCGGCCGGGGGACCTGGCAATCTACGACACGAACCGGCCCTACACCCTCACCTTCGAGGAGCAGGCGCGCATGATGGTGGTGATGTTCCCCTGCGACGCCCTGTCGCTGCCCACCGACTGCGTCGGGCAGCTCGCGGCAGTCCGGATGGCGGGCAGCACCGGCCTCAGCGGAATTGTGGGACAGTTCATCCGCCAGCTGTCCGAGAACCTTGAGGTCCTGAACGGCCCCAGCGGATCAAGGCTGGCAACCAACGCCCTGGAGCTGGTGTCCACCATGCTGCATGCCGAAATGGACATAAGCCCGGACCGGATGAAGCCCCAGGCGCTCCTGGCCGTGTCCGTGCGCGAATTCATCGACGCGAACCTGTCCGATCCCCTGCTCTCACCCGCCAGCATCGCCGCGGCGCACTTCATCTCCACCCGGCACCTGCACAACGTCTTCCAGGAGTCGGGCAGCACTGTTGCCAGCTGGATCCGGAGCCAGCGGCTGGAAAGGATCCGCCGCGAACTGAGGGACCCGCTGCACAACGGCACCTCCCTGGGCGCAGTGGCTGCCCGCTGGGGGTTCCTGGACGCGGCGCATTTCAGCCGCACTTTCCGGGAGGCCTACGGGGTCTCCCCCAGCGACTGGCGCCGCGGCGCTTAGCCGCGACGGCTGGATCAAACCCCGCTAAATCAAACCCAGCTAAATAAAACCCTGGGCAAGCATGGCATCCGCCACCTTCACGAAGCCGCCGATGTTGGGACCCAACACATAGTTGCCGGGATCCTCATACTCCTCCGCGGTGGACGCGCAGCGGTGATGGATCCCCACCATGATCTCCGTGAGCCGCTCTTCTGTGTGCTCAAAGGACCAGGAGTCACGGCTCGCGTTCTGCTGCATCTCCAGCGCTGAGGTTGCAACGCCGCTCGCGAGCAGCCCGTTCCGCACCAGGCGTGCGGCAGCACCGCCGTCGAGCTCGTTTTGGGTGGCACAGGGCAGAGCAACCGTCGCGTCGACGTCCCACACCGAGCCGGCCTCCACATAGGCAACGCCGGCACGACGCAGGGCGTAATCCTTGAGGTGTCCGCGTTCTGTTTCCTTGATCTGGCGAAGCAGGCCGACGTCGAGCCCGGCCTCGTCCACGATGTAGCCGGAGGAGTCGGAGCAGGCCACCACCTCGGCACCGAGCGCCTGCGCCTTGGCGATGGCGTTGATGGCCACGTTGCCGGAGCCGGAGACCACCACGCGCTGGCCGTCGAAGGACATTCCGCGGGTCTTCAGCATTTCCACGGTGAAGATCACGGTGCCGAAACCGGTCGCCTCGGGCCGGACCAGCGAGCCGCCCCAGGAGATCCCCTTGCCCGTCAGGACGCCCGATTCGTACCGGTTGGTGATGCGCTTGTACTGGCCGAAGAGGTAGCCGATTTCACGCCCGCCCGCGGGGGTCGAAGTCCGAGCCACCCTTGCCGCCGCCGATCGGCATGCCCGTAAGCGCGTTCTTGAAGATCTGCTCGAAGCCCAGGAACTTCACGATACCCAGGTACACGGAGGGGTGGAAGCGCAGGCCGCCCTTGTACGGGCCCAGTGCCGAGCTGAACTCCACCCGGAAGCCCCGGTTGATCTGCACCCGGCCGGCATCGTCGGTCCACGGCACGCGGAAGATGATCTGCCGTTCGGGCTCACAGAGCCGCTCCAGGATGGCGGCTTCAAGCAACTCGGGGTGCCGGTCGTGGACAGGGCCCAGGCTTTCGAATACCTCGACCACCGCCTGATGGAACTCGGCTTCCCCCGGGTTCCTGGCCAGGACCGTACTCCTGATGGCCTCCAGCCGTGCATCCATGAATTTGTCCTAGCTTCCGCGAGCAACGGCCGGAGAAGATCTTCGCAGCCATTGATGGTTGAGGTTTCAACCTAACGGATTAAGACCGCACCCCGGTAGGCGGATCAGATGGGATCACCTATTCTCCGTAATGTGACAGAAAGATTCCACGTGATGAGAACTATGTGCACCACGCGGTGCACCAGGAAGGCCGTCTGATGGCCTATGTTTGCCTCCTGCTCTCCGGAGCGGCGCTGCTGCTCAACGGACTCGCAGCCTTGGATCTCCTCCCCCGCCGCGACGCCGCCATATTCAGCCTGGTCATCGGCAGCGCCCAGCTGGTCCTCGGCGTGACCTACCTGGCGGTGACCTACCCGGCGGTGACCGACCCGGCGGTGACCGACCCTGACGTGTCCGCGGGCGGCGGATCGCAGTTGCTGCTGGGGGCGTCCGGGATGTTCCTCTTCGGACTGACCTACGTGTATGTGGGCCTGGATTTCCTGCTGGGAATGGGGTCCAGGGGGCTCGGCTGGTTCTGCGGGATGGTGGGCCTCTGCGGCATCCTGCTCGCGGCGGCCTGGTCCGGTGAGGATCCGCTCCTGGCCGTCCTGTGGCTCTGCTGGACCTATTTGTGGCTGTTGTTCTTCCTGCAGCTGGCGCTGGGCTTCGAGCGACTGGCGCCACTGATCGGCTGGTCCCTGGTGCTCACCAGCCAGGCCTCGGCCACTGTCCCGGCGTTCCTAGGCATCAGCGGGCAGTGGCCCGCCGGCTCTGAGGCGGCAGCGGCGGCAGCGGTCGCGGGCGCCGGCCTTGCCGCACTCCTGTTGCTGGCAGGCGGCCTCGCGTGGCGAGGCCGCCGCAGCGGAACGGAGGCCGCCGTCGTCGAACGCCCGCTATCCGGCGTGCTCAGGCGCTAGGAGCCTGCTGAATTAGTGGGTTTCGTGGTCTCTGGGCAGTCGGTCTTTTCTTGCGGCAGCGGTGTGGTTCCTGATTGAACGGATCTACTGGGCGCCGCTCCGCAGTTGGCTGGGGCGTCCATGAAGGCTTTGCGGTTCCTAGTGTGAG
>NZ_JAGGPP010000021.1 GCF_018613755.1 Arthrobacter sp. ISL-72
TCCTACTCGGGGGCCCAACCACGCCCAGACCTGCACGGCCTGCGCCGACGCCTGCCTGAGCGAGGACATGGTCGCAGAACTGACCAAATGCATCCGCACCAACCTGGACTGCGCAGACATCTGCGCCGCCACCGGGAACGTCCTCTCACGCCACACAGGCTACGACGCCAACATCACCCGTGCGGCACTGGAAGCCTGCCGCACCGTGTGCAAGGCCTGCGGGGATGAATGCGAACAGCACGCCTCCATGCAAGAGCACTGCCGGGTCTGCGCGGAAGCGTGCCGACGCTGCGAACAGGCCTGTGCCGATCTCCTCGCCTCCCTCGGCTAGTGGATCCGGCGGCTTCCTGGCATGCAGCTGCCAACAGCAGCTGGATGCCAGCCGCCGCCACTAAAACCCCGCGGCGGGCGTGAAAGGGAGGACCACCCTGAAAAACAGCTACGCCAAACTCGCACTCACCCTGGGCATCAGCTTCGTCATCATGCTGCTGCTCACTTACTCGATGATCCGCAGCTGGGACCACTTCTACCTGAACCTGGCCAACACCTACATGGCCCTGATGATGGTGGCACCCATGGCCATCCTGATGATCTTTGTCATGTGGAGCATGTTCAAGAACAAAAGGCTCAACATCATCCTCACGGCCGCGATGGCGGTCCTGTTCGCCGTGATCTTCGCGTTCGGCAGGGCTGAGACGTTCATCGGGGATGCGCAGTTCCTCAAATCCATGATTCCCCACCATTCACGGGCCATCCTGATGTGTCAGGAAGCAGACATCACGGATCCGGAAATCAAAGACCTCTGTGCACAGATCGTCTCTTCGCAGCAGAAGGAAATCGACCAGATGAAATCCATCCTTGAACGCTACTAGCACTCGGCTCACGGTCGCCGGGCAGCAGCTTCACAGTGCCGGCAACGAAGCACTCACACCGGAGAGGTAAGCATGAAATTCACGCAACTATCAGGGCGGCATCGAGGCGCCCCGTTTATACGTCGGTGGCTTTGTGGTTCGGATAAGGGGCGCGGCAGGTGGCGGTCGGGAAGATCCGGGCCTGCGGCGCATGCTGTCCACACACGTCCATTGTGGTGAGCCCATGCAAAGGCTCGCCGGCCACTCTGCTGTTTCGCGACAACTCCCGGACGGCGAATCAGACTCACGTGCAGCCGCCGGCACTGTGACATATCGGTGTGCGTGCGGTTTCACCTTTGACCAGCGGCCGGAAGCACCCGGTCCTGGAATGGGTGTCTTGCGCTGATCAGTGATGACCTGATCCGGTGGTGCCGAACATCAGGGTTCGCCGGGGAACGTCGTAAAACACGGTTTCTGAGGTCGACAGCAGATGCTGAAGGTTGTCGGCGTCCTGAGCGTCCAGTGTGGGCACTTCCTCCCATGCCCCCTGGTCAAGGATCAGTTGTAGCGTCCAGGTCCCGGGCCTGCCAGGCTCGCCTGCTACCCAACTGAACTGGTAGTGGCTGACCTGGCGGACCTTAATGCTGTCATCGGTCAGCGGCTGCTTCGGTGTAGGGGTCATGGTCTTCTCCTGAACACGCATTGTTGGCTCCGGGATCCACGGCAATGGCATCCCCCCAGCAATCTAGTCCGAGACCCTGGACAGGACCAGACTCCAACCATTCCAGGCTTCCCATGCGGTAGCGTCCAGTCCAATAAATTTCCATTCGAGGAAGGAGCCCGACTGTGGCTACCGACTATGACGACGTCCGCCCCGAGGTGGCCGACACACGAAATGCCTCGCTGGAGGCGCTGAAGTCGGCCAACGCACCGGACGCCCGCAGTGTTGTCAGCGAGCTGGAAGAAACGGACACCGCCGAAGGCATCGAACTGCCTGGCGCGGACCTGTCCGGCGAAGAACTGACCGTGGTCGTCGTCCCCCGCATGGAGGATGAGTTCATCTGCCAGTCCTGTTTCCTCGTGCGGCACAGATCCCAGATAGCCGAAGTAAGAGACGGCCTGGCGTATTGCATCGAATGTGAAGGCTGAACCTCACGCCGGCTTTTGAGCATCCTCGACCTGAAACGTCCGTTTACTTCGGTTGGGATCGCCAACACAGGGAAGGCCTCCGCCTCTCGAGCGGAGGCCTTCCATGTGCTGCATGGCTATTCTTAGTGGCCTGCGCCGAGTTTGCCGCCGAGGCGTTCGCGCATGACGATGCTGGCGTCATTGAGGCCAATGACCTTCACGTCTGTGCCGTGGCGGTGGTACTTCTCCGTGATGGCATCGAGGGCCGCGATCGTGGAGGCGTCCCAGAGATGGGAGGCGTGCATGTCGATGATCACGTGGTCCGGGTCCAGGGCGTATTCGAACTGGGTGTAGAGATCGTTGGAGGAGGCGAAGAACAGTTCGCCGTTCACAACGTAAGTGGCTGTTTCCTGCCCATCGATGGTTTTAACGGTGCGTTCGACAGTCACGAAGTGCGCTACCCTGCGGGCGAAGAGCACCATGGCGACGAGCACGCCGACACCGACGCCAATGGCGAGGTTGTGGGTGGCGACGGTGACGATCACGGTGGCGAGCATGACCATGGTTTCGCTCTTGGGCATCATCTTCAGGGTGCGTGGGTGGATGCTGTGCCAGTCGAACGTGGCCCAGGAAACGAAGATCATCACCGCCACCAGCGCCGCCATGGGGATCACAGAGACGACGCCGCCGAGGGCGACGACGAGGATGAGCAGGAACACGCCGGCAAGGAAGGTCGAGATCCGGGTTCGCGCGCCGGAGGCCTTGACGTTGATCATGGTCTGGCCGATCATCGCGCAGCCGCCCATGCCGCCGGTGAACCCGGTGACGATGTTCGCGACGCCCTGGCCCCAAGCCTCACGGGTCTTGTAGGACCGGGTGTCCGTGACGTCGTCAACCAGTTTGGCGGTCATCAGTGATTCGAGGAGCCCGACGAAGGCCATGGCGAGGGCGAACGGGAAGAGGACCTGCAGGGTTTCGAGGGTGAACGGGACGTTCGGGATGAACAGGCCGGGCAGGGAGTCCGGCAGTTCGCCCTTGTCACCGACAGTGGGGACGGCGATGGATGCGAGGACCGTGATGAGTGTCAGAACAACGATCGCCACGAGTGGAGCAGGCACTGCCTTGGTGAGTTTGGGCAGGCCGAACACGATCACCAGTGCCAGGGCCACCAGCGGGTAGACGAGCCACGGAACGTTGATCAGTTCGGGGACCTGGGACATGAAGATCAGGATGGCCAGGGCGTTGACGAAGCCCACCATGACGGAGCGGGGAATGAAGCGCATCAGCTTCGCCACCCCGGATAGCCCGAGGATGATCTGGAAGATCCCGGCGAGGATCACGGCGGCGATGAAGTAATCCACACCGTGGGACTTCACCAGCGGCGCGATGACCAGGGCGATCGCGCCGGTGGCCGCGGAAATCATGGCCGGGCGGCCACCGACAAAGGCAATCGTCACCGCCATCGTGAAGGACGCGAACAGTCCAAGCCTTGGATCCACGCCGGCGATGATCGAGAAGGCAATCGCTTCCGGGATCAGCGCCAATGCGACCACGAGGCCGGCGAGGACTTCGGTCTTAAGCCGACGCGGGGACTTCAAGGTTTCACGAACAGACTGCAGCTGTTCAGGGGTGAACGCCGGGGGGTGTTCGGCGGTTTTGACGGCCATTACTGGCTCCGTTCATGGTCAAGAAGACACGCGGCAGCGGCTTCGAATGTTCAAGGAGAAAAAGGGGGCGCATCACCGCGCCGGGAAAGAGATCGTCAGGAACTAGGCTGGGACGTCTACACCCATTTCCCCAAGTCTACCCTAACGTGGTGGTAGAGTTTAGGTCGGACAACGACGGAGGTCTTTTGATGACGGAACGGATCAGCAGCCGCACCATGCACATCGGCGAACTTGCTGAAAGGACCGGGCTGTCCCTGAGGACCATCCGCCATTACGACGAGGTGGGGCTCCTGCCGGCCACCGGACGCACTGAGGGCGGCTTCCGGGTCTATGCCGAGAACGACGTCGAGCGGCTGACAATCATCAAGCAGATGAAGCCCCTGGGATTCTCGCTCGAGGAGATGGCAGAGATCCTGGACATATTGTCCGCCCTGGAATCCGGCGCCCACACCGGCGGGCCGGGTCATGAGAAGCTCGCGGAGTTTATGGAGCGGGCCAAAAACCAGCGTGCCAAGATGGCGCGGAATCTTGCCCAGGCCGATGACTTTATTCAACGTATGGGCAAGAACACCTGAGAAGCTGTGCGTGCCGGAAAGAACTGACTCCTCTGCCCGGCCCGCACTAAGGATTCCACGCCGGGTATCCAGCGCCTGTTCAGGCGATGAGCCAGGTGTAGCGGTTTGTGAGTGCGCGGATCAGCTCTTGTTTTGAGGCCTGTTGCTCCGTGGTGACCACCGGACGGCTCTGCAGTGCCTCGGCGAATATCCCGAGCCGCACGCGGTAGCGGCCGGCAATTTCGGATGCGGGGAAGCGGCTCAGGGTGTCCATCACCCGGACCATGTCGCGCATCTCCTCGAGCCGGAAATTCAGTACGGTCATCGCATTGAGGATTTCCAGCAGCGGGATTTGTTCCGTGCCGAACAGCGGGCCGTGCTCGGGATCGTTTTCGAGGAGTCTGATGATTCTGAGAGCGACGAGGTGGTCGATCGACTCAGGGGGGATGCCCGCTGCTGCGGCGGCCCCGCCAAGATCCAGCGGGTTGTTGTCGGATGCGGTCTCAAAGGATTTCACTCTGGCTCCTGATGTATCTGTGGTGGAGGTGATGCCGGACGTCGTCGCTCTGGTTATCCCTTCCAGCCTGTGGCGGTCAAGAGTTTGCGCTTCAGTGCGGGGGTCATGGTTTCGACGTAGGTTTTGTTGAGGTGGTCGTGGTCGCGGTAGACGTATACATTGCCCACGACTCCCGGGCGTGCAGTGTCGGTGCAGATGCTGTCGGTGACGTCGACGGAGTGCAACAGCGGTTCGCGCACGGACAGTTCTTCCAGGGGGTTTACTTTGAGCAGGACGTCGTCTCTGGCGGGGTTGCACGTGGGGGAGTCCTGGCCGTGGAGTCCGACGCAGGCGAACATGTTGTAGGGAAACCGTGGGTTGTCGCGGACGGCGAGTACTTCGATGCCGGCGTCAAGGAATGGCCGGATGCCGTCCTCGTACGCGGGAACACGTCCTTCCCGCGGCTCCTCCTGGTAGCTCAGTGTGCCGTGGGTGAGGACAGCGTCCGGGGAGAGTGCAAGCACATAGTCCCGGGCAGCCTTGTTCCGCTCGTTGCACTTCCGGTCACGTGAGGGTGACTCGGCGCCGTAGCGGCAGGCGTTCCTGAGCAGGGAGATCACCCTCCAGTTATGCTCCCGGGCAATAGGTGCCAGTGCCGGCATGAGCTGCTGTGCGTGCGAGTCGCCGATCACAACGATTGTCTTGGTGGCGGCAGTGCCGGGTTCGATCTGCTGGCAGGACTCCAGTGCGGAGTTCTCAGGAGCGTAGTCCGTGGTGCAGGCGGGTCCGGCGTTGCCCCATTCCTCGTCCAGTGCGGTTTCGGCGGGGATGAGGGGGCGCGTCGGGAAGGTCCTGCTGGGCGTATCCGTGTTCCAGTGCGGCGGCGCCGGGGTTGAGGTGGGTTGCCTGCACGCGTAGTTGTCGTTCCGTAAGTCCTATGCGGGTTTCCCACCCGCCCAGAGGGATGGCGACGGCGACCCCCAATGCGATGGTGATCCCGGCGCTGCGACGCTTGCGCCGGTGCATCCAGCCCCATGACCGCAAGGGGCTTTCCACGAGCCGGGTGGTCAGCCAGGCGAGGACCGCCGAGACCCCGATGATGAAGGCACCTGCCATTGCCGTGACTTCGCCTGCCCTAGTGAGGACCAGGTAGCTGATCAGATCCGCCAGTGCCACAGATACAGGGCGTAGGAGATCCTCCCGAGTTTGCGGACCGGCCCGGCTGTCAGGACGCGGTCTGCTCCCAGGCGGTGGCCGGTCCGTCCTGCGGTGATGACCATGGCTGCGCCGAGGGTGGGGATGAGCGCGGCCCATCCCGGAAACTGGTTGACGACCTGGATCACTGCCCCGCAGAGCAGGATCGCGGCGAGCCCGACCCATCCCAGCACGATCCGCGGCAGCATTCCCGGCCGGAGGTAGGGCAGTGCCAGGGCCAGCAATGATCCCAGGGCGAATTCCCACAGGCGGGTCCGGGTGTCGAAGTAGGCAAAGGACTGGTGGGCGGCTGTTTCGCGGATCGAGAAGGCCAGTGAGGCGGCGAATATTGTGCCGAACATGACGGTGGCGAGGGCGCGGAACGGGATTCCGGTGAGACGCGCCGCTGCAGCAGTACCCAGCAGCAGGATGGGCCAGAGGATGAACACCTGGCCCTGGACCGAGAGTGACCAGAAGTGCTGGAAGGGGCTTGCGGTGGATGCCTCGGCGGCCTGGTAGTTCGCCGCGCCGAAGGCCATGGCCCAGTTCTGCAGATAGAACAGTGACGCCCATGCGTGTTCGACCAACGCGGAGGAACCGCTGGCCCTTGCCCTCGCGCAGGAACAGGAAGTCACCGAGAACATCAAGGATCTCTTCGCCGCGGCCAGGGCGGAAAGCGATGCCCTGGGCGAGCAGTTTATGCTTTGGTTCCTCAAGGAACAGGTCGAAGAGGTCGCCTCGATGACCACGCTGCTGAACATCGCCCGGCGCGCGGACAACCTCTTCGACGTCGAAAACTTCCTCGCCCGCGAACGTGTCGGCGGCCACGGACATGGCGGGCATCCCGGACATGGCGGGCACCACGCCGGTCATCACGGTGGAGGGGCTCACGACTCCGGCACACCGGAAGCCGCCGGAGGCTCACTCTGACACCCATCCCCCGCGGCATCAGGGCGGTCCATCACACGGGTCCAGGACACCTGGAATACCGGACTCGTCTGCCTTAGCGGCGCTGGACGGACTCAGTCCGGCAAGCCGTTCGATGATCCGCGGCCCGCCCCACGCCCGCCGCCAATGACGGGCGGTTCCGGGCAGGCGGAGCGGACCTCGGGACCGTCTGATGGGCTGCAGTCCTCTAACCGACCGTTGAATCAGCACTGAGCGAATGCCAGGAACGGTTGTGATACACGAGCGGACCGGCCTGATCGGCATCACGGACCGCCGCGGATGCGATATTGACCTGCAGCACATGCACGGCGACCACGGTGGAGTCACCGGCATCCATCTCGTTGACAATTCTCCCTCGCAGCCAGGCATTGGCCCTGGGCAGAACGGGCTCCCCGGTGACCAGGCGGGACCAGGTGGAGGTGTCTTCAAAGCGGTCAATGCCGCCGGTGGCGAATGTTTTCGCAAGGTCAATCTGGTCTGCGCCCAGCAGATGGACGACAACGGTCCCTGCCCCGCGGATTGCGGGCGCGGAGGCTGAGTGCGCGGAGAGGGAGAAGACCAGCAGCGGCGGATTGACCGAGACGGAGATGACCGAGCTTGCCGTCAGACCTACCGGACCGCCGGCGCCTTGGGCGGTGATGATGGAGACGCCGGCCGGATGGTTGCGGAAGGCTGCTTTGAAGTCCTCGACGCTGAGCATTTCGGCATAGTGGCTTTTGGCCGCATGAGGCAGCTGGCGGGTTGCGAGGACGTGCTGGGGGGGTGCCATTCAAGGTCCTTGGGGTTTGAGGGGGGACGGGTGGGCCTCCACTGCTCGTCCGCAGTGAAGGGCCGCCCCTGGCGCAACACACTGCTTGAGACTGGGTGTATTCACGGCGTCGCTTTCCATCTATGATCACAGGATGACGGTTACTTAGGTAAGGCTTACCTTGTTTCCGCTGAGGACTGTATCAAGAATTTTGAAATACATAACAACCGCATGACGTCATAGAAGGACCTGTGAAGACACTCCGCGCCGACCGTGTCGCTTATGGGTAGCACCTAACTTCTTCGGCGACGGGCCAGACCGCAGACGAGGACGGCCGGCAGCTTTGCTGGCCGTCGTAAAGGAAGGGTTACGACCGGCCGCAAGGTGGCGGCGTGCGCAAAGGGATAAGGACCAGTGTCTGAGACAGAGATCAGCCCTTCAACGGCAATAAACCCCGCCTCGGCCCGCCTTGAGGATGTCGAAGAGGCCCTCAAGGACGTTATCGACCCCGAACTGGGCGTCAATGTCATCGACCTTGGGCTTCTCTACGCTCTCGAGTATGGGCAGGACAACACACTGTTGATCAAAATGACGCTGACCTCAGCGGCCTGCCTCTTGACGGAGGTGATCGAGGAGCAGGTCGGCAACGCACTGAACGGCGTCGTCGACCAGTGGCGTGTGAACTGGGTCTGGATGCCGCCCTGGGGTCCGGACCGGATCACTGACAACGGCCGGGAACAGATGCGGGCCGTGGGATTCTGCCCGGAATGTTCGGGTGACCAGCGCCCGATGGCCTGAGATGAGGTCGGCCGGGAATCCACACCAGGCATTCAAGTACCAGACACGTCTTTTTGATTTGGTCACGTCGCCCTCCGCCGCTAGCCTCCTATGACTTGAGAGCGTTGGGGTTTCGCAGCGGGTTCTTGAACGGGTGAGAACCCGTGCTGACCATGAGTCGCCGGCTCTCGTCGACCAGCGATAGCCGTCCTCGCAGTGGAAGAGTGATGACTGCAGCCTCGGGCCTAGGTGGTCCGATGATGGCCTGGAATCTGTTGTTGGTCAGTTCCATCATCCTTGATGACCAGGCAGTTGCTGTTGCCAACCAGCGGCCTGACCTTCAGCATTGAGTGCATGGGCAACGATCCGGAGGCAGTGGCGCAACGGTGGGTCAGGGCCTTGTCGTTACATGACCTGGAAACAGCGGTGGATTGCTTCGACAGGGCCTACCGTGACGAAGCTCCGGCACGCCGCGGCGAATCCGTCCAAGGGCAGGACGCTGTCCGGAAAAATTTCCAGACACTGCTCAGTGACCTGCCTGACCTCACGGCGAAAATTTTCCGGACAGTATCAGACGGGGACGAGGTGTGGATGGAGTGGGGCATGCGCGGAACCCGCCGGGATGGTACGGTCATGGAGTTCGTGGGGGTCAACATCTTTAAGGTCCTAGACGGCAGGTTCAGTTCCGGCCGGATCTATACGGAAATTGTGCGCGATGCCGGCGGTATTCAGGCGCAGATTGACCGTATGGCCAAGGGGACTCCGTAAGAGCCCATGCTGTGGGCCGATCGCCGCAGGATCCGGCAGGGCAGCCAACATTGCTGACCAAGGTGCCCGGACGACGGGACAGGTGCCAGAATTTCCTGGGGAACCGGCCGATATCGTCCTTTCCCCAGCCTCCCGGTCAATGCCGCAGCCCCGATCGCCGGCAGCTCCAACCCGAAGGTTCGGCTTCCGCGTACCTCAGCTATAAAGGCGGGAGGTGCTCTCCAGCGCTTCGGTGGCCTGCACGATAAGTCGTCGGACTATGTCCCGGGCCGGCAGGATCTCTCCGATCAGGCCGGCCGACTGTCCCGTGAACGGCACGAACCGCTCCATGTTTTGCTGCTGTATGGCGCTCATGATCTCTCCTTGGAGACGCGAGGCATCAGCGGCCGCATCCGCGCGCCGGCCTTGCCATTGATCGATGAATGGTGTTTCGAGGGCCCGGGGAACAACATCGAAGGCACCGCCGCCCGGTTTGCCGAAGATGTCATCCCACACGTCCACTTTCACAGCGTTCTGGGAACCGGCCGCCAAAATGGCCCGTTTCCATTCGTCGCTGATCGCCGCCTCTTCCGAAGCGAGGAACCGGGTACCAAGGTTCACGCCCTGCGCGCCGAGCACAAGGGCAGCAGCCAAGCCCCTGCCATCGGCGATTCCTCCGGCTGCCAGGACCGGCACCGGACTCACAGCATCCACCACCTGGGGGACGAGGGCCATCGTCGAGACCTTGCCGCCGAAGCCCCCTGCCTCGGTTCCCTGGGCGATGATCACATCAACTCCCCGCTCAGCGACCAGAAGCGCCTGTTCTACCGTATGCACCTGCTGGATAAACAGGGCACCCGCCTCATGTGCACGGGAGGGTAAATCGCCCGGATCACCCAGGGCAAGGGACACGACCGGCGCGTGCACCTCAAGGGCGATGTCGAAGGACTCGGGATGCTGTTGAAGCCAGGGCTGCGTGAAGTTGACCGCAAACGGACGGTCGGTCAGAGTGCGCAGAACGGCCAGTTGTTGCCGCAGGTCTTCAGGTGACCGGGCCGCGCCGCCCAGGCTGCCCAGCGCGCCGGCATTGGACACCGCGGCCGCCAGTTCGGAGCCGCTGCCGAACGGTCCCATGCCTGCCTGAATAATAGGGTGTTCGACTCCGACCGCTTCGCAAAAGGCTGTCCGAAGCATTTCGTTCCTCCCGGAGAAGCGGTTGATCAGGCCGATTTTACGCCCCGACGCGGTCATTTTGTTCGGCTGCCGCCGCGAACAACCAACCGGAACCAGCAGCCAGAGGAACCCGACCTGTCCCCGCCCCGAAGACGCAGCCTCCGGGCCCCCCACCGAAAGACGCCAGCTTCGCTGCACAATCCCGTGACCGCGGTCATGGCGGCGACGAACAGCCGAATCGGGCCCGACAAGGGCGGCCAGCGCGGTCTGATTCTGGAACCGCAGCGCCCCGGCCAACGCTGCAACCCAGCCGAGGTCAGCAGGACCGCGCCGGGCACCACAAGAAACATGAACCGGACTGTACACGCCAGCGGCCAAGCCCGACATGCGAAGTAACGCAGCCCTGCTACAGGGGCGCTTTTGAGTCTCTGAAGCCATCCGTAGTCAGAGACTCCCCGACTAGCCATCCCCGAAGCCCATCTGGACCTACCGTGACACGGCCCGCTTCCCGGCCCCGGGGGACGGTCCCGGGGTGACGGCACGCTCAGCCGGGACGTAAAGCACCTGCATGATCCTGGGCTTCAAGGGGACAGAGGAGCCGGGCGTGAGCACCCTGTCCGAATTCTGTCGTCAGTCAAGGGGGATGGTGATGGTCACCTGGGTGCCTTTGTCGGGCGCGGAGTCGACGGAGATGGTGCCGGCGGCTTCGTGCACGGCCATGGTCATCAGGCATATGCCGTATCCGTGCTGCCTCCCCGTGGATTGGCCGTTGCAGTTGAAGCCCACGCCGTTGTCCGTGATGGTCAGGCGGACACCGTGGTAGACGGCCGCCAGACGGACGGTCAACTCGGTGGCGTGGGAGTGCCTGAATGCGTTGGAGAGTGTTTCCTGTGCGGCGTGATAAAGAAGGGTTGCGCAGATGGCCGGTATCTCGACGCCGTGGTGCGGGGTCTCCCAGCGTACGCAGACACGTTTCTGGCGCAGCGGAACAGTGAGTTTGTCGATGCAGCCGGCGAGGCCCAGGGCGTGAAAGTCAGCCGTGAGATCGTCTTTGATGACTACACCGGCGGTACGTTCGTCCAGAGCTGCTGTTTGGCTCATGACTTTCCCTGCTTCCTTGCATCCCATACTTTGTATTCGCCCACCAGGTCCCGTTGGATCGGTGTGCCCTTGGATCAATAGTGGCTTGCCGGCATCAAGGATTCCGGCGGTTATCCGCAGCTTGGGGGAAGGTTTCCGGCAGGGTTTAGGTAAATCTGGCCGCGACCGGCCCCAGGGCTCGTGGGTAGCGGCCTGTCAGTCGTCGACTACGCCGTGTGAGCGAGATGTGGTCTTTTCCGGGCCTGGATCGGTTGGTTCGCCGGGTTCCAGCCGAAGAGAGCAAAGGAGCGGCGAGCCACTTTCCGGCGCGTCAGTTCAGGTCGTCCCGGGCTGTGCGGTTTCGTCCCGTTGCTTTTGCCCGGTACAGGGCGGAATCGGCTGATGCGATCATCGTTCGCAGGTCAACGGTGCCGGAGTTGTTGGACGCGATGCCGTAGCTGACGGTCGGATATCGGACGTTCTCCGGCGGGTTCCAGGCGGCAAAGCGGTGGCTTATGTCCCGGGCGAGGGATTCGGCGCGGTCCGGGTCGGCGCCTGGAAGAAAGAGGATGAATTCCTCTCCGCCGTATCTTCCCACGAGGTCTGTGGAGCGCACCGTGGCCGTGCAGGCTGCGGCGAAGGCTTGAAGAACCAGATCTCCTGCGGGATGCCCGTATCTGTCATTGATGGCTTTGAAGTGGTCAAGGTCAGCGAGAACAACAAACGCCGGGGCGCGCGTGAGGCGGAGGCGGCGCAGGTCAGCGGCGGCGAGGGTCAGGAACGTCGTGCGGTTCAGGACGCCTGTCAGGCCGTCGCGTGTGGCGCGGTCGTTGAGGTCTCGTGTTAGTTGTTCATAACTGAGTGCCGCCATGCTGAAAGATACAAGCTGAACTGACATGCGGACGCCCGCGTGGTCGTCACTGCTGATCGCATCGACCGAAATGGCCCTCGCCGGCCACCTCAACCAGGTCAGCACCCAATGGGCCTCACGCGAAGAAGTCGACTCACGCGGTGACGAAGACTGAGCTCGCTCACGCTCACAGCAAACGGATAGCTGGCAGTCGCACCAGGGTGGCGAATGGGACCCATGAGTCCCTCTCCAAGTAAAGCGCCTGTCAGTCGAGCCTTGCCCGGGCGCGCCTTATCGTGTGGCCATGAGAGTGTTGTCTAACAACACGGGAGCTGCAATGTTCTTGAGACCCGCAGCCCCATCAGCCTTCTCCAGCACGCGCGATGGGCACAGCGGATGTCCATCGCTAAAGGGGGATCATGACCAGCGCGTTCAGAACCATGAAGACCGGCCCTGGACCTGAGGAGCCGGCGAAACCGGTCGTTGTGAATCGATCGCAGCCCCAACTGCGAAGGGCTTAATTCTCATCGCCGGTTGTCCGTGACAACCCAAAACCGCGACGGATCTTTCGCTACCCGAGTGGTTTCTTGAGAAATTGTGGCCTGCGAAGCCACGCGACCGTGTAGACCGGTCGGGCTTACAGTCGTCAACTATCGCCTGCTGGCGGCCCGCCGCCGACCGAACGGAATCTAACGCTAACCGCGGCGGGGCACCAAGTGCTGGGATCGTTGAAAACCCGCGCATGATGTCGGGTGCCCCACCGCGGTCTTGGATGCCGCTGGCTGCGGAGCCTTTCAGTCCGCCACACAGCGATAGGCGTCTGCGCTCCTTATGTCGCCACCGACATAGCGCGGATAATCCGGATAGCGGCACACCGGCTTGGTCGCCAGCGTCGTGTACGGAGGCAGCCGAAGCTTGGAGCTCAGCACAGGTGCGTCGGGCGGCGTGATGTCCTTCTCGACCCAGTTAGTGGACATTCGGAACAGGTCGACGTACTGCGGAATTGGTTCGCCGGTCACGTGCTTTGACCCTGCCCGCCGTGGTTCCCGTTCGGCAGCACATAGAGCCGGACATGCCTGTCCACCTTGCTCTGACCGAAGCGGCCGACGAGCTCGTCGTAGTACCTCATGGCGATATCCGGATTGGACGAGTAGTCGGAACTCTGCGTCTTGATGATGAGTCGGCCGCCATGGGCGAAAAAGGCGCTCAGGTCCGGGTTGGTCGAGTCGATGACCGCCGATGCGGCCCGGATCTTGGCGGCGAAGGGTGCGACCGCGAAGTTCACGAGGTTGAAGGACGGATCCTTCAAGATGCCGTAGCTCAAGGTGGCACCGGGCTGACCGAGCGCCGGCTGAGTCGATGCATCCGGCTGGGGCGTTACGGTCAACCACCCCGGAAAGCCTCACGCCCGAGACCGTAGCCCGGGAACTCGGTCCAACCGTTAGCGAGCTCGAAGTCGAACTTGGTCGGCGCGTGCATCTGGCTGAGGGTGGAGATCTGCGCGTCCGAGACGCACCCGTTGCCGGTGTCGACTCCGCCGGGGCACCGGATGGCGGCGAACGGTTGCGCGACCTTCACGGCATCGAACCGCGCGTTGCAGCCCAGGTAGTTGCCGATGACGCCGTCGTCGAGCCCATCGAGCGCATCGCACTGCCGCATCACCTCGGCAGCCACGACGCCGTACTTGGCGGGCGGAATCCAGCCTGGGCCCGTCTGCACGGTGGCCAGCAGCGTCTTGTGGATGACGACCCCTACCGCAATCGAAGCATCTCAACGGAGGTGCTTCACCGACTGCGAGGCAGTGCCCGTTAACGTGTCCCGGCGTGGCTCTGACCAGGTGTTTTGTACTGTCGGGCGGGGGTGGAGTCGAGGAGGGACCGACGAGTAGCGACTTAAGAGGTTATCGAAGCATGCCTCAGTACGTGCTTCGCCAGATCTCCGCCAACTAGGGGAGAAGCTCCACCAACCAGGGAGAGAAGCAACACCTGAACGACGGAAAAGCTCCGGCCTGTCACCTGACGGGCCGGGGCTTTTCCCTTGCGCGCCGCTTTCCGCGGCCCGCTGTGCGCCCGGTCCCGGCGCAGTGCCGCCATCCGAGGCGTTAGAGTTAAAAGGCATGTCTACCACCCGAAGGAGGCCCCGTTGGGAATCTTGGACACCATCCGGAATCCGCAGGACCTGAGCACGTTGACCGAAGAGCAGCTGTCCCAGCTGGCTGCCGAGGTCAGGAGTTTCCTGATCGGAAACGTTTCGCAGACGGGTGGCCACCTCGGACCGAACCTGGGCGTGGTGGAACTGACCATCGCCGTACACCGGATTTTTGATTCCCCGCGCGACAGCATTGTTTTTGATACCGGGCACCAGTCATACGTCCACAAGCTGCTGACCGGGCGCCAGGACTTCAGCACCCTCCGCCAGGAAGGCGGCATGTCCGGCTACCCGGACCGGGGCGAATCCGAGCATGACATCGTGGAAAGCTCCCACGCCTCCTCCTCCCTGTCCTGGGCCGACGGCATCTCCCGTGCCCGGCAGCTGACCGGCGACGGTGACCGCTACGTGATCGCCGTGGTGGGCGACGGTGCCCTGACCGGCGGCATGGCCTGGGAAGCCATCAACAACATCGCCGCGGACAAGCGCCGCCGCGTGGTCATCGTGGTCAACGACAACGGCCGGTCCTATGCCCCCACCGTGGGCGGCTTCGCCGACTATCTCGCCTCGCTGCGCCCCACCATTGACTCCTTCCGTGCGGCCCCGGCCTACGAGGGCACCCTGGACTGGTGGAAGCGGAAGCTCCAAAACGGCGGACCCGTCGGCCAGTTCACATACCGGAGCCTGCATGCCATGAAGAAGGGCATCAAGGACTGGTGGGCGCCGCAGGGCATGTTCGAGGACCTCGGTATGAAGTACATCGGCCCGGTGGACGGACACAACCTCCAGGCCATGGAGCACGCACTTTCGACTGCCAGGAACTATGCCGGTCCGGTGATCGTGCACGCGATGACCGAAAAGGGCCACGGGTACGCTCCGGCCCGCGCCCACGAGGCTGACCAGTTCCACGCCGTCGGCATCATCGATCCGGAAACCGGCCTGCCCACGGAAGCCGGCGGGGCCCAGTCCTGGACGTCCGTCTTTGCCGATGAAATCGCAGCCATTGCCGATGAACGCAAAGACATCGTGGGCATCACCGGTGCCATGCTCATTCCCGTGGGACTGCACAAGTTTGCCGCACGCTACCCTGAACGCGTCTTCGACGTCGGCATCGCCGAGCAGCATGCGCTGACCTCCGCTGCCGGCATGGCCTTCGGCGGACTCCATCCCGTGGTTGCCGTGTACGCAACATTCCTGAACCGTGCCTTCGACCAGCTGCTGATGGACGTTGCCCTGCACCGGGCGGGCGTCACCATCGTGCTGGACCGCGCCGGGGTAACCGGGCCCGACGGCGCCAGCCATCACGGCATGTGGGACATGGCCATGGTGCAGATCATCCCCGGCCTGCACCTGGCGGCCCCGCGCGATGCCACCCGTCTCCGTGAAGAGCTCCGCGAGGCCGTGGCCATCCGGGACGCCCCCAGCGTTGTCCGGTATTCCAAGGGGAGCGTGGGCGCCGAAGTGGAAGCCCTCGAACGCCTCAGCGACGGCGTGGACGTCCTGGCCCGCCGTCCGTCAGGCTCCAGCGAAAACGACGTGCTGATCGTGAGCGTCGGTGCCATGTCCGAACTCGCGCTTGATGTGTCCAACCGGCTGGGTGCCCAGGGAATCAGCTCCACGGTGGTGGACCCGCGCTGGCTGCTGCCCGTCCGGAAGTCCATCATTGCCCTCGCTGCCCGCCACCGGTTGGTCATCTGCATCGAAGACGGCGTGCGGGCCGGCGGTGTGGGATCCCGCATCCGCCAGGAAATGCGCGCCGCCGGCGTGGACACCGCCCTGAACGAGGTGGGGCTGCCGGTGGAGTTCCTGGACCACGGGACCCGCGCCCAGGTGCTGGAACGCGTCGGTTTGACGGCCCGCCAGATCACGCACGACGTCGTCGCCCAGGTCCTCGGGACGAAGGTGCCTTTCGCCCGCCCGCTGCCCGGCCAGGAACACCCCACCACAGGCAGCCTGCCGAAACTGTGATCACGCACGAGGCCACACCTCCCGAGAGCCTCAAACCGGGAGACCTCGTCGTTGCACGCAACCGCAAATGGAACGGCGGCGCCCACTGGGTGGTGCCCGGCAACTACCTCGGCGAGGACCATCACGGCTGGTGGATCTTCCAGCCCAAGGGCTCATTCATCTCACGGCCCGGTGCGGCGTTCCACGCCAGGTCCGACGCCGTCCTGCTGATTCCCCGCACAGGCGACTACGTAGCCACGTTCTACGACGACACGTACCCCGGGGACTTCCGCGTGTATCTGGACCTCGCCGTGGGGCACGGCTGGAACGGCATCAGGCCCGGCACCTTCGAGTTCCACGTCATCGACATGGACCTGGACGTGATCCGGTCGGTCACAAGCGGCGTGTACATCGACGACGAAGATGAATTCGCAGCACACCAGGTGGCCATGGAGTACCCGCAGGACCTCGTGGAGCGGATGCTCCGGGAGACAGAACAGCTTTACCAGGCCGTCAAGGCACAGCACGCACCGTTCGACGGCACAGACGCCGAGTGGTTTAGGAGAGGACGGGCATGAGCGGAATCATCCGGGTTTACAAACGTGACGACGAAGGGGCCCTGCTGTTCCGGGAAGCCTGGTACGACGAGGACTACAACCAGTTCGTGATGAATCACGGCGTCGTCGGGCACCAGAGCAAAACGGACGAAACCGATGTCCCGGACGCAGAGGCGGCCGAAGGACTCATGAACGCCTTCGCCGTGCAGTGCGCCGAGGAAGGCTACGCCGAGATCGCCGACGAAGATCAGTTCTGGGTGGTTGCCCAGTATGCGCTGAAGAGCAAGGACGGCACCGACCGGGACCGCTACCTTGAGGAAAAAGCCAAGGACGCCCTCATCAGCCACCTGGCCTGGCGCGGACTCGGCACCGTGGAACGGTCAGAGTTCGGCGACTCAAAACTCAACATCTTTTGCCTGTGCCCGGATGTCAACAAGGCCGTCAACGCCATCAAGATCTGCATCCGCGGCGAGGACTTGGACTTCACCAAGCTCAGCATCGGGGCCGCCCCCTTCAAGGATCCTGAGTCGTTTAGGCTCAAGCACTCGCCGAAACCGGCTTCGGGCTTTACTCTCTAAGAGGGGGAAACCGACTCTCTGGGAGGCATCCGCAATGACGCGTAAATCCGTTCAACCAGGCCACACCCCGATTCCCCACGGAATTGGCGCGCCTGCCCGCCGGGCCATGGCCCATGCCGGACTGGAAACCTTGGAACAGGTGGTCCAGTTCGGCAAACGGGAACTGCTGAAGTTGCACGGAATGGGCGTCAGGACCATGGCCCAGCTCGAGGACGCCATGGACGAGCACGGACTCGAGTTCCCCGCCGTCTGACCCATCGCCGGGCCTCCTGCGCGGCCGTTATAGGCTGAATTCATGACTGAATACCGCCGCGTAGGAAATTCCGGATTGACCGTCTCCGTTGTGGGCCTCGGCTGCAACAACCTTGGCCGGGCCAAAACGGTGACGGAGTCGCAGGAGGGGACCGACGCCGTCGTGCATGCCGCGCTGGATGCGGGCATCACGCTCTTTGACGTCGCGGACACCTACGGCCGGGAGCCCGGACTCAGCGAAACCATGCTGGGCAAGGCCCTTGCCGGGCGGCGCGGGGACGCTGTCGTTGCCACGAAGTTCGGCATGGATATGCGCGGCGCCAACGGCAACGACTTCGGTGCGCGCGGCTCCCGCCGGTACATCGTCAAGGCCGTCGAAGCGTCACTGCGCCGGCTTGGCACCGACTGGATTGACCTCTACCAGTTCCACACGCCGGACCCGCTGACCCCGGTTGATGAGACACTCGCCGCTCTGGAAGACCTCGTCACGAGCGGCAAGGTCCGCTACCTCGGCCACTCCAACCGGGCCGGCTGGCAGATCGCCGAGGCCGAATTCGTGGCGCGCGGCCGCGGAAGTTCCCGGTTCATCTCGACCCAGAACCACTACAACCTGCTGGACCGGCGCGCAGAGCTCGAGGTCACGCCGGCCGCGGAAGCCTACGGCCTGGGTGTGCTGCCGTACTTCCCCCTTGCCAACGGCCTCCTGACGGGGAAGTACGCTCCGGGCAGGGCCCCGGAAGGCTCCCGGCTCAGCCACACCCGCACCAACCTGGTCCGCGACGCCGACTGGGACCAGCTCGAGAAGTTCAGTGCGTTCGCGGCCGAACGCAACCTCAGCGAGGTCCAGGTCGCTTTCTCCTGGCTGGCCGCCCAGCCGTCGGTCAGCAGTGTGATCGCGGGAGCCACGCGGCCCGACCAGGTCCGCGAGAACGCGGCCGCGGTTGCCTGGGTGCCCGGTCCGGAGGAGCTGGCCGAGCTGGATGGGATCTTCCCCCGCACGCCGAAGGTCGCACTCTTCTGATGCACACGGTCCTGATGGACGTCGACACCGGCATCGACGACGCCCTTGCCCTGGTGTACCTTGTGTCCCGCCCGGACGTCCGCGTGCAGGCCATCACCTGCACCGCCGGCAACGTGGGCGCACGGCAGGTGGCGCTGAACAACCTTGCCCTCCTGGAACTGTGCGGCCGGTCGGGAATCGAGGTGTCAATCGGCGCCGAGGTGCCGCTGGAGATCCCGCTGGTCACCACCGAGGAAACCCACGGCCCGCAGGGGATCGGCTACGCGGAACTTCCGCCGCCCACCGGCCGGATCTCGCAGCGGCACGCGGTGGACGTCTGGGTGGACGAGGTGCGCAGGCACCCGGGCGAAATCACGGGCCTGATCACAGGTCCGCTGACCAACTTCGCCCTTGCCCTCCGCCGCGAACCGGAACTGCCGCGCCTGCTCAAGGGACTGGTGATTATGGGCGGCAGCTTCTACTACCAGGGCAACACCACCCCGACGGCGGAATGGAATGTCTCGGTCGATCCCCATGCCGCGAGAGAAGTGTTTGCCGCGTACCGCGGCCTCCCGGAGGACAAGCTCCCGGTGGTGTGCGCGCTGGAGACCACCGAACTCATTGAGATGCGGCCCGAGCACCTGCAGCGCCTGGCCGAGGCCGCCGGCACTGACCCGGATCCCGTGCTTCCGGAGCAGCCGGAGGGCCTGCGCAGCCGGTCCGCCAACCCCTTGGTGGCATGCCTGACCGATGCCATCCGCTTCTACATGGACTTCCACCGGCTCCATGACCAGGGGTTCGTGGCCCACGTGCACGACGCCTTCGCAGCCTGTGTGGCAATCGGCCGGACGGAGGTGGCCACGGCACTTGCCACAGTGGACGTCGAAACCGCTTCCCCACTGCTGACGGGCACTACCGTGGCGGACTACCGCGGTCTCTGGGGCTTGCCCCCAAACGCCCGGATCGTGACCTCCAACAACCCGAAGCAGTGCTTCGATGAGCTCATCGAATCAGTGGGCGCTTTGGCCCGCAGGCTGACCTAAGATGGTAGCTGCGTCGAGGTGACATAGGCGCTCGTTTGCCGATCCCGGTACCGGCGTACCCGCGGAACGCAGCCCACAGCCAAAGGAACAACCATGTCACAGCAATCGCAGACCCTTCCCGCCCCTGGACCGGCGTCGGTGCGCGGCCGCCGCCTGCTCGAACTGCTCGGCGCGGTATCCATTGCAGCCACCTTCATTTTCCTCGTCCTGACGCAGCCGGCCGACATCACCAACGGCCTCGCGAGCGGCTCCACCCTGGTGGCGCTGGGCGGTTTCCTGCTGGGAGCCATCCTCCTGATCATCGGAGTGCTGCCCACCCTTCCCACGTCCACCCTGGTGCTGATTCCCGTGGCGCTCGTCCTCAACATCGCGCTCGGGCAGATCATGGGATCCACCGGCCTGCCGTTCTACTTTGACGCCATCGGCACGGTGCTCATTGCCGTCCTGGCAGGCCCCGCCGCAGGAGCCGCAACCGGCGCGCTCAGCAGCATCGTCTGGTCCTTCATCAACCCCACAGTCCTGCCATTCGCCGCCGGGGCGGCGCTCATCGGCTTCCTGGCCGGCCTTGCCGCCCGCTGCGGGCTGTTCCGCCGCTTCTACCTCGCTCCGGTAGCGGGCTTCGTGACGGGCATCCTCGCCGGCGTCGTCTCCGCACCCATCGCGGCCTTCGTCTTCGGCGGCACCGCCGGCGCCGGAACCGGTGCGATCGTCAGTGCGTTCCGGGCGATGGGCGACACCCTCCTGGCCGCGATCACCAAGCAGGCGCTCATCTCGGACCCCATGGACAAGGCCATTGTCTTCGCAGTCGTTGCGATGCTGGTGTACGCGCTGCCCCGCCGCACCGCTCTGCAGTTCGCCTTCGTACGGCGCTTCAACGTGCTCGCCGGCAAGACGCAGGAAACGCCGGGCGACTGATTCCGTGCCGGCCCCGACCCGACCGCCTGAACCGAAGCGTCCCGCGGTGCCGAACCGGCGCCCCGCACTGAACCCGCTGACCACCTTGGCGGCGGCCGTAGCTGCTGCAGTGATGACGACGGCGGCATCCAGCTGGGCGGTTTCCCTCGCCGTCGCATCTGCTGCCGCCGTGCTGGCGGTGCGGGCCGGGGTGGGCGCCCGCCTGGCCCCGGCCGCTGCCGTGATCCTGGCGCCCTTCTGGCTGTCCCTGCTGATCATGCACGGGTTGTTCTTTCCCGAAGGGCGTACGGTTCTCGCGCAGTGGGGCGCGGCGCGGGTCACCACGGAGGGGCTTGGCTTCGCGCTGGACATGGGCACCCGGACGGCAGCATACGTGATGGTGTTCCTGCTCTTTTCGTTCACCGTCCGGTTGCCGGACCTCGTGGCAGTAATGTCCGCGCGCCGGGTGCCTCCGCAGTTCGGCTACGTGCTGGCATCCACCCTGACGCTGGCGCCGGCCGTCACTGTCCGGCTGGCGCGGATCCGGCAGGCCCAGGAATCGCGGGGACTCGTACTCCGGGGCGGACCGCTCCGTCGGCTCGCGGCGGCGCGGCAGCAAATGGTGCCGCTGGTGCTCGCGCTCATCCAGGACGCCGGCGACCGGGCCCAAGCGCTCGACTCCCGCGGCTTCAACGCATCCAGGGAACGCACCAGCTACCGGGAAGTGCCGGATACCGCGGCCCAGCGCACCTTCCGGGCCGTTGCGCTGGCGGCGGCCGCGGCCGCGGTGGGGCTGCGGATTTCAGGGCACTGGCCGGAGGGACTGTGGATGGTCGGACTCTGGCCTGACGCACCGTCGCCTGTCGCACTGCTGGCTGTCGCACTGCTGGCCCGGGGAGTGCCGGCATGAAGGCGGCCGCCCTGCTGCAGGCCGGAATCACCGAATTCAGCTACCACGGGGAAGAGGCGCCCGTCCTGCGCGACATCGAGATCGCTGCGGCGCCGGGCACTCTTACTGCCGTGCTGGGCGGCTCCGGCAGCGGAAAGTCGACACTCGGGAAGCTGCTGGCAGGCTGGATGTCCGGCGGCCACTCCGGCCTGTTCCGCGGCACCCTCCACCTGGATGTTCAGGGCGCTGCGCCGGGCGGAGACAGCAGTCCCTTGGTCTTCCGGGGCTCCCCGGACGACCCCCGGATCAACCCCGCCCTCTGGTCCCGGCATGTGGGCTACGTCCCGCAGGATGCGGCCGCCCTGCTGTCCACCGTCGGGTCCACGGTGGCCGAGGAACTGGCGTTCGGCCTCGAGAACCGCGGGGTGAACCGGCAACTGATGCAGTCGGAAGTGGAACGCGCCGCCGAAGCAGCCGGGCTGACTGCGCTGCTCGATCGCGATCCCGCCACACTCTCCGGCGGCGAACTGCGGCGGCTGGCCATGGCCTGTTCCGCCATTACCAGGCCCTGTGTGCTGGTGCTCGATGAACCGCTCGGTTCGCTGGACCACGCCGGCGCACAGTCCGTCCGGGCGCTGGTCCGCAGCCTGCTGGAGTCCGGTACCGCTGTCATCGTACTGACCCAGACAGTCGATGAGCTGGGCTTGGCGGCGGATCACTGGCTCGTGCTCGACGGCGGAACGGTCACCGCCCGCGGCGCGCCCGGCGGGCTCGCCGCCAGCGCGGAGCTGCTGCAGTCCGGCGTTGTGCTTCCCGCCGTACCGGGCTATGGTTTTGGCTGGCAGTGCAGAGCCGTTGCCCCGCGCGGGGCTGATTCGCGCCCAGCCACCCCGCGCCCGGACAATCCCCGCCCAGCCACCCCGCGCCCCGCCGATCCGCGCCCCGCCGCGGACACTCCCGCCGTCCTCGAGCTGGAGCGAGTCTCCTTTGCCTTCCCGGCCGGACGCGGCGGACAGGGGCGCGGAATCCTGAAAGAGCTGAGCCTGGCGGTCCGGTCAGGGGAGGTGGTGGCCGTGACCGGGCCCAACGGTGCCGGGAAGTCCACCCTGCTGCGGCATTTCAACGGCCTGCTTCGTCCGGGCTTGGGAACCGTCAGGGTACTGGGCGCGGACATCCGCGGTGTTCCAACCGGACGGGTGGCAGACAAGGTGGGCCTGCTCTTCCAGCATCCGCGGGACCAGCTTTTCGAACGGACGGTCCTGCGCGAAGTGCTCTTTGGCCTGGACCGGAAGTACGGGCCGGAGGCGGCCGGGAAAGCGCGGGCAGCGCTCACCGCCGTCGGACTTGGAGAGCAGCTGGAAACGCATCCTCACGAGCTTCCGGCGTCGGCACAGCGGCTCCTGGCCCTCGCCACGGTCCTGGCGCGCGAACCGGACGTCATTGCACTGGATGAACCCACGGTGGGACTGGACCGCCACGGCCTGGAACGGCTCGACGACGCCGTCCGGGCTGCCACCGAGCGGGACGCCGCCGTCGTTATGGTCACGCATGAGCTGGCCTACGCCCGCCAAGCCGCCGACCGCATCCTTGAGCTGAGGGACGGCTCGCTGCGGGAACTCTGATTCTGTCCCCGCAGCGAAGGTGTCAGGCCGGCACTGGAGCGGACGCCACGCCCGGTGCCAGGAACCGTTTGCCGTTGACGCGTTCCGAGGCGCCCACGCGGTCCAGGTACGGGGTGATTCCGCCCAGGAACATCGGCCAGCCGGCGCCGAGGATCATGCACAGGTCGATGTCCTCGGGCCCCGCCACAACACCTTCCTCTAGCATGAGGCCGATTTCCTCGGCCAGGGCGTCCTGCGTGCGGCGAAGGACCTCGTCACCCGTGGACGGGGACGTGCCGAACGACAGCAGCGCCATGGTTTCGGCCGGAATGAACGGCTTGCCGTCAGGTCCGGGTTCCGGCGCCCAGAGGGACTTCACCCCGTTGTCGATCAGTTTCTGCAGGTTCTGCGAGACCCTGAAGCGGTCGCCGAACGCGGCGTGCAGGGATTCCTGGACGTGCTGCGCCACCGGCAGGCCCACCATGGAGCCCAGCGTGAACGGCGTCATCGGCAGGCCCATGGGCCGCAGTGCATTGTCCGCAACATCGGCCGGAGTGCCTTCGTCGAAGGCGGCGGTCACTTCGCCCATGAGCCGCAGCAGGATGCGGTTGACCACGAACGCGGGGGCGTCCTTGACCAGAACGGCCGACTTCTTGAGTCCCTTGGCAAGCTCAAAAGCGGTGGCCAGCACGGCGTCGTCGGTCTTCGGCGCGCGCACGATCTCCAGCAGCGGCATCACGGCCACCGGGTTGAAGAAATGGAAACCCACCAGCCGCTCCGGGTGCGCCAGGTCTTCGGCCATTGCCGTGACGGAGAGCGAGGACGTGTTGGTGGCCAGGATGCAGTCGGGGGAGACAATCGCTTCGACTTCGGCGAAGACCTGCTTTTTGACGTTCAGCTCTTCAAAGACGGCCTCGATCACGAAGTCGGCGTCGGCAAAGGCATCCCAGGAAACCGATCCGGTGACCAGTGCCCTGGTGCGGTTGGCAGCGTCCGCACTGATCCGGTTTTTGGCCAGCAGCTTGTCCACTTCGGTGTGTACATAGCCCACACCCTTGTCCACACGGGCCTGGTCGATGTCCGTCATGACCACGGGCACTTTGAGCTGCCGGGCGAAGAGGAGGGCCAGCTGGCTGGCCATCAGCCCGGCGCCAATCACGCCGATCCTGGTCACCGGCCGTGCCAGTTTGCGGTCGGGGGCACCGGCCGGGCGCTTGGTGCGCTTCTGCACCAGGTCCAGGAACGCGTACACGGTGGAGCGGAACTCATCGGTCTGCATGAGGCCGGCCAGTGTCTCGCATTCGAGTGCCGCCGCGTCGGCCTGGCCCATGGCCCTGTTGGCCTCCATGACGTCCAACACTTTGGCGGGGGCGGGGGAAGCATTGGACGTCTTGGACTCCACAAAGGCCCTTCCGCCGGCAACGGCTGCCGCCCAGCGCCCGGCAACAGCCGGGTCGGAAGGGTCGACGGCGTTGGGACGCTCGGGAACCACCTCGCCGGAGATGACCTTCGCGGCCCAGGCAAGGGACTGTTCCAGGAAGTCTGCCGGCTCAAAGATGGCGTCCGCGACGCCCAGGCCGAATGCCTGCGGACCGGTGAGCGTGCGGTTGTTGCTGAGCGGATTCTCGATCATCACCTTGACGGCGTTCTCGGGACCGATCAGCCGCGGCAGGATGTAGACGCCGCCCCAGCCGGGCACCAGCCCGATGAACGCTTCCGGAAGTGCCAGTGAACCGGCGCCGGTGGACACCGTGCGGTAGGTGGACTGAAGGGCGATCTCCAGGCCGCCGCCAAGGGACACGCCGTTGATAAAGGCGAAACTGGGTACTCCCAGGTTGGCCAGGGTTGCGTAGACCTCGTGCCCCAGCCGGGCCATCCAGAGTCCGTGGTCGCGGTTGTTGAGGGACTTGACCGCTGACAGATCCGCTCCGGCCACCAGGAAGTAGGGCTTGCCGGTCACGCCGACACCCACGATCTCTCCGCGGGCGGCACGGTCCCTGAGCCCTTCGAGGACCGTGCCAAGCTCCACCAGCGTGTTCGGACCCAGGGTGGTGGGCTTCGTGTGGTCCAGGCCGTTGTCCAGGGTGATGAGCGCGAAGGTTCCGGCACTGGACTTCCCGGCATTCGTCTTTCCACGTGCGGCCGGTAGTTCAATGTCCCGGACGTAGGAATGGGTGACTGTCTCGTCAGGGAAGAGATCGGCAAGCTTGCGGAAATCTGCGGCGACGCTCATGCTGCGGCTCCTTCTGTCTCGGTGGTGGCGGTTTCTGCTTCGGCGCTGCCGTAGGCGCCGTGGTGCGGGTTCTCCCAGATGACCGTGGCGCCCATCCCCAAGCCAACGCACATGGTGGTCATGCCGTAGCGTACCGAGGGATCCTCTTCGAACTGGCGAGCCAGCTGGTTCATCAGCCGTACCCCCGAGGAAGCCAGGGGATGCCCGACGGCAATCGCGCCGCCGTAACGGTTGACCCGCGGATCGTCGTCGGCGATGCCGAAATGATCCAGGAAGCTCAGCACCTGGACCGCGAATGCCTCGTTGATTTCAAACAACCCGATGTCGCCGATGCCGAGGCCGGCGTTTTTCAGTGCCTTCTCCGTGGCCGGGACCGGCCCGATGCCCATCACCTCGGGCTCCACGCCGGCGAAGGCGTAGCTGACCAGGCGCATCTTAACCGGCAAGCCAAGCTCGGCGGCGGCATCCGCCGAGGCGAGCAGGGCCGCCGTCGCGCCGTCATTCAGCCCGGCGGCGTTGCCGGCCGTCACGCGGCCATGGGGCCGGAACGGCGTGCGCAGCGCGGCGAGGTCCTCGAGGGAAGTTCCCGGCCGCGGGGGTTCATCCATGGTGTTGAGCGTCCAGCCCTGGCCCGGCTTGATGGTGGCCACGGGTACCAGGTCCGGCTGGATCCGGCCGTTGTCATAGGCCGCGGCCAGCTTGTCCTGGGAGGCGACGGCGTACGCGTCAGCACGGTCCTTGGTGATGGCCGGAAAACGGTCGTGCAGGTTCTCGGCGGTGTTTCCCATGTTGAGCGCGGCAGGATCCACCAGGCGCTCGGACATGAACCGGGGATTGGGATCGGCGCCTTCGCCCATCGGGTGGTTGCCCATGTGCTCGACTCCGCCGGCGATCACGACGTCGTAGGCCCCGAAGGCGATGCCGCTGGCGGTGGTTGTCACGGCGGTCATGGCGCCGGCACACATGCGGTCCACGGCGAAGCCCGGGACGGTGCGGGGGAGCCCGGCCAACAGCGCCGCGGTGCGGCCGATGGTGAGCCCCTGGTCGCCGGTCTGAGTGGTGGCGGCAACAGCCACCTCGTCGATGCGGTCCGCGGGAAGCGAGGGGTTGCGGCGCATCAACTCGCGGATGCATTTGACCACGAGATCGTCGGCGCGGGTTCCGGCGTAGATGCCCTTTTCGCCTGCACGGCCGAATGGGGTGCGGACACCGTCCACAAAAACGACGTCCCGGCCGGTGCCGGACCTTCCGCTGCGGGGCTCTTCGCTGCGGGGCTCTTCGCTGTGGGGTTCTCCGCTGATGGGGGCTTGGCTCACGTGGTACTCCTCATTGAGACATTGGGGCCGGGGCGCGCGCCAATAGCGACGGCGACCGGGCGTCAGTGGTCTCAATGTTACTCGAGAGTAACTTAGCTGGCAAGGATTGCGGGTGGCCTAGTTTCCGGCGCCGGAAGCAGCCCTGGATTCCTTCGGTTCCTTGGGGGGCAGCGGCTGCGGATTGAGGAATGCGGCGGTGATGAGGGGCGCCGTCAGTTCGATCTGCCAAGGACGCGCGCCGAGTTCACTGAGCTCTTCACCGATCGCCAGTTCACTCAGCTCAGCAGGCGGACGCCATGCCACGCGCCGCAGGAAGTCCGGCGTCAGCAGGTTTTCCACGGGAAGGTTCAGTTCGTCCGCCTTGGCCTGCAGCAGCGGCCTGGCAGTGGCCAGCCGTTCCGCCGCTGCCGGGTCACGGTCGGCCCAGACGCGCGGGGGCGGGGGAGCGTTGGTCGGGAGGTGCAGCGGCGGCAGTTCCTCCATGTTCCTGGCAGTGGAAATGCAGCGCAGCCAGCGCGGAGCCTCCCGCTGCGCGGCCCGGCCGTGGAAGCCCTTGGTGCCCAGCAACTGCGGCACGGTGGACGGCATGGCCTTGGCGGCCGCGACCAGCGAAGAGTCCGGGATGAGCCGGCCGGGGGCGACGTCGCGTTTGCGGGCCAGCGAATCCCGCTCCAGCCATAGTTCGCGGACGGCAGCCAGCTGGCGGCGGTCCCGGATCTGGTGCAGCCCGGAGGTCTTCCGCCACGGATCCACCCGCGGCGGGGCCAGCCCGGCTTCCAGGATGGCAGCGAACTCCTGCTCGGCGTATTCAAGCTTCCCGTCGGCCTGGAGCAGCTCAATGAGTTCTTCGCGCAGCTCCGTGAGGACCTCGACGTCCAGCGCCGCGTACCGCAGCCAGGGCTCGGGGAGCGGTCGGGTGGACCAGTCCGCAGCGGAATGTTCCTTGGCCAGGCCGAAACCGAGCAGTTGCTCGATGACGGCCGCCAGGCCCACCCGCGGCAGGCCTGCCAGCCGGGCGGCCAGTTCAGTGTCGAACAGTTTGTGCGGCCACATACCCAGCTCGGAGAGGCACGGAAGGTCCTGGCTCGCGGCGTGCAGGATCCATTCGACGCCGTCCAAAGCGTCGTTGATGATCTGCAGGTCACCGAAGGGTTCGGGATCGATGAGCCACGTGCCTGAACCTTCGCGGCGGATCTGGACCAGGAAGGCCCGTTGACCATAGCGGAAGCCCGACGCGCGTTCGGCGTCCACCCCGGCCGGCCCTGTTCCGGCGGCGATGGCGGCGGCGCACCGTTCCAGTCCGGCGGGGGTTTCAATGACGAGCGGCACGCCGTCGCGGGGGGAGTCAAGGTCGATGACCTCGGGGACCAGGCTGTCGAAGCCTTCCACCGTGATGTGGGGAGTGATGTCAGCAGCCGGGACGCCGGCTGTGGTGTGTTCCGGATTTTGAGGGGTCATGATGCCTTCAGTTTACCGACATCGCGCTGCAGGGCGTCCCGCCGTCGCCAGCCATGCTTAGTTGCGCCGCCGTCGGGGCAGGGCGGACACGCCCTCTGGGAGCGGCGGAAGGCCCGCGAACGTGCACACCATGTCCGACCACGCCTCCAGGTGCGAGCGGATGTCCGGGCCCTCCGGCGTCCAGGAGGCACGCAGTTCGATGTCGATTGACGCGGGCCGGTCAGAGAGGGTTCCGAAGCTCTCGGACAGGATCCGGGTGGCCGTTCCGCCGGCTGCACGGTACGGCGCCTTGTGGTTCTCCAGTGCTTCAACGAGCCACGTCCAGGCCACCGAGCCGAGCATTTCGTCGTTGCCCATTTCCGCCTCCAGCTGGGCGCGGATATAGGTCACGATCCGGAACTCCCCGTCCCACACCGCCGAGCCGTCGGGGTCGTAGAGCAAAATGAAGCGTCCGGTGGCGAGTTCTTCGTCTTCCACGGTTCCGGCGGCCCGGACCAGGGCGGCGGAAACGGGGCCGTGCACCGCGGCCGGGGCCGGGCCGGGGACAGGTCCGATGACCTCGGCACCGAGGGCCACGGCGAAGGGCGCAAGCCGCGAGGGCGCGGGAATCTCGTCCAGGTGCAGCTCACTGCGGCACCGTGCTTTTCGAAGGGATCCCAACGCGGTAAGGAACTCCGCGGGAACCTGGTCGAGTGCGTTCACATTCGCAGGTTACGCAAGATCCGGCACCGATCCCTGCAGGCTCGCCGCCCCGGGCTCCCGCTCAACCGGCTGCCAGCTCCCGCTTGATGGCGGCGACAAACACATCCACGTCCTCCTCGCTGGTGTCAAAAGAACACATCCACCGGACCTCCCTGGCGGCTTCGTTCCAGTCATAGAAGCGGAAGGATTCCCGGAGCCTGTCGGCAATGCCTTCGGGCAGGATGGCGAAAACGCCGTTGGATTCCGTCTTCTGGGTGGGCTCCACGCCGTCGATCCCGTCCACCGCGGCGCGCAGCCGGGCAGCCATCGCGTTGGCGTGCCGGGCTGACCGCAGCCACAGGTCGCCCTCAAGCAGCGCGATGAACTGGGCGGACATGAACCTCATTTTGGAAGCCAGCTGCATGTTCATCTTGCGCAGATAGAGAAGGCCCTGCGCGGCCTCGGGGTTAAGTGCCACCACCACCTCGCCGAACAGCAGCCCGTTTTTGGTTCCGCCGAAGGAGAGGATGTCCACTCCGGCGTCGCGCGTGAATTCCCGCAGCGGCACGTCGAGGTGGGCCGCCGCGTTGGCCAGCCGGGCGCCGTCCATGTGCAGCTTCATGCCCTTTGCATGGACGTGCTCCGCGATCGCACGGACCTCGTCCGGCGTGTAGCACGTGCCCAGCTCGGTGGTCTGGGTGATGGACACGGCCAGCGGCTGTGCCCGGTGCTCGTCCCCCCAGCCCCAGGCCTCGCGGTCAATCAGTTCCGGCGTCAGCTTGCCGTCCGGGGTGGGCACCTGGAGGAGCTTGATGCCGCCGATCCGCTCCGGGGCGCCGTTCTCATCCATGTTGATGTGCGCCGTGGACGCGCAGATCACCGCGCCCCAGCGCGGGAGAAGGGACTGGAGCGACAGAACGTTTGCCCCCGTTCCGTTGAAGACCGGGAAGCATTCGATGCCGGCGCCGAAATGCTCCTCCATCAGCACATGCAGCCGCGCGGTGTAATCGTCTTCGCCATAGGACACCTGGTGCCCTTCGTTCGCGGCTGCCAGAGCGGCCAGGACTTCCGGGTGGACGCCCGAGTAGTTGTCGGAGGCGAAGCCCCGGACGGCGGGGTCATGGAGTCGTGCCGCGGTGGCGGCGGATTCAACTGTGGTTGTCATCGCTTTGGTCACGCTTTCAGTCTAGGGATGTGCGCGGTCAAGGGCTAAGGAGCAGCCGCCGGCCGTTGAGTTCCGCCGCGGGGGCGGTGAAAAGTCCGACGGCGGCTGCCGCGAGTTCATCGACGTCGGTAAAGCCGGCGAAGCTGCGTCCGGGGGACTTTGCCCGCATCCCGGCGTCGACGAGGCCCTTCACCACGAAAATGACGGCGGCGCTCGCCGGTGCCTCCGTGAAGCCCTCGGCCACCGCGAGCGTCCACGCTTCCGCCGCTGCCTTGGCGGCGACATAGCTCGCACCGGACGCCGTCGGAGTGGCGGCCGCCGTGGAGGTCACCATGGCAAAGCGGCCAGCGCTGGAGGACGCAAGATCGTCATAAAAAACCCGGGTCACGTTCCGCACGGTGGTGATGGCGCTGCGCTCCAGGAAGTCCCAGTCCTCGTCGCTCTGGTCCGTGATGCCCTTGGCGCCGCGCCAGCCGCCCACCAGGTGGATGACGCCGTCCACCCTGCCGGCCGCGGCGGAAATTCCGGCATGCAGGGCCCTGACGTCCGCCAGGACGGCGAGGTCGCAGACAAGGGGAGTGACGCCGTCGCCCGCTTCCGCGGCGGCGGCCTCGATCCGGGGGCCGTCCGAGCCGACCGTGAAGACCCGGTGGCCGGCACGGCGGAGGGCGCGGGCCGCCGCGATCCCGGACGGCCCGCTGCCGCCGGTGACCACCACGGTCAACTGTTCAGCACTCATCCGGCGTTCATGGCTGCGACGGTGCCTGACGAACCGGTGTCCGACGAACCGGTGATGCCGGCCGTTGACTCAATGACGGGACGCATCTTCTTCTCGAGTGCCTCGTAGAACATGGACAGCGGGAACTCGTCGTCCAGCACCTGGTCGGTCAGGCCGCGCGGCGGTCCGTCCAGCGGAAGCGCCGCGGGTCCGTTGGCCCAGACGGATGCCGGGTTGGGTGTGACGGTGCCGGAAATGAGTTCGTACGCAGCCAGCCAGTGGGCCGTCTTCGGACGGTCAATTGAGCGCCAGTACAGTTCCTCGATCCGGGCACCAAGGTCAACCACGACGTCGGCAGCTTCGTCCCAGTCGATGCTGAGTTTGCTGTCGGTCCAGTGCAGTACGCGGTGCTGGTGCATCCAGGCGAAAAGCAGCTGGCCGCCAAGGCCGTCGTAGTTCCGGACGCGGCTGCCAGTGATGGCGAAGCGGAAGATCCGGTCGAAGATGACCGCGTACTGCACGAGTTTGGCGTGCCGGCGTGCCTCGGGATCGGCGTCCTCGTCCTTCTCGATCTTCACTGATTCGCGGAAGGCCGTCAGGTCGCAGCGCAGCTCTTCCAGCGAGTACAGGAAGAACGGCATGCGCTGCTTGATCATGAACGGGTCAAAGGGCAGGTCCCCGCGCATGTGGGTGCGGTCATGGATCAGGTCCCACATCACGAACGTCTCCTGTGTGAGGTCCTGGTTCGCCAGCAGTTCTTCGGCTTCGGCAGGGAGTTCCAGGCGGGTGATGTCGGCCGCGGCCCGCAGGACCCGGCGGAAGCGGGCTGCTTCACGGTCTGCAAAGATGGCACCCCACGTGAACGTGGGGGTCTCCCGGACTGCGACGGTTTCCGGGAACAGCACGGCCGAGTTGGTGTCGTAGCCGGATGTGAAGTCCAGGAAACGGATAGGGACGAAGAGTTTGTTGGAGTACTCGCCCTGCTCAAGGCCCGCAATGAACTCCGGCCAGATGACCTCGATGAGGACGGCTTCCACCAGCCGGCTCCGGCTGCCGTTCTGGGTGTACATCGGAAACACCACGAGGTGCTGCAGTCCGTCGATGCGGTGCTTCTGGGGCTGGAAGGCAAGCAGCGAATCCAGGAAGTCCGGCACGCCGAAACCGCCGTCGACCCACCGCCCGAAGTCGCTGACCAGGAGTTCCAGGTACCGGGCGTCGTGCGGAAAGGCCGGCGTCAGCGCTTCGACGGCCGCGCAGATGGCGTTCGCATGTGTTGCCGCGGCCGCATGGTCGGCGGGTTCGGGCACGGAGCCGTCCTGTGCCTGGAGGGCCTGCAGCCCAGTGGCAGCAGCCCTGAGCATCAGCCACTCGGGGTGGTGTTCGGTGCGGGGTGCGGCTGCGGTGAGAGCGGTCGTTGTCATCGTCGGCGATCGCCTTTCTGGTTGCTTTGAACTTCTACGGCGAGCGTAGCAAGCAAACAGATGCGCTAATGCAAATTCAATCTAAGCATAAGAAGGACTTGTGCAAGTGGAGCAGAGAAGCCGCCCCAGCCCTAGCCGGGGCGGCCCTGCTGGCCGGATGGCCTACTTGCCCTCGTCCGCTGAGACCAGCTTGAGTGAGACGGAGTTGATGCAGAAGCGCTGATCTGTGGGGGTGCCGTAGCCTTCGCCTTCGAACACGTGTCCCAGATGGGAGTCGCAGTTCGCGCAGCGGACCTCCACGCGGTCCATGCCCATGGTGCGGTCGTGCAGGTAGCGGACAGTTCCGTCTGCAAGCGGAGCCCAGAACGACGGCCAGCCGCAGTGGGAATCGAATTTTTCGTTGCTCGTGAAAAGTTCCGCACCGCACGCACGGCACTGGTACACGCCCGCAGTGTGGGTATCCCAGTATTCGCCGGTGTAGGGCCTTTCGGTCCCGGCCTGCCGGAGCACGCGGTATTCCTCAGGTGTCAGCTCCCGGCGCCATTGCTCGTCCGTCTTTTCCACCTGAGGCGTGACATTATCCGCGGCGGATCCCTGGCCCGGGGTTTGGACAGGTGAAACTTTCGGCTTGTTGCTAAAGATGCTCATAGGTTGATCAACGCTCAGGAGTCCCCGATAAATCCCGAACCCGCGTACAGGTGCAGGACGGGGAGTCCCAACTCGTCCTGTGCCTTGTTGGCCCAGTCCGTATGGAACGTGTCGGCAATGGCATGCGGCCGGGTGATGACCACCGCCTGGCCGGCGCCGAGGTCCTTTACTTTCGCCACCAGGCCCTGCACGGCGCCGCCGTCAACCACTTCGCCCGTGACTCCGCCACCGAGTCCGGCGAGGGCGTTGAGCGATACTGTCAGCGTTTCGGCAGCCGCTGCCCGCTCGAAGGCCGGGTCCGGGGCATGGGAGGTCAGTTCGCGGAAAGCCTTGGCGATGTCCAGCAGGGAGAGGTTTTCGAGGAAGTCCACCAGCAGGTGCCGTTCCGTGTTGGCCGGGACCAGCACGACGAGGGGCGCGTCACCCCCGTCCACCAGGCGTTCAATGTTGACGCGGTCATCCGCACCCAGCGGCTCTTCTGTCAGAATGACGATTGGATCGCTCATGCCCCCAGCCTAGTCCCGGGCGGACCTTTCCCGCACGGATTTCGATCGGGGCCTTCTGTCGTTATTGAAGCCTGGCGAGCCCGTTGTTGGCCTGCCCGAATATGTCCGAAGGGCACCTAGCAGTAAGAATGGATCCATGGCATCCATCCCGGGGCTGCGCCCGGCCACCCCCACGAATCCGCCCCGTGCGGCGGGAGCCCGCCGCGCCCCCGACACCGGAATGTCATCAAGCGCCAAATGGGCCGTGGGCGGCGCCATCGCAGGAGGTGCCGCCGCGGGCCTGCTTGGCGCGGGGTCCTCGGCGCTCGCCCTCTATTTCGCCCGGCGGGTCATAACGCCGGTGCGTACCAGGGACGAAAACCAGGAGATACTGGCGGTCATCCGTGCCTCCGAGGGTCTCCAGGTCATCCTTGCGGCCAACGAGGACACCACCGTGGAAGGCGTCTACGGGCTGTTCTTCGACGGCGGCCGCGGCCACGCGCGGATCGGCAGGATCGTTTCCTACTCACCCGCGGAACGCACCGTTCTCCGCGAGGTCCAGGCCGTCTATTCCGGCGACCTCACCACTGCCCGCCGCGGTTACTGGAGCGGATCCGCCTATCCGGATGCAGCCTCATTCGGGCTCTCGGCCGAGGATGTGCAGATCGACGTCGACGGCGGAACTGCGCCGGCATGGCTGGTGCCGGGACCCGGGCCGTCGGACATCTGGGCCATCATGGTCCACGGGCGCGGCGCCAGCCGGCTCGAGTGCCTGCGGGCCCTGCGGCCCGCACACGAACTCGGCATGACCAGCCTGATCATCTCCTACCGCAACGATGGACTGGCGCCGTCGGCCCCTGACGGGCGCTACGGACTCGGCTCCACCGAATGGCGCGACGTCGAGGCAGCCATCAGTTTCGCCGTCGCTAACGGCGCCAACGAAGTCGTGTTGTTCGGGTGGTCCATGGGCGGCGCGATCAGTCTGCAGACAGCGGACCTGTCACGGCACCACAACCTCATCCGGGCCATGGTGCTCGATGCGCCCGTGGTGGACTGGGTCAATGTTTTGGCGCACCATGCCGAGCTGCACCGCATCCCCTCGGCAGTGGGACGCTACGGACAGCTGATGATGGGCCACCCGCTGGGCAGGCGCCTTACGGGACTGGCGGCGCCGGTGGACCTGAAGTCGATGGACTGGGTCGCACGGGCCGTGGAACTCAGGACTCCCACGCTGATCCTGCACAGCGTGGATGACGAATATGTACCCTACGGGCCTTCGGCTAGCATCGCCGAGAAAAACCCCGAGATGGTCACGTTCGAGCCGTTCCAGAACGCCCGTCACACCAAGGAGTGGAACGTTGATCCCGAGCGCTGGGAACGGCTTGTCACCGCCTGGCTGCGGCGGCAGCTGGCACCGAGGAAGAATCCCGGGTCACGCTAAGGAGCGGGAGCAGCTTTCGGCCCGGTGCCGATGCGGGCGGTAACGGCGCCGATAAGGCGGATCAGCTCCGCCGGGTCCAGTTCAATGTCCAGCCCGCGCCGGCCCCCGGACACCAGGATGGTCGCCTGGCCCACAGCACTTTCGTCGAGGACGGCGGGACAGGGCTGGCGTTGCCCCAGCGGCGATATGCCGCCCAGCACATAACCGGTCCTGCGCCGGGCCATCGCCGGATCAGCCATGGCGGCCTTCTTGCCGCCCAGGACAGCCGCTATCGCCTTCAGGTCCAGGCTGCCGCTGACGGGAACGATTCCCGCCGCCAGCCTGCCGTCGACGTCCACTACGAGCGTTTTGAAGACCTTGGCGGGATCCAGTCCCAAGGCGTCCGCGGCCTCCATGCCGTAGCTCGCGGCCGAAGGATCGTGGCTGTAGGGATGCAGCACGAAAGGAACGCCGGCCGCAGCGAGTGCTGCTGTGGCCGGCGTTCCCTGTGAAGCCTGTTTGCGCGCCAAGCGGTGCCGGTGCCTTTCGGCTCAGGCCTTGACCGCGGCGGAGGCGGCGACCTTGCGCTTGATCCGGCCAAGCATCGCTGTCATTCCGCGCATGCGCAGGGGAGTAATGGCCCGGGTGAGGCCCAGGAGCTCGGGCATATCATCCGGAACCGCCAGGATCTCCGGCGCCGTGAGGCCGTCGAGGCCCTCATGCAGGACACCGGCGAAACCCCTGGTTGTAGGTGCTTCCGGCGGCGCCTTGAAGTAGAGCCGCACGCTGTCCGGATTTCCGGCGTCGTGCTTTTCCGTCTCAACCGTCAGGAACAGAGGCGACTGGCACTCGACAACCTGTTCCAGCAGCTCCGGGTGGTCCTTCAGCCGGTCCGGCAGTTCCGGCAGCCCCTGGGAGAATTCCAGCAGCAATTGCAGCCGCTCGGGTTCGGTGAGGGCCTGGAAGTCGTCAACTATTTCCGCCAGCGAGGCGGGAAGGGTCTGGTTATTCATCAAGTCCAGTTTACGCCGGTACCGTGCCGCGCTCGGTTCCCTTGGTGATGGGCACGCGGACGGCGTTGCCCCACTCGGTCCAGGAGCCGTCGTAATTACGCACCGTCTCGAAGCCCAGCAGGTACTTCAGGGCAAACCAGGTGTGGCTGGAACGCTCGCCGATGCGGCAGTATGCCACCACGTCGTCGCCTTCCCTGAGGCCGGCTTCGCCAAGGTACAGGGCCTCGAGTTCGGCGCGCTTGCGGTAGGTGCCGTCCCCGTCCGCCGCGCGGGCCCAGGGGATGGACGCGGCCGTCGGAATGTGGCCGCCGCGCAGGGCACCTTCCTCAGGGTAGGCCGGCATGTGGGTGCGCTGCCCGGAGTATTCCTCGGGGGAGCGGACGTCAATCAGCGGCTTGCCGAAGTGGGCCAGCACGTCGTCCTTGAACGCACGGATGGGGGCATCCTTGCGTTCGACGACGGGGTATTCACCGGGGGCGGGCCGGGGCACCTCGGTGGTCAGCTTGTGGCCCTCGGCGATCCACTTGTCGCGGCCGCCGTCGAGCAGCCGGACGTCTTCATGGCCGAAGAGGGTGAAGACCCACAGGGCGTAGGCGGCCCACCAGTTGGACTTGTCGCCGTAGATGACCACGGTGGAATCCCGGGAAATGCCCTTGACCGCGGCCAGGGCGGCGAACGCCTCGCCGTCCACGTAGTCGCGGGTGACCTCGTCGTTAAGGTCGGTGTGCCAGTCGATCTTGACGGCGCCCGGGATGTGGCCGGTTTCGTACAGCAGGACATCCTCATCGGATTCGACCACCACGAGCTTGCCGTCGCCGACGGCGCCGCTTTCGAGGGCCTCTGCGAGCCACTCGGTGGACACAAGGCGCTCGGGGTGCGCGTACTCGGAAAACTTTTCGTTCTGTTCAACGGGGTAGGGCATGGGGATTGCCTTTCATTGAAACGGTCAGTGGTCTGAAACGGGCAGGGGACGGGACCCATGCCACCGTGAGGCGTCGCTGCGGCCGGGCCAGTTCCAACACTAGCCACGGCCATGCCCTAATGCGCCCCTGCGTTCACAGAGGGAAATATGGCCTTGGTCACGCGGGCTGGCCGCGTTATCAGGCGGATGCCGCATTGCCGGTATCCTTTCTGGGGACACGAGACCAGCAGAACGGACCACCTTGGTACAGATCGAACAGCTCTCCGCGCGGACACCGGCGGTTTCCGTGGATGAACTCCTCAAGGGTTTCTATCCCTCCCCGCGGTTCGGCGAGGTTTCCTTCGCGAGTTACCGTCCCGACCCCTCGCAGGCGAGCCAGGCCGGGGCCGTGACGGCGCTGCAGTCCTTCGCGACCGGCGTCGGCGCCAACGGAAGTTCCGGCCTTTTCAAAAAGCTGTTTGCGAAGAAGGACAATTCCAGGGCCGGCATCTACCTGGACGGCGGCTTCGGTGTAGGCAAGACCCACCTGCTTGCGTCGCTGTGGCATGCGTCCCCGGGACCCAAGGCCTTCGGCACTTTCGTCGAATACACCAACCTGGTGGGCGCGCTCTCCTTCCGCAAGACGGTCGAGGCGCTGAGCCACTACAAGCTCGTGTGCATCGATGAGTTCGAACTCGACGATCCGGGCGATACGGTCCTGATGTCGCGGTTGATGCGGGAACTGGCCGATGCCGGCGTTAAGCTCGCCGCCACCTCGAACACGCTGCCCGGATCGCTGGGCGACGGCCGGTTCGCAGCGGTCGACTTCCAGCGCGAGATCCAGGTCCTGGCGGACCAGTTCGATGTCGTCAGGATCGACGGCGAGGACTTCCGCCACCGTGGACTCCCGGCAGCTCCGGCTCCGCTGAAGAACGAAGACCTGACCCACCACATGCAGGCGGAGTTCCAGGGCAAAACAGTGGCGCGGGATGACTTCAGGACCCTCATCAACCATCTTGCCGGCGTTCATCCGAGCCGCTACCGGCAGCTCCTGGCCGGCATTGAGGGCGTTGTCTGGCGTGACGTGGAGACCATCACCGAACAGGCCGTGGCGCTCCGCTTTGTGGTGCTGGCAGACCGGCTCTATGACAAGGATGTGCCTATCCTGGCCAGCGGAGTCCCGTTCGACCAGCTCTTCACTGAGGAAATGATGACCGGCGGGTACACCAAGAAGTACTACCGGGCAGTGTCCCGTCTGACGGCGCTTGCCCGCGAAGGCCAGAACCACGAACCGTCCTAGAGTCTGGAGCTGTGCTGGCGCTTAAACGCCAAACGCTTAAACGCCAAAGGTGCCGGCGCCGCCTCACGGCGGGACCGGCACCTCGCTGACGTTCTAGCTTAAAGGCCCTGCTGCCGGGGTTCCCCGGTTGCAGGCGGCTCTCCGGCGACGGGAGGCTGGTCGACCACCGGAGCCGTGTTCGGCTTGGGGTCGACCTTGTCCACGAGGCCGGCTGCGCCCTTCTGGACGGAATCGATCTTCCCGGCGTACTTTCCGCCGGTCTTTGAGTCGATGAAATCACCGGCTTTGCCGATGCCGTCCTTGATGGCCTGTTCATTGCCACCAACCAGTCGCTGAGCCTTGCCCTTCAGATCGTCAAGAATTCCCACGGGCACCTCCCTTCTGTCGCGGAGCCAGATCGCTCCTCCGCATTCGATCCTAGCCCGTGGTTTTGGGTGTGCCAAGGTCACGCGCGGGAGTCCGGGCAATAAAAAAGCAGCTGCGGAGAGCTGCTGTGGTGGGCGATACTGGGATCGAACCAGTGACCTCTTCCGTGTCAGGGAAGCGCGCTACCGCTGCGCCAATCGCCCGCGTTCCGGATGGATCCGGCGGGGGAAGAACCCGCGGGACATCCGGCATAGCCGGGGGTTCTGCGTCATTAAAGAAAAGAGAGCGGACGACGAGATTCGAACTCGCGACATCCACCTTGGCAAGGTGGTGCTCTACCAGCTGAGCTACGTCCGCACATGAAGCACGTGCCGGTTGGACCGGCAGTTCAACAACAAGCAAGTTGCCTTGCTCTGGTGGGCGATACTGGGATCGAACCAGTGACCTCTTCCGTGTCAGGGAAGCGCGCTACCGCTGCGCCAATCGCCCAAATGTTTCTCCGGGGTGAACCGGAAACCAAGGTTTTCACCGAGGTGGGTACGGGATTCGAACCCGTGTATACGGCTTTGCAGGCCGCTGCCTCGCCTCTCGGCCAACCCACCGTGTAAGCCAGGATTCCTAAGAACCTTGCTGTGACAGTGTCCTGCGAGCGGACGACGAGATTCGAACTCGCGACATCCACCTTGGCAAGGTGGTGCTCTACCAGCTGAGCTACGTCCGCATTGTTGTCAGCATTTCCTTGCCTTATTCGGCATTTCCTCGCGTTCCAACGAGTAAGAACTCTATAGGAGGTTCCGGGAAGTTACAAATCGGGCAGTGGCGGCAGCTTCAAAGGGGCCCGCTTCCTTGGAATCTAGGGGATTTTCCTAATTACAGGGGTGTAATTTGTGGGCCTGCCTTGGCGCTCTCTGTCGTGATTCCCCGAAATGGCGCATGCTGAAAGGCTCCCGACGACGGCCGGCCGCCCGAGCTTCCCCGGTCCCGCACCAACGTGCTGTGAGGTGCCCTAAGCGCGCCGGGTCGCCCGATTTCCAAAAGCCGCCAGGGTGGGCTAGCATTCAATGGCATTGGGGCGATTGGCGCAGTGGTAGCGCGCTTCGTTCACACCGAAGAGGTCACTGGTTCGAACCCAGTATCGCCCACCATTGAATGGCCCGTTCCGCTGAATCAGCGGAACGGGCCATTTCGCTTTTCCGGCTGCGACCGTCCCGGCCCGCAATCCTGTCAGCCCTTCATGAAAGAGTGTTTGCATGACTGATCCACTCCTTGCCCACGCCACGGAATACGGGCGGATGTACGCGCGTTCAACCTCGGACTCGTTTTCCGTACCGTCCATTACGACGGTCATCAGCCAGCAGCCGCACGGCCTGGATGGCTGGTTCGGGTACATGGGAGCGAACAGCCTCGCCAGCGATCCGCTGCTCCCCGGCATCCTGGGGAGCCCCGCCAAGGTGCGCCAGGCGGTCAGCCGTGCAGCCAAGGCCGCCGAAACGTACCGCGACGACGCCGCGAAGCGCGGCGACCGGGTCCATAATTACTGCGAACAGGTTGCGCTCAGGGCCCTCGGCAGGCCGCACCGGATGAAGGAAATGCGGGAGGCCCTGGCCGCAAACGGCGAGGAAGCCTTCGCGGCGCGCTTTGATGAGTGGTGGGAACTCTTCGGCGTCGAGCCCATCGCACCGGAAGTCACTGTCTGGAACAAGACAGTCGGTTATGCCGGCACCCTGGACCTGGTGGCCAGGATCAACGGCCGGACCTGCATTATCGACTACAAGACGAAGGGCACCAGCCGGGACGGAACGGTCAAGCCGCTGGACGACAAGGTAGTGATGCAGCTGGTCGCGGGGATGAAGGCCGAGGAAAGCCTGGTGGATCCCGTTGTGGGGGAGTGGGAGCCCTGGAAACACGTTGAGTCTCCCGTGCTGCTGGCCGTCGCGCTGGGTGAAACCGAAGTCCGGCCGATGCGTGCCAATCCGGATGTGCTCAAGCACCATTGGTGGAAGTTCTGCTCCCTCCGCCGGGTCTGGGAGATGCACGCCGACACCGCCAGTGCCGGAACAGCCCTGCTTCCGGTGGCACCGCCGCCGCTTCCCGTGCCGCAGCCCGTGCTGCAGGCCTTGCCAGGCAGGTAAGGGCTCTCACCAGCCAACCAACGCGCCGGCGGCCAACTAAACTGGTTTGGATCCCCCGTACCGCCCGTTCAGTATCCCACCGTTAGGACAGATCGCATATGGCCATTTTGAATATCCGCATCATCGGCGACCCTGTGCTCCGCACAGTCGCCGATCCCGTGACGGAATTCGGGCCGGAACTCGCGAAACTTGTTGCCGACATGACCGAGACCATGGAAGACGTCGACGGCGCAGGCCTCGCCGCGCCACAGGTCGGCGTCAGCAAAAGGGTGTTCACCTACCGCATCGGCGGAGTGGAGGGCCACATCATCAACCCCGTGCTGGAAAACAGCGACGACTTCCAGCCTGATGAAGTGGAAGGCTGCCTCTCCATCCCGGGTCTTGGCTTCCCTGTCCGCCGGCGCCAGACCACCCGCGTCACCGGCGTCGACCTGCACGGCAACCCCGTCTCGGTGGACGGAGAGGGCATGCTTGCCCGCTGCTTCCAACATGAAACAGACCACCTTGACGGGATCCTGTTTACGGACAGGCTCGAAGGCGAAGACCGCAGGGCCGCCCTGCGCGCGATCCGCAACGCCAACTACGACGCCATCACCGAGAAGACGACGTCCAAGCGGGCGAAGACTGTCGGTTCCAGCTTTGGAGGCGGAAGCTTCGGCGGCGGCAGCTTCGGTGCGGGCGGGTGAGGGTTCTCTTCGCCGGCACGCCGGCCGTTGCGGTCCCGTCCCTCGATGCACTGGTGCAGGCGGGCTTTGACGTCGTTGCTGTCCTGACCCGTCCGGATGCGCCGATCGGACGCAAACGCGTGCTGACGCCGTCGCCCGTTGCCGCCCGCGCCACCGACCTTGGAATTGACGTGATCCATGCGGCCAAGGTGGATGCGGACGTCACCGCAACGATCGCCGCCCTCGCACCGGACATCGCAGCCATCGTGGCCTACGGCGGCCTGATCCCGCGCGCTGCCCTGGACGTACCCAGGCACGGCTGGATCAACCTGCACTTCTCCCTGCTGCCCGCCTGGCGGGGCGCCGCGCCCGTGCAGCGCGCCGTCATCGCCGGCGATGACATCACCGGCGCCGTAACGTTCCTGCTGGAAGAGGGCCTGGACACCGGTCCCGTGTTCGGCACCCTCACCGAATCGGTCCGCCCGGATGACACCTCCGGGGCGCTCCTGGAACGGCTTTCCCACAGCGGTGCCGTCCTGCTCTCGCAGACACTCTCCGCCATTGAGTCAGGACGGGCTGCTGCCGTTCCGCAGTCGGGCGAGGTGTCCCTGGCACCCAAACTGGGGATCGACGACGGCCGGATTGACTGGCGCGAACCTGCCCTGGCGGTCGGGCGAAGGGCCCGGGGCGTCACACCCGAACCCGGCGCATGGACCACCCTCGATGGTCAACGCGTAAAACTCGAGCCGGTGGTGCTCCGGAACGACGGCCCGGCACTGCAGCCGGGCCGGGTGCTGCTCCACGGGAAAAGCGTGCTGGTGGGCACCGGTTCGCACCCTGTTGAGCTGACGAGGATCCAGCCTTCGGGCAAAAAGATGATGGCCGCCGCCGACTGGGCGCGCGGACAGGCAGCACTGGAAGGCGTGGTATTCGAATGAGTGAGTCCGGAGCAGGCGGCAGCGGCCGCGGCAGGACATCCGGCCGTGGCCGGGACGGCAGCCAGCGGAACGCCCAGGGAAGGGAGCGCAACCGCGGCCCGAAGCGGAACTTCACCGAGAGCGCGCCATCCCAGCGCACACGGCGGGCCGATCCGGCGCGCCTCGTGGCCTTCGAAGTCCTGCGCGCCGTCGCCTCGGAAGACGCCTATGCCAACCTGGTGCTACCTGCCCGGATCCGCCACCACGGGCTGGACAAGCGGGATGCCGGGTTCGCCACCGAGCTGAGCTACGGGGCGCTGCGAGGCCAGGGAACCTATGACGCGGTCCTGGCCCGCTGCGTCGACCGGCCGCTGGACCAGCTGGACCCTGCCATCCTGGATGCCCTGCGGATCGGCGCCCACCAGCTGCTGGCCATGCGGGTGCCCGCCCACGCCGCCCTGGATCAGACCGTTGGGCTGGCCCGTGCCGTCATCGGCGCGGGGCCCTCCGCCCTGATCAACGCGGTGCTCCGGAAAGTCTCCGCCCGCACCCTCGAGGAATGGCTGGAGCTGCTCCTCAGCGATGAGCAGGACGAAACCCGGATTGCGGCCATCCGCCATGCCCACCCGGAGTGGATTGTTCGCGCCCTGAGGCAGTCACTCGTGGCTCACGGGCGCCCCGTCAGCGAAATCAACGACCTCCTCGAAGCGGACAACGCTGCCCCGGTGGTGAACCTCGTGGCGCTGCCCGGGCTGGGCAGCCTGGATGAGGCGCTGGAAGGCGGTGCAACCGCGGGCGAGCTCGTGGAAGGTTCGGCGCTCTCCAGCGGCGGGGACCTCGGCCGGCTGGCGTCGGTGCGTGAAGGCAGCACTAGGGTGCAGGACGTGGGCTCGCAGCTGGTGGCCCGCGCCATGGCAGCCGTGGATCTGGAAGGCGCGAATGCCGGGGCCGCCGGCGAAGGCGCCGAAAAATGGCTGGACCTTTGCGCCGGACCGGGCGGCAAGGCGGCGCTGCTGGGCGCGCTGGCCAGGCAGCATGGCGCCACCCTGCTGGCCAACGAACCTGCGCCGCACCGCGCCAAGCTGGTGCGGCAGGCACTCGCAGCGGTGCCACACGAAGTCTGGCATGTCCGGACCGGTGACGGCCGCGAAGTGGGCACGGAGATGGCGGGGACCTTCGACCGGGTCCTGGTGGACGTTCCCTGCAGCGGTCTCGGTGCCCTCCGGCGCCGGCCTGAATCGAGGTGGCGGCGCACGCCCAAGGACCTCGCGGACCTTGGCCCGCTTCAGCGAGAACTGCTGAAATCAGCGCTCGACGCCGTCCGCCCCGGGGGCATCGTGGCGTACGTGACCTGCTCGCCGCATCCAGCCGAGACCACCGCAGTGGTCACCGATGCGCTGCGCAAGCGCGATGATCTCGAGCTGCTCGATGCCGGCGCCGCGCTGGACACGGTGAGCCTGCCCGGCCACCTCGATGCGGGGCATGAACTGACGGCCCAGCTGTGGCCGCATGTGCACCGGACCGATGCCATGTTCCTGGCCATCATCCACAAAAAACCCTGATTCCTCCCATCACGTGAAAGGAGCCGTCATGGCTCAGTGCTGCATCAACCCCAGCATCCTCTCCGCCGACTTCGTCAACCTGGAGGCGGAGCTCAAGAGAATCAGCAACGCGGATGCGGTCCACGTTGACGTTATGGACAACCACTTCGTCCCGAACCTCACCATCGGCCTGCCCGTTGTCCAGCGCATCCAGGCCGTCAGCCCCGTGCCGCTGGATGCACACCTGATGATCGCCGACGCCGACCGCTGGGCCCCGGCGTACGCCGACGCCGGCCTGGCCTCGGTGACCTTCCACGTGGAAGCTTCCATTGCACCCATTAAGCTGGCCCGGGAACTGCGTGCCCGCGGGGCCAAGGCGGGCATGGCGCTGCGTCCCGGTACGCCGGTGGAGCCTTACCTGGACATGCTGCCGGAACTGGACCTCCTGCTGATCATGACCGTGGAGCCGGGTTTTGGCGGCCAGTCCTTCCTGGACCTGACGCTCCCGAAGATCCAGCGGGCCCGGGCCGCCATTGACGGCTCCGGCACCGGAGTGGCGCTGCAGGTGGATGGCGGGATCACCGAGGAGACCATTGTCCGGGCAGCCGAGGCCGGGGCCAATGTCTTCGTCGCGGGTTCAGCAGTTTACGGCGCGGAGGACCCGGCCACGGCGGTTGAACGGCTCCGGGCAGCCGGCTCGCGCCCGGTTTCCGCAGCGGGGCGCTCTGTTTCGGAATCATGACGGAGTCTGACGGGAATACCCGGAGCAGTCACTCAGTTGTGATTGAATAACAACACACACTACGTGCTCCGGGGTCGGTGTAAGTCCGAACCGGCGGTGACAGTCCGCGACCCGCGAGCCGGCACAGATCCTGAAAGGGAGCTGTTCCGGCGGACGGTTGAACCGGTGAAATTCCGGTACCGACAGTTAAAGTCTGGATGAGAGAAGCACGTACAGCTGTTACTGCTCTGCCTTTCAGGCGGTGCGGTACTGCGCTGTCGTATACCCCCGGAGCCCACGCGGTTTTCGAGGGAAGGAACGACGAACGCTTTGACGCCGCAGACTACAGCCATCTTCAGTGCTGCCGAGACCGATGCCATGGAGGCAGCCCTCGAGGCGGCGCTCCAGGGTCCCCGAGGGGCCAATCCGCTGGTGGGCGCAGTTGTGGTCGGATCCGACGGCCAGCCGCTGGTGACCGGCTACCACCGCGGCGCCGGTACGGCGCACGCGGAGGCTGACGCAATTGCCCAAGCACGCATGAAGGGCATCGGCCTTGCCGGCTCCACCATGGTGGTCACCCTCGAACCGTGCAACCACTGCGGACGGACCGGGCCGTGCGCCCAGGCCATCATCGATGCAGGCATCTCGTCGGTGGTCTACGCCGTGGATGATCCCCATGACCCCGCCGCCGGCGGAGCCGCAACCCTGCGGGCCGCAGGCGTCAGCGTGCGGTCCGGATTGTCAGCCCGCGCCGCCTTCGAGCTGAACCGACGCTGGTTTGAAGCGGTTCTCGCGCAGCGTCCCTTTGTTACCCTCCACATCGCCCAGACCCTGGACAGCCGCATCGCAGCGGCGGACGGTACGAGCCAGTGGATCTCCAGCCCGGAATCACTTGCTGACAACCACGCTCTGCGCGGGCGGGTTGATGCCATCCTGGTGGGCACCCAAACGCTCCTGGTGGATAATCCGCGGCTCACCGCCCGGGACGCATCGGGCGAGCCTTCGGGCCACCAGCCCCTGCGGGCGGTGATGGGTCTTCGCGGAATCCCCGACGACGCCGCCATTCACGGTGATGACGGCCGGGTGCTGCACCTGCCCACCCGCGATCCGCATGAGGCCTTGAAGCAGCTCTTCTCCGCCGGCGTACGCCACCTCATGGTTGAAGGCGGTTCCAGCATCCTGAGTGCCTTCCTCGCCGCCGGAGTGGTGGACGAGCTGATCATCTATCTGGCGCCCACCCTGCTCGGATCCGGCACGGCGGCTCTGGGCGACCTCGGCATCACCACCCTGGCCGACGCCCAGGGCTGGGACTGGGACCACGCCTCCGGGGGCGCAGTCCAGACCCTCGGCCGGGACCTCAGGCTGCACCTCTTCCCGCGCAACCCTGAACCGGCGGCTGAGGCTGCCCTGCCGGCCGAAGCCGGCTCCGAACTCCTTTCATCCCTTACACGCTCAACCAAACCCCTACCCCTACCGCACCGCAGCGGCGCGGGTACTGCCACAGGAGGCTACTGATGTTTACCGGAATTATCGCCGAACAGGGCAGGGTCCTGTCCGTGGAACGGAACGGCGACGTCAGCGCCACTGTACGTTTGCATGCTCCCGGAAGCACTGAAGGGCTTGCCCTGGGCGGCTCGGTCGCCGTGAACGGCGTGTGCCTGACCGCAACGGCCATTGACGGCAAGGACTTCAGCGTCGACGTCATGGGCGAAACCCTGGTCCGCAGCACCATCGGCGAGCTGGGTGCGGGCGACACCGTCAACCTGGAGCGCTGCGTCCCTGCCGGCGGGCGCCTCGACGGCCATGTTGTCCAGGGGCACGTGGACGGCGTCGGCGAACTCCTGGAGCGCGAAGCCCTGGGCAACTGGGACCGCTTGCGGTTCGGCGTACCGGTGCGGCTTGCCCGGTACATCGCCGAAAAGGGTTCCATCGCCGTTGACGGCGTGTCCCTCACGGTGACCGGAGTCAGCGACGCAGCGGAATCCGCCCCGTGGTTCGAGGTAGGGCTGATTCCGACCACCCTGGCCGAAACCGGCCTGGGGGCGAAGAGCATTGGCAGCAAGGTCAACCTCGAAGTGGATGTGCTGGCCAAGTACACCGAACGCCTGCTCGCCTTTGCCGGCGGCCCAGCCACCCGAAGCGCCGCCACCGGAAATGCCACAGGAACCGGAGACGTGAAGTGAACCAGCTCAAGCACACCCCTGAACTCAGTGCGGACCAACTGACCGTGGATGCCGGTACCGTCCTGGACCCGATTGAAGACGCCGTCAGGGCCATGGCCGCCGGCCTTCCGGTCGTGGTGGTGGATAACGAGGACCGTGAAAATGAGGGCGACATCATTTTTGCCGCCCAGCACGCCACCCCTGAACTGATGGGCTGGACCATCCGCTACAGCTCCGGCGTGATCTGCGTGCCGCTCGACGGGGCCCGGGCAGACGCCCTCCACCTCCCGCCGATGGCGGAGGTCAACGAAGACTCCAAGGGCACCGCCTACACGGTTTCCTGTGATGCGGCGGTTGGCGTCAGCACAGGCATTTCCGCGACCGACCGTGCAGTCACCGCCCGGGTGCTGGCCGATCCGGCCAGCACCCCAAACTCAATTACCCGTCCCGGGCATGTTTTCCCGCTTCGCGCCGTTAACGGTGGAGTGCGTGAACGCCCGGGACACACCGAAGCCGCCGTGGACCTGTGTCTGCTTGCGGGTCTGGAACCCGTGGGCGTGATCGCAGAGGTAGTGTACGACAACGGAGAGATGATGCGCCTGGACGGACTTCGCCGCTTCGCTGCAGAGCATGGTTGCCCCTTGGTCTCGATTGAGGACCTGGTGGCATACCTGGAGGCAGCCCGGCCCGGCGGACAGGCAACAACCCCGATGGGGAGCGAGGAGAAACGATGACGGCGCCTGAGGCACGAAATGACTTTGAGGGCAGCAGCATGCCGCATCCCGTAAGCGGCGGGCCCATTGTCCAGCTGCCCAGCGAATTCGGTGAGTTCGTGGCCCAGGCCTGGACAGACCTGGTAACGGGTGCCGAGCACCTCGCCGTCAGTTCGCCCCTTCCCCCCGTGGACGGCAAAGCGCCCTTGGTCCGGCTCCATTCGGAGTGCCTGACCGGGGATGTCTTCGGCTCCTACCGCTGCGATTGCGGCGAACAGCTGGCGTACGCCCTGGAGAAAATCAACGAGGAGGGCGGCACGCTGCTCTACCTGCGCGGCCATGAAGGGCGTGGCATCGGCCTGGCCAACAAGATCAAGGCCTACGCCCTGCAGGAAGCCGGCTTCGACACCGTGGAAGCCAACGAGCAGCTCGGCCTGCCCGTTGACGCGAGGCGCTACAACGCGGCCGCGCAGATCCTGGCCGAACTGGGCCTCCACGAAGTGCGGCTGCTGAGCAACAACCCGGACAAGCTGAACCGCCTCGCCGACGCCGGCGTCACCGTCGTCGAAATGGTTCCCACCGAGGTTCCCTCACGCGAACAGAACATCCGCTACCTGCAGACCAAAAAAGACCGGATGGACCACCGCCTTGTCCTGGACACCCGGGGCAGCGAACCGGTGACGGCCCTGCCGTCCGCCGGTCCGGCCGCCGCCTTCCAGCACGAACAAGACTAGTCAACACAGAACGAACTGATCAGCACAGATCGAACCTGATCAACACAGAAAAACCAGGAGACTTTAGATGAGTGGACACGGCGCACCGGAGATTGACCTCACCACCCTCGACCCGGCGGAGACGTCGCAGTTGAAGCTGGCCATCGTGGCAGCCAGCTGGCACACCCAGATCATGGACGGCCTGCTGGACGGCGCCCTGCGCGCCGCGAAGGACGCCGGGATTAGCAAGCCGACCGTCCTGCGGGTGCCGGGCAGCTTCGAGCTCCCCGTGGCCGCAGCGCGGCTGGCCAAGCACTTCGACGCTGTGGTGGCACTCGGTGTGGTGATCCGCGGCGGTACACCGCACTTCGATTACGTCTGCGAGGCGGCCACTATGGGACTGACGGACGTCAGCGTCAGCACCGGGGTTCCCGTGGGCTTTGGCGTGCTGACCTGCGACACCGAACAGCAGGGCCTGGACCGTGCCGGCCTGCCCGGCTCCAAGGAGGACAAAGGGCACGAGGCAGTCACCGCTGCGCTGGCCACGGCCGTGACGCTCAAGCAATACCGGTAGCCGCGCCCCTGCCTGTCCTGCTTGCTCCGGTGCTGTGTTGTGCGTTGGTGTGTATTACCTCACATCCCCGCCGTCATGGAAGTGCCCGACAGGCGGGGTCAGGCCCGGAGCAAGTAGGCTGGAGGGCGTGAAGAATTTCGAGACGCTGTTCGCAGAACTGAGTGAGAAGGCAGCCACCCGTCCGGCAGGCTCCCGCACCGTTGCAGAATTGGAGTCCGGAGTCCACGGCATCGGCAAGAAGGTCGTGGAGGAAGCCGCCGAAGTGTGGATGGCTGCCGAATACGAATCCGATGAGGCCGCAGCCGAGGAAATCTCCCAGCTCCTGTACCACCTGCAGGTTCTGATGCTGGCCAAAGGCCTGACTCTGGAAGACGTCTACAAGCATCTGTAGCCATGCTTCGCGTGGCCGATTGCCTGTAACCAAGACTTCCTAACCCAGAAAGACCCCTCATGCTGCGAGTTGCCGTCCCCAACAAGGGATCCCTGTCCGAAGCGGCTTCGGCCATGCTGTCCGAAGCCGGCTACCGCCAGCGCCGCGATACCCGCGAGCTGGTCATGGTGGACCCTGACAACGACATTGAATTCTTCTTCCTCCGCCCGCGCGACATCGCCGTCTACGTCGGGCAGGGAACGCTCGACGTCGGCATCACCGGCCGTGACCTGCTCCTCGACGCCGAGGTGGAGGCGGAGGAACTGCTTCCGCTGGGCTTCGCCGCCTCGACGTTCCGCTTCGCCGGCCCGGTGGGCGATTTCTCCGGAGCCGAACAGCTGGAAGGCAAGCGCCTGGCCACAAGCTATGACGGCCTCCTGCGCGGCTACCTCGCCGAGCGGGGCATCAACGCCAAGGTGGTCCGCCTGGACGGTGCTGTTGAATCATCGGTGCGCCTCGGCGTGGCGGACGCGATTGCCGACGTCGTCGAAACCGGCAACACTCTCAAGGCGGCCGGGATGGAGATCTTCGGCGAACCGATCCTCAAGTCCGAGGCAGTCCTGATCCGGCGCACCGGACAGGGCGGCGCCGCAAACGGCACGGCCAGGGAGATCGACGTCCTGATCCGCCGCCTGCAGGGCGTACTGGTCGCCCGGCAATATGTCCTGATGGACTACGACATCCGCAAGGAACTGGTGGAACAGGCTGCAGCGCTGACACCCGGCCTCGAATCGCCCACCGTCTCGCCGCTGCGCGATTCGGAGTGGGTTGCCGTCCGCTCCATGGTGCCCAAGAAGGAAACCAACCGGATCATGGATGAGCTCTATGACCTGGGTGCCCGTGCCATCCTGGTCAGCAGCATCCACGCCTGCCGCATCTGAGCCAGGCCCGCACACCGGGCCTCCACCGACTTCCTTCCAGCGAATCCTCAGGAGACATCATGGCTGTAGCAGTGCGCGTTATTCCGTGCCTGGACGTTGACGCCGGCCGCGTGGTCAAGGGCATCAACTTCGAAGGCCTACGGGACGCCGGCGACCCCGTTGAGCTGGCGCACCGCTACGACAACGGCGGGGCCGACGAACTGACCTTCCTGGACGTGACAGCGTCCTCAGGCAACCGTGAGACCACCTTCGATGTGGTGCGCCGTGCCGCAGAGGAAGTCTTCATTCCGCTCACCGTAGGCGGCGGCGTCCGGGGCGTGGCCGAGGTGGACAAGCTCCTGCGGTACGGGGCGGACAAAGCCTCGATCAACACCGCGGCCGTGGCCCGGCCGGACGTCATCGACGAAATCACCCGCCACTTCGGCTCCCAGGTCCTGGTGCTTTCGGTGGACGCCCGGCGCACCCGTCCCGGATCCGAACCCACACCCTCGGGCTTTGAGGTGACCACGCACGGCGGCCGGCAGGGGACCGGGATTGACGCCATCGCATGGGCACGTGAGGCAGCGGAGCGCGGCGTCGGCGAAATCCTGCTCAACTCCATCGACGCGGACGGCACCAAGGACGGCTTCGACCTCGAACTGATCCGCCTGGTCCGTGCCGCCGTCAAGGTGCCGATCATCGCCTCCGGCGGAGCGGGTAAGCCCGAACACTTTCCGCCCGCCGTCGCGGCCGGGGCGGACGCCGTCCTGGCGGCGTCGGTCTTCCACTTCGGGCCGATTGACATGATTTCGCAGGTCAAGACCGCCATCCGTGACGCAGGCTTCGAAGTCCGCTGAGGCAGCCGGCCATGGCAAACCCCCGCTGGAATTCCAACGGGGGTTTTTGCCGCTAGAGCCCGACTTCGGCTGACTGGAGGAGCGCGACGGCGTCGGGCTGGCCTTCGAAGGTCACCAGCGCATGGCGGGTCCGCCCGTGCGCGTGCATCAGCAGCTCGCCCGGTTCGCCGACGATGGCCACCGATACCGGCGCGCGCTTGGCGACATGGCGGGGGCCGGAGGGACGCACCAGCACGATGCCCAGGTCTACTCCGCGGTAAAGGATCGCTGCCCGCTTGACGAGTTCGTCCCAGAGGGCGTCCGAGTATTCCTCGTCCAGTGCCCGCGGTGCCCAGCGCTCCACGGCACGGCGGACGTCTTCGGTGTGCACGAAGTATTCGATGAGGTTGGAGCTCTCGGCGAGGGCCCTGATTCGCAGCGGCGACAGCGCCGGGGGACCTTCACGGAACGTGTTGACCAGCCGGTTGTAGTCATCGGCGCTCTCCAGCTTCGTGGCCAGCTTGGCAGTCGCCACATCGGAAGCTTTTGCCAGGCGCTTGATGATCAAACCTAGCCCGACGCCGGCCTTGCGTTCGCGCAGGTAAAGATGCGCGGCGAGGTCGCGCGTGCGCCAGCCCCTGCAGAGCGTGGGAGAGTCCGGACCGGCCGCCAGCAGGGTTTCGGCCAGTACTTCTCGGGACGGATCGACGAAATGCATCACTTGTGAAACTAGCACGAGAGGCCGCGAGTTGCGCAGTGGAAGCACCGCCGGATTTCGCGCTGATCGTCACACTGCGGCGAGGCACTAGACTTGGTCTGATGTCTGAGCAGCCCGCCCCCGCCCCAGTACCCGACGCCGTGCCATCGGCAGTGCGCGCTTCGGCGCCGAGCGCTGCGTCCGATGCCGCTTCCGCACCCGCAGCGGCAGGAGAAGCCGGCGTTCTGCCGGCCGAAGTGGCTGACGCCCTCAAGCGCGACGGCGCCGGCCTGGTAGCCGCGATCGTCCAGCAGTTCGACACCAACGAGGTGCTGATGCTCGGCTGGATGGACGACGAAGCGCTGCGGCGCACCATGACCACCGGGAGGGTGACGTTCTACTCCCGCTCCCGCCGGGAATACTGGCGCAAGGGCGACACCTCCGGCCACGTGCAATGGGTCAAATCCGTTGCGCTGGACTGCGACGGTGACGCCCTTCTCGTCCAGGTTGACCAGGTCGGCGCGGCCTGCCACACGGGTACCAGGACCTGCTTCGACGGGCGCGGGCTATCCGTGGTTTCCGGTGAAGCCAGCGTCAGCGGAAGCGCCAGCTAGCACTTGCCCGGCCCGTGCGGCGCAGCCGGACACCCACCCACACGATTCAGGCACGACTCAAGAACAGGCGGATCACCATAGCCATGCAGGACCTTGGAATCATCAGCCCGGGCCTCGAAGAATTCCGGGAGCTAGCCAGCCACAGCCGTGTCATCCCCGTCCGGCTCAAGGTACTGGCAGACGCGGAGACGCCCATCGGGCTGTACCGGAAGCTGGCAAACGGCCAGCCCGGCACCTTCCTGATGGAATCGGCCGCCGTGGGCGGTTCCTGGTCCCGCTACTCCTTCATCGGAGCCCGGTCCCGCGCCACGCTGACCACCAAGGACGGGCAGGCTCACTGGCTGGGCCAGCCTCCCGCCGGCGTGCCGGTCGACGGTAACCCGGTCGATGCCATCAGGGACACCGTGGAGGCCCTGCGCACGGACCGCTTCGACGGCCTGCCGCCCTTTACGTCAGGCCTGGTCGGGTTCCTCGGCTGGGAAACCGTGCGGCACTGGGAGAAACTCACCAGCCCGCCCGAGGATGACCTGGAACTGCCGGAGCTAGCACTTAACCTGGTCACCGACATGGCCGTGCACGACAACGTGGACGGCACCGTCCTGTTGATCGCGAACGCCATCAACTTCGACAACAGCTCGGAGCGCGTGGATGAAGCATGGCACGACGCCGTCGCACGCGTGAAGGCGCTCCTCGCCAAGGTCAGCACACCGGTTGAACAGCCAATTTCGGTGCTGGAACCCGCTGCGCTGGACTTTGCCTCCAGTGTCCAGGAGCGCTGGAACGAGCCCGAGTACCTTGCTGCGCTGGACCGCGGCAAGGAAGCGATCGTGGACGGCGAAGTTTTCCAGGTGGTCATTTCCCGCCGCTTCGAAATGGAGTGCGGCGCCGACCCGCTGGATGTGTACCGCGTGCTGCGGAACACCAACCCCAGCCCGTACATGTACATCTTCAGCCTCGAAGACGCCGCCGGCCGGCAGTACTCGATCGTTGGTTCCTCCCCGGAAGCCCTGGTGACAGTCACGGGCGAGGAAGTCATCACGCACCCCATCGCCGGCTCGCGTCCCCGCGGCAAGACGGTGGACGCGGACAAGGCATTCGCCGAAGAGCTCCTGGCCGACCAGAAGGAACGCGCCGAACACCTCATGCTGGTGGATCTGTCCCGCAACGATCTTTCCAAGGTGTGCGTTGCCGGCACGGTGGACGTCACGCAGTTCATGGAGGTGGAGCGCTTCAGCCACATCATGCACCTGGTCTCCACAGTGGTGGGCAAGCTTGCCCCCGCCGCCAAGGCCTACGACGTCCTCAAGGCCACGTTCCCGGCAGGGACGCTGTCGGGAGCTCCCAAGCCCCGCGCGCTGCGACTCCTGGACGAGCTGGAACCCCACCGCCGCGGCATCTACGGCGGCGTGGTGGGCTACCTGGACTTTGCCGGCGACATGGACATGGCCATCGCCATCCGCTCAGCACTGCTGCGCGAAGGCAGGGCGTACGTCCAGGCCGGCGGCGGAATCGTGGCTGACTCCGTCAACCCGACGGAGGCACTGGAAACCGTGAACAAGGCCGCTGCACCGTTGCGCGCCGTGCACACGGCCGGTTCGCTGCACAACATCACTGCGGACTCGGTGCCGGACCCGGGCCCGGCCGGCGGCCCCGCACCCGCAGGCAGCTGATGGGTGTTGTGGAAGGCAAAGCAAGCCGGCCGGGAAGCAAGCGAACCGGCGTCCCGGCGTGGGCCCGGAAGTCCTCGCTGGTCCTGATCATCGCGGCGACGGCCCTCGCGGCTTTCGGCACCACCACCCAGACCTGGCTGACCGTGCACCTGGACCCGAACCAGCTGGGCCAGGCGGTCAACAGCCAGGATGGCCTCCAGGTGCAGGGGAGCAAGGCAGCAACGACCGTCACCGCGCTGGCACTTGTGGCGCTGGCCGGGGGCCTCGCCGCCGCGATCGCGGGCCGGATTGCGCGCTGGGTCATTGCCGTGATCATTGTCCTGGCTTCCGCGGGCATCGTGACCGCCGCCGTCACGGTCATGGCAGACCCGCTCGCTGCAGCCCAAGGGTCCATCGCCGCCGCCACCGGAATCACCGGGAGCAGCGTCCAGGTGAGCGTTTCAGTGTTCCCGGCCCTCGCCGTCGTCGCCGGTATCCTGCTGGGCCTGAGTGCCCTGCTGATCATCCCGGCGGGCCGCCACTGGAAGACCCGGACCAAATATGACGCCGCGGCCGCCGGAACGGCCGGCGCGGCGGACGGCCCCGCGGATGAGATCGACAGCTGGGACAGGCTGTCCCGGGGTGACGATCCCACGTAGGCCGGGCTGGCCGATGTCCAAGGCACGGCCAAAAAATGGCAGAATGTAAGCAGTATCCATCCTGAGGAGATTTCCATGAGCAAAGCCACTGTTTCCGCATCCAAATCCGCTGCTGCCGAAAAACTCAACATCGGCGTGGACCACAGCGTGGACCTCGGCCACGGCAACAGCCCGGCAGCCTGGACCTGTGTGATTGTTATGCTGATCGGCGCGCTCGTTGCATCCATCGCATTCGTCATCGCCAGCACCCCCATTTTCATTGCCGGTGCCGCTGTAATGGTCATCGGCCTGCTCCTCGGGTGGATCATGCGCAAGGCCGGCTACGGCGTGGACGGCAGCAAGCTCAAGAACTCCGGCCACTAGCAGTGACTGTTCTCGATGACATCAATGCCGGTGTCAGGGAGGATATGGAGGCCCGCCGTCGTCTGGTTTCCCTCGACGAACTGAAGGAACAGGCTGCAGCTGCCACCCCGGCCCGTGACGCCTGGGCAGCCCTCGGCGGCGCTTCCGCGACGCGGAACGAGCTGAAGGTCATCGCCGAAATCAAGCGGCGCAGCCCCTCCAAGGGCGACCTGGCGAGCATCGCTGACCCAGCCGAGCTGGCCGTGCAGTATGCCGACGGCGGTGCTTCCGTCATCAGCGTCCTCACCGAACAGCGCCGGTTCAACGGGTCCCTGGCAGACTTCGACGCCGTCCGCAAAGCCGTGGACGTGCCGTTGCTGCGCAAGGACTTCACCGTTGACGAGTACATGATCTGGGAAGCCCGTGCCCACGGCGCGGACCTGATCCTGCTGATCGTGGCGTCGCTGAGCGACGCGGAGCTGCGCGACTTCACCCAGCTCACCCGTGAGCTGGGCATGAACGCGCTGGTGGAGACCCACACGGCCGAAGAGATCGAACGCGCCGTCGCCGCGGATGCCCGCATCATCGGGGTGAACGTCCGGAACCTCAAGACGCTCGACGTTGACCGTTCCGTCTTCGCCTCCCTCGCCGGCGGCATCCCTCCCGAAGCGGTCATCGTGGGCGAGTCCGGAGTCCGCGGCGTGGACGACGTCCGTCATTACGCCGCGAGCGGCGCCAACGCCATTCTGGTGGGCGAAGCACTCGTGAGTGACGACACCCCGCGCCAGCGGATTGCCGAATTTACCGCTGCCGGGGCGGAAGCCATCGCAGCACGGGTCTGACAACCGGGACGCCCGGCGGCAGAGCGCTGCAGCCGGCCGTCGCCCGAAATTTCTTAGAACAGTGGAACAGGATGGTGAGACCGATGGTCGACGCGCCAACAACCGGCTCTGATGAGGGCGCCGCGGACGCATTTCTTCAAGGAGACCGGTCCCTGCGCCACGCGCCGGGCCCGTATTTCGGCTCCTACGGCGGGCGCTGGATGCCCGAATCCCTCATCGCGGCGCTGGATGAGCTGGAGGACACCTTCGAAAAGGCCAAGGCCGATCCGGAGTTCGTCGCCCAGATTGCGGACCTGAACAAGAATTACTCCGGCCGCCCGTCCCTGCTCACCGAGGCCAAGCGCTTCGCCCAGCATGCCGGGGGAGTCCGCGTCTTCCTTAAGCGCGAGGACCTGAACCACACCGGCTCGCACAAGATCAACAATGTGCTGGGGCAGGCACTGCTCGCCAAGCGCATGGGCAAGACCCGCGTGATCGCCGAAACCGGCGCCGGACAGCACGGCGTTGCCAGTGCCACCGCTGCCGCCCTGCTGGGACTGGAGTGCGTGGTGTACATGGGTGCGGAGGACACCCGCCGCCAGGCGCTCAACGTGGCCCGGATGGAACTCCTGGGCGCCACGGTCATCCCCGTGACCAGCGGATCGCAGACCCTCAAGGACGCCATCAACGAGGCCCTCCGCGACTGGGTGGCGAACGTCGGCCACACCCACTACCTCCTCGGCACGGCCGCCGGAGCCCACCCGTTCCCGGCCATGGTCCGCTATTTCCACGAGGTCATCGGCGAGGAAGCCCGCGCCCAGATCCTGGACCAGGCAGGCCGGCTGCCGGACGCCGTCTGCGCCTGCATCGGCGGCGGCTCCAACGCCATCGGCATCTTCCACGGCTTCCTGGACGATCCGTCGGTGAAGATCTACGGCTTCGAGGCCGGCGGCGACGGAGTGGACACCGGACGCCACGCCGCCACCATCACGCTGGGCAAACCCGGCGTGCTGCACGGCGCACGGTCCTACCTGATGCAGGACGACGACGGCCAGACCATCGAGTCGCACTCCATCTCCGCAGGACTGGACTACCCGGGCGTCGGCCCGGAGCACTCCTACCTTGCGGACATCGGACGGGTCACGTACGAGCCCATCACGGACAGCGAAGCCATGGACGCCTTCCGGCTCCTGTGCCGGACCGAGGGCATCATTCCCGCCATCGAGTCCTCCCATGCCCTGGCCGGAGCCATCAAGGTGGGCCAGCGGCTGGCGGCGGAAGCTGACGCGGCCGGCGCGGGCGAGGCTGCCGGGAAGGCATCCGACAAGATCGTCATCGTGAACCTGTCCGGCCGCGGCGACAAGGACGTGGCCACGGCCGCTGAATGGTTCGACCTGCTGGACAAGAATTCCGCAGAGGCCGAGATTGGCAAAGAGGGGGAGCAGCTGTGACCGGCGTTCAGGACATCACCAGCACCAGCAAATCGGCGGCCGCCATTGACAAGGCACGCGCTGAAGGGCGGGCGGCCCTCATCGGCTACCTGCCCGCAGGCTATCCCGACGTGGAGCAGACCATCGCGGCCGGCATCGCGCTGGCAGAGAACGGCGCCGACCTGATCGAGATCGGCATTCCGTACTCCGACCCCGTCATGGACGGCCAAGTCATACAGGCCGCCACCACCGAGGCACTCGCCAAGGGCTTCCACGTCCGCCAGGTGTTCGACGTGGTCCGCGCCATCACCAGCAAGACCGATGCCGCCGTCCTGGTGATGACCTACTGGAACCCCGTGATCCGGATGGGCGTCGATGAGTTCTCCCGCCGGCTGGCCGAAGCCGGGGGAGCAGGGCTCATCACGCCCGACCTGATTCCCGACGAAGCCGCCGAATGGATGGCCGCCTCCGATAAGTACGGGCTGGACCGCGTGTTCCTCGTTGCGCCGTCCTCCTCGCCGGAGCGGATGAAGCGCACAGTGGACGCCAGCCGCGGCTTCGTCTATGCGGTGTCCATTATGGGCGTCACCGGTGCCCGGGAATCCGTGAGCAGTGCCGCCGAGGGCGTTGTGGCTGCAGCGCACGCGGCCGGAGCGGAACGGGTGTGCGTCGGGCTCGGGGTTTCCAACGCCGGCCAGGTTCGCGAGATTGCGGCCTACGCGGACGGCGTGATCGTGGGCACCGCCCTGGTCGCCGCCATCCGCGACGGCGGCGTGGATGCTGTCGCCGCCCTGACCAAAGACCTCAGCACCGGCCTCACCAGGGAAGAAGCCTAAACAATGCATACTGTCCTCCACGCGGCGGCCATGCTCCCCGCCAGCATTCCGAGCCCGGACTGGTCCGGGTTCGACATCCCGCTGCCGTGGGGGTCGCTGCGCATCCACGCGTACGCGCTGTGCATCCTGGCCGGAATCGTGGTCGGCCTGTGGCTGACCTCGGTCCGCTGGACCAAGCGCGGCACTCCGGAGGGCAGCCTGTGGGACATCGCCATCTGGGCGATTCCGTTCGGCATCATCGGCGGCCGCCTTTACCACGTGTTCTCGTCCCCGGACGCATACTTCGGACCCGGCTTTGACGGCACCGGCGACCTCTCCCTGATCCCGCAGATCCAGCGCGGCGGACTGGGGATCTGGGGTGCCGTCCTGCTCGGAGCCGTGGGCGCCTGGATCGGCTGCCGACGGGCGGGGGTCAAGCTCACCGCATTCCTGGACGCCGCCGCCCCCGGACTGCTGCTGGCCCAGGCCGTGGGCCGCTGGGGAAACTACTTCAACCAGGAACTTTTCGGCGGCCCCACCACGCTTCCCTGGGGCCTGCAGATCGACGCCGACAACGCGAACTTCCCGGCGGGGATGCCCGCCGACACCCTGTTCCACCCGACCTTCCTGTATGAATCGCTGTGGAACCTCGCGGGCGTCGTGATCCTGCTGGCACTGGACCGGAAGTTCAACTTCCGCCGCGGACGGCTGTTCTGCCTTTACGCCATGTATTACACGCTGGGCCGGGTCTGGATTGAAGCCATGCGGATCGACGATGCGGAACAGATCAGCCTATTCGGCATCACCACCCGCCTCAACGTCTGGACCAGCATCTTCGTCTTCCTGGCGGCACTGGTGGTGTTCGTTGTGCTGGGCCGCCGCAGGCGGGACGAGCCGGACACCCCGTTCCTCCCCGGCCACGTTCCGGCGGATCGGGACGGGGAAGCCGGCCTGACACCGGGGCAGAACCATGCCCGCGAGAACGACTACGGCGACGACTTGGCAGCAGTTCCGGCCAACGGCAAAAGCATCCGGCATTCGGACAAGAGTGTCTCAGATAGTGGGTCCCGTGGTAATCTCCCAGATAACCAAAACGGTCCGGGCCGCACTTCCGCCCAAACTGAAGCGGTGGCGGATCCGTCTGCCGGCACCCGGTCCCCCAAGGGCCTGCCGGCCGAAGGAAAACCGACTCACCAGGATTCCGGATCCGCGTCGGACACTGACGGCACCAAGTAGTCAGCGCCGGCAAACCGGGCAGCAGAGCTACCGCTCGCAGCGCCCGTTCCCACAGCGTCGTGGTACAGGGCCCCCTTCCCGTCAGCATAGAGCTGCCGCCGAATCAAGCCCGGGTCAGAGGCCTGCGTAACTGTTAGTTCAGCAGGCCGGGCTGACCTACAATTTCCAGTAAGTAACACTTTGTTGTGCCCGTCACACAGGCACCGCGAGTGGGGCCAACGTTGTCCCTTCCATACGCACGATCAGGAGGAAGGACGTCTCCCATGACCCAAACTCTTCACAGCCCCAGTTGGTCCGACCCGGATCAGCCCTCGGCCGCCATGTCACCGTTCAAGCGGTTCGCGGCGCTGCCGGAGGCGGCCGGACTCTACAACCCGGAGCAGGAGAAGGACGCCTGCGGCCTCGCCATCATCGCCACGCTGCGTGGTGAACCCGGCTATGACATCGTCGACGCCGCCCTGACCGCCCTGCGCAATCTTGAGCACCGCGGCGCCGTAGGCGCCGACGAAGGAACGGGCGACGGCGCCGGGCTGCTGATGCAGATCCCGGACGAGTTCTTCCGCGCCGTCACGGAGTTTGAGCTCCCGGCCCCCGGACAGTACGTTGCGGGTACTGCGTTCCTGCCGGCCGAGCAGCGCGAAGCCGACGCCGCCAAGGCAGGCATCGAAGGACTTGCCGCCGACGAGGGCCTGACCGTCCTGGGCTGGCGTGAAGTCCCGGTCGTGGCCGACCTGGTCGGTGCCATGGCCCGGGCCTGCATGCCGTACTTCTCCCAGCCGTTTTTTGCCTCCAGCACCGGGAAAGTGCTGGAGCGCAACGAACTGGACTCCCGTGCCTGGCGCATCCGCAAGCGTGCCCAGAACAAGTTCGGCGTGTACTTCCCGTCGCTGTCCTCACGCACCATCGTGTACAAGGGCATGCTGACCACCGCCCAGCTGGAGCCGTTCTACCCGGACCTGTCAGACAAACGGTTCAAAACCAAGCTGGCGATCGTCCACTCGCGCTTCTCCACCAACACCTTCCCGTCCTGGCCGCTGGCCCAGCCGTTCCGCACCATCGCCCACAACGGTGAAATCAACACCGTCAAGGGCAACCGGAACTGGATGCGCGCACGCCAGTCGCAGCTAGCCAACCCGCTGCTGGGGGATTCCCCCGAAGAGCTGTACCCGATCTGCACGCCCGGCGCCTCCGACTCGGCGTCGTTCGATGAAGTGGCCGAGCTGCTCTGGCTGTCCGGGCGCCCCATCACGCACTCGATCATGATGATGATCCCGGAGGCCTGGGAAAACCACGCCACGATGGATCCCGCCCGCAAGGCGTTCTACGAATACCACTCGCTGCTGATGGAACCGTGGGACGGCCCCGCCGCCGTGTCCTTCACCGACGGCAGCCTGGTGGGCGCAACGCTGGACCGCAACGGCCTGCGCCCCGGACGCTACTGGATCACGGAAGACGGACTGGTGGTGTTCGCCTCCGAGGTGGGCGTCATCGACGTCGAACCTTCCAAGGTGGTCAAGAAGGGCCGCGTCTCGCCGGGCAAGATGTTCCTGGTGGACACCGAAGCCGGCCGGATCATCGACGATGAAGAGGTCAAGGCCGAAGTCGCCGCTGCCAACCCGTGGGCGGAGTGGGTCAAGGACAACCTGATCGACCTCAACGAACTGCCGGAACGCGAGCACGTGGTGCACACGGCTGCCTCCGTGAACATCCGCCAGCGGACCTTCGGCTACACCACCGAGGAACTGAAGATCCTGCTGGGTCCGATGGCCCGGACCGGTGCCGAGCCCCTCGGCGCCATGGGTTCGGACACCCCGGTGGCCGTGCTGTCCAAGCGCCCCCGGCTCCTCTTCGATTACTTCGTGCAGTCCTTCGCGCAGGTCACCAACCCGCCGCTGGACGCCATCCGCGAAGAGCTGGTCACCTCCCTGACCTGCGCCATCGGCCCCAACGGCAACCTGCTGGACACCAAGCAGGTCCGCCAGCCGCAGGTTTCGCTGCCGTTCCCGGTGATCAACAACGACCAGCTCGCCAAGATCGCCAACATCGAAAGCCCCGACGGCGACAAAGTCGCCATGAAGGTCCGCGGCCTGTACCGCCCCGAAGGCGGCGAGAACGCCCTGCGTGCCCGCCTGACCGAAATCTGCGAGCAGGTTTCCGGTGCCATCAACCGCGGCGTGCAGTACGTGGTGCTCTCGGACCGCGACTCGAACGCCCAGTGGGCGCCGATCCCGTCGCTGCTGCTTGTCAGCGCCGTGCACCACCACCTGCTGCGCAGCGCCAACCGGACCAAGACCGCGCTGGTGGTCGAGGCCGGCGACGTCCGCGAGACGCACCATGTCGCAGTCCTGATCGGTTACGGCGCCTCCGCGGTGAACCCGTACCTGGCCATGGAATCCGTCGAACAGCTCATCACCACCGGTGATGTTGTCGGCGTGACCCCGCAGGACGGCGTCTACAACCTGATCAAGGGCCTCGGCAAGGGCGTCCTGAAGATCATGTCCAAGATGGGCATTTCCACGGTGGCTTCCTACACCGGTGCCCAGACGTTCGAAGCCCTCGGCCTCGGCCAGGAACTGGTGGACGAATTCTTCGCCGGAACGCACTCCCAGCTCAGCGGCGTCGGCCTCGACGTCATTGCTGCTGAAGTGTCCGCACGGCATCAGATGGCCTACCCCGAAGGCGGCATCGAGCAGCCGCACCGGCCGCTCCTGGGCGGCGGCGAGTACCAGTGGCGCCGTGACGGCGAGCCGCACCTGTTCAACCCGGAGACCGTCTTCCGGCTGCAGCACGCTACGCGTGAACGCCGCTACGACATCTTCAAGTCCTACACCAAGGGCGTGGACGACCAGTCCGAGAACCTCATGACCCTCCGTGGCCTGCTGAAGTTCAAGACCGGTGAGCGCCCCGCGGTGCCGCTTGAGGAAGTGGAGCCCGTCTCCAGCATCGTCAAGCGCTTCTCCACCGGCGCGATGAGCTACGGCTCCATCTCGAAGGAAGCCCACGAGACCCTGGCCATCGCCATGAACCGGCTGGGCGGCAAGTCCAACACCGGTGAAGGCGGCGAGGACGTGGACCGCCTGCTGGACCCCGAGCGCCGCTCGGCCGTCAAGCAGATCGCCTCCGGGCGCTTCGGTGTGACCAGCCTGTACCTGAGCAACGCCGACGACATCCAGATCAAGATGGCGCAGGGTGCCAAGCCCGGCGAAGGCGGCCAGCTGATGGCGCAGAAGGTCTACCCCTGGGTTGCCCGGACGCGGCACTCGACTCCGGGCGTCGGACTCATTTCCCCGCCGCCGCACCACGACATCTACTCGATCGAGGACCTCGCCCAGCTCATCTATGACGCGAAGCGTGCCAATCCCTCAGCCCGCGTGCATGTCAAGCTCGTCTCCGAGGTGGGCATCGGCACAGTTGCCGCCGGTGTCACCAAGGCGAAGGCCGACGTCGTACTGGTTTCCGGCCACGACGGCGGTACCGGCGCCTCGCCGCTGAACTCGCTCAAGCACGCCGGTGTTCCGTGGGAACTGGGCCTCGCAGAGACCCAGCAGACCCTGATGCTCAACGGCCTGCGCGACCGCGTTGTGGTGCAGGTTGACGGCCAGCTCAAGACCGGCCGCGACGTCGTGATTGCGGCGCTGCTCGGCGGCGAGGAATTCGGCTTCGCCACGGCACCGCTGGTGGTGGAAGGCTGCATCATGATGCGCGTCTGCCACCTGGACACCTGCCCGGTGGGCGTCGCGACGCAGAACCCCGAACTGCGTGCCCGCTTCAGCGGCAAGCCGGAGTTCGTGGTCAACTTCTTCGAGTTCCTGGCCGAGGAAGTCCGCGAAATCCTTGCCGAGCTCGGCTTCCGCAGCATCGAAGAGGCCATCGGCCACGCCGAGATGCTGGACACCCAGGAGGCCATCAGTCACTGGAAGGCCGAAGGGCTGGACCTGGACCCGATCCTGCACGGGCTCGAGTTCGACGACGACGCGCCGCTGCGGAACCTGACCGGCCAGAACCACGAGCTGGACAAGCACTTCGACCAGCGGCTCATCACCATGGCCGCCGAGGCTCTGACGGACCGCAGCCCGGTGAAGATCTCGGTTGACGTCATCAACACGGACCGCTCCGTCGGCACCATGCTGGGCCACGTAGTGACCAAGACGTTCGGCACGGACGTGCTGGCCACGGACACGATCGACATCACGCTGAACGGTACCGCCGGTCAGTCGCTGGGCGCCTTCCTGCCCGCAGGCATCACCCTGCGCATGTTCGGCGACTCCAACGACTACGTGGGCAAGGGCCTCTCTGGCGGCCGGATTATTGTCCGCCCGGACCGCACCAACGTGTTCCAGGCGGAAAGCAACGTGATCGCCGGCAACGTGATCGGCTACGGCGCCACCAGCGGCGAGTTGTTCCTGCGCGGCCAGGTGGGCGAACGCTTCCTGGTCCGCAACTCCGGCGCCACGGCCGTTGTTGAAGGCATCGGCGACCACGGCTGTGAGTACATGACCGGCGGCCAGACGCTGATCATCGGACGCACCGGCCGCAACTTCGGCGCGGGCATGTCCGGCGGTACGGCGTACGTGCTGGACCTGCGGATCACCCGTGTGAACAAGCAGGCGCTGGAGTCCGGCGAGCTGCAGCTCCGCGAGCTGGATGCCGAAGACCGCGACATCGTGCACGGCCTCCTGGTCAAGCATGTCGAGGAAACCGAGTCGCTGCACGCGCAGCGTCTGCTCGAAAACTTCGACGACACCGCTGCCCGCATTACCAAAGTCCTGCCGCGCGACTACGCGGCCGTATTGCAAACCCGACTTGACGCGATCGAAGAGGGCCTGGACCCCGACGGCGAAGAAGTTTGGTCTCGAATCCTGGAGGTGACCGGTGGCTGATCCACGCGGATTTCTGAAAGTACGTCAGCGTGAAACCCAGCCACGCCGTCCCGTTCCCGTCCGCATCATGGACTGGAAGGAAGTTTACGAGGCCCAGGAAAAGGGTGTCCTGAAGAGCCAGGCCGGCCGCTGCATGGACTGCGGCGTGCCGTTCTGCCACCAGGGCTGCCCGCTGGGCAACCTGATTCCCGAGTGGAACGACCTCATCTGGCGGGACAAGGGTGAGGAAGCGATTGAGCGGCTGCACGCCACCAACAACTTCCCGGAGTGGACCGGCCGGCTGTGCCCGGCACCCTGCGAGGCGTCCTGCGTGCTGGGCATCAACCAGCCCGCGGTAACCATCAAGCAGGTTGAGGTCTCCATCATCGATCAGGCCTTCGACAATGGCTGGGTCAACCCGCTGCCGCCGCACCGCCTGACCGGCAAGACGGTCGCCGTCGTTGGTTCCGGCCCCGCGGGCCTGGCCGTGGCCCAGCAGCTGACCCGAGTTGGCCACACCGTCGCCGTGTACGAGCGTGACGACAAGATCGGCGGGCTCCTGCGCTACGGCATTCCGGACTTCAAGATGGAAAAGGAGCAGGTGGACCGCCGTCTTGAGCAGATGAAGGCCGAAGGCACCCGTTTCCGGACCGGAGTTGCCGTGGGCACCGACGTGACCTGGGAACAGCTGCGCCGCCGGTACGACGCCGTCGTGGTTGCCACCGGTGCCACCGTGCCCCGCGACCTGCCGATCCCGGGCCGCGAGCTCGAAGGCGTGCACTACGCCATGGACTATCTTGTTCCCGCCAACCGCGTAGTTGCGGGGGAGCAGGTGGAAAACCAGATCCACGCCAAGGGCAAGCATGTTGTGATCCTGGGCGGCGGCGACACCGGCGCGGACTGCCTAGGTACTGCCCACCGCCACGGTGCAGCGTCCGTGACCACTTTGGCCATCGGCAAGCAGCCGCCGGTGGAGCGTGCCGGGCACCAGCCGTGGCCGACGTTCCCCACGCTGTTCGAAGTGGCCAGCGCGCACGAGGAGGGCGGCGAACGCACCTACCTTGCGTCCACTGTTGAGTTCGTCGGCGAAAACGGCAAGCTCACGGGCGTGAAGGTTGCCGAGACGGAATTCGTGGACGGCAAGCGCCTCCCCAAGGCCGGCACGGAGCGGATCATTGCCGCTGACCTGGTGTTCCTGTCCCTGGGCTTCACCGGTGCGGAGCCTGCCGGCATCACCGAGCAGGTGCACGCCGAATTCGACGGGCGCGGCAATGTGGCGCGTGATGGTTACTACATGACTAACACCGAGGGTGTGTTCGTTGCCGGTGACGCCGGCCGCGGGCAGTCGCTCATTGTGTGGGCCATCGCCGAAGGCCGTGCCTGCGCTGCAGCTGTTGACAAGTTCCTGATGGGGACCACGATCCTGCCTGCCCCGGTCGCCCCGACCGACCGGGCGATCGCCGTTCTCTAGTCACAACGCTCTAGTCCTAAACGGGGGACCACGGAAGTTCACCTGCGGTACAACTCCAAACCAGAAACAGACCAATAGGGTAGGTATATGAGACGCGCTAAGATCGTGGCAACATTCGGACCGGCTATCTCCAGCTTCGAGAACACCCTCGCAGTTGTTGAAGCCGGCGTGGACGTCGCCCGCATGAACATGAGCCACGGCGATTACACCGTGCACGACGGGACCTACGAGAACGTTCGTAGGGCATCGAAGCAACTCGGCAAGCCGGTTGCCATCATGGCTGACCTTCAGGGCCCCAAGATCCGTCTTGGCCGCTTTGTTGACGGCCCGCACCAACTGGCCGTCGGCGACATCTTCACCATCACCACCGAAGACGTCCCCGGCACCAAGGAGATCTGCTCCACCACACTCAAGAGCCTCACCGACGACGTCAACGTCGGCGACGCACTGCTGATCGACGACGGCAAGGTGGCACTCCGCGCACTTGAGGTCGACGACGTCAAGGTGGTTGCTCAGGTGACCGTCGGTGGCTTTGTGTCCAACAACAAGGGCATCAACCTGCCCGGCGTTGCCGTCAACGTTCCCGCTCTGAGCGAAAAGGACGAGGACGATCTGCGCTGGGCCATGCGCCGCGGCGTGGACATGGTTGCCCTGTCCTTCGTCCGCGACGCCACGGACATCAAGCGCGTCCACGAAATCATGGACGAAGAGGGACGCCGCGTTCCGGTGATCGCCAAGATCGAGAAGCCGCAGGCCGTTGACCAGCTGCACGAGATCATCGACGCCTTCGACGCCATCATGGTGGCCCGTGGCGACCTCGGTGTGGAGCTCCCGCTCGAAGAGGTCCCGATCGTCCAGAAGCGCGCCATCGAACTGGCCCGCCGCTGGGCCAAGCCGGTCATCGTCGCCACCCAGGTGCTCGAGTCCATGATCGACAACCCGCGCCCCACCCGTGCAGAGGCTTCGGACTGCGCCAACGCTGTGCTCGACGGCGCCGACGCAGTCATGCTTTCCGGCGAGACCAGCGTGGGCAAGTACCCGATCGAGACAGTCAAGGTCATGGCCCGGATCATCGAGTCCACCGAGGTCCACGGCCTGGAGCGCGTTCCCCCGCTGGGTACCAAGCCCAAGACCCGTGGCGGTGCCATCACCCGTGCCGCCGTCGAAATCGCCGATCAGCTGGATGCAAAGTACATCTGTGCTTTCACCCAGTCCGGTGACTCGGCCCGGCGTCTGTCCCGCCTGCGTCCGGTCAAGCCGGTCTTCGCCTTCACCCCGGTGGAGCAGGTCTGGAACCAGCTTGCACTGACCTGGGGGATCCAGCCGGTCCTGGTTCCGATGGTGGATCACACTGACGAAATGACTGCGCAGGTTGACCGCAGCCTGCTGGAACTGAACCTGGTGGAAGACGGCGACCTTGTGGTTATCGCTGCCGGTTCCCCTCCCGGCAAGGCCGGCTCGACGAACTCGCTGAAGGTGCACAAGGTGGGCGACCTCGCTGACACAACCTTCGTGGGCGAAGCTGCCAGCAACAGGGAAAAGCTGGGACCGTGGCCGGAACGGAAGAAGAAGGCCTAGCCTGACGCCCGGGTGCAGCACTAGCCGCGCCCGGACGCCCGCTTAGACAAAGGGAGGCTCCCCGCTGATTGAACCGTAGTTCAATGAGCGGGGAGCCTCCCTTTTGTTGTGTTGCTAGTTGACCTGGTTGATGATGGTTTCGGCTACCTCACGCATGCTGAGGCGGCGGTCCATCGAGGTCTTCTGGATCCAGCGGAAAGCTTCCGGCTCGGTGAGGCCCATCTTGGTGGTGAGCAGGCTCTTGGCACGCTCCACGAGCTTGCGGGTGGCGAACTGCTCCTGAAGGTCCGACACCTCGCTTTCGAGGGCCTTGATCTCCTCGTGGCGGGAGAGGGCGATCTCAAGGGCCGGGATCAGGTCCGCGGGGGTGAAGGGCTTAACCACGTAGGCCATGGCACCGGCGTCGCGGGCACGCTCCACGAGTTCCTTCTGGCTGAAGGCCGTCAGGAGCACTACGGGGGCGATGCGGGCCTTGACGATCTTTTCGGCTGCCGAGATCCCGTCCATGACCGGCATCTTGACGTCCATCAGGACGAGGTCGGGCTTGAGTTCTTCGGCAAGCTGGACGGCCTTTTCGCCGTTGTCCGCTTCGCCGATGACGTCGTAGCCTTCGCCCCGGAGGATTTCGATGATGTCCAGGCGGATAAGGGTTTCATCCTCGGCGACAATAACGCGGCGGGCCGGCTGGGTGTTGGGGTTTGACTCCGTCTGTTCTGACACGGGAACTCCTTGGAAGGTTCGGCGGGAACTAGTCCATCTTAGTTGTGCCCGCTGTTGTACTTGGAACTGCATGGGTTCTTTGCGGCTTCACTGGCGCGATTCTGGCTTTCAGCCTATCTGCATGTAGAGTAATTCCGCGCACTGAAGGCGATCGCGTTGCTCACACACGGCTGTGAGCCTAAGATTGTTACTTCGGTGTAATCCGCGCCCGAGTGGCGGAATTGGCAGACGCGCCGCACTCAAAATGCGGTATCGAAAGGTGTGTGGGTTCGAGTCCCACCTCGGGCACAGTGTTTTCGCATGTCAGGGCCCATTCGGGCTTCTGACTGTGGACAAAAACCCCAAAAGTGTGGACAGCCGCGTAGCATTTTCCTATGGCCAGCGTTAGAAAGCGCACAAAAAAGGACGGCTCGACCTCCTTTATGGTCTGCTGGCGAGACCCGGCCACCGGCAGAGAACAGGGCATTACCCTGGCCACCGAGGCAGAAGCTGTCACGCTCAAGCGACTCCTTGATGCCAACAAGCAGTCCTTCGAAATCGCCCAGCATGCGATGGTCCAGAACCAGACCAAGGCACCCACTGTGGCGGCAGTCATCCAGGAACACATCGACCTTCTGGTGCGTCCCTCCGTCGGCGGTCCACACGTACCAAACGATGCTGAAGCTGCACATCGCGGACGTCATTGGTCATATCCCCGTGGATAAGCTCGACTACCGGCACCTGACCTACTGGATCAAGACGATGCAGAAGAAGGGCCGGTCTCCGAAGACCATCAAGAACAACCATGGCCTGATCTTCGCGGCCATGGAGACGGCCGTTATGCTGCGCTACCGGAAGGACAATCCCTGCCGGCACGTTCAACTCCCCTCAGATGAAAAAGTAGAGGATGAGGCCCGGTTCCTGACGCATGCCGAGTTTGGGCTGATCCTTGAGGGCATGGGGGAGCGGTACAAGGCTTTCACCGAGTTCCTTGTCATGACCGGAACCCGCTTTGGTGAGGCAACCGCCGTGACCGTGGCGGACGTGGACCTGATGTCCAAGCCTGCAACGATGCGGATCAATAAGGCGTGGAAACGTGGCGCTGATTCCGAGTACTACATCGGAGCGACCAAAACGGGTGCCGGCAAAAGGACGGTCTCCCTGAACCCGCACCTAGTGGAAGTGCTCATCCCTCTGGTGGCCAGCCGCCCCGGATCCGATCTCTTGTTTACGACGCCCAAGGGTGAACGCATCATTCACAAGCTGTACTGGCACCATTACTGGGTTCCGGCGGTCAAGGCGGCGCAAGCCCGTGGGCTGACCAAGTCGCCCCGAATTCACGATCTGCGCCATACCATGCGTCCTGGCTGATCCAGGACGGCGTTTCCTTGTTCACAGTGTCAAGGCGCCTGGGGCACGCCTCCACCCGCACAACGGAAGAGGTGTACGGGCACTTGATGCCACAAGCCCTCCAAGATGCTGCGGACGCCGTTGAGCGTTCCGCGATCGTGTGGCGTGGCTAGCTGCAGTAAAGGCCGAACCACGAGTGGTGGAGAATGCGTTCATGACCAATGACGATCTTCGGCCTGTGTACTTCCTTTCGGACAGCACCGGCATCACGGCGGAGACGCTCGGCAACACCTTGTTGACGCAGTTCCCCGCCAATAACTTCGACCGCATCACGGTCCCCTTCATCACCACCGTCGAACAGGCCAGGACCGTGGTCAGTACCATCGACAAACTGGCCGCCACCGGCCTCCGGCCCATCGTGTTTTCCACCGCAGTCAGTAGCGACATCCGACAGGCCTTGGCCACGTGCCAGGGGATCATCGTGGATCTTATCGGGACGCATGTGGGCCAGTTGGAGCGGGCCCTTGGCTCACCGGCCAGCGGCGAACCCGGCAGGGCCCACGGCCTGGGCAATGCTGAGCGTTATCAATCCCGGATGGCCGCCGTCGAGTACGCCATGGAACACGACGACGGCCAGAGCCTGCGAGCGTTGGAAAAGGCGCAGGTCATCCTCGTGGCACCGTCCCGCTGCGGCAAAACACCCACCACCATGTATCTGGCGCTGCAACACGGAATCTTCGCCGCGAACTTCCCGCTGGTGGACGAGGACTTTGAGCGGGAGGGGCTTCCCAAGCCGCTGAGGCCTTTTGTTGACAAATGTTTCGGCCTCTCCTCCAACCCGCTGCGCCTGAGCCAAATCCGCACCGAACGGCGCCGCGGCTCGCCCTACGCATCGCTGCGGCAGTGCGGCTTCGAGCTGCGAAGCGCCGAGCAGCTATACCTCTCCCACCGGATTCCGTACCTGAATTCAGCCACGGTGTCTGTGGAGGAAATGGCTGCGACGATCCTGCAGCGCATGAACCTCAAACATTAGTGAAAAGTTTCACAATTGTGGTGTGGCACACATCATGTGGAAAGAGCGCCTGAGACCTGTCAGTGTGGACAAGATTCGCGCCCACCAACCGGCTATCGCCGCGAGCGGGGCGGCACATCTGCATGCCATCATCTGCAAAGGAGCAGCAACTATGACGACAGACATCCTGTGGTTTTCAGAACTCGGACTCAAGGACCTGGACCGGGTGGGCGGAAAGAACGCCTCCCTCGGTGAGATGGTGCAGAACCTGACCTCTGCCGGCGTTCAGGTCCCTGACGGTTTCGCCACGACAGCCGACGCTTACCGCACTTTCCTTGCAGACTCCGGCCTGGACCAGAAGATCGCCGACAGGCTGGTCGGTCTGGACACCGATGACGTGACGGCCCTCGCGTCGGCCGGCCAGGAGATTCGCACTCTCATGCGCGAGACGCCCTTCCTGCCGGACTTCGAAAAGCAGATCCGGAACTCCTACCAGCAGTTGGTGGACAAGCACGGGGGCTCCGAAGACCTGTCCTGGGCCGTCCGTTCCAGCGCAACGGCCGAAGACCTGCCCGACGCCTCCTTCGCCGGGCAACAGGAAACCTTCCTGAACGTTCGCGGCATCGAGAATATCCTGCTCGCCATCAAGGATGTGTTCGCGTCCCTCTACAACGACCGCGCCATCGCCTACCGCGTGCACCACAAGTTCGAGCACGCCGAAGTGGCGCTCTCTGCCGGCATCCAGCGGATGGTGCGCTCGGACGTCGGTGCCTCCGGTGTCATGTTCACCATGGACACGGAGTCCGGGTTCCAGGACGCCGTGTTCGTCACGTCCTCCTACGGCCTCGGCGAGGCCGTCGTCCAGGGTGCCGTGAATCCGGACGAGTTTTACGTCTACAAGCCCGCCCTGCAGGCCGGCCGCCCGGCCATCCTCAAGCGTGGGCTGGGCGAGAAGGCCCTCCAGATGACCTACACCAGCAACCGCGAAGTCGGCCACACCATTGACTTCGTTCCGGTTGAGGCCTCGTTGCGGAACCGCTTCAGCCTTACGGATGACGACGTTGAGCAGCTTGCCCGGCACGCCGTCGCCATCGAGAACCACTACGGCCGCCCGATGGACATCGAATGGGGCAAGGACGGGATCGACGGCGGCCTGTACATCCTGCAGGCGCGACCGGAGACCGTGCAGTCCCGCCGGGCCTCTGGCAGCCTGAGTCGTTTCCGCCTCGACGGAACCGGTCGGGTGCTGGTCGAGGGCCGCGCAATCGGGCAGCGCATCGGTGCTGGCAGCGTCCGCATCCTCACCGCGATCGATCAGATGGCCGCATTCAAGACCGGCGACGTCCTCGTCGCCGACATGACCGACCCGGACTGGGAACCGATCATGAAGCGGGCCTCCGCGATCGTCACCAACCGCGGCGGACGCACCTGCCACGCGGCCATCATTGCCCGCGAACTGGGGATTCCCGCCGTCGTCGGCACCGGGGACGCCACGGACGCACTGTCCGATGGCCTCGAGGTGACGGTCTCATGCGCCGACGGTGAAACCGGCGTCATCTACGAAGGGCTCCTGGACTTCAGCGTCGAGGATACCGAGATCACCCAGCTGCCCGAGGTCCCGGTCAAGGTAATGATGAATGTCGGTACCCCGGAGCAGGCGTTCACCTTCGCGCAGCTGCCCAACCACGGAGTGGGCCTGGCCCGGCTGGAATTCATCATCAACCGCCAGATCGGAATCCACCCCAAGGCACTCCTGAACCTGCACGAGCAGCCTGCGGACGTGGCCGCGGAGATCCGGGAACGAATTGCCGCGTACGACAGCCCGCGCGAGTACTACATCAAGCGCCTGGCCGAAGGGGTGGCCACCATCGCGGCTGCCTTCGCGCCGGAACCGGTGATCGTGCGAATGTCCGACTTCAAGTCCAACGAGTACGCCAACCTGATTGGCGGACCCGGTTACGAGCCGCACGAAGAAAACCCGATGATCGGCTTCCGCGGCGCCTCGCGTTACCTGGAGCCGTCCTTCCGGGACTGCTTCGACCTCGAGTGCGAGGCCCTGTCCTTCGTCCGCAACGAGATGGGGCTGACAAACGTCAAGCTGATGATCCCGTTTGTGCGGACCCTGGAAGAGGCCCGCGGCGTCATTGAGCTGCTGGCCGAGAACGGCCTCACCCGTGGCGAGAACGGCCTTGAGGTGATCATGATGTGTGAGATTCCGTCCAACGCGCTGCTCGCCGACGAATTCCTGGACTACTTCGACGGATTCTCCATAGGCTCCAATGACATGACCCAGCTGGCGCTTGGCCTGGACCGGGACTCCGCGATCGTCTCGGGTGGCTTCGATGAACGCGACCCCGCCGTCAAGAAGCTCCTGAGCATGGCCATCAAGGCCTGCAAGGCCCGCGGTAAGTATGTCGGCATCTGCGGCCAGGGGCCCAGCGACCACGAGGACTTCGCCGAATGGCTGGTCGAGGAAGGCATCGATTCCATCTCCTTGAACCCCGATACCGTGGTGGACACATGGCTCCGGCTCGCCGGCGAGGCAGTCGGCGCTGAGGCGAACTAACTCTCCGTGTCGACCCGAGTGCCCGTTGGGGGAAACCCCGGCGGGCACGCCCCTCGAGCGTTCCCGTAGTTTGGAGCGGCTAGCTGGGGCTCTTGGCCCTTACGAGTATTTCTGCCGTGCTTGGGCGCGCGTACCAATCACTCGGACGGACGCTGCGGAGGGTCCGGCTGATCGGACTTCGCGCAGTTGGGCAATCTCCTTCAAGTGGACTGACGTTAAACGGCACCCAGCTCGTGCTGGCCAGCAGGCATACCCCAGTGGCTAGAAGCAAGGCAGTTCGTGCGTGCAAGTTCTGCTGTCAGGATAGGCATCTTATTCCAGAGGAAGGGCGAGAAATGGACGACACTGAACGGGCTTCGCTCGGCTTACGGGCAGTTTCAGCAACAACGGCGGCCATGATCGCTCTGCAGGATCCAAGTACAGGAATGTTCGTCGCTGGTGCAGTGCCCATTCTTGACGAGATGCAATCGCGCTGGTTTCACCGGGAGCGCCAGAAGCTTGGGCGGGCAATTCAGGTTGGGATAGATCAAACGGGTTTGAGCGCGGACGAGTTTTTGAAGGAGTTGACTAAGGACGATCTGCGGCTCGCATTACGGGGGTGCCCCTATGTTCTCCGTCAAGCAACGGCAACGGCGTCGCCGGCTACGAGGGCGTGTTGCTGAACCCATCTGATGTTGGATGCGGTTGGTTCGTGTGATGGGCAATCGTTTTCTTGTAGCTGACGATGTGTGGGCCGTGATCGGACCGCTGTTTCCCGCCTGCAAGGGCAACGGGACCTCCCTGGACAGCCGGAGACTTCCTGGACCGCACGACGCCGGGCGCCGCGGAACCGGCACCCATCCGCCCCTGTCTTTCACCGATCGCCGGGCGTACCCTGAACCCACAGCCCGTAGCGTGCCGGTATAGGGCAGTTGAATGCGGGATCACACATGAGGGGCATCATCGATGGAGATGGACATTCGGGACCACTGGGACCGGCTCAGCGCCGCCACTCGGCAATGGCTCACCGACAACCCCGGGTGCCTGATCCTGCCGCGCACCATGACGGAGAGGATCTGCCAGGAAACCGGCAGAAGCGCCGACTGTGACCAGCACGGACAAGCCACGCTCTCCCGAGGAGACCTTGACCTCATCCGGGCCAAGGGCAATCAAATCCCCGATACCGATTCGGAATACCGGTTCTTTGACGCAACGCAGCCTTGAGCATGCGGTTCGGCCGGGTGCCCGGACTTCGGTGTGTGCCGCATGCCGCGCCTCTACTGGCAGTCGCGCGGCGGTCGCCGCCGCCATCCGCGGAGACCCTTGCTACCGCTGCCCCACCAGCCACCGCCCCGGCCGCCGCGAAGATAACGGTCCGGATCAGCGTGATCGCCGCACCGGTGCCCGCCTCCGGGACGTGCGGGGAACCGCAGGTCGAACACCGCCGGTGACCCCCGGCGATCCGTCGCTGAACCCGGTGACCCCTGCCGCGGGCCGGCCAGGGTCCGGCTGAGGCCTCCTAGCCTCCGCTGTGTCGTTCGTTCCGTTCGTGCACGGTGGCGGCGGCCGCAGGATCCGAGCCGATGGGTTGTGCGGCAGCCTGACCGGCCCTACATTGGGGCATGACCACTTCCCCGGGCCGGCAACTTTTCTCTGAGCTTCAGAACCTGGGCACCGGCATGGGAGGAGCAGCGCGGTGCCGCGCCGAGGGAGGGCCGGGATGCGCATTGGTCTGATCGCTCCGCCCTGGATAACCGTGCCGCCGCCGGCGTATGGCGGCATCGAGGCCGTTGTTGATGTGCTGGCACGGGGGCTCACCGCCGCGGGACACGAGGTCCTTCTGGCAACCGCGGCAGGCAGCACCTGTCCGGTCCCGCAGGTTCCAGGGGCCATGGCGGGGGACCCGGCAAGAATGGGGATGTGCGCTGACGAGCTCCGGCATAGTGTGTTCGCCTATGAGGCGATGGACGGCGTCGATCTGGTCCACGATCACACCCTCGCCGGGCCGCTGTACCGGCACGGGACGGATCAGAGACCCATCATCGCCACGGCCCACGGCCCACGGCCCACGGCCCACGGCCCACGGCCCACTCACCGGAGGGCTGCACGGGGTCTACCAGGCGATAGCCGCCGCCTCCTCACTCATTGCCATTTCCCGCCACCAGGCCCGCTCCGCCCCCGACCTGAGGATCAGCCGGGTCATCCACCACGGCATCGACACCGCTATGGTTCCCATCGGGAGAGGCGACGGGGGCTACGCATGCTTTCTGGGCCGCATGCACCCCGACAAGGGCCTGACCTAGGCCATCGCGGCCGCACGGATGGCCCGGATGCCGCTGAGGATCGCGGCGAAAATGCACAATGGTGAGGAACACGAGTATTTCCGCACGGTCATTACACCTTTCCTCGATCCTGATGTGGAGTTTCTGGGCGAGCTGAACACCGGGGACAAGTACGCACTGTTGGGCGGCGCCGTGGCGCTGCTGAATCCCATTCAGTGGCCCGAGCCTTTTGGCATGGTCATGATCGAGGCCCTGGCCGCCGGCACCCCGGTCATCGCCACTCCCCGGGGCTCTGCCCCGGAAATCATCGATGACGGCGCAACCGGCTTCCTGCGCGCCGGAATCCGCGAACTGGCCGGCTCCCTGAAAGAGGCCGGAACGCTGGCCCGCCGCCGGTGCCGGCACGCGGCCGAAACACGCTTCAGCACCGAAAAGATGGTCTTCAAACACCTTCAACTCTACGAGGAGGCCCTCGCCGGCGGACCCGTTGCGGCCCCACCGACAGCTCCGTTGGATACCAAAGACTCCCCGATCTGAAACAACGAAGCTCCGTCAGTTAATACCTGGACAACAGAAGAACCTCTCCCGTTCAACAGATACGGACAGGCATGGACACCTCACGCTCAACCGCCGCGTGGCCCGCCTCCGGGAGGGACTATCTCATTTACGGTGTATTCGGCGTTTTCATTTAGTAGCTTTCAGCTGCCGGGAATCGGTCGCTGAAATTGATGGCGAAGGCGTTCAAAGCGGGCTTCCAACGCACGGCCCATCGGATCCTGTCGGCACCGGTCGGATCGAGGGAACGGGTGACCAGATAGAGGCACTTTAGCGCAGCCTGCTCGGTCGGGAAATGACCCCGTGCCTTCACGGCGCGCCGGTACCTGGCATTGAGGGATTCGATAGGGTTGGTCGAGCAGATCATGCGCCGGATTTCCACGTCATAGAGCCTGTCGCAGAATGGCGTGTCCCAGCCCGGGCGGTGACGAGGGGCCTGCTGGTCGGCGTCGGCGGATGCCCGAGGGGTCCCCGAGGCCCGGGGCCTCAGCCGGTTGCCGTGTGGATCTTCCGGATGTTGTAAGCGGCGGCCGCGAGATTCAGCTCGCTGCGGGCTGCGTCGAGGCCTCTCCGGGAGAATCTGCTCAGGATCGTCTTGAGGGTTCCGATGCTGGGTTCGACGGTTGCGCCGCGGCGTTTGTATGCGGCTGATCCTTCAGGTGTTCGGAGGCGGTGGGCCATCACTTCCCGCGCGTTTGCCCCGGCTGGCGGCGGCCCGGATGCCGGTGATCGGATTGCCTCGGCATGCTGTTCGTGGCCTTTGCCGAGGGCGATGATCCGGTCGGGGCCCGGTGCCTTCAAATTCTTGTTGCTGCAGTAGCCGGCATCGGCCAGCACAATCCCGATCTGGTGTTCGGGCGAGCCGGTACTTGCATGCAGGCCCGCGGCGGCGGCGGTGGCCGCGGTCATCATGGGAACGAAAGACGGCATGTCGTTGGGCTGCTGGTTCACATTTACCGCGGCGATGACGTGGTCCGCAGTGACTGCGACCTGCGCGTTGTACCCCTGGACGAAACCCCGGCGTGTGGGCATCACCCGCGACTCCGGGTCTGTGGTGTTCGCGATGGCCTTGGGGAGGCTTCTCGTCGGGGCTTGTCCGCCGCGGGCCGCGGCGGCTTCGGCTGCGGCGACGACACGGCGTGCTGGATGATCCGGGAGTGCTCCTCGGTCGGGACGGGCGGGGCGCCCATCGGTTTCTTCCCTGCGGCGATCAACGCGGCCCTGCGATCGAGCTTGGCTTGGTGGTCGCGCAGCTCCCGTTCCAGATGTGCCCTCGCCTCGGCGAGCCGGAGCGGGCCGTCGGGGATCCTTCCCCGGACCGGCAGCCCAGCCTGGGACGCCTCCACCCGGGCCTGAGCTCCGGTCTCCCGGGCCTCGCGATCGGTGTCCAGTCGACGCTGCTGCTGGGTAAGTTCCGCTGCTGCAGGACGGATCCGCTCTGCCCTGGCCGACCTTCCGGCCAGCGCTCCACGGACACGGTCGCCGCCGTCGTCGGCCCCACGGGCGGCCAGCGCATCCTCGGCTGCGTCCACGCGTTGCGCCTCTTCGACGATCTCAGCGGCGATCTCTTTGGCGTGCTGGTCGAACCAGTCCCGGCCTCGGTTCGCATCGATGGACGCGTTGGCGGGAATCTTCGTCCCGTCGATCGCGATCGTCCCGAACCGGGCTAGCCCGGCCCGTGCAGCGATCAGCAGCACCTGCGCGAACAACCCGGCGAACGCTTCCTCGGACACGGCACGGAACCTCGCAATCGTCGCGTGGTCTGGCACATCGCCCGCGCATGCGACCTTGAACGCAATGTCCGTGTGGCATAGCCGCTCGACCTGACGCGAGGACCGCACGCCGCGGCAGTACGCATAGACCAGCAGTCCCAGGAGCATCCGCGGATCGTATCCCGCTGCGCCGACCCCGCCCCGCCTCCGCGATGCTTCGAAAGATGACACATCGAGCGTCTCGACGATCTCAATGACAAGCCAGACGAGATGATCTTCCGGCAGCCAGTCCCGCATATCCGGCGGAAGCAGAAACACCTGATCACGCCGCACAGGACGATAACTCCGAGCCATACCCGATTCTCCCAGGCCCCTCGTCACCGCCCGGGCTGGGACACGCCATTCTGCGACAGGCTCCATAGTCCAGGAACGGGATGAACTCCTCCCACGCGTTCTGGGGGTCGAGGACCATTCCGCGGAAAAGTAGCGCTAAGGATCAAACCCCTCTCAACGATTGCTAGCGTCGATCGTTGAGAGAGCATGGCTGGTGAATATTTAACGGCTGCCGAAGAGGCGGCGTACGGGCGGTATGCTCATGAAGCTCCGGAACAGTCGGTGCTGGAGCGGTTTTTCTTCCTCGATGACTTGCATCGCGAGCTGGTGGCGAAGCGGAGGGGTGACCACAACCGGCTCGGGTCGGACTCCAGCTTGTGACCGTTCGTCATCTGGGTGCTTTCCTGGATGATCCCTTGGATGTTCCAACCGCTGTAGTCGATTTTATTGCGGTGCAGGTAGGCGTGGGCGATCCGTCGTGTGTAAAGCGTCGCAAACAGTCGTAACCATTGCAATGGGCGGACACGGCATTCTTTACACTTCTGACCTGCGGAAACGTTCAGCACCCAAACATGTAAAACGAACGAACGATTTCGCGACATCCCCCGGCATCAGTTGGTCGCAACGCGCGACCGGGCTCTGTCGCTGACGGGTCCTGCGAAAACTCGCACCGCAAGAACCGGCGTCGTCTTTGGGGCGGATCGGTGGTGACAGCGGGTTGCGCGTCGCCAGGTCCGGAGGGTGCCGGGCGACGACGGAAATGACGGGGAGTCCGGCGCCGGGACAACGTGCAGGTCCGTCCGGAACTCCAGCCGGATCAGCCGAGCCCGCCACGAGGGGAGGTTGGCAGGTGCCTGGGCGATGGCTTCAGCTCCCGCAGGCAATACATCCGCGCCGAGCGGAAAAACCCCCCGGTTTCCGGGGTCAACGGCCGTGCCGCGACACCCACCGCGGCCCCGTAGAGGGGTGAACTGTCGGCATCCTCGGGTTTGCACGTTTGTGCAGAACGCTTGAACATATTCCCGCCGTGTTTGAAGAATGAAAAGGAAGGCGCCCCAGAGCGCGACGGAAAAGCTGCGAGGGAGCAACTTTGAGCAAGCATGAATCCACCGGTGACCACAGTCCGGCCTCTTCCCGCACGACGGTTGAGAGTTTGCGTGAACGCCCCCGGGCGAAGGTGCTGATCATCGGCGGGGGCATCAACGGGGTTGGTACTTTCCGGGACCTGGCGCTGCAGGGCGTGGATGTGGCCCTGGTGGAACGCGGGGACTACTGCCAGGGTGCGAGCGGCGCCTCGTCTCATATGATCCACGGCGGGATCCGCTACCTTGAAAACGGCGAATTCCGTCTCGTCAAGGAATCGGTCACCGAACGCAACGGGCTCCTCAGGCTCGCCCCGCACTATGTCAAGCCGCTGAAAACCACCATTCCGATCTTCAGCACGTTCTCCGGCGTGCTGGCCGCCCCGTTGCGGTTCCTGACCCACAAACAGCACGGCACACCCAAGGAGCGGGGGGCCTTCCTGATCAAGATCGGGCTGAGCCTGTATGACTCGTTCTCGCGGGGCGGCGGTGCCGTCCCGCGGCACGAGTTCAAGGGACGCGCCCGGGCACTGGAGGAACTTCCCCGTCTCAATCCGGGCGTGAAATACACGGCCACCTACTTTGACGCGTCCGTGCACAACCCTGAGCGGCTCACCCTGGATGTCCTCCAGGACGGACAGAAGGCCGCCGGCTGCGGCAATGACACAGCCCGCGCCGCCAATTACGTCAGCGTCACCGGCATCGGCGACGAAGGGGTCCAGCTCCGGGACGAACTCACCGGGGAGCTGTTCTCCTTCATGGCCGATGTGATCGTGAACACGACCGGGGCCTGGGTCGACCTGACCAATGAGGCGCTGGGCTCGCCCTCCGTGTTCATGGGAGGGACCAAGGGATCCCATATCGTGCTGGATCACCCCGCACTGTTCGACGCCTGCCAGGGCAGCGAAATCTTCTTCGAACACACGGACGGCAGGATCGTCCTGATTTACCCCATGGGCGACCGTGTCCTGGTCGGCACCACGGACATCCGCGCGGACATGGCCGAGGACGCCGTCTGCACCGACGAGGAGATCACATACTTTTTCGACCTGATCAAACACGTCTTCCCTGACATCAGGATCACCCGGGAGAGCATCGTGTACAGTTTCGCCGGCGTCCGCCCGCTCCCGCGTGACGATGCCGAGCACCCCGGGTTCGTCTCCCGCGATTACCGCATTGAACGCCGCGACCGTGAAATCGCCGGCACCAACGTTCCGGTCCTGAGTCTTGTCGGCGGCAAATGGACCACCTTCCGGGCCCTGTCCGAGCATATGACCAACGATGTCCTGACGATCCTTGGTCACAAACGGAAGATCTCCACCGCCAAGCTTCCCATCGGCGGCGGAACTGACTTCCCGCCCACGGAGACCGACATCCAGGCCTGGATCACACAGCACGTGTCCGATGATCTGGACGCCGCCCGCGTCGAAGGACTTCTGACCCGCTACGGCACCCGTGCAACCGACGTCATCACGTACCTCACCGCCGGCGAGGACCGCGTCCTGCACTCGACGCCCGAGCTGAGCCTGCGCGAAATCGAGTTCATGGTCCGGCACGAGCAGATCGGACACCTAATCGATGTCCTCATCCGGCGCACATCCCTGGCCTTCCGGGGCATGGTCACCGCCGAACTCCTCACCGAGCTGGCCCAGGCCCTGGCGGGACCGCTCGGCTGGGATACGGCCCGGACGGCCCAGGAAATCACGCACGCACAAGACGTGCTGCAGCGTTTCCACGGGGTCCGGGTACAAAGCCAGATTTCCTGACGCACAGCCAGGCCACCATCAAAAGCCGGACTGCAGCTTTGGCGCGGATCCGGACTAGCACAGCGGGCCGGCGGGCGGAATGACGCCTGGCGCGCCCGCCCCCGACCGCCGGTCATCACCCGGGACCGGCCAGAACAGAACAATATGTGGAGTAAAAGATGTCTCTTGGAATTATCTTCCTGTCCGAAATATTCGGCACTGCGATGCTGACGCTGCTCGGCTGCGGTGTCGTCGCCAATGTTGCACTGAAGGGAACGAAGGGAAACAACGGCGGGTTTCTGATGGTCACCTGGGGCTGGGGCATCGCCGTCTTCGCCGGTGTGTTTATCGCAGCAAAATCCGGTGCCCACCTCAACCCGGCCGTCACGCTGGGTCTGATCCTCAACGGCAAGAAGGAATTCGTCCCCGGCATCCCGGTTGATTTCCTGTCGACCGTCACCTATTTCGGCGGAGAACTGACCGGCGCCTTCCTGGGCGCCGTCGTCTGCTGGCTGGCGCACAAGCAGCACTTCGACGCGGAGCCTCTGGCAGCCAGCCAACTGGCGGTGTTCTCCACCGGTCCGGCCATCCGCTCCACCGGCTGGAATCTCGTCACCGAAATCATCGGCACCTTCGTCCTGGTCTTCGTCATCCTGACCTTCGGCGGCACGCCCTCCGGACTCGGACCGTTGGCGGTGGCCCTGCTGGTGGTCGGTGTCGGTGTTTCCCTCGGCGGGCCCACCGGCTACGCCATCAATCCGGCCCGTGACCTAGCGCGTTGAGTCGTAAATAACCT
>NZ_JAGGPP010000022.1 GCF_018613755.1 Arthrobacter sp. ISL-72
CCTGATCGCAGCGCACTCCTAGCTCCACCTGACCATTCAGAGAGGACCAAAGATGTTCCCCACGAGAATCGAGATCGTCCCTTCAGAGGGAATCATCGGGCAGGTCACGGCCAAGGTGCCCTTGGGCACGACGCTTACCGTCACGTGCCTGCCCCACCACGGCATCGAGCGGACCATGCGCACCGCCGTGCAGCTGAGCGTGCTCGGCTACCCTGTCATCCCGCACCTCGCGGCGCGGAGCCTGCCCGGCCGTTCCGAGCTCACCGGAATCCTGCGCGAGTGCGACGTTGCCGGCATCCGCGAAGTCTTCGTGATTGGCGGCGACCGGAAGCAGCCGGCGGGCCCGTACGATTCCGCCCTCGCGGTGCTGGACGACATCGCGCAGTACACCGGCGGCGTGATGCGGGCGGGCGTGGCCGGCTACCCGGAAGGGCATCCTTCCATTGGCCCCGTGGACCTGCTGGATGCGCTGCTGGCCAAGCAGCACCTGGCATCGAGCGTTGTCACGCAGATGTGCTTCTCCGCCCCCGCCGTCCTTGATTACGCGGCGCTCCTGCGCCGGGAGGGGATGCAGCTGCCCATCTGGGCGGGTGTGGCGGGCTCCGTTCCGCGGACCAAGCTGGTCTCCCTGGCCGCACAAATCGGCGTCGGAACTTCCCTGAAGTTTCTCAGCCGCAAAGGCCCGCTGGCGCGCAAGCTCCTCAGCGGTGACCGCTATTCCCCGCAAAGCCTGATTTCCGGGCTCGAAAGCCACCCCGAAAACATCGCAGGCATCCATCTCTACAGCTTCAACAACCTTGCTCCGGTTCCCGGCGGGCCGGACCAGGTGTTAACCCCAGCAGCACTCCAGACAGCATTGATCCGAGGAGCAGCACGTGACAACTAAGACCCTGACTTCCAACCAGGAGCCGCATCTTGAGCGGCAGCTCAGCAACCGGCACATCCAGCTGATCGCCATTGGCGGCGCCATCGGCACCGGCCTCTTCATGGGCTCCGGCAAAACCATTTCCGCAGCCGGCCCGTCCGTCATCTTCGTGTACATGATCATCGGCTTCATGCTGTTCTTCGTGATGCGGGCCATGGGCGAACTCCTGCTGTCCAACCTGAACTACAAATCCTTCAGCGATTTCGCGGCGGACCTCCTGGGCCCGTGGGCCGGGTTCTTCACCGGCTGGACCTACTGGTTCTGCTGGGTGATCACCGGAATCGCGGACGTCATCGCGATCGCCGGCTACTCCAAGGAGCTCTGGCCGGGGCTGCCGCTGTGGATCCTGGGCCTGGCCACCGTGGCCATCCTCCTGCTTCTGAATCTCACCACCGTGAAGGCTTTCGGCGAGACCGAGTTCTGGTTTGCGCTGATCAAGATCATCGCCATTGCGGCGCTGATCGTGGTCGGCATGTTCATGATTTTCACCGGGTTCCAGTCCGACGCCGGCCCGGCCACCTTCACGAACCTGTGGAACCACGGCGGATTCTTCCCCAATGAGTTCATGGGTTTTGTGGCCGGCTTCCAGATCGCGGTGTTTGCGTTTGTAGGCATTGAACTGGTGGGCACCACGGCTGCCGAGGCCAAGGACCCGGAGAAGAACCTGCCCAAGGCCATCAACTCCATCCCCATCCGCGTGCTGCTCTTTTACGTGGGCGCACTGATCATCCTGATGTCCGTCACTCCCTGGACCCAGTTCCAGGCCGGTCACAGCCCGTTCATCGCCATGTTCTCCCTGGCGGGCCTGGGTGCTGCCGCCACCGTGGTGAACCTGGTGGTCCTCAGCTCGGCCATGTCCTCCGCCAACTCGGGCATCTATTCCACTTCGCGCATGGTTTACGGCCTTGCCCGGGAAGGCGATGCGCCGTCCGTTTTCGGCGCCCTGTCACGCCGCAAGGTCCCGCAGAATGCCCTGTTCCTCTCCTGCGTCCTGCTGCTCTCCGGTGTGGTGCTGATGTATGCCGGACAGGACATCGGCAAGGCCTTCGACATGGTGACGACTGTGTCGGCCGTCTGCTTCGTCTTCGTGTGGTCCATCATCCTGGTCAGCTACCTGGCGTTCCGCCGGCGCCGTCCGCATCTGCACGAGGCGTCCAAGTACCGGATGCCGGGCGGCATCCCCATGGTCTGGGCGGTCTTCGCGTTCTTTGCCTTCGTCCTGTGGGCACTGACCACGCAACCGGACACGCTGCTCGCGCTCCTGGTGACGCCGGTCTGGTTCATCATGCTGGGCGCCGCCTGGCTCGTGCTGCGACGGCGCCCGTCCCACCTGGCCCGCTACGCGGCCTTCCAGGCCGACCTCAATGAGGAGTTGGAGCGGGAAGAATCAGCCGCGGACCTTGGAACGGTGAAGCGATGAACACGGCGCAGACTCTAACCAGAGTGGCCCCGCCACCGGTGGAACCCGCGGTCCTGTCCGAGCATGTGCTGACCCTCGACTGTGCCGAGTCTCCCGGGATCGTCCATGCGATCTCAGGATTCCTGCTGGACCACGGCTGCGACATCATCGACAACAAGCAGTACGGGGACCGCCAGCAGGGACACTTCTTCATGCGGGTCCACTTCTCTTCGGTCCGGGAATCCTTCAGCACGGAGGAACTGCGGGCCGACTTCACGCCGTTGGCGGACAAATGGCGGATGAACTGGCAGCTGGAGCCCCAGGGCCGCAAGCGCCGCGTGCTGATCATGGTGTCCAAAATGGGCCATTGTCTGAATGATCTGCTCTTCCGGGCACGGAGCGGGGACATCCCGGTGGAGATCGTGGCCGTGGTGTCCAACCACCGCGACCAGGAGGCCCTGGTCCAATGGCACGGCATCCCGTTCCACCACCTGCCTGTCACCAAGGACACCAAGCCGGAGGCCGAAGCCGCCCTCATGGAGCTGGTCGACGGGCTCGATGTTGAACTCGTGGTCCTGGCCCGCTACATGCAGGTGCTGAGCGACAGGCTCTCGGCAAAGCTGGCGGGACGGACCATCAACATCCACCACTCGTTCCTGCCGAGCTTCAAGGGCGCCAAGCCGTACCACCAGGCCTACGACCGCGGCGTGAAAACGGTGGGTGCCACAGCGCACTATGTCAACGTGGAACTCGACGAGGGTCCGATCATTTCGCAGCAGGTTATCGAGGTGGACCACACGTACACCGCGGACGACCTGGTGGCCGTGGGCCGCGACGCCGAATGTGCTGCCCTGCGCAACGCCGTCCGCTGGCACTGCGAGTGAAGAATCCTGCTGCTAGGCAACCGCACGGTGGTTCTGCGGTAGCACCCCGGAGTTTTTGTCCAGATATTGGGGGTTAAACGCTCCGGAAGTCGCGTTATCTGGACAAAAACTCGGGAGGGTCGGTGGCGGCTTTCGTCGGGAGGGGGTGGCGGCTCTCCTCGGGAGGAGGCTCGGCGCTCGGGAGCCCGACGGCGGTTGGTGTCAGGCAGCTCTTCGGGCCTTGCGGTTGTCGTGCGGAAGGGACCGCTTTGTTCTGGCGCCCACGTAGCTTCCCTGCGCGACTGTGCTGTCGCCGTGTAGACGGACGCCATGGGTGATGACGGCACCTGCTCCGATCTTGGAATGGCTGCCGACATGCACGCGGTTGCCGATCACAGCTCCCTGCCCGACGTGCACGGCATCGCCGATTACTACCCTGTGGCCGATGCGGGCCCGCCGGTCAATCCAGCTGCCGCCGCCCACGCGGGAACCCGGCCCCACCCTGGCGCCGGCCTCGACGTACGCGGATGGGCTGATGAACGCAGTCTCGTCCACATCCGCACCGCGTCCGATCAGGCCGCCGCCGTTCGGGTGCCGGTGGTAGGTGACGACCTTTCCGGCGTCGTCTTCGACTGTTTCGATTTTCCTGCTCATTACCTTCCTGTCAGTCCGAGCAACCACATCACCGACATTCGAATTAACGTCTGAGCGGCGGTGTGCATTCCATTCCGGCAGCCAGCGGGACTCGCTGCGATGCAGAGTGTCTAACCCGCAGCGTCGGTGCCCTGACGTAAACTCGGCCCGTGGCAGATTCAAGCACCGACGGCAGTGCAAACACCGCGGTGATCCCGCTCTTGGAAGGCCAGACCTGCATCGGCGAGCTGCTTCCGGAGATCAAGGATCTGTTGGAACCGATCCCTTCGGAGTGGGGACAGCCCGACGCCGACGGATCAGTAGGCGGGCAGCTGACGCTTTTCTGACGGCCCACCCCCGCCCTTAGGGCTGCAGCGGCAGGAACAGCACCGTGTAAATCCCCAAGGCGGCGAGGATAACCACACTGGCCGCCACGGCCGCCGTCGAGCCGATATTGGGCGGCATGGACTCCTGGTTGATTCCCCGGACGGCCCGGCGGAACCGGCGCTTTTGCGTGAAGTTGATGGCCAGGGCAGTGACTATGGCGCCCCCGACGAGGGTTCCGACGAACCACCCGTGGTGGGGGAGCCACCGCAGAAAGACGGCCGCGGCGGCCACCATTGCCAGGGTGGTGCGGCTCCAGGCAAGGTCCGTGCGTTCCGGCTGAAGACCGGAATCGCCGTGTTGTGCGGCGGCAGGGGCGGACGCCATGCTCAGGCCGGCCGCGCGATGACGAACACCACCATAATGGCCGCAACGAGGGCTCCGCCGATGGCCAGCACGGGGGCGATGAGGGGCAGCGGCAGCGGGGTCTTCGACCGCATGGCACGTTCCACGTTCAGCCACCGGAAGAACGAGCCGCCGCCAATCACCAGTGCCAGGACCAGCAGCAGCACCGCAATGGTCTTGCGCAGCCCGGGACCGAGGAGATCGGCCATAAAAGCCTCGACGGCGACGCCCCCGGCCAGAAGCGCCAGCGCCGTCCTGATCCATGCGAGGAATGTGCGCTCGTTTGCCAGGGTGAACCTGGGGTCGGGCTCGGTGCCGCCGCGGAGGATCCGGGACGTGAACCGGCCCCTCGCGTCCGGCCCTCCGGTGTTCGAATCTTCTGGCAACGTGGTCCCTTCGTGCACCGGCAGGTGTGCCGATGTGCTTTCCCTACTCCTTACCATGTTTCCGGCTGGCGGTCAGGTGGGCGCCAGCGCGCCTCGCGTCGGACCCGAGGTCCGCCGGTTTCCTGCGACCTTTGGGTAGCGTTGTACGGCGTGGGCATCGGACGGAAAGCTGTGGGCACGCTGGCACTGTGGTCCGTCGTCGTTCTCAGTGTGCTGGCGATCGCGGCGACGGCGGCGGCGGAGCCGTGCCCGGCCGGCCAGGTTCCGGTCACCAAAGACGGGATCTGCGTTCCGCTGGGCCCTTTGGCCCCCGCCCCCGAGACGCCGGCAACAACGACGCCGGTCCCGTCGCCTTCCGCGTCGACGCCGGCCCCCGCTCCCGGCGGGTCCGATCAGGGCCAGGTCGGAGCAGATGCCACGACGCCGGCGGTCATGCTGCCGGGGACGGCATTCGAAACGCCGGCAAGCGGGAGTGCCGAGCCTGGGTCGGCCAGCGCTTCGGCCCATGCGCAGGCTTGGCCTTCGGGGCCGCAATTGCCCGTTGCCGCTTCACCGGCCGACGCCTCATCAGCCGACGCCGCGTCCTCCGGGGCTTTGTCCGCGGACGCGGGAATGGGGCTCGCCGCGCGGCGGCCCGGAACACGGCCCGGCCCTGCGACGATGGTGGCCGGTTATCTGCTGGCGTTCGGAGGCGTAATGCTGCTGACCTTCTCGGGATTAGAGGCCATGAGGCGCCGTACCTAAACTGCTCCCGACCAGTGCAGGACGGTGGCCCGGCGTGCCGCTGCGTGCGTACGGAGGGTATCCGCCGTTGTCGGCCGTGATTCGCAGACCGGCGGCACCGCTACAGGCACCGCCGGCACCGCAGCGGGCGCCGAAACCGGAACCGGAGTGCTTGCAAGCGCCAGGTCGGTGATCAGCCCCATGCCGGCGCATTCGCGGACCGCCTCGATGCCGGCCACAGCTGCCGATTTGTCGCGGAAGGCAGATGAGATGGCCAGTTCTGTTCCGTCCGAAGTGGTAAGCCGGAACCGGTATTGCGCCTCTGCGTCAACGAACAATTCAAACTTGCCGGCCATAACGATCCTTCCGGTCTGCGGCGCCCGTCCGCCGGCAGCTTCGCCATAAACAGGCCAAACGCATCTCTGCGTACATCTTCCGCTGGGCTGGTCGAACGGTCAGAATTGATCCGTTCATCGAGTGGTTTAAGTCTGTCCTGACCCCTCCGGGCCCACAAGACCGGGCAAGTTAAGCTCACGTAAATTGCATGCAACGGCTCGCTCGGAAGGGCCCGGCCCTGCGCAAAGGAACTCCGGAGCTGTCGCGCCGGGAACCGGAGCCGCTGGTGCACAAGTCGTTCGCGGACTCCTTCGAGGACACCGATCTGGAGGAGGTACTGGCCAGGGCGGGTGTTGGCCGGCTGGTTGTGACGGGTGCCCAGACAGACGAATGCATCCGGTCCACGATCCAGGGGCCTTTGTCCGCGGTTACGACGTCACCCTGGTCGGTGACGCGCACACCACCGAGGACCAGAGCGAGTGGGGTGCTCCGACGCCGGACAAGGTCATTGCCCACACGAATCTCTACTGGAGATACCACACGGCTCCCGGCCGAACAGCTGCGGTTGAGCCCTCGAGGGATGTGACTTTCGCGGGCTAAGCCGGCCCGCCGGAACGCGGCGAACGCGGAGCCCCGCTTGGATTGGCAGAATAGGAACCGGAAAAGGCCTCGGATGGAGGCACCGGGACTGGGTTGGGTGGAGCTGTGGTGGACATTGACGTCGTCGTTGTCGGCGGAGGGGCGATGGGATATGCGGCCGCATGGCAGCTTGCCCGCCGCGGCCGGTCGGTTGTTCTGCTGGAGCAGTTCGAGCAGGGGCACCACATCGGCGCTTCGCACGGTGCGACGCGCAACTTCAACATGGCCTACCCGGAACCTGACTACCTCGATTTGGTGATCGAGGCCAGAGGACTCTGGGACGAGCTCGCCGACGAAAGCGGCAGGCAGCTCCTCGACCTGGCGGGCCTGGTCAATCACGGCGACGTCCCCCGGCTGCAGCGCATCCGGGCCGCGCACGCCGCCCGGGGCATCGAAAGCCACTTCATCCCGGCCGCCGAAGCGGCGGACCGCTGGCAGGGCATGAACTTCCGCGGCGACGTGCTGGTGGTGCCCGGCTCCGGACGCGTCCGCGCCGCCGACGCTTTGCTGGCGCTTCACGGGGCTGCGGAAGCGCACGGCGCGCGGTTTGAGTATTCGACGCCGGTGCGGGACATCCGCGTTTCCGGCGAGGACCGTGTGGTGGTGGTGACGGATGCCGAGGAAATCCAGGCACGCCGCGTGGTGGTCACAGCCGGCGCGTGGACCAGCAAGCTCCTCGGAAACCTGGTCCGGCTCCCGCAGCTCGTGGTGACACAGGAGCAGCCAGCGCACTTCACTCCGCTGGACGACTCGCTTGCCTGGCCGAGCTTCAACCACAATCCCGACCCGGACGATCCCCGCGATGCGTACTGGTACAGCCCGGTGTACGGCATGCTCACACCGGGTGAGGGGATCAAGGCGGGGTGGCACGGGGTGGGACCGGTGACCGATCCGGATTCCCGCAGCTTCACCCCGGAACCCGTGCAGCTTGAGGCGTTGACGCGCTACGTCCGTGAGTGGCTGCCCGGAGTGGATCCCGCGACGGCGGTTCCGATCAGCTGCACCTACACGAGCACCCCCGACGAGGACTTCGTGCTGGACCGCTTCGGGCCTGTGGTTGTCGGTGCAGGCTTTTCCGGGCACGGCTTCAAGTTCACGCCGGCAATCGGGCGGGTTCTTGCGGACCTGACCGACGGCGGGGATTCACCAGCGCGCTTCTCGGCCCGCCGCGGGCAGGTTCAGCCATAGTCGAAGCTCGGGCGCAAAGGATTCGCTTACGGCCGGCCGTCCAAGTCCCTCATGCCTTGCCCGGCGTGTTGCTGATGTCGAATTGAGCCTGGGAACCCAGCCCGGCCTGTTCCACGAGTTCAGCCAGCCATGGCCGCTGTCCTTGGTGGAACACCATCCCGTCCGGCAGCCCCTGGACTGACGGTACGGAATTGGCGATATCAATGGTTATCCGCCCGCCAGCCATAGGTGCGTTGCTGATATGAAGGTCGCCGTAGGATTCCGGGAGTACCGGATCCATCCAGAAGCCGCCGCGGGAAACATGTGTGTCGTAGCGCATCAGGCTTGTCACCAGCTGCAGCGGTGTGGTTGCGGCCCACGCCTGGGGCGAGCAGGCCGTCGGGTAGGGCACGGGCTCGGCGAACTGCTCGCGGCTGAAGCCGCAGAACAGCTCCGGAAGACGGCCGCCCGAGTAGTCGGCTGCCTCGAGCAGGGCGGTGGCGATCCGCTGTGCCTGCTCCACGAAACCGTAGCGCAGCAGACCGGCAACTATGACCGCATTGTCATGCGGCCAGACGGATCCGTTGTGGTAGCTGGCAGGGTTGTAGGCGCCCATGTCGCTCGCTAGCGTCCGAATGCCCCAGCCGCTGAACATCTCGGGCGACATGAGCCGTTCGGCCACCAGGGGCGCCTTGTCTTCATCCACGAGGCCGACCCAGAGGCAGTGTCCCATGTTGGATGCGCAGGCTCGACTTGCCGCTTCCTGCCATCCAGGGCTATGGCGTAGTAGCCGCGCTCGGGGATCCAGAACTGTTCGTTGAACCGTTTCTTCAGCTGTGCGGCCTCATTGGCGAGCTGGGACGCAAGAGATTGGTCGCCGGCGTCGTAGGCAATCCATGCCCTCGCCATGTAGGCGTCATAAACGTAGGCTTGCACTTCGCACAGTGCGATGGGTGCCCCGGCCATGGTGCCGTCGGCGAAGTTGATGCCGTCCCAGGAGTCCTTCCAGCCCTGGTTAATGAGTCCCCGGGGGTTGAGCCGCTGATGCTCGACGAATCCGTCGCCGTCCTTGTCGCCATAGTTCCGGATCCAGTCAAGTGCCCGGTCCGCGTGGGGCAGCAGGGCGGCGATGGTGTCCTTCGCGAAGCCCCAGCGGCTCACCGTCCCAAGTATCGTCACGAAGAGCGGGGTGGCGTCGACGCTGCCGTAGTAGATGTGCTTTCCGCCCAGCGACAGCCCGCTGGAGACATCAAGCCTGACCTCGTGCAGGATCTTTCCCGGCTCCTCCTCGCTCACCGGGTCAACCACGCTGCCCTGCCGGTCTGCCAGCGTCTGTAATGTGCCGAGGGCCAGGGACGGGTCGACGGCGACGGCCATTTCCGAGGCCCACAATGAGTCACGGCCGAACAGGGTCATAAACCAAGGGGCTCCGGCGGCCACTACGACGCGCTCCGGATAATTCGGATCCTCAATTCGAAGAGCGCCCAGGTCGTCGTAACTGCGCCGCAGAGTCCGTTCGATGGAATGGTTGCCCATGTGCAGCTTGGGAATCTTCGCCACCCACTCCTGACGGCGTCGGTCCCGGGGGGATATTTCCTCCCCTTCGGTGTGGACGAACGACGGCGGGGGAGGACTGGCCGCATCGTTGCTCGGCACAGCGGTGATGATGGTGGTCCACTGGCTGCGCGCGCCGACTGACACGCGATAGGAAAGGGTGTCCTGGGTGACGTCGGCTCCGGGGGCCTGGACAAGGATGCCCTTCCGGACGTCGTGCCAGACGCCCCGGATGGTCAGCGAATCGCCGTCCACCTGCCGCGTTTGCTCCCAGCGCCGTTGGATGCGGGCCTCTTTGACCTCGAAGAGATCCGCGAAATCCGCCTCAGGCTTCACCGAGATCATGCATTCAGCCGGCACGAGGGAGAAATTGCGAACGGTGATCTGCTCCTGGATGCCAGCCCCTACTTCGCGCAGCCTTTCCACAATCAAGGGGCTGTCTGCATAGCCGTCCGAGCGGGTGACACGCCCTGCGAAAAGCGCCCTGTACGGTTCCTGGGTCTCCGCCGCCAGCGGCTCCAGCGGTTGGCCGTTAACGGTCAGGCTCCAACCGGACAGGATACGCGTGTCCTGGAAGAAGACTCCGTGGGGATACTCAGGGTGCATGTCCCCGTTGGGCAGGGAGATACAGAAGGACGAGCCTTCGACCAAAGTGACCGTTCCGGGACCGAGCGGGCCAGCCGCTATGTCGGCATTCCATCCAGCCATCCCGGCCCCCTCGAAGAACCAAACCTTGACCGGTTCGGTTCGGTGCGGTCTGGTCCGCGTGAACCACGAAGAGACATCATGGGGACGCCGGGGGAGCCTGCCTGCTGCTCGCTTACGAAATTGGAGAGAGGGTCATGGAACACCAACTCCGGCCCCTTCGGTGAGGGGGAAATCACTGGAATGCCCCCTGTTGAATATGCACAGCGAGGAGGACCGAACCCAGGGCAAGACTTCCGGCCCCAATGTGCAACAGCGACAAATCCTTGAACCTTTTCTTACGGACTGCTCCCGTAGCTGACCAGGGCACGAGCGCGACTGCGGTGGAGCTGGTCACGAGCGCTGCTGTAATAAGCACGATCAGGCTGACCATGGCTCCTCCCCGTCCGACGTCCAGGAGAAGCCCGTGTATCCCTGCACCCCTATGGCCGAATTAGTCAGGCGAGTCATCGCCGGAAAGCAGCAACTCGTAGTCGTCCTCTATATGGAAGAGCCGCCGGTCACCAATCCTGTCTGTAACCCAGATCGTTCGACCATCATCAGTCCGATCATCAATAGAGCCCTTGTGGCACTCGACGCCCCGCAAACTGAGGGTGACGACGTCTCCGCGCTCGAGGGATGTCCACATGGATACACGACGGCTTTGTCGCATCTTGGTTGCCTTCCTGGTCCTAGTCATGAGCAAATGTGCCCCCTGCTGATCAGTTCCCCGAGATACACAAATGCGAAAATTTCACTCCAGAGTCTATCGTCAATTGTTGACAATTGCTAGGGTGGATAGTGTGCTCGTCCAATGAAGGTCGGGCACGGCAGTTCTAAGGGCAGCGCCCGAGAAGGAGAAGCTATGGTCAAGGCGACCGTCATGAGTAATGCAACAACGGCAAATCCGGGAGAACACCAGGTCAAGGAAACGTCGGTTACGCCGGGACAGACCGAAGTGTCCCTGCGTCTTTGGGCCAGGGAGGGCCTGAAGACGGGCATCTGGGAAGTAACTCCCGGAACGTTCAAGAGCACGCGGCCTGGCTATGACGAGATCTGCCAGATTTTGAGCGGGACGGGCACCATCACTGAACCGGATGGGACCAGCTTCGATATCGGTCCGGGTTCTTTGTTCGTGACGCCTGCCGGCTGGGAGGGCAACTGCACGATCCACGAAACGCTCCGCAAAATGTGGGTTGTTGCAGACCTCGCGGCTACGAGCGACTAGTCCGGTAACACGCAAAAGCGCGGGCCGGCTTGGCGAATTTCAGCGCTTCCCGCAACGTTCGCGGCTAGTACCCGAGCCTACCTGAGGAGCCCCGGGCAGCAGCTGCCCGGGGCTCTTGCCTGTGATCCGAGGTTGCTGATGTTGCCGGGATTTGGATGCGGGCAGACCTCAGGCGTTGATTCCCTTGTCAGGGGCCCGTGGCGGTGAGGTCCTCAACGGCCTTTTGCATGTGTCGTTTGATGCCCTCGAGAAGTCCTTCCCTGTCGCCCGCTTGCAACAGGTCCAGAAGGTTCTGGTGCTCTTGTACCAGAGCGTCCACCCGAGGGTAGGAAACCTGCAGATTGAGAATGCACATCCTCGATTCCGCGGCCAGGGTCTCGTAGATCCGAATGAGCCGGGAGTTGCCTGCGCCGGCAACGAATGAGATGTGGAATTGCATATCCAGCCGGGCAATGGCCTGCCAGTCGGAGACGGCCACCTGCTTCCCCATGTCCTTGATGATTGGCCTCAGGACCTCACAAGTACTGTCAATCTGCTCAGGCCCGGAATCCAGCAGCGCATTTGCAGCGGCTGATTCCACCGCCTCGCGGACGGCGTAAATCTCCTTGACGTCATCGGCCGAAAGCTCCAGGACAAACACGCCACGGTTGCGATGGCTGACCAGCAGTCCCTCCTGGGAGAGCCGCTGCAGAGCCTCACGGACAGGGCCCCTGGACGTGCGCAGTTGGCTTGCCAGGACAGATTCGTTGACCTGCTCGCCGGGGCGAAAGGTCCCTTGGATGATCTGTTCCCGCAGCTGATCGGCAATCAGCTGCGCTGTGGGCCTTCCTTCCAGTACAAAGAGTCCTTCCGGTGCCGCCATCGATATCAACTCATCTCTTTCCGACTTGGGAGGTAGGGATACGACCTATAACGGCCAGTTTTCCGTCCATTACAGTACCTGTTCCACGAAGGCCTGGGTGCGGCGGGCGTGAATGGTGCCGTCGGTGCTCATCGGGCGATACCTTCCGGTTCGGTGAGTACAACTGTTTTGGCTTTCCGGGGAAGCCTGGAGGTTGTGCGGGAGTATTTTTGTTCGAGCTTTGCTTGCGGGTAGCTGAGCAGGAGGGTCATGACGAGGTACCAGAGGCTGGCGACGATGAGCAGCGGGATGGTCTCATAGGTGCGGGCGTAGATGAGCTGGGCGCTTTGAAGCAGTTCCGCGACGCCCAGGACGCTGACCAAGGAGGTTTCCTTGAACATGCCGATGAACTGGTTTCCGGTCGCCGGGATGATGGAGGGCATGGCCTGGGGGATGATGATCTTGCGCATTTTCATGGCCCCGGACATGCCGAGGGAGTCGGCGGCTTCGAGCTGGCTCTTGCCGACGGAGGAGAACCCGCCGCGGATGATTTCGGCCATATAGGCGGCTTCATTGAGGGTCAGGCCGACCAGGGCTGCGGTGATGGGGGCCATCAGGGCGTTCATGTCGATCGCGGTGCTGATGTTGGTGAACGGTATTCCGATGGTCAGGTCCGGGTAGAGCGCGGCGATGTTGAACCAGAAGATGAGCTGAACCAGGACCGGGGTGCCGCGGAACAAGGTGATGTAGACACCGGCGGTGGCTGCAACCGGTTTGATGCTGGAGGCCCGCATGATCGCCAGCCCCAGCCCCAGGAGTGTTCCCAGGGCCATGCTGGCAAAGGTCAGAAAGATCGTGAGCATCAGGCCGCGGAGGATGGTTTCGTGGGTGAAGTACTTGGCGACTACGTTCCATTTGAAGTTCGGATTGGTCGAAACCGAGATCAGGATGCCGATGCCGATCAGGCTGCACACAACCCAGGCGACATACTCAAAGACGCTTCGCCGCCGAAGCCTTGGCTTGAGGATCGGGTCCACCATCGTTCCCGGTTCACTTCGCTGTCGAATGAGTTTCCGCACAGTGTCCCTTAGTTGAGCTTTGCGTCGGTGATGGCTGAGTCTTCAAGGCCCCAGTACGCGAGCGACTTCGTGTATTCCGGGCTGTCCAGGACTGACTGGATGGCCGTCTGCAGCGCCGGGGTCAGCGGCGAAGCCTTCTTCAGGGCAATGGCCACGATGTGGTTCGAGCGGGTATCCACCCTCGGTTTCAGAACCGTGAAAGTGTTTGGCTGCTGATCTTCAGCCCACACCAGTTGGGAGGTGTCGGCGAGGACCCCGTCAATTCGTTTGGAGGCGAGCTGCGTCAGGGCCTCCTGGACGCTGGGGAGCGTCACGGCATTGATGGCGGGCTTGCCCTGCGAGGTGCAGGTCCACTCAGAGACGTTCGGCAGGTGCTTCAGCTGTCCGGTGGAGCCCTTGGTAACGGCGATGTTCCTGCCGCACAACGTGTCATTGGTCAGATTGAGCGGGTTGCCGGCGGATACTGCCACGGAGATTCCTCCGTTGAGGTAGTTGATCATGTCCAGGACCTTGAGGCGTTCAGGCGTGGGGGCCATGGTGGTGACGGTGAAGTCGTAGCGGCCGCCGTCGAGACCGGGAATGATCGTGTCGAAGGCCGTGTTTGCAAACTTCAGCTTCAGCCCAAGCTTCTTGGCCACCAGGCGGGCAATGTCCGCGTTGAGGCCGATCGGAGTGGCGTTATCCTCGGCAAGGAATGCGGTCGGCGGGTAATGGAGGTCCATGGCCACACTGATTTCGCCCTTATCCTTGTAGGACTGCGGCAACAGCTTGAGGGCGGCCTCATCCGGCTGGACACCCTCGGAGATATCAGCAGTATTGGATGTCTTGGAACCTTCATCCGCGGACTGGCTGCTGGGGCTGGCGCCGCACCCGGTCAGTGCCACCAGAAGAGCCAACGCGGCAACGGCAGCCTGGATCCTCTTCCTGGTCTTCATGGGCGCTTTCCTGTGAAACGGGAGCCACATTGGTGCTCGTATGGACATGAGTCGGCCGACCCCATATCAGCCGTACCTTAATGCAACCACCAGGATCACCTTTCGTCGACAATTTACAAAGAATTTGATCTGCGCTGCTGTTGCTGCAGAAGTTCCGGGAGGCGAACGTCGGGACGCGCCTTCCCGTTAATACAGAAGGCCAGGTCCACTGGACCTGGCCTTCTGTGAGTTCAAAACAACGGCGGAACGCCCTCTTAGGGTTTGTTTCCCGCCTCCTGCCTCGTGGCGATGAGATCCTCAACGCCCTTTTCCATATGCCGTTTGATGGCCTTGTGGAGTCCTTCCCTGTCGCCTTCCTCCAACAAGTCGAGAATGTTCTGGTGTTCCTGTACCAAGACATCGATGCGGGGGTAGGACACTTCAAGGCTGAGGATACACATCCGGGATTCGGCGGCCAGGGTGTTGTAGATCCGGATCAGGCGCGTGTTACCTGCACCGGCAACCAAGGTGCTGTGGAAGTCCATATCCAACCGGGCGAGGGCCTGCCAGTCGGATACAGCAACCTGCTTGGCCATGTCCCGGAGCACTGCCTTCAGGGCCTCACAGGTGGCTCGAACACGCGCCCTGCCTTCGTTCAGCAGTGCGTCGGCGGCGGCTAACTCCACGGTTTCACGCACGGCGTAGATCTCCTTGATGTCCGCGGTGGCGAGCTCGAGGACGAAGACGCCCCGGTTTCGGCGGCTGATGAGGATGCCCTCCTGGCACAGCCGCTGCAGGGCTTCACGGACCGGGCCCCTGGAGGTCCGCAGTTGGGTTGCCAGGACGGATTCGTTAATCTGTTCTCCGGGGCGGAAGGTGCCTTGGATGATTTGTTCGCGCAGTTGATCGGCGATCAGCTGCGCGGTGGGCCTTCCTTCCAGTACGAACAGCTCTTCCGGTGCCGCCATTGATATCCCCTCATCTCTTTTCGGCGTGGTGCGTGTTTTCTAGACTGCTATGGCGGTGTATTTGGTTTCGAGGAATTCTTCAATGCCGACCTTGCCGCCTTCGCGTCCCAGCCCGGATTGCTTGACGCCGCCAAAAGGTGCCGCCGGGTTGGAGACAAGTCCGGTGTTCAACCCGACCATGCCTACTTCCAGCTCCCTGGAAAAGCGCAGGGCCTTGTCCATGCTCTCGGTAAAGACATAGCCGACCAGGCCCCATTCGGTGTCGTTGGCCAGGTGCAGGACTTCATCCTCGCTGTCGAAGGCGGTGATGGCAGCAACGGGTCCGAAGATCTCGGTGCTCATCAGTTCCGCGTCCGTGGTCACGTCGGTCAGGACGGTGGGGGTGAAGAAGTAGCCGGGGCCTTCCGGACGTGTTCCGCCGGTCAGGAGACGTGCGCCCTTGCTGAGGGCGTCGGTGACGAGGGCCTGGACTTTGTCGAGGCCTTTTTGTTCGATGAGCGGACCGACGTCGGTTCCGGCCTGGGCGCCGTTGCCTACCTGGAGTTCGGAGATTTTCTTGGCGAACTTCTCGCTGAATTCCTCGACGACGGACCGGTGCACAAAGAAGCGGTTCGCTGCGGTGCAGGCTTCGCCCATGTTGCGCATCTTGGCCTTCATGGCCCCGTCGACGGCTTTCTCGATGTCGGCGTCGGCCAGGACGATGAAGGGTGCGTTTCCGCCGAGCTCCATCGAGGAGCGCATCACGTTATCGGCTGCCTGGCGCAGCAGAAGCTTGCCGACCTCGGTGGAACCGGTGAAGCTGACCTTGCGTGCGGTGCCGCTGCTCATCCAGTGACCGACCACGGTGGCGGCTGTGGAGGTGGTGACGACGTTCAGGACACCGTCGGGAAGGCCCGCCTGGCGGAAGATGTCCACGAGGGCCAAGGATGTCAGCGGCGTCAGTTCGGCGGGTTTAAAGACCATGGTGCAGCCCGCTGCGACGGCGGGGGCTATCTTGCGGGCGCCCATGGCCAGCGGGAAGTTCCAGGGGGTGACCAGCACGCAGGGGCCGACGGGCTCCTGGGTGATCATGATCCGGGTGTTCCCGTCAGTGGAGGTGGTGCTGTCCCCGCCGATGCGGACGGCCTCTTCGGAGAACCAGCGGAGCATTTCGGCGCCGTAGGCCACTTCGCCTCTTGCTTCGGCCAGGGGCTTGCCCATTTCGGCGGTCATGATCGCGGCGAGCCGGTCGGTGTTGGCGATGACCAGTTCAAAGGCGCGGCGGAGGATGTCGGCCCGTTCGCGGGCGGTGGACTTGCCCCAGGCGGCCTGCGCGCGGCCTGCGGCCTCGATGGCCCGGGCCGCGTCGTCGGCTCCGCCGTTGGCCACATGGGCGATGACCTCATTCGTGGCCGGATTCTCGACCGGGAACGTGGCGCCATTGGACGCTTTCTGCCAGACACCGTCGATGAACAGGTCCGTGTGGAGGATGGTGGGGTCAAAAGAGGAACTCATGTCTCACGCTTTCAATAATCGAAGGGAGGAAGTCAGGACGTGGCGGTCTTCAGCGCCTGGGTGAACCGGGTTAGCCCGGCCTGGATCTCGTCGCTGGTGACGTTGAGCGCCGGGATGATGCGGATGACGTTTCCGTGCGGCCCGCAGGTTAGGAGGAGAAGTTCTTCCGTGATCGCTGCCTGCTGGACGGCGAGGGCGGTAGCGGCGTCGGGGGTCCTGTCCGCGTTGCTGAATTCAATGGACTGCATCAGGCCGCGGCCCCGGACATCTCCGATGGAGGTGAAGTCGCCCCTGAGGGCTTCGAGGCCAGTGCGCAGTTCGTCGCCCCGGATCAGGGCATTCTCCACCAGGTTCTCGCGTTCGATGACGCCGAGGGTTGCGACGCCGGCGGCAGCGGCGACGGCGTTGCCGCCGTAGGTGCCGCCCTGGGAGCCGGGCCAGGCCTTGCCCATCAGCTCGGCTGAGGCCGCGATCGCAGAGATGGGGAACCCGCTGGCCAGGCCTTTGGCGGTGATGACCACGTCCGGCCGGATGCCGGCCCAGTCGTGTCCCCAGAACTTACCGGTGCGTCCGACGCCGGCCTGGACCTCATCGATAATGAGCACGATGCCATGCCGGTCAGCCCGTTCCCGCAGACCCTGCAGGAAAGCGACGGGGGTGGGAATGTAACCGCCGTCGCCGAGGACGGGTTCAATGATGAAACCCGCCGTGTCTGCCGGGCTGCTGATGCTGACCAGGAGGTGGTCCAGTTCCTTCAAGGCGAAGGCAACGGCGGTTTCTTCATCCCAGCCGTACCGGTAGGCGTGCGGGAACGGGGCGATGTGCACTCCGCCCATCAGCGGGGAGAAACCGGAACGGAACTTCGTGCCGGCCGTCGTGAGTGATGCCGCACCCACGGTGCGGCCGTGGAAGCCGCCCTGGAACGAGATGATGTTCGGCCGTCCTGTCGCCATCCGGGCCAGGCGGACGGAGGCCTCCACAGCCTCGGAACCGGACGTGGCGTAAAAGACACTGTCCAGCCCCGAGGGCAGGAACTCTCCCAGTCTTTCAGTCAGCTCAAGCAACGGTTTATGCATCACGGTGGTGTATTGGGCGTGGACAATCTTGCCCACCTGCTCACGGGCTGCAGCGACGACGTCCGGGTGGCAGTGGCCGGTGCTGGTGACGCCGATTCCGGTGGTGAAATCGAGATACTTCTTACCATCGGTAGCGTGGATCCAGCTGCCGAGGGCGTGGTCCACGACCACGGGAGTCGCCTGCTTGAGGATGGGACTGAGAGTTGCCATGGCTTCATACTTTCTTATCGACTGTAGATTGTCAACAATAAACGATCAACCGGATGGATCGCTTTTGTTGAGGGTGGAATCAGCTGGTTTTGAAGCGTGGTGGGCGGACGAAGTCCAGCCCGGTGAAGGTTCGTTTGCCGAGGGCTTCGTGTACGGCGATTTCGCCGTAGCCGGTGGCGTTTTTGAAGCCGGCACCGGAGAAGCCGGTGGCGTAGTAAATTCTGCTTGCTTCGTCGGGCCGGCCCAGGAGCGGGTTGTTGTCCTTGGTGTAGAGGTCGGGGAAGGCGTCTGAGCGGACGATGTTGGGGTAGAGGCCGGGAAGGAATTCGGTGACGGTTTCGGTGGTTTCGGTGATTTCGGCGGTGGTGAGTTCCCTGGGCACGGCGTCCGCTTTGGGTGTTGGTGTGCCGCGGCCGTCGAGGGTGGCTTTGACGGTGACGCCGTCGACGGCGGGTGCACCGTACATGGAGCGGTTCCCGGAGATGCGGATGAAGGTGGGGAATTTTCCGGGTGTGAATTCGGCTGCGTGGCGGGCGACGAACCAGGTGAGGAAGATCCGTTTGGTTTGGGTTGCTGCCTTCAGGTAGTCGGGCATGAGCCGTTGGGACCAGCCGCCGGAGGCGATGATCACGTTTTCGAAGGTCCATGACTTGTCCCCGGAGGTGATGGTGACGCCGTCGGGTGTTTCAGTGATTTTGTCGATGGGGGTGTTGGTGTGGACGGTGGCCCCGTTGGCCTGGGCGGCGGTGATGGCGGCGGTGACGGCCCGGTCGGTGCGCAGGGCGCCGGCGTGCGGGTCGTAGACGGCGATGTCGTCCGCGCGGAGGTGGTGTTGCGGGTAGCGTTCGGCCATCTCTTCGCGGCTGAGGATTTCGTGCTCCGCGCCGTTGGTCCTGGTGGTTTCGAGCAGGTGCGGAATGTAGGGTCCGTTGGCGGTTCCGATGGAGAGGCCCCCGCAGCGGGTGAGGATGTTCTGGCCGGTTTCGGCCTCGAGTTCGGCCCAGAGGCTGCGGGAGCGTTCAAGGATGGGGTAGTAGTCGGGGTTGCCGCGGTAGAGCATGCGGAACAGCCGGGTGTCCCCGCCGACGGCGCTGCGGCCGTGGGCGGGGGAGGCGGCTTCGAATCCGGTGACGGAGTCGGACAGGCGGGAGGCCTGCCAGAGCGCCATGCTTCCGATGCTGCCCAGGCCGATGACGGCGAGTTTTCCGTCCATGGTTTAGAGCACCTTTTCGAGGAAGGCCCGGGTGCGGGGTTCCTTGGGGTCGCGGAGGACCTTCCGGGCGTCGCCGCGTTCGACGATGAAGCCGTCGTCCATGAAGATCAGGGAGTCCGAGACTTCGCGGGCGAAGCCCATTTCGTGGGTGACAACCACCATGGTCATGCCTTTTTTGGCCAGGTCCTGCATAACGCTGAGGACTTCGCCGACTTTTTCGGGGTCCAGGGCGGATGTGGGCTCGTCGAAGAGCATGATTTCCGGGTCCATGGCCAGGGATCGGGCGATCGCTACGCGTTGCTGCTGTCCGCCGGAGAGCTGCGCGGGGTAGTGGTCGCCGAAGCTGGCCAGGCCAACACTGGCCAACAGCTCGTGCGCCCGTTTGGCTGCCTGCTTCTTGTCGGTGCCTTTGACCAGGACGGGTCCGGCCATGACGTTCTCCCGGGCTGTCATATTGGGGAAGAGGTTGAACTGCTGGAAGACCATGCCAACCCTGGTGCGCTGCTCGGCGAGTTTCTTCGGGGGCAGGGCGTGGTAGGCGGAGTCGGTTTCGTAGTATCCGAAGTTCTCCCCATTGACCTTGAGGATCCCCTGGTCGACGGTTTCAAGGCCGTTGATGCAGCGCAGGAGGGTGGATTTGCCGGAGCCGCTGGGTCCGATGATGCAGCAGATTTCGCCGCTGGCGATGTCCAGGTCGATGTTCTGCAGGACCGTCTTGGGTCCGAAGGACTTGCGGATTCCGCGGGCGTGAATGGTGCCGTCGGTGCTCATCGGGCGATACCTTCCGGTGCTGTCAGTACAACCTTTTTTGCCTTCCGGGGAAGCCTGGAGGTTGTACGGGAGTATTTTTGCTCGAGCTTTGCTTGCGGGTAGCTGAGCAGGAGGGTCATGACGAGGTACCAGAGGCTGGCAACGATCAGTAGCGGGATGGTCTCATAGGTGCGGGCGTAGATGAGCTGGGCGCTTTGAAGCAGTTCCGCGACGCCCAGGACGCTGACGAGGGAGGTTTCCTTGAACATGCCGATGAACTGGTTTCCGGTCGCCGGGATGATCGAGGGCATGGCCTGGGGGATGATGACCTTGCGCATCTTCATCGCCCCGCTCATTCCCAGCGAATCCGCGGCCTCGATCTGGCCCTTGCCCACGGCGGAGAAGCCTCCGCGGATGATTTCTGCCATGTAGGCGGCCTGATTGAGGGTCAGGCCGACCAGGGCTGCGGTGATGGGGGCCATCAGGGCGTTCACATCGATCGCGGTGCCGATGTCCGTGAACGGAATGCCGATGGTCAGGTTCGGGTACAGGGCGGCGATGTTGAACCAGAAGATGAGCTGGACCAGGACCGGGGTGCCGCGGAACAAGGTGATGTAGACACCGGCGGTGGCTGCGACCGGTTTGATGCTGGATGCCCGCATGATCGCCAGCCCCAGCCCCAGGAGTGTTCCCAGGGCCATGCTGGCAAAGGTCAGGAAGATCGTGAGCATCAGGCCACGCAGGATCGTTTCATGGGTGAAGTACTGGGCCACCACGCCCCACTTGAAGTTGGGGTTGGTTGATACGGAGATGAGTATGCCCAGGCCTACGAGGCTGCACACCACCCAGGCGACGGATTCAAAGGTGCTTCGACGCCGTAGCCTTGGTTTGAGGGCTGGATCCATCCCACTCATTGTGGTTTCGCTTCTTTCGATAATCACTGGCTGCATGGAAGTCCCCGCTAGTTGAGCTTGGCGTCGGTAATGGCTAGACCGTCGAGGCCCCAGTTGTCGAGGGACTTCTTGTATTCGGGGCTTTCAAGGACGGACTGAGTCGCTGCCTGCAGGGCCGGAGACAGCGGTGATCCCTTCTTCAGGCCAATGGCAACGGTGTGGTCCGAGCGGGTATCAACCTGCGGCGTCAGGACCGTGAAGGTGTTCGGCTGCTGCTGGTCTGCCCAGACCAGCGCGGGGGTGTCGTAGAAGACGCCATCGATGCGCTTGGAGGCCAGTTGCGTGAGGGCTTCCTGGACGTTGGGCAATGTCACACCGTTGATGGCCGGTTTGCCCTTTTCTTCGCAGGTCCATTTCGAGACGTTCGGCAGGTGCTTCAGCTGGGCGTTGGAGCCCTTGGTGACCGCGATGTTCTTACCGCACATGTCGTCATTGCTGATGTTCAGCGGATTGCCGTGAGCCACGGCCACCGGGACGCCGGTATTGAGATAGTCGACCATGTCCAGGACCTTCAGGCGTTCGGCGGTTGGTGACATGGTGGTGGCAGTGAAGTCGTAGCGGCCGCCGTCGATGCCGGGAATGATCGTGTCGAAAGCGGTGTTTTCGAACTTCAGCTTCAGGCCGAGCTTCTTCGCCACCAGCCGGGCCACATCCGGGTTCAGGCCAATCGGCGTTGTGTTGTCATCGGCAAGGAAGGTAGTGGGCGGATAATGCAGGTCCATGGCCACGGTCAGTTCGCCCTTGTCCTTGTAGGACTGTGGCAACAGCGCCACTGCCGCCTGGTCGGGCTGGACGCCTTCGGAGATGTCGGCGGTGTTCGATGTCTTTGACTTTGCATCCTCAGACGCCGGAGTGCCGCTGACCGCGCCGCCACAGGCGCTCAGTGCCAATACGACAGCGAGCCCTGCTGCCGCGGTCTGAACTTTGTTGATGGTCTTCATGGTGTTTCCCTTCGATTGCTTTCAGCTTTGTGGAAGTCGCTGTAACGAGGGACAAAGATCACTCAGCATGCTGCTGGGCTGATCGTTTGCCGGGCCCCCGGGGGTGCCTGTTTCCGAGGGTTGTGTGATCCGGATCTCTCCTTCACCTGATGCAATGCAACCCCCTCTTCGGTAGATTGTCAACAATTGACAGGCAATTTTTTGCCGAATGCCATTGAGAACCATTCCGAAGAAGCGCGGTTCCAAACTGTTGACAATTTACAATCCGTCGGCCTAGAGTCGAGTTATCGGGCAGGAGTCCCCGGCCTGCAGGGTGAGAATTCCTGAGCGGTATGCGCTCCTCCACAGCTTCCCAACCGGGCATATGGCCCATTTCCTTCACTTGAAACAGAACGGACAGACCATGGCAGAGACCAACTTCCGGCCGAAGTACATTTCCTTCGATTGCTACGGCACGCTGATCAACTTCGACATCGATCCCACCACCCGCCGGATGCTCGCGGGCCGGTTGCCCGAAGAGCAGTGGCCTGCGTTCAAGAAGGTGTTCCGCGGGTACCGGTTCGACGAGGTCTGCGGCGACTACAAGCCCTACGAGCAGATCCTTCAGGATTCCTTTGACCGGGTGTGCAAGCGGTGGGGCATTGGACCGACCGAGGGCGCCGGCGCAGAGTTCGCTGAGGCTGTGCGTGGCTGGGTTGCCCACGAGGACGTGCCGGCGCCTTTGAAGCTGATGGGCGATAACTACCAGCTGGTGATCCTGTCCAACGCTGACGACAGCTTCCTGGACATCAGCGTTCCGAAGCTCGGCGCGGACTTCCACGCCGTGTACACCGCTGAGCAGGCCCAGGCCTACAAGCCCCGGTACCAGGCGTTCGAGTACATGCTGGACACCCTGAACGCTAAGCCGGAGGACTTCCTGCACGTGTCCTCGCACACCCGGTACGACATGATGCCTATGCACGACATGGGCTTCCGAAACCTCTTGATGCTGGACCGTGGCTATGACCCCATTACCGCGGGCTACGACTACACCACCGTGAAGTCCCTGGACGAGCTCAACAAGCACCTCGGTCTGTAGACCCACGACGAGGCGAAAGGTCAACCCATGAAACTCATTCCTTACTGGCTGGACACTGCGGAGCCTTCCGGAGACTACCGGCAGACTCCGGTACCCGCGAATGTCGATGTGGCAATCATCGGCGCCGGATTTACGGGGCTGTCCGCGGCCCTGGAATTTGCCAAGCAAGGTGCGAGCGTTGCCGTTTTCGAGCGCCACACTGTGGGCTGGGGCGCGTCGGGCCGCAACGGGGGAATGGCTACGACCGGGTTGGCCATTGGCTTCAGCACCGCGGTCAAGCGCTACGGGGGACCCCGCGCGGTGGAGATGTTCCGCGAGTACAACGACGCCATCGACAGCATCGAGAAGCTGGTGCATGACAACGGCATCGACTGTGACTACAAGCGTTTTGGGAAGCTCTCGCTGGCCTTCCACGAATCCCACTACGAGGGGTTCCTGAAGTCGCAGGAACTGCTGGCTAGCTTGGCAGACCACCACGTCAAGGTCATCCCCAAGTCTGAGATCCACAGCGAAATCGGCACGGACTTCTACCAGGGAGCCATGCTTGATCCGCTGGGAGCAGGCCTGCATGTGGGCAAGTTCGTGCATGGGCTGGCCGGTGCGGCTGCTGCCGTGGGCGCGGACATCTGTGAGAACGCCGGTGTCACCGAGCTGAAAAAGGTCTCGGGCACCGTCCACGACGTGCACACCACCCGTGGCATCTCCAGGGCCAAGCAGGTCCTGGTCGCCACGAGCGGCTATACCGGCGGTGTCACCCCCTGGCTGCAGCGCCGGGTAATCCCGGTGGGCAGCTTTATCATCTGCACTGAGCCATTGCCCGAAGACGTAGTCAACCGGATCCTGCCGAACCGGCGGCAGGCCTCCGACAGCAAGATGCTGACCTACTATTTCCGGATCACCCCGGACAACAGGCTCCTCTTCGGCGGCCGGGCGCGCTTTGCGCTGTCCAGCCCGGACTCGGACGTCAAGAGCGCCGAAATCCTGCGCAAGGCAATGCTCGAGCTGTTTCCCTACCTGTCCAACGCCAAGGTGGACTACATCTGGGGAGGTTTGGTGGACCTGTCGATGGACCAGATGGTCCACGCCGGCGTCCACGACGGCCTCTTCTACTCCCTCTGCTACAGCGGACACGGGGTGCAAATGGCCGCCCACATGGGCAAGAGGATGGCCCACTACATGGCCGGCGACAAGAGCGCCAACGTGTGGGAAGACCTGAAAAACCCGCCCGTGCCGGGACACTTCGGCCCGCCCTGGTTCCTGCCCTTTATTGGCGCTGCCGCCAAGATCATCGACCGAGTCAAGTAGACAAGGGACCACATGTCGCCATCGACAATCCTCGCTGACACGCGCCCCGATACGGGGTACGACCGGGCAAAACTGGCCAACCTTCCCGGGGGAGCATTCATAGAAGGGCAGTGGCAGACCGCTGATATGACCGTGGAAGTCCGGGATCCCCAGGACGGTCTCCTGGTGGGGCGGGTCTGCAGCTCAACTCCGCAGGACGTGCGCCGGGCCATTGCCCATGTTCACCGGCACCTCCAGGTCCAGGAGTGGCCGTTGCGTGCCCGCCGGGAGGCACTGGAAAAGGCGGCACTGCTGCTTAGTGAGCAGTCTGCCCGCTTTGCCAGCATCATCGCTGCCGAAAGTAGTAAGACCATCACGGAAGCCGAGCGCGAGGTGCGGCGCTGCACCGAAACCCTGCGGCTCTCCGCCGCCGCCTCGGCCGAGCTGGCGGGCGAGACCCTGGGTTTTGAGGACAGCATGGCCGGGGCGAACAAGATCGGCTGGTACGCCCGGAAGCCTGTGGGCATCATTGCCGCGATCACCCCCTTTAACGATCCGCTGAACCTGGTGGCGCATAAGCTGGGCCCCGCACTTATCGGAGGAAACGGCGTCGTTCTTAAACCGTCCACCCGGACTCCGCTGACGGGGCTTGCCTTTGTCCAGCTGCTGCTGGAAGCGGGCGTCCCGCCGGGACGCATCGCGGCGATCGTGACCGGCCCCGGTGTTTCCGAGGCGCTCGTGACGGACCCCCAGGTGGACCTCATCTCCTTCACCGGCGGCCCCGTAACAGCCGAACGCATCGCCGTCGCTGCCGGGTCCAAAAAGATCCTTTCCGAACTCGGCGGAAACAACGCCACGATTGTCTGCGCCGATGCCGACGCGGAAGCCGCGGCGCGGGCGATCGTTGCCGGTGCTTTCGGGATCGCGGGGCAGAACTGCCTGTCTGTGCAGCGGGTCTATGTCCACACCTCGCTGTTCAACGAAATCCTGGAACTCGTCGTTCGCGGCACAGGGGCGCTCACGACCGGGCCGAAGCTGGACCGGAGCACTGATGTTGGACCGCTGATTTCCGAGGCAGAGGCCCGCCGTGTCGAGGGGGTAGGAGAAGCCAAAGCGGCGGGCGCCACCGTCCACACCGGGGGACAGCGGCAGGGCGCGTACTACCTGCCAACCGTCCTCGCCGACGTGGCGTCAGAATGCCGGGTGATCAAGGAAGAAGTTTTCGGGCCCGTGGTCAGCATCCTGCCGTTCATCGAGGTTTCGGACGCGATCTACGCCGCCAACGACACCGAGTACGGCCTCCAAGCAGGCGTCTTCACTCGGTGCATTGATCTTGCGCTGGCCATTGCCGACAAGCTGCACGTGGGCGCCGTCGTGATCAACGAGACCAGCGACGTGCGCATCGACTCCATGCCTTTCGGCGGGTTCAAGAAATCCGGCGTGGGCCGTGAAGGCGTCCGGTACGCCGTGCACGAAATGACCGAACCGAAGAGCACCATCATCAACCTGGCAGAAAAGATTTCGGGCACTTCGGAGTGGAAAACATCATGAGTAGGCACAGCATCGCGGTCATCGCAGGTGACGGCATCGGCACCGAAGTGGTTCCGGCGGCCATCACCTGCCTGGAACGGATCGCTCAGATCCATTCCCTGAACCTGGAGTTCACGCACTTTGACTGGGGCTCGGACTATTACCTTCGGCACGGGCGGATGATGCCCGTTGACGGGATCGAACAGCTCGCCAACCACGACGCAATCTTCCTTGGTGCGGTGGGCTCCCCGGAGGTCCCGGACACGGAATCGCTGTGGGGTCTGCTGATCCCGATCCGGCGGGAATTCCAGCAGTACATCAACCTCCGCCCGGTCAAAACGCTCGACGGCGTCGCCTCGCCTCTTGCATGCAAGGAACCGATCGACATCCTCATCGTGCGCGAAAACAACGAAGGGGAGTATTCGGAGGTCGGCGGGCGGATGTACCGCGGGCTGCCGCAGGAAAGCGCCGTGCAGGAAACCATCTTCACCCGCCTGGGAATTTCCCGGGCGGCCCGGTATGCGGCCGGTCTCGCGGCGTCCCGCACGGGGAGGCTGACGTCCGCGACGAAGAGCAACGGCATCATTCACACCATGCCCTTCTGGGATGAAGTTGTTGACGAAACCGTCCGGGACTACCCGGGCGTGAGCGTCACCCACGAACTCGTGGACGCCCTGGCAGCGCACCTGGTCCTGAAACCCTGGACCCTGGACGTCATCGTCGCCTCCAACCTTTTCGGTGACATCCTCTCGGACCTGGGCAGCTCCGTGACCGGCTCCATCGGCCTGGCGCCGAGCGCGAACCTGAACCCGGAGGGTGCCTACCCGTCCCTCTTCGAACCCGTCCACGGTTCCGCTCCGGACATCGCCGGGAAGGGCCTGGCCAATCCGGTGGGTCAGATCTGGTCCGGGGCGATGATGCTTGAGCACCTCGGCCACCCCGGTGCGGCCGCGCATCTCCGGGCAGCATTCGAATCCGCCCTGCGCGACGGGCACGGGACCCGCGACGTCGGCGGAACCAACTCGACGTCGGAATTCACTGCCGCAGTCCTGACCGCCATTGACGCGCACGCCGTAGAACACGCGGGTGCCGAAGCAGGGTCCGCCGCCGTCGGCGCTTCAACGCCGTGACGGCCGCAGCCAACAGGAGGCGGCCCGTCGTCGCGGCCCTTTACCGGGAAGCACTCCCGCCCCGCCTGGCCGAAATCGAGGAGCTCGCCGAGGTCCGGCTGACCAAGGCGGACGGTATGGCGAAAGCGCTGGACGGGGCGGACGTCCTCTACCAGTGGCACTCTTTCTCCCCTGCGCTCAAGGAGAACTGGGAGGCGGCCTCCTCCCTGAAATGGGTCCACGTCTCAGCCGCCGGTGTGAGCCAGGTGCTCTTCGATGAACTGGTCCAGAGCGACATCACCTACACGAACTCCCGCGGTATCCTCAGCCGCGCCATCGCCGAGTTCGCACTCGGCTTCGTGCTGGATTTGGCCAAGGACACCCGAGGCTCGTTCCGGTTCCAGCAGCAGCAACGCTGGCAGCACCGGGTCACCCGCAAAATCCAGGGCCAGACCGTCCTGGTGGTCGGCACCGGATCCATCGGCCGCGAAACCGCCCGCCTCTTCCACGCCGTCGGGATGGAAGTCGACGGCGCCGGGCGGACCAGCAGGCCGGGGGAATCCGATTTTGGCAGGATCCACTCATCCCGCGACCTGGCCGGGATCGTCCATGCCTATGACTACCTGGTCCTCGCCGCGCCCCTGACCGATGACACCAGGGGCCTGGTCGACGCCGAAGTCCTCGCCGCGATGAAACCCACCGCGCACCTGATCAATGTGGGACGCGGCGAACTTGTCTACACCGGCGCACTGACCGAAGCATTGACGTCGGGCTCCATAGCCGGCGCTGCCTTGGACGTGGTGCATCCCGAGCCCTTGCCCGAAGGGCACGCACTGTGGGGTATGGAGAACGTCATCATTACGCCCCACATGAGCGGCGACACCGAGGACTACCTCGATGATCTCGGGAAGCTGTTCGTGGACAACCTGCGGCGGTATTGCAACGCCGAACCCCTGGAAAACGTTGTGGACAAGTCACTTGGGTTCGCAGCCCGACCTGAGCCATCACTTCCGTCCCCCCGACACTCTAGCTAAGACCGCAGCAAGCCAAGGAGCAGGAATGCCTACCACCGCCAGGGCCTACGTGGCAGATTCAGCCGGCTCGCCCCTTCGGCCGGGCACAGTCGAACGGCGCGAGCCCGGTGACTTCGAGGTACAAATTGCCATCAGGTTCGCTGGCATCTGCCACTCCGACATCCACACCGCACGCGGTGACTGGGCCGGGGTCAGCTACCCCATCGTTGTAGGGCACGAGATTGCAGGGATCGTTGAGGCCGTTGGCCCCATGGTGACGCGACATTCAGTCGGCGACCGCGTGGGCGTGGGCTGCTTCATAGACTCCTGCCGGGAATGCGCCAACTGCCGTGACGGTGAGGAGCAGCACTGTCTGGCCGAATCGATCAGAACCTACAACTCTGTAGGCCGCGACGGGCTGCCGACTGCCGGTGGTTACAGCACCAGCATCGTCGTGGATGAGAACTATGTTCTTGGCATTCCTGATGGTATATCGCTCGCTGCTGCCGCCCCGCTGCTCTGCGCGGGCATCACGATGTACTCGCCGCTGCGCAACTGGGACGCCGGGCCGGGGAAGCGCGTTGCCATCATCGGCATGGGCGGGCTCGGCCACACGGGTGTTAAGATCGCAGCAGCCCTGGGCGCCGAGGTTACGGTGCTCAGCCAGTCACTGAAGAAGCAAGAGGACGCGCTCCGCTTGGGGGCGGCGGCCTACCACGCAACATCAGACCCCGCGACCTTCGAAATCCTGGCAGGTCATTTTGATCTGATCATCAATACTGTCTCCGCGGATATCGACGTCGACGCGCACCTCTCCCTGCTCGCCGTGGGTGGCACCATGGTGATGGTCGGGCTCCCTTCGAAGCCCTTAACGTTGCGTACCTGGATGCTGGCCGGATTCCGGCGCAACCTGGCCGGCTCGAAGATGGGCGGTATCCGTCAAACCCAGGAAATGTTGGACTTCTGCGCGGCCCGGGGGTTGGGAGCAGAAGTGGAGGTCATTCCGGCCAGCCAGATCAACGAGGCCTACGAACGGGTGCTGGCAAGCGATGTGCGGTACCGCTTCGTGATCGACGCCTCCACGTTCTAGGACAGCGCACTTCATTGAGGCAGCTTCAGTGTGAACCTTCGAAGGACTGCGGCGCCGGCCCCAACGGCTAGTGCCGTAAACACCCGACGCTGTGCAGTGCGACGCCGCCCGTGCCATCCTCCGCGAACGGAGGCAGCGCGCACCCGGTTCGAGGGTTGGTACAGGTTACCCGTCGAGTTCTCTGCTGGGTGTTTCCTGGACAGGTGTGTCTTGTCAACCTGGATGGCCATGGCGTCCTCAACCCTGCGGGGAAGGAAGCGGTGGTTCAGGACCATGTATCGGCCGGCCGGCCCCACCACTAGTTCCCGGCGTGGCCTCTTCAGGGCTTTGAGTATTGATTTGGCCACCCGGGCCGGCGTGTAGACCGGGGGCATGGCCACCACCTTCCGGCCGGTGTAGTTGGCCGCGTGCTGGAAGAAAGGAGTGTCGATGGCTGCAGGCAGGATGGTGCAAACCTTTACGCCGGTTACCCCGTCCAGCCGAAGTTCGGACCGAAGACTGACTCCCAACGCCCGGACCGCCGCCTTCGACATTGAGTAGGGCGCAGTGTAGGGCTGGGAAACTTCTCCCACAATGGATGCCACGTTGATGAGCACCCCGGAGCCTTGGGCGCGCAGGCGCGGCAGGGCTGCCCTGGCGCCGTGAACGTAGCCGGTGATGTTGACATCAAGCACGCGCTGGAAGTCCTGAAGCGGGATCTCCGTCATCCGCCCGAAAACTGAAACTGCAGCGTTGTTGACCCAGGCATCCAGCCGTCCGAACTCTTCGACGGCTCGTGCGGCCAGGGCCTCCATGGCCTCGGCGTCAGTCGTGTCGGTCGTGACGGCGATGGCTTTCCCGCCACGTTTCCGGCACTCCTTGGCCAGCGTTTGGAGGGCTTCCGTTCCGCGCGCCGCCAAGATCAGCCGCGCACCTTTGCGCGCCAAACGGATGGCCGTAGCCCGGCCGATTCCGCTTGATGCACCGGTAATAACTACGACGCAGTCCCTGAGGCGCATACGCAACCCCTCCGTCTCCATGTGGGTGATTAGCACTGAAAGCAATAAGCAGGCTTAGTTGTTTATGGTACTCATCGACGAGCCGCGCGACAACGGCCGTTTGCCCGGTATCAGCACGCTTATGGACGGGCGTCAGCCCGGCCCTGTTGCCATGGACACCGCCACCGCGCGATTCAGCTCGACGACGGGACTGGGCGCGAGCCGGCCGAGCGCCTCATAGAGCAGGACGATCCGGTGCCAGTCCGTCTCCTCAACGCTCCGTGCGGTCGCGTGGCACTCGGGCGATGGCGGCCTGCAGGCTGTAGTTGCCCCGGCCCCGGCGCACCGCGTCGGCGCGCTTCAGCGAGGCCCGGCCCCGGCCGATCTGTGCCCGGTCCCAGCGCGACCGGTCCTGGTCGGCGAGAAGAATGGGGGTGCCGTCGCGTTGGACGCGGGCGGCGAACCGGGACGCCTGGAATTCCATGAGCGCAACCAGACCGTGCACCTCCGGCTCGCGCGGCAACAGGCCTGCGAGCACGCGCCCCAGCCGCAGTGCTTCGTTCGCTATATCGGTGCGGATCCACCCGTCCCCGGAGGTGGCGGCATATCCCTCGGTGAAGATCAGGTAGATCACTCCGAGCACAGCGGCCAGCCGGGCATTCCACTCAGTGGGGTCCGGAGCTTCAAACGGCACAGCCGCGGCAGCAAGGGTTTTCTTTGCCCGCACGATCCGCTGGACCGTGGCGACCGGCACGAGCAGCATCCGGGCGATCTCCTCTGTCGCGAGGCCGCCCACGGTCCGCAGCGTCAGCGCAACCTGCGCTTCACGCGAAAGCACGGGATGGCAGGCCGTGAAGACGAGCCGGAGGACGTCGTCGTCGATTGGCTGCCACTCGTCGTCGGACGCTTCCTGGAGATGCTGCGCCATGTCGCGGTACCGCTCATCGAGGCGTTCGCGGCGGCGCCAGCTGTCGATGGCCTTGCGCTTGGCCACGGCCGTGAGCCAGGCGCCCGTGTTGTTCGGGACGCCTGACTCCGGCCAATGCGCCACACTGCCTCCACAGTGCGCTGGACGTCGGGCAGGGAGGCCTTCGCGTGTTCACCCGTCATGACTTACGGCTGGCCAAGCTCCTCGCGCCAGCCCGCCTCCTTGCGCAGGTACTCGTTATCGGCGAAGTCCTCGAAGTCGCTCATCTCGGTCACCCGGCGCACCTCGAGCTTGCTGCCGGGACCCAGCGGGCAGCGGCGCGCCCACTCGACCGCTTCCTCCTTGCTGGCGGTCTGAATGATCCAGAAGCCGTTGAACAGTTCATGGGTTTCGCCGTAGGGGCCGTCGGTGACGATCGGCGAATCTTCGGAGAAGTCCACGACGAACGCTTCGCTCAAATCGTCGGCAAGACCCTCGCCCGCGAGAAGCACGCCCGCCTTCATCAGCGACTCGTTGTAGGCGCCCATCGCATTAATGATCTGCTCGAAGTCCGCCGCCTCGTAGGCCTTCTTGGCTTCCTCCGTTGCCCGCATGATCAGCATGAATTTCATGGTGGTTCTCCTTAGTTGTGAGGGCGCGGATGCGTCCTTCTACTAACGCGTCGAACGGGAAAGCCTCGGATCGACACGGCGCCCAAAAAGTTCCGGAAATTTTCGTCGATGTGATGACCAGCAGTGTACAGCTACTCGGAAAAGGACCCGGCCCTACAGGCTGAACGGCCCAAACCGGGCTACGGCTACCCTCTCAGAGGGTCTCCTGCCCTCAGCAGGCGAAGTGATCCAGAGGATTCCGCCGTTCTCCGTAACGGCATCCACCGTCCCGGAGCTGACAACGCTTCCCTGTTGCCTAGCTGATGTGAGGGCGGCGTCTGGAGGTCTACGCGACCGTCACAAGTTCGACGTCGGTGAGCCGGCCTGCCGCGAGCGTCGCCGTCATGTACGTGCAGGCTGGCTGACGACGGCGGTCTGTGGGTGATCCGGGGTTGAGCAATCTCAGCCCTCCCGGCCCAGTGCTGTCCCAGGGGATGTGGCTGTGTCCGAAAACCAGGACATGTGAGTCGGGGAATGCATTTTGGCACCGCGCTTCACGGCCTTTGGCGGGTCCTGTCTCGTGGATCATGCTAAACCTCACGCCTTCCAGCGTGACGTGGGCTAACTCCGGCAGGCGCTCGCGCAGTGCGTCGCCGTCGTTGTTGCCGTACACGGCTACAAGCCTTTTGGAGCGGGCAACAAGTTCGTCCAGCAGTGCAAGAGCGGTCCAGTCGCCGGCGTGGAAAACGACGTCGGCCTGCCCGGCTGCAGCCCACAGTTGCCCCGGAAGATCCTTGGCCCGGGCAGGAACATGGGTGTCGGCCATCAGCAGCAGGCGAAGCGTCATACCTGCATGGTGCCATGCGGCCCCTTTAATGTCTGGCCCTCCCCCTAGGCTGAAAGTATCCGAAGGGGAGAGGCGTGGAAGGGGGAGTGGCATGGAGGCCCAGACGTTCGTAACGGAGGACGATACTTGGATTCCGGCTGTTGACTTCACAGACCAGGAGGACTCACTGCTGCTCGGCACTGTTAGCTTTCCCCTCGCCTCCTTCCTCACAGCAGACGGGGCACTCAGCCTGGTGGAGTCGGCCGATCGGCTCATCGCGTGGGCAACAGCCATGAAAGTGCGCGCCCTGGCCCGGGTAGAAGAAGCGATTAGCGAAGAACCTCCCCGGCGGCAAGAGAACCAGCCAGTGCGGTTTGGCGGGGACGAGACCCATGCGCTTGTGGTCACCGAGGGTGCCGCCACCTGTGCCATCTCTGAAGGCACGGCCGCGCGCTCTTTGAATGATGCCGCGGATTTCACTACGTCCCAGTGGGCGGTCCTTGAGGCGGTTGAGGAGGGTGAGATCTCCAGTGCACACGCTGCGATCATTCTCGACCAGGCCCGTCCGAGCTTCGCGCATGCCTGCGGAGGCTCCGCGAGTGCCTCCATCCGGAGAGCCTCACGGCCAGGAAGGCGTCCGCCCACCGTGAGCGCGGTGTGTGGTTCTCGCCGGAGCGGGACGGCATGTGCACGCTCACCGCACTCCTTGCGGCGGAAGTCGGGATGGCTATCTACAATGGCCTCGACCGCGGTGCACGGCAAGCCAGCGCACGGGCTGGAGGGCTCAGGGCCGTTCCGGGACCCCGCACCGCTCCCGATCCCCGCACGTTGTCGGAGCTTCGCGCAGATGCACTGGCCCACCGTCTTTTGGGCAGCGCTGATGAATCGGAAGCCGGAGCATTCCACGCCGAGGTCGTCGTGACTGCCGCAAGCCGGAGCTCACTGCTCCGGCGGCGCGTCTGCTCAGCGGCGACCGAAGATCCTCGGCCGTGTCCGTGCCGCTTATTCGCCCAGCCTAAAAGCTCCCGAAGGGCAGCGCCATCGTGACCCGGTTCAATAGCCGGGACCGGAGGCTTCGGCCTCGCATAGTGCTCCAACACCTTGTGCAGCACATCCTCCATCCGCGGCTGCGTGTAAACCGTCGTGGTGGTCACGTGGGCGTACCGCAGCACCGTCTGGACGTCCAACCAGTGTGTGAATGCCGGATCAGAGATCATCCGCTTGGCTGGAGTATGGCGCAGATCGTGAAGCGTCCAGTTCGATCCCAGAGCGGTTTGCGCCCTGGCAAACATGTGCCGGGCGGGACCATACGTCAATTGCCCCCGATTCCTGGCCGACAGGGTCACCACAGAGCATCACCCGGAGCTCGCCACCACGATCGTGTGCCAGCATCATCCGGGATTCCCCGCCACACCGGCCGTGGAACACGCTGCCGGTAACACCCTCGCCGGGCAGGACGGAACGCGTCCATCGGACTGTGGTGGGCGTTCACTCGGGTGTTCGATCCTCGTTGCCGCGGTACCTCCACCAGCGGCCCCAGGTTCATCTCGAGGGCAAAGTCATAAAAGTTGGACAGCACCGCCAACTGTGGTTGATCGAGTTAGGCGAAAACGTCGTCCCAGGTCCCCGCTTCCGGGTAATCGTGTTCGTTATGCGGCGCATAGCCGAGGCCTCGAAACAGTCCTGCAAACCTCCGGGCAAACGGGTAGCGTTGGATGGCATGTGCAACGGTCGACTGGTTCTATGCGTTCTTGCGGCTCTGTTCGCCGTTGCCGCGGGCGTGCTGTCTTTCCCTGCGCGTGCCATGGCCGAACCCTGCCCGGAGAAACAGGTACCGGCTGCTGCCGGCGGCTTCTGCGTTCCCGGCGGCCCGCCGTCCTCCGAGCCGTCGCCGCCGGACCCTTCCCCGGCAGCGCCCGCCAGACCCGACCCCGGGCCGGGCGACGCAGCTCCCGCCGAAACGCAGCCCGTTGTTACGGGCCCGACCGTGGAGAGCATTCCACCCCGGGAAGGAGTGGCAGGGGCCGGAACAACGCCGGTTTCCATCCCGGCGGGCGCACCGCCGTCGCACGCGAGCTTTGCCGCCACTCCACGGGGAAAGGCATCACAGCCGTCATCACGCTCAGGCAGGATACTGGCAGTGGCATCGCCTGAGCTCGGCGGTGCGGCCGGGACGGTTCCGGTGGCCGGATACCTCATTGCCATCGGCGGAGGGATGCTCCTGCTGTCCGCAGCCTTCGGTCTCATGAGGTTCCGTCCCGGAGCCCGCTGACCCGGTCACGCCGTGGAGCCGCGGACAACCAGCGAACTCTCCAGCGTCACCTGGGGCTGCTCCAGGACACGGCCTTCCATGAGGGACCGCAACTGCGCCCCGGCCTTGAGTCCTAGCGGCGTCGCGGGGAGGTGCACGCTGGTCAGGCTGGGGTTGCTCGTAGCGGAATACGGCAGGTCATCGAAACCGGCCACCGCCAGTTCTTCGGGGATCCGCGCTCCTGCCACGCGGGCTTCCTGCAGCACGCCGTAGGCATGCGTGTCGGTACCGCAGACGACGGCGGTGACGCCGTTCCGCTGCCACTGCGGCCACGCTCCGGCGAACGCCGCGGCGGCAGCCCCGACGTCGATGGTGGTGCTGATGATGCATTCTGGCGGCACTGAAATTCCGCGCGCCGCGGCCTCCTGCAGGAAGGCGTTGCGCCGCACGTCGAAGGTGGCGGTGCCGGTCACGCTGTCCACATATGCCACGCGCCCGTGACCCGAAGCCGCCAGGTGCGCCGCCAGTTCACGTGCGCCGTGCGCGACGTCAAGGTTGACCGAAGGGGCGTAGGCCTCCAGGCCCGGGGCATCGAGCAGCACCAGGGGGCCGGCAACGGACAGCTCTTCCAGGAAGCCGGCGTCCGGGGCATCCACCAGCAGGCCCGCGGGCCGGAGCGCCATCAGCTTCCGCACGTCGTCGGCCCGGGGGAACTCGCCCGCATCGGTCACGGACAGCAGCAGCTGATATTCGGAACCGAGGGATTCCCGCACCCCGGCAATCACCTTGGCAAAAAACGGGTTGGAAATGTCCGGCGCCACCAGGATGACAATTGAGCTCACTCCCTTGGCCAGGGAGCTGCCAATGCCGTCCACCACGTAGCCCAGCTCGGCGATGGCGTTACGCACCCGCGAAATGTTGTCCTCGGACACACGCCCGCGGGTCTTGCCGTTGGCCACCAGGGAAACGGTGGCCGTCGAGACGCCGGCGCGGGCCGCCACCATGGCTGCGGTAACCCGGGGAGCTGAGTTCCTCGGACCTCCGCCTGGGTCCTGGAGGTGCTGCACGGATTCCATACTTCGATCGTAGCGGGCGAGAGGCGTCGTTCCCGCCTTCGGCCCGGTCGATGGCATCAAGCGCTTAACGTAATTCGCGTTAAGCGCTTGACGTGGATGCGCATGAAGTGCCATGATCACCCTGATTGCTTTAGCACCCTGCTAGCGCCCTTCCCTCCGGGAAAGCCCCAATGACGTGGAGATAGACGTGGACCCCAACCCCGTGACCCCTGCCCGCAAGAAGATCATCCTCGATTGCGACCCCGGGCATGACGACGCCGTGGCGCTTCTGCTTGCGCACGGCAACCCTGACATCGAGCTGCTGGCCGTGACCACGGTTGTGGGCAACCAGACCCTCGATAAAGTCACCCGGAACGCCCTCTCGGTAGGCACCATCGCCGGCATCACCGGCGTCCCCTTTGCCGCAGGCTGCGGCCGGCCCCTGGTGCGCACCATCGAGACCGCGCCGGACATCCACGGCGAAACTGGCATGGACGGCCCCGCCCAGCCCGAGTCCGCCATCGAGCTGGACCCGCGCCACGCCGTAGACCTCATCATTGACACGGTCATGGCGCACGAACCCGGCACCGTGACCCTGGTCCCCACCGCCGGCCTCACCAACATCGCGATGGCAGCCCGCAAGGAGCCGCGCATTGTTGAGCGCGTCAAGGAAGTGGTCCTCATGGGCGGCGGTTACCACGTGGGCAACTGGAGCGCCGTTGCCGAGTTCAACATCATCATCGATCCCGAGGCCGCGCACATTGTGTTCAACGAGAAGTGGCCCGTGGTGATGGTCGGCCTGGACCTCACCCACCAGGCGCTGGCCACCCCCGAGGTCGTCGAAAAGATCGCAGCCGTGGGCACCGGGCCCGCCAGGTTCGTGATGGAACTGATGGAGTTCTTCACCAAGACCTACAAGGACGCCCAGGGCTTCGACTACCCGCCCGTTCACGATCCCTGCGCCGTCGCCTACGTGATCGACCCGAGCATCGTCAGCACCCGCAAGGTCCCGGTGGGCATCGAACTGCAGGGCAAACTGACCCTCGGCATGACGGTGGCAGATTTCCGTGCCCCGGCGCCCGCCGACTGCAACACCTCCGTGGCCGTCGACCTGGACCATGGACGGTTCTGGGACCTCGTCGTCGACGCGCTCGTCCGGATCGGGGAGCCCGGGGAACCCCGGCAGCCCGAACACGCCGCCGCACCCGCGCATGCCGGCGCGGCAGCCGGAGGGGTCAAGTAAATGACTGCCATTGTCACTGAAACCAAAACAACCCGCGGCAACGTCACCGCCCTGATGGTCGCCCTGCTGGCAGCCTGCGTGGCTTTCCAGCTCAACGCGTCCATGCTCAGTCCGGCCCTCGTGACCATGGGGAACGAACTGAACACCGACCAGGCCGTCATCGGCCTGTCCCAGACCTGGTTCTTCACCGCCGCCGCGTTGTTCTCCCTCTTCCTACCGCGCCTCAGCGACATCATCGGCCGCAAGAAGATCCTGATCGGCATGATGCTGCTGATGGCCATCGGCTCGGTCATTGCCGCACTCGCCCCGGACGTCACGTGGCTCTTCGTCGGACGCATCATCCAGGGCGTCAGCGGCCCCACCGTACCGCTGTGCCTCATCATGCTGCGCTCCGCCGTCAGCAGCCCGCGCAAATACGGCACGCTCATGGGCCTCATCACCGCCGTCAACGGCGGCGTGGCCGGCGTCGACTCCTTCGTGGGCGGCTACTTCGCGGAACACTTCGGCTTCCGCAGCATCTTCTGGCTTATGGTGGTCCTGGCGCTGGTGGCCACGGCCCTGATCGCGTTCCTTGCCGGCGAGAGCAAGCCGGCGGCCGGCACCACCATGGACTGGCTCGGCGTGTTCTTCATCGTGGTCGCCGTCGGCGCCCTGCTCACCGCCCTCAACGAAGGTTCCAAGCTGGTCGGAGGTTTCTCGGCCGGCACCCTGGTGCTGGCGCTCGGGCTGGTGGCGGTGGCCGCCGTCGCGTTCCTTGCCTTTTGGCGGACGGAAAAGCGGTCCACGCAGCCCATGGTGGAAACCGTCCATCTCCGCCAGCGCTCCACCTGGGCTCCGCTGCTGACCACCACGCTGACGATGACGGGCATTTTCGCCATCATCAACGGCATCGTCCCCGCCTATGTGCAGGCAGCCGCTCCGGGCTTTGGTGTTGGTCCCACCGAGATGTCGCTGATCATCCTGACCCCCTACGCGCTGCTCGGCTGGGTGGTCGGCCCGCTCAGCGGCAGGCTGGCGCCGGTGCTGGGCTACACCAAGGTGCTGCGGGTCGGCCTGCTGGGCAGCATCGCCGCTCTTGCCGTCATCGCCTTCTTCGGCCTGGACAGCCTGCCGATGATGATCGCCGGCACGGTCTTGCTGGGCATCATGTACGCCGGTACGGTCAACATCATGCTGAACGGACTCGGAGTTGTGCTCTCGCCCGCCGGTAACCCCGGTTTCCTGCCCGGTATGAACGCGGGCGCCTTCAACCTCGGCGCCGGGCTGAGCTTCCTGGTGCTGCCCGCCGTGCTGGTGGCAACCTCCGCCCTCGGGGATGCCAAGGCGTCGTACCTGACCGTCGTCGTGGTCGGCCTCGTCATCACTGTTGCGGCCTTCGGCGCCTCGCTGCTGATCCCCAAGCCGGTTGAGGCAGAGGTGGCCGAATGAGCGCCGGAACAGCCGGAGCGCACGGCCGGATCGTCGTCGTCGGGTCCCTCAATGCCGACCTGACCATCTACTGCGAACGGCTCCCGCTGCCGGGCGAGACGGTCCACGGCGCCGGTTTCGCGGTCAACCCCGGCGGCAAGAGCGCAAACCAGGCCGTGGCGGCCAGCCTGTTGGGCGGCGCGGTTAGCCTCATCGGTGCAGTGGGGGACGACGCCAACGGCGAGATGCTCCTGTCCTCCACTGCCGGGGCGGGTGTGGATATCTCGCACGTGCGCACGTCCCATGCCGCCGCTACGGGAGTCGCCGCCATCTCGGTGGACTCGCACGGCGAGAACAACATCATCATTTCCGCCGGCGCCAACGGCACCCTTGCTCCCGCCGACGTCGCGGCGTCCGCGGACGCGTTCGACGGCGCCGCCGTGGTCTGCCTCTGCCTGGAGGTCAGTCTCGAAACCGTCGTGGCGGCCGCCCGGAGGGGGCACGACGCCGGCGCGACAGTCCTGCTGAACCTCTCGCCGTACGGCGAGATCCCACAGGAACTGGCGGAGCTGACCGATGTCCTGCTGGTCAACGCGCACGAGGCCTCGCTTTTCCTCGGGTCGGGCGATATGCCCGGCGCCGAAGCGGACGACGCCGACTGGTACCGGGTCCGGGAGCGCTTCGCCGAACGCGGGCTGCAGCGGGCGCTGGTCACTCTCGGGGCCAGCGGTTCGGTGGTGCTGGACTCGAAGGCCACCGGAACGGAACGCGTTACCCGCATCTCCCCGGTCAAGGTCAAAGCCGTGGACACCACGGGAGCCGGCGACGCGTTCACCGGAGCCGTGGCCGCGCGGCTGGCCGCCGGGGAACCCCTGGCCGAAGCCGCAGCCTTTGCCTCGACCGCCGCGGCGCTCGCCGCCACACGGAAGGGCACCCAGGCTGCCTACGCCGAAGTGGCCGACGTGGAGCGCATGCGGCCATAGCGCTGTCTTGTTCCGGGCGTGCCGGTTAGGCGCGCCCGGGCCGGCCCGCCCTGCCGGCAGTTCCTACTCGCCGTGGACTTCCGCCTGCTTTTCTTCTGAGCGGTTCAGATAGGCCAGCATCAGCTCCGCGGCCCGGTCCAGCTCTCCGGCCTCCAGGGCATTACAGATCTCCTCGTTGTCCTTGAGGTAACGGCTGTAGAAGTGCCCGTCCAGGGTGGCCTTGTGGAAGAACAGCCGCATCTCGGCAAGGACCTGCGCCATGATGCTGTTCAGCCGGCGGCTTCCCGCCAGGGCCACAATTGCGCCGTGGAAATGCTGGTTGGCGGTGCCCAGCCCCTCATCGTCGTTCGCGGCGGCCGCGCGTTTGCCCTCCTCAACCGCCGCCCGGACGTCCGCCACAGCTTCCGGGCTGCCGCCGCCGCGGATGGCGCTGACCTCAATGGCCCGGCGGACGGTGTAAACATCGTGGATGTCGCCGGGCTCCAGGCTCGCCACGAAAACCCCGCGGTTCGGGTGCCGGACCACCAGCCGTTCGCTGGCCAGCTCTGCGAAGGCCTCGCGGACCGTGTTTCGGGAGACGCCAAGGTCCTCCGCGATGGTGGATTCGGTCAGCCGCGTGCCCGGAAGCAGGATTCCTTCCGCCAGTTGCAGGCGCAGTTCATCCGCCACCCTGTCCGCCACTGAAGGGACGGCTACGCGCAGGCGGGCAGCGGCACTGGAAGCACCGCGGGAGGTGCCTTGGAGTGCTGTTTCTGAAGTGGCCATACTCCAGAATTTACACGATCGCCACATCGTTGAATCAAAGGATTGTTGAACAATCCGGAAAATTGGTGCATCCTAGTAGAGCAACATCAATGAGACGAGGATCACAATGGCTTACATGGACCTGAACAGCGACGTCGGCGAATCCTTCGGCCGCTGGACTCTGGGCGATGACACGGCGATGTTCCGGTCCGTGTCCAGCGCGAACGTGGCCTGCGGATTCCATGCAGGTGATCCCACGGTCATCCGTCGCACCTGCCGGGAAGCTGTGGCGGCAGGTGTGACCATCGGGGCCCATGTTGGCTACCGTGACCTCGCAGGTTTCGGCCGCCGTTTCATGGACGTGGATCCAAACGAACTGGCTGACGACGTCGTCTACCAGATCGGGGCGCTGCAGGCGCTGGCCGCCACGGAAGGCGGACGCGTCCGCTACGTCAAGCCGCACGGCGGCCTGTACAACGCGATCGTTTCCCACACCGCACAGGCACGCGCCGTCGTCGACGCCGTCAAGTCGGTCGATCCGGCACTGCCCATCCTCGGCCTGCCCGGTTCGGAAGTGCTGCGGCTCGCAGAGGCCGCCGGACTCCGCGCCGTTTCCGAAGCGTTCGCCGACCGCGCCTACAACGCCGACGGCACGCTCGTCTCCCGGTCGCTTCCGGGAGCCGTGCTGCATGACCCGGACGAAGTGGCTGAACATGTCCTGCGCATGGCCGCCGACTCCGCCATCCGCACCACGGACGGCTCCATCCTGAAAATCGACGCAGACAGCATCTGCGTCCACGGCGATTCCCCCGGAGCCGTTGCCATGGCAGGCGCAGTAAAGGCTGCCTTAACCGGCGCCGGCATCAGCATAAGGGCCTTCGCCTAATCCGCCTTCGCCTAATCCCACCAATGACCCACCAGGCAGCACCACCGCACACCTGAAGGAAAACCATGACCACACACCCAACGGCCGCGCGCACCGGCCGAAAGATCCCGCCCGGAGCCCTCAAGGCGTACATTGCCAGCCTCACCGGAACCTCGCTGGAGTACTACGACTTTGCCATCTACTCGGTGGCTTCGGCCCTGGTCTTCCCCAAGATCTTCTTCCCCGGCAATGACGAGTTCGTGGGCCTCCTGCTCTCCTTCTCCGCCTTCGCCGTGGGCTACCTCGCCCGTCCAATCGGCGGTGTGGTCTTCGGCCGTCTGGGGGACAAGATCGGCCGCAAGCACGTCCTGGTGGTGACCCTCATGCTGATCGGTGCCGCCACGGTGCTCATCGGCCTGCTTCCCGACTACACGGTGATCGGCGTGGCTGCACCTACGCTCCTGGTGCTCCTTCGTCTGGCCCAGGGCATCGGCGTAGGCGGCGAATGGGGCGGCGCCGTCCTGCTCTCCAGCGAATTCGGTGACGCCCACAAGCGCGGTTTCTGGTCCTCGGCGGCACAGATCGGCCCGCCCGCCGGCAACCTGATGGCCAACGGCGTCCTGGCCATGCTCGCGGCGACGCTCAGCACCGAAGCCTTCCTCTCCTGGGGCTGGCGCGTGGCCTTCCTCGCCTCGGCGCTGCTGGTGGTCTTTGGCCTGATTATCCGGCTCAAGCTGGAAGAAACCCCGGTGTTCAAAGCCATCCAGGCCCACGGTGAACAGCCCAAGGCTCCCATCACCGAGGTGTTCACCAAGGAACCCCGCGCCCTCGTTTCCGCCGCCCTGTCCCGGGTCTGCCCGGACATCCTCTACGCCCTGTTCACTGTCTTCGTGGCCGTCTATGCCACCAAGGAACTCGGCATGACCACGGGCAACGTCCTCACTGCCATCCTGATCGGCTCGGCGTTCCAGCTGTTCCTGATCCCGCTTGCTGGCGCCGTCACGGACCGCTTCAACCGCCGCCTCGTCTACGGCATCGCCGCCGTGGGCACTGCACTCTACGTCCCGCTGTTCTTCCTCATGATCGAGGGCAAGTCCGTGCTGATGCTGACCATCGGCGTCGTGATCGGCCTGGCCTTCCACGCCTTTATGTACGGCCCGCAGGCCGCCTACATCACCGAGCAGTTCCCGGCCCGCCTGCGCTACGCCGGCAGCTCACTGGCCTACACGCTGGCCGGCGTGATCGGCGGCGCGGTGGCACCGCTGATCTTCACCGCGCTCTACGCGGCCTCGGGTGACTGGTTCCTGATCGCGGCCTACCTGCTGGTTGCCTCCGCAGTCACCGTGGTGGGCCTGGCCATCGGCCGGAATCCGCAGACCGCCGAAGAAGAGCGCCTCCTGCAGGACTCAAGCGCCTAGCGCGCGGTCCGCCCGCCCCGTATCAGGCGCCAACAACGATGAAAGCAGCAGCAATGGAAACCCTGACCGTGAACAAGGTCCTCTCGGTGCGGCCGGTGGGAACGCACGCGGTGCTCGCGGAGCTGTCCGGCCTGCAGGACGTCCTGGCCCTGCAGGCCCTGCTCCTGGAATCACCCCTTCCCGGGCAGGTTGACGTGCTCGCGGCGGCGCAGACCGTTATGGTCCGCGCCGAATCGCCGGCGGCTGCCCGCCGCCTGGCCGCTCGCCTGCTGGAATTGGACCTCACCGCTCCCGCCAGACAGGACGGCGGCCTGGTTTACATCGATACCGTGTACGACGGCGAGGACCTCGCCGAAGTGGGCCGGCTTACCGGCCTGGGACCCGACGGCGTTATTGCGGCCCATACCGGCCAGGTCTGGACGGTGGCGTTCGCCGGGTTCGCACCCGGGTTCGGCTACATGGTGGGGGAGAACAAGGCCCTGGAAGTGCCGCGCCGGAGCTCACCCCGCACCGCCGTGCCCGCCGGGTCCGTAGCCCTGGCCGGCAACTATTCTGCGGTGTACCCGCGCAGCTCCCCGGGGGGCTGGCAACTGATTGGCCGTACCGGGGCACGCATGTGGGACCTGGACCGGGCCGAGCCGGCGCTCGCCAGCCCGGGTCACCGCGTCCGGTTCCGCGCCGTCAGGGATGTGGTGACCATGGCCCCGGAACCGGAGGTTTCGGACGCTGCGGCTCCCGGGGCCTCGCCCGCCCGGGAGGAAACTCGCTCCGGCCTCAGGATCATCTCGCCCGGACTTCAGAGTCTCATCCAGGACCTCGGCCGGCACGGCCACTCCACCCTGGGAGTCTCCGCCGCCGGTGCACTGGACCGCGCGTCACTGCGCCGGGCCAACCGGCTGGTGGGCAACAGCCCCTCCGCCGCCGCTATCGAAAGCGTGGCCGGCGGGCTGCGGGTCCAGGCTGTGGGGGACCAAGTCCTGGCCGTGACAGGGGCGCCGTCGGCACTGACGGTCCACACGCCGTCGGACGATGAGCCTGGCGTTGACTCCACCGCTGTATCAGGCACGGAGGCCGAAAAGCCGGCGCGCCGGCGCAGCGTTCCCATGGCCACCCCGTTCGCGTTGCTTGACGGCGAAATCCTGACCCTGGGAGCACCCCAGTCAGGGTTCCGCAGCTACCTTGCCGTCCGCGGCGGAGTGGACGCGGCTCCGGTGCTGGGCAGCCGTTCCACAGACACCATGTCCGGCATCGGTCCGGCGCCGCTTGCAGCAGGCCAACAGCTGGCGGCCGGCGACGACACCGAGTCCGGCGTGGTGGGCAACCCCGAACTCCAGCCGGACTTTCCGCGGGACGGCGTCACCGTGCTGGACATCGTCCCGGGCCCGCGCGCGGACTGGTTCGACAAAGGCGCCATGGACTCCCTCTGCGGGCAGGACTGGGTAGTGAAGCCGCAGTCCAACCGCGTGGGCATGCGGCTGGACGGCACGCCCCTGCAACGGAGCCGGCACGGCGAACTGCCCAGCGAAGGGACCGTGGCCGGAGCCATCCAGGTTCCGCCCGAGGGCCTGCCCGTCCTCTTCCTGGCCGACCACCCGATCACCGGCGGCTACCCCGTGATCGGCGTCGTGGTGGACCACCAGCTGGACCTGGCCGCCCAGGTGCCCATCGGCGGCACCATCCGCTTCCGCTGTTTTTCCGAAGAGGCCTCTCCACAGCAGGGTTCTGCCCAGCAAACTTCCCGAACCGATTCCCAAGAAAAAGTGAGTAACTGATGCGCAAGGTCCTGATCGCCAACCGTGGTGAAATTGCCGTCCGGATTGCCCGTGCCTGCGACGATGCGCAGCTGAAGTCGGTTGCGGTCTATGCGGACATCGACGCGGACGCCATGCACGTCGCGGCGGCCGACGAAGCCTTCAGCCTCGACGGGAATTCGCCGGCGGACACGTATCTGAATATCCCCAAGCTGCTCGACGTGGCTGCCCGGGCCGGAGCGGACGCCGTCCACCCGGGCTATGGTTTCCTGTCCGAGAACGCCGATTTCGCCCAGGCTGTTCTGGATGCCGGCCTTGCCTGGATCGGTCCGGCGCCGGAGGCGATCCGGCAGCTGGGCAACAAGATTACGGCGCGCGGGATTGCCGTCCGCGCCGGTGCTCCGCTCGTGGCAGGCAGCGACGGTCCGGTGGGTTCGGCAGCCGAGGCGCGTGCCTTCGCCGAACAGCACGGCCTGCCGATCGCCATCAAGGCTGCGTTCGGCGGAGGCGGCCGGGGTTTGAAGGTCGTCCGCACCATGGACCAGATCGAGGAGGCCTTCGACTCCGCCGTCCGTGAAGCCGTGGCAGCGTTCGGGCGCGGCGAATGCTTTGTGGAACGCTACCTGGACCGTCCGCGCCATGTCGAAGCGCAGGTCCTGGCCGACACGCACGGCAATGTGGTGGTTGTCGGAACCCGCGACTGCTCCCTCCAACGCCGGCACCAGAAGCTTGTGGAAGAGGCCCCGGCACCTTTCCTCAGTGATGACCAGCGGCGCCAGATTTACGATGCCGCCAAGGCAGTCTGCCGGGAAGCCGGCTACTCCGGCGCCGGGACGGTGGAGTTCCTGGTTGCCGCGGACGGCACCGTCGCGTTCCTGGAAGTGAACACGCGGCTGCAGGTGGAGCATCCTATTACCGAGGAAACCACGGGGATCGACCTCGTCCAGGAACAGTTCCGCATCGCCGCCGGGGAGCACCTCCGGCTCATGGCGGACCCCGAGTCCCGCGGGCACTCCTTCGAGTTCCGGCTCAACGCCGAAGACGTGGGGCGCGGGTTCCTGCCTTCGCCTGGAACCATCGCCGCGTTCGCCGGCCCCACGGGGCCGGGCATCCGCCTGGACACCGGCGTCCGGTCCGGCTCCTTTGTGGCGCCGCAGTTCGACTCGCTCCTCGCCAAGCTGATCGTCACCGGAGCGGACCGCCAGCAGGCGCTGCGCCGTGCCCGTCGCGCCCTCGCCGAAATTGAAATCACCGGGGTGGCCACCGTGCTGCCGTTCCATCGAGCCGTGCTTGAATCGCCGGACTTCATCTCCGAGACCGGCCTGGGCATCCACACCCGCTGGATCGAAACCGACTTTGCGGACCGGATCCCGGCGGACCCCGCCTACGGCACCGATGCTCCCGACGGCGAACGCCGCACCATCACTGTCGACGTCGACGGGCGCCGCCTGGCCGTGGGCCTGCCGGCCGACCTGCTGAACGCTTGGGCATTGTCCGCCGGCACTGCCGCATTCGGCGCTGGTGTTGCCGGTGCCGGTGCTGCCGGTGCGGGTACTGTTGGCGCCGGTAGTGCTGGTGCTGGTAGTGCTGGTGCCGGGGCGCCCGCCCCCGAGGAGTTGCGTGCTGACATGGCCGGAACCGTGGTGAAGTGGCTCGTGGAGCCGGGCGCCGCAGTGGCGGCGGGAGACGCCGTCGTCGTCCTGGAAGCGATGAAGATGGAAACGCAGGTAACTGCGCACCGCCATGGAACGCTGACGGGTATCTGCACTAAAGCCGGGGGAATGGTCGCAGCAGGATCAGTGCTGGCGCTGATCGGGTAGCGGCGTGATGGGCCGCGTTTGCACACGCGGCCCATACCTTGGCCGATCAGGACTGGACGCGCGGCTTATCCGCCCGAGACAGCCGAACTGACGGCCGTCGGGCTGTCATATTCCTTATCTGGAATATTCCGCAATGCGTCCAGGACGTTGCCGTCCGCCCCGGAATCTTCGGCGTGCGAAACGAGTGCGTCGCGGCTCGCCGGATAATCCATTCCGCCTAGGAATTTTTGGACCTGGATGGGGTTTGGTGCGTCTGCCATGTCACTGCCTTTCTGTCGTCAGTTGCTGGGTTCTTTCGTCCGCCGTCGCCGCCAGCACGACGTCGAAGGCCTCCACTCGCCGGTCGGTCACCGTGGTGGGGGATTCCAGGTGCACCGCTCCGGCGGGCAGGATCCCCGCGCCGCCGTGCTTTTCCATCACGCGCCATTGCGCCACCACGTCCTCGCCGCAGTGGTCCGGAGGGAGTTGTGTCCAGAAATCAAATCCCCCGGCGTCTTCCAGGGCCTGGCGGCGGTACAAGGTGCATCCGCCAAGCCAGGCAACTTTGTACGGTATCCATTGCCCGGATTCGAGGCCGAGCTGCGAGCTGAGGTGGGTCAGATTGGCAGCGCTGTGCAGTGGCCAGCGCTGAAAGGCAGGCTCGCCGGGCCTGATCCGCTCCGGCGTTACAGGGCCCTCCCATGGAGTGAACGTGGCGGTCTGCTCGGGCCTTCGGTCCTCCAAGTAGGACAAGCCTTGGGGCGCCATCCCCACAAAGCCGCAGTTGAGTGCGTCGAGCGCCTCATTCATCCGTGCGAGGGCGCCCGGCTCCAACCAGACATCGTCGTCCAGAAAGAGGACCTTCTCCGCGGATGCCTGCTCCAGGAGGAACGCCCGGTGTTCGGCCATGCCCCGGGGAGGAAGATGTGGGAGCAGCTCAACCGCTGTTCCCTGGGCCCTCAGCACGCGGATGATGGCGGCAACCGGGCCATTCTCCCAAGGGGGAGGTCCGTCCGACTGGTCACTGATCACGAGCCGAAAGACAGGACGCTCCTGCGCGGCCAATCCCGATAAGGTAATGGCCAGTTCGACCACCGGTTCCGGGTGGGAATCAGGATGTCCACCAAAGGCTGGCGGTCCGGTTTCGCTGAAGCCCATTGGGCCGACGAATGGCGGTTCAAGACGCGCCTCCTTCAGGATGCAGAGCGGTGTGCGAGGCAGCACAGCGTGGGCAAGCTGTCAGCTGCCGGTTTCCTCGGGGTGTTCCCGGGCAGTTTCCTCTTCCGGCGTGCCCGCTTTAGCGCCCGGCACAAGATCCGGGTCCATGACCGGGGCGAACGCATCCGGGGGAATCTCGTCCAGGGGTTCTTCCTCGCCGGAAACTGAAGGATCGTTCGAAGGATTCTTGTTCACGTGGATGCCTTTCTCTGCGTTAGTTTTCCCGCCAGTCATGGCCGTCAATGTGCGAGCCGGCCTGCGGGCCCATCTGGAGCACGCCTCCGTCCACGGCCCAGGAAGCTCCCGTAACGTAACTCGAGGCCGGCGAGGCCAGGAATGCGATCACGGCGGCCACTTCCCGGGCATCGCCGGGCCGTCCCAACGGAATGCCTGGCCGCTCGGTTTTTGTTGGATCCTGGTCGGTTTGGCCGGTCATGGGCGTGGCGATCTCGCCCGGAGCCACGCTGTTGGCCGTGATGCCGAACTTCGCCAGTTCCAACGCCATTGTTTTCACCAGGCCGCCCAGTCCGTGCTTTGAGGCGTCGTATGCGGCGGCCCCCACCCTTGGTTGTGCTTCGTGAACGCTGGTCACGGCGATGATGCGTCCGCCCCTGCCGGCTTTCACCATGTGGCGTGCTGCGGCCTGCATGCATACGAAAGCTCCGTTGAGGTTGGTGTCCAACGTCCTCATCCACGTCTGAACATCAAGGTCCAGAAACTTCACGCCGTCCCCTTTACCGGCATTGTTGACGAAGACATCCACTCCGCCCAGCTCCTCCGCGAGGGCTTCAATGACGGCAGCAGAGCCTGCGACGTCCGTCGTGTCCAACTGGCGGATCGCAGTACGACGCCCGAGGGAGCCGATTTCGTCCGCCGTTTCCTGTGCGCCCTGCCGGTCGGAGTGCCACGTTATTCCGATGTCCAGGCCTGAACGGGCCAGCGCGACCGCGGTGGCGCGACCGATCCCTGAATCGGAACCGGTGACGATTGCGGTTGCCGGCGAAAAACCGGTGGTGTCTTCCATGGTGCCGCCCTTCTTGAGGTGATTTTCAGGAGTTGCGGGACGCAGTCAGCGGGTTTGTTCTTCCGGAAGCGCCGATTTCCCTGTCAGGGTCCTTATATAGTAAGCCTGCTTTGCAATTCTGTGGATGGGGTCTGGCAGATTCCGTCCCGCCATTTCCGATCCGTTTGGACCGCCCCGCCATTGTCTGGCCGGGCGCGAAGGAGTAGCTTTCGGATACGCGCGCTACTTCTACCGCTGCTTCACCTGCCTTGCCGATATGTCGATCAGTGGTTTGTACTCCGGAAGGCGCGTTGTCATGGGAGATCGGTCCAAAGTCAGCAAAATGATGACCCTGGCTTTTGTTGCGCTTTTGGCCGGGGCCGGGTGCACCGCGCCCGCCATAAATCCTTCGGACACAAATCCACCGGCAACGGAACCGCCGGCTACTGAACAATCCAAAACCCTGCGGATCGCCACCGACGATGACCCGGGCCGTCCGGGCGCTGCCCAGATTGAGGAGTTCGCCCGCCGGGTCAAGGAACTTTCCGGCGGAAAGCTCCACATCGAACCGGTGTGGAAGGCCGTGGGCCATGACAAAGACGACTGGGACCAGGCGGTGGCGCGGGCGGTGATGGCCGGGGACTTCGAGATGGCACTCGTTCCCGCGCGGGCGTGGGACACCGAAGGCGTGGATGCCTTCGCGGCGCTGCACGCCCCGTTCCTGGTGACGTCCAACCCGATGCTGGCAAAGGTGACAGAGCCCGCCGTCGCCGACGAAATGCTCGCCGGCCTGGACAGGGCCGGTGTGTCCGGGCTTGCGCTGTTCCCGGAAGGCACGCGGATGCTTTTTTCCTTCACGGGGCCGCTGCTCAAGCCGGCCGACCTTGCCGGCAAGGCTGTGCGGGCGCCACGCTCCGACACCACCTACGAACTCCTGAAAGCACTCGGTGCCACTCCCGATGACCTGGTGGGTGAGGCGTTTCCGGACGGCATCGCCGCCGGCAAGGTAGCGGCTGCGGAATCCTCGTTCGCCTTCGCCGATACTTTGCCGGAACCGACCACGGCTACAGGCAACCTGACGCTCTATCCCAAAGTGAACTCCCTCGTCGTCAACATCAAGGCCTTTAATGCCCTCAGTGAGACCCAGCTGCAGAACCTTAAGGACGCCGCGGCCGCCACGCGCACCTGGGCCGCGGGCGCCATGACGGCTGTGGCTGACGACGCCGCCGCCTTCTGCCGTAGCGGCGGAACGGTTGTCACCGCCACGGATGCAGAGATTGCCGCGTTCAAATCCGCGGGTGAAGCTGTTTACGCGAAGCTTGAGGCGGATCCCGAAACCAAGAATCGCATCGCCAGGATCAGGGACCTGGCCGCCGGTGAACCTGCCCCCGCCGCCATCCCTCCCTGCGGCCCCGGCGGTTAGGCAGACGTCAACGGTAATCACGAGACGTGGAAGTTTGATAGGAATGAGCCATGCTCCGTCTGAAGCGCCTGGCAGTCCTTAGCCTCTTCCTATTTTGCGTTGTAACGGGCTTTCTGTTCTGGGCACTCCGCATGGGCGGCCAGCAGGCGGCCGGGATCCTGCTGGCGCCGCCACAGGCCGTGGCCCAACTCGGGCAGCTCTCAACGAACAGCACCCATGCGCTGAACGTTACCAAGGGAATCGTAGATGCGGAATGGCTGGCTCGGACCGCCGCCCGGACCGGAATACCTGCCCGCGCCCTGCAGGCCTACGCGGGCGCCGCGGCCGCGGCCAACCACGGTGAAGCCGGGTGCGGGATCGGATGGAACACACTTGCGGGCATCGGTTTCGCCGAATCGGGTCACGGGACGTACGGCGACGGAAGCCTCTCGGCCTCCGGGCAGGCGAGCCGCCAAATTGTGGGGCCAAGCCTCAACGGCACCGGATTTGCCGCCATCGCCGATACGGACGGCGGTGCCCTTGACGGTGATGCCCTCTGGGACCACGCGGTGGGGCCGATGCAGTTCATCCCCTCCACCTGGCAGATCGCAGGGCGGGACGGGAACGGCGACGGAACCGCCGATCCCGCCAACATCGACGACGCTGCTGTCAGCGCCGCCTTCTACCTCTGCGCGGGAGGACGGGACCTTGTTACGGATACGGGGTGGGCTGACGCCGTCTACTCCTACAACCAGTCCGATGCTTACGTGAACCAGGTGCGGGACGCGGCAACTGCGTATGCCGCGCGGGCCGGGGCTGCAAGCTGATGTCCTAGCGGAGTGCGGGCTCAGTCGTGGGCTCCTCCAACGACGTGAGCGTCAGGCGTGTGGACTGCAGCACGGTGCCGAGGAGCGAGCGGGCCGACAGGAGGAGGCTGCTGACTTCGGGGCAGGACAGTTCGTAGAACAGCCTGCCGTCCTGGCGCGACGGGATGATCAGGCGCTGGCGGCGGAGCACGCCCAGGTGCTGGGAGAGGTTCGAGGGCTCCAGGCCGGTGCCGTCACGCAAACTGCTCACGGCCACGGGGCCGTCGGCAAGCATCTCCAGGACCTGGATCCGCGCGGGGTGGCCCATGGACTTGAAAAGTTCGGCCTTCACATCACTCAGGACCAGACCTACAGGCAGATCGTCCTTCATCGGGCCTCCCTTCTAAATCCACACTTCGGCGCTCAGCATCCTGGCAACACCTGTTCAACGAATACAGCCTATGACGGACAGAAAGGTCTGTCTCGCGTCCACGCGAATCGGCGTGATGTGCATGTCTATCGTAGCCCCGGCCGGGTTCGGATGTTCACGGCATTTAGTAAGTGGGCACCCCTTGCGCGGACGGCCCGGGTAGTTCAGACTTTCATGAATTCATCAATTAGCGCCCGGCGATCACAAGAGGCCGGCAACACATGGATGGATTCAGGCTGCTTCCGCTGACAACGTCGTCGTCGGGGTGGCGTGATCCCAATATCCAGGGGGTTCAATTGGCAGGAATGTTCGAACTATTCGCCGACTCAGCAACTACTTTTAGATTTCGCCTGACCGCTCCGGATGGAACCGTCATGGCACTCTCCAAGCCCTTCCCTGACAAGCGTGCCGCGGTCGCCGGCATCGCCGAGGTTCGGGAGTATGCAGGAATGGGCTTCGTCACCGAAATCCCGGCGCCAAAGAATGAGGGCATCCCGGGCGCGAAGACGCGCCCGCTGGATGTCGCTCCCGTCCCGGGAGCTGACAGCCCCGAAAAACGGAAGCTTCTTCCGGCGGGATCCGCCAGTCCCGCCAGGCTGCCGCGCTCCCGCGTATCGTCCGCAGCCCGTGCTCTGGGCGGGAGGGCGGCAAGTCGGAAGCAGCAGATTCTGGTCAGGTGGCAGCAATCCCTCAGGCAGGGACCCGCCGTCGCTGATTTCCGTGCGTGTTGAGTCCCGTGGCCGAACCGAGAGCCCCGGAGCCGGACTCCACTGCCCTTGCGGCCGCGGATTGCATCGCGGGCACCTTCCGGTTTGATGCGGCCACCGGAAAGCTGGACTGGTCCGAGGAGCTTTACCGAATCCACGGGTATGGACGCGGGGAAATCGTACCCACCCTCGACCTGTTCCTCTCGCACAAGCATCCGGACGACCGCAACCGGAGCAGGGAGATCTTCACGCGGATCCTGGCCACCGGGGGCAGCTTTTTCAGCTACGACCGGCTGATTGATGCCCGCCTGCGGGTACACAGGATACTGACAACAGGGGAGGGCATCCTCGACGAATCTGGCAGGCTAAGCCACATTGACGGTTTGGTCATCGACCTCACCAGGACCCTGCAGCGGGAGTCCGAACAGTTCGCCCGTGCGGCGGTCACTGCTGCCTACGCGAGCCGCAGCACCATTGAGCAGGCCAAAGGCATCCTGATGGGTGCGCTGCATATAGGTTCGGAGGAAGCCTTCAAGCTCCTGGTCAACCACAGCCAGCACAGGAACATCAAGCTGGCCAGGACTGCCGCTGACCTCGTGGACCTGGCCAACAACACCAAAGACCCGGCAGCGCTGGACTGCTTCATTCAGGCGCTCCATGGTGGCGCTGCCCGGCATCGGTCCAGAACCATCGGCGTGCAACGCCGCTCGGCGCAACGAACCCAACACTGACGGCTCCCCGGCCCAGCCTGTCTTCAGGCGGCAGGCCGACCGTGGACCTGCCGGTGTCCGTTGATGAGTCCGATGCACAGCGCCGCCGCGGCGGCGGATGCGACGGTTACCATGCCGAAGGGCACGGGGTCGTGGGCTCCGCCGATGCCGACGAGCGGTGCGGCCAGGCCGCCGAGGGCGAACCGGGCCAGGACCACCGCTCGGCCGTGCGGCCTGCGATGAAGCCGAACACCATGAAGCCCAGCGAGTTCAGGCCGAACGCAAACGAATATTCCTGCGGGGAAAGGCCATAGATGTCCTGGAGGACAAACGTTGCCCCGCTGAGGTAGGCGAAGATCGCGGAGTAAGTGAAGCCGGTGATCAGCACCGCTCCCACGAACGTGCGGTCCGCCAGCAGCCGGCGGAAGTCATGGATCGTGTGGGCCACGCCGCCGGTGGTGCGCAGTTCGGCGGGCAGGGTCTCGCGGAAGACCAGCACCGAGGCCGCCAGGATCACCACGCCCACCGCTGCCAGGAACAGGAACACCCCGCGCCAGTCCGTCACCGCGGCCAGTTGTCCCCCGATGACCGGGCCGACGACGGCGGCGAGCCCGCCCAGGACTGTCAGGCGGCCGTAGTAGCGCAGGAGCTTGCTGCCCGAGTACACGTCCCGGCCTGCGGCCTGGGCGATCACGATCCCTACGGCTCCGGCCAGGCCCTGGACGAACCGCGCCGCGATGAGAGTCTCGATGGTTGGGCTGAGCGCGCACAGCGCCGAAGTGACGGTGTACGCGATGACCCCGACCAGCAGGGGCAAACGGCGGCCGAAGCGGTCCGACACCGGGCCGGCGATGACCTGGCCGAGCGCCAGGCCGAGCAGGCACGCGGTGATGGTCAGCTGGGCAACCGACGTCACGCTCTGCAGCTCTGCAGTGAGGGCCGGAAGAACCGGCAGGTAGAGGTCCATGGAAATCGGGCCGAAGATGGTCAGCAGGCTAAGGACAATGGCCAGCGGCCGGCTCACGGCACGTTCGCGGGTGGGCATCGCATTATCGACGGCGGTCATACTGGCTCCGTTCGTAAGGGGTCACAGTCAATGACACCGGGCCCCGCCAGCCGTAGCCAGTGCCCTCCCTATCCCGGTTCTGGCAGTACCTCCCCCACCCTGACCGATTAACAGCTGCGTCATCTGGGATCAACGAGCATCAAGGGTCACTCCGGCCGCATGTAAAGTTTCTTCTACGATGACAGCCGAAGACGCCAAACCTTCCACGTTGTTGCCTCCGCAGGCAATGGCGGGCCGCGACAACCCTGTGGACCGCATTCTTGCCACCGCTTATGAGCTCTTCTCGCGCCGCGGGATCCGCGATGTGGGCACCAACGAGCTCATCAGCCGTTCCGGCGTTGCCAAGGCAACGTTCTACCGGCACTTCCCGTCAAAGGATGCCCTTGTCCTGGCTTTCCTGGCGCTTCGCGACCAGGTGTGGACCGTGGACCTCATTGTCTCCGAAGCGCGCCGGCGCGGAAACACTCCCGAAGGGCGCCTGCTGGCCGTTTTCGACGTGTTTGGGGACTGGTTCCACCGCGATGACTTCGAGGCCTGCACATTCATCAACGTCCTGCTGGAGATGGGGCCCGAACATACGCTGGGGAAGGCGAGCATCGGCTACCTGAGCAGGATCCGCGGCCACATCGAGGCCTTGGCCGAGGAAGCCGGGCTGACCCGCACGGAGGAGTTCGCCAGGTCCTGGCACATCCTGATGAAGGGGTCGATTATTTCGGCCACTGAAGGCGACTTCCTGGCTTCCAAGCGGGCGCAGCAGATGGCCGGCTGGCTCATCGAACACCACCGCAGCTGAACTGCCCAGCGCAGCTCAACGGGTTAGCGCAGCGGCCGCCGGGCCAGCCAGGCTGCCACGATCGCACCTGAGATGTTGTGCCAGAGCGAGAACACAGCGGAGGGCAACGCAGCCAGCGGGCTGAAGTGCGCAGTCGCCAGCGTGGCTGCCAGTCCGGAGTTCTGCATTCCCACCTCGAATGCCAGGGCGCGCCGGGCCTTGTCGTCCAGGCGGCCGAGCTTCCCGGCCAAATATCCCAGACCCAGGCCAAAGCCGTTGTGCAGGACAACCGCGAGGAAGACGATGCCGCCAGCAGCGACGATCTTGCTGGCACTGCCCGCCACCACGATCGCGACGATGAGGGAAATAACGACGGCGGAAGCCCAGGGGAGCGCCGGCAGAACCTTCGCAACGAGCTTCTTGAGGAACAGGCGCGCCACCAGGCCCGCGACCACCGGCAGCAGGACGGTCTTGACGATGTCCAGGACCATCGCCCCGGCATCGATGTGGAGGAAGGATCCGGCCAGGAAAAGGACCAGGAGGGGCGTGACGATTGGAGCGATCAGCGTGGAGACGGATGCGACGGCCACCGAGAGGGCAACGTCGCCCTTGGCCAGGAAGGCCATCACGTTGGACGCAGTTCCGGACGGTGCGCAGCCCACGAGGATCAGTCCCACTGCCAGCTCCGGCGGCAGGTTGAGCGCAACGGCAATCAGCCAGCCGGCACCGGGCATGATCACGTAGTGTGCCACGATGCCCAGCACCACGGCCCAGGGCCGTTTGACCACGGAGGCGAAGTCCGGAGGGGTGAGCGTCAGGCCCATGCAGAACATGATGACGCCCAGGAGGTAGGGGACGCTGGGGCCCATCGGTTTGAAGGCGCCGGGCAGGAGGAAGCCGGCAATGCCTGCGACCACTACCAGGAGCGGGAAGACCGTGACCGCGATCCGGGCGATCTTGGCCTCTGCCGCTAGCGCCGGGTTCAGCGGTGCGGCATTGGTTTCGGTACTGGCCGTGGAGCTTTCGTGGGGTTTTGTTGCCTCAAGCATCCAATAATGCTCACATTCGGGCGCCTAATTCGGCCAGTTCGTGAACAGACGTCTGACATTTGTGTCGCGACCATGGTCGGAGGGGCCCCTGAGCGGGGCGGCTAGGGCTGGGGGCCGCTGCTGTAATCGGCGATGTGTGCCGTTGCGGCGTGCTCACGGATCTCCGTGACGCCGGAAGCGGCCGCTGCGCTGTCCCGGTAGATTCCCGAAACGGCCAGGATGGCGCCCGCGCCGTTCACGAGCCGGATGCGGACACCGCCTTGCTCCGCAGCGACGAGTTCAAATTTGCCTGCCATGGTGGATCTCCCCCGAGGTTGTGCGCAGCCGTCCGGCTGCGCGTTTCTCCTTCAGTGATCATAGATGACAATTCTTGTCACATGAATTTCACAACGTTTTGTGTCCCCGTAGCCGAGGCATGCTCAGTGTCCGGCGTTGAGCTTCCCGGCCAACCGCTCACGCATCTGCCTGCTTGCGGAATTCAAACCGATGAGTTCCACTTCCCGCCCGTGCCTGCGGTACTTCTCGGTGACGGCATCCAGGACGGCGATGGTGGAGGCATCCCAGAGGTGCGAGGCATGCAGGTCGATGATCACGCGGTCCACGGCCGGGGCGGAATCGCGGGCATACTCGAACTGGGTATAAAGGTCGTTGGAGGACGCGAAGAACAGCTCGCCGTCCACGGTGTAGGTTGCCACGGTTTCGCCGTTGAGCTCGATTTCAGTTCGTTCAACTGTGGCGAAATGCGCCACCCGGCGGGCGAACATCGCCATGGCCGCCAGGACGCCGACGCCGACTCCGATGGCCAGGTTGTGCGTGAGCACCACCGTGCCGACGGTGATGAGCATGACGGCCGTCTCGGACTTGGGCATCCGCTTGAGGGTCTTGGGCGCGATGGAGTGCCAGTCGAAGGTGATTGCGGAGACGAAGATCATCACGGCCACCAGTGCTGCCATGGGGATCAGGCCCACAATGTCGCCCAAAGTCACCACCAGGAGCAGGAGGAAGACGCCGGCGAGGAACGTGGAGATCCGGGTGCGGGCGCCGGATCCCTTGACGTTGATCATGGTCTGGCCGATCACGGCGCAGCCCCCCATGCCGCCCAGGAAGCCGGTGACGATGTTCGCGACCCCCTGGCCCCAGGATTCCCTGGTCTTGTTGGAGCGCGTATCGGTGATGTCGTCAACCAGTTTCGCCGTCAGGAGCGATTCAAGCAGGCCCACCAGCGCCATGGACAGCGCAAACGGGGCGATGACCTGGAAGGTTTCCAGTGTCAGCGGGACGTTGGGAATGAAGAGGGAAGGCAGGCTCTCGGGTAGCTCGCCCTTGTCCTGGACGGCCGGAACGTCCACCTTCGCCAGCACCGCAAACAGCGTGAGGGCCACGATCGCTACCAGCGGGGAGGGCACGGCCGACGTCAGCCGCGGGAGCGCAACAACGATCACCAGGCCGGCAGCCACGAGCGGATAGACCAGCCAGGGAACACCGATCAGCTCGGGCAACTGCGCCATGAACACCAGGATGGCCAGCGCGTTCACGAATCCCACCATCACGGAGCGGGGAATGAAGCGCATGAGTTTGGTGACGCCCAGGACCGCCAGCAGGATCTGGAAGACCCCTGCCAGGATCACCGCGGCGATCAGGTGGTCCAGCCCGTGGCTCCTCATCAGCGGGGCGATCACCAGGGCAACCGCGCCGGTGGCTGCCGAGATCATCGCGGGCCTGCCGCCCACGAAGGAGATGGTGACGGCCATGGTGAAGGACGCAAACAGCCCGATCCGGGGATCCACTCCGGCGATGACGGAGAACGCAATCGCCTCGGGGATGAGCGCCAGCGCCACAACCAGCCCGGCAAGGGCTTCGGTCTTGAGGCGGCGCGGGGAACGGAGCGTAGCCCGGACGGATTGGAGTTGTTCGGGCTTCATTTGTTCCTATTGTTTGGTCTGGCGGTAGCGCTCGATCTGCTTCAGCCGCCGCAGGAGGCTGTCGCGCCGGGAGTGGGGGACGACGTCGGGCGCCTCCGCAGTGAGGTCGATGTGTTTGGTGCCGTACTGCCACAGCAGCAGGTCGTCCAGCAGCCGGTCGGGGCCGGGGGAGTACCTGTGGTCCAGGGCCTTGCGGACTTCGGTGATCCGGTTGGCGCTGAGCAGCCCGGCAAGCTGCACCGTCTGGTTGAGGCCGTGTGCCGCCATGAGTTCGGCCGCCCAGCCCCAGTCATCATCCACTTTACGGTCTACGTGCGGCAGGAGCGTCCGCCAGACGTCGCGGATCCGGTTGGGCGTGAGCTGTGCGGCGCCCTCACCGTCCATGTCCCAGTAGCCTCGGACTTCCTCGTAGCGTTCATGCAGGTCCGCGAAGGCGCTTTCCACCGTCTCCAGCATTGCCGCAGTGGCAGTGAACTGGCGGTCAAAGTGCGGGGTCCAGGCGCGGGGGTCCTCGGCCTTGAAGCGGATGTCATGCTCGATCTCGCTCCAGGCGTGGGCAAAAACGGTGCGGATCTGGCATTCGAAAAAGTAGCTGCCGTTGGGTTGTATGTCCGGGTTGAACACCTGCTGGTACTCCTTGACCGCCTCATTCTGGATGGTGCGCAGGATCAGGTGGCGGCTGGAATAGCCGTACGTGCCGGACTCGATGGAACCGATGTCCTTTTCGCGGTCGCCGCGGCAGTCAAACAGCTGGCGCTGGCGTTTGATGAGGTTGGCCACCACCGCATTTTCCGCGGGCAGCTTGGTGATCACCCGGACGCCGACCATGTCATTGAGGGTCCGGAACGGATCCGGGAATTTCAGGACCGGCGGTCCGCCGGGTTCCAACGGCTTCTCCGTACGGGAAATCTTCTCCTTGAAGGATTCCACCGTTTTGGTGCGGCCGGTGACGAAAAGGGGTGTCACTTCGGTGTCCTTGAGCATGCTCCGCAGCGTGAGCAGGACTTCCCGGGTGACCAGCTTCAGGGCAGGGCGGACTCGCTCGTAGAGGTCCACGTTTTCCTGCACGGACTGGCGCAGGCCTGCGTCCAGGCGGTCCCAATTGGTTGCCATGTTTCCAGCTTACGGGTGGCGTACGACAGCTGCGGGGGAAGACACCCCCGCAGGCCGCCGTCGAACCCGCAGGGCGCAAGCAGCCCGGCGCCCAAGGTAGGCTCGGCACAGGAGGAGGACATGGTGAAGCGGCACAAGTACCAATACGGCGAGGACCCCAGCCAGTGGGGTGAGCTTTTCCTGCCGGACGCCCCGGGCACCCGTGGCGTGGTGGTGGTGATCCACGGCGGGTACTGGCGTTCGCAGTACGGGGCCGAACTGGGCGAGCCGCTCGCCAGGGACCTCGCCATGCACGGAATGGCCGCCTGGAACCTGGAGTACCGGCGCGCCGGGAACGGCGGCGGCTGGCCGCACACTTTCGAAGACGTGCTGGCGGGCATCGACAAGCTCAGGGACGTCGCCGGGACCCACGGCCTCAGCCTGCACAAAGTGGTGGCGCTGGGCCACTCCGCCGGCGGGCACCTGGCCGTCTGGGCGGCCGGGCGGGAACGGCTCGGGCAGCTCGGCGCGCCTGACGCGGACCGCCAGCTGCAGCGGAAGAACGACGACGGCGCGGTGCACCTCACCGGGGTGGTCAGCCAGGCCGGGCTCCTGAACCTGGCCGATGCCGAAAAGCTGAACCTCAGCAACGGCGCGGTCAGCAACCTGCTGGGCGGCTCGTCGGCGAAGTACCCGAAGCGTCACAAGTACGTCGACCCCATGAGTGCAGTCCCGCTGCGGGTCCCCGTTTACGCAGTCCACGGCAGCGAGGACGATACCGTTCCCGCGAGCCAGTCCGACGCCTATGCCCGCGCAGCCAAGGCCGTGGGCGGGCCGGTCCAGCTGCTGATGGTGCCCGGCGACCACTTCTGCCTGATCGATCCCAAAGCGCCCGCCTACCGAAAGTGCCGGGACCTGGTGCAGGAACTCCTGGGCTAAACCCTCCCGAGGCCCCTGCCTAATCGGGGGAGGTCACCGTATTTTCGGAACCGTGTTTTCGGTTAGGCTGGACGGAGGTGCGCCGGGAAGTCTGGTCGGCATGGTTTTGTCGACCCAACGTTTAGGACGCCTCATGAGCTATTCGCCCCCGCCCGCCCCCGACGCAAAACCGCGCACCGTCCTTGGCTACGGCAGCTACGCGGAATCGCTCCGCATCGGAGAAATCCTGCGGAAGGAAACGGTGGGCGGCGTGCTGCTGGTGGCCGCCGCCGTGATCGCCCTGGTCTGGGCAAATTCGCCTGTCTCGGACAGCTATTTCGCCCTGCGGGATTTCCGGATCGGCTACGAGCCCTGGCATCTGGATCTCAGCCTGGGGGCCTGGGCTGCGGACGGGTTGCTGGCCATCTTCTTCTTCCTGGTAGGCCTGGAACTCAAGCGCGAGTTCGTAGCGGGGGACCTGCGCCAAATCAGCACATCGATTGTTCCCGTGGCGGCCGCAGCCGGCGGCGTGCTGGTCCCGGCGCTGATCTACACCGCGGTGAACATCTACAGTCCCGAGACCCTGCGCGGCTGGGCCATCCCCACAGCCACTGACATCGCGTTTGCCGTGGCAGTCCTGGCCATCATCGGTTCCCACCTGCCCAGCGCACTGCGCATCTTCCTGCTCACCCTGGCCGTGGTGGACGACCTGATCGCCATCAGCATCATCGCGTTCTTCTACTCCAGCGACGTCCAGCCGGCCCCGCTGCTGCTCGCCCTCATGCCGCTGGCGCTGTATGCCTTCCTGGCCCACAAGTACAGCCGCTTTTTCGGTGCCCACTTCATGGCCGCGTGGGCCATCCTGCTGCCGCTGGGCATTGCCACCTGGGCGTTGGTGCACGCTTCCGGCATCCATGCCACGGTGGCCGGGGTGCTGCTTGGATTCGCCGTGCCGGTGCTCCGTTCCAAGGCCGGCGGCGGCCCCGAGGCCGGGCCGGGCCTTGCCGAAACGTTCGAGCACCGGTTCCGCCCCATCTCCGCAGGGGTTGCCGTTCCCGTCTTCGCCTTCTTCTCCGCAGGCGTGGCGGTGGGCGGCTGGGAAGGCCTGGGCTCGGCCCTGGCGGACCCCGTGGCTGTCGGCATCATCATGGCCCTGGTCCTCGGCAAACCTATTGGCATCATGGGCACCACCTGGGTCCTCACCAAGGCCACCAGGGCCAGGCTGGACGGTTCCTTCAACTGGATCGACGTGTTCGGAGTCTCGCTCCTGGCCGGAATCGGCTTCACCGTGTCCCTGCTGGTCGCGGAACTGAGCTTCGGCCATGGGAGCCTGCACGACGACCATGCCAAGGTCGGCATCCTGGCAGCGTCACTCCTGGCTGCCCTGCTGGCAACGTCTGTGCTGATGACCAGGAACCGCCAGTACCGCCAGGCCGAAGAACTGGAGAAGGTGGACTCGGACCAGGACGGCATCCCGGACGTCTATCAGCACGGGAACCGCGGCTGAGGACAAGGACCCTTGCCGCCCCACGCCCCCGGGCGTACGGTTTTTGGGTAGGGCCGGGAAGCCCGCGCGCCCGGCGAGGAGGAAGGCATGGACGTCGTCGTCGTCGATACCCCTCAGCTGGGGGACCGTAGCTATTTGGTGCACGACGGCAAGGCGGGCCTCGTCATCGATCCGCAGCGGGACACCGACCGTGTGGAAGCCGCCGCCCGCGAAGCAGGCGTGACCATCACCCATATTGCGGAGACGCACCTGCACAACGACTACCTCAGCGGCGGCCTGGAACTGGCCAGAGCCCATGGCGCCACTTACCTGGTGAATGCCGCGGACACGGTCGAGTTTGAACGCACCGCCATCACCGACGGCCAAACGGTCAGTGTGGGATCCCTGACAGTCAGGGCCATCGCCACCCCCGGCCACACCCACACCCACCTGTCCTTCATCGTGGACGACGGCGTAGAGCAGGCCGTCTTCTCCGGCGGCAGCCTGCTCTACGGTTCAGTAGGTCGGACGGACCTCGTGTCCGAGTCCGACACCGTGGGCCTGGCCCGTGACCAGTATGCCTCCGTCCGCCGGCTCGTGGCCGAAGCCCGGCACGACGCAGCGCTCTTCCCCACCCACGGCTTCGGATCGTTCTGCTCCTCAGGTCCCGCCACGGGCGCCCGCTCTTCCACAGTCGGCGAGCAGCTCACCGCAAACCACGCCCTGATCGATCCGGACGAGGACCACTTCGTCCAGGAACTCATCGCCAACCTGTCCGCGTATCCGTCCTACTACGCACACATGGGCGCCCGGAACGCCAAAGGCCCGGGGCCGGCAGACCTCGCTGTCCCTGAGTCGGTGGACCCCGCAGAACTCACCCGGCGCCTTGAGGCCGGCGGATGGGTGATCGACCTCCGCCGCCGCGTAGCCTTCGCCAGCAGCCACCTCAAAGGCAGCGTCAGCTTCGAATACGGCCGCGGCTCGAACTTCACCACGTACCTGGGCTGGGTCCTGCCATGGAATGAAAAGCTCACCCTGGCGGGCTCGCGCGAGGATGTTGAGAAAGCCATCCGCGACCTCTCCCGCATTGGCATCGATTCGCCGGATGCCGCCGTCGGAACCGAACCGAAGGTGCTGGCGCCGGATGCCGCCGTCGCCTCCTATCCGCGCGTCGGCTGGGACGGCCTGCTGGCCGCCCGCTCCGGCGCTGACACGGTCCTTGACGTGCGCCGAGCGGACGAGTTCGCGGCGTCCCACGTGGCCGGAGCCGTCAACGTCCCGGTGCATCAGCTGCTGGCCCGGCTGGACGACGTGCCTGCCGGGAAACTGTGGGTCCACTGCGCCACCGGCTACCGGGCCGCAGTCGCGGCGAGCCTGCTGCAGCGGGCGGGGCGGGACGTGGTCCACGTGGACGCGAGGTTCGGCGACGCCGAGCCGGCCGGAGTTCCCCTGGAGCCCGGAGTTCCCCTGGACAAGGATCCTTCAGCCTGACCGGGAGCGCCCGGCGGTGTTCTCTGGCAGAGTATGAGCATGCTCACAGTTATTGGCGAAGGCCTGGTTGACGTTGTCCAACGCTCCTCGGGAATCGAGGCCCACGTGGGCGGCAGCCCGCTCAATGTGGCAGTGGGACTGGCCCGGCTGGACCACCCGGTGCAGTTCATCGGCAGGTTCGGGCGCGACGCCTACGGGGAATCCGTGGCCGCCCACCTGAAGTCCAGTTCCGTGATGGTGCCCCAGGGCCCGGATGCCCTGCCAACCAGTGTGGCCACCGCCTTGATCGACGACGACGGCGCCGCCACCTACACGTTCGACCTCACCTGGGAGCTGCCCGGCCTTGCGGCCCGGCTGCCGTTCATGCTGCAGGGCACAACCCTGGTGCACACCGGTTCCATTGCCACCATGCTGGCACCGGGCGCCGCCGACGTGCTGGCCGCCGTCGAGCATGCCCGCCCGTCCGCCATCATCAGCTTCGACCCCAACTGCCGGCCCAGCATCATCACCGACGTGGACCACGCCCGCCGGCAGGCGGAGAAGTTCGTCGCGCTCGCGGACGTCGTGAAGGCCTCCGACGAAGACCTCGAGTGGCTCTACCCCGGCGTGGACGTCCAGGATTCGGCCCGGCGGTGGCTTTCCCTTGGGGGTCCGGGAGGCCCCGCAGCCGTGGTGGTCACCCGGGGCGCGGCCGGCCCCTGGGGCATCACCGCTGCCGGTGAAGCCGAGTTCGCCGCGCCCACAGTCGAGGTCGCGGACACAGTTGGCGCCGGCGATTCCTTCATGGCGGCGCTGATTTCCGGACTGGTGGACCGGGGCCTGGACGGTGCGCAGAACCGGAAGGAGCTGCGCGAGATGCCGGCCGAAACGCTCCGTGAACTGCTGGCCCACGCCGCGTGGGCGGCAGCCGTAACCGTATCCCGTCCCGGGGCGAACCCGCCCACCAGGGCCGAGCTCAACCACTTCGAACTCGGAAGCCTGGCGCGCGGTGCCGGACTCGCCGAAGATGACCTTAGGAACGCAGACTCCGCCACTAACTGAAAGGCAGCAGATGTCCCCGCACGATTCCTCTTCCTTGCACCTCAGCAGCGATTCCTTCCAGGACGGCCAAGCCCTGCCGCCCGCCCAGCTCAGCGGCAAGATGCGTGCGGGCGGCAAAGACGAATCGCCGCAACTGAGCTGGAACGGCGCCCCGGCCGGCACCAAGGGCTATGCGATCACGATGTTCGATCCGGACGCCCCGGGCCGCGGCGGCTTCTGGCACTGGGCAGTGCTGGACATTCCGGCAGGCGTAACGTCGCTTCCCGCGGGCGCAGGCGGCGAGGACGGCGCGCACCTTCCAGCCGGCGCGTTGCAGTTGAAGAACGACGGCGGCTTCCACGGCTACCTGGGGGCAGCACCGCCGCCCGGGCACGGACCCCACCGCTACGTGGTCACGGTCTACGCCCTCGATGTCGAGAGCCTGGGACTGGACGCCGGGTTCAGCCCCGCCAAGCTGGAAGCGAAGCTGAGCCCGCACGTGCTGGGACGAGGCACGCTGACGGGCATCTTCGAGCGCTGAACGCTTCGGCCAGTGCGCCGGGCCGATGCTCTCGCCCGGTGCGCTTGGGCCGGTGCGCCTGCGCGCCCAACGTAGACTGGGGAGTATGCGGCTGGTAGCAAGTGACATTGACGGAACGATCCTCGGGCATGACGGCAAGATCAGTGACCGTACCATCCGCGCCTTCCACGCCTGCCGCGACGCCGGCGTCGAACTGGTCTTCGTGACCGGACGCCCGCCCCGCTGGCTGCACCCCCTGGAGGAGCAGCTGGGGCACACCGGGACCGTGATCTGCTCGAACGGCGCCGTTGTCTGGGACCTGGAGGAAGGCCGCCTCGTCTCGGCGCGGACCCTTACCCTGGATGCGGTTTTCGAAACGCGCCGCCTCATCAAGCAGCTGCGGCCCTCCGCCTTGTTCGCCGCGGAAACGCTCACCGGCTTCCACCTCGAACCGGGCTTCATCGAAAACGACTCCAGCGAATTGCTCTCCGAGTTCACGCCCGCGCCGCTGGCCAGCACGCTCACGGCCGACGACGCCGTGGTCAAGTTCCTGGCAATTGTCCGCGAAGGCACCGCCGACGATTTCCTTGCCGAGGTGTCACCCGCCGTCTCACACCTCGTTTCGGCCACCCACTCGGCACCCACCGTGGCCATGCTGGAGCTTGCCGTCCCGGGCATCAACAAGGCCGTGACCCTGGCCGAATACGCAGCAACGCTGGGAATTGACGCCGCTGACGTGGTGGCTTTCGGGGACATGCCCAACGACATTGAAATGCTGCGCTGGGCCGGCGACGGCTACGCCATGGCCAGCGGCCACCCGGAGGCCATCCGTGCCGCCGGGCAGCAGGCCCCGCATTTTGACGACGACGGCGTGGCCCAGATCCTCGAAAGCAAACTGGCCGACGTCCGAGTCAATCCCGTCAAACCCCTCTAGGGCACGCTGGAATGGCTGAGCTCCGGCCCTTCTTCGCCGCCGGCAGCGCCTCGGCACGGATTGCGATGGCCCACCGCGGATTCTCACCGGACGGGCTGGAGAATTCGATGCCGGCGTTCCGCGCCGCCGTCGACCTCGGTTACCGGTACCTGGAGACGGATGTCCACACCACTGCCGACGGGGTGCTGCTGGTGTTCCATGACGACTCCCTGGACCGGGTCACCGACGGGCACGGCCGCATTTCCAGGCTTCCCGCCCGAATCGTGGCCCAGGCGAGGATCGGGGGAGTGGAGCACATCCCTCTCTTCGCGGAGATGGTGCGGGCATTCCCCGGCGTGCGGCTGAACCTGGACGTTAAGGACTGGAATTCGGTATCGAGCCTCGCCGCCGCGATTGAGAAGCACGGCGTTCACGACCAGGTGCTGATTGCCAGTTTCTCGGACTGGCGGCGGCGGGCCGTCCTCAAACGGCTGAGCCGGCCGGTGGCGGCATCGGCAGGCATTGTGTCCAACGCGGTCTTCACGGTGCTGGGTCCGGTGCTTCCGGCGCCGCTGCTCCAATGGGCGCTGCGGGACATACAGGCTCTGCAGGTGCCGGTCAGCTACGGTGCCGTCCGGGTGGTGACGCCTGGCTTCATCCGCCGCGCCCACCGGCATGGCCTCCAAGTCCACGTGTGGACCATCAACGATCCGGGGGAAATGCACCGGCTCCTGGACCTTGGCGTTGACGGCATTGTCACGGACCGGGCGGACCTTCTCAAGAAGGTACTTCAGGACCGGGGGCAGTGGGACTAGCTGCTGTGGTGTGATGCCTGCTGCGCGTCCAGGACGGCGGCGAACTCGTCGGCCGGGACGGGACGCCCGAAGTAATACCCCTGCGCGCTGACGCAACCAATGCTGGCCAGGTGCTGCGCCTGTTCAGCGGTCTCAACACCTTCCCAGACAGCTTCGAGCCCGCAGGCGCGGATCAGCTGGAGAATCGCGGCGATCAGGGCCGGCTGGGCCGGGTCCGTTCCCAGGTCCTTAAGCAGGGATCGGTCCACTTTGACCTTGTCCACGGGAAGCCTGCGCAGGTAGCTGATGGAGGAGTAGCCCGTGCCGAAGTCGTCGATTTCCAGTCCCACCCCCAGCTTCCGCAGACTGTTCAGGGAGTACCGGTCCAGCTCGTTGCCGCTGACGATTGCGCCTTCCGTCAGCTCGAGGACCAGCAGTTCCGGGCCGAGCCCGGCGCCGCTCAGGGCGTCCCGGACCTCTTCGATGAACTCAAGGCGTTGCAGGTCCGTGGGCGAGATGTTGATGCGCATGGAAAAGTCGTCGCCTGCCCGGGACTCCGCCCGCCAATCGCGGAGCTGTCCGACGGCGGCTCGGAGGACCCAGCCGCCCAGCTCGGATATGAGGCCGGCTTCTTCAGCGAGCGGAATGAATTCATCCGGCATCACCATTCCGCGGGCAGGATGCTTCCAGCGGACCAGGGCTTCCGCGCCCTCGATCCTGCCAGTAGCCAGCTCAACCACAGGCTGGTAGTACAGCACGAACTCGGACGCGGAGATGGCTGTCCGCAGGTCCTCAATGAGCTGGCTGCGCAGCTGGCGGGCATGCAGCATTGTCGGTTCGAACACCTTGAGCCTGTTGCGGCCGGCGGCCTTGGACGCGTACATGGCCACGTCGGCTTCCATCAGCAGTTGCTCCGCGCTCTGTCCGGCTCCGCCGACGCAGAGCCCCATGCTGGCACCGCACTGGACGGAATCGTTCTCCAGCTCGACCGGGCCCTCCAGTGAGGCGAGGACGCGGTTACCCACTCCCGCGGCACGGGTCAAGGTGGTGGCCGGCATCAGGACGGCGAACTCATCGCCGCCCAGCCGGGCCACGGTGTCTGTTTCCCGGACCGAGTCCATGATGCGGGCCCCGACTGCCGCCAGCACCTGGTCCCCGGCGGCGTGGCCGAGGGTGTCGTTGATACCTTTGAAGGCATCCAGGTCCAGCAGGAGGATGGCGGGTGGCAGCCCGCCCTGCTCCGCCTCGGCGAGGGCGTCGTTCAGGGCATGGACCAGCGCTGTGCGGTTCGCAAGGCCCGTCAGGGAGTCCGTCAGCGCCATCTTCTGCATTTCAAGATGTGCTTCGTTGAGCAGCCTGGTGCGCAGTTCCACCCGTTGCTCCAGTTCCTGGTACATGATCTGCAGGTCTTCGGCGAGGAGGTTGGTGCCCATAATGACGGCATCCAGCTCATCCCTGGCGGGGGATACTTCGATCCTTGAGTGGAGCTCGCCGGCGGCAAGGCGGACAATCCCATCCAGCAGCTTGCCCAGGCGCGGATCACCGTCAGTGAACATGGGCGTTTTCCTTCAGCCATTCGACGGCCTCAGGTTCGGACGTAAAGTAACTCGCGGGTCCGGACTTGAAGTCTCCGCCAAGGATGAAGTGGGCCAGGATCCGGTCCACGGGGGTCCTGCCCAACAGTGCCCAGGCGGCAACTGTGCTCACGTTGCTGAAAACAGTCCTCGCTGCCCGGCTTACGGACGCAACGTCCGTCACATCCATCAACACGGCAATGGGCGAGCCGGAGCGGGGGGCCTGAAGGTGGGCAGCCAGCCGCTGCGCGGAACGTTCATCCAGATGCTGGTCCCGGGGCAGCACGATCCTGACGATTTGTTCCTGCATCAATCCAAGCGGCCTGGACATCATTTCCCCCAACTATATAAGAGGAGCCGTTTGGCCTCTCTAACAGCACCCAACGTCCGCCGAGGCTGTGTGACTAAAAATACACCGTCAGGCCGCGCCCGGAGCCTGTTACCTTGCACCGGCCGCAAACTCGCGGACCTGGGCACTCCGTTCGGAGGCGGCCGCGTTGTCAAAGAGCGCGGCCGCTTCTTCCAGCCGCTGCATTGCTTCGTCGTGTTCACCGTTGGCAAGAAGGGACTTACCCAGCAGGAATGATGCCTCACCGGCCGTCTGGGCAGCCAAAATTCCGGCCTTCGTGCACAACGGCCTGAGCATGCTGATGGCCGTGGCCATGTCGCCGGTCAGGTAATGCCAATGTGCCCTGACGAAGGACATCTCGAGGAGGTCGCGGTCGCTGCCGCCAACCACCTCGGTGGCCAGTTCGGCCCGTTCGATGCAGCGGAGCGTTGCCGGTTCAGTCAGTTCGGCCTCCAGTCGCATCACGGCAGACGCCCGGTTGAACCTGGCCCAGAGGTCCACATCCTTGGACGGCGACAGGCTCTCCGCTGCCATGTCGTGGTACCGGCCGCCGTCTTTCACCCGGCCGGTGAGGAAGGCGACGTTGCCTATCACCCAGTAGGCCTTGCCGGCGGTGTCCTCGTCCACGAGCTCCGTCAGCAGGCCTTCAAGAAGGAGGCATTCCTCCCAGGCTTCATCAAGCCGGCGGCTTTCGGCGAGGGCCGCGATGAGCGCCCGCTGCGCCTGGACGTGGAGATAGACGTATTCGGGGTTGCCGGCAACCAGGCGGGCGGCGGACGTCGCAGCGCGGGCGGCGTCGGGGAGCCGCCCCAGCCCCTGCTGGGAAAGTGCCAGGAGGATGAAGGCCCGTGCGCCCAGTGCGGGTTCCGCCGTCGAAAGCGGGTGGCTGGCGAGGTATGCGGTCAGCTCCATACATTCCTGGATGAGGCCCTGGTCCTTAAGGCATTCGGCCTGGAAAAGCGTCATGTTCCACCAGGCGGTCTGGTCCCCCTCGAGGAGAGCCAGTTCCGCTGCTTTGCGCGCCTCGTCGCGGGCCTTTGCATACTCGCGGCTTTTCCAGCTGTCCCGGGCCTGGAGGGCCGCGACTACATGCTGTAACAATTTCCCGGGAATCGGCATTTTTCAATTATCCCCCGGAACGCATCAGCACACGTCACTGGGGCTAAAGTTTCCCGCTGTTACTGGAGTTGAAATTGATCTCGTGGCCGTATACTAGCGCTTGTAATGAGATTTCGCGCCTAATTGATTGAAAGGACCCGCGGGATGAAGAAAATTGCCGCTACATTCTTGCTCACCGGCGTCCTGGCTGTCGCAGGTTTCGCTGCGCCCGCCACGGCCGCTCCAAAGTCGGATACCACCGTCAGCACGTCAAGCAAGGCGCCCACCAACCAGGCACAAATCGGCTGGTGGCCAGACTAAGCTCCACCGCGCCAAGCCTGCCCCCGGACTGCGTCCGGGGGCAGCTCTGTTTAAGGGCCGGAAACGGGCAGCTGAACAGTGATCGTGGTGCCTGCGCCAAGCTCGGAATTGACCGCCAGGTACCCGCAATGGGCCTTGACGATGTCGTGTGCAATGGCGAGCCCCAGGCCGCTGCCCGGGACTGCAGTGGACGTAGCGTTTGACGCCCGGAAAAAGCGGGTAAAGAGGTGGGGGATTTCTTCGTCCGGGATTCCAACCCCGGTGTCACGCACATCCACATTCACGCCTGGTTCCCCATCCGTCATTGCGTCAAAACGGCAGCTGACAATAATCCTGCCTTTACGTGGCGTGAATTTAATCGCATTTGAAACCAGGTTCGTAAATACCTGCTCCAGCTGGACTTCATCAGCAATGATCACCGGATCGGCATCGCCGAGCTCCAGCACGATGGAGACATCACCCAGCTCTGCAAGCGGACGCAACGCCACTGTCACGATGTGCAGTGTGTGAGCCAGCCGGACAGGGGCCAGATGCAGGTTGGCGCCCTCATAATCCTGCCGCGTCACGGTGAGCATGTCCTCGATCAGCCGGCGAAGCCGCTCGGAGTTCCTGACGATGATGTCCAGCATGCGGGCCACCTCCGGCGGCACCGGCCCACCCATGCCGTCCTGGATCATGTCCAGGTAGGCGGAGATTGACGTCAGTGGCGTCCGCAGCTCATGGTTAACGGTGGCCAGGAAGTCGGTCTTCGCCTGGTCAAGCTGCCGCAGCTGCTTGACCACCTGTTGCTGCGCGATCATCAAGTGGCTTTGGATCAGCCCGTAGGCAACGTTGCCGGCGACGTGCTGGATCAGTGAGATCTCGGTGCGTGTCCAGACCCGCGGTCCGTCCAGCTGTGCAATCCAGATGGCGCCAAGGGCAGACTTTCCCTCGCCGACTGGAACGAACGCGGAGGCCCACGGGCCCATGGGTTCAGCCCATTCGGCCAGTTCCCGGTCCTCAGCGGACCATTCGTGCAAATGGTGGTCGTCAACTGCGAGCACTTCGGCGTCCGCCCACAGCCTGTCCGCAACGCGGTGCGCCCCGAATTCATGGCTGCCCAGCCCGTCCGGGACCGGGTCAAGGCCGGGGCGGTGCCACTGGGCGGCAATCCCGGGCACGCGATCGTCGTCGAACGTGGTGAACAGGACACGGTCTGCGCTGAACGTCTCCCCGAACCCCTTCACCACGTGATCCGCAATGAGGTGGGGGTCGTGGGTCGCGCGGATGGCGGCGGAGACTTCGCGGAGCCTTTCGCGCAGGCGTTCGGCGCTCTGCCGTGCCTCTGAGCGCTGTTCCGCCCGGCAGATGAGGGAATCTGCCCGGTGGACAAGTTCGGCCGGCGCGGGGGGCTTGACGATGTAGTCGGCCATACCCAGCGTCCGGACGCTTTCAGCCTCCGCTTCGTCAGTCAGGTCGATCAGGAGAAGCAGGGGTGCGGCCACGGGCAGGCTGGCAAATGAATGATCCGCAACGACGACACTGGGAGTATGGCTTTCCATCAGCCCGGCCAGACGTTCATGGCTGGACGCCGTGGCCACTTGGAAGCCCGCGGCCGCCAGGACATCGGCGATGGCCGCCAGGCGCCTGCCGTCCGGATCCGCCACGATGGCCGTGCGTGGTAGGAGCGATTTCTCCGCCGATTGAATTACCACGTTCCCCCTTCGGTCCCGGTTGAGTACATTGTAGGGTGACATGAGTAGCACGCATCCCGTGCGGGCTAACCTTGGGGGGGAGGACGGGTGAACATGTCCGAAAATCGCGAGGCGGGCGTGGAAGCGGGCTTGACCCTGGGAGCCGATGGAATGCTGCGGCTGACGTGGCCCCGGGGTGCTGTGATAACCACCGCGGATGCAGAGCGGGCGATGCTCAGGGTAAACGAACTGTGCGGCGATGACCGGCACCCGATGCTGGTGGACATGGCCACAGCGGCCGAAGTGAGCCGCGGCGCGCGCGCCGTGTTCGGCCGCCGTTGCCAGGCCTCCCGGATCGCTTTGCTGGGGACCTCGCCGGTTGATCGCGTCCTGGCCAACTTCTTCCTGGGGATCAGCGCGGTGCCATGCCCCACGAAGTTCTTCATATCTGAGCCTGATGCCCTGGCGTGGCTTGCCTTGACCTGATTTTCCGGGTGTTCGCCATTACCCGGGTGTTCGCTGCGATGCCCTTATATTTGGACAATGCTGTCCGCCCTCAAGAAATATCTGATGATCCCCAAGCTGGTTCGCTTGTCAGCAGGGGCACCCCGTGACCAGCGCGTGGCCTGGGACAAGTTCTGGTCCACGGTAAAGGCGACCGGAGCTGAGGGAGACGTACTGTGGGACTCCGGCAGCGACCGGGAGATGAAGGGGTACGTGCACAGGCTCCGCCAGCATCTGGACGCAGGCCTGCCCGTGGTGGACATCGGCTGCGGAAACGGCAGCTTCACGCGCCAGCTCGCCGGGCACTTCCCGCATGCCGTGGGAGTGGATGTATCCCTCCACGCAGTGCAGCGCGCCCGGACCGAGTCTGCCGGACTGGCTAACGTCTCCTACACCGTTCGTGACATGACGGCCCAGGGTGCAGGTGCCGGACTGATGGATGAGCTCCCCGTACTGGGCGCGGGAGGCGGGGCGAATGTTTTCATCCGCGGCGTGTTGCACGTCCTGGGGGAACGCGACCGGCGCGCGCTGGCCGAAAACGTCCGGGCCATCACCGGCGCCAACGGACGCGTGTTCCTGGCCGAGACCGACTTCCAAGGAAACGCCCTCGACTATGTGGCGCATCTTGGCGCCACCTTCCGGTCCATCCCCGCGCCGCTCGAAAACGCAATCCAAGGGCTGCCCATGCCCGGACGCTTCGGCCCGAAGGAGCGGACCCTGGCCTTTCCCGCCACCCGTTGGGAGCTGATCGAGGACGGGCCCACCACCCTCGAAACAGTGCCCTTGTCGCACCCCACACGGGCCGATCTCATCCCGGGCTATTTCGCGGTGCTGAAAGCCCGGGACCAGGCAGGCTGACTAGGCAGGCGGACCGTGAGCCCTCAGCCGCGGCCCGTGCTGGTGGTCGGGTCGCCGCCTGCCTCGGAAGGATCCGCCCGGAGCTCGCCGGGGTCGGAGTCGGGAAGGCCCGCAGGTCCCGGCACATGCTGAGCTGCCGCATCGCGTTGGCCGGCGTCATCGCGCTGGGGGGCGGGACTTTCGCCCGGCGCCGGCGATCCGGCCGGAGCGTCCAGCGGCGGAGTGTCGTCGGGCCTGGTCTGTGGCCGCTCGGGAGCGGTTCCCGGCGGGTTCTCGACCGGATCAACCGGGTCCGTGGCATTGGAGCCCTCGCTAATGGAGGAGTGGACCCGGATGTCCTCCTTCGGATCGCCAGGATCCGGCGTGTGGGCATCGTCGCTCTTGGGTGCAGTCCCCGCAAGGTCCTCCATGGCATTCTTGGCGGCTTCCTCGATGCTGTCTCCGATTCCCATCGACGTGCTCCTCTCTTTCCGCGCGGCTCTTTCCACTCGCGCAAGCCCGAGCGTACTGATCGTTATTCCAGATTTATCAGCATGCTTACAATTAGTCCAGAGGTATTAGCCCCGGGGTGATACACCAGCGTCATCTGGCCAGAGGCCGTCGCATTGACCGGCCCTCGTACGGGCTGGCCGGTCAGTGTCCCCGGTGGAACAGGCCCGAAAACTTACTGTGCGCGTGGCGGGCCCTGCCCTGGAGCCGCGGGGCCGTATTTCCGGGTGTGCGGTTGTGGAAGCCTGCCGCACGTGTGGTCTCGGGGCCGGCTGCCTGCGCGTTCTGCCGGACCTCGCTCTCCGGCTTGTTCGGTTCCACATCGATGTGTTTCATGAACTTCCGCATGACGCGGTCCAGGAAATTTGCCATGACAATAACCTCCGATTAGTTCCCGGTTCGCAGGGTTGGCCCCGCTCCCAGCTTGGCACCGCGCTGCAGCACCCGCAAGGGTTCCGAGCACCTGCGGAGCCCGTGCGCCGTGGGACGGACCGGGTCTGCTTTCCAGGTCCGTCAGCTGCCCAGCTCCATCATGAGCGGAGGCAGTTCGTCGGCCAGTTCGCGCGCCAGGTAGCCGAGGCTGCCGAGCCGGCTCGCCAACCGGTCCCCGGCGGCGGCGTGGAGGTGGGTGCCCCAGCAGGCGGCCTGCGCATCCGGGGTGCCCCGCGCGCGAAGCCCCGCGATGGCGCCGGCCAGGATGTCGCCGCTTCCGGACGTGCCCAGGCCGCCGTACCCCGTGGTGATTTCCCAGAGCTTGGCTCCGGCAGGTCCTCCGGCACGTCCTCCGGTTCCGGAAGGGCTTTCGGATCCGCCCGGTCCTCCCTCGTCCTCGCTGGACGGCGTGGCGATGAAGCCCTGGCAGCTCACCACCGCTTTGTAGCGCTCCGCAACCTCCCGCACGTCGTCGTGGAGTTCCTTGATGTCGCGCCCCAGCAGGATCCCGCATTCGGTGACGTTGGGGGTCAGGATCATGCGCCCGGCCCAGGGGCCCAGCTCGTCCTGGAGCTTCGGGAGGCATCCCAGGGCGTACGCGTCCAGGACCATCGCCGGTTGACCGCCGGAGCTGTCCTTGTCGCCGTCGCCGCTGTCGCCGTCGCCGCTGTTGCCGTCACCGCTGTTGCCGGCGGCCAGTCGGAGCAGTTCCTTGAGTAACGCCTCTGCTTCGTCCAGGTCGTCCAGCCCCGGGCCTACCAGCACTGCCGCGGACTTCTCCAACTCGTGGACCAGGGCCGACGCCCCGGCTCCGCTGACGGCTCCGCTCTCCGTTTCGGCCAGGCCAACGACGCCCGATTCCGGCAGCGCCACCGCCACCTGGACCGCCGTCGAACCCGCCACTGCCAGTGTCAGCCGGCCCGCACCGGCGCGCAGGGCCGCGGTGCCGGCGAGGAGCGCCGCGCCCGGCGTCCTGCGGGCCCCGCCGACGACCAGCACCGATCCGCGGTCGTCCTTGCTGGAGCCGCCGCCTGGAAGGGGCCAGTCCCGAAGCAGCGTGGGGGTTACGGGTACGGCCGCCGGACTGCTACGCGGGGTGGACATTGGCATCTCCTGCATGTTCGGTCACCGCAACACCTTCGCTGACCAGATGGTCCGCCATATTGAAGCTCTCGAGGACCCAGGGGCCGGCGCCGTCGGGACGAACAAAGCGCGTCAGGGAGGCATTGAGAACTGTGGAGGTGGCCGCGATATCCAGGATCTCCCGCTCCGTAAGTCCCTCAAGGATGTAGCGGAAGAGCAGGATGAGGGCGTCGTGGCACACCAGCATGATCCGGTTCCCTGCCTGCCGCTCCAGATCGGCCAGCAGGGAGCGCAGCCGCAGGACGACGTCGGCCCATGATTCCCCGCCTGGCGGCCGGTAGTAGAACTTCCCCAGCCAGCGCCGTCGTGCCGCTTCCTCGGGCAGCCGTGCTTCCACGCCGGCGGACGTCAGCATGTCCAGGATGCCCAGTTCCCTGTCGCGGAGCCGCTCGTCGATCTTGACGCCCGTGGCCCAGCCGCCGGTCTCCACGGCCAGCTCCGCCGTCTGGCGGGCGCGCACGTAGGGGGAGCACCACACTGCCGCAGAGCGCTGCTCCTCGGAGAAATCAGCCAGCAGCCGGCCGAGGGCCAGCGCCTGGTCACGCCCTGTCGCGGACAGCTCCACATCGGCATCCCGTGCAGGCACTTCGATGACATGGGCTCCCGCATCCCCGGCCAATGTGGCGGCCACGTTGCCCTGGCTCTCGCCATGGCGCACGAGCAAAAGTTCAGTCAGTCCGTTACCGGGAACATCCCGGTCGTCGAATCGCCGCATTGCTTACCCCCTTGTCCGGGCGGGCGTTTGAGGTGCCGCATTGCCCGCGTTGGCGGCCGATAGCTCAGGAATCCCCCACGTTACTACCGGCCCGCGTCCTTGTCGCGGCAGCCTGGGGCGGCTAGGCTGGCCACCCCATGAGGCTGCACTTTTCAAGCGCTCGCTCGGAAGAACGGACCAACCATGAGCAGTTACCATCCGGAACGCGATCCTTCGAATCCGGACAAGCCGGGAGACCCCGACGCTGTCAAAGCCGCCGGCAGCAAGGCGGCGGGCGGTAAGGATCAGGCCGCCACGCCAAACCCCGATCCGCTCGAAGGCAACGTCACCGGACTGGAGCCCGGTGGAGGGGTTCCGCCGGGAGAGACTCCTCCCGCCGAGGACTCGATGAGCGGGGACCAAGGCCACGAGGAATAGCTGAAAGAGTCACGGTCCGCGCTATCCTCGGCAGATGAAGGATGCCGCAGCAACTGACGTAGGGACCGGGGACTTTCGTGGCCGCATGTACGCTTCGCGTGCCGGTTCGATGGACGGGCCCGCAACTTCGAGTCCCCCTGTCCCTTCGAGGCCCCCTGTGACGGTGGTGCTCATCCACGGCATCGGCGTCTCCCACCGATACTTGTCCCGGCTGCATCACCAGCTGGCCGCCATCGTTGACACTGTTTCCATTGACCTGCCCGGTTTTGGCTCCACCCCGCATCCGGACCGCCAGCTCACGGTGGCAGATCAAGCATCGTTCATCCATAAAGTCCTGGACGAAGCGGGCGTGGGCCAGCGCGTCCTGGTCGGTCATTCGATGGGCGCCCAGTTCGTCCTCGAGGCGGCGCTGCAGCGGCCGGAGATGGTCCCGCACCTCGTCCTGATGGGACCCGTAGTCGATGTTCGGCGCCGCACGGTGCTGCGCCAGGCCCTCGGACTGGCAAAGGACGCCCTCCTGTATGAGACGCCGGCATCAAACATGGTGGTCTTCACGGATTACGCGCGGTGCTGGCCGGGCTGGTACCTCAAGCAGTTGAAGGTCATGATGAACTATCCCACCGAGGACCGGATCCGGGACTGGCGCGGGCCCGTCCTGGTGCTGCGGGGCGCGTCGGACCCCATCGCGTCGGGTGAGTGGTGCCGGATCCTGGTGGGCCGGGCGCCCGACGGGCAGTTGGTGGAAATCCCCGGATGCGGCCACGTGGCGCAGTACACCGGGGCCACGCAGGTTTCAGACGCGATCGTGCGTTTCGCCGGGCTGGAGGCCTCTACCAACGCCGGAAAACTGCCGGGCGTGTAGTCCTGGTCCTGTGCCCGCCCGGTATGCGACGTGCCATTTCGTATTTCATTACGGAATGGCAAGCGCTTTCCTTCCGATGCTGGCAGGATGGACCCATGCGTATTCTCATCGCTCCGGACAAGTTCAAGGGATCCCTGACTGCCGCGCAGGCGGCCAGCGCCATCGCCGAGGGGGCATTGCGCGTCTATCCGGATGCTGTCGCCACCCAATTCCCGGTGGCCGACGGCGGTGAAGGCACTCTTGAGGCCGCCGTGGCCGCCGGTTACGAGGAGCGGCTGAACGCCGTCGTCGGCCCCATCCTGGCCCCGATCGGTGCGGCCTGGGCCCTCCGCAATGATGCCTTCGGCGGTGCAACCGCCGTCATTGAAACCGCCCAGGCGTGCGGACTGGCACACATGGAGCCGACGCCGGCGAACGCGCTGCGTGCCCACAGCTATGGCTGCGGCCAGCTGATCGCCGCCGCGCTGGATGCGGGGGCAACGGAAATCGTCCTGGGCGTGGGCGGATCCGCCATGACCGACGGCGGCAGCGGCGCCTTGCGCGCCCTGGGCCTCAAACCGCTGGACACCGCCGGGAACGTGGTTCCCCTGGGTGGCGGTTCCCTGAGGGATGTAGTCACGGTGAATGCTTCCGGACTGGACCCCCGCCTGGCAGCCGTAAAGTTCCGGATTGCCGTGGACGTTCAGAACCCGCTGTTCGGACCCAACGGCGCCGCGCACGTTTTCGGCCCGCAGAAGGGGGCCGATGCAGACGCTGTGGAACAGCTGGACGACGGGCTGAGGAACTGGGCCCGCGCTCTCATGCAGGCTACGGAGCGCGACGTCAATGTTCCCGGAGCGGGCGCTGCCGGCGGCTTCCCGGCGTCGTTCCTGGCCTTTAGCAACGCCACACTCGAGGGCGGCTTTGACTTGGTGGCGGGCCTGACGGGCCTTGCAGCGCAGCTTGCCGACGCGGACCTGGTGATCACCGGCGAGGGCTCCATGGATTCGCAGTCGTTGGAGGGCAAAGCGCCGATTGCCCTGGCGGACGCGGCACGTGAGCGGGGCATCCCCGTCATTGTGGTGGCTGGCCGCATCCTGGTTACTCCGGAGGACCTTGCCAAGCACGGAGTGGTGGCGGCGGCGCAACTGCTGGACGTCGCATCCAGCCCCGACGATGCCGTGGCCAACGCTGCCAAGTACCTCACCTTGGCCACCAGCCAGGTCCTGGAAGGGGCCTGACGCGGAGACGGGGTTTCACCGCTTCCCCTCGCCTAAGCCCCTGTTTCCTTACGCCGTTCTGCCCGGCTACCTCCTCGATGCTCTCTTGTGGAGCCAGATGGGAACGAAGACGAGCAACAGGATCATCATGGTGAGAAGTCCGCCGCCTGCGAGCAGCCCGGCTTCCCTTCCTGCGGTCACGTCGAACACGAGTGACGCCGTCGCTGCGCTCAGCAACGCGACGCCGGCCAGAGCCACTTTCGCTATCCGGTCCGCACTGGCTACGAGAGTTGCCTTCAATTGCTTCCGGAACAGCCTGCGGTGCACGCTGACCGGGAGGAGGATGAGCGCTGTTACGAGGGCGGCGAGTATCACGTTGGAGAGGTACAGCCCCACCTGATATTCATCCAGGGTCTCGAACCGCTGCTGGAAAGGGATGGTCAGGAGGAAGCCCGCCAGGATCTGCACGCCAGTCTGCAGCACCCGGAGTTCCTGGAGCAGCTCTCCCCAGTTACGGTCCATCTGTTGGTTGACGGACTCGTTCCTGCCGTCATTAATCACTGCCTCGCGATCCGACATGGGCTCACCTCCGGGCCTCGCACGCCGCCGCGCGCAACTGAATCCCAACCTAGGCTTGAAGCCTCACAACTTCAACTAATACTAAGTTTACTGAGTATTTGGTCCAAAACGGTGGACGTGGACATCGGGCTGGGATAGTTTCGAAGGGCCGGATGCGCACCGGAACCGATGGAAATCCGACACGCAAGCGAGGTGGACTATGAGTGATCCTGGCAGGAAACAAGATCAGCCCCAAGACCCCCGGAGCGGCTACCACGACGGCCCCTTCCCGGAGCAGGTGCAGGAACAGCCCGGGATGACTGCCCCGATGGAGCCCCAGCCGGACCACGGCGAGGAAAGCTACACGGGGAGCAACGCCCTTGCAGGGAAAGCGGCGCTGATAACCGGCGGAGACTCGGGCATCGGCAAGGCCGTGGCCATCGCTTTCGCCCGTGAAGGAGCCGACGTCGCCATTTCCTACCTGCCAGAGGAGGAAGCAGACGCCCAGGACACCGCGGCGTGGATCCGCAAGGCTGGCCAGCGTCCGCTTCTGCTGCCCGGGGACGGCCGCTCGGAAGAGTTCAGCACCAAAATCGTGGAGGACACGCTGGCGGAGTTCGGCCGGCTTGACGTGGTGGTGCTGAACGCGGCGTACCAAAAGAACCGGGACAGCTTCGAGTCGCTTCCCACCGAGGAATTCGACCGCGTGTTTAAGACCAACCTGTACTCGCTGCTGTGGACGGCCAGGGCTGCAGTGCCGCACCTGAAGGCAGGCGCCTCGATCATCACCACGGCCTCCATCCAGGCCTTCAATCCGTCACCGGGACTGATTGACTACGCCATGACCAAGGGCGCCCAGGTTGCCTTCACGAAGGCGCTGGCCCAGGAACTGGGTCCCAAGGGGATCCGGGTCAACGCCGTTGCCCCCGGCCCCATCTGGACCCCCCTGATTCCCGCCACCGAGTGGCCGGAAAAGCTGCCGAAGTTCGGTCAGGACACTCCTTTGGGCCGGGCCGGACAGCCCGCGGAGCTCGCGGCCGCCTACGTCCTGCTGGCATCCGACCACGGCTCCTACATCTCCGGGGCGGTGCTTCCGGTAACGGGCGGCAAGGGCCTCTGATCCCGTTGACGCCACCGCGGAGCCCAGCCGGCGGGAACCGCAGACTTTCCATTCAGACCCGACTAGCAAGGAGGAATGACATGACGAACGACACCCAGGGAGCTCCCATCGAGGAAGAGGGCGGTTACGGCACCCCGACGGTCGAGCAGGAAATGGGAGGCGCGGATAGCAAGAAATTTGCCCAGCCCCGCGAGGAAGAGGCCTTCGATGCAGCTGGCCTCAGCCAGGACAGTCCCGACGGCGAAACCTACCCGGCCGGCGCTCCGGACCTTAGCCAGTTCGGCAGTGAAGACCAGGACAGTGCAGGCGAACCCGGAGCCGGACGGCTCGGGGGAACGGAGGACCAGATGAACGCAGAATCCGACAGCAGCGCCCCGGGCTTCCAGCAGGACTCTGCGGAACCGGATGCGGCAGAGCAGGGCACGGCAGAGCCGGACACAGCAGGGCAGGGCACGGCAGGGACGGACGCTGCAGGCGCCGGCGACGTCGACGTCCCGTCCTCGGAAGCCGAAATGGACGAATCCAACACGGAGGATCCCGACGCCGGGCGTCCGTTCTCCTCGGAACCGAACCAGGACGCGGCAGGAATTCCGGACGGCAGCGGCACGGACTTGCCGGACAGCAAGGCCCCCAAGGACCGCGACGACGATACGTTCGACGCGGGGTAGCGACGACGCTCAGGTCGTTTAACTGCTGGGCCGTTGGCAAGTGCTAGCCGCGTTTTTTCGGTGCCCGCTTGGCGGCCGCATTGATTGCAGCCTTGGCGGCCGGGGGCAGGCCCGTCTGATCGGTCGCCGGTTCCGCTACGCTGCCCCGGGCCTTCGCGACGGCCGTCATCCCGTGGTAGATCACCAGTGCAGCGGCGGAACCAAGGGCGATGCCCGTGAAGGTCAGCTCGCCGGCGGTCCAGGTGTAGTCGGCGATGCCGATGATCAGGGACACCGCAGCGGTGGTCAGGTTGACCGGGTTGGAGAAGTTGACTTTGTTCTGCACCCAGATCTTGACGCCGAAGATGCCGATCATGCCGTAGAGCATGGTGGCAGCGCCGCCCAGCACGCCCGGGGGAACGGTAGCGATCAGTTCGCCGAACTTGGGCGAGAAGCTCAGGATGATCGCGAAGATCCCGGCAACCCAGTAGGCCGCCGTCGAATAGACCTTCGTGGCGGCCATGACACCGATGTTTTCGGCATACGTGGTGGTTCCTGAGCCGCCGCCAACGCCGGCCAGCACAGTGGCGGCGCCGTCCGCCATCAGGGCCCGGCCGGACACGCCGTCGAGGTTCTGGCCCGTCATGGCGGAGACGGATTTCACGTGACCGATATTCTCGGCCGCCAGCACCAGCACCACGGGGACAAAGAGCCCCAACACGCCGAGATGGAATTCCGGCGTCTGGAAGTGCGGCAGGCCCACCCACGCGGCCGCGTCCATCTTGGCGAAGTTCACCTCGCCGCGCATCATGGCCACAAGGTAACCCGCCACCACGCCCACCAGAATGCTGAGGCGGCCCAGGATGCCCTTGAACAGCACACTCACCAGGATGATGGTTACCAGGGTGACCAGCGCAGTGACGGGGGCTGCGTCGAAGTTGTTCTTCGCTGCCGGGGCGAGGTTCAACCCGATCAGGGCCACGATGGCGCCCGTGACGATGGGCGGCATCAGCCGGTTGATCCAGCCGGCCCCGAACTTCTGGACGACGGCGCCGATGACGGCCAGCCCGGCGCCGGCGAGCACTACGCCGCCCAGCGCGCCGGGGATCCCGAACTGCTGCTGGGACGTCATGATGGGCGCGATGAACGCGAAGCTTGAGCCGAGGTAACTGGGCACCCTGCCCTGCGTGATCACCAGGAACAGCAGGGTCCCGATGCCGGAGAAGAACAGTGTGGTGGCCGGCGGCATGCCGGTGATGATCGGCACCAGAAAGGTGGCGCCGAACATGGCCACCACGTGCTGCATTCCAATCCCCACAGTGAGCGGCCAGGTGAGCCGTTCGCCCGGGGCCACCACCTCGCCGGGACGTACCGACTTGCCGTTGCCGTGAAGCTTCCATTTGGTACCAAGCATGCTCATGGCCGGGAGCCTTTCACTGAACTTTGGGCAGGGAGGGGGAAGGAATCTTCCGGAGCAACATTACCGCGCAGGCCATTTATGCAGGTGCCGTGGGCGCGGCGGCCGTTGGTGGTGCGGGTTGTGGTGAAGGTCACGCAGGGTCACGGGAAGAGGAAACATTCGCTTGAAGTTGCAACTATGGAAAGCAGAAACCGCCGGCCACCTTCGGTGTGCGGGCCCAGCCAAAGGGATGCAGATGACAATCGCACATGAAGAAGCAGTGATCGACGCAGCCGCAGTGGATGCGATTTTCGCCGAAGCCCGCACGGCCAACGCCTTTGCCGGGGAGGTCACGGACGAGCAGGCCCGCGCCATCTACGAACTCACCAAGTTCGGGCCCACAGCCTTCAACTCCCAGCCGCTGCGCGTGACCTACGTCCGCTCGGAAGAGGCCCGCGCCCAGCTGGTGGAGACCCTTTCGGCCGGCAACCGCGCCAAGACGGCGTCGGCTCCGCTCGTTGCGGTCCTCAGCTACGACACCGCCTGGCAGGAGCAGTGGGACAACTTCCTGCCCGGCTACAACGCACCCAAGGCCATGTACGATGCCGCGCCGGATCTTGCCGCAAGCACGGGCAACAACAACGCCCACCTCCAGGCGGGCTACTTCATTCTGGCGGTCCGCTCCCTCGGCCTCGCCGCCGGCCCCATGACCGGCGCGGATTTCCCGGCCATCGATGCGGCCTTCTTCCCGGCCGGGGACCAGAAGAGCTTCCTGGTGGTCAACATTGGCCAGCCGGGTCCGGATGCCTGGGGCGAAGCCAAGCCGAAGTTCGCTTACGAAGACGTGGTCCGCACCGTCTAACAGCGCCAAGGGGCCGGAAATCTGCGCAAAGAGGCCCCCGGCACGATGGGGGACACGCCGGAGGCACTCTGGACAACATTTCTGCAAATAAATGCACGGCATGTATCCGGGGCCACTTCCCAGTTTAGTCGAAATTGCCGCTCTGGCTACATTTCCCGGCCGCCTGTGTGGGCCGGGCACAGTGGCACACTGGCCCTATGCGGAACTTGATTCTGGTGGCCTTTGTCGAGCCCGTCACGGATGGGCTCGTGTTTCCCCGCGAGGACTGGCCCCTTCACATCACCCTGGTGAGGTTCGACGTGAAGCCGGCTGCGGCGTCCGACGGCGGCGGTGGGGAAGCGGAGCTCACCGACCGGATTGCCCGCCTCATCGAACGGCCCGTGCAGGCTGCCCTGGGCACCAGGCTCACCATCGGTGCGGACGCCGGGTTCGGCCGGCTCGGCTCCACCCCGGTCAGCCTCGTTGAGCCTGACCGGACCCTGCAGGAACTTCACGAATCACTCATGCAGGCGGTGGCCGAACTGCAGGGGCGGGTACCCACGCCGCAGCACACGCTGGACAACTACCGCCCCCACGTGTCGCACCACGGCGACAAACGCGTGGAGCAAGGCGACGCCGTCGTACTGGACCGCGTCGCCTTGGTGGATATGGCGCCGGACGGAAACCATTCCGTCCGGAGCGTTCTCCGGCTCTGGGAACTTACGAAATAACCCCGTCAACCAGGGCTTTGGCTTCAGCCTGGACCTGCTTGAGGTGATCGGCGCCCTTGAACGACTCGGCGTAGATCTTGTACACGTCCTCGGTGCCCGACGGGCGCGCGGCAAACCAGGCGTTCTCGGTGACCACCTTCAGGCCGCCGATCGCGGCGCCGTTGCCGGGAGCCTCCGTGAGCTTGGCCGTGATGGTTTCGCCGGCCAGTTCGGTGGCGGTGACGTCGGACGGCGAAAGCTTGCCGAGCGCCGCCTTCTGTTCACGCGTGGCTGCGGCGTCGATCCGGGCATAGACAGGATCTCCGAACTGGTCAGTGAGGCCCTTGTAGAGTTGCGACGGCGACTTGCCCGTGACGGCGGTGATTTCCGAGGCCAGGAGGGCCAGCAGGATGCCGTCCTTGTCCGTGGTCCATACACTGCCGTCCATCTTGTTGAAGGAAGCGCCGGCGGATTCCTCCCCGCCGAAGGCGCCCTCCCCGGACAGCAGCCCGGGGACGAACCATTTGAAGCCAACCGGCACTTCAACCAGCTTCCGGCCCAGGCTCCCGGCCACCCTGTCGATGATCGAGGATGAGACGAGCGTCTTGCCGATCACCGACGCCGGGTTCCAGCCGGTCCGGTGGCGGTAAAGGTAGTCGATGGCTACCGCGAGGTAGTGGTTCGGGTTCATCAGCCCGCCCTGCCCGTCAACGAACGGGGTGACGATGCCGTGGCGGTCCGCGTCGGCGTCGTTGCCCGTGGCGACATCAAAATTGGCGCCGCCGGACATCCGGTTGATCAGGGAGGCCATCGCCGACGGCGAGGAGCAGTCCATTCGGATCTTCTCGTCCCAGTCCAGGGTCATGAAGGCCCACTGCGGGTCCACCGTGGGGTTGACCACGGTGAGGTTCAGGTGGTGGCGCTCGCCGATCTCGCCCCAGTAGTCCACTGAGGCGCCACCCATGGGGTCGGCACCGATCCGGACGCCGGCTTCACGGATGGCGTTCAGGTCCAGTACAAACGGGAGGTCGTCCACGTAGCTGCTGAGGAAGTCGAACTTGCCGGTGGTATCAGCCGCCAAGGCATCCGCGACGGGGATGCGCTTGACCCCGCGGAGCCCGTTTTCGAGGAGTTCGTTGGCCCGGTTGGCGATCCAGCCGGTGGCGTCGGTGTCGGCGGGGCCGCCGTGCGGCGGGTTGTACTTGAAGCCGCCGTCACCGGGGGGGTTATGGCTGGGAGTAACCACGATGCCGTCAGCCTGGGGCGCGCCCGCAGCGGCGTTCCGGTTGTGCGTGAGGATGGCGTGGCTCAGCGCCGGCGTGGGCGTGTAGCCGTGGCGGGCGTCGATCAGGACGTTCACGCCGTTGGCGGCGAGTACCTCGAGTGCGGAGTTCTGCGCCGGTTCGCTGAGGCCGTGCGTGTCCTTGGCCATGTACAGGGGGCCGGTGATGCCCTGCCCGGCACGGTACTCCACGATGGCCTGGGTGATGGCGACGATGTGGGATTCATTGAACGAAGCCTTCAGGCTTGACCCCCGGTGCCCGGAGGTGCCGAACGCAACGCGCTGGCCCGGATCGCTGAGATCCGGGGAAACATCGTAGTACGCATCCAGGAGCGCAGTGAGGTCAACAAGGTCTTGGGGTTGGGCAACTGTGCCCGCGCGGCTAGCCATGGCACCAGCATGCCAGACGACAGCAGGGCGCAACACGATTTGTCCGGATTCCGGTCCCTATGACGCCGAATTTCATCCGGCATTTACCGATTTATTGCCATTTGCATTTAGGAGGCCCAGTAGTTCGGCCGCGGAAAAGCGAGTACCGGCGCTGAAAGTACCTATATACCGGCCGTTCCCCTGCTGCTAATTTTCTAACAAATTACGACGGCGGCACCCGGCCGCCGTCAGCTGCGCGGAATCCCAGGGGAGGCCAGTCCATGGCAGCAGACGACGGCGCGTCTGAGCAGTCGCGGCTGGCGGCGGAGCGGATCGCGCGGTTGAAGCGCCAGTTGGAGCACGCCGAACGGGCCGGCGACCCGTGGGGCGGACGCGCGGACGGGGAGCGACGCAGCGCCGACCTGCTCAGTCAGCTGACCACCCAGGGCTGGTTCCTGCTGCATGACGTTCATTGGCCCGGCCGGCCGCTGGCCAACATTGACCATGTGCTGGTGGGACCGGGCGGCGTTGTGGTGGTGGATGTCAAGAGCTGGTCCGGCAAGGTCGAGGTGAGGGCCGGCGAGCTCAGGCAGAACGGCTATACCCGGAACCCTGCTGTGGACGGTGCCTTGGGCCAGGCGGCTGCTGTTGCTGCGCTGCTGGACCCGCCGCACCGGCATTTGGTCCGCTCCATCATCTGTCTGGCCGGTCAGCCCGACTTCGCAGGGGTGACAGGCTCCGGCGTCGAAGTGCTGGGCATCAACCTCGTTGCTGAGCGGGTGGCGGCGCTCCCGGCAGTGCTGGATCCACCGGCGGTGGTGGGCCTCTACTCCCAGTTGGGACAACAGCTGACGCAGTCGCCCGCAGTCGAAAACCACGGGCCCGTCGCTCCGGGCAAGCCCGTCCCGCCAGGGACCCAGGCGCCGAACCGGATGCATGACCCGTCGCAGCACCGGGCACAGAAGTTGCCGCGGAACCCGGAGCACAACCAGGCGCAGCACCTTCGGCACCCGGGGAACGGGCCGATGTACCCGCCGCCCCTTCCCAGCCGCTACCACGGGTCCGCGGCCGACCGCACGGGCAGGCTGTCCGCTATGCACACGCCGGGTACGCCGCGAAGGCAAGGCCGCCGGTTGGCGGTCGGTCTGTGGAGCCTGCTGATCCTTGGGATCATGGCCCTCGCCCTCTCCGCGGCGCTCTGGATCCAGTAGCGCCTGCCGGCACGGGGAAACGCGGAGGATTCCGGGAGCGCAGCTTCGGTGCCGTTGGTAGTCTGGGTTATAGCCACTCCGAAGGGGAATTGCCATGACGAACCAGCCTGCCCCCGGCGATGAGGGGACGCCACAGGGCTACCAACCGCCGTCGTACATTCCGCCGGAGGGAACGCCGCCCCAGGGATCAAAGCCGCCGGGATCACACCCCCTGCCGCCCTACGGTCCCTCTGGCCAGCAGCCCCCGCCGTACGGAACCGCTTACGGGCAGCCCTCCTATTACGGCATGCCGCCCGAGCCGAAGAGCCTGAGCATCGCCAGCCTGTGCTGCGGCATTGCGGTGTTTATCGGACTGGGCCTTTTCATTATTCCCCAGATTGCCGCCGTGGTCCTGGGCCACCTGGCCCTGCTCCGGGAACCTGCCGGAAGGGGACTCGCCATCGCAGGCCTGGTCCTCGGCTACCTGGGCCTGGCGCTGACGGCCATCGTGCTGACGTTCGTTGTGGTGGCCATCTTCTCGGCGGCCAACGCCGGGTACTACTGACCCCCGTCCTACCCGCCCAGCACGGGTCAGTGCGTCAGCGCGCGGACCAGGCGGGCGGCGTTTTCGTCCAGCCAGGCGGCCCGGCGTTCGATCAGTCCCCCCACGCCTTCGGCCCACATGCGGGCCCAACCGCCTCCCACCGTCTGCGCGTTGTACTCCATCCGTTCGTACGACAGACGGACGGCGTCCGCGCTGAAGTGCGGCAGCCGCCGTCGTTCGTCCAGGGTCCAGCCGTAGGCGTCAGCGAAAATCCGGAGCCGCCGGAACGGATCCAGTTCCTCCCAGCCTGGCCATCCGTCCACTGAGTCCCTGAGCGGAACCCAGTGCATTGCGGTGTTGAAGGAGTCCTTGAAGGCCGTGCTTGGCCCGGCGAGGTCGAAGTCCACCAGCCCTGCGGCCAGCCCGTTCCGGACCACCACGTTCTGCGGCGTCACATCCAGATGGCAGACCAGCCCTGCTGGGTCGCCCTTCACGGTGTCCTGCCGAATTGGCCGCGGCGGGAAGGGGTATGCCGCCGGGACGAATCCCGCCGAAGCTTTATGCAGCCGCCGAACCAGCCGGCCCACGGACGCGAGGAGGTCCTCCGACCGGACCCAGGGTTCAGGCAGCGCCCCGGCGCAGGTCCCCGGCACGAAGGTGAGGACGTCGCGGCCTTCGCCGTCACGCCCGAGGAACCGGGGAGAGCCCTCGAATCCGGCCTCTTCCAGCCAGTCGAGGTAGTCCGCCACCGCGAAACTCTGCCGCTGGTGCGGACGGCGGACAGTTCCGCCCACCCGCACGACGCCTTCGGTGACATCGCCCGCGGGCATGAGTTCGACGTCGGACGCCTCGTCCGCGGCGGGGCGGTAGACACGGGATTCAACCGGTCCCTGCGCGGCCGGACGGGGGTGGTGGTTGCTCATCGAGCCAGCGTACGCCGGGCAGGAGGTGCCTAGAAGCCGAGCTGCGCCGCGACCTGCAGCAGCAGTGCCTCTGAGCCCATCGGTCCCACCACCTGGATGCCCATGGGCAGGCCGGCGCCGGAAGAACCTCCGGTCCAGTGCACCGGAATGCTGATGGCGGGAAGGCCGCACACATTGACCATGCTGGACCACGGCGCGTATTCGCACTGTTTCCGGTAGTCGCCGTCGGCGTCCCCCGCCCATTCCGCGGCCGGCCAGTACCCGTCCCCGTGGGAGGCTCCGGTGAACCAGCCCACGGGCCGTGGCGTCTGGGCCAGCGCGGGCGTCAGGATGAGGTCCCACTGGGCGTATTGGGAGATCGTGTCGCGCTCAAACTGCCGCAGGAACGCCAGAGCCTCGTTGAGTTTCGACGCGCTCCGCTGTTGTGCCCGGCGCCGGAACGTGCGCGTCAGCGGAGTCAGCAGCGCCTCACGCTGGGGTGCAATCCGGGCACTGCCAACGCCGGCCGTCCAGGCTGTGGTGAAGGCGTCCGGATAGCGGTTGTCGAAACGGATCCCGGCTTCGGCAGTGGAATGTCCGGCCGCTTCCAGCAGCCGGACGCCCTCATTGAGGGCTTCCATCGCCTCAGGGTCCGGGGTGAAAGGGAAGATGGCCTGCCAGGGGCTGTCCAGGCTCACGCCGATCCGCAGTCGGCGGGTTGGCCGGGACAGCGATGCCAGGTACCCGCCGGCTTCGGGTCCGGTCTCGAGGCCGGAGCCTGAGCCGGCCGTCAGTGCGTCAAGCATCAGGGCGGCATCTTCCGCAGACCGGGCCAGGGGTCCGGCCACCACCAGGCGCGCTGGGTCTCCGGTGTTTTCGCCGGCCGGTACCAGCCCGCGCCCCGGTTTCAGCCCCACCAGGCCGCACGCCGCCGCCGGAATGCGGACCGAGCCGCCGCCGTCGGACCCCGGAGCGAACGGAACAAGGCCCGCGGCAACGGCCGCCGCGCTTCCGCCCGAGGATCCCCCTGAACTTCGGCTCAGTGCATGCGGGTTGCGCGACGGCGGCGCAATCAGGTTCTCGCTGTAGGCTGTCAGGCCAAACTCCGGAACCTGGGTTTTGCCCAGGGAGATGGCACCGGCGCCTTTCACGGCAGCGGCGAGGGCGCCGTCCACGGGAGCGGGCTTCCGGTCCAGGGCCGCGCTGCCATGGGTGGTGACCACACCGGCAACGTCCGTCAGATCCTTGAACGCCACCGGCAGGCCGTGCAGCAGCGGGAGCTGTTCGGTATGACCGGCCGACCTGGCATGCCCGGCATGCCGGGCGTCGGCGCTCGCGGCCTCGGCCAGTGCCTGTTCGGCCGTCACTGTGATGAAGGCGCCGAGGCCCGGGTTCCGGGCTTCGATCCGGGCGAGGAAATGCCGGGCGACCTCGCGCGCGGAGACCTCGCCGGACCGAAGGGCATTCCGCAGCCCGACAGCGGACAGTTCGTGGATCTCAGCCAAGGAAACGAGGCTCCAGCCGCTCTTCGAGGGCCTGTGGAGCGGCGCCGCCGGCCCCTCCGGCCGTCCGGCGGGTGACACGGTACGCGGCCTTGCCGCGAACCTCGCTGACCGCCTCCACAAGGGCGGTGCCAAAGTAAACCAGCCCAACGCCGTCGTCCGTGCAGTGGGTTTCACCCAGCGTGCCGTCAGCTACTAACCGCTGCACCAGCGGCCGTCGCTGGTTCTCCGAGTCGTAGTGGACGCCGTTGCCGTAGGGCAGGAAGCCCAGCGCATTGGTCACGGGACGCAGCTGCGGGCCGAACGAGTCCGTTGTGCCGCCCTGGTACCAGCAGATGGATCCTGCCGAAACGCCGTTGAGGACCACCCCGTGTTCCCAGGCCCGCCGCAGGATTTCGTCCAGGCCGTGCGCGCGCCACACCGCCAGCAGGTTCACCACCGAACCCCCGTTGACCCACACCACGTCCTGCTTCAGGAGGTGCGCTTCCGGATCGTCGATGCTGGGCATGGTGAACAGGTTGAGATGGCTGAAATCGAAGCCGGCCGCCTTCGCCGCCTGATCCAATTCCGCATTGAACCAGCGCTGGTCACCTCCTGCCGTCCCGATATGGGTCACACGCGGCGCCCGCCCGGTGACACCGGAAAGTTCGACGGCGTGGTGAAGCAGTGCGTCAAACTCCAGCCGTGAACGCAGGCCTGCCTTGTACCCGCCGGACGTGGCCAGGATGGTGGGCTGTTGGGCTGCCATCGACGATTCTCCTTTGCGGTCCCCTTGAAGCGTAACGTGCCCTGGATTCGCGATGCCGGGCCGCGGCGGAGGATACGCTGGAACCAGACCTTCATTTTCCGGAGAGGACTTCCATGAGCGACTTCGAAACCGTGACCGTGACCGACGTTCCCGCCGACGCCAAGATCCTTGACGTGCGCGAGGACTACGAGTGGGCGGCCGGGCATGCCGAAGGTGCGCTGCACATTCCGCTGGACCAGCTGCCGGGAAGGCTCGAGGAGCTGGATCCGGACGAGGACCTGTATGTCATCTGCCGCACCGGCGGCCGTTCCTTCCGGGCTGCCCAATGGCTGGCGGGGCAGGGATATTCTGCGACGAATGTGGCCGGAGGAATGGACCAGTGGCTCGAGTCGGGGATGCCGCTCGTCTCGGACAACGGCCTTAAGCCGGTCATCCTGTAGTACCCATACCGGCTGCCCTCCCAGCAGCCGCTTTCCACGCCGCCCGCATTCCAAGCCGCCCGCCCGGACGGCCACTGACATGATCACAAGGACCGTCCATGCCCGCCTCACCCGCCACCTACACCTTCCTTGGCCCGGAAGGCACTTTCACCGAGGCCGCGCTGATGCAGGTGCCGGGCGCCGTGGACGCAGTCCGCCTCCCCTCCTCCAACGTGAACACGGCGCTGGACAAAGTCCGGAACGGATCCGCCGATGCCGCCATGGTGCCCATCGAGAATTCGGTAGAGGGCGGGGTCACGGCCACGCTGGACGCCATAGCCTCGGGCCAGGAGTTGAGGATTGTCCGCGAGGCGCTGGTGCCCATCAGCTTTGTCCTCGTTGCCCGTCCCGGCGTGGACATTGCCGGTATCCGCCGCATCTCCACCCACGGCCACGCCTGGGCGCAGTGCAGGCTCTGGGTTGAAGCGAACATGCCCCAGGTGGAATACATTCCGGCGTCCTCAACCGCTGCGGGTGCCATGGGCTTGCTGCATGAGGAAGGCGCCCATTACGACGCCGCCATCTGTGCACCGATTGTGGCCACCCAGCAGCAGGGACTCCGCGTGCTCGCTGAGAACATCGGGGACAACCCCGGCGCCGTCACCCGGTTTGTCCTGGTCAGCCGGCCCGGAGCGCTGCCGCACCCCACCGGAGCCGACAAAACCACAGTGGTGGTTCCGCTGCCCGAGGACCGCCCTGGCGCGCTGATGGAAATCCTGGACCAGTTCGCCACCCGCGGCGTAAACCTCAGCCGCATCGAATCCCGCCCCACCGGGCAGTATCTGGGCCACTATTTCTTCAGCATCGACGCCGATGGCCACGTGGAGGACGCCCGCGTAGCCGACGCGCTTGCCGGACTGCACCGGATCAGCCCCGCCACACGCTTCTTGGGGTCCTATCCGCGAGCAGATAAACAGAGTCCCGACGTGGAACCGCACACCTCCGACCAAGCATTCCAGGCTGCACATGAATGGGTGGCACGGATACTGAAAGGGGCATCAGTCGAGCCCGTTCATGCCCCGCAGGGTTCGCGCACAGCTTAGGCAAATGCCCTTCCGGGTACTTCCCCGCCTGCACAGCAGTGCGTATGCTTGCCTGATCCATTGGGGAAGACCTCTACCGGAAGGAGCGGGTCATGTCAGGATCCAGCAGTGATAACGACGGCCAGGGAATGATAGTCAACCCCAAACCGAAGGACGATAACCAGGACTGGGACGGCGACGATGCAGACCGGGCGGACCGCCTGCGCTTCGAAGAGGAACAAGCCATGATCCGCGAGCAGTCCGAGGCCCGCGCTGCGGCAAAGGCTGCAGCCGAGGCCGAAGAGAAAAAGGCCAGCGCTTAACTTTCCGCCACCCGCACCAACAGCGATCCCGGCTCCACCTGGACGGTGACGTCGGTCGCCGCCCCGGAGGGATCGCCGTCGATCTGGGTGGCCACCGGCTCGACGCACTTGATGACGATCTTGCCGGAGCGGTAGTAGCTCATCACAGGCAGGTTCCTCTTGTGCTTGAACATGATCTTGGCGTACATAGCAATCCATCCGATGGCGCTGCGCGGGCTCATCACCACGACGTCCAGCATGCCGTCGTCCACCATCGCCTGGGGAATGAAATCGATGCCCCCCGGGATCAGGCCGCAGTTCGCGAACAGCACACTCCGGATTTTCCGGGACTGTTCCGGCTGGTCGTCCAGGGAGATGCTCACCTTCTTGCGCCGGCCGGGCAGGTGCCTCACCCCGGCCTCGGTGTAGGCAAGCCAGCCCACGGCCTTCTTCAGTCCGTCGTTCGTGTCGCCCACCACTTCGGCGTCCATTCCCATGCCGGCAATCACCAGGAACACATGCTCTGACGACGCACCCGTCCGCGAGTTCCTGATACCCATCCGGGCGGTGTCAATGTGCCGCTGGTGCCCGAACAGGGCCGTTTGGATGCTGCCGTTCAGGTCGTTGACGTCCAGGTGGATGTTCCTGGCCAGCAGGTTCCCGGTGCCCAGCGGGATCAGGCCCATCGCCACATCCGTGTGGGCCAGCTTCTCAGCCACCACCCGAAAGGTGCCGTCCCCGCCGCACGCCAGAACGACGTCGGCCCCGCTCGCGAGTGCCGCGTTGGACTGCGAATATCCGGGATCCTCGGCGGTTGTTTCAAAAAAGAGCGGGGCTTCCCAGCCGGCGCGCAGGCACGCCCGCTGGATCAGGGCGCGGGCTTCCGAGGATTTGGCCTTGACCGGATTCATCACCACGGCAACCCGCTGCCGCCCCAGGCCCGGATGGTAGGTGTCCTCCTGGACTGCACTGCGTGTATGGAGCGCCTTGAGCCTCCGCACGCCCCACCAGCTGGAGACCGCGAAAGCCAGGGCCGCAGCAAGGATGAGGTACAGCAGCCAATCGTTCATGGTGCTCCAACACTATCCCGCGGCGAGTATCCGGCGGCGACGCGCAGCGCCACCGCGTCATGGCGGGCGGATTCGATACTCTTGTCTGGTGATCGACGTAAAAGACCTCAGCGAAAATCCGGACAAGTTCCGTGCCAGCCAGCGCGCCCGCGGCGCCGACGAGTCCCTGGTGGATGCGATCATCTCGGCAGACGCTTCCAGGCGGTCGGCCCTGATCCGCTTCGAAAACCTGCGCGCCGAACAGAACGTGTTCGGCAAGAAGGTGGCCCAGGCGAAGGGCGAGGAAAAGCAGGCACTGCTGGCCGAGGTCAAGGTCCTGGCAGCATCGGTCAAGGCCGCCTCTGCTGAAGCCGACGTTGCGCAGGCTCAGCAGGAGGAGCTGCTCCGGGGGATCCCCAACCTCATCGAGGACGGCGTGCCGGAAGGCGGCGAAGACGACTACATCGTGGTCAAGACCGTCGGCGAACCCCGCGAATTCCCCAATTTTGAGCCGAAGGACCACCTGGAAATCGGTGAGCTGATCGGCGCCATCGACATGGAGCGCGGCGCCAAGGTGTCCGGAGCCCGCTTCTACTTCCTCCGCGGCGTGGGCGCCCGGCTCGAAATGGCGCTCCTGCAGATGGCCATGGAGCAGGCCATCGACGCCGGCTTCATCCCCATGATCACCCCCACGCTGGTCCGTCCGGAAACGATGCAGGGCACCGGTTTCGACGTCAAGCACGACGCCGAGATCTACCGTCTCGCCGAAGACGACCTTTACCTTGTGGGCACCTCTGAAGTGCCCCTGGCCGGGTACCACGCGGACGAGATTCTGGACCTGTCCGCCGGCCCCATCCGCTACGCGGGCCAGAGCTCCTGCTACCGCCGCGAGGCCGGGTCGCACGGCAAGGACACCCGCGGCATCATCCGTGTCCACCAGTTCAACAAGGTGGAAATGTTCATCTACACCACGGTGGAAGAGGCTGCCGCCGAGCATGAGCGCCTGCTCGCGTGGGAAGAGGAGATGCTGGCCAAGTGCGAGCTGCCTTACCGCGTGATCGACACCGCTGCCGGCGACCTTGGCAACTCGGCTGCCCGCAAGTTCGACTGCGAGGCCTGGGTGCCCACGCAGGGTGCGTACCGTGAGCTGACCTCCACCTCGAACTGCACCACGTTCCAGGCGCGCCGCCTGAACATCCGTGAGCGCGTGCTGAACGAGGACGGCGCACCCAAGGGGACCCGCGCCGTCGCCACCCTCAACGGCACGCTGGCAACAACCCGCTGGATCGTGGCCATCCTTGAGCACCACCAGAACGAGGACGGCTCGGTCAACGTCCCCAGGGCCCTGCAGAAGTACCTCGGCGGGCTGGAAGTGCTGCCGGTCCTGTAGCTTCCCGGGCCTGTTCGCGGATCCTTCCCTTCACGGGCCGGATCCGCGGACAAGCCCAGGATTCCACCGCTCGGCGGTGCAGGCCCTCCCCGCGAGCACTCCTCTACAAAGGGCACTATCCACATAGCCCGGCTCCCTGGTCACCGCCCGCTGCCCGGCGTTTCATTCTGTTGGCATGGAAATCCCGCCTGGACTGATCGATACCGCCGCCATTCTGCGTACGCAGCGCGGCACCGACTTCATCCATCGCGAGTTCAGCGCTGGAAAGTTGGTGCGCCTCCGCCGCGGCTTCTACGTCCGGACTGAGGACTGGCTTTTGGCCCGCCCGTCCGTGCGCTTCGCTTGGTCGACGACGGCGGTTGCCCGGTCGGTGAGGGGTGCCGTGTTGTGCGGGGAGACGGCTGCGCTGTTCAGTGGCCTGCCCATTCTCAGGACGCCGACTTGTGTTGAACTGGCCACTACCTTGCCTGGACGCAGCGGAATACGACGTTCACCATTTCTGGTGCTGGGAGCGGATGGCTCTGCCAGGGAGGCGCGGGAGAAACGTTCCTATCCTCTCCGGTATTGCCTCAAGACGGCGACTGAGCCCGTGCTGCACGGCGAATTCCGCTGCACAGGCCTCATCCAGACCGCGATGGACGTCATGGTGTCCGGAAACCTGAGCAGTGCCTTGGCGGTTGCCGACGGCCTGGCACGGAAATTGTTTGCCGAGGGCGCCCTTGCCGCAAACGCCAATCTCCTCGCGGTGCGGGAGATTGCTGCGGGTATCGCCGAGCAGCCCTATGCCTCATTCCGGAGCCGTGCCGGGCTGGTGGCTGCGCTCGCCAGTCCGCTCGTTGAGTCCGTGGGCGAGTCGTACAGCCGTGCCGCTATCGAATTCCTGGGCTTCCCGCAACCGGAACTTCAGCACGCGTTCCACGACCGGGCCGGCATCATTGGCAGGGGCGATTTCTGGTGGCCGGCGCAGGGCGTGGTGGGAGAGTTTGACGGCAAGGGGAAGTACGTGGACCCGGCAGTGCGCGGCGGGATAACTGCGGAGGAGGCCGTGTACCGCGAGAAATTGCGCGAAGACCGGATCCGCGCGCTGGGGCACGGCTTCGTCCGCTGGAGCTGGGCCGATGTGGATAACCCGGACCGCCTCCGTCGCAAGCTCATGGCGGCAGGACTGCACCCACGGAACCCAGGGAATTCCAGGAAACAACCAAACCCGGGCTAGTTCGCGCATCCGAACGCCGAAGGGCTCGAAACGCGAACAAGCCTAGGAAGCCGGCGGGCAGCCCCGGGTGGCCGGCCGGTAAACACTCACACTGTGGACAAGCTGTGGGTGTTTACCACAATTTCATGGCGGCTGTGGCGCGGATCCTAGCGGGCCCCGGACGTGTCTGGTCTACTAGGTGGATGACTACATTGACTGAAACCTCAGTCGCTGGCAACGATGACCGGCGAAACAACGGCAAGACCAGCACAACCCGGAAGCTCATGGTGGCACTGGATGTCGACGGCACCCTGGTGAACCATGACGGGCACATGTCGGCGCCCGTCCGTGAGGCGGCGCAGGCGGTTGTCGCCGCAGGCCACGAGGTCCTGATTGCGACCGGCCGCTCCCTGAATGCCACCCTGCCCATCATCGAACAGATCGGGATCGACACGGGCTACGCGGTCTGCTGCAACGGCGGCGTGACCCTCCGGCTGGATCCGGCCCGGCCCGACGGCTACGAAGTTATCCGCAAGGCCACGTTCGATCCGGGCCCTGCACTGCGCGCCCTCCGCAAGCGGCTTCCCATGGCCAAGTACGCGCTGGAGGACGAGGACGGCAACTTCCTCTCCACCGAGCGTTTCCAGGATGCCAGCTTCGGCGTGGAGGCCATCGGTGTGGACTTCCAGACCATGCTTGAGTCCACCGCCGTGCGCGTAGTGGTTTTCAGCTCCGAGAACACCTCCGAAGACTTCAACGAGGCCATCAAGCACATCGGCCTGGCCGGCGTCACGTATTCCGTGGGCTGGACCGCGTGGCTGGACATCGCCGCCGAAGGCGTCACCAAGGCCAGCGCCCTCGAGCACCTTCGCGGGCACCTGAGCATCGAGTCGCACCTGACCGTGGCCATCGGCGACGGCCGCAACGACATCGAGATGCTCACCTGGGCCGGCCGGGGCGTCGCCATGGGCCAGGCCCCCGATGAGGTGATCGCCGCCGCGGACGAAGTCACCATGTCAGTTCACAATGACGGCGCCGCGCACGTTCTCCGCAGCCTCCTCTAACCCGGGTCCAACGCGGGGCTCCGGCATCTTCTAACGGACCTCGAGGATTAGCTGCAGCAGCCGGGCCGCGGCCGGGCGGGCCGCATGCTCCTCGTTCCACTGCGCCCTGGCCACCGCCTTGCTGACCGCCTGGGTGGTGATGCCGAGTTCGTGGGCGACAGCCTTTTGCTGCCCGCGCACGCCGGGCGTCAGCAGATCCAGCACGCGCCACTCAGCAGCGCTGCGGCCATGGACGATGTGGCCGAGAAGCTTCAGGATGGCCTCTGATTCCGCGGCGAGATCGGCCAGCGGACCGTCAACCGCAACGGGGACGCGCTCCTTGCCGTTCCGCAGCCGGTCTACAGCCCGGCGGGCGTAAATCAGGCCGTGCCCGGTGGCGTCCTTGACCTGGTTGGGCAGCGGTTCGTTCACCGGCCCTACACCGATTCCCACGAACCAACTGCCGGACCGGAGAGCGACCAGGGCTGCCTCCACCGCTTGGTGCGGACAGTCCACGATGCCCTGGACCTCGTCCTCCACGGAGCGGTCGAAATCGAGGCACGCGGGTATGTGCCGCAGGTCCTTGAGCAACTGCGGCACCCGGTCACCGTCGCGCCGGCTGTCCGTTTGGTTGATGGTCAGCGTGAACATTCTGGATCACAGACTACCCGGTGCTCAACTGGCAGCCGGCTCCGGATCCCGGATCGGAGCGGCGCCCCGGCCAACACCGGAGCGGAGATCTACCGCCGTGAACTTTTCGTCAAAGGTGTCCCCGCTGCCTCCACTGAGCGCGGAGGCGAAAGCCATCAGGAGGTACAGCGGCGCGAAGGACCAGCAGACGGCGCGCCACCCGCCGAGCCAGGCTCCCGACGTCGTGCCGTCCGCGATCCTGACGGACCTCATACCGGCAGCAGCATCACCGGCGCTGCCCACCGTCCCGCAGAACATGCCGTAGACAAAGAGGACCACGAACCAGATTCCGGCCAGGGACGCGAAGAACAGCCCATCGCTCAGAAGCAGGGTCAGGGAGAGCGAACCCAGCGCCAGGTTCTGGACCAGAGAATTGAGCACGGTCATCAAGATGACGGCCACAACGATGACAACCAGGGCGTCCAGACACCTGCCCCAGAAGTGCGCCCAGCCAGTCTTCGGCACGTAGTAGGCGCCCGACGGCGGGTGAATGCGGACGGCGCGACCGTTGACGGCGTCGATTAGTCCGGTGCTGCTGCCGGATTTTTTCTGCGTTGAGTTCACGGCATGTTTAGCGGACGGGTGCGGGAACCGCTGGGAACCGCTGGTCAACAGTGATGTGGCGGGCCTTGGGACCATCCATGGTGGGACTGGATCCTCCTGCCGCAGCGAGAAGCAGGAACAGGCCCACCATCGGAAACAGCACCGTCAGGGAAAACATGACCCATCCGGACCCCCAGAACCCGGGTTTTTCCCCGGACGAGAACCGGGCAATGCGTGTACCCGCGGCCACTGCACCCAGTGACCGGCCGCCCGCACAGCAGAAGCCGTATAGCCACGGTGTCACCAGCCACGCGGCGATGGCGGCGGTTACAGCTTTACCCATGGTGCCCGAATCGGAACCGGCAACCACAAAGTAGGCCACGGCCGCCAATATAACGACGACGCCGAAATCCACGCACCATGCTCCTAGCTGCTGCCAGGCGCTGGCTTTGACCACGGACGCGCCGTTGCCCAGCCGCGTGGTCCTTTTGCGGACACTTTCGATCAGTTTGGCATCCATCTCAAACACCCAGATCCACCAGCGCGCGGACCTTTTCCTCGGCGGTCCGGCCGGAGATCTTTGTCAGCTCCAGCCGCGCCTCGCCGTTTTCATCGTGCGCTGTCAGCCCGTGCAGCTCATCGGCGGAAGCATAGATGGTCAGCGCGCTGAAGGTGCTTACAGTCAGGCTGATTGCCCTGATCACGGTCACCCCGAGGGTGCTGCCCAGGACCTGCGGGGCGAGTTTTTCGAACTCCGGCCCGCTCAAGGTCCGAGTGGCCTCGTCGGCGGACTGCACCTTGGCCGCATTCGCCAGTTCCATGATCCTGGCCGGGAAATCTGAACGGTCCACAACAGTGAAAGTGTGCGATCCGCTGGAATCCACCAGCTCCTCCAGCACCTTGTCGTCATGCACGTAGCCGTACAGCCAGACTTTGTCGGTTTCCTTGGTCAATTCCACCGTGACGACCCGTTCTCCGAGCCGGCGAAGGGCCATGATGCCGGTGATCTCTTCGGTTGCTCCGAGCTTCGACGGCACGGTGTCCCCTTCGGCGACCAGCGGGAAGGCGAACCCCTTCGACAGGAGGCTGCGCAGCGCCACGTTGCACAGGAGTTCCTTCTGGTCCGGGTGCCGGGACAGCCAGGGCAGCTCGACGGCCTGGTGCTGGTCGATGCCGTCCAGGGCGACTATTTCCTCGTCGGTCAGCGTAGGGAGGTTGAAAGTTTCCTCCTGACCGCGGCTGAGCACGGTTTTGGCGCACTCCACATCATGCTGGGTCAATCTTGAGATGATGCTTTCGGTCATGAGAAAAGCCCTCCTAGGCTCTTAACGGGATTGCTGAAGACTTCCTTGGCGCCATTCCAGGTGTCGCTCACGGCGTCTTTGGCTCCGTTCCATGCAGTGCTTGCGAGTTCCTTGGTCCCGTTCCAAGCATCGCTGGCCGTGTTTCCGATCCACTTCCCGGCAGCCTGGCCCCACTCGCTGTCGGCAATCATGTTGCCCAGGGCCCAGCCGCCGGCCACCAGGCCTGCGGTCACCACGATACCAATGCCGACCGGGTTGGTCAGGAGACCGGCGGCCATGAGAAGTGAGCCGCCGCCGGCGATCACCCCGAGGCCGCCGCCAATCCGGTCCCCGGTTCCGCGCCAGCCCTCGTGTTCCGGGTTGAACATGTCACTGATGCCGCCGGCGATGGCGAACGGAGCGAGTGCGGGGCCTGCGAGCCGACCCCACTTGCCCAGCAGCTTCGTGGCGCCCGTGAAGTCGTCGGCCAGCTTGAAGGCGGGCTTCAGGAAGGTCCCTGTTGAGTCAAGAATCTTTTTGCTGGCCAGGAGTCCCTGCCAGTTGTTGAGCATTCCGACTGCGTCCTTGATCTTGAAGAACATGCCCCCACCGGCCGCTCCCCAGTCGAACGCGTCCTTGAGCCAGTTGCCGTCCTCGCTGGTGCCGCCGCTGCCGCCGGTGCCACCGGCACTGCCGCCCGTGCTGGCACGTTCCTGGTCGTCGGCGTTCGCCCGCAGTTCCTTGGAACCCTTTTCCAGAAGCTGGGAGGCGGCCAGCAGGGATTTGCGGTGCGATGCGTTCCATTCTTCCTTGAAGGCCCTCGCGTCGTTCCCCGTCCACGCCGTCGACGAGCCGATGAGGTTCGTCAGGGACTTACCCTGAAGCTGCAGTACCTGGGAAGCCCGCTGGAAGTCATTCGCAAGTGATCTGAGTTGCGCAATATCCGCTCCGTACAGTCCTGCCACGGTGATTTCCCCTTGTCCAGCGCCGAATCAAAACCAGACTGACCCTACCCTGTGGCGATTTTTCCAGCGATGGGGAGTGCAGCCCATGCCTTGTGCACCTCAGGCGAAAGATGTTGCGATGGGGGAGGACGCTGCCGACGGCGGCACTGACGCAACCGGAGGACAGCCATGGCCAACGCCCAAAGCAGCCAAACAGCCGCTAAGACGAGAACCGGCGGTGCCCGGGCCCGGGAAACGGACGACGCCGATCTGACGCTTGTGGACCGGTGGTGGCGCGCGGCAAACTACCTCTCGGTAGGCCAGATCTACCTTCGCTCCAACCCGCTGCTGCGTGAGCCGCTCCGCGCTGAAGACACCAAGTCCAGGCTTCTGGGTCACTGGGGCACCACTCCCGGGCTGAACTTTGTGTACGCCCACCTCAACCGGGTCATCCGCCGGGACCGGCAGGAAATGCTGTTCATCGCAGGTCCGGGCCACGGCGGACCCGCAGTGGTGGCCAACGCCTGGCTGGAAGGCACCTACTCCGGGATTTACAGCAATGTCGGCGACGACGAACCAGGGCTGGCGGTGCTCTTCCGCCAGTTTTCCTACCCGGGCGGGATCCCCAGCCACGCCGCACCGGAGAGCCCGGGTTCCATCAATGAGGGCGGCGAACTCGGGTATTCGCTGGCCCACGCCTACGGGTCCGTCTTCGACAATCCGAAGCTGATCACCGCCGTCGTGATCGGTGACGGCGAGGCGGAAACGGGGCCTCTCGCGGCCAGCTGGCATTCACACAACTTCCTTGATCCGGTGGCCGACGGCGCAGTGCTGCCCATTCTGCACCTGAACGGCTACAAGATCGCCAATCCCACTGTCCTGGCCCGGATGCCGGAAGCCCAGCTGGAACAGCTGCTGCGCGGTTACGGCCACAAACCGCATTTCGTCACGGTGGCCGATCCCGACGACACGCTGTCCGCGCACCGGGAGTTCGCAGCAGCCCTGGACGAATGCCTGGAGGAAATCCCTGCGATCCAGGCGGAGCGCCGCGGCTCGGGCGGGCCGTCGGCGGACAATGCAGGCGCTGCCCGGTGGCCCATGATCGTGCTGCGGTCACCCAAGGGCTGGACGGGGCCCAGAGAGGTGGACGGCAAGCAGGTGGAGGGCACCTGGCGGAGCCATCAGGTGCCGCTCGGGGAAGTCCGTACCAACCCTGAGCACCTCGCCCAACTCGAACAGTGGCTCCGGTCCTACCGGCCGGGCGAACTTTTCGACGACCAGGGCCGGCTCCGGCCCGACGTCGCCGATAACGCTCCGGCCGGGGAGCTCCGGATGAGCGCGACGCCGTATGCCAACGGCGGCATACTTCTACGCGACCTTAAACTGCCCGACTACCGTAAGCACGCCGTCGAGGTTCCACGGCCGGGGGTGGAGCGGGTCAGCGCCATGATCACGCTGGGCGGCTGGATGCGCGACGTCATTTCGCAGAACCCCGAGACCTTCCGCCTTTTCGGCCCCGATGAGACCGCGTCGAACCGCCTGCAGGACGTCTATGACGTCACCGACAAGGTGTGGCAGTACCGGATCGACGACGTCGACGAGCACCTCGCCCGCGCCGGCCGGGTGATGGAGGTCCTCAGTGAGCACCTGTGCCAGGGCTGGCTGGAAGGCTACCTCCTGACCGGGCGCCACGGCGTGTTCAGCTGCTACGAGGCATTCATCCACATTGTCGACTCGATGTTTAACCAGCACGCCAAATGGCTCAAGGTGCACCGGACGCTTCCTTGGCGCCGGCCCGTGGCTTCGCTGAACTACATCCTGTCCTCGCACGTCTGGCAGCAGGACCACAACGGATTTTCGCATCAGGACCCGGGCTTCATCGACCATGCGGTGAACAAGAAGGCGGAGGTGATCCGCGTCTATCTGCCGCCGGATGCGAACACGCTGCTGTCCGTGATGGAGCACTGCCTGGATTCCCGCGATTACGTCAACATCGTGGTCAGCGGCAAGCAGCCCTCACCCACCTGGCTGGGTCCGGCCGACGCCGCCCACCACTGCCAGCGGGGACTGGGGATCTGGGAATTCGCGGGCTCGGAAGTGCCGGGGGAAGAGCCGGACGTGGTGCTTGCCTGCGCGGGCGACGTGCCCACGGTGGAGACCGTCGCGGCCGCCGAACTGCTGCGCGAAGGGGCGCCGGGGCTGAAGATCCGCGTGGTCAACGTGGTGGACCTGATGCGGCTGCAGGATTCCAGCGAGCATCCCCATGGCCTGACCTCACGGGACTTCGACGGCATTTTCACCGCGGACAGGCCGATCATCTTCGCCTACCACGGGTACCCGTCGCTGATTCACCGGCTGGCCTACCGGCGCACCAACCAGGAGGGCCTGCACGTCCGCGGCTACAAGGAAGAGGGCACCACCACCACGCCGTTCGACATGGCCATGCTCAACGGGATTGACCGCTTCCAGCTGGCCATCGACGCCATCGACAGGGTTCCGGGCCTGGCGGAGCGGCACTCCCTGCTCCGCCAGTCTTTGCAGGACCGGCGCATGAAAGCCCACAACCACACCCGGAGCCACGGCGAGGACCTGGAGGAAATCAGCAACTGGTCCCTCGGCGGCTAAAGTGCGGCCGTCCCAAGGAGTTTTTGTCCAGATGAAGGGACTTCGACGCGCTTTTGCGGCCATTATCTGGACAAAAACTCGAGGGGGAGGGGAAGGGTGAGGGCGAGGGCAAGGGAGGGGCGTCAGGCCGCGCGGTACCGGAGTGTGCCGGGGAGTTCACCGCGGCTTTCAAGGCCTTCTCCACGGGCGAACCTGGCCCAAAAGGCACGGAGCGCGCGGCCCTGGGCATTGATCTCGTCCCACGTGGCACCCTCAACGAGCCCGGCGGCGGCCCAGGTCCGCTGGTTTCCGAACAGCAGGGGCAGATCAACCGTGTGCGCCGCTCCGAAGAAGTTTCCCGGCGCCGCCCAGGACAACACGTAGCCGTACGCCTTGCCGCCGGCCTGGGCATGCCGGCGGGCGAACCTCCGGGCTGACCTGCCGTAGACCGCCTCAGTCACGGCCCAGCAGATGCCCCTTATTGCCGCGTTGCCGAGAACCGGTATTTTCGCCAGCCGGGAGGCGAGGGGGTTGCCGGGCAGGAACATGCGCGCTTCGTCGGACGTGTGGCCGATGAGGACCTCGATTCCCGGAGCCGTGGCGTTCCAGGCGGCCTCGATACCGGACTCCGGCGGCAAGGGCGGGTGTCCGTACTGCGTGCCGAAGGGCATGGCGGCCACGAGTCCGAACTTGCGGGCCACCTGCGAAACACGCCCTTCAACGGCCACCACGTCCATCGCAGGGGTGTCCTCCGTGACTTCTTCCGCTGCGATGCCCATCGCGATGCTCATCTTCTCGCGCCCGCGGGAAATACCAAGAGGTGCACTCTGGATGATGGCGCGCTGGAACAGTGACGGCGCCTCCGGCGTCGCCATGAGGTGGGCGACGGCGTCGCCTCCTGCTGACTGGCCGAAGGCAGTGACCCGGCCCGGGTCGCCCCCGAAAGCGGCGATGTTGCGCTGCACCCAGCGGAACGCCTCGAGCTGGTCAAGCAGGCCGAGGTTTGCGGGCCGCCCGGTTCCGGTAGCGAGATACCCGAAGAGCCCCAGGCGGTACGTTACGGAGACGACGATGACGCGGTTCTCGGCTACCAGGGCGCTGGGATCGAAGATTGCGAGGTCGCCGGAACCAGAAGTATAGGAGCCGCCGTGCAGCCAGACCATGACCGGAACCCGCTCGCCGTCGTCGAGGCCGGCCGGAACGGTGATGGAGAGCCGCTGGCAGTCCTCGCTGCCGGGGAGTTCCCCGTAGCGGGTTCCCAGGATGTCATCCAGGAAGGGCATCGGACCCTGCGGGCAAGCCGGGGAGAGGGAGGTTGCCTCAAGCGCTTCGGTCCAGTCGGGCACAGGTACCGGCGGCTGGAACCGGCCCGCGGTTGCGTAGGGAATCCCGGTGGCGCGCTCAACGCCGCCGTCGTGCCATCCGGTGACGGGGCCGCAGGGCGGAGCAAAAGCGGGAACGGCGTTCATTTCCCCAACCATTTCACGGATTCCTGACATACCGCTGGAAACGCCGAACGGACACTTGAGGCCCCTCGGACGGGGGCCTCAAGTGTCCGTTCGCGCTTGGCGTGGGGTGGGACTTAGTGCGCTGCCGGAACGTAGCGCTTGATGGAGGCTTCCAGCTCGGCCTCGGCGGCGGCGCGGTCGCCCCAGCCTTCGGCCTTGACCCACTTGCCCGGCTCCAGGTCCTTGTAGCGGGTGAAGAAGTGCTCGATTTCCTTGATCAGGAATTCGCTGACGTCGCTGACCTCTTTGATGTGGTCGAAACGGGCGTCAGTGGGCACGCAGAGGACCTTGGCGTCTCCGCCGCCGTCGTCCGTCATGTTGAAGACGCCGATGGGGCGGGCTTCAACGATGACGCCCGGGTGCAGATCGAAGTCCTGCAGGAGCACCAGTGCATCCAGCGGGTCGCCGTCTTCGCCGAGCGTGTTCTCGAAGAAACCGTAGTGGGTGGGGTACTGCATCGAGGTGAACAGGACGCGGTCCAGGCGGACGCGGCCGGTCTCGTGATCGACTTCGTACTTGACGCGCGATCCCTTGGGGATCTCGATGGTCACGTCATGCTTCATGGAATGCTCCTCGAATTCAGGGGTGTTCGCGGCACACTTGACGTACGACTAAAGGAGTGTCGGTGCCGCCGACTACTATTGAGGATATAGCGATAGGCCCAGGTTTCATGAACTAGTGGGGACATTTCAGGACTATAAGGACCAACAGCAGCATGAAACGCATGATGAGCCGCGCGGCCAGCCACCCCTGGTTCGCCGTTATCAGGCGGCAACTGCCCTTGGTCCTGCTGACCATTCTGGTCGTTGCCCTCGCCGTCCCCGTGGCCAACATCGCCGTCCCCGCGTTCACCGGACAACGGCCGGATCAGGAACTCACCGAGCAAGCCGTCCCCGCCTGGCAGCAGGTTCCGCGCGACCTTTCGCTCCCGCAGGGAATCTCGCCGCTGAAGGACTCGGCGCCCGTCCCGTGGCCGGATACGCTCGCCGCCCAGCTAAGCGCCACCTTGAAGACCGACGGCGGCGGGACCTTTACGGGCGTCGTGCAGGACGCCGCCACCGGTCAGGTGCTTTTTGACCGGGAGGGCGCGAAAAGCAGGGTGCCCGCCTCCAACATGAAGCTTCTTACTGCTGCCGCAGCCGTCCGCGCCATCGGCCCGGACCGGCGCTTCAGCACCACGGTGGTGGCTGGCACAGAGCCGGGGTCAATCGTGCTGACCGGCGGCGGCGACGTCCTGCTTGGTGCCGGGGAGTCGTCCCGGGACACCGTGATGGGCCATGCCGGGCTGGCCACCCTTGCCCGGCTCACGGTGCAGTCCCTGCAGGAAAAGGGCGTCAAGGGTCCGCTCCGCGTTCAGCTGGATGACTCCTTGTTCTCCGGCCCGGCGTTGAACCCGACGTGGAATCCGGAGGACGTGGCCGCCGGCGAGACCGCACCCCTGTTCCCGCTCGCGCTCAACTCGGCGCGGTACGACCCCGCCGTCACCACGGGTCCGCGGCCGCAGGACGCCGCCATGAGCGCGGCCGAGGCCTTCTCCGCCCAGCTCACCGCGGCCGGCGCCGCTGCCGGGCTGACCGTCACTCCCGGCGTCGTGCGCGGCAAGGCGCCCGCGCCTGAAAAGCAGGCCGCCCAAAAGCCGGCGGGAGAATCAACCGAAAAGCCGGCCGACGGCGCCAGCCAGGCCCCCGCCGCCGTCATACCCGGCCAGATGCTCGCCGAAGTCCAGTCCGCCACCCTCGGCCAGCAGGTGGACCTGATGCTTGAGACCTCGGACAACTACCTCGCCGAGGTGCTGGGACGGATGGCAGCCGTCGCCGCCGGGGGCCCCGGCAGCAACGACGGCGCCACGGCCGTGGTGTACCGGCAGGTGCAGGACACGGGGATCTCCACCGACGGCCTGCGTGTAGATGACGTCTCCGGCCTGTCGCTGGGCAACCAGGTCTCGGCCGGGCAGTTGGCGGAGATCGTCCGGGCCATCACGTCGGGCACCGAACCCGTCCTGCGGGCCGCCATCGGCGGTTTTCCGGTCGCCGGCCTCACCGGCACGCTGGGCAGCAGGTACACCGATCCGTCCACCGAGGGCGGTGCCGGGCTGGTGCGGGCGAAGACCGGGACCCTGAACTCCGTGATTGCGCTGAGCGGCTATGTTGTGGACGCCGACGGCCGCCTTCTGGTGTTCTCCTTTATAGGGAACCGACTGGAGCCGGGCGCGGCGGGAAACAGGGCGGCGCTGGACCGCACGGCGTCGGTCCTGGCATCCTGCGGCTGCCGCTAGGCGGCATCCCCGGCAGTATCCCCGGTGGTATCCCTGAAGGCATCCCCGGCAGCACCTCCGGAGCCGGCATCGGCGGCGGAACTCAGCTGAACTCCGGCCCCCGTGGCTGACTCCGTGGCGCCAAAGGCAGTGGTTCCCAAAAGCGCCGCCATGACGACGGCGGACAGGACGGACTTCCAGCTGTTGCTCCTGCCCAGGTTCAGCGGCGGGATCGGTCGGTACGCAATCATCGGACTCTCCTCGGTCGTGTGGACTTCTGTACCAACTCTGGCCCGGAACATTTGCATTCTTCTGTCCCGATCCTGTGCCTCCCCTGTGCGTTGCAGCCGGTTCGCCGGTCAGCGAACTTAAGGCGCAACCCCGGCAGGCTGTGATCTGATGGACGCTATGGAGTCAACTGCAGGCGATTCATCAGCACCGGCCCAGGCATTGATCAACTGGGAGCTCGCGGCATCAACGGCCGCCCGTTTGGCTCCGGGGGGACCTTCGCTGGGGTCCGCCGAGATCGGGTCGGCTGTGGAGAACCTGCGCCTCATGGCGGACATTTCCGTGCCGCACGTCCATGACATCACCGGGCTGGAGGCGGCGCGGGACCTCCGTGATTCCTCGGTGCTGGTGGTGGACCGTGCCTCCTGGGCGAGGGCCAACACCCAAAGCTTTGCCGTCATGCTGAAACCGGCCATGGAAAAGATGCTGCAAGGCCGCCGCGGAACCATGAGCCCCGGTGCTGCTGCCGTCAGCGGAGCCATCACCGGAAGCCAGCTCGGTGCGGTGCTCGCCTTCCTTTCCAGCAAGGTGCTGGGCCAGTACGATCCCTTCTCGGCGCTCGCCGAAGACTCCGACGCGCCGCCGGCCGGACGGCTGCTGCTGGTTGCGCCGAACATCGTCCAGGTGGAGCGTGAGCTCAGTGTGGCGCCCGAGGACTTCCGGCTGTGGGTGTGCCTGCACGAACAGACCCACCGGGTGCAGTTTGCCGCCGCACCGTGGCTGCGCCACCACATGCTCAACGAAATCGACAACCTCAGCGGGCACCTGCTGGGCAACGTCGACTCCCTCCTCGAACGCGCATCGGCTGCGGCCCGCTCGCTCAAGGACCGCACGGCCACCGGAGCGGCTCCGGGACGCGGGGCGATCCTGGACTTGCTGCAGGACCCGGAGGAAAAGGCTTCGCTCTCGCACCTGACCGCCGTGATGAGCCTGCTCGAGGGGCACGCGAATGTGGTGATGGACGCAGTCGACTCCAGCATCGTTCCGTCGGTCAAGACCATCCGGCAGCGCTTCAACGCCCGCGGCAAGGATCGCGGCGTGGTGGAGAAGTTCATCCGCAACCTGCTGGGCCTCGATGCCAAGATGCGGCAATACACCGACGGCGCCAAGTTCGTGCGGGCCGTGGTGGAAGCGGTCGGCATGGACGGCTTCAACCGGGTCTGGGAATCCGCCGGGAACCTCCCCACGGAACCGGAAATCCATGACGCGAAGCTGTGGCTCGAGCGGATGGGACTCTAGTTGGCCCAGGTTCCCGCAGGGCAGGTTCAAACAGGACGACGGCGGCCCGGCCGGCTGTCTCCCGTCGTCGGCAAGGCGCGCAAAATGTTGCAGAACGCCCTCGCCGGGGCCGGCTACCCCGAACGGCTTATCGTCGCCTGCAGCGGGGGCCCGGATTCGCTGGCCCTCGCGGCCGTTGCCTCCTACTTCGGCCGCCGGGGCCACGTGGACGGCCACCCCGTATCGGTGGGTGCCGTCGTCGTCGATCACCAGCTGCAGCCCGGTTCCGCCGGGGTGGCCGCCCAAACCGCCGTTATCCTCCGCGACCTGGGGCTCCACCCCGTGGAAGTGCGGCAGGTTGACGTCGCATCCACTGGAATCGGCCCGGAAGCCGCCGCGCGGGACGCCCGACACGCAGCCCTGGAAGACGCCGCCGCCCAGGCCGGCGCCGGAGCGATCCTCCTCGGCCACACCCTCGATGACCAGGCGGAACAGGTGCTGCTCGGCCTGGCAAGGGGTTCAGGGACACGCTCGCTGGCAGGGATGCGCCCGGTCCGCGGACTCCTGCTCCGGCCCTTCCTAAGTCTCCGCCGTGCCGACACCCTGGAGATCTGCGCGGCCGAGGGCCTGGATCCGTGGCACGACCCGAGCAACTCCGATCCGTCCTTTGCCCGGTCCCGGACACGGGTGGAGGTGCTTCCCATGCTGGAGGAAAAACTCGGCCCCGGCGTCGCGGAGTCCCTGGCCAGGACGGCCGCCATCCTGCAGCTGGACGCGGATTACCTCGACGAGGTGGCGAACAGCACGTACGCGCAGCTGGCGGAGCAGTCAGGGGAAGAAATCAGCCTGCCCGAAACAGAGCTGGGCGACCTGGCCCCCGCCATCCGGTTCCGGGTCATCGCAAAGGCCGTCGCCGCCGTCGGGGGCCAGCAACCTAGCTACCAGCGGCTGCTCGCCGCGGAGGCGCTGCTGCGTAGGCGCGGTTCCGCGGGGCCCGTTGAACTTCCCGGCGGAGTGAACGCCTACCGGCTTTCCCTCGCGCAAATCCTTGCCGGCGAAGGCCGGAATCAGCCGGGCACGGCCCAGGATGCTTCCGACGGCGGTCCCCGCGAAGCCGCGCGCTGTGGGAAGCTAGTATTCCGGCCGCAAAAGCCGCCCCGCAAATAGTCGCACCCGCATCTACACAGGAGCCATTGGTGGATTCAAACGACGTCCAGGCAGACCTCAAGCACGTTCTCTACACCAAGGACCAGATCCAGCAGCGGATTACCGAGCTCGCTGCAGAGATCGACAAGGACTACGAGGGCCGGGAGCTCCTCATCGTCGGCGTTCTGAAAGGCGCGGTCATGGTCATGGCCGACCTCGCACGTGCACTTCACAGCCACGTTTCCATGGACTGGATGGCAGTGTCCTCCTACGGTTCCGGCACACAGTCGTCCGGTGTGGTGCGAATCCTCAAGGACCTCGACACGGACCTGATGGGCAAGGACGTGCTGATCGTTGAGGACATCATCGATTCCGGACTGACCCTTTCCTGGCTCAAGACCAACCTGGAATCCCGCGGCACCGCCTCCGTGGAAATCTGCACCGCTTTCCGCAAGCCCACGGCAGCCAAAGTGGAAATCGACGTCAAATACGTCGGCTACGACATCCCCAACGAATTCGTGGTGGGTTACGGCCTGGACTACGCCGAAAAGTACCGCAATCTGGACTTCGTGGGCACGCTGGCGCCCCACGTCTACGAATAGGCATCACCGCGGGATCCCTCCCGGAACAGGCCGCGCCCGAGAGGGGCGGCGGCCCTGCACCGCTACGCCTAGAGGGAACTTTTGACCTGCATCGTGCGTGATTCACTCGGAACGGTGTATAGCTAGAAGCTGACGCAGCACCACACGCGCGCAGACCAGTCGCCGTGCAGCACTACCAGGAGGGACGGGGCCAGCCCCCGATCAGATGAAAGCTAAGAGTTTCTTCAAGGGCCCGGGTATCTGGATCGTTGTTGTGGTCGGAATGCTTCTGCTGGCCTTTGCCACGCTCGCTCCCGGCGGTTCGACCCGGATCGACACGAAGCCGGGCCTCGAGCTCCTCGCCGACAGCGGCAAGGTGGAGCAGGCCAAGATCTTCGACGCGGAGAACCGCGTGGACCTGATTCTCAAGGACAACCTCGTCATCGACGGCCAGGACAAGGGCAAGAACGTCCAGTTCTTCTTCGTCAATGCCCGCGCCGCAGACGTGGTCAAGGCCGTCACCGACGCCAACCCCTCGAACGGCTACACCGACCAGCCGATCGAAAACAACTGGTTCTCCGGGCTGTTCTCCCTCCTGATTCCCGTATTGCTGCTGGGCGTCCTCTTCTGGTTCCTGCTCTCCCGCATGCAGGGCGGCGGCTCCAAGATCATGCAGTTCGGCAAGTCCAAGGCCAAGCTGGTCAACAAGGACATGCCCCAGGTGACCTTCGGCGACGTCGCCGGCGCGGACGAGGCCGTGGAAGAGCTCCAGGAAATCAAGGAATTCCTCCAGGAGCCGTCCAAGTTCCAGGCCGTGGGCGCCAAAATCCCCAAGGGCGTGCTGCTCTACGGCCCTCCCGGTACCGGTAAGACCCTGCTGGCCCGCGCCGTCGCCGGTGAAGCGGGAGTGCCCTTCTTCTCCATCTCGGGTTCGGACTTTGTCGAAATGTTCGTCGGTGTGGGTGCGTCACGCGTCCGCGACCTCTTCGAACAGGCCAAGGCCAGTTCGCCCGCGATCATCTTCGTGGACGAGATCGACGCCGTCGGCCGTCACCGCGGTGCCGGCATCGGCGGCGGCAACGACGAACGCGAGCAGACGCTCAACCAGTTGCTGGTGGAGATGGACGGCTTCGACGTCAAGACCAACGTCATCCTGATCGCCGCTACCAACCGCCCCGACGTACTGGACCCGGCGCTGCTGCGCCCGGGCCGCTTCGACCGCCAGATCACCGTTGAAGCCCCGGACCTCGTGGGCCGCGACCAGATCCTGCAGGTACACGCCAAGGGCAAGCCGATGGCACCAGGCGTCGACCTGAAGGCCGTTGCCAAGAAGACCCCGGGCTACACCGGTGCAGACCTTGCGAACGTTCTGAACGAAGCCGCACTGCTGACGGCCCGTTCCAATGCCAACCTGATTGACGACCGCGCCCTCGACGAAGCCATCGACCGCGTCATGGCCGGCCCGCAGAAGCGCAGCCGCGTCATGAAGGAGCACGAGCGCAAGATCACGGCCTACCACGAAGGCGGGCACGCCCTGGTGGCCGCCGCTCTGCGGAACTCGGCCCCGGTCACCAAGATCACCATCCTGCCCCGCGGCCGCGCCCTGGGCTACACCATGGTGGTCCCGGAGAACGACAAGTACTCCATCACCCGCAACGAACTGCTGGACCAGATGGCCTACGCCATGGGCGGCCGCGTCGCCGAGGAAATCGTCTTCCACGATCCCTCTACCGGTGCCTCCAACGACATCGAGAAGGCCACCGCAACGGCCCGCAAGATGGTTACGGAGTTCGGCATGAGCGAACGCGTCGGTGCCGTCCGCCTCGGCCAGGGCGGCGGCGAGCCGTTCCTGGGCCGCGACGCCGGCCACGAGCGCAACTACTCTGACCAGATCGCGTACATCGTTGACGAGGAAGTGCGCCGCCTGATCGACCAGGCCCACGACGAGGCCTACGCGATCCTCACCGAAAACCGCGACATCCTGGATTCCCTGGCCCTGGAACTCTTGGAGCGGGAAACGCTGAACCAGGCGGAAATCGCGCAGGTCTTCCAGGACATCCGCAAGCGCGACTTCCGTGAAGTCTGGCTCTCCAAGGAAACCCGCCCCGTGCAGACCGCCGGCCCGGTGGAATCCCGGCAGGAGCGGGCCGAACGGGAGGCCCAGGAAGAAGCCACCGAAGCCCGGCTGGAAGAGCCGCTGGACGCCCAGCCGCCGCACCCGCAGGGCGTCGGCAGCCAGGAGGCCTTCAACGGCGGTGTTACGGACGTCGGCGCCGACGGACCGCAGCACGGCTAAGCTTCTTCTGTGAATCATTTCGACGACGACGACGTTTCCGCCACCGCCGGTCACTCCGCTGCGAGCCACTCCGGGCACGCAGGCAAGAGCTCCGCGACCAAGGTCGACCGCCCGCGGATCGAGGCGGCCGTCAGGGAAATCCTGCTGGCCATCGGGGAAGACCCGGACCGCGGCGGGCTCCTGGACACCCCCAAACGGGTGGCCAAAGCCTACTCGGAGATGTTCGCGGGCCTGCACCACGACCCCGCGGAAATCCTGGCCACCACCTTTGACCTGGACCACGAGGAACTGGTCCTGGTCAAGGACATTCCGTTCTACTCCACGTGCGAGCACCACCTGGTTCCGTTCCACGGAGTGGCGCATGTAGGCTACATTCCGTCCCACGACGGCAAAGTCACCGGCCTGAGCAAGCTCGCCAGGCTGGTGGACATGTTCGCCAAGCGCCCCCAGGTGCAGGAGCGTCTCACCACCCAGATCGTCGAAGCACTCGTAACGCACCTGAAGCCGCGCGGAGCAATCGTGGTTATTGAATGCGAACACCTGTGCATGTCCATGCGCGGCATCCGCAAGCCCGGTGCCAAGACCGTCACCAGTGCCGTGCGCGGTCAACTGCATGACCCGGCCACCCGTGCCGAAGCCATGAGCCTCATAATCGGAAGGTAATAAACAGACTATGGACTCCCTAGCTGCAGCCCCTGGAACCGGACCCGCAACAAGCCCCTTGCCAATCCTGCGTAAACCGCGGCCGGCAGCCAAGTTTGAAGATCTCCCCAAGGACCGCACGCTGGTGATGGGCATCCTGAACGTCACCCCGGATTCCTTCAGCGACGGCGGCAAGCACCCGACGCCGGACACCGCCATCGCCGAGGGCCTCCGGATGTTCTACGCCGGCGCGGACATCATCGACGTCGGCGGTGAATCCACCCGCCCCGGTGCAGAGGAAGTCAGCCCGGACGAAGAACAGCGCCGGGTCCTGCCCGTCGTTGAAGCCATGGTCAAGGCCGGCGCCCTGGTCAGCATCGACACCACCCACGCGTCAACGGCGGCCGCGGCCCTCAAGGCAGGCGCAACGATCATCAACGACGTCTCCGGGCTGACCATGGAACCTGAGATGGCCGAACTTGCCGCACGCACCGGCGCTCCGTACGTGCTGACCCACCGCCGGGGCGACGCCAAAACCATGAACTCGCTCGCCGAATACGGCAACGTGGCGGAGGAAGTCGCCGCCGAACTCGTGGGCGTGCGGGACAAGCTGTACGCGGCAGGGGTGGCACCGGAACAGATCATCGTGGACCCGGGCCTTGGCTTCTCCAAGAACGACCAGCAGAACTGGGAGCTCCTGCGGAACATGGCGCCCCTGGAGGCCCTTGGCCACAGGATCCTGGTGGGAGCGTCCCGCAAGCGCTTCCTCGGCACCCTCCTGACCGTCGCGGGCAAGGCAGCCGCGCCGGAGGAACGGGACCACGCCACCGCCGCGATCACGTCCATCAGCGCCTCGCGCGGCGCCTGGGCCGTCCGCGTGCACGACGTCGGACCCAGCCTTGACGCCGTCAAAGTTGCCGCACGCATGTCCCCGGCACCGGTCAGCAACACCAGTCCCACTACCTAGGCAGCCACGATGGACACAATCACGCTGAGCGGTGTTACCGCCGTCGGCCATCACGGGGTGTTCGATTTCGAACGCCGCGAGGGCCAGCCGTTCATCGTTGATGCCGTGCTGCACCTGGATTTCACCAAGGCCGCCGCCTCGGACGACGTCCTGGACACCGCCCACTACGGCGAGGTGGCCGAACGCATCAAGCACTGGATCACCGGCGACCCGCTGAACCTGATCGAGGCCCTTGCCGTGCGCATCGCCGATGACCTCCTGCAGGAGTTCCCGCTTGCCGCCGTGGACATCACAGTGCACAAGCCCAAGGCGCCCATCGAAGTGGAGTTCGGCGACGTCTCCGTCAGCGTGCATCGGCGGCGGCCATGAACCCGCCGTACTCGAACAACCCTTACGTACGCGCGGTACTGGCCCTCGGCAGCAACCTGGGGGAGCGGAACGACACTCTCTCCACCGCCGTCGCCGACTTGGTGGACCGGCCGGAAGTCCGCCTGATCGCGGTCTCCCCGGTGGTTCAGACCAAGGCGGTGGGCGGTCCCGAGGGCCAGTCGGACTTCCTGAACATGGTGATGACGGTGGAGACCTCGCTGCCGCCGTCCGAGCTGCTGCGCCATTGCCAGGCGGTTGAGAACAAACACCACAGGGTCCGCGAAGTCCGGTGGGGTCCGCGGACGCTGGACGTGGACATCATCGTGTACGGGGATGTAGTGAGCTCCGATCCCGTGCTGACCCTGCCCCACCCCCGGGCCGCGGAACGTGCGTTTGTGCTCTATCCGTGGTCGCTTATCGACCCGTCCGCCGAGCTCAACGGCGTCCGGGTGGGCGAGCTGGCTGCCCGGGCCGCGGACTTCCCGGATCTTGCCCCCTTCGACGGTTTTGGCGACTTCAACGGCCTGCCCACGGCGGGAGCAGTGGAATAGGCGTGAAACCAATCAATCCCTTCCTGCTGATCGTCGTGGGGCTCGTCCTTGCCTTAGCCGGCTGGTTTGCGGCTGTTATGACCACGCGCTACGGCCTGGCCACCCCGGTGCTGCCCCAGACCGGCCTGGTGACCATGGGGGTGATTGTGGCGCTCACGCTGGTGTTGGGGATCCGCGTCCTGCGCTGGCGGAACGGCAAGAAAAAGAAAATGCTGAACCCCATCCTGGCGGCGTGGACGCTGGTCCTCGCCCAGGCCTGCGCCTACACCGGAGCCGTGCTGCTGGGCTGGCATGCGGGCATCTTCCTGGACCTGCTGCGGCTCTGGAATCTCCGCAGCGACCAGGGAATCACCTGGCTGGCGCTTTCCATGGGCGGCGGGGGACTGGCCATGATCGTCGTGGGGCTTGTGGTGGAACGCTTCTGCCGGATCCCGCCCGAAGACGGCGACGCCGACGGGGCGTCCGGACTGCCCGGAAGGGGCGCCCGCAAACCCAAGGGGGAAGGTGAATATGCCTACCGAGGCGATTGACCCGCCGGGCATCGCGTGGCTCCGGGTTTCGCCCAAGTACGTGACTGTCCGCCTGGTCGAATGGGCAATCGGGAACCTCATCGCCCTGGCCGTGCTGTCGCTGCCGCTCGCGTTTACGCTGATGGGCTGGTGGACGTGGCCGCCGCTGTGGCTGGCCGTCACGGTGCCGGCGGTCATGTTGGTCCTGGCCCTCTGGCGGCTGGCGCTCATCCCGCGTCAGGTCCGCGCCATTGGATACGCCGAGCGTGATGACGACCTCCTGATCCGCGGCGGCATCTTCTTCCAGCGCACGCTGGTGGTTCCCTACGGCCGGATGCAGTACGTGGACATCGGTGTGGGCCCGGTGGAACGCAGCCTCGGCCTGTGCACGCTGAAGCTGCACACCGCTTCGGCCGGCACCAACGCGGAGATCCCCGGCCTGCCCGCCGACGAAGGCGCCCGGCTCCGCGAGCAGCTTTCGGCGCGCGGCGCCGCCCGGCTGGCCGGGCTGTGACCTCTGACCGCGCCGTGACATCCGATGGTTCCGGGCCCGTCCCCGGAACTGCCGGCCACGCGCCGGGAAAGCCTGCCGGCCAGGTTTCCGGAAGGCCCGACGGCGAGTGGCAGCGCGTGCATCCCGCCTCACCGTTCATTCGTGGCTGGGTGGCACTGGCCGCCATCTGCTTTTTCTTTGGCCGCGACATCTTTGAAAGAATGCTGCAGGGCCGCCCCCTCCTGGACGAGTTGTACGAGGGGCGGGTGCCGTTCCTGCTCGCCGGCGGCGGGCTGGTCCTTCTGCTCTCCGTGCTGGGGTTCATCATGACCTGGTACTTCACCCGGTACCAGGTCGCCGAGGGCTACGTCCGCGTGAACACCGGCTTCCTGTTCAAGCAGCAGCGCCAGGCCCGGCTGGACCGCGTCCAGGCCATCGACATCGTGCAGCCCCTGCTCGCAAGGATCTTCGGCCTTGCTGAACTCAAATTCGAGGTGGCCGACGCCGGCGAATCAGCGGTGCGCCTCGCCTACCTTCGGGTCGACGACGCCCGCCAGCTGCGGGCCACCATCCTGGCCCGGGCCGCAGGGCTGGAACCGGACCCGGAGCGCCCGCAGGCAGCCCTGCCGGAGGCGCCGGAATACGCGGTCCTGTCCGTGCCGCCGTCGCGCCTGGTCGGTTCGCTGCTCCTCAGCGAGCAGAGTTTTTTCGTGGTGCTCGGCGCGGTGGCGTCCGTGGTGCTGTCCGCCGTCACTGAGAACCGCGGCTTCTATTTCTATCTGATCCCCGCCGCGCTGGGCCTGGCCGCGGCCTACTGGGGTTCGTTCAACAAGGGCTATAACTTCACTGCCGCCATCTCCCCGGACGGGATCCGCCTCCGTTACGGGCTGCTGGATACGCTGGCGCAGACCCTCCCGCCCGGCAGGATTCAGGCGCTGAAGGTGACCCAGCCGCCGCTGTGGCGGATTTTCGGCTGGTACCGCATGCAAGTGAACGTGGCCGGCTACGGAAACGCCGGCAGCAACGGGGAGGGCGCCACACGCACCACACTCCTGCCCGTGGGCCTGCTGGACGACGTCATGAGGATGCTGTCCCTGGTGCTCCCGGACCCGGGCACCCCGGAACCTGTACGCGTGTTTTCTGCCGGCCTGACGGGGCTGGCGCCGGCGGGGGAGCGGTCCGGCGCGGAAGCGGCTCAGCCCGGAGAGGCCGAGGGCGGGTTCGTCACCAGTCCGCGCCGTGTGCGGCTGCTGGCGCCGCTCGGCTGGCGACGCAACGGCTTCACCGCCACGGCCACTGCGCTGCTGATCCGCTCCGGCCGGGTGTGGCGCGAACTCGTGGTGGTTCCGCACCAGCGCACCCAGTCGATGGCCCTGCACCAGGGGCCGCTGGCTCGGCGCTTCCGGGTCGCGGACCTTGTCCTGCACACCACCGCCGGACCGGTGTCGCCCCGGCTCATCCAGGCCGGACTGGACGAAGCCCGCGCCCTGTTCGATGCCCAGGCCGCGCGGGCCCGGGAAGCCCGCAAGCGCCAGACCAGTGAGCAATGGCTCGCGCAGGTGGCACAGACCGCACCGGCCGCGGTCGCCGCGGTCGCCGCGGTGAGCGAGGCCGGCGCGACCGGCGAGGCCGCGCCAGCCGATACCCCGCCGGCCGGGCCTGGCCCCGAAACCCCGGATCTCCACACGCCCCATCACCGGCAGGACCAGCAGAAAGGCCCGGAACATGGCTAAGCCAGGACGTCTCGGCATCGGAATCATCGGGGCCGGCAAGGTGGGTGCCGTCCTGGGTGCGGCGCTCCGCGCTGCCGAGCACGCCGTCGTCGGGGTTTCCGCAGTTTCGGAGGCGAGCCGCGAACGGGCGGACAGCCTGCTGCCCGGGGTGCCGGTGCTCGAGGTGCAGGACATTGTGGAACGGTCCGAGCTGGTGCTGCTGGCCGTTCCGGATGACGCGCTCGGCGGACTGGTGGATGGCCTCGCGAAGCTCGGCGCCTGGCAGCCCGGACAGCTCGTTGCCCACACGTCGGGCCGCTTCGGCGTGGGGATCCTGCGTCCGGTGCGGGCCGCGGGCGCCGTCCCCCTCGCCCTGCACCCCGCCATGACCTTCACCGGCATGAGCCTCGACCTCACCCGCCTGCTGGACTGCACGTTCGGGGTCACGGCCGATGCTCCGATGCTGCCCATTGCGCAGGCCCTGGTGGTGGAGATGGGCGCCGAGCCGGTGGTGATCGCCGAGGCTGACCGCACCCAGTACCACGCCGCCCTGGCGCACGGTTCGAACCACATGGTCACGCTCGTGGCGCAGGCCTCGGAGCTGCTGCGTGAAGTGGGGGTCGAAGCCCCCGAACGCATGCTGGGACCGCTGCTCCGCGCCACGCTGGAGAACGCCCTGGCCTCGGGCGAAACCGCACTGACCGGGCCCGTGGCCCGCGGCGACGTTGGCACGGTGGCCGCCCACGCCGAGGCACTGCGGGAAAACGATGCGGGTGCCGGCGGCGATATTCTGGAGGCCTACCTGGCAATGGCCCGGGCCACGGCACGCCGCGCTGAAAGCCGCGGGCTGCTCAAACCGAAGCAGCTGGATGACATCCGGGCAGCCCTGGACGCTACGGACGACGACGGCCCGCAGGCCACTGGAGGAGACTGACTTGGCGATCAAACTCGTAACCACCGCAGCAGAATTGCGGGCTGAAAGCGCGCGGCTGCTGACGGAGAAGCAGGGTTCCTCGCAGGGCCTGGTTCCCACCATGGGCGCGCTGCACGAAGGGCACGCCAGCCTGGCCCGCACCGCCGTCGAACAAAACGACGTGGTAGTGGCCAGCATCTTCGTCAACCCGCTGCAGTTCGGCGAGGCCGTGGACCTGGACCGCTACCCCCGGACCCTTGAGGCGGACCTGCAACTCCTCGACGCCGAAGGTGTGGACCTGGTGTTCGCACCGTCCGTGGAGGAGGTCTATCCCGGCGGCGAACCCCTGGTCCGGGTGACGGCGGGCCGCCTGGCGGAAAAATGGGAAGGCGCTTCACGTCCCGGCCACTTCGACGGTGCACTCACTGTGGTGGCCAAGCTGCTGCATTACGGGTTTCCGGGGGCAGGGCTGTCGGGCGGCGGCGCCTTTGTGACCGGTGCCGGTGCAGGCCTGCCGGCCTACCGCGCCTACTTCGGCCAGAAGGACGCCCAGCAGCTGGCACTGGTGCGGCGGATGGTGGCGGACCTGAATTTTCCCGTGGAGATCGTGGCCGTTCCGACGGTGCGCTCCGCTGACGGGCTGGCTTTGAGCAGCCGGAACAGGTTCCTCTCGGACGAGGAACGCGATGCTGCCCTGGTCCTGTCCCGGGCCCTTCGGCTGATCGAGGGGCGGGCCAACGCGCACGAACCCCTCGACCTGGAATCCGCCCAGGCGCTGGTGGAATCCCAGCCGCTGGTAGGGCTCGACTACTTCGACGTCGTGGACCCGGCGACCCTCGAGCCCCTGGCCGAGAACTGCAAGGAGACTCCCTTCCGCGGGGAAGGCCTGGCCATCATTGCAGCCAAGGTGGGCCCGGTCCGGCTGATTGACAACGTGCCGCTCAGCTCCTGAGCGCGGCGGGGACCCACGATGGAGAGGGCGCTCCCGAATAGTTTTTCCAATGACGGGAATTACCCCGCGGGATACACTGTTGCAAACTGCAGCGACGCAGCTCGCCGGAAACCACATCACATCTCTCTGAGGGAATCTCCATGTCCACAGACGTCTCTTCCAATGCCCACGGTGATCCCGTGCAGGCCCGGCCTGCAGAGGGAGCGCTGGCCGCAGCTCCGGCGAAGATGTCCCGGGAATCCGTCACGATCATTGTCACGCTGCTGGTTGCCACGTTTGTGGTGATCCTCAACGAGACCATCATGAACGTCGCCCTCCAGCGGCTCATGGTGGACCTGGGTGTTGACGCTCCCACGGTGCAGTGGCTCTCCACGGGTTTTATGCTCACCATGGCCGTGGTCATCCCCACCACCGGGTTCATCCTGCAGCGCCTCTCAACGCGCGCGGTGTTCATGCTCGCCATGGGCCTGTTCTCGGGCGGCACGCTCCTGGCCGCGCTGGCCCCCGGCTTCGAAATCCTCCTGCTGGCACGCATCGTCCAGGCCGGCGGAACGGCCATCATGCTTCCGCTCCTGATGACCACCATCCTCACGCTGGTCCCCCTGGAACGGCGCGGCGCGGTGATGGGCAACGTGAGCATCGCCATTTCCGTGGCACGGGCCCTGGGCCCCACCGTGTCGGGGATGATCCTTGAGCACTTCTCGTGGCGCTTTATGTTCGTTTTCGTCCTCCCGATCGCACTCGCATCGTTCGCCATCGGAGCGCGTTATCTCACGAACATCGGCGAATCCGAGAAGACCCGGCTGGACATCCTGTCCGTACTGCTGACGGTCCCGGCCTTCGGCGGACTGGTGTACGGCCTCAGCCAGATCGGCGGCGGACACGGCGGCCAAAGCGGACCGGGAACGACGGCGGTCGCGGCCCTTGCGATCGGCTTGGTGGCCATGACGGCTTTCGTGTTCCGCCAGCTGAAACTGCAAAAATCCGACGGCCCGCTCCTGGACCTGCGGGCATTCAACTACCGGATGTTCACGGTGTCCGTGTCGTTGATGGTCGTGGCCATGATCGCCCTCTTCGGCGCCGTCATCCTGCTCCCGCTGTACCTGCAGGAAATCCGGGGACTGAAGTCCCTGGAAACCGGCCTCGCACTGCTGCCCGGAGGCCTGGCCATGGGTCTGCTCGGACCGGTCATCGGCCGCGTCTTCGACAAGGTGGGCCCGCTTCCGCTCACCGTCTCCGGCTCCGTCATGATGGTGCTGTCCCTCTGGCAGTTCTCCCTGCTGAATGCCGAGACGGCCGTCTGGTGGATCGTGGTGCTGCACGTGGTGCTGAGCCTCGGCTTGGCGCTCCTGTTCACCCCGGCGTTCACCACCGGGCTCAACCCGCTGCCGCCGCACCTCTACTCGCACGGCTCGGCCACCATGAGCACGCTGCAGCAGGTCGCCGGTGCGGCCGGAACTGCGCTGCTGGTGTCGATCTATGCAGTGGTGTCGGCCGGATCAGGCATCGTCGCAGGCATGCACGCTGCGTTCCTGACGGCGGCCCTCATAGCCGTCGCCGCCGTCGTGCTTTCCGCGATGATGCGCAAGACGGCCGGAGCAGAACACCCGGTGCCGGCCGCCCACTAAGCACTGACCCGTTGAGCGCGAACGGACACTTGAGGCCCTCTTCCCGGGGCCGCAAGTGTCCGTTCGCGCTTTAGGACGGCGCGCTTTAGGACGGGGGCCCCGTCAGCCTGCGAAGAACTCGCTGAGCTCGGTGATCAGCTTGTCCGGCGCCCGGTTGACGCCGTCGTGCCCCGCGCCCTGGAGGATCGTGTAGCTCGATCCGGACAGGACGTCGTGGATCTGCCCGCACGCGATGCCGAAGTAGGCCGGGCTCTTCTCGCCGACAATAATGAGTGTCTCCAAGGGCAGCGCCAGAAACGGCTCCGCCGGCATGTCCGCAGCGATGATCGCTTTGATCTCGCGGACGCCGGCTTTCATCAGCTCCCGCATCTGCTTGCCCACCGGGGTTCCGGCGGTGAGCTTGTTGGCCAGGGTCAGCATCGAGAGCGGCATCCGTGAGGACAAGGCCCCGCCGGTCTCAAGGCCCCTGATGAGCACGGCAAGGGCGCGGTCGTCGTCGCCGGCCGCCGAGGCGCGTTCGTATTCCGCGATCCAGTCCGCCTTGACGCTGTGGTTCACGGAGACGGCGGGATCGTAGACCGCCAGCCGCTCCACCGGCAGCGTGCGGGCCGCATGCAGGGCCACGGCCCCGCCGAAGCTGTGGCCGAAGACATCCGTGCTGGCCGTATGCTTCATCACGGTGTCAAGGTCCCGGATGTCGGCGTCCAGCGTGTAGTCCTCTGCCTGCGGGGAGGATCCGCCCCGCCCGCGGCGGTTGAATGTGTGCACCGGCCGGCCCAGCGACGCACTCAGCTTCTGCGCAAAGCGGGTGTAGTCCGCGGCGGTCACCATGGAGGCCTGAACGACGACGACGCCCGAGCCCGCCGAAGCCAGCTCGGCCCCGGTGGTGTAGAGATCCAGCGTTCCGCCGTCGGGTGTTTTGATGTTCTCGCGCGTCATGTTCCGAGCCTACCCGGGGCGGCAGGAACCGCACAGCAACGGGGCGGGCCATGGGGGCAGCCGGCAGGAAATCCCCAGCAGGCGGTCAGCGCTTGTAGTAGGCGGAGATGTCGGTGACGAGTTCCTTCACGGCGGCCGGGATGGAACCGTGGAAACCTTTGGGAGAAAGCTCATAGCTGCTTCCCGGCACGGCGGCGTGAAGGCGCTGGGCGGTGATCTTGTAGTAGCTGGGGCTTTTGCCGCCAGCCATGAAGTGCGTGGCGGCGGGGAGCGCGCTGAAGTCCCGGGCATGGTCGGCCTCGTTGTAGGCGGCCCGCAGCTCTTCCACGGCGCTGGGCATGACCTCGCTAAACATCCTGTTCAGCTTGGTGCGGGACACGAGGGCCATCAAGCCGGCAAGGACCGGTTCGGGGATCCTGGCCATCGCCGATCCGGGCTTCGTTGCCTTCTTCAGGTGGGCCAGGGCATGGCCCACCTTGCCGTTGTTGACGGCTTCTTCAAAACCGTCCAGCCAGTCGGTGTCAATGCTGCCGTCGATGTTCACGGCGGCGTCATAGACGGCAAGCTTGTCCGGAACGTAAGAGGTACCCGTGAACTGCTGCACCGCGTTCAGCGCCACGGAACCGCCGAGGCTGTGGCCGAAGAGGTTGCGGGCGCCGGTGGCATCCATGATGGTCCGGACGTCGGCGATCTCCGTGGCCATGGAGTAGTCGGCGGGCTGCGGGGTGGAGTCGCCGCGGCCGCGCCGGTCGTAGACGTCCACCGCCCAGCCGTCGCCCAGGCCCTTGGACAGTGCCTCGGAAAACGGCCGGTAGATCAGTGCGGTGAGGAAGGCCCCGCCGATCACCACAATCCGGCGCTCACCCGGGGCATCCACGGTTCCGTAACTGTACAAAGCCAGCCGGCCGCCGTCGTGCGTGGTGATGAGCTGCTGCTCCACTGATCCCTGTCGTTCACGGGTTTCCTTCACGGGCCCATCCTAAAGCGGTTGCCCAGCGGGTGCCGGGCGGCGCGGATTCGCCGGAGCCGCAGGTTGACGTCGTTGGCCAGGAACCGCGCGGTGGTGAGCGCCAGCCGGTGCCCCGGGCGGAGCGGACCCTCATGGAGCTGGCCCGGCACCAGTGCGAAGTCGATCGCCGGCACTGCGGCCGCGAGCTGGCGGCCGGTTTCAGCGAAGTACGACGGGCTCCAGCCGCCGCTGAGCATTAGGGTGGGTGCGGTGATGCCGGTGAAGTCCTCAAGGGCGGCGTCGGCGTTGAGGACTGCCCGCATTTCGGCGACGGCGGTGGGCAGCAGCTGCCTCATCTCGGCGCCGAGGCGGGTCCGGGCGGATAGGATGCTCAGCATGCGCAGGGCGCCGAGCGGGAGTTTGGAGACCGGGCCGGCGGTTTCGAGGCCCTGGACGAGGTGCGCCCAGGCGTGGTCGAGCTGTCCCGCCGCCATGGAGTATTCGAGTTCGGGACGCCACCGGCGGCTGAGGCTGCCGGACAGCGAAACGGCGGCGTCGTACGTGACCAGCCGCCGGATGGGTTCGGTGCGGGCTGCCTGTAGTGCCACGAAGCCGCCGTAGCTGTGTGCGACGACGTCGGTGGAGCCGGTTGCCCGGATGATGGTCGCGAGGTCGCTGACTTCGGTCGCCGCCGAGTAGTCGGCCGGTTGCCCCGAAGAGCCGCCGCGGCCCCGCCGGTTGTAGGTGTGGACGGGCCGCCCCAGCAGGCGGCCGATCTTCATGGCGAACGGCCGGTAGAGGGCGTCCGTCACCAGGGTTCCATGAATTACGACGACGCCGGGCTGGCCGGCGCCGCCAGGGTCACCAGGTGTTTCGCCCCCTGCGTGCAGGGCGGGCACCGCAGCAGGGCTGAAGGAATGCACCTCAAGGTGACCGCCGCCGTCGTCGTCCGTCCTGATCGTCCGAATCTCCACAGCCCCGAGTCTATTCCCCTCCCTCCTTCGGGCTCCTTCCTGCGACTTCCCCGCGAGTTTTTGTCCAGATAATGGCTCCAAAAGCGCGGCAAAGTCATACGGTGGGA
>NZ_JAGGPP010000023.1 GCF_018613755.1 Arthrobacter sp. ISL-72
ATGCCTTCTCGCCCAGGGCCAGGGTCTGCGCATAGGAAGTGCCCCAGTCCGGCACGTCCGTGTGATAGAAGGTCGGTTCGAAGAACTTGTACTCCAGCACCAGGCGCTGGTCCTCGCCCAGGGCCGCGTAAATCTCCCGCAGCGACTCCGCCAGCCGGTCCTGCCGGCCGCGCATGTCATCCTGGCCCGGGTAATTCGTGCCGTCCGCGAGCCAGATCTTCAAATCCCTCGACCCCGTGGCATCCATGATCCCGATGCACTCCAAATGATGCTCAACCGCCCGGCGCCGCACCGCCTCATCCGAGGACGTCAGGGACCCGAACTTGTACTCATCATCCTGGAACGTGTTCGAATTAACCGTCCCCAACCCCACGCCCAACCCCGCCGCGTACTCCCGCAACGCGGCGTAGTCATCGACCTTGTCCCACGGAATATGCAGCGCCACCGTCGGCGCCAGACCCGTCAGCTCGTGCACCTTCGCCGCGTCCGCCAGCTTCTCCTGCACCGTCCGCGGCGTCCCCGGAGTGCCAAACACCCGGAACCGCGTCCCCGAATTTCCATACGCCCACGAAGGGACCTCAATCGCAAGCTCCGAAAGCCGGGCCAAGGCCGATGCTGTGTTGTTCATGATCTTTCTTTCTCGAGCAGCTCCGAGTGGACTGACGAGCGGAAACACGCCAGCGTGACCATCTTGTGGATTATTGAGTGAAGCCTGGTTGCTGGTCCGGGATGCATTCCTGTCACCACACGGACCAGCAATCAGTTAGAAGTTGAACTGATCAACGTTCTCTGCGGTGAAGACCGTGGGATCTCCGAGCAGGACAACCCCGTTGGCTCCCACTTCGAATTCGCCCATGTCGCCGGCCTTGAACTTTTCTCCTTCAGCGCCAGTGATCTGGCCGGAAGCGAGGGCTGCACCGGCGTAGGCGGTGAGGTAGCCAAGCTTTTCGACGTCCCACAGGGCGAAGGACTTCATGGTGCCGTTCTTGACGAACTCCTTGAGGTGGCTGGGGAAGCCGAGCCCGGTGAGCTGGACCTTGCCCTTGTATTCGGATCCGGAGAGGTACTGTGCTGCGGCGGCTACACCCACTGTGGTGGGGGAGATGATTCCCTTGAGGGTGGGGTGCTGCTGCAGCAGCGCCTGGACTTCCTGCTGGGACTTCTGGGCGTTGTCATCACCGTAAACCGTGGCCACCAGCTTCAGCTTGGAGTACTCCGGCTTTTCGAGTTCCTTCTTCATCAGCTCGATCCAGGCGTTCTGGTTCGTCGCGTTGGCAGTGGCGGACAGGATGGCGATGTCGCCGCCGTCGGCTCCGATGGCTTCGGAGATGAGCTTCACCTGGGTTGAGGCGATGCCTTCTGCCGTTGCCTGGTTGACATAGATGTCGCGGCATTCCGGGTCGGTGTCGGAATCGAAGGTCACAACCTTGGCCCCGCCGTTGCGTGCCTCGTCCAAGGCGGAGCAGATGGCCTTGGGGTCGTTGGCGGAGGTTGCGATGATATCCGCTCCCTGCTGGGTGAGCGTGTTGATGTAGCTGACCTGGCTCGAGGCGCTGGCCTCGGACGGCCCGACCTCGGAGAAGGTGCCCTTGAACTCAGATACGGCAGTCTTGCCACCACGGTCTGTGACCGTGAAGTAGGAGTTGTTCAGCTGCTTCGGAAGGAAGGCGACCTTCAGGCCTTCCTTCAGCGGCGCATCCGGGTTCGCCGACGCCGACGCGGTGTTCTCGCCGCCGCCGCTGGATCCTGAATTGACGGTCGTGCCGCCGCACGCTGTGAGTGCCAAAGACAGCCCGGTGACGAGGGTGACGAAAACCGGGGCGGCCTTGCGCGTTCCGGACTTGGAACTGAGTTTCATTGGTTTGCCTTTCAACTGAACGTCGTTGTTGTTGTGGGTGGTGGGGTGGTCTCAGGTGATGCGGGGGTGCCGGGAAAGCGTGCGGGCCCAGGTGATTGCGTTGGGGGCCACAACCGCCAGAATCAGGAGGCCTCCAGTCAGCATGGACAGCGTGTCTTCGGGGACGCTGGCCAGCTGGAGCGCGTTCCGGAGTATGGCGAGCAGCGCGACGCCGGCGATGACGCCGGGAAGGTTGCCCTTGCCGCCAAAGATGGAGACACCGCCGAGGAGAACGGCTGCGATGACGGACAGCTCCAGGCCCGTGGCGTTGTCACCGCGGGCGCTGCCGTAGCGCAGGGTCCACCAGATGCCCACCAGCGCGGCTACTGCGCCGGAGACGAGGAAGAGCCAGAACTTGGTTTGCGCCACCCGGATGCCGGCGAAGCGGGCCGCCTCTTCGCTGTAGCCGATGGCAAACAGTGACCGGCCGAATCCGGTGAAGTGGAGGATGATTCCGAAGATGATGGCGAGGATTATTACCGGGATGATCCAGACCGGTATGCCTGTCGCTCCGATTTTGGCCTGCAGGCCGCTGGTGATGGCCCGGGGGAAGCTGGTGACAGCTTGATCGCCCAGGACGACGAATGCCAGCCCGCGGTACAGTGCCAGGGTTCCAATCGTGACTGCGAGGGAGGGCAGCCCCAGCACGGAAACCAGGAGGCCGTTCACCGCACCTGAGATGGCTCCCAGGACGAGGCACAGGGGGACGATGACTTCCAGCGACAACCCTGCATTCCACAGTGCACCGAAGACGCAGCTGACAAATCCTGCGATGCTGGCCACCGACAGGTCAATCTCCCCGGTGAGGATGATCAGCGTCATGGGTAAGGCGAGCAGGAGGATGGGGATCAGGTCGATAAGGAGGAAGCCGGCGTTGCGGGGGGAGGCGAACCCTGCCACCGTTGCTGCCGCGACCGCGATGCTGAGGAGGACGGCGATGATGATCGCGGTGTCCCAGCTGCGGAGGAAGCCGAGGCGGGGGGCTGCTTCACGGACGGGGACGGGCCGTGTGCTTTCAGCCAGCATGTTTGTCGTGTCCTCTCAGGCGGCGCTCGGTGCGCAGAGCCAGGTATCGGTCGAGGGCGATGGACGCCAGGATGAGGGCGCCGATCATAGCTCGCTGCCAGAACGGTGAGACTCCCAGAACCGGCAGTGCCGAGGTGATGGTCGTCAGGAGGACGGCACCAATCGCCGCCCCGTAGACGGTGCCAACGCCGCCCGCGATGGCTACGCCTCCGACGACGGCCGCTGCGACGACGTTGAGCTCAAGGCCTTGGCCTGCCGTGGCGTCGAGGTTGCCGTACTTTGCCGCATAGATGACGCCGGCTAGTCCGGCCAGGGCTCCGGAGATGGCGAAGGCGGCGAAGACTTTCCGGCCGACGCCGATTCCGTACAGCCGTGCTGCCATAACATCTGAGCCGATGGCGTAGAACTCGCGTCCTGACCGATAGTTCCGCAGGTAGAGTCCGAAGGCGATGACGACAACGAGGGCAATAAGGGCCAGGTAGGGCAGGCCGAGCACGGCGCCGCTGCCGAGGGCCAGGAAGGCCTCGGGCAGGTTGGACGGGCTGATCTGCTGGCCCTGTGCCCAGGCGAAATCGACGCCGCGGAAGATGTACAGGGTTCCGAGCGTGACGACCAGGGACGGCACCTTAGCCACCGCGATCAGGGCGCCGTTGACTGCTCCGAGGAGGGCTCCAAGGCCGATGCCTATGGCCAGCATGGCGATGACTGGAAGGTCAGGCAGTACGACGAAGATCTTGCCGGTCGCGAAGGCAGTCAGCCCCAGAACAGAGCCGACGGAAAGGTCGACGTTCTTGGTGACGATCACGATGGCCTGCCCAACGGCGAGGATGACAAGGATCGAGGAATTGAGGAGCAGGTCCTTGGTGCTTTGTGCGCTGAGGAACCGCGGATTGGCCGCCACTGTTGCGGCGATAAGGATCGCAAGGGCCAGGAACACGCTGAACTCCCGGGAGCGGGTCAGCGTTCCAAGCCACGCCATCGAGGGCTGGCGGTTCAGGGCTAGTGTTGTCACGCGGGTGTCTCCTTGCCGGATGACTCAGCTCCGGTGGCAGCAGTCATCACCGTTTCCTCTGTCGCTTCGCTGCGGCTCAGCTCCGCGGTAATCATTCCTTCGTGCATGACCAGCACGCGGTCGGACATGCCCAGGATTTCCGGAAGTTCGGAGGAGATCATCAGGACTGCCAGACCTGTGCCGGCGAGCTCCGAGATGAGTCTGTGCACCTCGGATTTGGTGCCGACATCGATGCCGCGGGTGGGCTCGTCGATGATCAGGATCCTGGGCCCGGTGGCGAGCCATTTTCCGAGCACCACCTTCTGCTGGTTGCCGCCCGAGAGCGTCGAGATCGGGGAAGTGGGCGCTCCTGCCTTGATCTGCAGTTTCCTGGCCCATTCCTTGGTGGACTGGGCCTCGGCCTGGTTGGTTAGGAGCCCGAACCGGCTGAGTTTCTTGCGCAGCGTCAGGGTCAGGTTGCGGCTGACGTTCAGTTCCATGACCAAGCCCTGCTTGCGCCGGTCTTCGGGAACGAAGCCCAGGCCGGCCGCCATGGAGTCGCGCGGGGAGAGCGGTTTCAGGTTCTGGTTGCGGACCAGGATTTCGCCGGAATCGTATTTGTCGATGCCGAAGATGGCGCGGGCAACCTCAGATCGCCCGGCGCCGACGAGGCCACTCAGCCCCACGATCTCGCCGGCCTTGACGTTGAAGGAGATGTCGGAGAACACGCCCTTCCGGCTGAGCCCCCTGACCTCAAGGGCGACGTCGCCGATGACGGTTTCCTGTTTGGGGAACAGTGATGCGACGTCGCGCCCGACCATTTGCCTGATGACCTCGTCGACGGCAAGCTCAGCCGCCGGAGAGGTTGCCACGTGGGCGCCGTCGCGCATTACGGTGATCCAGTCCGCCAGCGCGAAGACCTCTTCGAACCGGTGCGAAATGAAGAGAACCGCCGCCCCTCGTTCCTGCAGGGTGCGCGTCACGGCAAAGAGTCGGTCCACCTCCACTCCGCTGAGCGCCGCCGTCGGCTCGTCCATGATCAGGACCCGGGCATTGAGGCTGATGGCCTTGGCGATTTCCACGACCTGCTGGTCAGCGATGGACAAACCCTGTGCGGCCCGGTCGGGATCGATTTTGACGCCGAGCTGGCGGAACAGCTCAAGGGCCTGCTGGTGCATTGCTTTCCGGTCGATGCGCCGAAGAGACCGGACAGGCTGACGGCCCATGAAGATGTTTTCGGCGACCGTTAGATCGGGAAACATTGTCGGTTCCTGGTAGATCACTGCAATTCCGGCCTCACGGGAATGGAGCGGGTCGCGGAAGGACACCTCTTCACCGTCCAGGAAGACCTGTCCGCGGTCCTGCTGATGAAGGCCGGCGAGTGTCTTGACCATGGTTGACTTGCCGGCGCCGTTCTCGCCGACCAGCGCCGTGACCTGTCCCTTGTGAAGGCTGAGATTTGCGCCCTGCAGCGCCTTAACGGCGCCGAATGACTTATGGATATCGCGCAGCTCCAGCACGGGGACCCCGGGGGCTGCGGTTTTCGGGCTGCTTTGGAGGTCGACGTCGTAGGTGTCGTCCATAGCCTTACTCCTTTTTATGAATCGATTCATCTGTGAATCTCCTCACACGCTAGGGCACCTCTCGTGCGCCTGTCAAGAGTCCGGACATCAGGGGAATCGGCAGCGATTTTCGGCGGCTCTATCGGGAAAGCGATTGCCCGTGCTTACTATGGTGCGCAGAATGATTCGATTCATAAAGGAGTTTGCCGATGTCGACGGGGCCGAGCGTGAAAGACGTTGCAGCGCTGGCGCAGGTCTCGGTGGGAACGGTTTCGAATGTGCTGAACCGTCCCGATCAGGTCACGCCGGACAAGAGGAAGCGCGTTCAGGCGGCCATCGCCCAATTGGGTTTCGTTCGCAACGAGTCTGCAAGGTCCCTCCGCTCGGGCTCGAGCCGAAGCCTGGGAATGCTGGTTCTGGATGTGCGCAATCCGTTTTTCACCGATGTTGCCCTGGGCGCCGAGGATGTTGCGGAGGACCACAAGTACTCGTTCATTCTGGCCAACAGCAGTGAGGACGCGCGAAGGGAGCAGACCTACCTGGATTTGTTCGAGGAACAGCGTGTACAGGGCATCCTGATTACTCCTTTTGGAGATGTTCTCCAGCGATTGGAGGCGATGCGTGCGCGGGGCATACCGTCGGTGCTGGTGGACCGGTTGGCGGGTTCCGAAGATTTCTGCTCCGTGTCCGTCGATGATGAAGCCGGGGGCAGGACAGCCATGGAACATCTCATCGCTAGCGGAGCCGAGCGGCCGGCCTTCGTGGGGGGTCCCTTCACGCTCCAGCAGGTGGCCGACCGCCACGCCGGCGCCCTTGCGGCCGCGGAAGCCGCCGGTGTCGCTTTACAGGTGTTTGAAACCCCGAACCTGAAATTTGAACGCGGGCGGCAGATTGGCGACATCATCGGCGATCTTCGCCAGTCCAGACGCCCCGATGCTGTTTTTGCCGCAAATGACCAGCTCGCGCTGGGCCTCCTCCAATCCTTTACGGCCAAGGGAATACGGGTACCTGACGAGATTGCCCTTATCGGGTTTGACGACATCGACTTCGCTTCGCAATCAAGCATTCCGCTGTCCTCAATACGGCAGCCGCGGCAGCTGATAGGGGAGCGGGCCGCCCAGTTGCTGTTCGATGAGATCGAGAACCCGGGCGGGCACGGACACCAACAGATCGTGTTCACACCCGAACTCGTTGTGCGGGCAAGCAGCCGCCAGGGGTAGGGCCACCAAGGATCAGCTACTGCGGGTCCGGAGTCACGGCCCGGCACCTACACGAGCGGCCACGGGTAACGCATGCCGGTCGGGTCAACAGGCAGCACCCCTTCCTGCAGCAGGCGCCGCACCCGCCGCTTCAGGGCGGTCACCTCCGCGTCGTCGAGGAGCCCGGCCACCGCGGGCGGCACGGCCTCCGCGAGCGGGGTGATGTCCTCGAGCAGCGCACCGGGGATGGGTTCGCCCGCGAAGTCCCAGATCACGGTGCGGAGTTTGAAGCCCGCCGAGAAGCACAACCCGTGGTCGATGCCCCATACCCGTCCGTCGTCGCCGCGCAGGACGTGTCCGCTCTTGCGGTCCGTGTTGTTGGTGACGCAATCGAACAGGGCGATCTGCAGCAGGATGCGGTGGGTCTCGGGTGAGTCTGCGTAGAGGGTGAAGTAGTGCTCATGCTGGTCGCCTGCAACGAACCACTGCAACGATCCGATCCCCAAGGGAGCTTCAGCGCGGATCACGGTGGGCGGCACGATTCCCCACTCCAGGTACTCACTCAGCAGGTAGGCAGCGCGTTCCCGACGGTACAGCCCCGGCTCGAAATCGTAGAGCGGCCGTTCCCCGGCCTCCGGCTTGTACACCGCCCACGCTGCCTCGTCGCCGCAGGAGACCTGGGCGAGGAGCGTCGCATTGCTGCCGCGCGGGATGCGTCCGAGCAGCTCGACACGGCCCTCGGTGAGCAGCGTCAGCTCCCGCCCGGACACCGTCTGCCTCTCGTCACGGCGCCCTCTTCACGAGGCCCTCAGCCGACTCAGGGGTTCCGACGTCGAATTCACCATGAGCACGGCGGGCGCCTGACCCTCCACATACGAGATGGCCGAAACCGACCCGGGGCTAATGACAATCCGCTGGAAGAGGTCCAGATGAGTGCCCAGGGCGTGGGCGACGGCGGCCTTGATCGGGTCGGCGTGCGAAAAGCACGCAACCACGCCTCCGGCGTGGGCCGCACACACTGCCTCGAGCGTTCCGACCATCCGCGCCTGCATCTGGGCGAAGCTTTCCCCGTTCGGGAAGCGGAAGGCTGACGGCGTGTGTTGCACGGTCTGCCACTCCGGAAGGCTCACCAGTTCCGCGAGCGCGGCGCCGGTCCACTCGCCGAAGTCGCACTCGATCAGGCCGGCGTTTTCGTTCACCCCGAGCCCGGCGGAGGTTGCGGCGGGCTCTGCAGTCTCCCGGGTGCGCTCCAGTGGTGAGGAGTAGACGGCGTCGACCGTAAGGCCCAGAAGCCGTTCCGCGACCCGTTCGGCCTGGGCCCGGCCCCGGTCGGACAGATGCAGTCCCGGTGCCCGCCCGGGCAGCACCGCGCCCGTGGTGGGAGTTTCCCCGTGGCGCACCAGAAGGAGGAGGGTGCTCTCCGGTCTCCGGGGTGCCGGCGCTGTTGGTGCAGTCATCAGAATCAAGCGTAGCGGCTCTGTTGCAGCAGCCCGGGCGGGGGAATCTTGGGGATTTCCTCGATTCGCCGCACGTTCGAGGACTACCGTAGAGGGGTGAGTGATCGTCCCGATATCTTCACCGTTGGAGAACTGCGTGCGGCCGGCCACGTCCACAAGGACCTGCGCCACGAAATCCGCGATAACCTGCTCGCCGCGCTCGCCGGCGGCCGCGATCCCTGGCCCGGAATGTTCGGGTTCAGCCGGACCGTCCTGCCGCAGCTCGAGCGTGCCTTGATCGCCGGGCACGACGTCGTCCTGCTCGGCGAACGGGGGCAGGGCAAGACCCGGCTGCTCCGCACCCTGGCCGGGCTGCTGGACGAGTGGTCGCCGGTGATCGAGGAATCGGAGCTCAACGAGCACCCGTACGAACCAATCACCGAGCAGTCCCGCGCCCGCGCCCTCACCGAAGGGGACCGGATGCGCGTGGCCTGGCGCCACCGCACGGAACGCTACGTCGAAAAGCTCGCGACGCCGGACACCTCTGTTGCCGACCTTATCGGCGACGTCGACCCCATGCGCGTGGCCGAGGGCCGCCGGCTCGGGGACCCCGAAACCATCCACTACGGCCTCGTCCCGCGCTCCAACCGGGGGATCATCGCCATCAACGAGCTGCCCGATCTCGCAGAGCGGATCCAGGTGGCGATGCTCAACGTGATGGAGGAACGCGATATCCAGATCCGCGGCTACGTGCTGCGGCTGCCGCTTGATGTGCTCGTCGTCGCGTCCGCCAACCCGGAGGACTACACGAACCGCGGCCGGATCATCACGCCCCTGAAAGACCGCTTCGGCGCGGAGATCCGTACGCACTACCCGATCGAACTTGAAGACGAGGTGTCCGTCATCCGGCAGGAGGGGAAGCTGGTGGCCGACGTCCCGCCCGTCATCCTCGAGATCCTGGCCCGCTACACACGGGCGCTGCGGCAGTCCCCGGCCATCAACCAGACCTCCGGGGTCTCCGCACGGTTCGCCATCGCGGGCGCCGAAACCGTCGCCGCGGCGGCCCTGCGCCGGGCAAGCATACGCGGCGAGGACGAGGCCGTGGCGCGGATCATCGACCCGGAGCCCGCAGCCGAAGTCCTCACAGGGAAGATCGAGTTCGAGTCAGGTGAGGAAGGACGCGAGCAGGGCATCCTCGACCACCTCCTGCGCACAGCCACCGCCGAAGCCGTGCGGGCGCACTTCCACGGCATCGACATGGGCCCACTCGTCGCGGCACTCGACGGCCACACGACCGTGACCACCGGGGAACAGGTCACGGCACGGGAGTTCCTCGAGAATCTCCCGCCCCTCAACGGATCCACTCTCTACGACAAAATCAGTGAGCGCCTTGGCGCGAAAAACGACGGACAGCGCGCCGCCGCCGTCGAACTTGCATTGGAAGGGCTTTACCTCGCCCGGCGGATCTCCAAGGAGTCCGACGACGAGGAAACGGTCTACGGCTAACTACAGTTTCGGCTCGGTACAGGAGGCATCATGAGCGTTCACAACCGGTCCAGATACGGCCGGTACGCCGGAGGGCCGGACCCGCTCGCACCGCCGGTCGACCTGGCAGAGGCGCTGGACGCGATCGCCGAGGACGTCATGGCAGGGTACTCGCCCCGGCATGCCCTGCAGGAGTTCCTGCGGCGCGGCGGCCGGGACCGCGAAGGGCTCGACGACCTGTCCAGGCGCGTTCAGCAGCGCCGGAGTGAACTGCTGGGCCGCCACCGGCTGGACGGCACCCTCAACGAAGTCCGGAAGCTGCTGGACACTGCGGTGCTGGAGGAGCGCAAGCAGCTGGCCCGCGACGCCATGATGGACAACACCGACCGCGCCTTCCGGGAGCTGCAGCTGCAGAACCTGCCCAAATCCACGGCAGCGGCGGTCAACGAACTGGCCTCCTATGACTGGCAGTCGAGCACCGCCCGGGAAGCCTACGAGCGGATCAAGGACCTGCTGGGCCGCGAAGTCCTTGACCAGCGGTTTGCCGGCATGAAGCAGGCGCTGGAGAACGCCACCGACGAGGACCGCGCGGCCGTGAGCGAGATGCTGCGCGACCTCAACGAGCTGCTCGGCAAGCACCGGCGCGGTGAAGACACCGACGCCGATTTCCAGGAGTTCATGGCCAAGCACGGCAGCTTCTTCCCGGAGAATCCGCAATCAGTCGAGGAGCTGGTGGACGCCCTCGCCAAGCGCGCGGCCGCAGCCCAGCGGCTCCTGCAATCCATGTCCCCCGAGCAGCGCGATGAGCTGATGCGGCTGTCCGCCGAGGCGTTCGGCTCACCCGAGCTGATGGCCCAGCTCAATCAGCTCGACGACAGCCTGAGGGCGCTTCGCCCAGGCGAGGACTGGTCCGGCTCCGAGCGGTTCGAAGGCCAGGAAGGACTCGGGCTGGGTGACGGAACCGGGGTGCTGCAGGACGTGGCCGAGCTCGACGAGCTGGCTGAACAGCTCTCGCAGTCGTATAACGGTTCGCGGCTCGACGACCTGGACCTGGATGCCCTCGCCCGCCAGCTGGGGCAGAACGCCGCCGTCACCGCACGTACCCTCGCTGACATTGAGCGGGCCATGCAGGACGGCGGCTACCTGCGGCGCGGTGCGGACGGCGATCTCCGGTTGTCCCCGCAGGCCATGCGGCGGCTCGGAAGGTCACTGTTACGGGACACTGCGAAGCAGCTGTCCGGGCGGCAGGGGCGCCGGGACACGCGCGTCGCGGGCGCCGCCGGTGAGCAGACCGGCTCCAGCCGCCAGTGGGAGTTCGGCGACGCCGAACCGTGGGACGTCACCCGCACCATGACAAACGCGATCCGCCGCACGATGGCAGACGGCGGTGATCCCGGACGCGGAGTGCGCCTGGGGGTGGGTGACATCGAAGTGGCCGAGACCGAGGCGCACACCCAGGCCGCCGTCGTCCTGCTTGCTGATGTGTCGTTCTCGATGGCCGCGGAGGGGCGGTGGGTGCCGATGAAACGCACCGCGCTTGCCCTGCACCATCTCGTCTCAACGCGGTTCCGCGGGGACCGGCTGCAGCTGATCACGTTCGGCCGTTACGCGCAGTCCATGGACATCGGCGAGCTCACGGCCCTGCCGGCCCTGCGGGAGCAGGGGACCAATTTGCATCACGGCTTACTGCTGGCCAGCCGTTTCTTCCGCCAGCACCCGTCGATGCAGCCTGTCCTCCTCGTCGTGACCGACGGCGAACCCACCGCGCACCTGCTGGCCGACGGCGAATCCTGGTTCTCCTGGCCACCCGACACGGAGACCATCCGGGTCACGGTTGCCGAGCTCGACCGCCTCGGGCGGGCCGGTACGCAGGCCACCTTCTTCCGGCTCGGCGATGACCCCGGCCTCGAGCGGTTCGTCCAGCGCATGGCCCGCCGGATCGACGGCCGGGTTGTTACGCCGGAGGCCGGGGACCTGGGGGCGGCCGTTGTGGGGGAGTACCTCCGCGCTCATTTCCGCGGCCGCCCGTACGACGACGCCGACTGGGCTTTATAGATACGTATCGGCCACAGAGAGTGCTTCGTCGAGGATGGTCAGGCCCGCGGCGGCGTCGGAGTCGGTCACGTTGAGGGGCGGGGCGACATGGAGGCGGTTGCCCAGGACCAGCGGCAGCAGCCCCCGTTCCCTGCACGCTTTGGCCACGGCGACCATCGGCGCGTTCCCGGCTGCCGTGGCGCCTGCGGGCACGAGCGGCTCCTTGGTCAGTCGGTTACGGACCAGCTCGAGGCTCCAGAGGCCGCCGATGCCGCGCACGTCCCCGACGGATTCGTGCTTCCCCGCAAGCTCCCGCAGTGCCGGCCCCAGGATGTCAGTGCCGAGACGGGCAGCTGCCGCAATGGTGTGTTCTTCGTGCATGGCGTTGATGGCGCCGACGGCTGCCGCGCAGGCAAGGGGGTGGCCGCTGTAGGTCATGCCTGCCGGGTAGGGGCGTTTGGTGAACAGCTCGTAGATCGCGTCGCTGACCAGTACGCCTCCCAGTGGAACGTACCCGGAATTTACACCCTTCGCGAACGCCATGAGGTCAGGTGCCACACCATCGTGGTCCACGCCGAACCATGCTCCCGTGCGCCCGAAGCCGACCATCACCTCATCGGCGATGTAGACCATGCCGTGGCGGTCGCACAGCTCGCGAACCCCGCGCAGGTAGCCGGGCGGCGGCACAAGAACACCCGAACTGCCGACGACCGATTCCAGGACCAGGCCTGCGATCGTCGAAGGGCCTTCCAGGAGGATCACCTGCTCCAGATGGGCCAATGCGCGCTCGCACTCTTCCTCGGGAGTCCTTGACCCGAACGCCGATCTGTACAGGAAAGGACCAAAGAAGTGGACGGCGCCCGCCGCGCCCGTGTCGGAGGCCCAGCGGCGCGGATCGCCCGTGAGATGAATCGAGGTGGTCGTCGAGCCGTGATAGGAGCGGTAAGCCGCGAGCACCTTGGGCCGGCCGGTGTAAAGACGCGCCATCCGCACCGCATGCTCAATGGCCTCCGTGCCGCCGGTGGTGAACAGCACGTGCCCCAGGCGCTCCGGTGCGACCTCAACGATCAGCCGTGCTGCTTCGCTCCGGATATCCGAGGCGTGGCCGGGTGCAAGGGTGCACAGACGGTCAGCCTGCGCCTTGATCGCCGCGACGATGCGCGGATGCTGGTGACCGAGGCTGGTGAACACCAGCTGCGAGCTGAAATCCAGGTAGCGCCTGCCGCTTTCGTCGACGACGTAGCTCCCGGAGCCGCCGACCAACGTGGGCACGTCGCGCGGCCCCTGCACAGCCCAGGGATGGAAGACCAGATCATCCGGATCCATGACATCCTCCGTTGCTTGAGGGCCGCACCGTTCACCCCATTGCTTCACATTCGCACCTCCCGCCAGCAGCGTCCAGAGCATAGTTGTCCTGATCCCGCCGGCCTGGCGAGACGCGCGAAGCGCAGGCCACCCAACGCAATGCACCGACCACCCCTGTTGACGCCGGGCTGTAACGCAGGTTACAGTTTCACCTGTCGGTTATACGAATAACTGATACGAATAACCCGAGGCCCGAGGAGGTGCCCATGGCCCGCATTAAACGATCGTCAGGCCCCACGATGCATGACGTGGCGGCCGCGGCTGGCGTGTCGCAGGCCACCGTGTCCCTGGTCCTGAACTCCGCCTCGGGTGCCCGCTTTTCCGAGGACACGAGGCAGCGGGTGAAGGACGCCGTGCAGCAGCTCGGTTACCGGACCAACGCCCACGCCAAAACCCTGCGCGAGGGAGTGTCGGGCATCATCGGCTTTGTAGGTGACGCCGTCGCCACCACGCCCTTCGCCGGAAAAATCATCGAGGGCGCCCAGGAACGGGCCTGGGAGGACGGGCTTCTCCTGCTCACCATGAACACGGGCGGCGATAAGGCGCTGGAGGCAGCCTCGCTGGATTCCATGCTGTCCTACAAGGTCGCAGGAGTGGTCTATGCAGCCATGTATCACCGCCGCCTTGAAGTCCCGAAAGCACTGGCCGGCGTACCTTCGGTGGTGCTGAACTCGCAGGACAGGGACCGCCGGCTGCCGAGCGTGGCACCGGACGAGGAGCTGGGCGGCTACGCCGCTACCCGCCGCCTGCTCCAGGCGGGGCATGAGCGGGTGGGGATGATCAACATTGAAACGCTGGAAAGCGGCCTTCCTGCCGCCGTCGGACGTTACGCCGGCTACGTGAAGGCAATGACCGAAGCGGGCCTCCCGGTCCGGCCGGAACTGGTGCGGTTCGGCAGCGGCAACGAACTGGACGGTTTCACGCATGGCACCGAACTGCTGAGCGCCGGCGACCCGCCCACCGCCATCTTCTGCGCAAACGACCGCACCGCCTGGGGCGCCTACCAGGCCGCCACCGAGCTGCATATTTCGATTCCGCGTGATGTATCCATTATCGGCTTCGACAACCAGGAGACCCTGGCCCAGCACCTGCGGCCGGGGCTCACAACCCTCGAGCTGCCCTTCGTGGAAATGGGGCGGCGCGCGGTTGACCTCATACTGCAGGGCGCCGAGCCCGACGGGCGGGTCGAGTTCATGACCTGCCCGCTGATTGAACGAAATTCAGTGACACATCCAAAGGAGAAGCAATGATCCGCACATTGGCTGGGCGCACACCGGCATCGCCGCCGGCGTCCCCGCCGGGGCCGAGGAGCAGGAAGCCTCTTTCGCTGCGCCTAAAAAGGGCCGGCAGGTCGTGGCAGTTATACGTATTACTAGTTCCGGCGCTGGTCTACATCGCAGTCTTCAAGTACTGGCCTATGTACGGGGTGCAGATCGCCTTCCGCAACTACAACCCCGTGGACGGTTTCACCGAAAGCCCCTGGGTGGGCCTGCAGCACTTCGTCCGGTTCATCAACTCGTACCAGTTCGGCCAGGTAGTGGGGAACACGCTCTGGATCGCCGTCCTCGGACTGCTGGTCGCCTTTCCCATTCCCATCATTCTTGCCCTCCTGGTCAACCAGCTGCAAAGCGAGCGGTTCAAGAAGTTCACCCAGACGGTCCTGTACTCGCCGGCGTTCATCTCGACGGTGGTTGTGGTCGGCATCATGTTCGTGCTCCTTTCACCGCGGTCGGGTCTGGTAAACAACGCCATCCAGCTCGCAGGAGGCGAGCCCGTCTTCTTCATGGGTTCCGCCGAGTGGTTCAGGCCCATCTATGTGATCTCGGATGTCTGGCAGAACGCCGGCTTTGCCATGATCGTCTACCTCGCGGCACTGTCAGGGATCGACCCCGCGCTGCACGACGCCGCCAAGGTGGACGGCGCCTCCAAGCTGCAGCGGATCCGCCACATCGACCTGCCAGGCATCATGCCGGTCATCACGGTCCTGTTCATCCTGGCCATCGGCAACCTTCTCAACGTGGGTTTCGAAAAGGCCCTGCTGATGCAGACCAACCTGAACCTGCCGACGTCGGAAATCATCCAGACGTACGTTTACCATGCGGGCCTGCAGCAGGCGCAGTTCAGCTACTCGGCCGCCATCGGCCTGTTCAATTCCGTCCTCAACCTCGTGTTGCTGCTGACCTTCAACTGGGTAGCGCGCCGGGCCAACCAAGCAACCCTCTGGTGATGCCGCTATGTCTCTGAACACCAAACCGCTGGCCGCCCCGGCCCCCGCCACCCAGGCCGCTCCTGCCCCGAAGCGCACCTTCTCGTTCCGCGACAGGTGGGCGGACTCGGCCTTCAACGTTGCCGCTGTCACCATCCTCACGGCGTCGATCATCGCGGTGGTCTACCCGCTGTATTTCATCGTCATCGCGTCCGTCAGCGACCCCAACGCCGTCTATGAAGGCAAGGTGTGGCTGTTCCCCTCCGGCGTCACCCTTGAGGGATACCAGCGGATCTTCGCGGACAGCCGGATCTGGAACGGGCTGGGCAACACCATCGTCTACACCGTCCTGGGCTCGGCGATCAGCGTGACCACCATCCTTTTCGGTGCCTACGCCCTGTCCCGCAAGGACATGCCCGGGCGGAAGATCCTCATGCTGCTGTTCGTCATCACGATGTTCTTCGACGGCGGCCTGATCACCAAGTACCTGGTGGTCCGTGACCTGGGCATGCTGGACACGGTCTGGGCGGTTGTCCTGCCCGGAGCGGTGGGCGTGTGGAACCTGATTATTGCCAGGTCGTTCTTCGAGCACACTATCCCCGGTGAGCTCCGGGAGGCCGCCCAGATGGACGGCGCCAACGATTTCACCTTCTTCTTCAAGATGGTTCTGCCACTGTCCAAACCGCTGATCATGCTGATGATCATGGTCCATGTGGTGGCGCACTGGAACTCGTTCTTCGACGCCCTGATCTTCCTTAACGACGACACCAAATACCCCCTGCAGCTGGTGCTGCGAAACATCCTCATCCAGTCCGATGTCTCCTCTGCCGGCACCACCGGCGGCGACATCGAGTCCTACGCGGCGGCGCAGAGAATTGCCGAACTGACCAAGTACGCCATGATCGTCGTCTCCAGCCTTCCGCTGATGATCGCGCTTCCGTTCATGCAGAAGCACTTCACCAAGGGCACCATGATCGGTGCCGTCAAGAGCTAGCGCTCAGCCTTAATAGAACGCCCGACGGCGGAACCGCTTCCGCCACCACCCCACCCTCCTCCCCGCAACCCAGAAAAGGAACGACCCATGGCTACCAGCCGCAAACTCGCCGTCCTCGGCGCCGTAATGGCAGGAACAATGCTGTTCACCGCCTGTTCAGGCAGCTCCAAGGGCACAGCCGAAATCCAGGACGCGTCCGCCGACTTCGGTTTTCAGGAAACCGGCCTCCCGATCGTCAAGGACACGCTGACCCTCAAGTTCTCCGGCACGAAATCAGCCCTCGCCCCCGACTACAACACCATGTCCCTGGTGCAGCAGTGGGAGAAGGACACCAACATTCACGTCGACTGGGAGAACCTCCCGGAGACCGTGTTCAAGGAAAAGAAGAACCTTATCCTCGCGAGCGGAGACCTGCCGGACGCCTTCTTCAACAGCGGCCTCACTGATGCGGAAATCGGCACCTACTCCGCCAGCGGCACGCTGATTCCCCTCGAAGGCCTGCTCGAGAAGAACGCCCCCAACCTCTCGAAAATCCTCGCAGACCGGCCGGACATCAAGGCCGCCATCACCTCCTCTGACGGGCACATCTACTCCCTGCCCTCCATCGAGGAGCTGGGCCTGGTCCAGTTCCCCAACGAGATGGCCATCAACACCGCCTGGCTGGACAAGCTGGGCATCGCCATGCCCAAGACCGTGGATGAGCTACACGATGCCCTGCTGGCCTTCAAGACCCAGGATGCGTCCGGCACCGGCAAGACAATCCCGTTGAGCTTCATGCCCGGATCCTGGTGCGGGGACATCGTTGACCTGATTGCCGCCTTGGGCGGTGTCCCGGACAATATGGACCACCGCATTGTCCAGGACGGAAAGGTCATCTACACGGCCACGCAGGACGGGTACAAGAAGGCCATCCAGACCCTGCACGAGTGGTACCAGGAGGGCCTGATCGACCCGGAGTCCTTCTCCCAGGATGACAAGGCCTACCTGGCCAAGGGCAAGGCAAGCACTGAAAACCTCGGCTCCTTCGTCTGGTGGGAAATCAAGGAAATGGTCGGCGCCGACCGGGCCGGCAACTACGGGCTGCTGCCAGTGCTTGAGGGTGTGGACGGCAAGCGGCTCGCCAGCCAGTCCAACAACCAGGAAATCGCGCGCGGCGCCTTCGCCGTTACCCGTGCCAACAAGTACCCGGCCGCAACCGTCCGTTGGGCCGACAACCTGTACGACCCCATCCAGTCCGCGCAGGCCAACTGGGGCCCCATCGGCGAAACCCTGCAGAAGGACGCAGCCACGGGACTGCTGACCCAGATCCCCGCCCCGGCAGGGACCAGTGAAGGCGAGCGCCGCCAGAAGGTGGCGCCGGGCGGGCCCAAAGCCAACACGGCCGAAAACTTCGAGAAGGTAGTGGCTCCCGAGCCCCGGGCGGCCGAGCGGCAAAAGACCGTTGAGGACAACTACAAGCCCTTCGCAGCCAACGACGCCTACCCGCCCGTTCCCCTCTCCAACGAAGAACTCCAGCAGATCGGCACCATCGAGACGGACGTCGCAGCCCTGGTGAAGCAGAACACGGCCAAGTGGATCGTTTCGGGCGGCATCGACGGCGAGTGGGACGGGTACGTCTCCCAGCTGAAGAACATTGGCGTCGACACGATGATCGAGGCCTACCAGCAGGCTTACGACCGGTTCCAGCAGAACTCCTGACCAGCCCCCACGAAACGAGATACCGATCCATGAACACCGTCACGTCCACCCTTGAGGCTTATCGGCCGGCGATGCACTACGCCAGCAAGGACACTTGGCTGAACGACCCCAACGGCCTGGTCTTCCACGAGGGCATTTACCACCTGTACTACCAGAACAACCCGTTCGGGAACGTCCACGGCAACCTGTCCTGGGGCCACGCCACGTCTACTGACCTGGTGAGCTGGGAGGAACAGCCGGTGGCCATCCTGTGCGACGAAACGGAAGAGATTTTCTCCGGCAGCATCGTGGTGGACCACGGCAACACCTCGGGCTTCGGGGAGGACGGCACTGCGCCGCTGGTTGCCGTTTACACGAGCGCCTACAAACCCGGCTCCCTCCACCAGGGCACGCAGGCCCAGTCGATCGCCTGGAGCACCGACGGCGGCTACACCTGGACCAAGTACGCCGGAAACCCGGTCCTGACCAGGAACTCCCCGGAATTCCGCGACCCCAAAGTCTTCCGCTATGAAGGCCCGGCGGGCAGCTACTGGGTGATGGCCGCCGTCGAAGCACTGGACTTTGCGGTGCTGCTCTACCGTTCCGATGACCTCAGGAACTGGAGCTACCTCAGCACGTTCGGTCCGGCGAACGGCACCGGAGGCGTCTGGGAATGCCCGGACCTCTTTCCGCTTCCGGTGGACGGTGACGCAGCAAACACCAAGTGGGTCCTCACCGTCAACATGAATCCCGGCGGCCCCAACGGGGGATCGGCCGGCCAGTACTTCGTGGGGGAGTTCAACGGCGTGAGGTTCACCTCCGAAACGACAGTCACCGAAGGACTTCAGGACGACGCCCGCCTGGCTGAGTACGACTGGCTCGACTGGGGCCGGGACTACTACGCCGCAGTGTCATTCAGCAACGTCCCGGACGGACGCCGGCTCATGATCGGATGGATGAACAACTGGCAGTATGCGAACCACATTCCCACCGCCCCGTGGCGCAGCCCCATGAGCCTGGTGCGGGAAATCTCCCTCACCTCTGCGGACGGTCGGCCGCGGCTGGTACAGCAGCCCGTGCATGAAGGCGCCGCCGGTTCAACGGCCGGACAGGCGCAGTTCCTGAGCGTGGACGGTAGCCGCACGCTCGACGGCGGCACGGCGGTGCAGCTTCTGGAGGTCGCCTTCACGCCCGGAACAGCAGGCGAGTTCGGCCTGGTGGTCCGCGGCTCCGGCGACGGATCCACGGGAACCCGGATCGGGATCCGGCCCGGCGCCCACCAGCTCTTCGTGGACCGGACCGCTTCCGGAGACACCGCCTTCCACGATGCCTTCGCTTCAGTGGATAGCGCTCCGCTGCGCCTCGTGGATGGGCAGTACGCCCTGCGGATCTTCGTCGACCACTGTTCGGTGGAGATCTTCGCCGAGAACGGGCAGGTGGCCCTGACCGACTTGATCTTCCCGGATCCGGCGAACACGGCCGTTTCGCTGTACTCCACGGGAGGCACCACCGAAGCGTCCCTGAAGCTCACCGCACTCGCATCAGGACGGTACTGACCGAGACCGGAAGTCAGCTCTTGATGGTTTTCATGGTGAATCGGGAGCTGACTTTCGGGATCAAAGCGGGGGCCGGTCCACGGTGACCGTCCGCGGCGCCTGGAAGGACAGAAGCCTGATCCACTCGGGCTGGTGGTCCCGCAACCGGATCCCGGGCAGCGCAGCAGACGCTTCCTGGACGATCACCGCCGCTTCCAGTTCCGCAAGCTTGGCTCCGAGGCAGCGGTGGATACCGGAGCCAAAAACCAGACCGTACGCCGCTTTTTCAGCGCTCCCGGCCGCCTGCCCGGGCGGCCAGGAACGACCCTGTCCTGGAGCCGTTACCTGGTTGCCACTCAGCTCGAGGAGGATCTCGGTGCCGGCCCCTACCGGCATGCCGCCAAGGTCCGTCTCGAGGGCTGCCACGCGGCGCCAAGTGGGAACGGATGATTCGGTGATGAGCACGTGCCGGACCACGGACCGGGAGCCCGCCTCCGTGGCGGCGTCATCCCAGCCAACCGGCGCTGATCCCTCCAAGAGCCGGAACAGGGCGGTGCTGATCAGCTGGGTGGTTGTTTCCTGGCCGGCGATCAGCAGGAAGTAGCCGAGCGAACACATCTCCGGCCCGGACAGGCCGTGCTCCGCCAGTGATTTGAACAGGTTGCGCCCCGGAGCAGCCAGGGATTCTGCCACGAGCTTGCGCAGCCAGACGTAGAAATCGGCCGCGCTGCGGGCCAGTTCCAATTGCCGGTCCTTGCCGGGCCAGCCCCAGAACAGTTCCATGGAATCCAGACCCCACCGCTTGAGTGCCGGAATATCGCGGACGGGCAGGCCGAGGAGTTCGAGCATCACGACCGCCGGGGGAAACGCCGCCACTGCCTGGACGAGGTCCGCGTGGCCGGACCCGTCGAGCTGATCGGCCGCATTGTGCGCCGCTTCCCGGGCAAGTTCCCGGATCCGCGGCTCCATGCCGGCCACTGTGGCCGGCGTGAAGAATCCCGCCACCACCTTGCGGATCCCGGCGTGCGTCCCGGTGTCATTGCTGGCCAGCACCGGAGGCAACGCAAAGCCCACCCGCTGCAGCACGCGCAGGGCCGGCCCTTCCAGCGGGGTCACCGCCTCGAGCGCATTGGCGGGACTGAAGTCCGCGGCCCGGTGCAGGACTTCCCGCACCGTGTCCGGCTCACGCACCACCAGGTAGGGGCACCGGGCCTCGCCCGGACTTTCAGTCAGCTTCTCTGCGGGTCCCGCCGACCCGACAGCGGTCATCGCCGGGTTCATGCGGGCAGGCCGTTCAGCCAGGCTGCTGCGCCGGCACGGAAGTCAACCGGGGACAGTTCCGAGGCCCGCTCGGGGAGGGCTCCGAGAAGGGGCACCGGCAGCGACCCGAGCACCTGCCGGTTGCTGTGGTGCACGGTGTCCGGGATGCCCGGCCAGGCTCCCAGGACGACGCCCAGCACCTTCAGCTTCCGCGCCTTCAGTGCTTCGAGGGTCAGGGCCGTGTGGTTCAGGGTGCCGAGGGCCGGCCGGGCGACGAGCACAAATGCCGCCGCCAGGAGCGAGCCAGCCAGCGAGCCGGCCAGGACGGTTCCAAGGTCAGCGAGGGTCCCGCCGTCGGAATCCAGCTCCACCAGCAGGCCGCCGGCGCCCTCCACCAGGACGTGGTCGTGGGATCCGGCAAGTTCGCGCACCCGCCGGGCGTGCGCCGCCACCGCGGGGAGCAGGGTTCCGTCGACGGCCGCAGCGGCCACGGGCGCCAGGGGCTCCTGCAGCACAACACCCGCTTCTGCTGTCACGACGCCGGCGAGCCGGACAATTTCGGCCGCGTCGGAATCGCCGGCCGCAGCACCTGACTGGCACGGCTTGTATACCGCGACGCTGCGCCCAATTCCGCGGAGGACGGCGGCGAGCGCGGCCGTCGTGATGGTTTTGCCGACGCCGGTGTCCGTCCCGGTGACCAGGATGATGGGGGGCAGTTTCATGAAAGTTCCTCCAAAATACCGCGCAGCACTGCGCAGCTCTCTTCGATTTCCTCGGGCTTCAGGGTGGCGCGGGCGGTGAGCCGCAGCCGCGAAATTCCGTCGGGAACGGACGGCGGGCGGAAGCAGCCGATCCGGACGCCGGCAGCATGCGCGGCCTCAGCGGCGGCGAACGCCGATTCAGCCGACGGCATCGCGATGGACTGGACAGCCCCCGCTGTCCGCTCGGCATTGGCGCCGAGGACTGCGAGTGCCGGAGCGAGCCCGGCGGCAAGCGCCGCGGCGTTGGCTTGGACGGACGCCGCCCGCCAGGGTTCGTCGCGGACGATCCGCACGCCGGCGAGGGCCGCTGCGGCGGAGGCGGGCGCCAGGCCGGTGTCGAAAATGAAGCTGCGGGCCCGGTTGACGAGGTGTTCGCGCAGCAGGGCGGACCCCAGCACAGCTCCGCCCTGGCTGCCCAAAGCCTTGGACAGCGTCACCGTAACGATCACGTTCGGATGCCCGGCAAGGACAGTTCCCGCCACGGACCCGCGGCCCTGAAACTCACCGATGCCGGTGATTCCGAGGCTGTGGGCCTCGTCGATGAGCAGCACGGCGTCGTACTCCTCGGCCACGGCCAGCAGGTCAACGAGCGGTGCTTCATCGCCGAGAACGCTGTAGAGGGATTCGACGGCGATGACGGCCCGCGGTTCCGACCGGCCGGCCAGCAGGCGGCGGGCTTCCGCCACGCCGTTGTGCGGGAACGATTCGATGCGGGAGCGGCTGAGCCGGAACCCGTCGATCATCGAGGCGTGGCAGTGTTCGTCCGCGATGATCAGGGTCCCGGGTCCGCCGAGTGCCGTGATCACACCGATGTTTGCCAGATACCCGGACGAGAACACCAGCGCGGCCTCCATGCCCGTCAGCCTGGCCAGTTCCTGCTCCAGGTCCAGATGCAGCCGGGTGGTTCCGGCCACCAGGCGCGAGGAGGTTGCGCCGGTTCCCCACAGCGAGGCAGCCGCCGCGGCCGCCCCGGTGAGGCGCGGATCCGCGGACAGGCCCAGATAGTCGTTGCTGGCCAGATCGATGGAGCGATCGTCGGCAGCCCGGGTGAGCGGGCTGCGGACCAGGCCGCGGCGGTCGCGGACTGCGGCCTGCCGCACCAGCCATTGGTTCATCGAGGCACTCATGCCGCGCCCCCTGACCGGGCCGGGACGCGCTCGTGGACTTCGGCGACGGCCGCTGTCATGCCCGCCGTGATCTGCTCAACATCCGCTGCGCTGCTGATGTACGGGGGCATGGTGTAGACGAGGTTCCGGAACGGCCGGACCCAGACACCGTGCCGAATGGCGGCAGCGGTGACCGCGGTGACGTCCACGGCGTCGTGCAGTTCGATGACCCCGACGGCGCCCACCGTGCGGACATCCCGGACGGCCTCCAGTTCCCGCGCGGGGGCGAGCCCCGAGGCCAGGCCGGCGTTGATCCTGGCAACCTGTGTCCGCCAGCCGCCGTCGCCGATGATGCCCAGGCTCGCGTTGGCCACCGCACACGCCAGCGGGTTGCCCATGAAGGTCGGGCCGTGCAGCAGGGCTCCCGCACCGCCGTTGGTGACTGCCATAGCAACGTCTGCGGTGCAGAGCATGGCTGCGAGGGTCAGGTACCCGCCGGTCAGGGCCTTGCCCACGCACATGATGTCGGGAACGACGCCGGCATGATCGGCCGCGAACAGCTCGCCGGTGCGCCCGAAACCGGTGGCGATCTCATCGAAGATGAGCAGCAGACCGTGCCGGTCCGCCACCTGCCGCAGCGTTGTCAGGCATTCCGCCGGGTACGCGTGCATCCCGCCGGCGCCCTGGAGGACCGGCTCGACGATGATCGCGGCCAGCTCCCCGGAATGCGCTGCCGCGATATCCCCGAGCTCTGACGCCCATGCCCGCACGGTATCCGGCGTCGCGGTCGCCGCCGCCGGGGGACGGGGAGCAAATACGTTGCCGGCCAGCAGCCCCGGGAAAGCGGAGTGCATGCCGTCCACGGGGTCGCAGACCCCCATCGCGGCGACGGTGTCGCCGTGGTATCCGCCGCGGATGGTCAGGAACCGCTGGCGCCGCGGATACCCGGACGCGGTCTGGAACTGCACGGCCAGCTTCAGCGCGACCTCCACGGCGACCGAGCCCGAGTCCGCCAGGAACACCCGCTCCAGGCGGGACCGTCCCGGCGCGGCAGGAACCATCTCCACCAGCCGCTCGGCCAGTTCCACCGCCGGCGCATGCGTAAGCCCACCGAACATGACGTGGCTGAACCTCTCCAGCTGCGCCTTGGCAGCAGCATCCAGCACCGGGTGGCGGTAGCCGTGGACCACCGACCACCACGAGGACATCGCATCGACCACCTCGTGGCGGGTGCCGTCCTCGCCGCGGAGCCGGAGCCGCACGCCGTCGGCCGCCTCCACCTCCCACAGCGGAAGGTCCGGCGACGCCGGCGCGTACGGGTGCCACAACCGTGCGCGGTCCCGCTGGATCAGGTCCGTCTGCTGCGCATCCTGCGTCACGGGACCAGCACCCCGTGGCGGGAGCATTCCGCCGACCAGCCCAGCGGCGTGACCTGGACCTTCATCCGACGGCGGCAGCTGGGGCAGTAGCGCGGAGGTTCCAGCGCCATGAGCTCACCGCAGCGGCGGTGAATGCACGACGCCGGACCGGTGCCGCCGTCGTCGGGCTCGCCGCAGTGACCGCAGAAGCCGCCGGCTTGGCTCCCGGCGGTGGTTCGTTTGGGGAGGGCTGCCGCGTTCATAGCGTCTTCTGGAGTTCCTTGATGGGCATGTTCAGTTCGACGAGCAGGTTCAGGTCCGCCGTCGCCGGGCGGCCCAGCGTGGTGAGGTAGTTGCCGACGATGACCGCGTTGATGCCGCCGAGGAGGCCTTCGCGGGTGCCCAGGTCGCCGAGGGTCAGTTCACGGCCGCCGGCATAGCGCAGAACAGTCCTGGGCATGGCGAGGCGGAAGGCGGCGATGGCGCGCAGGGCGTCCCTGCCGTCCATGATGCCCTGGTTCTCGAGCGGCGTCCCGGGGCGCGGGTTGAGGAAGTTCAAGGGGACTTCGTGGGGTTCCAGCGCCGCGAGCTGGGCGGCGAGTTCGGCGCGCTGCTCGAGGGTTTCGCCCATGCCGATCAGGGCGCCGCAGCACAGCTCCATACCGGCGGCCTTGACCATGTTGCAGGTCTCCAGGCGTTCTTCGTAGCTGTGCGTCGTCACGACTTCAGGAAAGTAGCTGCGGGCTGTTTCCAGGTTGTGGTTGTAGCGGTGCACCCCCCACTCAGCGAGCTGGTCCACCTGGCGCTGCGTCAGCATGCCGAGTGAGCAGGCGATGTTGATGTCCACGGCTTCGTTGATGCGGTCGATCGCGAACTTGATCTGGTTCATCAGCTTGATGTCGGGCCCGCGGACGGCGGCGACGATGCAGAACTCGGTAGCGCCGGTCGCGGCCGTCTCCTTGGCCGCATTCACGAGTTCGGGGATGTCGAGCCACACACCGCGGACGGGGGAGTCGAACAGGCCGGACTGGCTGCAGAAGTGGCAGTCCTCCGGGCAGCCGCCGGTCTTGATCGAAATGATGCCTTCCACTTCGACGTCCTCGCCGCAGTGCTTCAGGCGTACTTCGTGGGCCAGTTGGAGGGCTGCGGGCAGTGCCTCGTCCGGGAGGCGGAGCACCTCCACGAGCTGTTCCTGGGTCAGGCCTATGCCGTCTTCCAGGACCTGCCGGCGGGCGGTGTCCAGGATTTCATAGCGGGCCTCAGTGGTGTTCGCGTCGCCTGTGTTTTTACTTGTGTTTTCGCTTGTGGGGGCGTTGGCCTGGATCGTCATTGATGGGGTCCTTTGCGCTTGCTGGCTGCGGATGTTTCCTCCGAACCGACGCTAGTTCCCCGTTTGGGGCAAGATTTTGTCGGGTCCCGACAAACAGAGGGACCTGACATTGGACGGACTGACCGGCCGCCCGGGCGGATGCCCTGCCGCCGGGGCGGCCCCCACAGTCAGGCGCGGGCCAGCGCCGGGTAGTCGGTGTAGCCGGTTGCGTCTCCCCCGTAGAACGTGGCGGGGTCCGGTTCATTAAGCGGCGCGTCGCTGAAGATACGCTCGGCGGCGTCGGGGTTGGCGAGGGCCCACCGGCCCAGCGGCACAACGTCGGCGAGGCCGTTTTCAACGTCGTGGGCGAGTTCTTCGCGCGAGCGGCCCACCCGGACCACAAGCAGGGCGGTGGGCCAGGCGGCGCGGAACTCGCGCAGGAGTTCGTCGTCGCCCACGTGGAAGACATCGAGGAAGGCCAGATTCAGCTTGGCAAGTTCGGGTACCAGATGGCGGTATTGGTCCCGGACGCCGTCGCCCTCCTGGATACCGCCCAGTGGCATGCCGGGGGAGAGGCGGATCCCCACGCGGTCGGCGCCTATCTCGTCTGCAACGGCCGTTGCCAGTTCGATGATGAACCGGGACCGGTTTTCGACAGAGCCGCCATAGGCGTCCGTGCGGTGGTTGGCGTTGGGTGAGAGGAACTGATGGAGGAGGTAGCCGTTGGCCCCGTGGATTTCGACGCCGTCTGCACCGGCGGCGATCGCCGAGGCCGCAGCATGGCGGAAGTCGGCGATGGTCTGCCGGATGTCCTCGAGGGACATTTCCCGCGGCAAGGCGGACTTTTTCGCGCCGTCCGCCGTGTACATGTCCTGGTTGGCTTTAATGGCCGATGGCGCCAGCGGCGGGCGGTGGTGCGGAGTGTTGTCCGGGTGGGACATGCGCCCTGCATGCATGAGCTGAATGAAGAGGGATCCGCCGCCCGCGTGAACGGCATCGGCCACTGTCCGCCACCCGTCGATATGGGCCTGGGTGTAGATACCAGGGGTGTTCGGGTAGCCCTGGCCGTCGCCCGACGGCTGGCTTCCTTCGGTGATGACCATGCCCAAGGAAGCCCGTTGTCCGTAATAGGCCGCGGCGAGCGGGCCCGGGGTGCCGTCCCTTTGCGCCCGGTTGCGGGTCATGGGTGCCATCGCAAGGCGGTGCGGTAGCTCCACTCGGCCGACGGTGAGGGGCTGCTGGAGGTGCTTGGTGGTCATGCTGAAGTTCCTTTGGTTAGTGAGGTTCAAGCCGTCGACGAGACGGGGATCCCAGTTGTCGAGGTTGGCGGCCAGATGAGTCAGGAAAACGACCGGGACGCCGGTGCCGGTGCCCAGTTCACCGTAGGCGTAGTCCACTCCGCCGGCCGTCACGGTCTTGGTTGTGGCGTGCTGATAGGAGGTGGTGCTGGCATTGGTGCTCATGGCAGTTTCCTTTAGATGGCCGGTCGGGGCCCCGGCGCGGGAGGGTGGGTCAGCTGGCGTAGTGGGCGGTGACGGGGCCAGCCAACGCTGCCCTCACCTGACGGGTAAGGGCATCGGCAAGTACCTCGTCTGCACCTTGCAGCAGCCCCGCAAGGATGTCGCGCACCACATCAGCGGGGTCATTCACGTCGGCGGAGTTGCCGGGGTTCATGGCCGTGTCCGTCTGGGCAAGGTAGGCGCCAAGCACCTGCACTCCGAAGGGTGCCAGCTCAAGACGCATGGCATTGGTCGCGGACCAGAGGGCGGCCTTGGACGTGCTGTAGCCCTGTCCGACGGCGTACCAGCTCAGCACGGAACCGATGTTGATCAGGGCGCCCTTGCGCTCGCGGAGCTGCCCGGCGAAGGCACGTGCCACCAGGACAGGGCCGAAGAAGTTCGTTTCCATCTGGTCCCGAGTATCTTCGATGGGGCCGCCGAGCAGCCCACCCGGGCGGCGATTCCCGCGTTGTTGATGACAATCGACGCGTCATGGGCGGTGGCAGCAGCGGCCGCAATGGATTCGGAGTCGGTGACATCCAGCGGCAAGGGGATAATGCGGGAGTCGTCCCCGTCCCGCGGCGTGCGTGCCGCCGCGTAGACGCGGGACGCCCCCAAGGCGAGGGCCTGGTTCACGAACTGGGTGCCCGGTCCGCCGTTGGCGCCCGTCACGAGGACAACCGCACCGGATATTTCAGTCATGTCACGTACTCACTTTCAATGCCGGCCCTTGGCCGACTTCGAGATGATGCGTTGGGAACGGAAGTTAACGAGAGTCAGGGCTGGACCGCTTCATGGATGCCAGCCTGCTGTGCTCCCTGAAGAAGGGTGTTCAGGCCGAATCCCGCGACGGGTCCGTGAACCCCTGGAGTAAGCCCGGTGGCTGGGCTGGCGGCATGGATGGCGCCCCAGGCCAGCAGGGAGCCCGTCATGACATAGGGGTCAGGGCCGGTCAGCGCCGTGGTCGCGAGCTTGCGGCCGCTGTGGTCGCGGGCCACGGCAATGATGAGGGAGCGTCCGTCGCCGTCCGGTTCCCGGCTGGCGCCGGGCAGGTTCTCGGCCATCTTCGCCAGGCGCAGTTCGGACTTGGTGAGCCGCACCAGAGGGGTAGTCAGAGCGGCGGCTGCCCGCATCACCCTGGTCCAGCGGCCGAACCAGCCGAGGTTCACGTCCACGCTCTCGAGGCCCGGGAAGACCTCCGGTAGGCCAAAGTGCTCCGAACCGCCCACGGTCATGGCAGTTCGCTTCACTCCGGCAAAGTCGAAAGTGTGGACCCGTCTGCCTGCCGGTTCCTCGATGAGTGCGGCGGGAGCCCCGGGACGGGGAGCGCGGTAGCCGAGGACGTTTTCAGCGGAGGATGCCGCGATGGTTTGACGGGTGCCTCCGGTGGTCAGGGTGTAAGCGTCGCGGAGGGTGCTCTTGTACTGAAGCTCGTCGCCGTGTCCGGGCCTCGTAAGGAAGTACCCGATTTCCACGTGGCGCGCCTCCGCCCCGGCTCTATTGAGGGCCAAGGCGCCGGCCAGGTTCCCTGGCACGTAGTCGTAACCAAAGGCCGGGACGATGCTTGCGCCACGGGACGCAGCGATGGAGTCCAGCTCGAAGGCGCGGCGAACAAACTGCGCCTCGCCGGCAGAGTCGAAATAGTGTGCACCGGCGTGCGCGGCTGCGGTAACCGTTTCCAGTCCCAGCTTCATGAACGGACCAACAGTGGAGATCACTACATCGTTGCCATTGAAGAGCCGCCCCAGGCTGTCAGCGGAGCTGACATCGACCTGGGCGACAGGGAGGTCCACCCCGTGTGATTCGGCAAGCGTCTTCATTTTTGATTCGTTGCGACCGGCGAGCGTGGGGCGCTCTCCCTTGGCCAACAGCTCGATGAGGACCTTGTTGCCGGTGTAACCGGTGGCCCCTACAAGTACTATCCGTCGCTTGGGCACGATCTTGACCTGCTCCTCAGTTGACTCGGGTTCATTCATTGACCCGTAGTCACTGACTATACAATTGGATCCATGAAGCTGACAACCAGGCGGCAGATGTATGCCGACCAGACCCGCGAAGCGCTGCTGGCATCCTCCCGTGAGCTTTTCGTGAGCAACGGCTTCACGGCCACTTCCGTGGAGGCAATCACGCAGCGGGCCTTGGTCAGCAAGGGCACGTTTTATCACCACTTCAAGGACAAGAAGGCGATTTTCGCCGAGCTCTATGCCGAGCAGCTGCAGCACATTGCCGCAGTAGGCGAAGAAGCTGCCGGTGCTATTGCGGCGTCCCCGGAGGCGCCGGCGCTTGCCGCTGTTGCCGAGCTCACCTTGAAGGTCCTGCGCCGCACCGTGGACGATTCCCTGCACCGGGAGGTGATGGCCCTTGCACCGTCCGTGCTAGGCGAACAGTTCCGCCGGATCAACGAGGAAGTGGTACTTCCGCCGCTGGAGCGCCTGCTGGAGGTGCTCTCAGACCGGGGTGATTTGAAGCCCGATGTGCCGCTGGCGACAATGGCGCAGCTCCTGCTGGCCAGTCTGTGCGAGGGCAACCACATCATCGCAGGGTCCGCCGACGCCGAACTGGAACTGGAAAGGACAAGCCGCGCCCTCAATCTCATGGTGTCGGGCATCGCCAACTAGCACTGGCTGCTGGCGCCCCGGCACCTCCGCATCGCTGCCGCCCGTTTCCCTGCCGCCGTCTCACCGCCGCCGGCCCGGCGGCATCAGGTTCCGTCCAGCCACATCCGGGATACTGGAAAGTTGTGGGCCTCGACTGCCTGACATTCATGCCAACAGGCAACTGCCGGTTCTTGCCTAGTTCAGCTGGCACGCGGACCGGCGGGAGAGACCAGGAGGTCATGTGACATTGCTGATTGCTGATCCCGTTGTGAAGGCCGACCGGAAAGACACCCGGCCGGGGCGGTTGGACGGCCTGGATGTTCTCCGGGGCGCTGCCGTGGGTGCCGTTTTGCTGGGACATTCCTGGCCTGGGGTATTTCAAGGTGCCGGAATCGTCGGCGTCATCGTCTTCTTCGTGCTGAGCGGTTACCTGATCACGGGCGTACTGGCCAACGACGTCGAACGGCATGGCAAAGTGCGGTACGGCCGTTTTTACGCACACCGCGCCTTGCGCCTGTTGCCGGCCCTCATTGCGTTTCTTGGCGTGTATGCGATGGTGGAATTTGCGGCCGACGTCCTCGGCGATCGCTCCAAGGGAATCATCGGATATACCCTTCTTGCCGGCTTCGGCTACCTGAAAGACCTACCGTTGCCGTTTGATGTCAGCATGGCCATCGGGCCGCTGTGGACGCTGGCCGTCGAAGAACAGTTCTATCTCGTCTGGCCGGCACTGTTGGTGCTCGCCCTGCGGCGGAACCGCCAGTCGCGCCTGATCGGCTGGTCCGCCGCCGTCGTGTACTCCCTTATGGCCGCGAGCGTGCTGGGGATGCTGATCCTGGCGCCGCACCTTCACTCCCTGGTCTACGCTCTTCCGACGACGTGGGGCCTTGGGCTGATCATCGGTTCCGGACTGCGCCTGTTCAGGGAGCGAGTGTTCAGCTGCTTCGCCGGGCCTCGTGCCCGGTCGGCGGCTTGGTTTGGCTCGGTCCTTGTCCTGGCCGCCTTGGCGTTCGTTCCCCGGGCCAACGAATCACCGGCCTTCTTCTTCGTGGGAGGCCCGCTGGCCATGGCTGCCGCCGGCGTCCTGGTGGTACTGGCTGCCTCCCGTACACGCGCCATGCCGAAGTGGACGCGCACGCTGCAGCTCCTGGGCACGGTTTCCTACGCTGCCTACCTTTGGAACTACATCGTCATTCTCTGGCTCAACGGCGGATCCACGGCTGATCTGCCGCCCGGGGTGGCCGTGTCCGCAATCCTGCTGACGCTGCTGCTGGCGGTCATCAGCTGGCACACGGTCGAAAAGCTGGGACGCAGGGGCCGCGACCGCTTCGATAGGTACTATCAGGAACGGATCGACGACGGCGACACTACGTTTCGTGGGTCGTAGCGATGTCGTGCGAGGCGGCCCATTCGCTGACGTCCCGGCGCTCGATCGCGGCTGCCATCAGCTCGGGAAACAGATCCGGGGTGCAGGCGAAAGCGGGGACGCCGATTCCGGCGAGGGCCGCGGCGTGGTTCGAATCGAACGTGGGATGGCCGCTGTCGCTCAGGGCCAGCAGCGCGATCAAGCTGGCCCCGGATTCGACGATTTCGGCGGCACGCCGCAGCATCTCCTCCGCTATTCCGCCCTCGTAGAGATCGCTGATCAATACCAGAATCGTCTCCGCCGGCCGGGTGATCTGCGCCTGGCAATAGGCCAGCGCCCGGTTGATATCGGTACCGCCGCCGAGCTGCACGCCAAAGAGCACGTCCACCGGATCATCCATTTCATCAGTCAGGTCCACCACCTCGGTGTCAAAGACCACCAGCCGGGTGCGCACCGCCGACAGCGAGCTCAACACGGCGCCAAACACGCTCGAATACACCACCGATTCGGCCATGGAACCGGACTGGTCGATGCACAGGATGATCTCACGCTGCACCTCGGTGCTGCGCCGGGCGTAGCCGACCAGCCGCTCGGGCACAACTGTGCGGTAGTCGGGCTGGTAGTTCTTGAGGTTCGCCGCGATGGTGCGGTTCCAGTCAATGTCCCGCTGCCGGGGCCGCCGGGTGCGGGCCGCCCGGTTCAATGCTCCCTCGACAGCCTGAACCGTCTTGGCGCGCAGGCGTTCCTCCAACTCACTGGTCACCTGCCGGACCACCGCCCGGGCAGTCTCGCGGGAATGCTCGGGGATAACCCGGCCCAATCCGACCAGCGTGGTGACCAGGCTGATATCGGGCTGCACTGTGCGCAGCATCTCCGGTTCGAGGAGGAGCTGCCGCAGGCCGAGCCGCTCCATGGCGTCGGCCTGCATCACCTGAACCACGGTGGAGGGGAAATAGCCCCGGATGTCGCCAAGCCACCGGGCTACCCTCGGGCTGGACGCGCCGAGTCCTCCCGGTCCCGTTTTCGTGGTCCCGTACAGGTCCTCCAAGGCACTGTCGCGGCGGGCATCGGCGGCGGAGAGCTCCACGTACTGACCGTCCTCCGTGGTGATGCCGTCCGCCTCGTGCGCGCCGAGCACCAGGCGCCAGCGGCTCAGCCGGTCGCGGCCGTCACGTCCATCAGTGTCCGCGTCGGTCACGCGATCGCCTCCCATCCCAGATACCCGGCCATTCTGCGGACAGCCGGGCCCGCACCTTGCAGATCAAGCGTGGCCTCACCCGGGCCTTGCGCGGGTCCGGGTCCGCGGCTCACCTGCTCGCCGATCTCCCGCCGCTCAGGACGGCTGAACGCGGAAAATGTCCTGCGCAGCAGTGGAAGGACGTCGTCGAAGACTTCGTCCCGCACTCCGGTAAGCCAATCATCAACGATCTGCAGGATGTGTCGATCGTGAATCAGCAGCACTGCGTCGCCGGACAAAAGTCCGTCCAGCCACGCCGCGGCTTCGGGGGCAGGCGTGGCGACCGACAGCCGGCGACTGAGCCGGGCTGCAACCTCATCACGCTCGACCAGGCCCGCGTCCAGGAGCAGGCGCGTGGCCCGGCCGGCGATCGACCCGTGGATCCGGTCCGAACCGGCAACGGCAGCCAACGCCCGGTGCCAGTCATCCAGGGTCAGCTCCGATAACAACGACAGGCCGTACTGCGCGGAGTCGACAGCGCGCCGCATGGCTGTCGCGGCGGCATCGTCCAGCCCGGCGCAGGCAACGGGCAGGCCGACGCAGGCCCGTATCAGTGTCGCGTCCAGGATTCTTTGCACCCCGGTGACGTCCACTCCGCGCACATTGCCGTACCGGAGGGTCCGGGCAAGCGGGGCTATGGTTTCCAGCAGCGGGCCCACATCCTGCTGCAGCGCTGTCCGTTCTGCCAGCACCGCTACCACGGCGCTGATTCCGTCCGGCAGGTCGGCGAGCAGGCAACTGGCGAGCAGTTCGCTGAGGTCGGCCAGGCTTCCGGCAACCCGGGCGCGTTCCGCCACACAGGCCGCCGCTGCCGCCGCCAGGGTGGTGCCGTAGCGGCTGGCGTCCACTACAGCGACAGTCAGTTCCGGCTGCCAGAGGAGAGTCCACACTTCCTTGAAGGTCCCCGTGGTCCGGCCGGTGTCCGCAGGCGTGCCCCAGTTCACCCCGAGCAGGGCCAACCGGTGCAGCAGGACCGAACGGGCCAGCTGAGCCGGCTTGCGGAGGTCGATCGTGAGGAACTCCTCCAGCGCACTGGGTTGCAGGCGCAGCCTGCGCTGGGTCGCGGCGAGGTCAGCGGCCAACGGGACGCTGGGCGTGGACTCCGGCACGCTGCCTAGACCGTGCCCAACGGCAAGCTCGCGGTGCACTAATGCCAGGGGAAGAGCTGAGCCGTCGCAGAGAACGGCTTGGGCGGCGTCGTCCAGCTCCGCCAGGCCAGGGCTGGGCCGGCCGCGGACGGCGGCCAGCGCGTTCGCCATGCGGCTGGCCTCCACCACCGAAGCCGTCGAAGCGTCGAGCTTTTCCCGACGCAGCGTTTGTGCGACCCGGACCAGCCAGGTGGTGGCCACATCAGCCGTGGAATCCGGGGCCGTCCAATGGGCGAACAGATGCTGATACCAGCCGGGTGCGGCGACGCCTGCACCGTACCCGGTCTGCAGGCGGAGCCGATCCGAGGTCCACGGCACCCACGTGACAGCGACCTTGGTCCTGGGCAGACCGGCCAGGACCTTGTTGTCTGCGGACGCCGGGGGGAAGTGCGCCGGAACCAGCGCGGGGGCGTGATAGGCCCCGCACACCACGGCTATGCGCGCATGCCCTTCGCGCATGGCGGCCCGCAGCAGCCGCCGCATCCCGGCTTCGCGCCGGTTGTTCTCGACGACGTCCGGGTGGTCGGCGGGCCGGTTGTTCTCGACGACGTCCGGGTGGTCGGCGGGCCGGTCGTCAACCGCGCGGATTTCCGCGATGGCCTCGGTAATGGCCGCGAACCTCTCGAGGGGGTCGGCAGTGCGGTGCTCGACGGCGTCCTCCCACCAACGCTCGGCGTCGCCGTACCCCGCAGCCTGGGCCATCATCGCAATCGCATCGGGCCGGTAGGGCTGCTGCGGCGACGCAGCGGGTTCGGCGGCGGCGGCCAGGTCCAGCGCGAAGCTGTGCCCCGCGGCAAGGTCGATGGTCCGCGCCGGAGTTCCCGTCGAAGCAGCCCAGCGGAAAGCCACCCACTCCGGGGAGAAGTCCGCCAGCGGGTAGAACGAGGCCAGCCTGGGCTGGTCGGACACATAGATGAGCCCCGCCACGGGCGGCACCATCGCCGGATCGGAAAGCAACGGAACAACCTGGTCGAGCTCGGGCGGGCCTTCGATCAGCACCAAGTCCGGGCGGAGGGTTGACAGGGCCTCCGCTACAGAGCGCGCTGAACCGGGCCCATGGTGCCGGATCCCTAGGACGTGGACGTCTGTCATGAATCAGTTCGGGGTCTCGAAGTCGCGGCAGGCCCTGTAGAGGTCCTTCCACTCGGGTCGGTTGCGGACCACGGTTTCCAGGTATTCCTGCCAGATCACCCGGTCCTGAACCGGGTCCTTAATCACCGCTCCGACCAGGCTGGCCGCCACGTCCTCGGCGCGGACGCTGCCGTCGCCGAAGTGGGCTGCCAGAGCCAGGCCGTTCGTCATGACCGAGATCGCTTCCGCTGTGGACAGGGTTGCTGACGGCGATTTGAGGGTGGTGCGCTGGTCCTGGGTCACGCCGGCGCGCAGTTCCCGCATCACTATGACCACCCGGCGGATCTCCGAGAGCGCCGAAAGATCAGCCGGAAGCTCGAGTGCTGCGCCAAGGCTGCGCACCCGGGTGGTGACAATCTCGACCTCCTGGTCAAGGCTGTCCGGCAGCGGCAGCACCACGGTGTTGAACCGGCGGCGCAGCGCAGATGACAGGTCGTTGACGCCCTTGTCGCGGTTGTTCGCGGTGGCGATCACATTGAATCCCTTGATCGCCTGCACCTCCGTATTAAGTTCGGGGATGGGCAGGGTCTTCTCGCTCAGGATCGTGATGAGGGAATCCTGTACGTCCGACGGGATCCGGGTGAGCTCTTCCACGCGCACCAGGCTGCCGGACTCCATGGCACGCATCACCGGACCTGCCACCAAAGCCGCCCGGGATGGGCCGTCAGCGAGCAGTCGTGCATAGTTCCAGCCGTACCTCAGCGCCTCTTCCGGCGTGCCTGCTGTGCCCTGCACCACCAGCGTGGAGGTGCCCGAGATTGCCGCCGCAAGATGCTCGCCGAGCCAGGTCTTCGCGGTACCCGGCACGCCGAGCAGCAGCAGCCCGCGATCGGTCGCAAGGGACGCCACGGCCATTTCCACCAGCCGGGCCGAGCCCAGGTATTTCGGGCTGACCTGGGTGCCGTCCGGCAGCGTGCCGCCAAGGATGTAAGTGGCCACTGCCCAAGGGGAAAGCCGCCAGCTGGGCGGCCGGGGACGATCGTCGACGGCGGCAAGGGCCCGGAGTTCGTCGGCGTAGGCGGTTTCCGCGTGGGCGCGGAGAATCCCCGGAGCAGCAGTCTGGGCATCGGTCATCGGAAGGCCTCCGTCAGCGATTGTCGGAACGATTGGTATTGCACGACGTCACGAAACACGCGGCGCCGCGGGGCGTAGTCGTCGGAACGTTGGAGCAAGCGGCGGCACTGATCGGCCGTGTCCGACGGCAGCGCCGTCGGCAGGACCGCGGACAGCATTGTCGCCAGCTGGGCGCCGTTCTTTGCGGCGAGCAGCTCGAGGACCGCGTTGGCAAGTGGCGCGCTCCACGGCCTCTGCAAGTCGCGCAGCAACGGGACCAGTGCCATCGGCTGGGCCGTTCCGCTGCGGATATGGCGCAGCAGCGCCTGCTCGCGTTCGGCCGGCGCCAGGCAACCAAGCAGCCGCGCGTCGGTGCGGACACCGAGCAGCGCGCGCACCCACTCGGCGTCGTCGCGGAGGGCCGCTGTCGCGACTATTGTGTCGATGACGCGCGTTTCGCCGTCGAGCATTGCCAGCGTCGCGGCAGTGCTGCGGTCGGCCGCCGCCGTCCAAACCTCGAGCGGGGCCCCGCGGATGATCGTGGCCAGCCGCCCCAGCCGGTCGGGTTCGCCGGTTCCGGGGGCAGGGGAAATCCCGTCGCGCAGGCCTGAGGGGTCAGGATCGGGCGGCAGGTCGATCTCGAACTGCTTCCGCAGCAAGCCTTTGACGCGCAACAGTGTTTTGAGCCGGGCGGCCATGCGGCTGGCCCGGGCGCTCGTCGGGAGCCGGTCGAGCAGGCCGGCGGCGACATCCCGCACGCTCTTTGCCTTGTCGTCCAAGGCTTTTTCCAGCAGGTCTTCGTCGGCGGGTTCGAGGTTGATGGCGAAGACGGCCAGATGGGCGGCGCGTTCCCTGGCGCCGAGCGTATCCCAGTGGGTGTGCAGCCGGTCGCGGGCGGCGGACGGGTCGCTGCCCCGGAGCCGTTCCAGTTCCGCAGTGGCGTCAGCCGTCCTCAGCCCGGCCCAGTCGACCGTCGCCGTGGGATTCGCGCCGGAGTCCCCGGGCCCGGAACCGTCTGGAGCGGGCCCCTGCCGCCCGGAGCCCTTTTGCCGGAGGCCCTGGAGCCAGCGGCCCCGGACTCCGATGGCCGGATGTGCATGCTCCGCCACGGACGGCCTTGCGTCAGCCAGGGCGAGCAGTGCAGGGAGCAAGCCGTGTGGAACCCGCTGTCCGGACGCAGCCGCGAGCTGCAGCCAGTCTGCCACCAGCTGCGTGCGTAGCTCGGGTCCAACCGGGGGCTGGTTGAGCAGCAGGTCCAACAGCCGCGCGGCGTCAGCGGAGGCCAGCGGGGCATCGTCCGGGGGTGCCGGATCAGGCAGCCTGCCGGTATCCAGCAGATCGGGGCGGCGGGCAGCACGGGTGGCGACATCGACCAGTGCCGCCTGGTCCAGCAAAAGCTCCTCGCGCGAAAGGCCCTCGGGCGGGCGGAACTCCAACTCCGAGGGTGGAGCCGGCACCGGGTGCCGGCCGGTGCCAACGAGCGCCGAACTGCGGATGTCTGCCAGCCAGGTCACGGCGTCACCACCGCTCCCTCGATGACCACGGACAGGGGCCGCACGCGGCCCTCCTCGAGTTCTCCAAAAACGTTGACCGGGTGGCTGCCGGTGAGCGCCAGCAGGGAGTCCATGGCCGCGCCGACCAGCGGGAGGGCGTCGCCGGAACCATCCCGGAGCCAGCCAGCCTCACCCGGGCAGACGCGGACTCCGGCGAACAGCACAGGGTGGCGCTCGCGCCAGGGTGACAGCGCCACCGCGGCCGATTCCATATCCAACGCTTCGGCAATGCTGCAACCCTCACCGAGGCTGCCGGCCAGTCCACGCGGGGCCAGGGGACTGGTGAACATTGCCCGCTGCGGCGCGGAGCCGGGATACCGCGCCACCGTGACGTCCAACAGGGCGCCCGCGAGCTGGGGTGTCGCGAGTGCTTGACCCTGGGCAGCGAAATCGAGCACGACCACCACCGTTCCGTCCGGGCCGCGAAGCCAGGTGCGCTGCTGCTGGAGCCGTCCGTCATCGCTGCGGTGGGCGCCGAGCACCAGCCATGGACCGGGAAGTGATTCTGCGGCATGGACCTCGGCCGACGCCGTCGCCCATCCGACTGCCACCCGGAGATCGGCAAACTCGTCGGGGGTCAGTTGGTCCCGTCTGCTCCAGGCCTTGGTCATTGCCCACCAGCGGCCGCTCCGCAAGAGCAGGTGGTCCGCCCAGTCGGCCCGCGCATGGATGTCCGAACCCATGGCCCGCACCTGTTCGGCCAGGCCCGGGAGCTGGGCGTCGACCAAGCGCCCGGCGACGCCGTCCCACCAGGAGTACGGCTGGTTGTGCGCAGAGGCCAGCCCGGTCCGGACGAGATCGGTCAACCAGCGGGCGAAGTCGGCGATCCCCGCGTCCATCAGCGTGAGCCTGTCGGAAAGCCGCTTGGCCTGTGCCACGGGATCCGTCTGCTGCTCCGACTGGCGGCGCTCCCGGGTGGCGGCCCGGTCTGCACGCTGGGCTGCCCATTCCTCAGCGAAGCCGGCAGTCTCCACGCCGGCGGCGGCAGCTTCCTCCCGGGCCCACAGAAGGAGGAGCGCCAGCGCGTGTTTGCACGGGAACTTCCGGCTGGGGCACGAGCATCGGTAGGCGGGGGCGGCAATGTCGACGCTCACCTGATAGGGAGTCTTTCCGCTGCCCTGGCACTTACCCCAGACCAGGACGTCATTGCTGCCCGTATCGGACCAGGGGCCCGGACGTGCCAGCTTTCGGGCGGCCGCCAAGGAAGATGCGTCGGGCGCTGCGCCGATCACCCTCTCCTCGCTCCAACGCCCCATAAAACACATTCTGCCCGACGTCCGGCGCTATGCAAGATATACGTTGCAACCACACGAATCCGTGTCAGGATCAGTTATGCCACACCGCCTGATGCTGCTTGATACCGCGTCGTTGTACTTTCGTGCCTTCTACGGCGTGCCGGATACGATCCGCCGCCCGGACGGCACGCCGGTGAACGCCGTCCGCGGCCTGCTGGACATGATCGCCCGGCTCACCACCGACTACGGGGCAACGCACCTTGTGGCGTGCTGGGACGATGACTGGCGTCCGCAATGGCGTGTGGACCTCCTCCCGAGCTACAAATCCCATCGGGTCGCGGAGGTGGTGGCAGGAGCGCCTGATGTGGAGGTGGTGCCGGATGCGCTTGAGGCGCAGCTTCCGATGATCCGCCGGGTGCTCTATCTTGCCGGCATCGCCGTCGTGGGGGCTGCTGAACACGAGGCCGACGACGTCGTCGGAACCTATGCGAGCCACGCCCGGCTCCCGGTCGACGTCGTAACGGGGGACCGCGATCTCTTCCAGGTCGTTGACGACGCCCGGCAGGTGCGGGTCATTTACACTGCGCGCGGCATGAAGAACCTTGAAGTCATCACGGACGTTGTCGTCGTCGGCAAATACCGCGTGCTGCCCCAGCAGTACGCGGACTATGCGACCCTTCGGGGCGACGCCTCCGACGGGCTGCCGGGTGTCGCCGGGATCGGCGAGAAGACCGCCGCCTCGCTGCTCGCCGAGTACGGCACCCTTGACGGGCTGCTTGCGGCGGCCTCGGCTCCCGACCGCGGACTGTCCGCATCTGTGCGGTCCAAACTTGCTGCGGCTGCCGATTACCTCGCCGTCGCCCCGGCGGTTGTGAAGGTGGTGCGCGACCTCGAACTGCCCACGCTCGAAGAGGCCGGTGCGCAGCTGCATCCTGTCGCGGCGGGTTCGCGCGCCGAACTTGAACGCCTAGCGACCGAGTGGAACCTCGGGGGCTCGGTCAGGCGGCTCCTCGCGGCCCTCGACTCACGGAACTGACACTGGGTGGACTCTCCGGGCTGGCTCCGGAGTGTGTGACTCGTGGTCCCACAAGGGGTAGACGCCGCGGGCCCTGCTTGGGCCCGCGGCGTCTGGCGGGTACTAGCGGCGGGTGTCCCTGTCCCTGATGCCGTCGGTGTCGACCTGCTCCTTGCGGACCTGTTCCGTGACTGTTTCCTCGTCCGTGACAGTTTCCTTGCCGAGGCGGACCCGTTCGACCGGAACGGTTTCCTTTTCGACCACCGGGCGCTCTTCGTGGAGGGTCACCTCGTGCTCCTCCTCGCTGATGTCAGGGCCGGAGAGGGCATCGCCGCGGTTGGCGTCGGTGATCGGTTCCCGGTCGATCCTGACTTCCTCCCGGCTGACGGGTACGGTTTGGGTCACGTTCTCGGTGACCACATATTTGCGCAGCCTGGCCCGGCCGGTGGCTTGCCGTTCGGTGCCGACATTCACGCGTTCCTCCGAGCGGGTCATGGCGTCGTCCGTCGTGGGGCCGGAAGTATCCCGGCCGACAGTGCCCGCAGCGTCCCGGTCATCAAAGCCCGTGCCGCGCCCTGTGGCGTAGTCATCGTCCCGTCCCTCGACCGCGTCGGTGTAGGAGCGGCCGCCGCCGAGCTCGTAGTGCTGGTAGAGCCGGTCCTCTTCGCCGGGTTCGAGGTGTCCGTCGACCTCTACCCGGGGAGCGTCCTTGACCTGTTCCTTGGTGTAGGGGACCACGACGTCGTTGCCTTCGGTCCGCGCGGCAGTAAGCGGAACGAATGATTCGGAAGTCCCGAACAGTCCGGTCTTGACGGTTACCCAGTTGGGTTCGCCGGTTTCGTCGTCGATGTAGACCTGGCCGATGGAACCGATCTTGTCCCCGTCCTGGGAGAGGACGTTTCCGCCCTTTTCGAGCAGACTGTCAATGTTTTCCCTGGTGAACATGGTGTCTCCTTCTGATCTTGGTGATGAACTGGCCTGAACGGCCCGCAGGCCTGGAAGGGTGGTGCGCTGGCCGGGTGCTGGCATTCCCGCTGTTAGCAGTGGCGGGCTCCGGACGTTGGACCTCTGCTTGATCCATCCGCCGCCCGCACTCACGGGGTGTCTTCCGCATGTGCCTTGGATCACCTTCCAGTCATCTACTTAGCCATACATTCCACCCAAATAGCAAGCATGCTTATTGATTTTCTGGGCGGGCCGTTACGTGGCGTCTGCTGCAACTGGTTGCAACGGCCAAGGCGATGCCCAGCGGGATGCCAGCCTGGTTCCGAAGGGCTTCTCATGGGGGTCGGAAGAAGAGGATGCGCTCGATCTCGCCGGGGCGTCCCGTTGATTGGGCTGCCCTGCTGGCGGGACGCCCTGCGTTAGCTGCTCAGGCCGTCGGTGCCGGAGCGGTGCTCCTGCGGACCACCAGCCGGGGGGGCAGTACGTGGGTGCGTTGCGGCAACGAGGGATCATCCATGCGTTCGAGGAGCAGTTGGGCGGCCCGGATGCCGACGTCGCGGCTTACGGGGTCCACGCTGGTCAGCGAAAGGTGCCGGATTGCGGCCAAGTAGGTGTTGTCGTACCCGATCAGCGAGAGCTGTGAAGGAACGTCGATGCCGTGATCGTCAGCAGCCGAAAGTGCTCCGACGGCCAGGATGTCGTTGGCGGCGAGGACCGCGGTTGGCGTGCGGCCGCCGTCGATGAGGCTGTTCATCGCCTCAAAACCGGAATGTTCGCTCAGGTCCGTCTGCACCACCCGGATGAACTCTTCGAGGCCCTGGCGACGCATAATGTCCTGATAGGCGCTGGCCCGCAAGGCAGCGGAGCCGGTGGGCGCGCTTAAGTACGCAATGTCGCGGTGGCCGAGACCGATCAGGTGTTCCACCGCCGAGCGTGCGCCGGCGACGTCGTCGTTGGTCACCAGATCCGCCGTCGGTAGTTCGAAGGCGCGGACCCCGGCGACTACCGTCGGTGTGTGTGCGGTGGCGCGCAGAAGGTTGTCATCGGGCCGGACGTCCCCGGCGATGATGAGGCCGTCCACGCGCAGTTCCATGAAGGCGGACACCGGACTCTCACCGGGCCTGGCAAGGTACGTCGGGTCGCCGAGGACCATCCTGAGGTTCTTTTCGCCGAGGACGCTCTGCAGCCCGTCGAGCATCTCGACGAACCAGGGATTCGCCAGGTCGTCGAGCAGAACTCCCACAATCCGGGTGCGCCCGCTGGCGAGCCAGCGGGCCGCATTGCTGGGCCGGTAGTCTAGTGCCGCTATCGCCTCCTCAACCGCCTGCTTTCGTTCGGCGCTGACCTTGGGGGAGCCGCGCAGCACCAGCGAAACGAGGGCTCGCGAGACGCCGGCTACCCGTGCGACGTCGTTGATGGTGGCGCGTTTGGCCGCTTCCTGGCGTTTCAATTCACTTTCCGACAACTGGCCCCCGTTCTGCCAGCAAGCGTATCGCGGATGGGACGGCTGGCTGTGGCAGCCTGCCGTCCCATCCGCGATATTCGTGTGCAGAGGTGTTACGTCAATTTCACCGGGTTGACGCCTTCTCGCCCGACGACGCCGGGGGTGTGATGACGGGGAGGCTGCCAGTGCGGAAGTGCACCTCGAGTTCTTCCAGCGACTGCCCCTTGGTCTCGGGAACGAACTTGGCCACAAAGAACAGGGACACGATGTTCACCAGGACGAAGACGGTGAAGGTTCCGGTCGAGCCGAGGGCGACGACAAGGATCGGGAAGACGAAGGAGATGGCCGCATTGACCGTCCACAGGGCAAAGACGGCGATGCCCATGGCGAAACCGCGGATGGCCATCGGGAAGATTTCCGAAAGAAGAAGCCACACGCACGTGCCGATGAAGCACTGCACGAAAGCGACGAACAGCATCATGGCGCCGAGGATGGTGTAGCTGACGAAGTCTGACTGGGGCAGTGTGAAAACGACGGCGAGGAGCGCCTGGGAGCCGACGACGCCGGAGAACCCGATGACCAGCATGCGGCGCCGCCCGACAAAGCCGAGCAGGTAGATGCCCAGGATCGTCATGACCACTGAGGTCACGCCGACGGCGATGGTGGCTACCAGTGATGCACTGACGCCCAGTCCGCTGCGTTCCAGGATCGAGGGCGCGTAGTAGTTCACGGTGTTGATGCCCGTGGCCTGCTGGACTACTGCGAGGCCGATGCCGATCCACAGGAGCTTGCGCATCCAGGGATTGTTCTTGAGGTCACGCCAGGCATGGGACCGCTCATTCCGGGCAGTGTTGGCGGCGTCCACGATCTCCCTGTATTCGAAATCGGCTTCCTCCGGGCTGCGGCTGAGGTCAAGGATGCGCCGGCTGTCCGCAAAGCGGTCCCGGATCGCGAACCAGCGGGGCGATTCGGGCAGGAGGAGCATGCCGATCAGCAGCGCGATCGCAGGAATGGATGCCACGCCCAGCATGAAGCGCCAGACCTGGGGATCATGGATGAGGGCGTCGAGCAGTGCGTTGATGGCAAAGGCGAGCATCTGCCCGGTCACGATCATGAGTTCGTTGATGGTGACCATCCGGCCGCGAAGATGTGCCGGGGCCATTTCGGCCAGGTAGAGGGGACAGGTGACGGCTGCGGCGCCAACGCCGAGGCCGAGGATGACGCGTGCCACCACCATGAAGCCGACTGTCGGTGCGACTGCACAGCCAAGTGCGCCCACCAGGAAGAGCAGCGCGCAGATGAGGAGCGTGCCGCGGCGGCCAAGGCTATCAGCCAGCCGGCCGCCGCTGAGTGCGCCGACAGCCGCACCGGGGAACAGCAGGGCGCTGACCACGGTGGCTTCCTCGACAGGGTTCATGTTCAGCGAGTCCTGCATGTAGAGCAGGGCACCGGAGATGACGCCGGTGTCGTAGCCGAACAGGAGTCCGCCGAGAGTGGAGATAACAGTGAGGCGGGCGAGATACCCGCGATGTTTGGAGCCCGGTTTGTTGTGCTGGGCACTGGGGCTTGCTGCATGCAACGACATTGTTGATTCCTCGGATCGTTCGGCCCGAACGTCTTGGACCTTGGGTAGGGGATTCCGGCGAGTGCGCCAGGTCACGTGCAACTACGTTAGAGCGCTCTAACGCGAGAGTCAATACTTTGTTCTGACATAAGGTCAAAGTTGCGGCCGGTTCCACTCAGACCGGGGACTCCGAGGCGGCCTGCCGGTCCGGACCGGGGGACAATGGAAGCAAAGCCAACGAAACGAGACATCATGAGCACCCTGAAAGAACGCCTCCACGGCGACGTTGTGATCCATATGAAAGACCGGAACAAGGTAGCCCTCACCACGGTGCGCAACGTCCTCGGTGAGATTGAAACGCGTGAGAAGTCCGGCAAGGAACCCGTCGAGCTGGACGATGCCCAGGTGACGGGCCTGCTCCAGAAGGAAGCCGCCAAGCGCCGCGACACCGCGAAGACTTACACCGAAGCCGGCGAAGCCGACCGCGCGGCCGCAGAAATCGCCGAAGCCGAGGTCATCGAGGCCTACCTGCCCAAAGCCCTGACCCGGGATGAGGTCGAGGCCATCGTCGACGAAGCCATCGCGGCGCTGAAGGCCGAGGGCCAGGAGCCGTCCATGCGCCAGATGGGCGCGGTGATGAAGCCGGTCACAGCCAAGGTGGCCGGACGCTTTGACGGCAAGACCGTCAGTGAGATCGTCCGGAGCCGCCTGGCCTAGTCAGCACGTGTTTACCGGAGCCGCCTGGCCTAGTCAGCACGTGTTTACCGGAGCCGCCTGGCCTAGTCAGCACGTGTTCTCTGGTGCCGGCAGGCTCGCGGGGCGAGAATGGAGTCGTGTTCACGCCGCGCACCAGCGGGGACGACGTCACGATGAACGCCGGCGCCCGAAAGATTCAGCGCATCTACCTTACGTTGACGCTGGGCAATACGGTTGCCGCCTCCTTCATCTGGGGGATTAACACGCTCTTCCTGCTCGACGCCGGGCTCAGCAATTTCGAAGCGTTTGCCGCCAACGCCTTTTTCACGGCAGGCATGGTGGTGTTTGAGGTGCCGACCGGTGTGGTCGCGGACGGCTGGGGTCGGCGCGTTTCCTTCCTGCTGGGCACCTTGACGCTGGCCGTCTCGACCTACCTGTACTTCCTGCTGTGGCAGCTATCCGCCCCGTTCCTGTGGTGGGCGGTGGTGTCCGTTTTGCTCGGCCTTGGCTTCACTTTCTTCTCGGGGGCGGTGGAGGCCTGGCTGGTGGACGCGTTGCGCTTCTCCGGCTACGAGGGCGGGCTGGAAGCAGTGCTCGGCCGCGGGGTCATGGTGTCGGGTGTCGCGATGCTGGTGGGCTCGGTGGCCGGCGGCGTGATCGCGCAGGCAACCAACCTGGGCCTGCCGTTCCTGTTTCGTGTGGGCGTGCTTGTGGCCATGTTCGTCGTGGCTTTCTGGCTGATGCACGACGTCGGTTTCACCCCCGAGCGCTCGTCCCATCCCCTTCGGGCGACCCGCGCTGTACTCTCCGCCTCCATCGAGAATGGCCTGAAGAATCCGCCGGTGCGCTACGTGATGCTGGCGGCGCCGTTCAGTGCCGGCGTCGGAATTTATGTGTTCTACGCCCTGCAGCCCTACCTGCTTGAGCTTTTCGGCGATCCCCGCGCGTACTCCATCGCGGGGCTCGCCGCGGCCATCGTGGCCGGCGCAGAGGTGGCCGGCGGGTGGCTGGCGCCCCGGATCCGGCGCCTCGTCCGCAAGCGCACAACGGTGCTGATCCTGAGCATGGGCGTGGGCGCACTGATTCTGGTCCTGCTTGGTTTCACCCGGGTGTTCTGGGTGGCTCTGGCGCTGCTGGCACTCTGGTCCGTGATCGACGCAGCCGGCCTCCCCGTGCGGCAGGCCTACCTGAACGACATGATTGCCTCGAAGCAGCGGGCCACTGTCCTCAGCTTCGACTCGCTCATCGGATCAAGCGGCGGCGTAGTGGTGCAGCCGCTGCTCGGCCGCGCAGCCGACGCCTACGGCTACGCTGCCTCGCTGGCGATCGGCGGCGTGATCCAGTTGGTTGCCGTGCCGTTCCTGCTGGCGAGTCGCCGGCAGCAGGCCCGGGCCGACCTGGCGAACACGCCGGCTGGTACCCCGGAACAGGAGTCCCCGCCGTCGTCACTCAGTTGACCGGTGCAACGGCAGCTAACCGCGGTTAACCGGCGCTCGGGGCGGTTCAGTTTGCTGTTGAGTGTCACTCTGGGGCGGAGTATGGTGACCCTCACCTCAACCTTGCAGCACGCTGACTCGGGAGCGACCATGCCTAACGTGAGACGTCCAATTGCTGCCCTCACGGCGGCTCTGGCCATGACAGTGACGGGCGGTGCGGTCATGAACCCCGCATCAGCCGGTTCGCTGGAGATTGAAAAGAAGGCGACGGCCACCGGGTACGGCGGGGCGGTAAGCACCGTTGATCCGGAGGCATCCGCTGCCGCGATCGAAGTCCTTCGCGAGGGCGGCAATGCGGCGGACGCCGCCGTCGCCGCGGCGGCCACCCTGGGCGTCACCGAACCGTACAGCGCTGGAATCGGCGGTGGCGGCTACTTCGTCTTCTACGATGCGGAGACCGGCGATGTCAGCACCATCGACGGCCGTGAAACTGCACCGGCAGCCATGCCGAACGATGCGTTCATCGATCCTGTAACCAAAGAGCCCTACCCGTTCACGCCGGAGCTCGTCACAAGCGGCGTCTCGGTGGGCGTTCCCGGCACGCCGGCCACCTGGGAGCGTGCGCTCGAGCGCTGGGGCACTCTGGACCTCGGCGAGGCCCTGGAACCGGCCATCGACGTCGCCAGCCGGGGCTTCCTGGTAGACGAAACATTCCGCCAGCAGACCCTGGAAAACAAAGTCCGCTTCGAGGCGTTCACCTCGACCAGCAGCCTCTTCCTCCCGGGCGGCGACGCCCCCGCCGTCGGCAGTGTCTTCCGAAACCCCGATATTGCCGAGACCTACGGGCTCCTCGCCAACGAGGGCACGGACGGCTTCTACAGCGGACCGCTCGCGGAAGAAATCGTTGCCGCTGTGCAGAACCCGCCCAAGACCGCCACGACAACGCTACCGATACCGGCCGGTCACATGACGACGGCGGACCTGGCGGCCTACGCGGCCCTTGACCAGGATCCCACGCACGTCGAGTATCGCGGCCTGGACGTGTATGGCATGGCACCCTCAAGCAGTGGCGGCACCACGGTGGGCGAGGCGCTGAACATCCTCGAAACGTTCGGCCCTTCCGAGATGCGCAAGCCCAACCGCAGCGATCCTGGCGCCCTGCACCCCTACCTTGAGGCGAGCGCTCTCGCCTTCGCGGACCGCGGCAAGTACGTGGGCGATCCGGCGTTCGTCGACGTTCCCACCGAAGAACTCACCGACCCGGTATTCGGCAAGGAACGCGCCTGCCTGATCGACCCGCTGAAGGCGGCCACGAAGCCCGTCCCGGCGGGTGATGTCTCCTCGTACGACGGCGCGTGCCCGGCATCGCCGGCAGCGCTCGCCGACGAAAAGGATACCGAGAACATCTCCACGACAAACCTGACGGTCGCGGACAAGTGGGGCAACGTGGTGGAGTACACCCTCACCATCGAGCAGACCGGCGGGTCCGGAATTGTCGTCCCGGGTCGCGGCTTCATCCTCAACAATGAGCTCACGGACTTCTCCACCGTCTACAGCGAGACCGACCCGAACCGGATCCAGCCGGGGAAGCGCCCCCGGTCCTCGATGTCGCCCACCATCATCCTGAAGGACGGCGAGCCGTTCCTCGCGCTGGGCTCGCCCGGCGGATCGACGATCATCACCACCGTCCTGCAGACCATCCTGAACCGTGTAGATCTGGGCATGAACATCTCCGAGGCGATTGCGGCGCCGCGTGCCTCGCAACGGAACACGGCCAAAATCAGCGCCGAGCAAGAGTTCATCGACGCCTATGCTGCCGTCCTGGAGCCACTCGGCCATGTGTTCACCAAGGCGGGGGATTCATTCACCTCGCTACCGGAGATCGGCGCGGCGACCGCAATTGAGTTCAGGCCCGACGGCCGGATGGTGGCTGCGGCTGAGCCCGTGAGGCGCGGCGGCGGTTCGGCAATGGTGGTCAAAGAACGGCGCTGAGTTAGTAGGTTGGCGGTCGTCATGGGCAGCGCGGACTATGAATTCCTGACCGTCTGGCGGGTTGCCGGCACGTCCGATGACGTGGTGGCCATCCTTGGCGACGCCAGCTTGCTTCCCCGTTGGTGGCCGTCGGTCTATCTTGCCGTCGAACCCGTGGGCGCGATATCGAAGAGCAGCCTGGCCCCCGGCATCCCAAGTCCCGTGCTCCTGCATACGAAAGGCTGGCTGCCCTACACACTTCGCTGGACCATGACGGTCACTGAGCCTGTCACCAACCACGGGTTCGCCCTTGCCGCGGCCGGGGACCTGAATGGAACAGGCCGCTGGACGTTCGAGCAGGACGGGCCGGAAACAGTGATCACCTACGATTGGCGGGTCAGTGCCGCAAAACCGCTACTGCGGCGGTTGAGTTGGCTGCTGAAACCGGCCTTCGCCGCCAACCACCGCTGGGCCATGGCCCGCGGCCAAGAGAGTCTCGCTCTTGAGCTGCGTCGACGGCGGCACCGCGATGACCCGCAGTCCGTTCCGCCGCCGCCCCGCGCCACGTTCCGGCAGCTGTCGCACAATAAAACCTAGCGGCGCGGGCGCTGCCGACGTCCAGTGCGTGACTGCGGGAGTAGGGTTTGCCTTAGCTGACGAAGGGGTCCATATGAGCTACAAATTCCGTACCGTCCGGGTTCGCGGCACCGACCTGGTTGGAACCATTGCGCGCAAACACGGGAGCGGGTCCGAGATCTACGAAACCTCAAAGGATCCGAGCACTTCAGTTGTTCCGGTGTTCTTCCAGGCAACGGGCGAAGTCCGTTTCTTCGACAGGTCAATCCTCGAGGACGTGGTGACGCCTGCCGGCGAGCACTCCTAAGGCATCCTCAGGCCCGGCACCACGGCACGTAGCGTGGCCGTCATGACGGAATCTGCCGGAAGCTCCAGGGCGGCGATGGCATCCCACAGTCATCTTTCCCCAGGTGCAGTCATCCGTGGATTGTCGCCGAGAGATCTTTCCGCCAAGGCGCCCTGAACCTTCGCATCGGCCGCAGGCTTCCCCTTGCTATTCCCGGGGACCCGATCTGAGTACATAATGACGGTATGAACGCCGGGAAGACTCTCGTGCAGGCCGTTGCCAAGGCCGCGAAGAACCCCGGCGGCTGTCCCGGTGCCGCGCGACGATTGCGTGAGCCGGGCGCCGGCGAGGGCCGGCAAAGCTGCCTCGCAGGCGCCGCCTTCGGGGCGGGTATCTCCACCTTCAGATGAGGAGAATTCGAAATGCTCAAGGACTGTGAAGTGGCCGCGGTGCTCCCTGCCAAGGACATTGCCAGGGCACGTGATTTCTATCAGAACGTGCTGGGACTCGATGAACCGCAGGTCATGGACAACGAAAACCTGATGTATCGCTGCGGGAACGGAACAGGTTTCCTGCTCTATCAGACCGATAACGCGGGCACCGCGAAAAACACCCAGATGGGCTGGCTCACGGACAACCTCGAAGCCGAGATGGAAGAACTGCGGGGCCGCGGCCTCACCTTCGAGGAATACGACTTTCCCGGCCTGAAAACTGAGAACGGCATCGCCACCAACGCCGTGGGCAAGGGCGCCTGGTTCACGGATCCGGAGGGAAACATCTTCAGTATCTACCAGAACCTGTAGCCGTATTGCCCTGCGTCCGGCGTTCCAGGGGAATTTCCCCGGGTCACGCCTCCCGCCAGAGAGGCAGGGGCACCACACTGCGGCTGCGCCCGGACTCGTCCAGCAGGTGGCCGAGCCTCTTGTAGGTGCGCACCACTGCCTGGCGGGCAACCACCGTACTTCCCGGCGCCCTGGCTGCGAGTTCACGTTCGTGCCCTTGGACCTCCAAGTAGTCCCGGACCCACAGCGTGACCACCAGGTTCTGGGCACCCAGAACCTGCTGGCCGCTGGCAGTCCACTGTCGGCTTTGAGCTTGCCGGCAAGACCCTAGGGGTCCTTGGTTTGGGCAAAATCGGGACCCGGATCGCCGCCTACGGCCGGGCCTTCGGCATGGACGTCGTCGCCTGGAACCCCAATCTCACCGGCGAGACAGCCTCCCAGGCCGGCGCCACGAAAGTTGACAAGGACGCACTCTTCCGGGATTCGGACGTGGTCTCGGTGCACGTGCGTCTTTCGGAGCGCTCGCGCGGAGTCGTCGGCGAAGACGAACTCCGGCTCCTGGGGCCAACGGGCATACTGGTCAACACCTCCCGTGGACCCCTCGTCGACGAGGATGCCCTGGTCCGCGGACTGAACGATGGCTGGCTCGGCGGCGCCGCCCTCGACGTCTACGACGTCGAGCCGTTGCCCGCCGGCCATCGCCTGCTGTCTGCACCGCGGACTGTCCTGACGCCACACTTGGGATACGTTACGGAGCAAAGCTACCGGCAGTTCTACGGCGGCGCGTTCGAGGACGTGCTGGCCTGGCTCAAAGGCAGTCCGATACGGCTGCTGACGGCTTCGGACCGCTGATGCCGGGTTACTGTCACCCATGACGGAGGTTCGGCTGGCCTCGGTTCTGCTGGGCGTGATCATCCTGTGGATCTGCGAACCGGTGCCCGTCCCCGTGGGAGGCCTGGGGGTGGCCGCCGTGGTGATCCTCGGTGTGGCCCCGGCCAGTGCAGCCGTGGCCCCGTTCGGCTCTACGACGATCTTCACCTTCATCGGCGCGCTCATCCTCGCCCAGGCGATGCTCAACACGGCATCGCGCAACGGCTCGCTTTTGCCGTGCTCTCCATCCCGGGCGTGGCCAGGTCCACCTATCGCGTGATCCTCGCCTTCGGCGTCATCACCTGCCTGTTGTCCGCCTTCGTGTCGAACACGGCAACTGTGGCCATGCTCAAGCCCACCGCCCTGGGCATCCTCGCGGTCATCAACTCATGCAGGACCGCGGCATGGTCCGGGCCGACTTTGATCCGCTTCAACTGCGGGTCGGAGCGGCGCTGATGCTGATGCTGGCCTACGGCGCCAGCGTCGGAGGCCTACTCACGCCGGTGGGGTCGCCGCCCAACCTCATCGGCCGGGGCCTCATCGAGGAGGCCACCGGGGAACGCATTTCCTTCGCCCAGTGGACCGCCACTGCAGCCCCCAGAACCTCAACATCACCAACCTCGTAGCCATCACCGCCTTCTCCGCGATTTTGGCCGTCCTCATCTCTGAAACGAACAGCAACACTGCCTCCGCCGCCGTCGTCGTACCGATCGTCATTCCGCTGTGCCAAGCGATGGGGATTGATCCGTTCGTGCCCGCGCTGGGCGACGACCCGTTACAGGAGGCTGGATGCGATGTCTTTGCCGATCCGGCGGAGCAGCGCGGCCGAAAGTCGGGAGTCCTTGGAGGAGTCCTGATCGGTGTATTCAGCCAGCGTGTACACCCGGGTGAGGGCCATTTCGGACCACCGCTCCTCCGGGAGCAGGGAGCGTCCGGCGACGCCGATGATCGGCAGGGTTCCGGACCGGCGGGCGACGGCGGCGGGCAGCTTCCCGGCCAGCGTCTGTTCGTCGATGCTGCCCTCGCCGGTGATGACGACGGCGCAGCCGTCCATGCGCGCGTCAAAGTCCAGCAGGTCCAGGAAGTAGTCCGCCCCGGAGACCTGCTGTGCGCCCAGCAGCAGGCAGGCATAGCCAATGCCGCCGGCGCTTCCAGCGCCTTCGTGCCCTGCCAACGCCGCGGCATCCGTGAATCCGGCGCCGGACAATGCGGAAACCAGGTGCTCCAGCCCGGTGTCGAGCGCTGAAACGTCCGCAGCCGAGGCGCCTTTCTGGGGTCCGAACACCGCCGGTGCTCCCTGCGGGCCGGTCAGCGGGTTGTGGACGTCACTGGCAAGGATGAGTTCCGTGCTGGCAAGCTCGGGAAGGACGCTGCCCGATAGCGAGTGAATCAGGCACAGGTTCCGGCCGCTGCCCTCGAGGGTGTGGCCGTCCGCGTCATGGAAGCTGTAGCCGAGTGCCGTGAGCATTCCCATCCCGCCGTCGGTGCTGGCGCTGCCGCCCAGGGCCAGGACGATCCTGGCAGGGTTCAGGCTGAGGGCGAACAGGACGGCCTCGCCGAATCCGCGGCTCGAGGCGTCCAGCGGCTGGGGCTTTCCGTCCGGGAAGAGCCCAAGGCCGCAGGTGTTGGCGACCTCAACGACGGCGGTGACGCCGTCGAACGCGATACTGGCTGGCACGTGCTGGCCGGTGGGGCCGGCGACGGTGTAGCTGCGCCGGGTGAAGCCGGAGGCGACGGCGGCGTCAACGCTGCCGTCACCCCCGTCTGCGAGAGGAAGGATCTCGCAGTGCACCGTCCCGTTCCCGGTTCCGGCGGCGGAGCGGAGGCCCGCTGCCAGGGCGTCCGCTACTTCGCCGGCGGTGAGGCTGCCTTTGAATTTATCGGGGGCGATGAGAGCCCGCACGGTTTTGGGGGTGGTTGTGTTGGTCATGTCAAACGGTTTCCGAGTACGCGCGGCGGCGGTCAGCGGAGGGGGAAGGTTCGACGTCGGCAGCGTGCCTGGGTGTCGGATCTGCGGTTCCATGGGGGTTCCGTGAGTGATGCCCATACTCTGTCAGGTCATCGTCGATGTCGGTCACCTCGTCGAGGTGGATGGGGTCCTCTGCCGGCATGGGCTCGACGGTTTCGCCGTTGAAGACGCGGCGGGCCCGGTCGGCGTCGAGGGTGCGGTCCCACCAGGCGATGAACAGGGTGGCCACGGCGTTGCCGGTGAAGTTCACGATGGCGCGGCACTCGGACATGAACTTGTCGATGCCGAAGATGAGCATGATGCCGGCGGCGGGGATGGTACCGATGGTGGTCAGCGTGGCGGTCAGGGCGATGAAGCCGCCGCCGGCGACGCCCGCCGCACCTTTGGAGGTCAGCAGCATGACGGCGAGCAGGCCCAGTTGCTGGCCGAGGGTCAGGTCCGTGTTGGTAGCCTGGGCAATGTAGAGGGCAGCGAGGGAGAGGTAGATGGCGGCGCCGTCAAGGTTGAAGCTGTAGCCGGTGGGGACGACGAGGCCGACGGTTTCCTTCTTGACGCCGGCGTGCTCGAGCTTGCGCATCAGGCCCGGGAGGGCCGGTTCGGCGGTGGAGGTGCCCAGGATGAGCATGTATTCCTCTTTGAGGTGGCGGATCATCTTGAAGATGTTCAGCTTGAGGAAGGCCATGACGGAGCCGAGGACCACCACGATGAAGAGGATGGAGGTGATGTAGAACAGTGCGATAAGCCCGCCCATGCTGGTGAGCGAGGAGACGCCGTACTTGCCCACAGCAAAGGCCATGGCGCCGAAGGCGCCGAGCGGGGCAGCCTTCATGATGAAGCCCAGGATCTTGAACATCACGCCGGTCAGGCGCTGCACGCCGTCCAGGACCGGTGCTCCCACCTTCCCCATGGCGTTCAGGGCGATGCCGAAGACGACGGCGATGAAGATGATCTGGAGGATGTCGCCTTCGACGAAGGGGCCGACGATGCTGTTCGGAATGATGTGGGTGAGGAACTGCCACCATTCCTGGTGGGCGCCGGCGTCGATCAGCTTCGCTGCGGAGTCCGACGTCTTGATGGTGCTGGCGTCAGCGTTGACGCCGTCTCCGAGGCGGAAGATGTTGATGGCCACCAGGCCGAAGATCATGGCGAAGATGGTGCCGATCTGGAAGTACGTGAGGGCTTTCAGACCCGTCATGCCGACCTTTTTCAGGTCGGCGACGCTGGCGATGCCGCCGACGATGGTCAGGAACACAATTGGTCCGATGAGCATCTTCATCGAGTTCACGAAGGTGGTGCCGATTGGTTCCATGGCGATGCCGGCGGTCGGTGCGAGCCAGCCGACGAGAATGCCGATGAGGATGGCAGTCAGTACCCAGAAGTACAGCTGCTTGTACCAGCGTGTCTTGGGGGCCGGTGTTACGGTGCCGGCCGTGGTGATGTGGTCCATGATTCCTACCTCGTTGTGGAATGTAACTGGAGCGGGCTTGATGATGGGAGCATGACGGAGTGGACGGCGGCGGTGTGTTGAACCGCCGTCCACTCCGGGCTGTGTACTGACCGCCGGGATTGGTCCGGCTGGTCGCGCGTTCTGGCTAGACGGGGGCCAGGGTGTGGGTGAGGGCCTTGATGATGGCCTCGGTGACGTCATCGGTGTTGGCTTCGCCGCCGACGTCGCGGGACAGGTACCCGGCGGCCGTGGTCTGCTCGATGGCGGCCTCTACCTGGCGGGCTTCCTCGTGCAGGCCGAAGTGGTCCAGCATCAGGGCGGCGCTGGCGATCGCACCGATCGGGTTGCTGATTCCCTTGCCGGCAATGTCCGGGGCCGAGCCGTGGACCGGTTCGAACATGGACGGGAAGCGGCGCTCCGGGTTCAGGTTCGCGCTGGCCGCCAGGCCGAGGCTTCCGGCCAGCGCCGAGCCCAGGTCCGAGAGGATGTCGGCGTTCAGGTTCGATGCCACGACGACGGAGAGGTCTTCGGGACGCAGGATGAACTTGGCGCTCATGGCGTCCACCAGGACGCTTTCGGTCTGCACGTCCGGGTAGTCCAGCGCGATGCGGTTGAAAACTTCGTCCCAGAGGACCATGCCGTACTGCTGGGCGTTGGACTTGGTGACCGAGGAGACCTTTTTGACGGTGCGGGTCCGGGCGAGGTCGAACGCGAAGCGCATAATCCGCTCGCAGCCCTTTTCGGTGAACAGGGCGGTCTGCAGGGCGACCTCGTTGCCGGGGCCGCGGCCGCTGAGGTTCCGGCCGCCGAGGCCCGCGTACTCGCCTTCGCTGTTCTCGCGGACAACGATCCAGTCGAGTTCGGTGTTGTCGGCCTTTCGGAGCGGTGACTGGATGCCGGGAAGGAACTTCACCGGGCGGATGTTGGCCCACTGGTCAAAGTTCTGCGTGATGTTCAGGCGCAGGCCCCACAGGCTGATGTGGTCCGGAACGTTTTCCCAACCGACCGCGCCGAAGTAGATGGCGTCGAAGTCCTTGAGGGCCTCCAGCCCCTGGGGGTCCATCATCTGGCCGGTCTTTTCGTAGTAGCCGCAACCCCACGGGAACTCCGTCCATTCAAAGCCGAACTTGCCGTTGGAGTTCTCTGCCAGGGCATCCAGGACGCGGCGGCCAGCGGAAACGACTTCCTTGCCGACTCCGTCTGCGGGGATTGAAGCGATGCTGAATTTCTGGGTGGCGCTCATGTGCCTACCTCCTCGTTGAGTCTGTTAGCAGCGTCACACTGCCCTTCCTCTTCAAGTAGAAGGCCTGCCCCTATACGGCGTCCAAGACCAAGATTCGATACGGCAAATAGGTTGAGCCTATTGGTCGGACGCGTTATGGGACCGGACCGGTGCATCCCCAGGGCCGGCTGCAACGTGGAGCTCCGCCACCTTCAGGAACGCCCGGGCAGCGGGCGTCAGGTCTTCCTTGCGGCTCAGGATGGCGACGTCGAGCTGGGAGACCGGTTCGATCAGGAGCGTGCGCAGCCCGGCCTTCTGCGCCGTGGGCGCCCATGAGGAAGGCATCACGGCATGTCCCACGCCGGCGAGCACCAGCGGCAGGATTGAGGTCCGGTGCGCGACCTCGACGACGATCTCCGCGTTGACGCCGTGCGCCAGCGCGTCGTCCACGAGCCACCGCATCAGCGATCCACGCTGGCTGACGATCAGCCGGTGCCCGCCCAGGTCCTGCCGCTGGATCCCGGCTCCGGGCTGGAAGGTGTCGGCCTGCGGATTGACGATGAGGATCAGCGGCTGGCGCTCCAGGTCCAGGACCTGGACCCCCGGGACACGGATGGGCGTTGAGGACCCTGCCAGTCCAATTTCGGTGCTGCCCGTGCGGACGGACTCAATCACTTCCTCCGGCGTAAAGGCGGCGCTGATGTTGAGCCGGATGGAGGGATGCAATCGAGTGAAGCCGGCGATCATCGAGGTCAGCGGCTCGATTCCCGGTGAGGGCATGGTGATGATGTCCAGGCGGCCGCTGCGTACCCCCTGCAGTGCCCGCACCGCGGACTGTGCGGCGTCAAGGTCCCGCATCACCAGGCGCGCCGGCCCCACGAGTTCCTTGCCGGCCTCGCTGAGGACCGCCCTGCGGCCGATACGGTGGAAGAGCGGCACGCCGAGGTCCTTCTCCAGGCCGGCGATGGTCTGCGACAGGGAAGGCTGGGCGATGAGTAGATGCTCGGCCGCACGGTTGAATCCGTCATGGTCAACAACGGCCAGGAAATACTTCAGCTTCCGTGTGTCCACGCCGGCCCCTTCATTGATTAGCTCCTTTGGGCTCCCCGCGCGACGCACCGGATGGTTACGTGCGCGCCGCGCGGAAGCATAGACAGCCTACGCCCGGCGGAACGGCTACACGATGAGCCCGCCCAGGTCCCGGTATTTTGCCAGCCGACGCGGCAGCAGTTGGTGTATTCCGGCGGAGGACAGGCTGGCGAGCTCATACTCGATGGCCTGTCCCATCCGCTGGCAAAATGCTTTTCCCTCGAGGGAGGCGTCGCCGCGTTCGTCCACGATGTGCTCCACCAGGCCGCTGGCGTGGAGCGACGCGACGTTGACGCCCTGGGCTTCGGACATGGCAGCCGCGAAGGCGGTGCTCCGATGGACGATGGCACTTGCGCCTTCGGGCGGCAGCGGGGACAGCCACGCGTGCTGGGCTGCGATGGTGCGGTCCGCGGGCAGGAGGGCAAGCGCCCCGCCCCCGGCACCCTGGCCCAGGAGAACCGACACAGTGGGCGACTTGAGTCCGATGAGGTCGTGCAGGGACCGGGCGATCTCGCCGGCCAGCCCGCCTTCCTCGGCTTCCTTGGACAGTGCCGCCCCGCCGGTGTCGATGACCGTCAGCAGAGGCAGTCCCAGTTCCTCGGCCAGCCGCATCCCGCGCCGGGCCTCCCGCAGGGATGCGGGTCCCATCGCCGTCTGCTGCGAGGGCCTGGGCCGGGTGTGGCCGATGACGACGCAGGACTCCCGCCCGAAGCGGGCCAGCGCAAGCTGAAGGCCGGGGTCTTTTTCCCCCTGCCCGGTGCCGTTGAGCGGCAGCACGTCACGGGCGCCGTGGGCGAGCAGTTGACGAAGGTCCGGCCTGCGCGGGTTCCGGGAGATTTCGATTGATTCCCATGCGCCGGCGCCGGACGGTTTGACCGACAGGCTGGCGGGACGCGCCGGCCGCCCGGGCGCGCCCGTGACCAGGATGCTCAACGCGCGGTCGACGACGTCGGACAGTTGCCAGGGCGGGACCACCGCGTCGATGAGCCCCTTGTCGAAGAGGTTCTCGGCCACCTGGACATTCTCCGGAAACTTTTTGCCGTACAGGGCCTCGTAGACGCGCGGCCCGAGGAAGCCGAGCAGGGCGCCGGGTTCGGCGACAGTAATGTGGCCCAGCGATCCCCACGACGCCATGACCCCTCCTGTGGCGGGGTGCCGGAGGTACACGAGGTAGGGCAGCCCGGCCTGGCGGTGGGCACGCACTGCCGCGCTTATTTTCACCATCGAGAGGAAGGCGATGGTTCCTTCCTGCATGCGCGTGCCGCCCGACGCCGGTCCCGCCAGGAGCGGCAGTCCCTCCCGGGTTGCCCGTTCGACGGCGGTGGTAATGCGTTCCGCTGCGGCGAGGCCAATGGAACCGGCCAGGAAACGGAATTCACTGACGATGACGGCCACCCGGCGTCCGCGGATGAGGCCCTCGCCGGTGAGGACGGATTCGTCCACACCGGTTTTTGCCCGGGCTTCTTCCAGTTCCTGCCGGTATTCCGGGCTCGGATCGGGGTCCGCCACGGGTGCGTCCCAGCTGCGGTACGAACCCGGATCGAGCACGGCAGTGATAAGTTCCGTTGCGTCCAGGTGCCGGACCTTTTGTTCCGTCAGCATGTTCAGCGCCCTTCCCTGGCCGACCCTGCGGCTGTGCCGGTAACGGCGGCCGGCACCAGTCCGAGCCACTGCCGGATCTGCTCGCCGTCCTGGTCCAGCAACGGCGGCGCGGTGTGAGTTTTCACTGTGGTTTCCGCAGCATCGGCGGAGCTGAAGAACCGCAGCGGCGGACCGGGCAGGCTCACGGTGCCCAGGATCCTGTGGTCGACATTGATCACCAGCCCCTGCGAATGGACCTGCTCCCACTCGTACACTTCGTCCAGGGTGCGGACCTTGCCTGCGGGGATGCCCGCATCGTCGAGCTTGGCGAGGAGCGGCCCGGCCTCGACATCGGAGAAGGCACGCTCCACTTCTTCGATGACCTTTTCGCGATTGCGCACGCGGTCCGCGTTGGTGGCGAACTCGGGCCGGGCGGCATCGATTCCAAAGGTCGTGGCGAAGGTGTTCCAGAGTTTTTCGCTGCCCACGCTGATCTGGACCCGGCCCTGCCGGCAGTGGAACAGGCCGTACGGGGCGATGGAGGGGTGATGGTTGCCCTGTGCCCGGGGGACTTCGCCGGCAACTGTGGCCCTGGTGCCTTGGAACGCGTGCACCCCGATAAGCGCGGCGAGCAGTGACGTGCGGACAATCTGGCCCTGGCCCGTCCGCTCGCGCTGCAGCAGCGCCGCCAGCGTACCGAATGCGCCGTACATGCCGGACAAAAGATCGGCGATCGGAACTCCCACCCGCTGCGGGTCATCCGGGCCGGCCCCGGTAAGGGACATCAGGCCGGCTTCGCCCTGCAAGATCTGGTCGTAGCCGCTGCGCCGGGATTCCGGTCCGTCGTGCCCGAAGCCCGTGATGGAGAGGATTACAAGTGCCGGATTCAGGGCGTGCATTTCCGCTGCCGAGAAGCCTAGGCGGTCCAGGACACCGGGGCGGAAGTTCTCTATGACGACGTCGGCGCGTTCCAGCAGCTCGCGCAAAACTGTCCGCCCGTCGTCGCTCTTCAAGTCCAGGGCGATGGATTCCTTATTCCGGTTGCAGGACAGGAAGTATGTTGCCTGCGGATCGTCCTCGGGGCCGACGAAGGGCGGCCCCCAGCCGCGGGTATCGTCACCCGTTCCGGGGTTCTCCACTTTGATGACCCGGGCGCCAAGATCAGCCAGCATCATGCCGGCGTGAGGTCCTGCCAGGGCCCGGCTCAGGTCCACCACGAGGTAGCCCGAGAGGGGACCGTCGGTCCGGGGCGTGAATTCAGTGCTGTCCATGGGGTTTCCTTCTCTTGCTTGTTGGTGCCTGCGAATGCTCTGCGGATGAGGACGTCCGATTACAGCCAGCCGGGAACAACCATGACCAGCCAGGCGATGGCGGGCCCAGCCACAACGACGATGCCGCTGTACGCCAGGATCTGCTTGTAGAACCTGTCCTTGTCCACGTCTTCGGGCGCGTTTGCCAGCACCAGGGCTCCGTTGGTGGAGAACGGGGAGACGTCGACGATGGTGGAGGCCACGGCCAGCGCTGCGATGACGCCGACGGCACCGACTTCCCCCGTGGCCAGGAACGGCACAGCCAGGGGAATGAGGGCAGCCAGGATGGCGGTTGAGGAAGCGAAGGCAGAGACCACCCCGCCGATGTAGCAGATCAGCAGCGCTGCGAGCAGCGGCATGCCAAGCTGCGCAACGCCGTCGGACACGAACTTGATGGTGCCTGCTTCTTCGAGGACTCCGACAAAGGTGAGCATGCCGCAGAGCAGCAGCACCGTGGACCAGCTGATTTTGTTGACGGCGCCCTTCTGGGCCGCCGGCGATACCAGGGCCAGAACCATGGCGATGGTGATGGAGACGAATCCGACGTCCACCTTGAAACCCAGGGAGATCACGGCGAGGGCGATCAGGCCGAGGATGGTTACGAGCTGCGGAGCGGAGGCGCGTGCGTTGGCGACGGTCTGTTCGCCTGCCCCGGGAGAAGAATTCTTCGCCTCGCCGCTGCCTCCAGTGGTGCCTTTGGACGACACACGCGCGGAGGAAATGTCCGTTCCGGAGCCCTGCAGGGTAACACCGGCGGCGCGGGCGCCCACGCTCATGGCCATGCGCTTCTCGGCGGCCTGTTCCACCAGCCGGCTGCCGGTGGAAGACCGGAACTTGTTGCTGCCGAGAACGATGAACAGTACCAGTGCAATGGCCAGGTTGAAGATGAAGCTTGCCAGGAAGATCGCCATCGGGCTGGCTTCCAGCTCCGTCTTGGCAATGATGCCGTTGACAGTGACGCCGTAGACGGCGATGGGGGAGAACCCGCCGGCCTGCGCTCCATGGATCACCATCATGCCCATCATCAGCGGGTTGATTTTGTGCTTTGCCGCGAAGCTGAGAGCGATCGGCGCGATGATCGCGACGGCTGCCGGCGAGAGGGCGCCAACTGCCGTGATGACGGCGGTGATTGCAAACATGATCCACGGGATCAGGGCCACTTTGCTGCCAACCAGGCGCACCGCGCCCCGGACCAAAAGGTCGATGGTGCCGTTGTTCTGCGCGATGGCGAACAAGTATGTGACGCCGACTATTGTCAGGAACAGTCCGCCGGGGAAATTGGCGAGGATGTCGCTAGTGGACATTCCCAGGACTACGGAGCCCAGCAGGAATGCTCCGACAAAGGCCAGGGCGCCCATGTTGAGGGGCAGGACGGTGGCGAGCAGGAACATCACCGCCAGGATGATGATGGACAGGACAGGAGCGGACATCTTTGTACCTCCGGATCGGACATGCGGTTTTGGTTGGGGAAAGCTTCGACTGGCTTAGTGGCCTAGCCTCCTAGACACTAGGTGTCTTTGTCAATAGTTCTCCGGTACTCTTGGGGTTCAGGACTCCGTGAAAGGATGCACATGGCAAAGCAGAGGGCAGCCCAGCAGATTGCCCGCGTTTCCCGGCCCCGGCTCTATGAGCAGCTGGTGGAGCAACTGCTGGACTTCATTGAAGCCGCCGAGTTGGGCCCTGGAGATACTTTGCCTGCCGAACGGGAGCTCGCCGAGCGGCTGGGCGTTTCGCGCGCAACGCTGGCGCAGGCCCTGGTGGCCTTGGAAGTGCTCGGCGTCATCGATGTCCAGCATGGCACCGGAGCGGTCCTGGTCTACCGGCCCAATGTTCCGTCCGTAATCAAGGGGCTGCGCGACCACCGCAATCGCCTCCCGGAGATCGTCGAGGCGCGAAGCACTCTTGAGGTGAAACTTGCTGAGCTGGCCGCGGTCAGGCGCAGCGACGAGGACATGAAGGCCATCGATAAGGCGCTGGAGGCGATGGCCGATGAAGTTGCCTCGGGGGCCCGGGGCGCCCACGGCGACGAGCTGTTCCACCAGGCCGTCACTGCCGCCGCACACTCCGCGGTGCTGGCCCAGTTAATGACCTTTATCGCCGGAATGGTCTTGGAAACGCGTCTCGAGTCGCTCGGCCAGCCGGGACGCCCGGAGCAGTCCCTCGCTTCCCACCGCAAGATCGCCGACGCGATCCGGGACCAGGATCCGGACGCGGCTTCCGCGGCGATGCAGGAGCACATTGACCTCGTCTCTGATGTGGCGCTGCTGAAGAACGCGTAAGTCGGCCTAGCCGCGGAGCCTATCCTGGCCGCCTTACGCTAGCCGGCGCCGCTGCGGGGGCAGCAGAAGGTGTCGATGGCGCGCATAATGCGGTCCCCGATGTGGCCGAGCTGCCGGCACTGCGCCTTGGTCAGGGGATCGAAGACAAGGTTACGCACAGCTTCGACATGCCCGGGGGCGGTGTGAACCACCTTCGCCCAGCCGTCCTCGGTGAGGATAGCCAAGGTAATGCGGCCGTCCGAGGGGTCCGGGGAACGGTGCACCCAGCCACGCTTTTCAAGGCGGCCGACGACCTGGGACAGGCGGGGGAGGCCTGATTCGATGAAGCCGGCCAGTTCGCTCATCCGGCGGGTCCGGTCCGGGGCTTCGGACAGTCCGGCGAGGACCATGTACTCAAAGTGGCTTAGCCCGGCATCCCGCTGGAGCTGGGCGTCAAGGGCGGCAGGCAGCCGCATCATTACGCCCACCAGCGAACGCCAGGCCTGGCGCTCGTCGTCGCTCAGCCAGCGGGGTTCCGGAGTGGATTCCATGACGCAAGAATACCCCAGTAACTTCAAGTGTGAAGTTTTATCAGATCAAAATCACTTGCTTCCTTAACTAATGGCCTGTACGGTTAACTTTAATCTTCAAGTAATTGCGATCCTTCCACATTGATTGAGGCCACGAGATGACCGTTGTGTCAGAAACTCTCATGCCGCCGGCCAGCGCGTTGAACGCGGCAGCGGTGCGCAGCCGCGTCACCGTCCCCCTGCGGTTCCCGGACGGCTTCACGTCCACCGCAGAGGTGCTGACCTTCCACGGGCTGGTCGACGGCAAGGAACACCTGCTGCTGGCCTTGGGCAGCTGGGAGCAGGCTCTGCTGGCTGCGGCGTCGGGAGGCCGCGGCCCGCTGGTCCGGCTGCACAGTGAGTGCCTGACCGGCGACGTCTTTGGCAGCGAACGCTGTGACTGCGGTCCACAACTGCGGGAAGCCGCGGAGGAAATCACGGCGGCCGGCGGGTTCCTGCTCTATCTCCGGCAGGAGGGACGGGGAATCGGCCTGTATTCCAAGCTTGACGCCTACGCCCTGCAGGACACCGGTCTTGACACCTACGAAGCGAACCTGGCCCTGGGCCACGGCGAGGACGAGCGCGACTACACGGCCGCGGCCCAGATGCTGGCTGCCCTGGGTGCCACCAATGTCCGGCTGCTGACCAACAATCCGGACAAGAGCGCTCAGCTCACTGCACTGGGCATTGGCATTGCCGAACAGGTCCCTACCGGCGTTCATGTCTCGCCCGCCAATCACCGCTACCTGGCCGTCAAGCGCGACCACACCGCGCACACCCTTACCCTTCCGCACCTGGCCGGAAACCGGCAGGACAACGCATGACCACCTTGCCCGCCGACGTCGTTACCTTTTGGGAGACTACTGCCGCCGGTCCTGTCCCCGGCCACGACGAAATTCTTGCCCGCGTGGACGCGCTCATTCCCCGCTTGCGCGACCGCGCCGAGGAGACCGAGCACCTGCGCCGCCTTCCGGAAGCCACCATAAAGGACCTGAAAGAGGCGGGAGTCTTCAACGTGCTCTCGCCAAGGGCAGTCGGGGGATTCGGCATGGGGGTGGAAACCTATGTTGAAGTTGTGCGCCGGCTTGCCCGGGGATGCCCTTCCACCGCGTGGACGGTCGGACACCTCATCGAGCACGTCTGGATGCTCGCCCGCTGGCCCGGCGAAGTGCAGGACGAGGTGTTTTCCGACGGGCCGGCTCCTCTGGCCGCCGCCACCGGCGCACCGGCGGGGCTGGCTGCCAAAATTCCGGGCGGTTATTCCATCACGGGCCGTTGGACTTTTGCCTCGGGAGTAATGCACTCGGACTGGGCACTGCTGGCCGCACAGCACGGGGACGTCCGCCTGCAGTGCCTGGTGCCGGTGTCCGACGTCGAGTTATTGGACGTGTGGCACACCGCCGGACTCAGGGGGACCGGCAGCAACGACATCCTGGCGGAGGAGCTGTTTGTCCCGGAGCATCGGACACTGCAGTGGTCCCTCCTGGCCGCCGCGGACAACCCCGGAAGCCGGATCCACCAGGACCCGATGATCCACACTCCCATGGCTACGCTGCTGAACATGGTGGCGCCCGCCGCCGCCCTGGGGGCGGCGGAGCACGCCGTCGAATTGTTCCGCGAGCGGGTTCTGGTGCGGAAGGTCAAGAACTCCCGGGAGGACCGCCAGGCGGATTCGCCGCTCGCGCAGGCGCGCTTCTCGCACGCGTACGGGCTGGTCGCCACGGCGCGGCTGCACTGGGAAGAGGCGGTCCGGGTGGTGGCTGCCTCCTATCGTCGCCGGACCGGGACAATGTCTGATGAGGAGCGGGCCAGCTACCGCCTCTCGCTGGCGCTCAGCGGCGAGGCGTCTGCGGAAGCGGTGCGTCTCATCATGGCGGGATCGGGAGGAAGCGCGCACCGGCTGTCACATCCGCTCCAGCGGATCCAGCGCGACGTCGACGTTCTGCTGAACCATCCGACACTGACCATGGACCCGATTCTCGAGCAGGCCGGCCGGGGACTGCTGGGACTCGGGTTCACGACTCCCGCGTTCTAGCCGGGCCCGCTTCGGCAGCGCGGGTGAGCCGGGCCGCCGGCTATTGCCCGGGATCCGGGAGCAGCTGACGGTTACGGATTTGTGAGCGGCCAAATTCCATGGTCACAGGTTCAATTTCCCACGAGCCGCGCCCCTTCGGGCTTCCGATGGCAACGTGCGGCAGCCAGTGCGGGGATCTGAAACCCAGGGAGCGCGAGCTGAGGATAAAGTCATCCACGTTGTCCACCAGCAGCCCCGTCAAGAGGCCGTGGAGAGCCTGGACGAGGGAAACCTGAAAGTCATGCACGTGGTCCGGCACACTGACTTCAAGTCCGGCCACGCCGCCGCCGCCCAGCACGATCAGCCGGTCGGCGCTGCCGGAGAAGCCGTCCAGCACCGGCAAGCCGTCCAACCAGGCAACCGTGCTGCGCATGGCTGATGCAACGCCGGTAAAGCCCTTGGTCCACTCTGCGACGTCAACGGCGAACTCTTCAAGGACCCCGATGTGCAGCAGTGTCAGGTGGAGTCCCCGCTGCCTGCGCAGGGCACGGACGTAGTTGCCAAGTTCCTCGTAGTCGGAGGGGCCGGAGCCGATGCTGAGCACGGGCGCCTCCACCGTGATGCGCGGAATCGCATTCATTCCGGCCCCTCCTGACTGCGCTCGCTGTGGGCTATCGATGCCATTATGCGCCGCGGCGCGGCTGCCTGCCCACGAAAGGGATCAGCCGGCGAGTGGACGCAGGCCCTCAAGCAGGGGAGTCGTGGGGCGCCCGGCCAGCCGCGAGAGGTCGCCGGTTGTCAGCTCGAGTGCTCCTTGCCGGATGTTCCCGTCGAGTGCGGCGAGGAATCCGGCCGTTGCGGGGTCAAGGCCTGCAGCCTCCAGTGCAAGGACATGTTCCTCGGACGTCACCGCGCCATAGCTGACGCTGCGCCCGAGGACGGTGGAGAAGGCGGAGGCCAACTCCTCGTAGGTCCAGGCGTGGTCGCCGGACAGTTCGTAGACGCTGCCTTCATGCCCGGGCGTGGTCAGTACGGCGGCGATCGCGGCGGCGTAGTCCGCGCGGGTGGCGCTGGCCACGCGGCCCCCGCCTGCGCTGCCCAGTACAGTTCCGGTTTCGCGGGCAGTGAGCAGCGCGGCCGCGTAGTTCTCCGTGTACCACCCGTTGCGGAAGAACGTGAACGGAAGGCCGCTGGCCCGGATGCGCTCTTCGGCCTTGACGTGGTCCGGTGCCAGGACAAGCGGAGTGGTGTCAGCCGCCAGGACGCTGGTGTACAGGATGTGGCCAACCTTGGCCTGCACGGCCGCATCGATCACGGCTTCATGCTGCGCCGTACGGTTCTGGATGTCGTTACCGGAAATGAGGAGGAGGATGTCGCCTTCGTTCAGGGCCGCGTTGACACTGGCCGGGTCGTTGTAGTCCAACTGCGCCGTGTTGACACCGCGCCCCGCCAGCTCCGTGAGCTGGTCCGCTGACCGGCCCGCAGCCACGATCTGCCCCGCGGGTACGCCGCGGCCCAGCAGTTCCTCCACGACGAGCCGTCCCAGCTGGCCGGTTGCTCCTGCAATAACAATGGACATGAGGTTCTCCTTGATTACGGGCGCCGCCCTGGTCGGGGCGCCTTCCGTAATGGCCAACCGCCCTCGAAAGGGAACAATTCCGGCTTTGGATCACGCACTTTTAAGTGCAATAGGCACCTTCAGGTAAGTCATGGGCAGGGCTGTGGTCGGGGATGGCAAAGTCGGTAATGACGTCGGTCCCTCCCGGTCGGTACGGACGGGACCCGTCAGTGGGCATCCGTTGAGCCGGAGCTCGTGCGCGCAGTCCTCGACGGCGCGGATGGATGCCGGCGAAGGGCTCCAGCAGGATGGTCCGGGACGTCCCGTTGGCGTCCACAGCTGTGAGTTCCGCCGCGAGGACCGTCGCGAACAGTCTTGTTAGCCCTAACAGCTGGAATTACTGGAGACTAGGCGGCGCCAACTTTTCCTGTCAATGGAGCAGCTGCTCCGGCCTCTCGACGAGGACAACCGCCTGCGGTATCTGTTCAAAACCGCGGGGTTCGCGGGTCATCTGGGCAACCGGTCTGAAACCTGCGGTGGCCAGGTGGTCGGTGACGGTGGCGGGCAGGAAGAGCTGCGCCTCCATTGAGACGTCGTGGCCATAGGCGCGCGAAATATGCCGGGTGCCCTCGCCGGCCTGGAAGCTGACCAGTGCATATCCGCCAGGGGCAAGGACCCGAAAGAACTCTGCGAATACGCCGGCGAGGTCGTGGGGCGCCGAATGAATGATGGAATACCACGCGAAGACTCCCCCCAATTGCGCATCGGCGTAGGGAAGATTCGCCAGCTCCGCCACCTCGAAGCCGAGCCCGGGATGGCTGCGCCGGGCGACGTCGATCATTCCGGCGGATGCGTCAATCCCGGCAGCGTCGATTCCCAGGGAAGTCAGGAAGCGGGTCATCCGGCCAGTGCCGCAGCCAACGTCGGCCACTGGCCCTCGGTTGCAACCCTTCACATGAGCGGCGAAGGCTTCGATCATTCCGCGGTCCGCGGGCGCTTCGAAGCCGGCATCAGGCAACAGCTTCGAATAGCTTTCCGCCACGGCGTCATAGGCCGACCGGACGCTGGCAAGAGGGTCATTAGCATCCATGTGCCAAGGCTACCGCGGGCTCGGCCGCGGCCCACTGCCTCGACTGAGGACAGGTCCTCAGTGCCTGAGCGGCCACGGACGCCATCCGCCGGTTACCTCGCGCAACCGGGCCTCTGCGTCCTGCAGGCGGGCGGCGTCTACAGTTTCTACGCCGCCACTTCCGCTTTCGGAACCGCTTCCGTCGAAAGCGGCCAGCGCATATTCCCTCCACCGCCGGCTGCCGACAGGATAGCGTTCGCTGTATCCGCCCGCTGCGACCGTGAGTACCAGCATCTCCATCCGGTCCGCTGACGATTCGACCGTTTCGTCGCACGCATCGCAGCCGCAAACAGGAAACGGGAAGTCATGCAGCACACCGGCATGGATCAGGACACCCGGATACCCGGTCAGGACAAACGTCAGGGACGCTGTTCCGGACATACGGGGCGTGACTTTGATGGCCTGAACCACCTCGCGGGCCTCCATCACAAGCTCCGCAGCATGACCAGGGTTGCCATCCACATCGATGTCGTAGACGGCGGTCAGGTGAGCGATAAGCGCCAGGGCCACGCTGTGAAGCCCTGCGAAACGTTCGGCATGGCTGAGCACGCTGTAAGAATCCGCCGCCGGACCGTCGGCACCCCATCGGTTGCCGTACGGGATGGCTGCACCTCCGGGTGAGTAGTACTTCGCGGTTGGCAGCGGCGGCCGGACATAGCGGGCCCGGCGTGGCCCCGGTGAAACCGGTCGGAGCGCGGGGGCGGGTGATCCTACTTCTTCGCGGGCCCAGTCCGACAGCACGGAAATGAGCATGCTGACGGCGTCGTCGTCGGCACTGCGCAGGGCCTCTAGCAGCCGGCTGACATCGAATTGCTTCCGCCGGTTTCCAGCCAATGGCGGACTGCCCTCGTAGGCGGTCCACTGTGCATCCGGCCTCAACCCGACGATGGCATTCCCGGCGAACACAGCCGCGGCGGCACTCACGCTGTTTTCGTCATGTATCTCAGCACCGAGCTTGTGCAGGAACCACATCAGGCGCGCCGGATCGGAGGCCAGCTTTTCCGCCGCTACGCCATGGCGGGCGCAGAAAGCGATGAATGCCGAATAGCCGGCGGCATGCCTGACCTTGGCTAGGCCGGGTTGCTCCGGCGCGTAAAGCGATGCACCGCGGGCCATCGGCTCCGGCAATTCGGCGGGAAGCCCCTCGAACAAATCCTCCATGGACCCCATAGCGCGATCCTAGTCTTCGCGGCTTGATCTTTCCCGGGCATTCCTGATCGCTGCGTTTCAGCCCGCCGTCTCCGACGCGTTCGAGCCGTCCGGACGAGCCAAGGCACTCCAGCAAACTTGGCACAATGGAGTGGTGACTTCACCGCTCCTTCCGCCGGCCGCCGCACGCCCCGACCACCCCTTCGATTTGTCTGTTCTCGGCGCGGGCCTGGCCTTTGCCGCGTCGCTGGGAGAGCTGGCTGACGCCCTGCGTGCGGGAGGCCTTGCGGGAACCGCCGTGGTCCAGGCGCCCCCGGGCACGGGTAAGACCACACTGGTTCCGCCGCTACTCGCGAACATTGCATCCGCCGCCATGCCAGCTGCCGCAAGTGCTGCAGCCACCGGACGGAGTGGCCGCCGCCCGCGCATCGTGGTGACCCAGCCGAGGCGCGTCGCCGCGCGTTCGGCGGCGCGCCGCCTGGCCGCGCTGGACGGCAGCCGGCTCGGGGACCGCATCGGCTATACGGTCCGCGGCGAACGCGTGGGCGGTGCGGGCACCCTGATCGAGTTCGTCACGCCCGGCATCCTCCTGCAGCGGCTCCTCAGCGATCCGGGCCTGGAAGCGGTGGACGCCGTGATCCTGGATGAGGTCCACGAGCGCGGACTGGAGACCGACCTGCTGCTCGGACTCCTCGCCGAGGTCCGCGAGCTGCGCGGCGACCTCACGCTTGTCGCCATGTCCGCCACCCTGGATGCCCCCCGCTTCGCCGCCCTCCTCGGGAGCAACCTGCCAGGAGGCAGCCTCCCCGGGCAAGGGCCGGAAATGAACCACGACGGCGGCACCCCGGCTCCCGTGGTCGACTGTCCGTCCGCGCTGTATCCCTTGGAAACCGAGTGGGCGCCGGCCCCGGTGGCACGGCTGGATGCCCGGGGAGTGACCCGCGCATTCCTTGACCATGTGGCGGATACCGCGGGGGCAGCGCATGCCCGGGCGCTCGCAGCCGATCCCGGGGTGGACGCCCTGGTTTTTGTTCCCGGTGCCTGGGAGGTGGCGCATGTCGCCGGCCGCCTCCGGGGCCGGGTGGACGCCGACGTCCTGGAGCTGCACGGCCAGGCCAGCCCGGCTGAACAGGACCGCGCGGTGTCCGGCCGGGAACCTGGCGCACGGGCACGGATCATCGTCTCCACCGCGCTGGCCGAGTCCTCCCTGACCGTCCCGGGAGTCAGGCTGGTCATCGACTCCGGCCTGTCCAGGGAGCCGCGGCGCGACACGAACCGCGGCATGTCCGGCCTCGTGACCGTCTCCTGCTCCCGGGCATCTGCCGAACAGCGCGCCGGCCGCGCCGCACGCCAGGGTCCGGGCAGGGTGGTCCGGTGCTACGACCAGAAGGCCTTCGGGGCGGCCCCCGCCCACCAGACACCGGAAATCGCGGTGGCCGACCTGACCGGAGCAGCGCTGGTCGTTGCCTGCTGGGGATCACCCGGCGGGCGCGGCCTCGCCCTCCCCGACTCCCCGCCGAAGGTTGCAATGGACGAGGCCGTCGAGGTCCTCCGCGAGCTGGGTGCGGTGGGACCGGACGGCCTGGCCACGGACCTGGGAAGGACCCTGGCCCGTATCCCCGCCGACCCGCGGCTGGCCCGCGCCCTGCTGGACGGCGCCGCAAGCGTCGGCCATCGGATTGCTGCGGAGACGGTCGCAGTTGTCTCCGGAGATCAACGCCCGCCCGGCGCCGACCTCACCCAGCTGCTGGCCACACTGCGTTCGGGCAAGGATCCGGCCGCCCGGCGTTGGAAGGAAGACGTCAAGCGGATGGAAGCCATCGTGCGCAAGGAAACCGCCGCCGTCGAACACTCCCGCACCGCCCCGCCGGTGACCGCCGCAGAGTCAGTCGGATTCGTCGTCGGGCTTGCTTTCCCGGACCGGGTGGCGCGCCGGGTACCGGGCGAAGGGGAGCGGTACCTGCTGTCCTCGGGCACCCGGGCCGGACTTCCGGCCGGCAGTCCGCTGTCCGGGCATGACTGGCTGGCTGTCGCCGAGGTCTCGCGCGCGGAAGGCCGCGACGCGGCCGGAACCGGCGCCGTCATCCGTTCCGCAGCGCCATTGGCCGCCGACACCGCGGAGGCTGCGGCCCGGCACCTGCTGGGCGAAACCGTGGAAGCCGGCTTCGGGCAAGGACGGGTGACGGCCCGCCGGGACCGCCGGTTGGGCGCCATCCTGCTGTCCTCGACGCCGGTGCGGCCGTCAGCCGCCGAGGGGCGGACCGCCGTCGCCCGTGCACTGGCCAAGGAAGGGCTGGAAAGCATCGGATGGTCGACGGCGGCGGACGCCTTGCGCCGCCGGCTCGCGCTGCTGCACCGCGTACTCGGTGATCCCTGGCCGGACGTTTCCGAAGAGGCGCTGCTATCCCGGCTTGACGACTGGCTGGCCCCCGAGCTCGAAGCGCTTGCCGGCGGGGCTGCCACGGCCGGCGTCGACCTCGCCGAACCGCTGCGCCGGCTGCTGCCGTGGCCCGACGCCGCCCGCCTGGCGGAACTGGCACCGGAGGCGCTGGACGTGCCGAGCGGTTCCCGGGTCAGGATCGACTACCCGGATACGGAGCACGACGACGGCCGGCCGGTAGTGGCGGTCAAACTGCAGGAGTGTTTTGGCTGGGCTGAAACGCCGAGGCTGGCGGGCGGAAGGGTTCCGGTGCTGTTCCACCTGCTTTCACCGGCAAGGCGGCCCCTCGCGGTGACGGATGACCTCGCGTCCTTCTGGTCAGGACCCTACGCGCAGGTGCGGGCAGAGATGCGCGGCCGCTACCCGAAGCATCCCTGGCCGGAGGACCCGTGGACGGCGCCGGCGACTGCCCGGACCAAGAACAGGATGTAGGTCGACCGGGGGATTGATCCGGAAAGGGGAACAAATCCCTCCTTACTTTCAATCTATAGGGCACCCGGGCGCTTGCCGCAAGATCCGGGTACCGGCGCAGAATTGATGGCGTGCCCCTGACCGCCAGCGCTTTCAACCTTCCCGAGAACCTTGCACCCAAGGCCGAGCCGGCGCTGATCGCCGAGGACGAGCGGCACTTCGCGGCCGTCGCAGAGAGCCTCGAGCGCTCAATGACCGAGCTGTCGGACCATCTCGATGCCGTGCGCAGGGCGCCCGGCCGCCTAGGCCAGGAGGCGCTGGAACGGGATGTGGAGATCCGCCGGCTGACGGCCCGCTTGCGAGCCCTGGGCCGCTTCGGCCCAGACCTGTGCCTCGGACGCATCGTCAGCGCGGACGACCCTGAGCCCGTGTACATCGGACGGCTTGGCCTCACCGACAGCGACGGCCGCCGGCTGCTCATCGACTGGCGCGCCCCCGCAGCTGAGCCGTTCTTTGGCGCGACCCACGCGAATCCGATGGGGCTGGCCAGCCGCCGCAGGTACCGTTGGACCCGCGGCCGGATCAGCGACTACTGGGACGAAGTTTTTACCATGGACGGCACAGCCGCATTGGAAGGGGACGCCGCCCTCGAAGACCTGTCCGCCTTCATCGCCAGCCTGGGCAGCAGCCGGTCAGCCCGGATGCGCGACGTGCTCGGAACCATCCAGTCCGACCAAGACGCCATCATCCGCGCTCCTTCCCGCGGCGCCCTTGTGGTCGACGGCGGTCCGGGCACGGGGAAAACCGTCGTCGCACTCCACCGCTCCGCTTACCTCCTCTACTCCGATCCCCGCATTGGCCACCGCGGTTCCCACAGCAAAAGCGGCGTGTTGTTCATCGGCCCGCACCGGCCCTACCTGGCCTACGTCGCCGACGTCCTGCCCAGCCTCGGCGAGGAAGGGGTGCAGACCTGCACCCTGCGGGACCTCGTCCCCGAGGGCGCCGCGGCAGCGGTTGAAGCCGACCCGGACGTAGCCCTCCTGAAGTCGTCCGCAGCCATGGTGAAGGCGATCGAGCCGGCCGTTCGGTTCTATGAGCAACCGCCCGCCAGCGGGATGGAGATCGAGACACCGTACGCCGACATCTGGCTCAGCGCCGACGAGTGGGCCGAGGCGTTCGAGGCACCGGCCGCCGGCACTCTCCGCACAACGAGGCGCGTGATGAAGTCTGGAAGGAGCTGCTCACCAATCCTCGTGGACAGGCACGATGACGATGACGTCCCCGACGACGTGCTCCGCAGGGCATTGGCGCGGAACGAGGAGTTGGCTGACGCATTCAGCAGGGCGTGGCCGCTGCTGGACTACACCGACCTTGTCGGCGACCTCTGGTCGGTGCCCGCCTATCTGCGCCTGTGTGTACCCGGACTTCGCCCCGAGGAGGTCAGGAAGCTGCAGCGCCGGGCCGCCCAAGCCTGGACCACTTCAGACCTGCCGCTCCTGGACGCCGCCCGTCAGCGACTCGGCGACCCCGAAGCATCACGGCGCCGGCGTCGGCAGGATGCTGCCGTCGCCGCTGAGCGGGAACTCATGGACCGCGTGGTGGAGGACCTGATTGCTGCCGACGACTCCGAACTCCGGGTGATGTCGATGCTCCGCGGGCAGGACATGCAGGACAAATTGGTCGACGACGGTGCACTGCCGGCCGCTGACCCGGACACGCTCGCCGGGCCGTTCGCCCACGTCGTGGTGGACGAAGCGCAGGAGCTGACCGACGCAGAGTGGCAGATGCTGCTGCTCCGATGCCCGTCCCGGAGCTTCACAGTGGTCGGGGACCGCGCCCAAGCCAGGCATGGATTCAAGGAGTCGTGGCAGGAGCGCCTGAACCGGGTCGGATTTGCCAACGTGAACCTGGCAACCCTCAGCATCAACTATCGAACGCCGGAGGAGGTGATGGCGGAAGCCGAGCCGGTCATCAGGGCCGTGTTCCCGGACGCGAACGTCCCGACCTCCATCCGCAGCACCGGTGTCCCCGTCGTGCACGGATCCACCGCCGGGCTGGGCTCGGTCCTGGGCACGTGGCTCGCCGAGCACGCCGACGGTACGGCCTGCGTGATCAGTACGAGCGACGTCAGGCCCGGTTCGTTCCGGGGAATGTCCCGGGTCAGATGGCTGACCCCGGAGCTGTCGAAAGGGCTTGAATTCGACCTGGTGGTCCTCGTCGACCCGGAGGCTTTCGGCACGGGCATCGAAGGCGCCGTGGACCACTATGTGGCGATGACCCGGGCGACCCGCCAACTCGTCATCCTCACAGCGCCGTGAGGTTCTGCGCTGCATCGGACTCTTGACGGGCGATACTTACCGATATATCGTTAAGTATCGCCGATGGTCGGTGACGACAACATTCGGAAGGACGATGCCACCATGAAAGGCATTCACGACAAATTTTCAGACAACGGCCCGGATAGGGGACGGTTCGAGCGCGGCCGGGGCCGCCGCGGGCCCCACGGGCACGGCGGGGGCGGGTTCGGCGGAAGGGGTTTCGGTCCAGGCTTCGGTCCAGGCTTCGGTCCCGGCTTTGGACCCGGAGGTTCCCGGCGCGCCAACAGGGGCGACGTTCGCTCCGCAATTCTTTCCCTCCTGGCGGAAGCCCCGTCCAACGGGTACGGGCTGATCAGGACAATCGCGGAAAAAACGTCCGGGGCCTGGCGTCCAAGTCCGGGTTCGGTCTACCCGACGCTGCAGCAGCTTGTCGACGAGGACCTCATTACCCCCGTTGGTGAGGGCCGGCGCACAGAGTTCACCCTCACTGAGGCCGGCAAGGCTTACGTGGCAGAGCACGCCGAAGAACTGGGCAACGCCTGGAACACCGATCCCGAGGGCACCGGACCCGCGTTTCACCAAAGCGTGGGAAAGCTTATGGGCGTCATTCACCAGTTCAGGGTCGCGGCTACCGATGAACAGCGCCAGGCCGCCGTGGAGAAGATCGACGAAGCCCGCCGCGCGCTCTACCTCATCCTCGCGGAATAACTCCCGCGGGGTAATCGGGGAAGTGTCCAAAGGGGAGGCGTGAGGATACTGATACACGCCTGAAACCTGACGTCGTGGCGGTGAAACATTGCACCTATACGCTCGTTTCTACCTGGACGTAGTGGTCCACGCAGCGAACGGAAGGACACACCATGATGATGCTTTTGAGCAACTTGACGCTCTCCCTTCATTCCGGCTGGAAGGACCGGGATCCTCACGCAGGAGGGTCCGGCGCCTTGGGCGCATTCCCCAGCGGCCAGCTGTCATCCACGCCCTGGGAAGGCTGGTGGCACGACGAAGCCTGACCGGTAACCAAGGGCAACACCTCTTCCTCTTGAAGTTCGGCGGCCTCAGGGTGTCGAATCGTCTTACAGAGGCCGCGCGGCGGCTCACGACTAAGACGCCTGGAGTTGCTCATGTCGGTAAAAGGCACAAATGGCCGGGCCAAGAGCCCGGCCCGCGGAACCTCTGAGACCCGGCGGGCGGACGCCTCCGCCGGGGCTCCTGCCGACGCACCGGAGAAAGTCCGCAACGTGGCACTCGTGGGGCATTCAGGCGCGGGAAAGACAATGCTGGTGGAAGCGCTGCTGGCGGCAACCGGCGTCATCTCACGGATGGGATCGATCGAGGACGGGACAACTGTCAGCGACGCCGAGCCCTCCGAGGTGCACCAGCAACGCTCCGTGGTGCTCTCCGTGGCGCCACTCGTGGTGGAGGGCATCAAGGTCAACCTCCTCGACACACCGGGCTACGGCGATTTCACCGGCGAACTCCGGGCAGGTCTGCGGGGAGCGGACTCAGCGCTGTTCGTAGTGTCGGCTATCGACGACATCGACGCCGCCACTACGGCACTATGGGCCGAATGCGACCAGGTAGGGATGCCCCGGGCGGTGGTGATCAGCCGCCTGGACCACCCGCGCGCGAACTTCGAGGCGGCGGTGGCCGCCTGCCAGCGCGCATTCGGAGACTCGGTGGTGCCGGCCTATCTTCCCGTCCGCACAGGCGCTGCCACCAGCGGGCTGCTCGGACTGCTCTCCGGAACCGTTTCGGAGTACGCCGCCGGGTCGTCAACACCGACCGTCCGGGCTGCCACCACCGACGAGACCGCCGTCTCCGAAAGCGCACGCGGGACGCTCATCGAGGGAATCATTTCAGAGAGCGAAGACGAAACCCTCATGGACCGCTATCTCGGAGGTGAGGAGATCGACGTCGACGCCCTCGTCACCGACCTGGAGACCGCCGTCGCCCGCGGAACGTTCTTTCCCGTGCTGGCGACGTCCGCCGAAACGGGACTGGGCATGGCCGAACTCCTGGATATGCTGACCCGCGCATTTCCCTCACCGCTGGAGCGCACACTCCCGCAGGTGACCAGCCTTTCGGGCGCCCCCGCAGCGGCGCTGGCGTGCGATCCTGCGGGCCCTCTTGCCGGCGAGGTGGTGCGCACGACCATTGACCCTTTCCTGGGCCGCGTCTGCCTGGTCCGCGTCTTCTCCGGGACTTTGCGCGAGGATTCAGCCGTGCACGTCAGCGGGCGGGGGCTGGCCGAGCGGGGCCACGAGGACCATGACAGTGATGAGCGCCTCACCCACCTCTACTCCCCGGTGGGGTCCAACCTCAAAGCGGTGCCTTACTGCGTGGCGGGGGACATCTGCGCGATCGCCAAGCTGGCCAGCGCCGAGACCGGAGACACCGTATCGGCCAAGGACGACCCAGTGCTGATCGTTTCGTGGGACATGCCGGAGCCCCTGATGCCCGTGGCCGTGGAAGCGGCCTCCCGCAGCGATGAGGACGCCCTTGCCAAGAGCCTGGGGAAGGTGGCGGCCGGGGACCCCACGCTGCGGGTGGAACGGAATTCCGAAACCCACCAGCTGATCCTGTGGTGCATGGGCGAAGCCCACGGGGAGGTGGTGCTGGACAGGCTGCGCGAGCAGGGGGTCAAGCTGCAGACCGTGGACGTGATTACGCCGCTGCGCGAAACGTTCGCGGCGCCGGCTTCAGGCCACGGACGGCACGTCAAACAGTCCGGCGGCCATGGCCAGTACGCCATCTGCGACATCGAGGTGGAGCCGTTGGAACGCGGCGCCGGCTTCGAGTTCGTTGACAAGACCGTGGGAGGCGTCATCCCGGGGCAGTACATCGGCTCGGTGGAGAAAGGTGTCCGGGCCCAAATGCAGAAGGGGGTGTCAGCGGGCTTCCCGGTGGTGGACATCCGCGTGACACTGACCGGCGGGAAGGCGCACAGCGTCGACTCGTCGGACGCGGCGTTCCAGGCAGCAGGGGCGCTGGCCCTGCGGGAAGCGGCAGCCGGGGGCCGGATCCAGCTCCTTGAACCGGTCCTGGCGGTGACCATCAGTGTCGCCGATGACTATGTGGGCGCGGTGATGAGCGATCTCTCGTCCCGCCGCGGCCGGCTGACCGGAACAACGTCGGCCGACGGCAGCGGCACCGAGATCAGCGCCGAGATACCCGAGCAGGAACTGCTCCGCTACGCCGTGGAGCTGCGGGCACTGACAGCCGGCACCGGGCGGTTCCGCCGCACCTACCTGCGCCACGAACCCGTGCCGCCGAACCTGGCCCACGCCGGGTCGAAGTCCTGAGGACAGGGCGCACCGCTCCTCTACTGCAAGGCCGCCCCCGCCCTGCAAAGCCGCCCCTGTACGGCGCAACCGGACCGGCGTACGTTTAGAGAACTAGACGTTCTCTAAACTCCCGGGCCAGGCCATGGATCGAACCGAACACCCGCCACTGCTCACAGCCGGCGTCCGCAGGGCGCTGCCAGGCATTCTCCTGGTCATGTTCCTCGGCGCCCTGGACCAGACAGTTATGGCTTCGGCGCTGCCCACCGTGGCGGGGGACCTCCGCGGGCTCGACCAGATGCCGGCAATCATCACGGGCTACCTCGTCGCAGCCACCGCCGCCATGCCCCTGACCGGAAAGCTCGGCGACGCGTTCGGACGCAAGAAGGTTCTGCAGGCTTCTCTGGTGGTCTTCATCCTCGGGGCGGCATTGTGTTCCCTGGCCCAGTCCGTCCCGGAACTCATTGCCTACCGAGCCGTCCAGGGAACCGGCGGCGGCGGCCTCATGATCGGAGCCCAGACAGTCATAGGGGAGCTGGTCAGCCCCCGGGACCGCGGGCGGTTCCTCGGCATCATCGGGGCCGCCTTCATTGTGGCGGCGGTGGTCGGGCCGCTGGCCGGCGGTGCCGTGGTGGACCATCTGTCCTGGCGCTGGATTTTCTATTTTTACGTGCCCCTCGGCCTTGCCGCCCTGGCCGTCGTGACCCTTACGCTCCGGCTTCCTGCCCCGCCCGGCGGCCGGCACGTCGACTATGGCGGCGCTGCGTTGCTGAGCCTTGCCATCGTGTCCGTGATTCTGCTGTGCAGCACCGGGAGCTACGCCGGCCCGGCCTGGGTGGTGCCCGCCCTCGTTGTGCTCAGCGTGCTGTCGCTGGCCGGCTGGATCTTCGTCTCCCTGCGCACGCCGGACCCCATCATCCCTTTGGCGCTGTTCCGCGACGCAGCTTTCGCCATCCCGACGGCCGTCAGCTTCCTGCTCGGCTTCGCGATGTTCGCCACGCTGAGCTACCTGCCTGCGTTCCTGCAGGTGGGCATGGGCATGTCCGCCACCGCCTCCGGAGGCATGCTGATCGCCCTGATGGCAGGAATATTGATCACGACGGCGGCGTCGGGCGCGCTGATCACCAGGACCGGCCGCTACAAGCTCTATCCCGTGGCCGGGACACTGCTCGCCGTTCCCGGAGTCTGGCTGTTCAGCACCATGGATGCGGGCAGCAGCCCCTGGTCCGTGCTCTTTTCGATGCTCCTGCTCGGGCTGGGGATCGGACTGGTGATGCAGGTGATGGTGCTGGTGGTGCAGAACGCCGTGGATCGCCGTGACCTGGGCGCCGCAACGTCCACCGTGACGTTCCTGCGGCAGGTGGGAAGTTCGGTGGGCGTGGCCGTGCTGGGCACCCTCATCACCGTTCGTTTCGCCGCCGCGGTGCCCGCCCCCGTGGCCGCCGGGCTGGGGGACCGCATCCGGTCACTGACCCCGAAGGCCCTGGAGCAGCTGCCGCCGCCGGACCGCGCCGCGGTTGCCGAGGCGTTCGGGCACGCACTTCCGCCGGTGTTCGGGTACGCGGCGCTGGTCCTGGCCGTGGCCTTCGTGCTGACCCTCTTCCTTCCCGAGCGGGAGCTGCGCACCACCGCCCACGCAGATACTGTCCACGATTCCGACCCCACGCCCGGAGGAGCCCCCCATGACTGAACAAAAGCCAGTGACCGAGCAACAGCCAATGACTGGGCAAAGGCCGATCATAGAGAAGGCGACAGCGCCGCTGGACGATTTCCGTATGGCCGACATCGACGCCGCCGGCGGAAAGGGTGCCGCCCTCGGCGAACTGCGGCGGCTGGGATTCCCGGTGCCGGCGGGATTCATCATCACCACCCGCGCCTACCGGTCACTCCTGGCAGAAACAAGCTTGGGCGCCGCGCTGGATGAGCTGCTGGGGGCGGCCTCGGAAGAAGAGCCCGACGGCGCCGCGATCCGCACGCTGTTCGCGGCCACCGCGATGCCGCGCAGCCTGCGGGACGAGATCGCTGCGGGGTACGCCGCCCTTGGCGGCGGTGCCGTGGCCGTGCGGTCCAGCGCCACCGCGGAAGACCTGCCGGGGGCGGCATTCGCCGGCCAGCAGGACACCTACCTGAACGTCCGGGGCGAGGAGGACGTGCTCCGCGCGGTTGCAGACTGCTGGGCCTCGCTGTGGACCGACAGGGCCATCGCCTACCGCCGGCGCCAGGGCATCCGCCCGCACGAAGTGGCCATCGCCGTCGTCGTGCAAAACATGGTGGCGGCCGAAACCGCCGGGGTCATGTTCACCGCCCATCCCGTCACCGGGGAGCGCAACGAGATTGTGCTGGAGGCAAGTGCGGGGCTCGGCGAGGCGGTGGTCTCGGGGCGGGTCACACCGGAGCGCTATGTCCTGGACCGGAACGGGAAGTCGCTCAGTTTTACCCCCGGGGGCAGTGAAGTGGTGATCAGCGCGGCCGAATCCGGCGGGACCCGGGAGGGAGCCGGGAGGGCCGGAACCCGGCCGCGGCTGGCTCCGGACCAGCTGGCCGAGCTGGCAGCCCTGGCCCGGCGCTCTCAGGAGCATTTTGGCCGCCCCCAGGACATCGAGTGGGCCGCCGCCGACGGCCGCATCTTTATTCTGCAGTCCAGGCCGATGACGGCGTTGCCGCCGCAGCCGCAAAAGCTCAACGCCTTCCAAAAGAAGGTGGGGCCGTTCTTTGTGGAGATGTTCCAGGAGCGGCCCTATCCGCTGGACGTTTCCGGATGGATGAGCCGGGGGATCCTGGCCATGCTGCACCGGATGGCGGGAAGCATGGGTGTGGTCTTTCCCGGGGTCGGGCAGCTGCTCCCTGAGGAGGACGGAGTGGTGGTCCGGCTGGTGCCGCCGGTGCCGCGGCCCACCATCCGCACCTTGGCTGCGCCCGTGTCCGTTGTCCGGCGTGCCAGGCAGTTCAGGACCGCCGAATGGACCCGGGACCCGAGGTTCTCCGCCTTCCTGGGCCGCGTGCAACGGCTCAATGAGCAGGAGCCGGCCCTGCTTCACTGGGCCGGCGTGGTGGGGATGGCCGAGGACTGCTTCACCACGATGCGGGACATCACGGACTTGCGTATCTCCTACCTGCCGGGGATCTTCCTGCCGCAGCTGAGGCTCCGCGCCATGCTGCTCCTGCTGGGAAAGCTCAAACTGGCCTCCGCGCTGGTGGCGGGGGCGGAAACCCGTACAAGCCAGGCCAACCATGCCCTGGAACAGCTGGCCGACATTGCACGCGCGGACCCCGCGCTGGTGCGCGCCTTTGACGGCGTCAACGAAGCCCGCCTGCCGCAGCTGGTGAACCAGGAGCCCGCCCATGCGGCCTTCCGCCATGCCTTCGAGGAGTTCCTGGCCGAATACGGCAACCGCGAAACGGTCAGCGTGGTGCTGAGCAGCACGCCCACCTGGTCCGACGCTCCGGATGTGGTCCTGGGGCTGGTGAAGACGATGCTCGGTGAACGCCACCAGGCGGCCGACCAGACCGGGGCGGCCCTGGCGGAACTGAAACGGCACCCGGTGCTGCGTTTCGGGCCGCTGCGGCGGCGGGTGCTTGCCGCCGTCGAGGATGCACGGCAGGGGATGGCGTTCCGGGAGGACAGCCACTTCTACGCCACCAAGCTCATTCCGCCGCTGCGGCGCGCCTACCGCGACCTCGGCCGGCGCCTTGTTGACGCCGGCGTGGTGGACACTGCCCAGGATGTCTACCACCTGCGGTTCGAGGAACTGGCGTCTATCCGGGACAACGACGACGGCGGGACCCTGCCGCCGTCCGTCCGGGAACGCTACCGGCCGCTGGTGCTGGCCCGGGCCGCCAAGCGGCGCGAACTGGACGGCATCCCGCTGCTGGACCAGGCCCTGCTCTTTAGCGGCAAGCGGCAGGTGCCCGGGGCCCTCGTCTCAGGCACGCCCGCAAGCCGGGGCCGTGCCGAGGGGCCCGTGCGGGTGATCCACGGGCCTGCCGGGTTCGGTCAGCTGCGCAGCGGCGACGTCCTGGTCTGCCCCTATACGAATCCGTCCTGGACGCCGCTCTTCCAACGCGCCGCCGCCGTCGTGGTAGACACCGGCGGGACCGGCTCGCACGCAGCAATCGTGGCCAGGGAGTACGGCATCCCGGCCGTCATGGGAACCGGCACCGGCACCAAGATCCTGGCCACCGGGCAACGGGTGGTTGTGGACGGAAACACCGGCGCGGTCCTGCCCGCCGCACAGGACGACGGTGCCTGACGAGGCGGCAGGCCGGGACCACCGCACCCTGCCGCGCCGCCGGGGGGCAGCGCTGAACAGCGCCATCTTCGAAGCAGTGTGGGCGGAAATCGCGGAGCACGGCTATGCGGCGGTGACCATGGACGGAGTGGCCGGACGGGCCCGGGCCAGCAAGGCCTCGCTGTACCGGCGGTGGCCCGGACGCGCGGCCCTGGTGCTGGAAGCGGCCTACGACGCGATGCACGGGCCGGAGTCCGTGCCCGACACGGGAAGCCTGCGCGAGGACGCCCTGGCGGTTCTGCGGCACGCGGCGCGGCAGCTGAACGGCCCGGTGGGGCAGGCTCTGCGGGGGCTGCTGGGTGAGACACTGCAAAATCCGTCCGTTGCCGCCGAAGTCCGGGAATACACCCGCGGCAACGTCGGCAGGGTCATGCACGCGATCATCGAACAAGCCGCGGCGCGCGGCGAATGCGATCCGGCCCTGGTGACGGATCGCAAAGTCGAGGCGGGCCCGGCCCTGCTGCGGCAAAGGTTCATATTCTCGGCCCTGCCCCTCGACGACGACTACCTTGTCCAAGTGGTTGACGAGGTGATGCTGCCGCTGCTGGGCGTCTGCCCGGATGTGGTGGCCGGCGATCCCTAGGCGTGCGAGCGGAGGTAGGCAGCGACCGGGGCCGCCACGGAGGCACCGATCTCTTCCGCGCTTCGCTTGTTGCCCTTGACCGCAAACGAGTGGTCTCCGCCCTCGTACCAATGGAGGGTCGCGGCGGGGCCGATCCGGGCAAGCACACCCTCCAGAAGGTCAGGGGTGGCAAAGGTGTCCCGCGTCCCCTGCAGGAACAGCATCGGCAGGGTCAGCCCGTACAGGTGCTCGTCGCGCAGTTTCTCCGGCTTGCCCGGGGGATGCAACGGGTAGCCCAGGTAGACCAGCCCCGCCGCGGGCATTCCCTCCGCAACCGCCATTGACGCCATCCGGCCACCGAACGACTTGCCGGCCGCCCACAGCGGACCGTCGTCTGAATGCTTGGCGGCCTGGGCCGCGGCCTCGTCCATGGCGGCACGCCACGCGGCTATCGCAAGGGGCGGCCGGTCCGGGAACTTCCGCCCGGCCTCGCGGTAGGGGAAGTTGAAGCGCAAGGTGGCCACGCCGTCGTCATTCAACGCCTTGGTGAAGCCGCCCATAAAGGGATGCTCCATGCCCGCGCCCGCCCCGTGGGCGAGGACGAGCGTTGCGAACGGGTTGTCCGGCCGGGCGTAGATGCCGGAGACCCGGACGTCGCCGACGCTGATGGAAACGGAGGACTCGGATGAAGGCATGAGTCAATGATGCCGGATCAGCTAGTTCCCGCGGTGACCCTGAGCCACACGAACTCCTGCGGCCCGAGCATGATCCCTTCGCCGATCCGAACCGTGCCCCCAGTGAGGATATCCATCCCCTCGGCGGCGAAGCCCGAAAGCGTCTGCGCAGTGATCGCCTGGTGACCGTCGCTGAAATTGGCGAGCACCAGGATGCCGGTTCCGTCTCCGGGCCGCTGGTACCCCAGTACGCCGCGGTTGTTCGTGTTGAAGTGCACCAGCCGGGTGCCGGCGAACTCCGGAGTCCGGGACCGCACGTCAATCATCTTCCGGAGCCCCTCGAACACCGCACCCTCGGGCGTTGCCGGGTCGTGGCGCTTTGCGTAGCGGTCGGCGGGGTAGTGCGGACGGTGCACCCAGCGGCTGTCCGCCCCGTGCCCCTCCTCCAGCGCGTACCCGTAGTCGTTGAGCTGGCCCACTTCGTCGCCCAGGTAGAGCAGCGGGATTCCACCCGCGCTGAAGGCCACCGAATGGGCGAGCAGGATCCTGTCCACCGCCTGCGCGGTTCCCTCCTCCAGGCCGCACAGCGACGCGGTTGTGCCCGAAATGCGGCAATCACCCGTCCGCGGGTTGTCCTGGAAGGGGACACCGCGGGCGAAGCTGCCCGGGAAACGGTTGACGTAGAAGGCATTCAGGAAGCGGCGGTGGTCGAAGCCGTTGATGCCAAGCTCCGCCGCGTCCTCGTCCGCGAAAGTCCAGCCGATGTCGTCGTGGCTCCGCACGTAGTTCACCCACGACGTTCCCGCCGGGATGTTGTGCCGGCGTTCCAGGGCCTGCGACAGCAGCGACACGTCGCGCGTCGCCATCGCCTCCCAGATCAGCGCCATCTGCAGCGGGTTGTAGGAAATCTGGCACTCGGCGGGGTCAATGTACAGTGCAACTTCGTCCGGGTGGACAATGGCCTCGGATTTGAAGAGCAGCGATGGCGCCGCGAGCCGGCAGACGGCGTTGAAGGCCTGCAACAGGGTGTGGGCCTCAGGCAGGTTCTCGCACGGCGTCCCCAGCTGCTTCCAGATGAAAGCGACGGCATCCATCCGCAGGATCTCCACGCCCTGGTTGGCAAGGAAGAGCATCTCGCCGGCCATGGCCCGGAAGACGTCCGGATTGGAGTAGTTCAGGTCCCACTGGTACGTGTGGAATGTGGACCAGACCCACCGGCCATCGGGCATTTCGATGAAGGAACCCGGGTGATCCTCCGGGAAGATCTCCCGAACGTTCTGTTCGAAGGCGTCCGGCATGATCCTGTCCGGATAGATCCAGTAGTAGTCACTGAACTCCGGGTCGCCTTTCGCAGCACGCCGTGCCCAGTCGTGTTCGTCGGAGGTGTGGTTGAAAATGAAATCCACCACCAGGCTGATGCCGTTGGCCCGCAATTCCGCGGCCAGCGCCCGAAGCTGTTCCATGGTGCCGAGTCCGGGGTTCACTTCCCGGTAGCTGGAGACCGCGTAGCCGCCGTCGGAGTGGGGTTCGGGCGCCAGAAACAGGGGCATGAGGTGCAGGTACGTGAGGCCGAGTTCTTTGAAATAGGGGATCCGGGCGCGGACTCCCTCAAGATCCTCCGCATACCGGTCCACGTAGCAGACGCCGCCGAGCATGCTGTTGGAGAGGAACCAACCCTCGTTGGTGTCACGTTGGGCATCCACGGCCTTGAGCTCCGCGGGGCGCTCGTACCAGGAGCGGGCGGTCTGCGCGACAAGTGCGCTCAGCTGCTCCTGGATGTCGGGGCGTCCTCCGTACAAAGAGTGGAAAAGCCGGTACAGCTGAGGGAAGTGGCGGTCGAAGCGCTGCAGGAAGTCGGCGTTGTCCCGCCCCCCGGTCATCAGGTCCGCCTCCGCACGCAGGGCATTCAGCGCACTCTGCTCCGGGGCGTGGTGCACACTTGCGGCCTCAACCATGGAACGCGTCTCCTTTGACAAAATTTTCGGGCCGCCGTTCGGCCGCCGGTAGCTTCACATCCTTACAGACGGACCCGGACGTGCCCAGCGGACCGAACATGTTTCTTCCTTTCCGGCGGCAACTGCTGACGCGGCGCATCGGGCGGGGTAGGTTGTCCCCATGGCGAGCGAAGCGACGACACTTACCGTTGACGGGCAGAACGGCCCCCGTGAAATGCGGATCTCGAGTCCCAGCCGCGTCCTCTGGCCTGATCTGGGCCTGACCAAGCTGGACCTGGCCCGGTACATGGCGGAGGTGGGGGAGGCTTTCATCGCGGCGAACGGCGACCGGCCGGTGGCGTTGCAGCGGTTTTCGGACAACGTGGACGGCGAGCAGTATTTCTCCAAGAACCCGCCAAAGGGAGTACCGGACTTCATCCGGTCGGTGAAGGTGGTCTTTCCGAGTGCGCGCTCGCATCCCATGCTGGTCCTTGATGAACCGGCTGCCGCCGTCTGGGCCGCCCAGATGAATACCGTGGTCTTCCACCCCTGGCCGTCGCGCGCTGAAAATACAGACAACCCGGACCAGTTGCGGATCGACCTCGACCCCCAGCCCGGAACAGACTTCGAGGACGCGATCCCTGCGGCCTTTGAGTTGAAGGATGTGCTCGCGGAAGCCGGCCTGGAAACGTTCATCAAGACCTCCGGGAACCGTGGCCTCCACGTGTATGCCCCCGTGGAGCCGACGCGCGAGTTCCTGGACGTCCGCCACGCTGTCATCGCCGCAGCCCGTGAACTGGAGCGGCGGATGCCCGACAAGGTCACCACCGCCTGGTGGAAGGAAGAGCGCGGCGAACGGGTGTTCGTGGACTTCAACCAGGCCAACCGGGACCGCACAATAGCCGGCGCCTACAGCCCCCGTGCACTGGCCCATGCCCCGGTGTCCTGCCCCATCAGCTGGGACGAACTGGGCACCGCCCACCCGAAGAACTACACCATCCTCACCGTCCCGGAGCGCCTGAAAACCGTTGGAGACCCGTGGGCGGACATGAACGCGAAACCGGGAAAAATCGACGTCCTGCTCGAGTGGTGGAAACGCGACGTCGATGCCGGCCTGGGGGAGCTGCCGTTCCCGCCGGACTACCCGAAGATGCCGGGGGAACCGCCCCGGGTCCAGCCCAGCAGGGCGCGCAAGAAGGACTGACCGGAAGCTCTACTCGAACCGGGACGGATCACCCATGCCGTGCCGCACCACTTCAGCCGAACCGCCGGAGAAGTCGATGACCGTCGTCGGCTCCGCACCGCAGTCACCGGAATCAACCACGGCGTCCACCACGTGGTCCAGCCGTTCCTTGATTTCCCAGCCCTGGGTCAGCGGGTCCTCCTCGTCCGGTAGCAGCAGCGTGCTGGACAGCAGCGGCTCGCCCAGTTCGGCCAGCAGTGCCTGGACCACTGCGTTGTCCGGGATGCGGACTCCCACCGTCTTCTTTTTCGGGTGCAGCAGGCGCTTGGGCACCTCTTTGGTGGCGGGAAGGATGAACGTGTAGCTGCCCGGCGTGACCGCCTTGATGCTGCGGAACACGTCGTTGTCGATCTGGACGAATTGGCCCAGCTGGGCAAAATCCTTGCAGACCAGGGTGAAGTGGTGCTTGCTGTCCAGCTGGCGGATGGCACGGATACGGTCCAGCGCGTCCCGGTTGCCCAGCTGCGCCCCGAGCGCGTAGCAGGAGTCGGTGGGGTACGCGATCAGCCCGCCGGACCGCACCAGCTCCACTACTTGTCCGATCGAGCGCGGCTGGGGGTCATCGGGGTGCACGTCAAAGTATCTCGCCATGCCCCGAGCTTATGGCCCGGCCGGGAATTCTGCACTTGCCCGCGGAAACACCCCTATGCAGTCCCGCCTGACTGGGGCAACATATGAAGTGTTTCAGGCCCGGGCAGCCACCGGATCAGGAGGCGGTCCGGGTTCGACCGGTACGAGAGGACACTTGACGATGACCACGACACTTAATCCCTACCTGGGGTTCCGGGACAATGCGCGGGATGCCATGAACTTCTACCAGTCCGTCTTCGGCGGCGAACTGGCCCTCAGTACCTTCGCCGATTTCCAAGCCAGCGAAGATGCGGGCGAGCAGGACAAGATCATGCACGGCATGCTGACCACCGGGTCAGGCATGGTGCTCATGGGGGCGGATACACCCAAGGACATGAGCTACACACCAGGGGACAACTTCTCCGTCTCCCTCAGCGGCGACGACGACGCCGAACTGCGGGGCTACTGGGAGAAGCTGTCCGACGGCGGCACCGTGACCGTGCCCCTCGATAAGGCGCCGTGGGGCGACACATTCGGAATGTGCACGGACAAGTTCGGCATTGCCTGGCTGGTGAACATCGCGGGTCCCCAGCAGTAAAGGGACCGCCGCGGGATGCGTTCGGCGCCTACTTGCCGGCCGCTACTTTTTGGCCATGAAGTAGGCGTTGAACGGATCCTTCTCCAGCTCCTTCAGCTCCACATTGCCGTGCAACGTGGAGACCGCGTAGAGGAACGTCCCGAAAGTGGGACCTAGCTCGCGAGTACAGGACACACCATGAAGCACGGACACCCGCAACTCAGGTTCCTCGGAGCCACGGACAGCGTGACCGGTTCCAGGTACCTTGTAGAAGCCGGGGGTAAGCGCATCCTCGTCGACTGTGGCCTGTTCCAGGGCTATAAGGTGCTCCGCGACCGCAACCGGATCCCTTTCCACGTCCACCCGCGGTCCATTGACGCCGTGCTGCTGACCCACGCCCATCTCGACCATTCCGGATACATTCCAGCCCTGGTGCGGGGCGGCTTCAGCGGTCCCGTCTATGCCACGGAAGGCACCACGGAGCTGTGCGCCCTGCTCCTTCCGGACAACGGACACTCCCAGGAAGAGGACGCCGCATACGCCCGCGGGACCGGATCGTCCAGGCACAATCCTCCCGTTCCGCTCTATACGGCTGCGGACGCCGCCCGGTCTCTTGACCGTTTCCGGGAACAGGGCTTCGACACGCCCCTGCAGCTTGGAGGTGACATCTGCGCCACGTTCCTGCCCGCCGGTCACATTCTCGGCGCCGCCCAGCTCAGGCTGGAGGTGGAACAACACCACGTACACTTCACCGGCGACCTCGGGCGCAAGGAAGATCCTGTGACGTTTCCGCCCCGGAAACTCGGTGCCACTGACGTGCTCGTCACCGAATCCACGTACGGCAACCGCGCCCACTCGAGCCTTGACCCCGAACTGCAGCTGGGCGAGATCATCACCCGTGTGGCGCAGAAGAACGGCGTGATCATGATTGCCGCGGTCGCCGTGGGACAGGCCGAGACACTGCTGCTGCACCTTTCCCGCCTCCGCGGCAAGAACGCCATTCCGGACCTCCCCGTCTACGTGGACAGCCCCATGGCCATGGATGCCTCCGCACTGTACCAGCGGCACCGCGACGGACACCGGCTCAAGGAGCGCGAGTATGAGGATATGTACAAGACAGCCAGGATGGCCCGGACGGTGGCCGAATCGAACGTGCTGAACCTCCGTGGCGGGCCCATGGTGGTTATTTCCGGCAGCGGCACGCTCACCGGAGGGAGGATCGTGCAGCACATTGCCAAATACGGATCCGATCCGAAGAACGCCATCATCCTCAGCGGCTACCAGACGGGCGGGACACGCGGTGCTGCGCTCGCCGCCGGCGAACGGGAACTGCGCATCCTGGGCCGCGACATTCCCGTCCGCGCCGAAGTGATCCAGGTGCAGGGCCTGGCGGCGCACGCGGACTCCGACGGACTCATCGAGTGGATGGGCTCGGCGGGGCGGCGACCGCGGATGACGTACATTACCCATGGTGAACCGGCAGCGTCCGATGCCCTCCGGGTCAGGATCAAGCGGGAACTCGGATGGCGTGCCCGGGTTCCCGAGCACCTCGAAAGCATCTCCCTCGCCGACCCCCGCTGATCCTGCGCGGCTATACCGACGCGCCCGTGCAGCCGCGCCGGCGACGGCTGGCGAGGGCGCTCCCGCCGGGGCTTAAGGCCCTAACCCCTGCGTCGGCCCCGGAGCACACTGAAGGTGTCAGCGGCCGTCCGTGTGCTGGCCGCAATCCGCGATGGAGAAAAGCAGGGTGTGATGGGCAAGCCAATCGTCGTCGGCATCAATGGCTCCACGGGCAGTGAAGCCGCAATGGCGTGGTCGCTTCACCGGGCGGCCAGGCTCAAGCTCCCGGTCATAGCCATCCACGCCGTGGACGACCGGTGGATGTCCCCGGACTTCCAGTATCACGAACTGATCCGGGAATCAGGCATGGAGCTTCTCAGGCAGGTGCAGGAGGATGCCGCCAAGAAGGAACCGGGCGTTGCCGTCGACGTGCAGCTGCGGCACGGCAGTGCCGGCTCGGCCCTGAAGGAAATGTCCAAAGAAGCGTCCATGGTAGCCATCGGATCGCACCACCGGCACTGGGCCGACGGAGGTCCCATGACTGACCGGGCACTCCAGGTGGTGACCGCCTCGGACAGCCCGGTGGCCGTCATTCCGCAGGACCAGGGACCGGAGGGTCGCGGCGTGGTGGTCGGAGTGGACGGCTCGGAGGAGTCGATGCAGGCCGTCGCGTTCGCCGCGGTGGAAGCGGACCGCGAGGGTGATGAACTGACGGTCCTGCTGGCTTTCCGCCGCCCCGCCCGCTGGGTCCAGAGCGGCATGCCTGCCAGCGGCCTCGCCGAAGTCATCGAGGAAGAGGACAGGATCGTGCTCGCCGAATCCGTCGCCGGGCTCCGGGACAGGTACCCGGACCTCGTGGTGAACCAGCGGCTCGACAAGGACACCGACCCTGCCAAGGCCCTCGTCGAAGCCGCCGCTGATTCCCGCCTCCTGGTGATCGGCAGCCGCGGACGCGGGGGATTCAGCAGGCTCCTGCTCGGCTCAACCGCCCACGCCGTCCTGCTCCGTGTCCCTTGCCCCACGGTGGTCACCCGGCTGCACAGGGTCAAGCACGAGGAATAGCGGGCGTCCCGCTAGATCCACTTGGGTGCCGCAGGCACCTCGGTCAAGACAGCGTCCGACGTCGGCGCTGCGGCTCCCGCTGCGGTGACGCCCGCCGCTGCTCCGCGTTCCGCCCTGACACCGTTAGTGCCGCGGCCGGCGGCCCATCGGGTGATGGCGGCGAGCGGGCCGGTGATGATGACCGGTGTTTCGGTGCTGGTATCTCCGAATGTCATGGCTGGCTGGCCGGTGGTCTTGATGAGGAGTCCGGTGTCGGTTCCGCGGGTGTGCCAGGCTGCGGTGATATCGGTGAGTAGCCGAGCCAGGACGGGTTCGGGGATGTCGGCGAAGGTTGCGCCGTTGTCCAGGTCGACGGCGTGGATCCAGACTTCCCGGGTGCGCATCCAGACGGTTTCCTCGGCCGGAACGGTGCGTCCCTGGGCGGTTTTTACTTTGTGCTGCCAGGCATCTGCGGGGAGGTCGCGCCATTCGACGTTCAGGTGCACCGCGGAGTGGCCAAACAGGTTCCGCAGCGCGATCGGGGACAGGGTGGCGCCGAACTCGATTTCGTGGTCCCGTGCCTCCGGGGAGGGGTACATGGGTGTTTCCACCCCGGTGGCGGCCCATTCGATCAGCCGCGCGATGGCGCGGGCGTTGTAGCCGATGTGCGCCGTGACGTGCCGGCGGGTCCAGCCGGGCAGCAGCGACGCGCCGTCGAAATCCGCGTCGGTGAGCTCGTTGAGTTTGCGGGCGAAGAACGCGGACCCGCGCCGGGCCTGCAGCAGCGCCTCGAGCAGCTGCGGGTCCCTGGTTAGGTCGCTGCGGGCGACCATCAGGCTTCCTTGACCACGCGGTTGTTCAGCCGGCCCAGGCCCTCGATGGTGGTGACCAGGAGCTGGCCTTCCTGCAGGTACCGTTTGGGGTCCTGGGCGTGGCCCACACCACCGGGGGTGCCGGTGGCGATCACGTCGCCCGGGTTCAGCGTGATGATCGTGGAGATGTAGGAGACCAGGAATTCGGGCGTGAACACGAGGTCCCCGGTGGGGGTCTGCTGCTGGATTTCACCGTCCACGGCCGAGGTCATCAGCGGCCCGGCGCTGAATTCGTCGCCAGTGACCAGGGCCGGGCCGAACGGGGTGGACTTCTCCCAGGTCTTGCCCTGGAGCCACTGGATGGTGCGGAACTGGTAGTCGCGCATGCTGATGTCGTTCAGGACGGAGTAGCCGGCAATGTGGTCGGCTGCCTGGGCTTCGGGGATGCGGCGGCCGGACTTGCCGATCACGACGGCGAGTTCGGCTTCCCAGTCCACGGTGTCGGATTCCTGCGGCAGGGCCAGGTCATCGTTCGGGCCGATCAGGGACTCTGCGTACTTGGCGAACAGGGCGGGGTATTCCGGGATGTCGCGGCCCATCTCCTTGATGTGGTTGCGGTAGTTGTGGCCCACGCAGATGATCTTGCCCGGGAACGGGACCACCGGGGCGAGGTCGGCGCCGGCCAGGGGGTGCGTGGCCCCGGATGCGGCTGCTGCTTTTTCTTCCCAGGCGGGATCCTTCAGCAGGGCTCCGACGTCGGCGAACCCGGGGATTTCGGTGAGGGTATCGCCGTCCTGGCGGACCGCCGTCGTGCTCTGGCCGGTGCTGTTGCCGGTGCTGTTGTTGAGGCGGAGGGTGAGGAGTCTCATTTACTTGCGTCCTTCGGTGTACGTGCGGTTGAAGTTCAGGCGTTCAAAAATCGGGGCGTCGCTGAAGCGGAAAAGGTCGAACTCGGTGTCTGACTGCGGGTCCGCTTCCAGGGACCACTGGGTCCAGGAGGGGACGACGAACAGGTCACCCTTGGCCAGGTTCCGGGTTTCGCCGTTCAGGGTGACGGTGCCGGTGCCTTCGAAGACCTGCCAGACGCTCGAGCCGACCTCCCGGAGGGGCTCGGTGGCGGCGCCGGCGCGCAGGCGGTGGAACTCGGCCCGGATCGTGGGCATCACGTCCCCGCCCGTGGTCGGGTTCGAATAGCGGACCGCGGCGTGGCCCTGGGACACCGTGGCCGGGTGGCCCTCATCCTCAAGCAGAAGCTGTTCACGCAGGGCAGCGTCGGTGTGTTCCCACCGGTACGCCGCGATGGGGGAGTTCGTGGTGTTCTCCAGACCCGAGAGGGGCCGCAGGCCCGGATGGGCCCAAAGCCGCTCGGAGCGGGAAACCTCCGGGGTGGCCTCGTCCGTGACGCGTTCGGTGCCGAACTCGAAGAACCCGGCATCCGCGTAGTGCACGAACGGGATATCCAGCCCGTCAATCCATGCCATCGGGGCGTCGGTGTCATTGTGGTGGCCGTGGAAGTTCCAGCCCGGGGTCAGCAGGAAATCCCCTCGGCGCATCGCCACCGGGTCCCCGTTCACCACCGTCCACACCCCCTCGCCCTCCACCACGAACCGGAACGCGTTCTGCGAATGCCGGTGCTCCGGAGCCGTCTCGCGGGCACCCAAGTACTGGATCGCGGCCCACAGCGTCGGCGTCGCGTACGGGGTCCCGGCCAAGCCCGGGTTGGCCAGCGCAATCGCGCGGCGCTCACCGCCGCGCCCCACCGGCACCAGGTCCCCGGCCCGGGCAGCCAGCGGATACAAGTCATCCCACCGCCACACATGCGGCACCGCCTTCGGCGACGGCACCATCGGCATCAAATCCGCGATCTCCGTCCACAACGGGATCAGGTTCTCCCTATCAAAGTCCCGGTACAGCTGCTCCAGCTGCACCGCCTCCTCCGCCGTCGGCTCCGCAGCGACATGCTGCGCAGCAACAGATTCATGGGTTGTGTTCTCGGCGCTGATGGACACGTGAGCCTCCTCGGTGCTTGCGGATCAGTTCGTTTGGCGTGATCCGACTCTAGGAGGACAGCACTGTGAGCCCCAGCATATTCTGCTGAACAGAACTTGCTTCTAGTCCGCGTCGGCGGGATTAGCGGCGATGTCGATCTCCAGTTGGCGGCATGTCTCCCGCATCGCGGGCACCATCCCGGCGTCGAACGCCTGGCGGAAGCGGGTGACCGGCGTGGCGACGCTGAGCGCACCCACAACGTGTCCGTTGCGGTTATGCAGGGCCATTCCCAAGGCACTGATGCCCTCCTCGGTTCCCTCAAAGTTGGCTGCAAAGCCGTTCGCTCGGATCGTTTCGAGTTCACGGAGGAAGCCTGGATATTCGTCGTCGGGAATGCTGTCCCCGCCAATTTCCGCATTCTGGCTCCGGAAGAGCTGTTCGATCAGTGGCAGTTCCAGTTCGGCCAGCATGGCCTTGCCCCCGGACGCCTTGTTGGCGGGCATCACTGTGCCCTGCCGGTCTCCAACACGCAGGACAGTGTCGCCTTCCACCGTGGCCAGGAAACGCACTTTCGTGCCCACCCGGACCATCAGGTTCACGGTTTCATTGATCCGGCTGCAGAGGAGCTCCATGTGCGGCTGTGCCAGGGACCGCAGCAGCCGTGTCCAGCTCAGTCCTGCCGGGCCCACACCCATGGCCGGGCCTGGAACGTAGCGGCGGGTTTCGTCCTGCACGGCAAAGCCGCGGTAGACGAGCATGGCAAGCAGCCGGTGGGCAGTCGACGGAGCCACGCCCAGTTCAGCAGCGGCGTCCTTGAGCCGCAGCGCTCCGCCGTCCCGCAGGAGTTGAAGCAGCTGCAGCGCGTTGTCCACGGCCTCGATGGAATAGGTAGGTTTCTTCTGGACCGGGGCCATCTTCGTGGCGCGCGGGGGAATGTTCTGCATAACAGAATTATATTGTGGTTCATCTCCCGGGGCCGGGACAGTTGGTGGCATGAATCACACACCTTCCGCTGCAGCGCCGGAGCGGCCCGCGCCCGGTCTTTCCCCGTCGATTGCACGTGACGGGCGCCAGCCCCGCTTCCCGCGCCGGTCAGTGCTGGCAGTGCTCGTCTGCTGGCTGCTGGTGGTCTTCGACGGCTACGACCTCATCGTCTACGGCACGGTGCAGTCTTCCCTGATTGCAGATACCGGCTGGGGGCTGACCAAGGCCACCGCAGGAACCATCGGTTCGATGGCGTTCCTGGGCATGATGATCGGAGCCGTCTTCGCCGGCCGCATGGCCGACAGCTGGGGACGCCGGCGCACCATCCTGGGGTGCGCGATCGCTTTCTCCGTTTTCACCATCGCGTGCGCCTTTGCCCCGAACGCGGCGGTCTTCGGCGCGCTTCGGCTGCTGGCCGGCATTGGACTGGGCGGGCTGGTTCCTTCCGCCAATGCACTCGTGGCCGAGCTGGTGCCCGAGAAGTGGCGCTCCACCATCGCCACCCTCATGATGTCCGGTGTTCCGATCGGCGGCTCCATTGCCGCACTGGTGGGCATTCCGCTGATCCCCGCGTTCGGCTGGCCCGCAATGTTCCTCGTTGCCGTCCTGGCCCTGGCCGTCGTCGTTCCCTTGGGGCTGCGGTTCCTGCCGGAGACACTGCCGACGGCACCTCCTGAAACACTTCCCGGAAATGCGGAGAAGCCGGCGGTCGCACCGCAGGAAAAAGCGGGATTCGGTTCCCTGCTGCGCGCGCCCTACCTCGGCGTCAGCCTGCTGTTCGCCCTCGCCACGCTGGCGACGCTCTTTGCCTGGTACGGGCTCGGCACGTGGCTGCCCAACCTGATGCAGCTGGCCGGCTATAACCTCGGTTCGGCACTGACCTTTGCCCTCGCACTGAACCTCGGAGCCGTGGCCGGATCGGTCATCACGGCCTGGGCGGGGACGCGGTACGGTCCGGTGCCGACGGCGATCGCCGCGGCCGGCGTGGCAGCCCTCGCACTGCTGGTGCTGGTGACCGGCCCCTCCGTCACAGTGCTGTACCTCATGCTGGTCCTCGCCGGCGTCGGAACGCACGGCACGCAGTGCCTGGTGATTGCCGCCGTCGCCAGCCATTATCCGGGCCACCTTCGTGGCACGGCGCTCGGGTGGGCGCTAGGAGTGGGCCGAATCGGCGCCGTCGCGGCGCCCCAGGCGGGCGGGCTCCTGCTGGCAGCCGGTCTGGGTGTCAACTCCAACTTCCTCGCCTTTGCGGCAGCCGCCGCCGTTGCAGCCGTCCTGCTTGCCGCGGTGGGAATCAAGCTGAAAACACAAACCTCAACCTCAACCTCAATGGGAGTCAACAATGTCTGAGCACGCAACATCCACGGATGTCCTCGTCATCGGCGGCGGAATGGCCGGCCTCGCAGGTGCACTTGCCCTGCGGGCGAACGGAGCCGACGTCACCCTCGTGGAACGCGCACCCGAGTTCGGCGAGGTGGGCGCGGGGCTGCAGATGGCGCCCAACGCGTCCCGGGTGCTCAAGCGCTGGGGACTGCTGGAGAAGGCACTGGAGATCGGCGTGCAGCCGAAGCACCTGGTGTTCCGTGATGCCGTGACCGGCGAGGAGCTCACCCGCCAGTCCCTGGGCGGCGAATTCGAGGAGCGTTACGGCGCCCCCTACGTGGTCATCCACCGCAGCGACCTGCACCGCGTGCTCCTGGAAGCATGCCAGGAAGCGGGCGTCCGCCTGGTCAACGACGTTTTCGTGGAGAGCGTGGAGACCGTGGACGGCCGCGGGGTGGCGCACACTGCGGCCGGCGTCGATTACGACGCGGACGTGGTGATTGGCGCGGACGGACTGAAGTCCACTCTCCGCCGCTTGGTGGCCAATGACGAACCGGTGGGCTCCGCCTACGTTGCGTACCGCGGCACTGTCCCCATCACGGAGAGCACCCCCAGGACGGATCTCGAGGACGTCATCGTGTACCTGGGGCCGGACTGCCACCTGGTCCAGTACCCCCTGCGCAAGGGCAAACTGCTGAACACCGTGGCTGTCTTCAAATCGGCATCGTTTGAACGCGGCGAAGAGCAGTACGGCGGGGTGGACGAACTGGAGGCCGCCTACAAGGACTGCGTCCCCGCTGTGCAGGACGCGCTCAAGAACCTCGCCACCGGCATCCGCTGGCCCATGTACGACCGCGACCCCATCGAGAACTGGATCGCCGGCCGTATGGTGCTGATGGGCGACGCCGCCCACCCCATGCTCCAGTACCTCGCGCAGGGCGCCTGCCAGGCACTCGAAGATGCCGCCGTGCTGCAGGACGCCAGCAACGGCACCGTATTCACCGACGACGGAGTGGACCCCGCCGCCTGGGACGAAGCGATCCGCCGCTTCAACGAACTTCGGGCCGGCCGCACGGCGAGGGTTCAGCGGACCGCCCGCATCTGGGGCGAGTCCTGGCATGTTTCCGGTTTGGCGCGGACGCTGCGCAACCTGCTCTTCAAGAGCCGCGGGGATGGCAACTTCCAGTACAACGACTGGCTGTACGGGCAGGAGGGCGAAGGAATCCCTGCGGCCGGCCGCACGGAATCGGCCGCGAAAGTTCCCGCCTGATAGCCAGGCCCAGGGCAGGCCGCCTCAGCAGCGAAGGCGTTGCCTGCCCCGGGGCCCGTCGGTAACGTTTTGGGTGGAGCTCCCGGAGGAAGGACCCACCGTGAGGAATGTCTCCCTCTACCTGGATGTGGACGGCGTGATCTGCCCTTTCGGGGCAACAGGAACCACCGACTGGGGGAGCCTGTGGCAGATTTCCGACGCCGGCCTCCTGGAAGTCACGTATGCCCGGGAGCTTGTTGATTCGCTCAACATCCTGACCAGGACACCGGGCCTGCGCTGTGTTTGGCTCACCAGCTGGGAGGACATGGCGCCGGAATACCTGTGCCCTGCCATCGGTCTCGCCGGGGAGGAATGGCCTGTCCTGAGTAGTGACGGGCTGGGCGGCGGCGATAACTGGTGGAAACTCCAGGCGCTGCAGCAGGACATCGAGGCCTCGGCGCCGGACCGTGCCGTGTGGATTGATGACCAGCTTGAATTCGAAGCCGCGGCCCGTGCGTGGGCGTCCATCCTTGGCGCACGGCTGCTGTTAATTTCCCCGCATCCCCGCCGGGGATTGTCCCGGGCTGAGCTGGACGCCGTGCGCGCTTTCCTTTGACTGCATGGTGTTTTGTCCTTCCGGCGTTGACGCGTACGATCGATAGGGTTTCAAGCCTCCTCCGAACAACACTGATGAACGTCCAGTAAAAGCTGGCGCCATCCTGTATGCCGGGCGGGGCACGGGGAAGTGGAACTGCTGACCGTCGACTCTGCAGATTGGGCAACAGGTGGAAATCACCTTCATGGTGGCGCTGGTTATAGCGCTGGCACTTTTTTTCGACTTCACCAACGGCTTTCATGACACCGCCAACGCAATGGCGACGCCTATTGCCACCGGTGCGATCAAGCCCAAGACGGCCGTTGCCCTGGCAGCGGTCCTGAACCTGGTCGGAGCGTTCCTGTCCACGGAAGTGGCCAAAACCGTTTCCGGCGGCATCATCAAGGAAGGGTCCGACGGGATCCAGATCACTCCGGACATCATTTTTGCCGGCCTGATGGGCGCCATCCTGTGGAACATGATCACCTGGCTGAAGGGGCTCCCGTCGAGCTCATCACACGCCCTGTTCGGCGGCCTGATCGGTGCTGCGATCGCCGGCATCGGGATCCACTCGGTTAACTTCGCGTCCCTGATGCAGAAGGTCATCCTCCCCGCCATTTTCGCGCCAATCATTGCCGGTGCCGTGGCCTACGTTTGTACCCGCCTTGCCTACGCCCTGACGTCCCGGCATGATCCGGAGACCGGCAGCAAGCTCACCCAGAAGCGCGGCGGTTTCCGCACCGGACAGATCTTCACGTCCAGCCTGGTAGCACTGGCCCACGGAACCAACGATGCGCAGAAGACCATGGGCATCATCACCCTGGTGCTGATCGCCGCCGGAACCCAGGAGCCGGGCTCCGGACCGCAGTTCTGGGTGATTGCCGCCTGTGCTCTCGCCATTGCCATCGGCACCTACGCCGGTGGCTGGCGGATCATCCGCACCATGGGTTCCGGCCTCACCGACGTCAAACCCGCCCAGGGCTTCGCCGCAGAAAGCAGCACCGCCTCGGCGATCCTCGCTTCCTCGCACCTCGGTTTCGCGCTGTCCACCACGCAGGTGGCCTCCGGATCCGTGATCGGCTCCGGGCTGGGCCGCAAGGGCACCTCGGTGCGCTGGGGCACTGCCGGCCGAATCGCCGTAGGCTGGCTTTTCACTCTTCCTGCCGCCGGGATCGTCGGCGCCCTGACCGCATTGCTTGTCAAGACCGGCATCGTCGGTGTGGTGATCGCGGCCGTCGCCGGGACGGGTGCCGTGCTGTTTATGTTCTTCCAGTCCCGCAAGTCCCACGTGGGCCATCACAATGCCGTGGAGGTCGAGGAGGCCGGACAGGCTGTCCGCTTCCGCAAGAAAAAGGCATTGGCCGCCAGCCGCGCCAACAAGCTGAAGGATGGCAAGTAAATGAAATGGTTGGAACTGGTCCAGGTGGCCGGCGCCACGCTCCTTGCCGCCGCAACCGTGGTTGTCCTGTACTCCATCGGAGTCCGCTTCACCGCCATCGCCGGTGACCCCGAGCAGTCCGCTCCTCGCTGGATGAAGTCGCTCGCCTACGTTTGCTTCGGCCTCTGCGGCGTCGCAGTGCTGTTCGGCCTGTACCTGATCATCCCGTACTTCAATAAGTAGGGCTGCTCCGGCAAATAGGGCTGCGCAAATAGGGCTGCTCTGGCGGATATCGCCCGACGGGGGAATAGTTAACACTGTTTAAGCGTGTTTGGCCCGGCGTGGCTGCCGGACCATACCGGGAGTCCTCCCGATGGTTCTATCCAGGCCGGTTCTCCCTGCCGGGAACCGCAAGCAGGTGGGTCTGTCATGCGCAGTCAAACCGGGGCTTCGGCCCGAATAGCGGGTACCGCCACGGCGGTGTGCCTGCTGGCTTTGACGAGCGGATGCTTCGGCCCACCGCCTGCCCCGCCGTCGTCGTCGGAACCGCAAACAAGTACAACGTCGGCGTCCTCCTCTGCAGCGACACCTTCCGGGAGTGCTTCCTCCGCCAACGGAAACCCAACGGCTGCGCCGTTGCCCGGCCCCGGTGACGGCCCGCCTGCGCCCGACGCACTCGTCATCCGCTGGATCCCCATCGGTCCGGCGTCCCCGTCCGATCCGCCCGAGGGGACCCTCTACGAACTCCTGCGCAAGCGGGACTGCAGCGGTTTGCGGGAATCCACCCTCACCACGGCGTTCCCGGCGGTCTGGTCTGCGGCCGAGGCAACCTGCGAGGCGCTGGCCACGGACCTGCCCCGGGATTGGCAGCGGGCGGGGGACGAACTGGGTCGCGTCCCTGACCTGCCGCGCAGCAGGTGCTGGGAAATCAAAGTCATCGAATCGCTGCGCCAGGCCGTGGAGCTCCGGGCCGCTCATCCGGGCGGCCGGCTCTACGTCGATAGTGCAGGCGCAGGGGACGACTGCCCCCGCCGGCTGAGAGGGCTGACAGTGCTCGACGGGCCCCACGCCGGCGCGGCGCCGCCTCTGGTCCCCGCCGGCGGCGGACCCCCGGTGCAGCTGGAGGGGTTCCTGGTGAATGTGGATCGCGTGCTGGTGAACGGGAGCCCGGTTGAAGCCGAAGGACCGCAGTTCGGCCCCTTCGTGTTTTATGCCCCGCCGTCCGGGGGTGCTACCTCCGCCACGGTCACAGTGGAGGCGTCGCCTCCGGTTTCCGGTACAGCCGAGTTATTCTACGACCCGGCAGTGCCCGGTCCGGGTCCCGGCCCGACCGGCACTTCCACGGCGCCGCCTTCGACACCGCCTCCTACTACGCCGCCTCCGACGGGCGGGGCTTCGCCGGCAGAGCCGCCGTCATGAGCGGTGAACCGGAGGCGGCGGATCCCCGCTGGAAACGCGCCGTGGACATGCTGGCGGTCGTCGGCCCGCCGTTGACCATGGCAACGGCCCTGCTGGTTTACTTCGGGTGGGCGCGGACTGATGCCCAGGCGAAGGCGATGGGACTGGACGTGAGTCTCTTCGGGTACACCGTGCAGGATTTTGTCCTTAGGAGCATTCCGTCGTTGTTCATCCCGCTGGTCTGGCTGCTGATTGTGGCTGTCCTGTGGCTGGCCCTGGACCGCTTTCTGGCCGGTCACCTCGTTGCCGGCCGCGTCGCAGGCATCCGTCGGCTGGCGGCGGTGATTCTGGTTGGCGGGGTGGCCTGTGCCGCCGCAATGTGGCTGGTGGTGATGCTCCAGCCGGAACGAACCGTGCTGTTTGTGCCGTACATCATGGCCGCCGGTGTCCTTCTGGCGGCATGGGGCCTGAGCCTGTGGCGGCGGTCCACGGAAGCGTCCGGCCGCAGCTTCAGTCCGTTGTCCAGGGGATCCGAAAAGACCCTCATCTTCTGCCTGGTGACCCTGTTGCTTTTCTGGGGCACATCGGACTACGCCCAGGCCCTGGGCAGGGGACTGGCGGTCAGCTACGAACAGCGGTCCGCGCTCCTGCCCACCGCAGTTGTCTACAGCAAGGACCCGCTGGGCATCAGCGCGCCCAACGTTCGCGAACAGCCCGGCGGCACCGCTGAGCATCCTGTCTACCAGTACAGCGGCCTCCGGCTCCTGGTGGTCAGCGGGGGGCGCATCTTCCTGCTCAACGAGGGCTGGACGCTGCGGAGCGGCAAAGTGGTGGTGCTCCGCGATGATCCCGGGGTGCGCGTGGAGTATGGGAACCCCGAGTCGAAATGATTAGGCTGGGGTCATGTCCCGTCTCCAGTACTTCGTGGCTCAGTCCCTCGACGGATTCATCGCCACATCAGATGACAACCTGGCATGGCTCCTGCAGTTTGACGGCTTCGAGGGCGGCGGAGAAAGCTACGAAGCCTTCATGGCCGGGGTCGGCTGCATCGTGATGGGCGGCGAAACCTACACCTGGCTGATGGAGCACGAGCCGGGCAAGTGGCCCTATCCTGACACCCCGTGCTGGGTCTTCACCCACCACGAATATTCACCGCCGCGGGGAGCGGACATCACCTTCGTCCGGGGCGACGTCCGCGAGTTCATGGACGACTTCAGGGCTGAGGCGGGGGACAAGAACGTCTGGCTGGTGGGCGGCGGGGAGCTCGCGGCCCAGTTCGCCGACGCCGGCCTGCTGGATGAAATCATCGTGTCCATCATTCCGGTGGTGCTCGGCGCGGGCAAGCAGCTGCTCCCCATCAAGGCCGGCCCCACGCCGCCGCTGGAACTGGTGGCGTCCAACACCATGGGCCGGGGCATCGTGGAGCTACGCTACCGGCTCGGCAGTACGCCGGACAGGGCGCCTGACTGACCCGGCACGGGGAAGTCAGGAAGCGCTGTTGCGGATCAGGTTGGTGATCCGGGCGGTGGACAGCCGGCGGCCCTTTTCATCGGTCATCACAATCTCGTGCGTGGTCAGAGTGCGGCCCAGGTGGATGGCGGTACAGGTTCCGGTCACCGTGCCGGAGGCTATGGCACGGTGATGGGTTGCCCCTACTTCTATTCCCACCGCATGCCGCCCCGGTCCGGCGTGCATCCCCGCCGCGAACGAGCCGAGCGTCTCGGCCAGCACCACGTGCGCGCCGCCGTGCAGGATCCCGGCCACCTGCGTGTTGCCTTCCACGGGCATGGTGGCAACCGTGCGTTCGGGGGACATTTCAAGGAAGTGGATGCCCATCTTCACTACCAGCGCGCCAACACCGTACTCGGCCAGCCACTCATGCATTTCTTCCGGGACTCCGGCAGCTGTCAGTTCGGCGGCGAACTGCCCGGGCGTGAAATTGTCCATCATGCCAACTAGGCTGGCACTTGTGAGCGAAACTACCAAACCGGCCCTAGCCCCCTCTGCTACAGACATCCTCCCGGCAACTGAGTCCGAATCAGTAACTGCGGCCACGCCCGCCCGGAAAACAACGCGGACCACGGAGCCGGTTTCCGCTACCGAGGCCCCTGTGATTCCCATCACGGACCAGCCCCGCCTCCTGGTGCTGGACGGGCACTCGATGGCGTTCCGGGCGTTCTTCGCCCTGCCTGCGGACAAGTTCTCCACCGCAAACGGGCAGCACACCAACGCCATCCATGGATTCACGTCCATGCTCATCAACCTGATCAAGGAACAGAAGCCCACCCACATCGCCGTGGCCTTCGATGTCTCGGATGAAACCACCCACCGGAAAGCTGAGTACAGCGAATACAAGGGCGGCCGGAACGAAACGCCCCGGGAGATGAGCGGCCAGATCGACCTCATCGACAAGGTCATGCAGGCCTGGGGCATCAAGACGATCAAACTGCCCGGCTACGAGGCCGATGACGTCCTGGCGACTCTCGCCACGATGGGCGAAAAGGCCGGCTACGAAGTACTCCTCGTGACGGGTGACCGTGACGCCTTCCAACTCATTACCGACAACGTGTTTGTGCTCTACCCCCGCAAAGGCGTCAGCGACATTCCCCGGTTGGACACCGCGGCGATCCTGGAGAAGTATTTTGTGACGCCGCCGCAGTACTCGGACCTCGCCGCCCTGGTGGGGGAGTCCGCGGACAACCTCCCGGGGGTTCCCGGCGTCGGCCCCAAAACGGCAGCCAAGTGGATCAACCTTTATGGCGGTCTGGAAGGGGTCCTGGAGCACCTCGACAAGATCGGCGGCAAAGTGGGGGATGCGCTCAGGGCCAATGTCGAGGCCGTCAGGCGCAACCGGAAGCTGAACCGGCTGCACACGGATCTGGAGCTTCCGGTGACGCTGGACGAGCTGGCCGACCCGCGGCCGGACCAGGCTGCCCTGGAGCAGCTGTTCGACGACCTCGAATTCAAGACCATCCGCGCCCGGCTCTTTGCGCTCTACGGCAGCGAGGTTGTTGAAGCGGAGCGGGAAAGCCTGGACACCCCGGACTTCGTGACCCCGGTCAGCGCCGCCGAACTGACCGCGTTCCTCGAGGCGGGTGCCGGCAAACGCTCAGCTGTCGCCGTTGACCTCGTGCCGGGCCGCATCGGTGAAGATGCCGCCGCGGTGGCGATTGTCCACGAGGGCGGGGCTGCCTACATCGACCTGGCCAGCCAGGACGCCGCCGCCGAGAACGTCCTGGCCGGCTGGCTCAAGGACCCGAGTGCAGCCAAAGTCATGCACGGTTACAAGGCCGCCATCAAAGCCCTGCACAGCCGCGGACTGGGCCTGGAGGGTGTGGTGGACGACACCTCGATCTCCGGTTACCTCATCCAGCCGGACCGCCGGACCTATGAGCTCGCCGAACTGGCCCAGCACCACCTGAACATCATCATCTCGTCCGAAACCGCCAAGGCAGGCCAGCTCGAGCTGGCGTTTGACGGGGAAGACGAAGCCACAGCCGGCGCACTCGTCCACGCGGCCGCCGTCGTCCAGGCCCTGAGCCGCTACTTCGAGTCGGAACTGACGGAACGCCAGGCTGCGGACCTGCTGGCCACCCTTGAGCTGCCCGTCAGCCGGGTTCTGGCTGACATGGAACTTGCAGGAATTGCCATCGACATGGCCCGCATGGACGAACAGTTGGCGGATCTCGCGAAGGTGATCGACAACGCCCAGGAGCTTGCCTTCGCAGCCATCGGCCACCCGGTGAATCTCGGATCACCCAAGCAGCTCCAGACGGTGTTGTTCGAGGAACTCGGCCTGCCCAAGACCAAGAAAATCAAGTCCGGGTACACCACCGACGCCGCATCGCTGAAGAACCTGCTGGAAAAGACGGGGCACGAATTCCTGGTCCAGCTGATGGCGCACCGCGAGTCTTCAAAGCTGAGCCAGATGCTGGAGACGCTGAAGAAGTCTGTCGCAGAGGACGGCCGGATCCACACCACCTATGCGCAGAACGTCGCAGCGACGGGCCGGATCTCGTCCAACAACCCCAACCTGCAGAACATCCCCATCCGAAGCGAGGAAGGCCGGCGCGTCCGCGGCATCTTCGTGGTCAGCGAAGGCTACGACTGCCTGCTGTCCGCGGACTACTCGCAGATCGAAATGCGCATCATGGCCCACCTGTCGGGGGACGCCGGCCTGATCCAGGCGTACAGGGACGGCGAGGACCTCCACCGGTTCGTGGGGTCCAACATCTTCCATGTGCCAACTGACCAGGTGACCAGCGCCATGCGGTCCAAGGTCAAGGCGATGTCTTACGGCCTTGCTTACGGCCTGACGTCATTCGGCCTCTCCAAGCAGCTGGAGATTTCCGTAGACGAGGCGCGGACCCTCATGAAGGACTACTTCGACCGGTTCGGCGCCGTCCGCGACTACCTCCGCGGCGTGGTGGACCAGGCCCGGATCGACGGCTACACGGCCACGATCGAGGGGCGCCGCCGTTATCTTCCGGACCTCACCAGCACCGACCGCCAGCTGCGCGAGAATGCGGAGCGCATTGCGCTGAACTCTCCCATCCAGGGGTCCGCGGCTGACATCATCAAGCGCGCCATGCTGGGCGTGCATGCGGAACTGGCGGCCCAGGGCCTGAAGTCGCGCATGCTGCTGCAGGTCCATGACGAACTGGTCCTGGAGGTCGCGGCGGGGGAGCGTGAGGCTGTGGAGAAGCTGGTGACGGAGCAGATGGGCGCCGCGGCCCGGCTGAGCGTTCCGCTCGACGTCCAGATCGGCGTCGGCACCAGCTGGTACGACGCCGGCCACTAGCTGGTTCAAGCATTCGGTTCAAGGGGGAGCGGTACGTGGCAGACAAGTACGAGATCCGGAGGTTCAGCGCGGCGGAAAAGGGCGCGCCCGGCTATGCCCAGGGAACCGACTGGATTCAGGCCGTGGGATTCGGCTTCCACGATTCCCGCCGGAATGACGACTTCGTGGACAAGATCATGGACATGTACCGCGCAGATGGCCGTGAGCTGACCGGCGTCTATCAGACCGGGGAGGTGGCTCCGCATTCCCTGGGCTCAGACATTCCGGTGGCCACGTTCGGAACCCTGCGGAAAGACCTGAACGTCGGCTACGGTCGCCAGCTCCGGACGCACATGGTGACAGCGGTGACCGTGCGCGGGACGCACCGGCGGCAGGGACTGCTGCGCCGCATGATGAGCGAGGACCTGTCCGCGGCGAAAGCGGACGGGTTGGCGATGGCGGCGCTGACCGCTTCGGAAGGGTCCATCTACGGGCGGTTCGGCTACGGCGTTGCCACCTTTGAGCGCAGCATCAAGGTGGACACCGGACCCCGCTTTGGACTCCGGCACGTGCAGTCGGGGACCGTGGAGATTGCCGACCGGAAAGTCCTCCTTGAGCTGGCTCCCGAAGTGTTCGAACGCGTGCACCGGCTTACCCCGGGGTCCATCCTCAGGCAGGACGCCTACCGGCAGAACGTGTCGGGAACCGTTGGGCGGGAGGGCAAGGAAGATGAAGCCATCAAGTGCGCGCTCCACTATGATGCCGCCGGAACCGTGGACGGCTACGTTTCCTACAAGTTCGCCGGCTGGGACTCCAAGCCGTACACCGTTGACGTGGTGGACCTCGTTGCCGCCACCGATGCTGCCTACCTTGAGCTGTGGCAGTTCCTCGGGACGATCGACCTTGTCCAGCGCATCAGCTGGCCGGACGCGCCGGTGGACGATCCGCTGGGGTGGGCGTTAACGGACCCGCGTTGCGTCGAGGCCTCGGACCACCGGGACATGCTGTGGCTCCGGATCCTGGACAGCCTGCGGGCGCTGGGTGCCAGGCGTTACTCTGCGGATGGAACGCTGGTCCTGGGGATTGCGGACTCGCTGGACTTCGCTGGCGGGACGTTCGTTCTGGACGTGAAGGACGGCGAGGCCACCGTTTCAGTGGCCGGTCCGGAAACACGGGCGGACCTGTCCATGGATGTGGCCGACCTTGCCTCCATCTACCTCGGCGCTGTCTGCCCCGTGACGTTGAACGCGGCGGGACGGATCCAGGAACACACCGAAGGTGCCGGGGTCCGCGCGAAGCTGATGTTCGCCGTCGAGCGGGCGCCGCACTGCCTGACCCATTTCTGACGTGCCCAACGGGCCGGCCGCTTTGACCCGTGTTGGAGGCTACGACTAGAATAAACGGGCGTGTACTACGTGCACGTATCTAGAATCCACAAATCAGGATGAACCTGGCAGATCCATGCGTTCTGCCATCATCTGCGGGCCCGTCAATGCGGGTGCGCGGCGGTCCGCCTGACCGACTAACTATCCACAACGGAGCCCCTACTACATGACCATCACCTCCACCGAGAAGCCCGGTACCCCCGTAGTCGCGATTAACGACATCGGTACCGCTGAGGACTTCCTCGCAGCAGTCGACGCCACCATCAAGTACTTCAACGACGGAGACCTCGTCGAAGGTACCGTCGTCAAGGTCGACCGCGACGAAGTTCTGCTCGACATCGGTTACAAGACCGAAGGTGTCATCCCCTCCCGCGAGCTTTCCATCAAGCACGACGTTGATCCCGGAGACGTCGTCTCCGTTGGCGATCAGGTCGAAGCCCTGGTGCTCACCAAGGAAGACAAAGAAGGCCGCCTGATCCTCTCCAAGAAGCGTGCTCAGTACGAGCGCGCCTGGGGCGACATCGAGAAGGTCAAGGAAGAAGACGGTGTCGTCACCGGTACCGTCATCGAGGTTGTCAAGGGTGGTCTTATCCTCGACATCGGTCTGCGCGGCTTCCTGCCCGCATCCCTCGTCGAGATGCGCCGTGTGCGCGACCTTGCTCCGTACATCGGTCAGCAGATCGAAGCCAAGATCATCGAGCTGGACAAGAACCGCAACAACGTTGTGCTGTCCCGCCGTGCATGGCTCGAGCAGACCCAGTCCGAGGTCCGCTCCACGTTCCTCAACAAGCTGGAAAAGGGCCAGGTCCGTCCCGGCGTCGTTTCCTCCATCGTCAACTTCGGTGCCTTCGTGGACCTGGGCGGCGTAGACGGCCTGGTTCACGTTTCCGAGCTGTCCTGGAAGCACATCGACCACCCGTCCGAGGTTGTCGAAGTTGGCCAGGAAGTCACCGTCGAGGTTCTCGAGGTCGACCTGGACCGCGAGCGTGTCTCCCTGTCGCTCAAGGCTACGCAGGAAGACCCGTGGCAGACCTTCGCCCGCACCCACGCCCTCGGCCAGGTTGTTCCGGGTAAGGTCACCAAGCTCGTTCCGTTCGGTGCGTTCGTACGCGTCGAAGACGGCATCGAAGGCCTCGTGCACATCTCCGAGCTGGCAGTCCGCCACGTTGAGCTGGCTGAGCAGGTTGTCTCCGTTGGCGACGAGCTGTTCGTCAAGGTCATCGACATCGACCTCGAGCGCCGCCGCATCTCCCTCTCCCTCAAGCAGGCTAACGAGGGCGTTGACGCTGACAGCACCGAATTCGATCCGGCACTCTACGGCATGGCCGCCGAGTACGACGAAGAGGGCAACTACAAGTACCCGGAGGGCTTCGACCCGGAGTCCAACGAGTGGCTTGAAGGCTACGAGAACCAGCGCGCAGCCTGGGAGCAGCAGTACGCTGACGCCCAGACCCGCTGGGAAGCACACAAGAAGCAGGTTGCCCAGCACGCTGCCGACGACGCTGCAGCTGCAACGTCCGGCGACAGCGACTCCGGCACCACCAGCTACTCCTCCGAGCCGGCTGCTGAGTCGAACGCTGGGGCCGGTACCCTTGCTTCGGACGAGGCTCTTGCCGCACTGCGCGAGAAGCTGACCGGCAACTAATTTGCCGGTAGTCCCTGGGATCTGATTCCCCGGGAGCCAGGCAGTTAGCACGCTGAAGGTGGCCGTCCCCGGAAGGGGGCGGTCACCTTTTTGTTTACCGCGGTATTTTGTTGGCCGAGCTTTTTGTTTGGCCGGACTTTTGTGTTTGGCCGGACTTTCGTTTGGACCGTTTTGTGTTTGGCCCCGTTTCTGTTAGCCCAGCAGCCGTTCAGTCGCGGGGTCGGCCCTACCCTCGAAGTACCGGTCAAGGACCTCACGGAACACCGGTTCCGTGGGAGTGGCCCGGAGGAAGAGCGTCATGGAGGACCGGAGCTTCTGGGAATCGATCCCGCCGAAGATCCCGCTGGCCGTGAAGCCCTGGAGGTCAGCGACTGCCTTGGCACTGTCCAGCAGCCGCGGACCGAGGACGGGGTGCCGCAAGTAAGCCTCCGCTTCCGCCAAGGATGTGATGGCGTACTTCCTCGACGTGGCACTCTGCCCGAGGCCGGCGATCTGCGGAAAAATGAACCACATCCAATGGGTCTGCTTGGACCCGCTGCGCAGTTCGTTAAGGGCCCTGTTGTAGGTTCCGTTGGCGTCCTGGGCCAATACGAACCGTTCAAGGTCGAATGGATCTTCCACCGGTTGCCTCCTCACGTCAGTTCGTGAGTTCCATCCAACCACCGGCCGGCCGGGTCAGGGAAGGTCAGCCCGTGCCATCAAAAGGGCCGCGCCGGGTCAGCGCCCCGGTTCAGTGCCCCGGTTCAGTGCACCTGTTCGGTGCATCAGTTCAACGCGGCTGTTCTACCCGCCTGTACAACGAGGGGCCAGTCAGCGGGGGACAGGCTCAGAGGGGGACATCAATCCATTCCGTGCCCTCCGGCTGCAGCACGGCGCTGCCCGCTGTCATAGCTGCGAGCCGTTCCGCGGCCCGGTTGAGTTCGTCAGCCTGATCGGGCAGGGCGAGCCTGAGGACGGTGCTGCCGGACAAGTAGCTGGTTTCCGCCATCACATAGCCAGCCGAGCGGAGGTCGTTCTCCAGCCTCCCGGCCGCTGAATGGGCCACGTCCACCGAGCAGATCCTCAACCTGCTTCGCCCCACCAGCGGAGCGAGGTCAAGCGCGGAGGACACCGATTCCGAATACGCCCGCACCAGTCCGCCTGCGCCTAGGAGGATACCGCCAAAATAGCGGACGACGACGGCGCTCACGTCGCTGAGGTCAGTCACCCCGGGCGCTGTCTCTCGACGCATAAGGGCCTCCAGCATCGGGATGCCCGCGGTTCCCGACGGTTCGCCGTCATCACTGGAACGCTGGACGCCGCGGTCAGGCCCCAACACGAAGGCTGAGCAGTGGTGCCGGGCGTCATGGAATTCGCGACGCAGGTCCGCAACCAGCGCCCTGGCGCCGTCTTCGTCTTCGGAGCGCCGGATCACCGTGATGAACCTGGAGCGCTTGATCTCGAGTTCATGGCGGAAGTCCGGGCCCGCTGCAAGGGTCGTGTAGGCAGTTGCCCTGCTTTCCTGGGGATCCGCCTCTTCCAACACCGGTTCAGTCTAGTCTGACGGCGCTGTGGCGTCTTAGGTGACCGCGTTGTGGCGGCACTGCGGAAGTCAGTGATTTTCGCCCCGGAGGCAGCGAGCATGGGTGCTGCGTGCGCGGGCAGCAAGCGAGCAACGGGCGGGCGAAGCTGCGACGGCGCCCGGGCCGCCAGCATCAAGCTGGGTATAGCCGCGAAAGCGTGCATCAACAGCAACGACCCGGGCCGGTGGGGCAGGCATAATCCTAGGCGGCCGTGAAGAATGCCCAGTCAGGCAGGGGATCCACCGGTAGCGGCGGTTCAGCGTCCCCGAAGCTTCCCGGGCTGGCCGAAACGTCCGGCGATTCTGGCCACTCCCACCATTCGGGCCAGTCCGGCCAGTTGTGTGGTTCCGAGTCCGGGTCCTCGCCCGCATGGTCGGGCCAGTCCGGCAAGCGGACTGCCAGCCAGTGGGGTGGTTCCGAGGCATGGTCCTCCCGCGCGTGGTCTTCGTCCGCAGGGCGGGTCAAGTCTGGCCAGTGTGGTGGTTCCCAGTCCTGTTGTTCGCTGGGGTAGGACCGTCCGGTGGGTGAGATCCAGCCGGGCGGTTCGTCCCGCGTTGCGTTGACTGGGGTCCAGGTTGTGGTGTGTTTCAGGCGGTGGTGTCTGCGGCAGGGCTGGCCGAGGTTGCTGATGCCGGTTCCGCCGCCGTCTGCCCAGGCGAGGAGGTGGTCCGCGTCGTTGTCCAGGGAGGGGTTGTTGCACCCGGGAAACGGGCAGCGTCCGTCGCGGAGCCGGAGCCACTGCCGCAGGGTCGTCGGGATCCGGTAGGTGCTGCGGCCAATCTCCAAGGGTGCACCATCCCGCGGGTCGGTCAGGACCCGCCGGATCGAGGCGGCGCCGTCGGCGACGAGGCGGCGGGCCATGGACGGCGGGATCGGCCCGTACCCGTCCAGCATGGCCGGTTCCTCCGTCAGGCCGAGCAGCGAAAAGACCGGGACGGTGACCAGGACCTGCGCTGCAGGTGAGGGGACATCACCGGCACGCCCCGCACCGGCCCGCCCGGAACCGGCAGGGGCACGGTTAGCCCCGTCGACGCCGCCGGTTCCGTCAACCGCGTTGCCTGCCCCGAGCTGCCAGGCCGCGGCAACATCCACGCGGAGCTGCGTCAGGGTCCGGGGTTCGGCGGGGCCCTGCAGGGCGCGTGCGGCGGTGGTGGCCCGGTCCCAGATCCCGGCCGCGGTATCGGCGGGCAGGTACGCCGAAAGCCACGCCATCCCGTCCCGGTCCGGAACATACTCCAACCGCCGGTCCGCGGCGCTCTTGGTATGGCGTGCCTCGATGCTGACCGGGTGGTGCCGCTCCCGCCAGGCCCGTGCCTTGGCCCGGAACCGGCCAGGCACCAGTTCCCCGGCCGGGCAACCCCGCGCCGGGTTCACCGCGTCCGGGTCCAGGAAATGCACTTCCAACGCCGCGGCGGCGGCCGGTACCAGGTTCGCTGTTTCATCACACAGGATCCGTGCGTGCTGCCAGGAAATGGTCCCGGCCTGCAACGCGGCCAGCGTCAACGGCAGCCCGGCGGTGAGGGTGCGGGCCTCGCACAGCAGGGCACCGGCGGTGCGTTCACTGACCGTCAGCACACACGCGACCTCCGCGGTCACCGCCATCTCCTGCGCGGTGTGCTCCTGCGGGGACTTTGCCGGTGCCGCCAAAGCCTCCGCAGCGGCGGCGTAGCCCGCGGCGAGGTGCACCTTCAGCGCGGCCAGCCGGGCCTCCATCCTGCCCACCTCCGCCAGACCGTCCAGGAACGCATCCGCCTGATCCCGCAACGGATCAAGACCCACCGGATCAACACCCGCCGGATCCCCGCCCGCCGGGGCTACCTCACCGGCCGCGCCGCGGACACAAACAGCCAACGCAGCGACGGAGGACTCGATGCCCTCCAACGCCACCACAGCTGCTCTGCTTTCCATACCCACAGCATCCCAGCAGGCACCGACAATAATGCGACCGTGCCGCATTGGATCGGATGCAGAAGCAGCCTGGCGCGCACCACCCCAGTAAGCCGGCCTGGCGCCACCACCCCAGAAGGCGCCTTGCTACACCGATCATGAGACACGCCCTAGGCTGGATGAGTGCTGAAGATCGGGTTGACAGGCGGCATCGCCTCGGGGAAGTCAGTTGTTGCATCGCGCCTGCGGGAACTGGGGGCGGTGCTGGTGGATGCCGACGCCCTCGCCCGTGAAGTGGTGGCCCCGGGCAGCGTCGGCCTGGCCAGGGTGGTGGAAGCCTTCGGGGCGGAAATGCTGGACGCCGACGGCGGACTGGACAGGCCGCGGCTCGGAGCGGTAGTTTTCGGCGACCCGGACCGGCTCGCGGTGCTGAACAGTATCGTCCATCCCCTGGTCCGGGAGCGGGCCGCGGCGATGATTGCCGCCGCCCCCACTGGCGGCGTCGTCGTCCAGGACATTCCGCTACTCGTGGAAACGGGCCAGGGAAGCAGCTTTCATCTCGTGCTGGTGGTCGATGCACCGGACGATCTTCGGCTGCAGCGCATGATGGAGCGGCGGAACATGACCGAGGAGCAGGCCCTGTCCCGGATGGCGGCCCAGGCTGCACGGGACGTGCGCCTGGCCGCGGCTGACGTGGTGCTGGACAACTCCGGAACCTTGACCGAACTGAAAAACGCAGTGGACGACCTGTGGACGCGCCGGCTGGCCCCCTTCGCTCAAAACCTCAGCGAGGGTCGGGCGGCGCAACGGACGGGCGGACCAGTGCTTTCCCCGGCCGACCCGACTTGGCAGGCACAAGCCGCGCGTCTGGCGGCCCGCTTGGAGGCTGCCGCCCCGGCCCACATCCTGGGCGTGGAGCACATCGGATCCACCGCTGTTCCCGGGCTGGATGCCAAGAACATCATTGACCTCCAGTTGGCGGTTGCCGACCTCGCCACGGCGGACCGGATCGCCCCGCTGCTTGCCGCGGCCGGATTCCCCCTGTGGCGGGGCGTGCTTGCCGACAACCCGAAGCCTTTTCATCCTGATCCCGTCGACTGGGCCAAACGCCTGCATGGCAATGCGGACCCCGGCCGGCCGGTGAACCTGCATGTCCGGCCTGCCGGATCGCCTGGCTGGCGTTTTGCCCTGTGCTTCCGGGATTGGCTGCGCGACGATGCGGCAGCGCGCAATGACTATCTGGCGGAAAAGCGCAGGGTCGCCGCCCTCCACAGCGTGGACAAATCGACGGCGCGCTACGCTGCGGACAAGGAGGCATGGTTCACCGAACACGCCGCCGCCCGGATGGAGGAGTGGGTGCAGCGGACCGGCTGGCAGCCGCCGGCACTGCCCAAAGCTGAATCCGGGCAAGATGTCGGAGCCCGGCGGTAGATTAGATTCATGAGTCTTGCTCAGGAAATCAACCGCGTCGTAGCTCCCTTCGAGGTCATCAGCGAGTTCAAGCCCGCGGGCGACCAGCCGGCTGCCATCGTTGAACTCACTGAACGTATCCGGAACGGTGAAAAGGACGTTGTGCTGCTCGGAGCCACCGGTACCGGCAAGAGCGCCACCACGGCCTGGCTGATTGAGCAGGTGCAGCGGCCCACGCTGGTGATGGTGCAGAACAAGACCCTCGCGGCGCAGCTGGCCAACGAATTTCGGGAACTCCTGCCCAACAACGCGGTGGAGTACTTCGTGTCGTACTACGACTACTACCAGCCCGAGGCGTACGTGGCCCAGACGGACACCTTCATCGAGAAGGACTCCTCCATCAACGAGGAGGTGGAACGCCTCCGCCACTCCGCCACGAACGCCCTGCTGACACGCCGCGACGTCATCGTGGTGGCGACGGTGTCCTGCATCTACGGTCTCGGCACCCCGGAAGAATACATCGCCGGAATGGTCACGCTCCGCAAGGGAGCAGAGATGAACCGCGATGATCTCCTGCGGAAGTTTGTCTCCATGCAGTACGCGCGCAACGACATGGACTTCCACCGCGGCACGTTCCGGGTCCGCGGTGACACGGTCGAAATCATCCCGATGTACGAGGAACTGGCCATCCGGATTGAATTCTTCGGCGATGAAATTGAGAACATCCACACCCTGCATCCGCTGACCGGCGAGGTGATTCGGGACGAAGAGGAAATGTACGTCTTCCCGGCTTCCCACTACGTGGCCGGGCCCGAGCGGATGGCGCGTGCCATCAAGCGGATCGAAGACGAACTCGCTGAACGGCTGCAGGTACTGGAAAGCCAGAACAAGCTCGTCGAAGCCCAGCGGCTCCGCATGCGCACCACCTATGACCTTGAAATGATGCAGCAGATGGGCTTCTGCAACGGCATCGAGAACTACTCATCGCATATTGACGGCCGCGCCCGCGGCACCGCACCGCACTGCCTCCTGGACTACTTCCCGGACGACTTCCTGCTGGTGATCGATGAATCCCACGTCACCGTGCCCCAGATCGGCGCCATGTACGAGGGCGACATGTCGCGCAAACGAAACCTCGTGGACTTCGGCTTCCGGCTGCCCTCGGCCATGGACAACCGCCCACTCAAATGGGATGAATTCCTCGAACGCGTGGGGCAGACCGTCTACCTGTCGGCCACTCCCGGCAAGTACGAACTGGGCAAGGCTGACGGCTACGTGCAGCAGATCATCCGGCCCACCGGACTGATCGACCCCGAGGTGGTGGTCAAGCCCACCAAGGGCCAGATCGATGACCTGCTGGGCGAAATCAAGACCCGGACAGCCAAGAATGAACGCGTCCTGGTCACCACACTTACGAAGCGGATGGCGGAAGACCTCACCGACTACCTCCTGGGGCACGGCATCAAGGTGGAGTACCTGCACTCGGACGTGGACACCCTGCGTCGTGTGGAGCTGCTCCGTGAGCTCCGGCTGGGCACCTTCGATGTCCTGGTGGGCATCAACCTGCTCCGAGAAGGCCTTGACCTGCCCGAGGTTTCGCTGGTCAGCATCCTTGACGCCGACAAGGAAGGCTTCCTGCGGTCGTCCACCTCGCTGATCCAGACCATCGGCCGCGCGGCCCGTAACGTCTCGGGCCAGGTGCATATGTACGCCGACCGCATCACCGACTCCATGGCCCACGCCATCGACGAGACAAACAGGCGCCGGGCCATCCAGGTGGCCTACAACACGGAAAACGGCGTCGACCCCCAGCCGCTTCGGAAGAAGATCGCAGACATCACCGACCAGCTTGCAAAGGAGGACGCCGACACCCGCGAACTGCTCGCCACGGCCGGGAAGACGCGCGGCAAGGGCAAGGGCGCATCCACCGTTCGCGCGGACGGACTCGCGGCCGCCCCGGCCGAGGATCTCGTGGGCCTCATCGAGCAGCTGACGGAACAGATGCATGCAGCAGCCGCCGAACTTCAGTTTGAACTGGCGGCCCGGCTGCGCGACGAAGTGGGGGATCTGAAGAAGGAACTCCGGCAGATGCAGGCTGCCGGCCATGCCTAGGGTAAAGTTGTTCTCACGTAGGGGAGTATCCCAAGCGCTACGATCGTCAACACGCATGGCATTGATGCCCTGCCGGGCGTAGCGGGCTACCAATTCAGCACTAAGTGCGCAGGCTGGCCGGAGAGACTTACACCACTGTTCCGTACCCTGCGAAAGGCTACCCTGTGCTTGAATTACCCGTGTGGTTCGAGGTCGGCTCCCTTGTCGTCCTCGGCCTGATCCTCCTGATCGACCTGCTGCTGGTTGTCCGGCGCCCCCACGAACCCTCCATGAAGGAAGCCGGATTGTGGGTGGCGTTCTACGTATCGCTCGCCCTGGTGTTCGCCGGCGCGATGTTCGCCTTCACCGGCCCTGAGTTCGGCGGCCAGTTCGTTGCGGGCTGGGTCACTGAGTACAGCCTCAGCATCGACAACTTGTTTGTCTTCATCATCATCATGGCCCGCTTCTCGGTGCCCCGGAAGTACCAACAGGAAGTCCTGATGGTGGGCATCATCATCGCACTGATCCTCCGCGGCATCTTCATCCTGCTGGGCGCCATCGTTATCGAACAGTTCAGCTGGGTCTTCTACATCTTCGGCGCCTTCCTGCTCTGGACTGCCTGGAAGCAGGCCCAGGACGAGGGTGAAGACGAAGAGGACAAGGAAAACCCGCTGATCGCGAAGCTCCGCAAGGTGATTCCGATGTCGGAGAAGTTCGACGGCGGCAAGCTGCGCACCACTGTGAACGGCAAGAAGGTCTTCACCCCGATGCTGATCGTCTTCGTCACGATCGGCCTGACCGACCTGCTCTTCGCTGTTGACTCCATTCCCGCGATCTTCGGCCTGACCCAGAGCCCCTTCATCGTCTTCACCGCCAACCTGTTCGCCCTCATGGGCCTGCGGCAGCTGTACTTCCTGCTGGGCGGACTGATGAACCGCCTCATCTACCTGAAGCACGCGCTGTCCTTCATCCTGGCGTTCATCGGCGTCAAACTGGTCCTCCACGCAATGCACGTCAACGAGCTCCCCTTCATCAACGGCGGCCACCACATCGAGTGGGCCCCCGAGATCCCCACCTTCGTGTCCCTGGCTGTCATCGTGGGCACCATCATCGTCGCCGTCATCGCCAGCCTGGTGAGCTCGAAAGCCGCCCAGGCCAAGATGGACGCCCGTCTCGAAGAGGACGCACGCAAGAGCCTCAGCGACGCCGAATAAGGCCCGCACCGCGCCAAGCACGCACCAGACAACCCCGGTCACCTTGTTGGCCGGGGTTGCCTGCGTTTGCGGCAAATCGTCCGGCCCGCGGCACTGTCTGCCGGTGGGCATGCAGGGCTATGCTCTGAAGATGGCAAACACTTCCGGGGGGGAGCCCGGTGTGCGCCACGAAGAGCGGCCACCCCTGCAACGCCGGTCCGTCCAGCGGAGGACCGTGATTTTCCTCGGTTCGGCCCAGCTGCTCAGTGGAATCGGTACGGGCGCCACCGTCTCCATCGGCTCCCTGCTGGCAGTCGACCTCTCCGGTTCCAGCGCCTGGGCTGGCTCCGTGGCCACGGTCATGACACTTGCCGCTGCCCTCTCTGCGCTCCCGCTGGCGTCGCTGGCGGAACGCCGGGGCCGCCGGGCGGGCCTCGTGACAGGGCTGGCAGCAGCCCTCGCCGGCGCGGTGCTCATCGTGGCTGCCGTGATCTCCGGCAACTTCATAGTGCTGCTCCTGGGCACTGCCGGAGTCGGCGTTGGCACGGCATCGAGCCTGCAGGCGCGTTTCGCCGCGGTGGACCTCGCCGAAGACGAACACCGCGGGCGCGCCTTGTCCGCCGTCGTCTGGGCCATCACCATAGGGGCAGTGGCAGGGCCCAACCTCATCCAGCCCGGCGCCGCGGTGGGCCAGGCGCTAGGTCTACCGCCCATCGCCGGTCCGTTCATCATTTCGGCCGTCGGCCTTGCGCTGGCCTGCGCCCTTCTGCTCGCCGGCCTTCGGCCCGACCCGCTGCTGTTCGCGCGGCAACTCGCGGCAGGCGCGGCAACCAGCGCAGCAACCGGGCCGGCGATCGGGTCGGCGGCCGGCTCGGTGACCGCCCCGGCAAACAGCGCAGCGGCCGGGACGGCAACCGGAACATACCTGGCCGCCCGCACCCGGAGCGGAGCCCTGGCCCGCGGTCTCAGTGCCGCCCGGGGCTCGCCCTCCGCCATCCTGGCCCTGGCCGCCATCGTCGGTGCACACGCGGTCATGGTGGTTGTTATGTCCGTGACGCCCCTGCACCTGCAGGAGTTGGTGGCCGGCCCAGGCAGCTCGTCGCATGCCAGTCACACCGCGTCCGGGGACGTGCTGGTCATCATCGGCTTCACCATCTCGCTCCACATTGCCGGCATGTTCGCCTTTTCGCCCGTGCTGGGGTGGCTGACGGACAAGAGCGGACGGAAGCAGACCATCGTGCTGGGCTTCACCCTGCTGGTCGCCGCAGTGGCTGTAGCCGGCGCGGGCCAGCGGTCAACCACAGCGGTGGCCGTCGGACTGGTACTCCTGGGCCTCGGGTGGTCCGCCGCGAGCATCTCCGGGTCCACGCTCCTGGCCGAAAGCGTGCGCCAGGAAGACCGTGTGGTGGTCCAGGGCGTTTCGGACATGCTGATGGGCGCAGCGGGTGCCGTGGGCGGCGCTGTCTCGGGCCTCGTTCTCAGCTGGGCAGGCTACCCCGGACTCAACCTGGCAGGCGGCGCGGTTGCCGGCGTTGTCCTGGCCCCGCTGTCGTTGCCGTCCTGCGAAGCAGGGTCAGAACAGGCAGGGTCAGGAAGCCAGGCCGGGCCCCCTCAGCCGCGGACTGAGCGCACCATTCCCAGCAGCCGTCCGAAGATGCCTTCGCCGTCGTCGGCAATGCCGTCATGGTGGAAGTCCGCCGTTTCCCAGACCTGGAGCCCGCGCACTGCGGATGCTGTTTCGAGGGAGAGATCCCGGTCAACGTAGATGTCCTCGCTGTACACCGCGGCGGCCACGGGAACGGTGTTGGCTGCAAGCTTTCCCGGGTCGTACAGCGGCTTCCAGTCCGGCTTCTCGGCGAGCAGCTGCGCCACGTTCCGCAGCGGGCGGAGGGCTGCGTCCTGTTCGAAGTACCACGGATAGACCATCTCGCCGGTCAGCAGCGGCTCGGCGGCGTCGGGACGGAATTCCGGGAAGTCCTGAAGCACCCGCAGCGCAGCCCAGTCTGTGGCCTCGTCCTGGCCGTAGATGGATTCGTGCATGAGGGCATACAGCGGGTTCCCGGCGCGGGAGACGATTCCGCGGACCTGCTCCAGGAAGGCGTCGGAGAGGCGTTCGCCGTCGGGCGTCGGCACGAACGCGTCCTCCAGGAGATGGTGCAGGGTATCCACCCTGGTGTTTCCGCCCAGGAACGACCCCACCATCTGGAACCGCTCCACGGTGAGCTGTTCGCCGTCGGGCAGGTGCTCCTCAGTGGTGCGCAGGTGCCGGGCGATCCGGCTGACCGCGGCGCGGTCCTCGGGGTACCAGCGAAAGTATTCGGCGTTGCGGGCAGCGACCCGGCCGAAGGTGGCCCGGTAAACGCGGTCCGCGGGGCCGGTCAGCGGCGCGAGTCCGCCGGTGATGAGCACTTCGCGGAGTCCCTCCGGGGCGAAGGAAAGGTAGCTGAGCGCGCAGAAGCCGCCGTAGCTTTGCCCGTAGATGGACCACGGACCGGATCCCAGGGCGTGCCTGATCGCTTCGGCATCCGCCACGATGGAGTCGGCCCGGAAGTGGGTCAGGTAGGTGAGCTGGTCGGCGTCGTTCCCGCGGAGTGGCAGGGTATTGCGGTCGATGGGGGTGGACAGCCCGGTCCCGCGCTGGTCCAGCATGAGGATGCGGAAGTCCCGCGCCGCTGCCTTGCTCCAGCCGCCCAGTGAAGGGAACCGGTTGCCGCGGCCGCCGGGGCCGCCCTGGAGGTACAGCAGCCAGGGGAGCTTGGCGGCCGCTTCCTCGCTGTGGTCGGCGGAGACGTACTCCCGCGCGAACACCGTGATCGTTTCGCCGTCGCCGCCGAAGTGGTCCAGCGGCACCTCGAAATAGTGCTCGGCGGTGCGCATGCCGCGGTATTCGTGCCGCGCCTTGACGGTGTGCGGAACCAGCGCGGCGGCAACAGTGTCCGCGGCTTCCAGCATGCCAACGGCGGCGAGTCCGGTCATCGGAAGGTCAGCCAACGGCGTGCGCCTCCCGCGCGGCACCGAAGGACTCAAGGGCCTCCCCGGTCAGCCGGAAGGTGGACCATTCTTCCATGGGGAACGCGCCCAGCTTCTTGTAGAAGCTGATGGAGGGTTCGTTCCAGTCCAGGACGCTCCACTCAACGCGCGCATAACCGCGTTCGACGGCGGTGGCGGCCAGGTGCTGCAGCAGTGCCTTGCCATGGCCCTCGCCGCGGGCCTCCGGAGTCACATAGAGGTCTTCAAGGTAGATGCCGTGGACACCTTCCCAGGTTGAATAGTTCAGGAACCAGAGCGCGAAGCCCCGGATGTCGCCGGCTTCGTTTTCGGCCATCGCCGCGTACACCCGCGGGTTCTCGCCGAACAGGGCCCCGGCGAGCATTTCCGGGGTGTTCCGGACCGCGTGGGGTTCCTTTTCGTAGATGGCCAGTTCACGGATCATCTGCAGGATTGCGGGGACGTCGTCAATGGTGGCAGGCCGGATTACGCTCATTGTTCGAGTTTACTAGCGACTACAGCCGGTTCACGTCGGTCACCCGCACCACAGCGGTGCCGGTTTCGTCGGACGCGGCCAGGTCTACTTCTGCCGAGATTCCCCAGTCGTGGTTCCCGGCGGGGTCGTCGAAGATCTGGCGGACTTTCCAGATCCCGGGTTCCTCGGTGATGATGAGCAGGCCCGGCCCGCGTGCGTCCGGGCCGGTGCCGATGTCGTTGTGTTCGTCGAAGTAGTCGTCCAGGACGTCTTCCCAGCGGTCGGCATCCCAGCCGCTGCCGCCGTCGAGCTCGCCGAGTTCCGTGGCTGCCTCGTCGGCGAAAAGTTCCACGCGCCGGAACATTTCGTTCCGCACCATCACCCGGAACGCCCTGATGTTGGACGTCAGCGACGGCGGGGGAGGCGGGGGAGCGTCGTGTGGGCTCGGCGCGGCACCCGAAGTCAGTTCCTCCCATTCATCCAACAGGCTGGAGTCAACCTGCCGGACGAGCTCGCCGAGCCAGGCGATCAGGTCCTCAAGGTCTTCGCGCAGGGCGTCCTGCGGAACCGTCTGGCGCAGCGCCTTGAAGCCGTCGGCGAGGTACCGCAGCACGATGCCTTCGGAACGGGCCAGGCCGTAGAACTGGACAAACTCGCCGAAGTTCATGGCACGCTCGTACATGTCCCGCACCACGGATTTCGGGGCGAGTTCGAAGTCGCCGATCCAGGGCGCCGCCTTGCGGTAAACCTCAAACGCCTCGCCCAGGATTTCCGCGAGCGGCTGGGGGTAGGTGACGTCCTCCAGCATGGCCATGCGCTGGTCGTAGTCGATCCCGTCCGCCTTCATGGCCGCGATGGCTTCGCCGCGGGCCTTCTTCTGCTGGGCGGACAGGATCTGCCGCGGCTTTTCGAGCGTGGATTCGATGACGGACACGACGTCAAGGGCGTACGACGGCGACTCCGGATCCAGAAGCTCCAGCGCCGCCAGCGCAAACGGCGAGAGCGGCTGGTTCAGTGCAAAGTTGGCCTGCAGGTGGACGGTGAGCCTGACGGTCCGGCCGTCCGGCCCCTGCTCCGCCGGCGGGATCCGCTCGACAACGCCGGCGGCCAGCAGTTCGCGGTAGATGCCCAGGGCCTTCTTCATCAGCTGCAGCTGCGAACTGCGGGGTTCGTGGTTTTCGGTGAGCAGCCGCCGGGCGGCCTTGAAGGGGTCGCCGGGCCGCTCCATCAGGTTCATCAGCATGGCGTGCGTGACGGAGAAGCTTGACGTCAGCGGATCCGGGACCGACTCCACCAGCCGGTTGTACGTTGGTTCGCCCCACGACACAAAGCCTTCCGGCGGCTTGCGCTTGACTACCTGGCGGAGCTTCTTCTGGTCGTCCCCGAACTTGGCGGTGGCCTTGGCCATTGCCTTGACGTTCTCGATCACGTGCTCCGGCGCCTGGACCACCACGGTTCCGGCAGTGTCGTACCCGGCCCGCCCCGCGCGCCCGGCGATCTGGTGGAATTCGCGGGGGTTCAGCAGCCGGGTGCGTACGCCGTCGTACTTGCTCAGGGCCGTGAGCAGGACGGTGCGGATGGGCACGTTGATGCCTACTCCCAGGGTGTCCGTGCCGCAAATGACCTTCAACAGTCCGGCCTGCGCCAGCTGCTCCACCAGCCGCCGGTACTTCGGCAGCATGCCGGCGTGGTGCACACCGATGCCGTGGCGCACCAGCCGGTTGAGGGTCTTGCCGAAACCTGCCGCAAACCGGAAGCCGGCAATCAGCTCGGCGATCCTGTCCTTTTCCTCCCGGGTGCAGACGTTGATGCTCATCAGGTTCTGTGCCCGGTCGATTGCCTCAAGCTGGCTGAAGTGCACCACGTAGACGGGGACCTGCTTGGTGGAGAGCAGCTCCTCGAGGGTCTCGTGGACAGGGGTCTGCTCGTAGTAGTAGTGCAGCGGAATGGGACGCTCAGCGGAACTGACAGTCGTCGTCGGGCGCCCTGTTAGTTCGGTGAGGCCGGCCTCGAAGCGGCTCACATCGCCGAGCGTGGCGGACATCAGCAGGAACTGGGCCTGCGGGAGCTCCAGCAGCGGAACCTGCCAGGCCCAGCCGCGCTGCGGGTCGGAATAGAAATGGAATTCGTCCATGATCACGGCGCCGAGGTCCGCTCCGGCGCCTTCGCGGAGGGCGATGTTGGCCAGGATTTCCGCGGTGCAGCAGATGATGGGTGCATCCTGGTTGACGCCGGAGTCGCCCGTAATCATTCCCACGTTTTCCGCGCCGAAGATGTCGCAGAGCGCGAAGAACTTCTCCGAGACGAGGGCTTTGATGGGTGCCGTGTAGTAGCTCCGGTCCCCGCGCGCCATGGCCTGGAAGTGCGCCGCGATCGCCACCAGGGACTTGCCGGAGCCGGTGGGGGTGGCCAGGATGACGTTGTCCCCGGAAGCCAGCTCCATGATGGCTTCGTCCTGCGCGGCGTAGAGGGACAGGCCGCGGCTCTCTGTCCACTCGACGAAGCGGGTGTAGAGCTCGTCCGGATCGTGGCCCGTCCCGCTGGAGGTACGTTCGGCCGGGACAGGGAGCTGCTCAACGAGTTTCATTGTTTTCAAGCTTAGTGCCCGGCGCCAATGGGTGGTTCTTCCTTGGTCGCGGGGCCGGGCCGGGCTAGGCTCGGCCTGACGGCAACAGCACCAGCCATTGGAGGACGTCTTTGGAATGGGATCCTGCTAAGTACGTGGAGTTCGGCAACTACCGGGACCGGCCATATTTTGACCTCACCGCGCGGGTCCAGACTGACGATCCCCGCCACGTGGTGGACCTTGGCTGCGGGCCGGGCAACCTGACGGCCACCCTCGCGGAGCGCTGGCCCGGCGCGGAGGTCGTGGGAATCGACTCGTCGGCCGAGATGCTGCTGAAGGCGGAGGAGCATGCGACGCGGTCCGCTAACCTCTCGTTCTCCCGGCAGGACATCACTGAGTGGATGCCTTCGGACAGCACAGACGTTGTGGTGTCCAATGCCGCACTGCAATGGGTGCCCGGCCACCCTGCCCTGCTGGCCGGCTGGCTGGAGGCGCTTAAACCCGGTGCGTGGTTCGCCCTGCAAGTTCCGGGGAATTTCAGCTCCCCCTCGCATGTGCTGATGAGGCAGCTCGCGGAATCGCTCCGGTGGAGGAGCTCCCTCGCGGATGTCCTGCGGCACGATGACGCCGTGGCTGAACCCGCCGCATACCTGAACATTATGCTCGACGCCGGCTGTGACGCGGACGCCTGGGAAACCACCTACCAGCAGGTCCTCCAAGGACCGGATCCGGTCCTGGAATGGGTGCGGGGAGCGGGGCTTCGGCCGGTGCTGTCGGCCCTTGGGCCGACGGAGGCCGCGGAGTTCGAAGCGGAGTATTCCGCCCTGCTCAAGGACGCCTACCCTGCCACTGCCCACGGCACCGTCTATCCGTTCCGGAGGATCTTCGCAGTCGCGCGGAAACGGGACTAACATGCCGTCACGGCGGGGGGAGGTGCAGTGCTCCGAGGCATGATGATGCGGCTGCTCGCCGCGCACAGGCCGGCCGTTCTGGCCATCGTGGTCCTGCAGCTCGTCCAGACCACGGCAAACCTCCTCCTGCCCACGCTCAACGCCGCCATCATCGACGACGGAATCGTCAGGGGGAACACCGGCCTGATCCTTCAGCTGGGCGGCTGGATGGCCGGCATTGCCGCCGTCCAGGTCGCCGCCGCCCTGGCTGCCGGATACCTGAGCGCCACGGTCGCCATGGACCTTGGCCGCCAGCTGCGCCAGGAGCTGTTCGCCAAAGTCCAGGTGCTGTCCTCGCAGGAAGTGGGCAGCTTCGGCGTGCCCAGCCTGGTCACCCGGGCCACCAACGACGTCCAGCAGATCCAGGCACTGGCCGTACTGGTCTTCACCATGCTCGTCGCGGCTCCTGCCATGGGCGTCGGAGGGGTGGTGCTGGCATTGAACCAGGATGTGGTCCTCTCGGGCATCGTGGTGGCCATCATCCCCGTACTGGTGCTCATCATGTCCCTGATCGTGCGGCGGATGGTTCCGCTGTACCGTGAGGGACAGGTCCTGATCGACCGGATCAGCAGGGTGCTCCGGGAGCAGATCATCGGCGCCAACGTCATCCGGGCGTTCGTCCGCCAAGCGCACGAAGCGCGCCGATTCGCCGTCGTCAACCGCCAGCTGACCCGCAACAACCTGCAGTCCGCGCTCCTGGTGGCGGGCATGCTGCCCCTCATCATGATCGTGGTGAACCTGTCCTCGGTGGCGGTGGTGTGGTTCGGCGGCCACCGGATCCAGGCCGGCCAAATGCAGCTCGGTTCCTTGACGGCCTTCATCGCCTACATACTGCAGATCCTCATCGCCATCATGATGGCGATGTACGTCCTGATGACCGGGCCGCGCGCCGCCGTCTGCGCCGAACGGATCCAAGCCGTCCTGGACACGCGCCCCGCCATCGAGGACTCCGTGATCTCCCGCGCAGGGCTGCCCCACGTTCAGCGCACGGCCGGCGGCACCGTGGAGTTCCGCGACGTCACCTTTGCCTACCCCGGCGCGGAGGCGCCGGTACTGGACCGCATCAGCTTCACCGCGTCGCCGGGCACCACCACCGCCATCATCGGCTCCACCGGGAGCGGAAAATCGACACTGTTGAACCTGCTGCCGCGGTTCCTTGACGCCACCTCCGGCGACATCATGATCGGCGGCCACAATGTGCGCTCACTTCCGCTTCATTTCCTGCGGAACAGCATCTCGCTGGTGCCGCAGCGTGCCTACCTCTTTTCCGGCACCGTGGCCGAAAACCTGCGGATCGCGGCCCCCGAGGCCAGCGATGACGACCTTGTCCGGGCGCTCCGCTCCGCCCAGGCGGAGGACTTCGTGCGCGCACTTCCGCAGGGGCTCCACAGTCCGGTCAGTCAGGGCGGGACGAACTTTTCCGGCGGGCAGCGCCAGCGGCTGTGCATCGCCCGGGCGCTGCTGCGCGACGCCCCGGTGTACCTGTTCGACGACAGCCTCTCCGCGCTGGACTACGCAACGGACGCCCGCCTCCGGCAGGCGCTCGCTCCGCTCACACGCAGGTCTACGGTCATCATCGTTGCCGAGCGCATCGCGACCATCCTCGACGCCGGCCTCATCCTGGTGCTGGACAAAGGCAAACTCGTCGCCCAGGGGACGCACAGCGAACTGCTACGGACCTCAACGGTGTACCGGGAAATCGCCGCTTCACAGCTCGCACTGGGAGGCAGGTCATGACCAGTACGACGGCGGCCGACGGCGGTGGTGCCGGCGCGTGGTCCACCAGCCGGCGGCTGCTCGGACTGCTGCGGCCCGTCAAATGGCGGATGCTGGGCGCCGTGGCGGCCACATGCGCTTTTGTGGCGCTCAACGTCTCGTCCCCCAAGCTGCTGGGCGACGCGACCGACGTCGTGGTTGAAGGTGTTTTTGGCGGGACCTTCAACGAACAGAAGCTGGCCTCGCTGCTCCTGCTCGTGGCCGTGATGTACGTCGGCGCCTCCGCCTTCAGCTGGGTGCAGGGAGCCGTCACCGCCACTGCGGTGCAGCGCGTGAGCTACCGCCTGCGGGCCGCGGTGGAGGATAAGCTGCCGCGCCTGCCGTCCGCGCACTTCGACGAGCAGCGGCGCGGCGACGTCCTCAGCCGGGCAACCAACGACGTCGACAACATCTCGCAGGCCCTGAACCAGTTGCTGAACCAGTTGATTCTTTCGGTGCTGATGCTGCTCGGTGCGCTGTCCATGATGCTGTGGCTTTCACCGCTGCTGGCAGTCATCGCACTGGTGTCCGTGCCGTTGTCCACCGTGGCCACGGTGCTGATTGCCCGGAAGTCCTCCGCGCATTTTTCCGAGCAGTGGAGCACCACGGGCGAACTCAACGCGCACCTGGAGGAATACTTCACAGGGCATGAGGTACTCAAGGCTTTCGGCCGCCAGGCGATGGCCGCCGAAAACTTTACCGACAGCAACCACAGGCTGTCCCGGACGAGCGCCCGCGCCCAGTACGTATCCGGTGCGGTTCAGCCCCTGCTGGTGTTCGTTTCCAACCTCAATTACATCGCAGTGGCCGTCGTCGGTGCCCTGCAGGTTACCGCCGGAGCCATGACCATCGGCGGGGTCCAGGCCTTCATCCAGTTCAGCCGGCTCTTCAGCCAGCCCATCGGCCAGATTGGCGGCATGCTGAACCTCATCCAATCCTGCATCGCGTCCGCGGAACGTGTCTTCGCGCTGCTGGACGCTGCGGAAATTCCGCCGGACGGAACGGAACAGCCCGCGAAGAAACGCCGCAGCCGCCGTCGGCCCCCGGTGGGTGCGGCCGGACGCGTGGCCGGGCGCATGGCCGGGCCGGCCGAGTCGGGGCCGGCCGTGGCAGCGCCGTCTTTTTCAGCGCCGTCCCTCTCAGCGCCGTCTTTTTCAGCGCCGTCTTTCTCAGCGCCGTCCCCGGACGGCGCCACCGGCGCCCGGGTGGTGTTCGAAGCCGTCACCTTCGGCTACAGCAAGGACGCGCCCGTGGTCCATGACCTGTCCTTCACGGCCGAACCAGGGCAGACCGTGGCCATCGTTGGCCATACCGGAGCCGGCAAAACCACCGTGGTGAACCTGCTGATGAGGTTCTACGAGCTCCATGCCGGCCGCATCACCATCGACGGCGTTGACATCGCGGAGCGCGGACGTGATGAACTGCGTTCCATGATCGGGATGGTGCTCCAGGATGCCTGGGTGTTCTCCGGCTCCATCAGGGAAAACATCGAATACGGGCGGCCCGGCGCGAGCGACGCCGACATCCTCGCTGCGGCGGAAACCACCCTGGTGGACCACTTCGTGAGGGCCCTCCCGGACGGTTATGCAACGGTGCTGGGCAACGACGGCGACTCCCTGAGCCACGGGCAGCGGCAGCTGATCACCATCGCCCGCGCCCAGCTCGCCGGCCGCAGCATCCTGGTCCTGGATGAGGCGACCAGCTCGGTGGACACGCGCACGGAGGTGCAGATCCGGCAGGCCATGCAGCGGCTTCGCCAGGGCAGGACGAGCTTTGTGATCGCCCACCGTTTGTCCACCGTGCGGGACGCTGATCTAATTCTCGTCATGGACCACGGACGAATCGTTGAACACGGGAACCATCAACAGCTGCTCGCAGCCAATGGCCACTACAGCAGGCTCTACGATGCCCAGTTCGCCGGCGGGGAAGAGGCCCTGCGCGCCGGGGAGTCCAGGCTGTGAGTGCCGTCAACGAATTTCCGGGGACCTGGCGGCCGAACCAGGCCAGTTCCGTGCCGCTCTTTGAACAGCTGCGCCTGAACATCATTGAGCGGGCGAACAACGGCGCCCTCGCCCCGGGCACGCGGTTGCCTGCCGTGCGAAGCCTCGCCACCGAACTCGGTGTGGCGCCCCACACTGTGGCCCGCGCCTATAAGGAGCTGGAAGCGGCAGGGGTAGTTGCCACCCGCGGCAGGGGCGGCACCATCATCTGCGCCAGGGACGAAGCCTGGACCTCGCTGACCGCTGCCGCCGCTGAGTTCGCCACCGCCGCGAAGGCCCAGGGTGCAAGCTTCGCGGAGGCAGTGCAACTGCTGGCGGCAGCCTACGACGCCGAATAGCGGCCTTCCCCGCTACGAATGGCTGCCTGTCGGCGGCGAATGGCTCCCGCATGGAAGTTCGAAGAAGTTTTCGATTAGCATTAGTGGGTGCCTAAAGCCGTAGCTGAAGAACCAGCCCTTGATGCCCGCTCCGCCGTCGTCCCCCTGAACCAAGGCAAACCGGCGCGCCCCGATCTTTCCCGCCTCGTCGTGAAAGGGGCCCGGGAGCACAACCTGCGCAACGTTGACCTGGACCTGCCGCGGGATTCCATGATTGTTTTCACCGGCCTCTCCGGGTCAGGCAAGTCATCCCTCGCATTCGACACGATCTTCGCCGAGGGCCAGCGCCGCTACGTCGAATCCCTCTCCGCGTATGCCCGCCAGTTCCTGGGGCAGGTGGATAAGCCGGATGTGGACTTCATCGAGGGCTTGTCCCCGGCTGTGTCCATCGACCAGAAATCCACCAGCAAGAACCCGCGGTCCACGGTCGGCACCATCACGGAAATCTACGACTACATGCGCCTGCTCTGGGCCCGTGTGGGTCGTCCGCACTGCCCCATTTGCGGGGAGCAGGTGGCCAAGCAGACGCCGCAGCAGATTGTGGACCAGCTGCTGGAACTGCCAGAGGGCACGCGCTTCCAAGTGCTGGCACCCGTGGTCCGGGGGCGCAAGGGCGAGTTCGTCGACCTCTTCAAGGAGCTCACCGCCAAGGGCTACTCCCGTGCCCGCGTGGACAATGAACTCATCCAGCTCAGCGATCCGCCCAAGCTAGGCAAGCAGTTCAAGCACACCATCGAGGTGGTGGTGGACCGGCTGGTGGTCAAGCAAGGCATCAGCCAGCGCCTGACCGACTCGGTCGAAACGGCCCTTGGACTGGCAGAAGGCCGCGTCCTGGCGGACTTCGTGGACCTCGAAGCGGAGGATCCGCACCGCGTCCGGGCTTTCTCGGAGCACCTCGCCTGCCCCAACGAGCACCCCCTCGCGATCGACGAGATCGAGCCCCGCTCGTTCTCCTTCAACAATCCCTTCGGGGCGTGCTCCGCGTGCAGCGGCATCGGCACCAAGCTGGAAGTCGACGAGGAACTCATCATTCCCAACCCGGAGCTGTCCCTTGGCGAAGGGGCCATCGCGCCATGGTCCCTGGGCACGGCCACCAGCGAGTACTGGAACCGGCTGCTGTCCGGGCTCGCGAAGGAACTCGACTTCTCCATGAAGACGCCGTGGCAGAAGCTTTCGAAGGACATCCGCCAGACTGTCCTGCACGGCAAGGACCACAAGGTGGTTGTGCAATACCGCAACCGCTTCGGCCGGGAGCGCAAGTACAGCACCGGCTTCGAAGGTGTGGTCCAGTACGTCCACCGCAAGCACCTGGAAACGGATTCGGACACAGCCCGGGACCGGTACGAAGAGTACATGCGGCAGATCCCGTGCCCGGCCTGCAACGGCGCCCGCCTGAACCCGGCGTCGCTCTCCGTGCTCATCAACGGCAAGTCCATTGCCGAGGTGGCCGCCATGCCCATGCGTGAGTGCGCCCGCTTCCTCGACACCCTGGTGCTCACCGGCCGGGAAGCCCAGATTGCCCACCAGGTCCTGAAGGAAATCCAGGCGCGCCTGACCTTCCTCCTCGACGTCGGCCTGGAGTACCTGAACCTGGAGCGCCCCTCCGGCACGCTGTCCGGCGGTGAAGCGCAGCGCATCCGGCTGGCTACGCAGATTGGTTCCGGCCTGGTCGGCGTCCTCTACGTCCTTGACGAGCCCTCCATCGGCCTGCACCAGCGGGACAACCGCCGGCTGATCGAAACGCTCACCCGGCTGCGCGACCTCGGCAACACCCTCATCGTGGTGGAGCACGACGAGGACACCATCCAGGAAGCCGACTGGGTGGTCGACATCGGACCCGGTGCCGGCGAGCACGGGGGCCAGGTGGTCCATTCGGGCTCCTACAAGGAACTCCTGGAAAACCGGGAGTCCCTCACCGGCGATTACCTCTCCGGGCGGAAGAAGATCGAGATCCCCGCGAAGCGGCGCAAATACGACAAGAAGCGTGAGCTGAAGGTCATTGGCGCGAGGGAAAACAACCTCGTCAACGTGGACGCCGCCTTCCCGCTCGGCCTGCTGACTGCGGTGACGGGAGTGAGCGGTTCCGGCAAGTCCACCCTGGTCAACGAAATCCTCTACAAGGTGCTCGCCAACAAGCTCAACGGAGCCAAACAGGTGGCCGGCCGGCACAAGACCGTGCAGGGCCTCGAACACCTGGACAAGGTGGTGCACGTCGACCAGAGCCCCATCGGCAGGACCCCGCGGTCCAACCCGGCCACGTACACCGGCGTATTCGACAACATCCGGAAGCTGTTCGCCGAGACCACCGAAGCCAAGGTCCGCGGCTACCAGCCCGGCCGCTTTTCCTTCAACGTCAAGGGCGGCCGCTGCGAGGCCTGCTCCGGTGACGGCACGCTGAAGATCGAAATGAACTTCCTGCCGGACGTCTACGTGCCGTGCGAGGTCTGCCATGGCGCCCGGTACAACCGGGAAACGCTGGAAGTCCACTACAAGGGCAAGACCATCGCCGACGTCCTGAACATGCCCATCGAGGAGGGCGCGGAGTTCTTTGCCGCGTTCACCCCGATCGCCCGGCACCTCCGCACGCTCGTGGACGTGGGGCTGGGTTATGTGCGGCTGGGACAGCCGGCCACCACGCTGTCCGGTGGTGAAGCCCAGCGCGTCAAGCTTGCCGCGGAACTCCAGAAGAGGTCCAACGGCCGCAGCATCTATGTCCTGGACGAGCCCACCACCGGGCTGCACTTCGAGGACATCCGCAAGCTGCTCCTGGTCCTCCAGGGCCTGGTGGACAAGGGCAACACCGTGATCACCATCGAGCACAACCTGGACGTTATCAAGAGCGCGGACTGGATCGTGGACCTTGGTCCCGACGGCGGATCAGGCGGCGGGCAGATCATTGCCACCGGCACTCCGGAGCAGGTGGCAAAGTCCACCGCCAGCCACACGGCGACGTTCCTGGCCGAGATCCTGAACTAGCGGAGGCTGCGCCAGCGGGGCGAGCGGACTACGGAGGCCGGGTAGGCGGGGGCGCGGGCTGCGGCGGAGGGCTGAGCTTGCTGCTCCGGCGGGAAGAAGTATTCCCGCCGGGGAATGCGAGTTTCAGCCTTCCGTGCACTCGTGAGAAACTAACCCGGTGACCCTTACAACAGTGCCCGTGATCTTCGACCTGGACGGCACTCTTGTCGATCCGGCAGGCGGGATCACGGACGGAATCTCCGCGGCTCTTACCGAACTAGGCATCAGGGTCCCCGCCCCGTCCCAACTTGACGCGATGATCGGTCCGAAACTCAGCGACTCCCTCCTTAACGTTGCAGGGGTTCCGCAGGAGCAACTGGAGGAGGTCATCCGCCGCTACCGGGCCTACTACCTCGAAACCGGGATTGCACAGAGCCGCCTGTACCCGGGCATCCGCGCGCTCGTCGAGCAGTACGCCGCAGCCGGGCGTCCCATTGCGGTGGCAACGCAGAAGCCGGAAGGGCTGGCACGGATCGTGCTGGAACACCACGACATCGCGACCTCCTTCGACTTCATCCGCGGGTCGGCGGCCGATGAAGCCGCCCACGCTACCGCGCCGCGCGGCAAGACCGAAATTGTTGCCGCCGCCCTGTCCGACCTCGGCACGCAGCAGGCTGTCATGGTGGGGGACCGTGCGCAGGACGTAGCCGGTGCCATGGCCAACGGACTTGACTGCATCGGCGTCAGCTGGGGCTTCGCTCCCGACGGCGAGCTCCACGAAGCAGGGGCAGTGACGATCGTGCACTCCGCCACGGACCTCGCGGCGGTCATTGACAGCATGGACTCGGTCCGCGCCGCAGCCCTGAGCGAGGTGCACAACGATGGCATTGTTTGATGCGATCCGCTGGACCACGCGCGGACTGATCTCCGGGACCTGCCGGCCCACCGTCATTGGCCTTGAGAACGTGCCCACTGAGGGTCCGTTTATTGTCGCGCCGAACCACCTGTCCTTCCTGGACAGTGTGATTGTGCAGGCACTCATGCCCCGTCCGGTCGCCTTCTTCGCCAAAGCGGAATACTTCACCACCGGCGGCGTCAAGGGGAAGGTCATGAAGTCCTTCTTCGAAGCCGTGGGCTCCATTCCCGTGGAACGCGGGGAGCAGGCTGCCAGCGTCGCGGCCCTCAAAACACTGCTGGACATCCTCGAAGCGGGGAAGGGCATCGGCATCTATCCCGAGGGGACCCGCTCGCGCGACGGCGTACTCTACCGGGGACGTACCGGCGTCGGCTGGCTTGCCCTGACCACGGGGGCGCCCGTCATTCCGGTAGGCCTCATTGGAACCGAGAACCTCCAGCCTGCCGGGCAGAACGGCGTGAAGCCGCAGCATTTCACCATGAAGGTCGGCGAACCGCTGTACTTCGAAAAAACCGGCCCCGACCACTCGCTGCCCGCGCGCCGCCAGGTCACGGACCGCATCATGGACGCCATAGCCGAGCTCAGCGGCCAGGAGCGCTCCACCAGCTACAACCAGAGCAAGGTTATGGAATAGCGGCAGGAGCCAGGCTGGCAGTAGTTTCCCGGCAGCAAATCATGGCCTTGTCATGGAGCCCCCGCAGCCTCAGTAGACTTGAATCGTGGCAGATCCAGCTAGTTACCGACCCCAAACGGGCGAGATTCCAACCAACCCGGGCGTATACCGCTTCCGGGATCCGCACGGCCGCGTCATCTACGTCGGCAAGGCCAAAAGCCTGCGGTCCCGGCTGAATTCGTACTTCGCCAACCCGGGCGGGCTGCTGCCCAAAACCTACGCGATGGTCCATGCAGCCAGCAGCGTGGAGTGGACCGTCGTCGGCAGCGAGCTGGAGTCGCTGCAGCTGGAATACACCTGGATCAAGGAATTCAAGCCCCGGTTCAACGTCGTCTTCCGGGACGACAAAACCTACCCCTACCTTGCCGTGACCATGGGGGAGAAGCTTCCCCGCGTGCAGGTGCTGCGCGGTGAACGCCGGAAGGGCACGCGATACTTTGGCCCCTACACCGCCGGCGCCATCCGCGAAACCATGGACACGCTCCTGCGCGTCTTTCCGGTGCGCAGCTGCAGCCCGGGCGTGCTGAAGCGGGCCCAGGCCAGCGGCCGGCCCTGTCTGCTGGGCTACATCGACAAATGTTCCGCACCTTGTGTCGGCCGGGTGACGCCCGAAGAGCACCGGGCACTGGCGGAGGACTTTTGTTCCTTCATGGGCGGCGAAGCCAAACGCTTCATCGCGCGGCTGGAAAAGGACATGGCCGCGGCAGTCGCCGAGCTCGACTACGAGCGGGCAGCACGCCTGCGGGACGACATCATTGCCCTCCGGAAGGTCTTCGAACGCAACGCTGTGGTCCTGGCCGAGGACACCGACGCCGACGTTTTCGCCCTGTACGAGGACGAGCTGGAGGCGGCCGTCCAGGTGTTCCACGTGCGCGGCGGCCGCGTCCGGGGCCAGCGTGGCTGGGTAGTGGAAAAGGTCGAGGATTCCACCACTCCCGACCTGGTTGAACACCTCCTCCAGCAGGTCTACGGCGAGGAAGGGGACAGCCAGGGTCGGATGCCCAGGGAGGTCCTGGTGCCCGAGGAGCCCAGCAACGCTGCCGAGCTGGCGCAATGGCTTTCGGGCCTGCGGGGCGCAAAAGTGGACATCCGCGTCCCCCGCCGCGGAGACAAGGCAGCACTGATGTCCACCGTGCGGGAAAACGCCGAGCACGCGCTGAAGCTGCACAAATCGCGCCGTGCCGGTGACCTGACGAACCGGTCCCTCGCGCTGCAGGAACTCCAGGAGGCACTGGACCTGCCCGTCGCGCTGCTCCGCATCGAATGCTTCGATATCTCGCATGTGCAGGGGACCAATGTGGTGGCGTCCATGGTGGTGGTGGAAGACGGCCTGCCCAAAAAGTCCGACTACCGCAAGTTCTCCATCACGGGCGCTGCAGCGGTGGACGACACAGCTGCCATGCACGATGTCCTCACCCGCCGCTTCCGGAACTACCTGCAGGAGAAGTCGGCGCAGGCGGAAGCGGCGCAGCTTCCCGGGCACCAGGCCGCCGTCGATGCCCTGGCAGCCGCGTCCGTGCAGGACACCACCACGCCCGCCCCGCGCGCAAAATTCGCCTACCCGCCCAACCTCGTGGTCGTTGACGGCGGCAAGCCCCAGGTCAACGCAGCCGCACGTGCCTTGGCGGAGCTCGGGATCGAGGACGTCTACGTTGTGGGCCTCGCCAAACGGCTGGAAGAGGTGTGGCTGCCGGACAGTGATTTCCCGGTGATCCTGCCGCGCACATCCGAGGGGCTCTACCTGCTCCAGCGCATCCGCGACGAAGCCCACCGTTTCGCCATCACCTTCCACCGGCAGAAACGCGGCAAGGCCATGACGGTTTCAGCCCTCGACGGCGTCCCCGGCCTGGGCGAGGCCAAGCGCAAAGCGCTGCTGGCGCAGTTCGGTTCGGTCAAGAGCATCCGAACCGCCAGCGCGGCGGAACTGGCCATGGCCAAGGGCATCGGCCCGTCCCTGGCGGATGCGATTGTCAGCCATTTCAGCAACGGTGCCGCGAACTCCGGTGCGGATGCGACCGCCATCAACATGGCAACCGGCGAAATCATTGAAACTTAGCTAGGGTAAGGACCTGAAGCGAAACGCGCAGTTGCGTCGAATTACATAGCAGGAATGGGGCTTTACTCATGGCAGAGTCAACGGCAGAATCCGAAACGGAACAGGACGGCATGACGCCGATCAGGCCCGTTGAAGCGGAGCTGCTCGTGGTGACGGGTATGTCCGGCGCAGGCCGCAGTACAGCCGCCGACGCACTCGAGGACCACGGTTGGTATGTCGTTGAGAACCTGCCGCCGCAGATGCTCGGAACCTTGGCCGAACTCGTGTCCCACGCACCGCAGTCCATCCCCAAGCTTGCCGTGGTGGTCGACGTCCGCAGCAAGGCGCTCTTCACCGATATCCGGACCGCGCTGAAAACGCTGGAAGCAAGCGGCGTTATGTTCCGCGTCCTCTTCCTGGACGCCAACGACGACGTCCTGGTGCGCCGCTTCGAGCAGGGCCGCCGTCCGCACCCGCTCCAGGGCGGCGGGCGGATCCTCGACGGCATCGCCGCGGAACGGGACCTGCTGCATGAGCTCCGCGACTCCGCGGACATCGTGCTGGACACGTCCGAGTTCAACGTCCACGCACTCGCCACGGCCATCACCGAGCTCTTCACTGACACCGGCCCCGTGGCCCTGCGCCTGAACGTCATGAGCTTCGGCTTCAAGTACGGGCTGCCGGTGGACGCGAACTTCGTGGCGGACGCCCGCTTCATCCCCAATCCGCACTGGGTGCCGCAGCTTCGCCCGCACACCGGACTGGACAAGGACGTCAGCGACTACGTCCTTGAGGCCGAAGGGGTCAAGAACTTCGTGGACCGCTACGTGCTGGCCATCGAGCCTGTCCTGGACGGCTACCGCCGCGAAAACAAGCACTACGCCACCATTGCCGTGGGCTGCACCGGCGGCAAGCACCGTTCCGTGGCCGTCGCCATGGAACTGTCGAAGAAGCTGGCACAGTACCCGCGCGTCACGGTCACCACCACGCATCGGGACCTGGGCCGCGAGTAATGGGGCTGCTTACCGGGCCGCTGCCCTTGGTTCCGCCAGCCGGCGGCACGGGCAGCGGCCAGCTGGACAAGGGACCGACCGTCGTCGCCCTCGGCGGGGGCCACGGGCTGGCCGCCTCGCTGTCCGCCCTTCGGCTGCTGACCACGGAACTGACCGCCATCGTCACGGTCGCGGACGACGGCGGGTCCTCCGGCCGGCTGCGCGAGGAGTACGGCGTCCTCCCGCCGGGCGACCTGCGGATGGCGCTGACGGCGCTGTGCGACGACACCGACTGGGGACGGACCTGGCGGGACGTCATGCAGCACCGGTTCCAGCCCGGCGCCGGCCGCGGCGGCTCGCTCGACGACCACGCCATGGGCAACCTGCTGATCGTCACCTTGTGGGAACTGCTGGGCGACACGGTCGGCGGCCTCAAATGGGCCGGCGCACTGCTGGGTGCCCGCGGCCAGGTCCTGCCGATGTCCAGCATCCCGCTGACCATCGAGGGTGATGTCCGGGTCCCCGGTCCAGACGGTACCTACACGTTGGAGACGGTCCGCGGTCAGGCCAGGTGCGCGGTGGCGGGTTCGCTGGACAGCGTCCGGCTCCTGCCCGAGTCGGCGCCGGCCTGCGTTGAAGCCCTGACGGCCATCGAACTGGCCGACTGGGTGGTCCTGGGACCCGGGTCCTGGTACACGTCGGTATTGCCGCACCTCCTGCTGCCGGAGATGCGCCAGGCGCTGACGGACACGCCCGCCAAGCGGTGCCTCACCATGAACCTGGCGACGGACACCAAGGAGACCTCCGGGATGTCCGCCGCCGACCATCTGCGTGTGCTGCACAGTTACGCGCCCGGCTTCAGCGTCGACGTCGTGCTGGCGGACCCCGTGTCCGTACCGGACCTCGACGAGTTCAAGCGGGCTGCGGGGATGCTCGGCGCGGAGGTGCTCTTGGGTAAAGTAGGGGCGTCGAGCCGCCGTCCGATCCACGACCCCCTGCGTCTGGCAACGGCGTACCACGATATTTTCGGGAACAGTTAGGAAGGTGCCATGGCACTGACATCATCAGTCAAGGAAGAACTGTCCCGCCTGGACATAAAGAAGTCCTCGGTCCGCAAGGCTGAAGTCTCCGCAATGCTGAGGTTCGCCGGCGGCTTGCACATCATCTCAGGCCGGATCGTTATCGAGGCGGAGGTGGACCTCGCCTCAACCGCACGCCGGCTCCGCGCCGCCATCGCCGAAGTCTACGGCCACCAGAGCGAAATCATTGTCGTCTCCGGCGGCGGGCTCCGCCGCGGCAACCGCTACGTGGTGCGGGTGGTGCGCGACGGCGAGGCGCTGGCCCGGCAGACCGGGTTGCTGGACGCCCGTGGGCGCCCCGTGCGGGGCCTGCCGTCCGTCGTCGTAAACGGCTCCGCGGCCGACGCCGAGGCCGTGTGGCGCGGCGCGTTCCTGGCACACGGCTCGCTGACCGAACCGGGGCGGTCCTCCGCCATGGAGGTGACCTGCCCCGGCCCTGAATCGGCGCTGGCCCTGGTCGGCGCGGCCCGGCGGCTGGGAATCCAGGCCAAGGCCCGCGAAGTCAGGGGAGTGGACCGCGTCGTCATCCGGGACGGCGACACCATTGCCGCCCTGCTTACCCGGATGGGCGCGCACGATGCACTCATGGTCTGGGAAGAACGCCGCATGCGCAAGGAAGTGCGGGCCACGGCCAACAGGCTGGCAAACTTCGACGACGCCAACCTGCGCCGCTCGGCGCAGGCCGCAGTCGCCGCCGGCGCCAGGGTGGACCGCGCCTTGGAGATCCTGGGTGACGACGTCCCGGACCACCTGAAGTATGCCGGCGAACTCCGGGTGGCACACAAGCAGGCGAGCCTTGACGAACTTGGCCGCCTGGCTGATCCGCCCATGACAAAGGATGCGATTGCGGGCAGGATCCGCAGGCTTCTGGCCATGGCGGACAAACGGGCCCTGGACCTGGGCATCCCCGGGACCGAGGCCAATGTGACGCCGGAAATGCTGGACGAGTAGCAGCGCCCCTAGAATCGAGACGGGATTCCGTCCCCCACAGATTTCCGGGTGACCTGTCACCCGGATGCACAATCCGAGATTTACCAAACCGGACAAACTGTCCACGATATTGGAGGATTTTGTGACCGAGTACGTACTGCCTGAACTCAGCTACGACTACGCAGCGCTGGAGCCCCACATCTCCGCACGCATCATGGAGCTGCACCACAGCAAGCACCACGCTGCCTACGTGGCGGGCGCCAACAACGCCCTGGCCCAGCTGGCCGAGGCACGTGAAAAGGGCGACTTCGCCAACATCAACCGCCTGTCGAAGGACCTGGCCTTCCACACCGGCGGCCACGTCAACCACTCCGTGTTCTGGAACAACCTGTCCCCGGACGGCGGCGACAAGCCCGAGGGCGAGCTGGCTGCAGCCATTGACGACGCCTTCGGCTCGTTCGACGCCTTCCGTGCGCAGTTCAGCGCTGCCGCACTGGGCCTGCAGGGCTCGGGCTGGGGCTTCCTGGCCTACGAGCCGATCGGCGGAAACCTGGTCATCGAGCAGCTGTACGACCAGCAGGGCAACGTTGCACTCGGCACCACGCCGCTGCTCATGCTGGACATGTGGGAACACGCCTTCTACCTGGACTACGTGAACGTGAAGGCCGATTACGTCAAGGCCTTCTGGAACATCGTGAACTGGGCCGACGTCGCCAAGCGCTTCGACGGGGCACGCAAGAACGCCACGGGCCTCATCACGCTCTAACGCGTGACGCGGGAGACACCCACGTGTAACAAACTTCACATTTAGCCCGTTTCGGGCCGAATCGTGGACGGTCCGCCCCCGCACTTGCGGGGGCGGACCTTCTTAAACGTAAGATGGATCACGGAAGGCGGTTAGCCTTCAGCAATGTGGCTGGTCGCCCTCCGATCTGGTAATCATCTCTGCCCAATGGCGTGCGGGATCTGTTAGTTGGCTTCAACGCCCGCTCAACTAGTTGTGCTTCTACAAGCACCAAGGAGACTGAAAAAGTGACGACCCGTATTGGTATCAACGGCTTTGGCCGCATTGGCCGCAATTACTTCCGCGCTGCACTCGCACAGGGTGCGGACCTCGAGATCGTTGCCGTCAACGACCTCACCAGCCCCGAAGCGCTGGCACACCTCTTCAAGTACGACTCCGTCGGCGGCCGCCTGAAGGAGAGCATCGAGGTCAAGGACGGCAACATCGTCGTCAACGGCAACGTCGTCAAGGTCCTGGCCGAGCGCGACCCCGCCAACCTCCCCTGGGGCGAACTGGGCGTCGACATTGTCATCGAGTCCACCGGCTTTTTCACCAAGGCCGCCGCTGCCCAGAAGCACATCGACGCCGGCGCCAAGAAGGTCCTGATATCCGCCCCGGCCTCCGATGAGGACATCACCATCGTGATGGGCGTGAACCACGAGCTCTACGACAATGCGTCGCACCACATCATCTCCAACGCCTCCTGCACCACCAACTGCCTCGGCCCGCTGGCCAAGGTCGTCAACGACGAGTTCGGCATCGAACGCGGCCTGATGACCACGGTCCACGCCTACACCGCAGACCAGAACCTGCAGGACGGCCCGCACAACGACCTCCGCCGTGCCCGTGCCGCCGCAATCAACATGGTTCCGACCTCCACCGGTGCAGCCAAGGCCATCGGCCTGGTCCTGCCGGAGCTCAAGGGCAAGCTGGACGGCTACGCCATCCGCGTTCCGGTCCCCACCGGCTCCGCCACCGACCTCACCGTCACCGTTTCCCGCGAGACCACGGTTGAGGAAGTCAACGCCGCACTGAAGAAGGCAGCCGAGTCGGACGCTCTCCAGGGCATCCTGACCTACACGGACGCTCCGATCGTCTCCTCTGACATCGTTGGCGACCCCGCTTCCTCCATCTTCGACTCGGGACTGACCAAGGTTATCGGCAACCAGGTCAAGGTTGTTTCCTGGTATGACAACGAATGGGGCTACTCCAACCGCCTGGTCGACCTCACGGAGCTTGTCGCGTCGAAGCTGGGCTAGGGTTAGACACATGACATTCCACACCCTCAACGAACTGATCGCTGATGGTGTCCGCGGGCGGTACATTCTCGTCAGAAGTGACCTGAATGTGCCGCTCGACGGCTCTGAAGTGACTGACGACGGCCGCATCAAAGCGTCCCTGCCAGTACTGACGAAGCTCACGGACGCCGGTGCCCGCGTGCTGGTCACAGCCCACCTCGGACGCCCCAAGGGCGCCCCGGAGGACAAATACTCGCTCAAGCCTGCTGTCGCCCGGCTGGCTGAGCTTGCCCCCTTCAAGGTCGCCCTGGCCGCGGACACCGTCGGTGCCTCGGCCAAGGAGCTTGCCGCTTCGCTGCAGGACGGCGAAGCCCTGGTCCTTGAAAACGTCCGGTTCGACGCCCGTGAGACCAGCAAGGACGACGCCGAGCGCGGCGCCTTCGCTGACGAGCTGGTGGCCCTGACGGGGGAGAACGGCGCCTTCGTGGATGACGCCTTCGGCGCCGTCCACCGCAAGCACGCCAGCGTGTACGACGTCGCCACGCGGCTGCCGTCGTACCAGGGCGACCTCGTGCACACGGAAGTCGAAGTGCTGCGCAAGCTCACCACGGAGACCCAGCGTCCCTACGTTGTGGTCCTTGGCGGCTCCAAGGTCTCGGACAAGCTCGCTGTCATCGACAACCTGATCGGCAAGGCGGACACCATCCTGGTGGGCGGCGGCATGCTGTTCACGTTCCTCGCTGCAGCCGGCCACAAGGTGGCCGGCAGCCTGCTGGAACAGGACCAGATCCCCGTCGTGCAGGACTACCTGAAGCGCGCAGCCGACGCCGGCACCGAGTTCATCGTGCCCACCGACGTGGTAGTGGCGGCCAAGTTCGCCGCCGACGCCGACCACGAGACGGTCAGTGCGGACGCCATCGAGGACAGCAGCTTCGGGGCCCAGGGCATCGGACTGGACATCGGTCCGGAATCTGCCGCTTCCTTCGCTGACCGGATCAAGGGCGCCAAGACCGTGTTCTGGAACGGCCCCATGGGCGTGTTCGAATTCGAAGCCTTCGCCAGCGGCACCCGTGCCATCGCGCAGGCGCTCACCGAAGCGGATGCCCTGACGGTGGTTGGCGGCGGCGACTCAGCGGCAGCTGTCCGCACCCTCGGATTCGCCGACGACCAGTTCGGCCACATCTCCACGGGTGGCGGCGCGAGCCTGGAATACCTCGAAGGCAAGGAACTGCCGGGCCTCAGCGTCCTGGACCGCTAGAACCTCCAGCCGGCAGGGCGCCCTACCGAAGTTGTCGGGCGCCCTGCCGGCTGTTCACATGACAAGTACTTTTTGGAGAACACGTGACAACGTCAACGAATGGCAAGTTCGACCGTACGCCCTTGATTGCCGGCAACTGGAAGATGAACATGGACCACGTCCAGGGCATCACCCTGCTGCAGAAACTGGCCTGGACCCTGTCCGACGCCAAGCACGACTACAGCCGCGCTGAAGTTGCTGTCTTCCCGCCGTTCACCGACCTCCGCGGCGTCCAGACCCTTGTCCAGGGCGACGAGCTGGACGTTGCCTACGGAGGCCAGGACCTTTCGCAGTTCGACTCCGGCGCCTACACGGGCGACATCTCGGGGCAGTTCCTGAACAAACTGGGCTGCAAGTACGTGCTGGTGGGCCACAGCGAGCGGCGCACCGTCCACAACGAATCCGACGAAGTCCTGAACGCCAAGGTCAAGGCCGCCTACCGCCACGGCGTTACGCCGGTGCTCTGCGTCGGCGAAGGCCTGGAGATCCGGCAGGCCGGAAACCACGTCCAGCACACGTTGAACCAGCTCCGCGCCGACGTCGAAGGCCTTAGCGCTGAGGAAGCGGCCCAGCTCGTCGTTGCCTACGAACCTGTCTGGGCCATCGGCACGGGTGAAGTGGCCGGACCCGAAGACGCGCAGGAAATGTGCGCGGCCATCCGCGCCGAACTCGCCACGCTGTTCGGCGATGACGTTGCTGCCAAGGTCCGCCTGCTTTACGGCGGCTCGGTCAAGGCCAACAACGCCGCAGCCATTCTGAACGAGCGCGATGTGGACGGCGTGTTGGTGGGAGGCGCCAGCCTCGATCCCGCTGAGTTTGCTAATATTGTCAGGTTCGAGAGTCACCTGCTGACGGATTAGTCCGGACACAGGCGTGACCCCCGCAATCATCAACTTCTGAAAGGCCGTCGTGGACGTTCTTCATGTCATTTTGCAGATCCTCCTGGGCATCACCAGCCTCCTGCTGACGCTGCTCATCCTGCTCCACAAGGGACGGGGCGGCGGTCTGTCGGACATGTTCGGCGGAGGCATGAGCTCAGGCCTCAGCTCGTCCGGCGTGGCGGAACGGAACCTCAACAGGTTCACCATCATCCTTGGCGTCACGTGGGGCGTTGTCATCATCGCCCTCGGCTTGCTGATGCGCTTTTCCTCGGGTGGCGACTCCTAGCAGTACCGGTACTAACGGCCCTGCCGCCGTCGGGAACTCCGCACTAAACTGTGGCTGTTGGCTTGCAACAGTCCGTCAGTCGAGTAGGCAGGAGTTCCCGATGGTGCATGCTGCTTCAGGGTTCCGGGGAACCCGTGTGGGGGTAACGGAGGGGTCGGCCCCCAAAATCCAGCCAAACGACGTCGTCGGTGAACGGTTGCCGCGTATTCGTGTTTCCTATTGGTGCGCCAGGGGTCACGAGACGCGGCCTGTTTTCATTAAGCTCCCGGAGGACCAGATCCCGGTGGTGTGGGACTGCCGCCGCTGCGGCGATACCGCAACCCGGGACGAGTCCCTGGTGGAGCTGCCTTCCCACTCCGAAGAGGGCTATAAGAGCCACCTTGAGTACGTTAAAGAAAGACGCTCCAGCCAGGACGCCGAAGACGTACTGGCTGGAGCGCTGGAACGGCTAAGAGCCCGCGGAAGTTTTACGGACTAGCTGCTCCGGAACCCTGGAAGCGGCGTTCTCGTCGATAAGCCAGAGCGTCTGGGAGCGTCCCCTGGGTCCGGCCGCCGGCACCTGGACAGGGTTGGCCCCTGCCAGGGCCAGTCCTACGGCCCCTGCCTTGTCCTCGCCTGCAACTACCATCCAGACTTCACTGGCAGTGTTGATCGCCGGCAGTGTCAGGGAGATCCGTTCCGGCGGCGGCTTGGGCGAATTGCGGACGCCGACCACCGTGAGCTCCTTTTCGCGGATGCCTGCCTGCTCAGGGAAGAGCGAGGCCACATGGGCATCCGGCCCCACACCAAGCAAGACCACGTCGAACCGGGGAAGTGTCCCCGGGTTCTCGGGCCGGTCGTCGGACATGTCCGCGGCATGCTCCGCGGCCGCAGCTTCCGCCAGGCGGCGCGCGTAGTCCGCGGCGGCCTCCTCCGGACTGTCGAAGTCATCCGAGGAAGCCGGCTGGTTCACCCGTTCCGGGTCTACCGGAATGCGGGACAGCAGGGCCTCGTGGGCCTGAAGGGTGTTGCGGTCGTTGTCGTTGCTGCCAACGAAGCGCTCGTCGCCCCACCAGAAATTGACCTTGGACCAGTCGACTGCCGGTGCCGCCGCGGAGTCAGCAACCGCCTTGAGGGTTCCGATGCCCACGCTGCCGCCGGTCAGCACCACCGTCGCCTCGCCGTGTTTGTCCTGGACGTCCACGAGTTTGGTGATGAGCCGCGCCGCAATGGCGGCCATCAGTACGGATGAGTCAGGGTGGATGCTTACTCTGGGGTCAGCGCTCACTGGGACGGACACTCCTTAGATTTGTACGGGGCAGTCCAATGGTAATCACTTCACCAAAGACTTCGTCGGGATCCAAACGGCGGAGTTCTTCGGCGAGGCAGTCCCGGAGGCTTCGACGCGGGAGCGAGATGCGCTGGGCCGGCTGCCCCGGCTGGGTCAGTTCAGCCACGGACAGTCCCGGACGGAACAGCTGGACGTCGCCGCTCGCGCGGCTCAGCCGGACACGGCGGATGCCGGTGCCGGCCGGGTCCGCCACGATGGTCACCGGGGCGTCCAGGGCGAGGGTCAGCCATGCTGCCAGGAGGAGCGTGCTGGGGGAGTCCGAGGCACCTTCCACGGCAACTGCCGTCACGGGCGAGGAATCGACCTGGTCCAGGACCGCGGCCAGCTGGATGCGCCAGTTGGTCAGGCGGGTCCAGGCGAGGTCGGTGTCGCCTGCTTTGTACGTGCTGCGGATATTCTCGAGGGCCCGCTGCGGGTCCTCCTCGTTCGCCGAGTCCGTGATCCGCCGGTGGGCGATCCGGCCGATGGAGGTCTCGCAGGCGTTCTTCGGCGCACCGTGCGGCCACCAAGCCACGATCGGAGCGTCGGGGAGCAGCAGCGCGGCCACCAGGGATTCGCTTTCCTCGGCAAGTTCACCGTAGCCCCGGAGCACGATCACTTCGGAGGCCCCGGCGTCGCCGCCCACACGGATCTGGGCGTCCAGCCGGGTGGGCGCCTGGGCGCCGGCGTCAGCCAGGACGATGATCCGGCAGGGGTGTTCCCGGCTGGCTTCGTTGGCTGCTTCGATGGCCTCTTCTTCCAGACCGGACTTGGTGACCACCACGAGGGTCAGCACCCTGCCGAGCGCGATCACGCCGCCCTGCTCGCGCAGGGACATGATCTTCTTGGAGATGCTGGAGGTTGTTGTATCGGGAAGATCTACGATCATGGCCTTCTCCAGGTTCGTCCGTCGCGGGCAAGCAGCTCGTCGGCCGAGGCTGGGCCCCAGCTTCCGGGCGCGTAGGGCTCAGGCTGTTCGCCGAGGCTGGCCCAGTACTCTTCAAAGGGATCCAGGATCTTCCAGGAGAGTTCCACTTCCTGGTGGCGGGGGAACAGCGGCGGCTCGCCCAGCAGCACGTCCAGGATGAGCCGTTCATAGGCCTCCGGGCTGGACTCGGTGAACGAGTGACCGTACCCGAAGTCCATGGTGACGTCGCGAACTTCCATCTGGGTGCCTGGAACCTTGGACCCGAACCGGATCGTGGCGCCCTCATCGGGCTGGACCCGGATCACCACGGCGTTCTGGCCAAAGTCGTCATCGCTGTGATCGCGGAACAGCAGGTTGGGGGCGCGCTTGAAGACCACCGCGATCTCCGTGACGCGGCGGCCAAGCCGCTTGCCGGCGCGCAGGTAGAACGGCACACCGGACCAGCGCCGGGTGTGGATGTCCACCCGGATGGCAGCGTAGGTTTCCGTGGTGGAGTCGGCGGGGATGCCCTCCTCCTCAAGGTAGCCGAGGACCTGCTCGCCGCCCTGCCAGCCGCCGGCGAACTGGCCCCGGGCCGAGTGGGCGGACAGGTCGTCCGGCAGCTTGACCGCTGCCAGGACCTTTTCCTTCTCCGCCCGCAGGTCATCGGCGTTGAAGGAAATAGGCTCCTCCATTGCTGTCAGCGCCAGGAGCTGGAGCAGGTGGTTCTGGATGACGTCGCGGGCAGCGCCCACACCGTCGTAGTAGCCTGCGCGGCCACCGGTGCCGATGTCCTCGGCCATGGTGATCTGGACGTGGTCAACGTAATTGGCATTCCAGAGCGGCTCGAACAGCTGGTTGGCAAACCGCAGGGCCAGGATGTTCTGGACCGTTTCCTTGCCAAGATAGTGGTCGATCCGGAAAACGGCGTCCGGCGGGAAAACGGACTCCACGATGTCATTGAGCTGCCGGGCCGACTCGAGGTCGTGCCCGAACGGCTTCTCGATGACCACACGGCGCCACTTGTCGCCCTCGGCTTGCGCCAGTCCATGCTTGGACAGCTGGCGGCAGACCTGTTCGAAGGCCTTCGGTGGAATCGAGAGGTAAAACGCGTGGTTGCCGCGCGTTCCGCGCTGCTCGTCCAGTTCGTCGATTGTGTCGCCGAGCCGCTCAAAGGCGTCGTCGTCGTCGAACTCTCCCTGGACAAACCGGATGCCCTCGGACAGCTGGTTCCACACGGCCTCGTCAAACGGGGTCCGGGCATAGGACATGACCGCGGCCTTCACCTGGGCGGCGAAATCCTGGTTGTCCCACTGCCGCCGGCCGAAGCCCACCAGGGCAAAGCTCGGCGGCAGCAGGCCCCGGTTGGCCAGGTCATACACGGCAGGCATGAGCTTCTTGCGGGCAAGGTCGCCGGTCACCCCGAAGAGGACCAGCGAGGAGGGGCCGGCGATGCGGTTCAGCCGGCGGTCCCGAGGGTCCCTCAACGGGTTGCGGCCCCGCCCTGCTGACTTCCTGCTGCCGTTCTCAGTTTCTGGCATGGTTGATTCGGTGCCTTAGCTTTCAGTGTGGGATGCTGCCAGGCCGGCAAGCTCTGAAACAATGTCCTGCAGCTGCTTGACGCCGGCAGCACGATCCGTGAGGTGCAGGCGGAGGACCGGACGTCCGTGTTCGCTGAGGACCTGGGCATCGCCGGCGGCCTGCGCCGAAATCAGCTCACCGAACGTGAACGGCCGCTCCGGGATGGACAGGTCCGTTGCGGATTCTGCAGTGACCTGCAGGAACACGCCGATTGCGGGTCCGCCCTTGTGGAACTGGCCGGTGGAGTGAAGGAACCGGGGGCCCCAGCCAAACGTCACCGGGCGTCCGGCGACTGCCGCAAGCTGGTCGCGGACGCCTTCCAACGGGGCGTATGCCAGCCGGTCGAAGTAGGCCTGGACGCTGAGGTAGCTGTCGTCAGCGAGCTGCGCGAGCAGCGCGGACACGGCTGCGGACGCCGTCGAGGCATCACCCAGCCAGTCGCCGCCGCGGACCTCAATGGCGCCGTCCACGAAATTGGCGGGCGTAGGTTCGGGCTGTGCGTCCAGCAGGCCGCGGGCGGCCACCTTGGCGGCCTCGACGTCGGGCTGGTCAAACGGGTTGATGCCCAGCAGGCGCCCGGCTACCGCCGTCGCGAATTCCCACACCATCATCTGCGTCGCCAGGCCGCCGGCAATGGCGACCTCGTTTTCGCCAAGCTGCACGTCGTCGGCGTCAGCCGCCACCAGCCGCACCACCAGGACGTCGGCTGCTCCGGAGGTGACCTCCGGTGCTGACGGGCCGGCCACAACCGGCAGGACCCCGGTGCCGAGCTTGCCCGTGGATTCGGCGATGAGCTGTTCGGCCCAGTCGGCGAAGCCCACAATGCCGGACCCGTCTTCGGCGATGACGATCTTGTTGCGCAGCGGGCTGGTGCCGCCCAGCGCCGCACCAAGGGCAAGGCCGATGTTCTCCGGGGCGTCCTCGTTGAGGATCTCGGCGGCCTCTTCGGCTTCATCCAGGAAAGCCTGGATGTCCACTCCGGCCAGGCCACAGGGGACCAGTCCGAAAGCGGTCAGTGCAGAGAACCGGCCGCCGACGTTGGGGTCGGCGTTGAAAACGGCACGGTAGCCGGCCTCGCGCGAGGCCTTGTCCAGCGGAGAGCCGGGGTCGGTCACGATGATGATGCGGCTCTTCGCGTCGACGCCGGCATCCGTGAACGCCTGCTCGAAGATCCGGCGCTGCGAGTCGGTCTCCACGGTGGAGCCGGACTTGGATGAAACAACAATGGCCGTTTCGGCTAGCCGGTCGACCAAAGCGGCACTGACCTGTTCGGGGTCGGTGCTGTCAAGCACGGTCAGCTCGACGCCAGCGGTGCCCGCAATGACTTCAGGCGCAAGCGAGGAGCCGCCCATTCCGCAGAGGACGATGCGCGTGACGCCTTTGGCCTTCAGCGCGTCACGGAGTTCCAGGATGTCGCTGACCAGCGGCTGGGAGACGGTGGCCGCCTCGACCCAGCCCAGCCGGATGGCGGATTCCTGCTCGGCGTCGGGGCCCCAGAGGGTATGGTCCTTCGCGAAGATGCGGGTGGCAATGCGGTCTTCCAGCAGGGCAGGGAGGTGCTGCTCAAGAGCCTGGCGGGCAGCGCCGGTGGCGTCGTAGCTGAGTGTGCTCATGATGGGTTAGGAAGCCTTCCGTGCAGAGGCGAGGGCGCCTTCGACGTCGCCGAGGAGTTCCTTCCAGCTGGCGACGAACTTGTCGAGGCCCTCGGACTCAAGCAGTGCCACGACGTCGTTGTAGGAAACGCCAAGGTTTTCGAGCGCGTCGAGGGTGGCGTTGGCTTCGGCGTAGGTGCCGGTCACGGTGTCGCCGGTGACGGTGCCGTGGTCGAA
>NZ_JAGGPP010000024.1 GCF_018613755.1 Arthrobacter sp. ISL-72
TAATCGGCAAAGGCAACCAGTCCGCGATTGGGACCCTCGTGGAGAGAACCACCAACTACACGATGCTGGTTCATTTGCCGGATGGATACAAAGCAGAACAAATGCGCGACGCCCTGGCAGCCAAGATCAAGACGCTCCCCGAGGCGCTGAGGCATTCCCTCACCTGGGACCAGGGCATCGAAATGCAGGACTGGAAGAGCGTGAAAATAGACGCCGGCATCGACATCTACTTCTGCGACCCGCACTCACCCTGGCAGCGCGGCATCAACGAAAACACGAATGGCCTGCTGCGTCAGTACTTCCCGAAAGGCACCGACCTGAGCATCCACAGCGTCGAAGACCTCGACTGGGTCGCCCAGGAACTCAACGACCGGCCACGCAAAAGACTAGAGTTCAGAAAACCGATCGAACTGATCGAAGGACTCCTGTTGCAATGACCGCCTGAATCCGCCGATCCTTGACCGGGCGGTTTTGCGGGCTGGTCTTACGGCCACATCTCCCCAGGGCATGCCCGTGACCGGGACCGCCCCGGGAAGGCAAGGGTGGGGTTACGTCCGGGAGGTCGTTTGGTTTACCAGCAGCGAAAAAACGTGTGGGGCAGGGAGCTTTTGCACGCCCAGGGACCAGTGGACGAGCATCCGGTCAACGGGGCTGTTTGCAGGCGGGTGATTTCATCACCGATGCCGTGGCTCCGATCAATACGAGTCGGCGTACCGGGCGCAGGGTGCTGCTTGAGGCGGGTGGCGTCAGACCCCGGCGTGGCCGTGACCTAAAGGGCCGTCGTCTGACCTTCGCCCAGCGAGAGGAGATCGCAATACTGCATGCCCAGGGACAGTTTCTGCGGTAGATCGGACCCGTGGTCAGCAGATCGGGCCTCCACGGTTTCCGGGGTTGCGGCGCAACTCGGTGGCAGGGTTGCCCTACCGGACGACCTCAGCGCACGCACTGGCCTATGACACTCCTCGGGCTCCTTCAGCTATGAGGGCTTGGGCCGGGCGCGTATGTGCATCCGCTCGCCCTGCTGTCCGAACAGGCTGATGAACTCGACGGGTCTCCCGTCAGCGCTGGCGAACCAGTGCGGTGTCTGGGTGTCGAATTCCGCGGCTTCGCCAGGGCGAAGTTCAAAATCCTTGTCGCCGAGTACCAAACGCAGTCGTCCGTTGAGGATGTAAAGCCATTCGTAGCCTTCGTGAACGCGCGGGTCGGGCTCTGCCCCGCGCGCCTCGCCGGTGAGCACCATCTTAAAGGCCTGTAATCCGCCTGGCCGGCGTGTGAGAGGAAGAGCCGTCATGCCGGCATGGGTGATGGGTTGCAGGTGGATTCTCGGATCCCAGGTGGGCGGGGCGCCAACCAGATCATCGAGGGGAACCCCGTACAACCTCGCGAGAGGTAAGAGGAGTTCGAGGTTAGGCCTGCGTTGGCCCGCTTCCAGGCGGGACAGAGTACTAACCGATACCCCGGATACAGCACGGAATTATGCGCCCTCCCTATAGCGGGGGCGCATTTTCCGTATCCGCGCCCGACTGAAACTCATGACGGGTTAAAGGTTTCCCCAAGAATCGTCGGCCATGCTGGCCTTTGCTGGCCGGGAGAGCTCTCCGGGGCCGGCAGCCCGCCGGACCCGGTCTGATCAACCAGCTGGGCCGGGTCCGGCGGCGGACAGAGATACAGGTTCCCCCCATGCCTGATACTCGACCCAGCCCGCCGTCGGTCCCAACCATTCATGGCCCGCGCCGCGCCGGTGCCAGCCACAACCGGGTAGCGGGCGGACCTCAGAAACAGGTAGGAATTACTCGTGCCCCGGCGTCCCGCTCAGGGTTGACTGAGGGCAGGGCAGCACCCGTATGGGCTGACCCGGCTGGGGCATTCCCTAGGATTTTGCGGAGGCAACATCCGGAACAGAGACGGGGCCGGCGACGACGAGAGCCCTCTGAGACAGGGAACTCTCACCCCCAGCCGTCGTCGGCCCCCCGTCCCGCCCCAGTCCGGCCAACCAGGCCGAGGACTTCCTCAGGAATCCGTGATTACTGAATGGAGCGTCCCTGCCCGGAGCCTGTGCCGGAGCCGGGCCGGGAAGGGCGCACGCTTCGCCCGGGCAACCGGTCCTCGCTGGGGTGGACTGACGTTTCAGCTTTTGGCTGGGTCCGCCGGGCCCGGCGTTGACTGGGGGGTGCGCTGCCGGGCCCGGCGGGCTGGTCGAGCCATTCAGAGATCCACTTTCCGATCAGATAACCAGAGCCTGACAGATGCGCCTTGGGAAAAGCCCGCTGGACCCTATGAAGCTGGGCCGCTCACCCATAAATGTCCGGGGCTATCTGCGGAGGCGAGCTACCCCGTTCTGCGCTCAGTCGCTCCAGGGACTTTCATGCCCCGCCAAAGAGCACTGTCGCCGCGCCACGATCGTCGATAAACTTCCATACACGCTAGTCGGGCGCACTGCTTGCAGGAAGGATCCGCCATGTCGGAGAACAACGAGACCGATGCCCCGAAACGCCACATCAGCACGCCAAATCCTGCCGTAGAAGGTGAGGGCGCCCAATACGCAACCGGTGACGCCGGAATCGTGGACACCGGCGCTGCCGCCGAGGGAGGCGGCGAGTACGCCGAAGGCGACTACGGTGACGCCGGAACGGTGGACACCGGCGCTGCCGCCGAGGGAGGCGGCGAGTACGCCGAAGGCGACTACGGTGACGCCGGAACGGTGGACACCGGCGCTGACCCCAGAGGAGCCGGCGAGTACGCCGAAGGCGACTACGGTGACGCCGGAACGGTCGAGACCGGGGCTGCCGCCACGGGAGAAGGGGAGTACGGCGAGGGTGACTACGGTGATGCCGGAACGGTGCACCAGGGCGGCACCACAGCCGGCCAGCCCAACGGTGTTCCAGAGGACGAGGATGCCGTGCCGGGCCGCACCGATGACGATACGGAAGGCAGAACCCGCCGCGACTAAGTTTCGGCCGGCTTCACGGCCGATCTTCAGTATTTCCGGTGTTATGCCGGCGTAGTTCACCGCCATGCGTGGCCGCATCGTCTGGCGCGGACACTTAGTAGCCTGCGCGGCTTTAGCGGTGTCTGCTCACTGCTAATCGTTCAGGTTAAAGTTCAGATCGAGGTCTTCCGGTGAGCGGAGGCGCCGCCAGGTGGAGGCCGGGCGGGCTGCTGGCTGTGCCGCTGCGATCAGCATACGGTCTGCCGCGGTCAGTTGCGTGAGGCCCAGTCCGGTGAGGGCAGCGATGTCCCGGATCAGTACTTGGAAGGTTCTGAACGGGCCGAGCGGGGGAGGCCCTTCCTGAAGTTCTGGCCGTGTCAGGTCGGGCAGCACTGGTGTCTGGTCCACGATGTACCCGGTTGCTGCCAGTGTGGCGTTGTGAATGAACGCGGCGATCTTGAAGAACCGTAAGGGGATCTGAACGTCCCGGTACACGGGGTCGCTGTCGCTGAAGACGGGCCCGGTGAAGACGACGAGCCGCCGGCGGTAATCGGCTGCGTTATCCAGCAGGTAGGTTTCCAGACCCAGCCAGAGTTCCATGCCCTGGTTGAACTTTGCTGCCTGCGGTGCAGCGTTTGTGTAGTGGAAGGTGTCTTCTTTGGCCTGGGCGGCTTCGGCCCGTGTATCACCCCAGACGGCTGAGGCCCGCCGTACGAGGTGGCCCCGGTCGATGTCGTTGTGGGCGTAGACCCGTTCGCCTGTTTGCTGGTTCTCGGGCAGCCTCGGATCCAGCTTCCAGGGGATTCCGGAGCGGTCGAGGTCCATCAGTTTCCCGCCATCGATGCCGAGGCCCGTTATGGCGGCCAGACGCTTGTCGGTACGCATGAGGACTGAGAAGTGCGTGTAGGGCAGCAGGACAGTGCCGATGCCGTCCAGTGAGGGCAGGGGAACGTGCTGTCCCAGGAACTCCTGGTCAAAGCCCTCACGCTCGGAGAGATCGCTTGCCATCAGGGGCAGCTGGTAAGGGGGCGGTTGTATCATCCGTCGAACGTATCAGCGTCAGGTGGTATGGCGGGGTGGCGAGGCGGAACGGTAAAGGCGGCGAGCTGGCCGCGGAGCATCAGGGGCGCCCGATAGGGGCCGGCAAGGCTGACGTCGAAGACCCTGATGAAGGAGTCCTGCATCAGTACCCGTCACGCGGTCGTTCGCCGGGCTCGATAACTACCGGACGGCTCCACCCCCGGTCTTCATGTCCTGTGGTTCCCGGGTTTTCCGGTCCTGGCGCGAAGCGGGGTTAGGTTTGCGCGGAGGCGCCGGCCTTCCTGATGTACTCTTCGACGGCGTTTTCAGGAATGCGGTAGGAGTTGCCGAAGCGCACGGAAGCCAAGGCGTGGGCCCGGGCCAGTCGATAGACGGTCATCTTGGACACACGCAGTATCGTTGCTACCTCGGCGATGGTCAGGTACTGGTTGGGCACGTTTGCAATGGACATGTCACTTCGACTCTCGCGGGTTCTGATCAGGTGGCTGGGCCAGCTTGTTTTGGACTGGTTGCTAGTCCGGCCGCCTTAGTTGCCGATAGTCGTAGAAGAAGATTTGGTCTGCGGTCTGCAGCCCTACGAACGTGCCGTTCTTGACGGCCACGAGGCCTTCCCTGCGGCCGTTGAAGGGATCATCACCGATGACTACTTCACCGAGTTTGTAGGGAACAGCTACCGTGCGTGCACGGGACATGGTTTGGTGGACGAACGCGGACAATCGTCGGGCTCGTGTGCTGGATGCCGGCCCGCCGGCAAAAATTTCCCCCATTTGAATTCTCCTTCGCAGTGCTATCGACCTTGATGCACTGGTGTGGGTGCGGGTCCGGATGACTGCGGAGATTGGTCTCCGTACCGGGGTAGCACCGTGTGAACAACAATAAATGCAAGTCACACGCGTAACAATAGATAACACTTGCCTCATGGGTAACTTTTTGATAAAGGGCATTCGTGGATGGAGGAGGTATTGTTCTGGGATGGCAACGCGCAGAACCATTATTTTGGTCGACGATCTTGACGGGTCCGGGGCGGACGAGACGGTGACTTTCGCTCTCGAGGGGACCTCGTACGAGATTGACTTGAATGAAGTTCATGCCGCGGAGCTGCGTGCCTTTCTTCGCCGGTACGCGGAGGCTGGACGCAGGATTAGTTCTTTCCGTGCACCGGCGGGTGCCAGGCGGGCCGGGAGAATAGCGGTGCCTTCACCAGGCAGGTCCGCGCATGGGCCAGGGAGCAGGGTCTGGGCATCAGCGCTCGGGGGAGGATGCCCGCCGACGTCCTGAAGAGCTATCGGGCAGCTCACTAGCGGCCGGACGCAAGCGGCACCATATCGTCAGGACCCCATAAGTCATGAGCTGGGCTGTGGCGGCCATGGCGAGCAGCGCGGTGAAGGCGGCGAGCTGGCCGAGGAACATCAGAAGCGCGACACCGAGGGTACCGGCATAGACAAGGTGGAAGACCAGAATCGAGGAGTCTTGCATTCAATGCCCGCCGGGCGGTTGTTGGCTGGGATCCTCTGCACGGACCGGTGCCGGCGATCCACCGGCGATCAGGGATTCGGGTGGCCTGGGCGGTAGGTGCCGGTAAAGGCTCGATCGGGCGTTCCCTGTTTTCTCTACGAACTTGGGGATGGTCAGTCCGGTGTCCCGGAGGTCAAATTTGGTTGGGTGGACAACTGAGGGCCTGCCTTTACTGCCGGCGACGGCCCGGGCGTGTGCGGCGCGTTCGATGGCGTCCCGCTCACGTACGTAGTCCAGGGTCCCGCGATGCATGGGTTTTGTCCGGTCCTTGTCTTCTGCGCAGATGCGGAGTGGCTGAGATGAAAAACAGGTATCGTCCACCCGTGCCGTGCACACCCGGAGGGTGTTGACTGGAGATGGGCGGCAGTAAATGTTGAGGCCCATGTGGTGGCTCAGGTCTCCCGCATCAGTGTGGTTTCCGGCACGCTTGTCCGGACTGAGACGGGGCCGGCGACGTGAGTGCCCTCTTGAGACGGGGTATCGCCCCGCCGTCCTCGGCCGTCAGCGGTTGCCGTCAAAAGGACGGCGGAACCCTAGACCGTGCGGATGTTTTCTGCCACCGGCCCCTTCGGGCCGTGAGCGACATCGAATTGGACTTTCTGGTTCTCGTCCAGTCGGTAGCCGCTGCTGGAGACGGCCGAGTAGTGTGCGAATATTTCACCCGACCCGTCATCCGGGGTGATGAAGCCGAAGCCTTTTTCTGCGTTGAACCACTTCACTGTCCCTGTTGCCACGTCCGCTCCTTTGCGTCGTTCTGCTCCCCCTGGGCGATCGGCGCCCGGCGATCGCGGTGTCATCCACCGCCCCTAACTTATGGGGATTGGCAGCGCAGTGGCTAGAATCCCCGGAACTGCGTCATTCAAGGGCGGCCCTCTCGTTGCTTCCCCGCGGGAGCCGGGCGGGCCGCATGCCCCGGTCGTCCTGTCGTCTGCCCGGGGTAGATGCGGGCGGGGCGGCGGTATGCTGAACGAACCTTTAGGCAGAGGGCGGTCTGCTCCCTGACGGGCTAGGACCGGGTGTTGCGGACCGGTCGGTGGTTGTTGAATGGAGGCCCCGATGCCCGGCGAGGAATTTGCCGTTGAAACGTTCGGTGATGTTGCCCGGTACCTGCAGGACCTTGTGCTGGACAGCCCCGACGTAGGGCAGTTCCTTGAAGACCTGGCCGTGTTCTCCGCATCTCGGCTCAGCAGCCCCGCCCATGAGGTGTTCTGCGGGATTACCCTGATCCGCCGGAAGAAAGCATCGACCGTGGCCAGCAGTAACCCCTGCGCCAGGCTCATGAACGAAACCGAGAACAGCTACGGCGACGGGCCCTGCGAGGCTGCGATGCGGGACCTGGTCGCCGTGCACGTCCCGGACCTGATGAGCGATCAGCGTTGGCCCGGATACACCGGCGCCGTGGCCGGTCAGGGGGTGAGGTCCATCCTGTCCGTTCCGCTCCAGCTCGAAGGTGAAACGCGCGGCGCCCTGAACTTCTACAGCCAGGATCCCGGGGGATTGGATTCAGCGGCGCGACCATTGCCAGCGCAGAAGCCTACGCAGGGCAGGCATCGAAGTCCTTGCAGCTGGCCCTGCGGATGGCCCAACTCCGCGACGCCAGGGACGACCTGAGCGCCGCAATGCAGTCCCGCACAGTTATCGACCTGGCTACCGGAGCGATCATGGCCCAGAACCGGTGCGGGCAGGAAGCCGCCTTCGACATTCTCCGGAAAGCCTCCATGAGCCGGAACGTGAAGCTGCATGAAGTCGCGGCCTGCGTCGTCACAGCCTTGGCCAATGACGGACTGCCCGTCCGCACCCATTACCATGACTAACCATCACCGGATGCCCGGGGCGTCCGTCGTCCTATCGGAGGGATGGCCCGTGAGGCTTTGAAACTTCTCATGGAACAGGGCTCAGGATCGGCCGACACCTGCCCTCGTGGGCGTTGGCCAGTGACGCGTGCTGGTTCATCACAGCCACTCCTTGGCCGACCTTCCTGAGCGTAGACCGGGAATATACCGACGGCGGTAGAGTCCCCTGTGCCCGCGCAGGCGGCCCGCCCAGCCCTCTGGCTGCCCTGAAACACCGACCGTTGATGGCACCCACGTGGCGTGCCCGTGGAGGCCAGGCTTTGGTTTCTGTCGTTCCACGCTGGCCGGGCGTAACCTAGGCTGACCAGCCGGGACGGCGGTTTCCGGCGCTCAAGTGAAGCCCGTGGGGAAAGGCGCATTCATCAAGATGTACATCAGGGAGCTATGGGACAGGCTCGATTCCGCGACGCAGAAGTGGCTCACGGACAACCAGGGATGTCAGATCCTGCCCCGCGCCATGTCCGCGAAGATCAGCACCGCGGCCGGCGGGAGAAACATCGAACGTGACAGTCACGGCCAGATGGTGCTCTCTGCGGAGGACCTCGACTTCATGAGAGCCAAGGCGACTGCCCAGGCTTCTTCCGTGGAAGCCCGGATCTTCGACGCCACAGAAACCTAGGCAAAGGATTTCGCTGCCACTGTGGCTGATTGCTGCTGCCGCCGTTCACCAGTGGAGGCGGACATCCAGTCCGGCGCCGGTCCCAAGACTTCCGGCTCAGGGCGCCGTGGGCTGGCTGCGTATTTTTTGTGAAAGGGTCGTGCCCCAGCGGCGCGTCGTCACGTCAGGAGCCACTTCTTCGTGTCCGGATCGAGCCGGTCCCAGTGATCCTTGACGGTCATGTCAACCGAGACCTTCTCGGGTCCCATCGATGAGTTGATGAGCAGCTGGAACGGGAACACGCCGCCGCCCTCCTTGTTGGCTACGACCATGCCCGTCAGGCCGGCGTCCTTGGCTTTGCCCATGAGTGCGGTGAGTTCCTCGGTTGAAGCGGGAGGAGTGGTCATCCCGACCTGCTCGGCGAGCTTCTTGTTGTAGTAGAGCCCTGTCATGGTGAAGCCGCTGGCTTTCGCGTAGAGGGAACCGGAGCCGGCGACCCCGTCCTTCTGGCGGAACTGCGCCAGCTGCGACGCCGGCATCTGGTCCCAGCCGTAGGCCTTCGCGTACGCATCGAGGTTCGTCAGCAGGTTGTTCTTGGCCCCGGCGGTCACAGAAATAACGCGGACCAGGTCCGGGGGTGTCGCCGAGGCCAACTGCCGCGGCTGGTTCTGGGTGGTCACGTTGTCCGGATCATACGTAGGAGTGATCGTGACATTCGGGAACTTCTTCGTGAACGCGGCGATGAGAGCATCGTCGATCGGTTTGAGGCCCTGGCCGTCGTACAGCTTAAGGGCGACGGGCTCACTGCCCACAGATGTGCTGACCGACGTCGGGGCAGCATCAGAGGACGTTGAGCCCCCTGCAGGCCCAGGCCCGGAGCACGCCGCGGTGGCTGCCGCGGCAACCGCGAGCATCGCGCCGAGCATGAGACGACGGGTCGGACGGGGGGTGTTAACAAAGGATCGCATTGAACCTCCTGCGTCATTGAAGGAGCCGGGCTGTACTTTACGGCCGGCCAGGCCACCTCGAACGAGGTGACAAAGAACACTTTCGGAAGCGTTTCCATACGAGTATGGGACGACCCGGCATGAACCGTCAACCAATAATGTCTTGATTTCAAATGATTAGGTGCGAAAACAGCAAGCACTTAGAGCTCATCAAAAACTGGCGAAGAGACGCGTATAGGAAACGTTTCCAATTGAAGTAAGCTTGGAAGTATGCAGGAAGTGCCAACGAAGGTCACCTTGGTCGATGTCGCCCGCATGGCCGGGGTGGGTATAGGAACAGCGTCGCGTGCGCTGAGCAACGCCAAGGGTGTTGCCGCGACCACCCGGGCCCGTGTGCTGGAAGTCGCTGCCGAGCACCACTACGTCGTATCGCCCGAGGCCTCCCGGTTGGCTAAAGGCAACACCGGCCGCGTCGCATTGGTGGTGCCGCACCTGTCCCGCTGGTTCTTCGGCTCCGTCGTGGAAGGCCTGGATTCAGTTCTGCACCACGCCAACCTGGATGTTCTGCTCTACCAGGTCGGCGATCAGCAGGACCGACACGATTTCTTCGAACAACTCCCCGCGCGCCGCAAGGTCGACGCCGTCGTCGTCGTCGGCTTCCAACTCGAGGACCCGGAACGCAAACGCCTCGAGAGCATGGGCGTGCAGATCGTTGCGGCCGGAGGCCAGTCTGCGGCCTACCCCTACATCCACATCGACGATTATGCGGCCAGCCGCCAGGCGATGGACCATCTGCTCTATCTGGGCCATACGCGCATCGCCATGCTTGAAGCTGTGGATCCGGACCAGCCTCACCTGGTCTCGAGGCGCTCTCCGGCGTATTACGAGGCCTTGACCGAACACGGCATCCAGATTGACCCCGCATTGGTTCTTAGCGGGCCTTGGGGCGGCGAACAGGGCGCGACCATGATGAGCAGGTTGCTGAGCATCCCCAAACCACCGACCGCCGTCTTCGCGCATTTCGATGAAGTCGCGGCCGGCGCCATGCGCACCCTGCGCCGCGCGGGCCTCCAGCCGGGACGCAACATCTCGCTTATCGGCATCGACGACCACCCCATCGCGGAGCTTACCGACCTCACGACCATCCGCCAAAAGCCCTTCGAGCAAGGGGTTGAAGCGGCCCGCATGCTGCTGAAGCTCCTACGTGGCGAGCAAGTCGAAAACCAGGCAGTCGCAATGCCGACCGAACTCGTCATCCGAGGCAGCACCGCACCTCCCACGACACGTGAAAGCCGGTAAGTCCTCCCTGCATCAGGAAGGATCATGAGCAAGCGGTCGACGGACGAACTGAATCTCGTCCTCGAGTGCCGCTGGCACAAACTCGGCCGAAACCTGGAACCGGACGACTTCACCGAGCCCAGGCCATCGTGGTCGCGCGGATCACCCGAGGCAACTACCGCCTCATCGACCGGCTCTTCACGCAAGCGGGAAGGGTGATGAAAATTAATGAACTTAGCACCCATCACGGACGACGTCATTGGAGCCGGCACGCTCAACCCTCGTCATCGGAATATGCTGAACCGCCCAAACTGAGCTGTGAAAAAACCGCCGTTCCGAACTAACAGTGGCGGCATCGGAAGTTCCGCGCCCGGGTGCCCGGACGTTTAGAGCCTCCTACCTGCCGATGTCGGGAAGAATCAGGCCGGGACTTGGTGGACGATGTCGGGAGCTGACAGATCCTCCAGCCATTCCACCGCGGCCGGACGCGACGTGAAAAACTTTTGGAGGCTGTGCTGGCCGCGCAGAACCCAAGCGGCAACGACCCTGTCAATATACGTTGTCCCGACCATCGCGACGGAAGAAACGAACCAGGTGTCCCGGTAGTGGTTACAGGCTTCGACGGTCAGGTTGACGTCGATGATTTCGATCAGCAATGGCAGCTTCCGGCCAGCGCTGAAAGCCTCCATAGCGAGCACAGATTCCGTAACGTCTTCGGCCTCAAGAATGGAACCGGGAACCCAGATCAGATGAAGGGTCCCGCCTGCATGTAAGCTCAGCGTCCCTTTTCCCCCTGCAAGCACAATCTCTGCCACGAATTCCCCTCTGCGCCAGAATAGCAGGAGAAGGTGTTCCCCGGTAGGTGTCGCGCCTGGCGGAGATCAGGGGAAGTGCAAGTCCCACGAGATCAACAGGCGATGAACAGCGGCATTCGCTGATGTCGGCCGTGGTAGCTACTGCTCGAGGCGGATGTCGATCTCGCGCTCGACGAAAGCCCATTCCTCGGTCGCTCGGAGCATGGCGACCAGTTCGTCGAACCCAGCTTCCTCGGCAGGGGCGAACTCGAACCACGTCAGGAAATCGAACGGCTCACCGAGGTCCCGGCTGTGGTGGAGCCGGCGTGCCACGGCTGGCAGGTACTTCAAGCCGATGGCAATGTGCTGGGAGTGTTCCTCGACGATCGCCCGCCGCTCGTCTTGTGAAAGCGCCCACCACGCCTGCGATTTCTTGATCGGGATGAGGGCGGCGCGGGTCGCCTCGCGCCGCCCGAGGCGCGGCGAACGGGACACCAATTCGTCGTGCTCCCGCTTCGTGACGTACCTCTCGTGACTGACCACGCCGCGCAGCGCCCAGGTAGCTGCTTCAGGAGCGGCCCGCTCGCCCTCGAGGACCGCGACACGCTCGACCGCCGGAAGAGTCGTCCCCTGGACTGCGGAGATACCATTCACGCGCCAGGCGCCCTCGTGGCCTCCTGCGAACACAACCGGGAGAATTGGCATGCCTCATAGTAGGGGCAGCGGCCGCCGACACCCAAACAGCTGCGGCGGGCGGTGGGACGCCCTCTTAGAGCTAAAACCGCCAATCGAACAGTGAAAAAGCCGCCATTCCGAGCTAACAGTTACAGTCGCAAATTTTTGAAGGACCTCCCCCAGGGCGTTCCACTTCCTAGGAAGTGAGACGCTCGGTCACGAGGCATCATTGCGTATCACGATCCGTGATTGACTGACCGGAATGAGGAGTTCGAGCCCCTGCTGAACTGCGTCAGCAGTGTTTCGGTGGGAGGGTGGCTAAGGGGGGCTATAAGGCCAGCGTTTGTCGCGTTGCTCTTGATTTAGCTGCGCCAATGAGGAGTCAATGAGGTTCTGAATCTCCTCGATAATCACCTGCTCCCATTTGGCCGCTTCGGCGAGATAATCAGCATTGACGGGATGGAACTCCCCATCGCTGCCGAGCGTGAACCACCATTCGCTGGGCATGTGGTCGCTCTTGTAGCGGTTGTGATGACGCGGCAAAGGTTGGATGTTGCCCTCGTAACGCAGGATGATTCCTTGCCACCTCGAATCGAGTTTCTGGAATCCGGGCATGGTTTTGATGTAGCGCACGGGAACGAAGTGGTCGGCTTCCATACGACCTGGCCAATCCGTCCACTCGTTTGTGATTGGGTCGAGGTACCGATTGCTTTGCATGAGCTCTCTGAGGTTTGTACTCATGCTTGTGGCTTCTAGCGGTCCCTCCAAGTCGGAGTTGGGGTCGTCACGTACAGCATCATCTTGGCTGGGTTCACCCATCGGGCCGCCCGAGGCAACAGGATCGCGGCGAGCGGGTACTTCCACATCGCCGTGCGGTTCAACGAGCGGACGTCCATCTCGTGATGCGCCGGGTAACATGCGGCCAAGGGCACGATCCCTTTGCTGCGCAAGAAAGGAGGGAGTGTGGATCGTAGAGGTAGGGGCGTGGGCAGTGCTGGACCAGAAGAGAGCCCCACCAATTATTAGGAGAGGATTTCGGGCAAGAAATCTCAGGGCAGGCAACCATGGCGACTCCGGTATCGGTTCCGGTGGCGGAATCGGAGGGGGCGTCGGGGGTATGCGCGGCACGTCCGGCTGAACGGGTACGCGGAACCGGCCTACATCGGGACCGGATGGACGCGCGCCATCTGGTATCGGCATGACCGGATACCGAGGACCTGCGGTACCTGGTGGCCCAGAAACCCCCTGAGTACCACCCATTCCAGCCCGGAAATCCTCTGCTCCCGGGGTGGACCGATCTCGAACGCCCTCAAAGTATGCGAGGAAGTCATCCCACGCCGATGGGACCCTCAAAGGCGACTCTATTGCGGTCGATTTCGACCCCGCTCCCTGTCCACCTGCATTGCGTCCCGCTTGCGTGTTGGAAGGTTGAGCTGTCGTCTTGCCGTATGGGGATTCTGCGGAAGATTGAGGCGGCGTGGATGGCTCACGGTTCGAACGGACAGTGTTCCATCCCGGCTCGTGCGACACTTGGTCGTAATTGCCTGAGCCCCCCGAGTTTTGGCCCTTGGTGTCGGCGCCTCCCCCGTGGCCGCCATCGGTGCTACCGCCATTCCCGCTGCTTGGCTTGTCTTCGTGGACCGTGACGTAGATGGTTTCGAGCTGCCACGTCTCATCTTCGCTCACAACGGGCCCCTTCCTAAGCCCGTCATGGCTGTGGGAACGTCAGCGTGAAGCCGTCAGGCCGTGATGCCGCTGCATATGCTGCCGCGCGCTGTTCTGGATCAGCGATGGCCTCCAACGCCGCGACAAACGTCGATACCTGGCTTGTTTGCACTTCACGGCTAGTGATATCCAGTCTTTGGAGGTCCAGGGCGTATTCGTCCAACGCATTTCTGGAACCGAGGGTGGCGTATATCCGCGCACTGTCCGTGCGCATACGGACGGTGGTCGCAGCGAGCTCCACTTCACCCCTGTTGCGGTAGACAAGCCTCCGAGTAGGCTCCGCGGCGAGCCCATCTGCGTCACCCACGAAATCCGTAACTTGGTAATCGACATAGGGTGGCTCGAATGCCACAGCCTGTTCCACCGTGGTTCCTTTATCAGCCTCGTCGAACGCCCTGGCAGCGGTTCGCATTAGAAGGCGCAGCATTTGCCGCGGATTTCCCAGTAGCTTTTCAAGAAAGGGAACTGCCCCTGTAAGGGGAGCTTCGCGCCAACTCCCAAGCCTGCCATTTGAGAAGCCAACACGAACGTCCACCAATTTGACCGTAAAGTCGTAAAGTTGATCAACCTCGTGGACGTCGAAACGTAGGGTGTTGCGTAAATTTGTGTTTCCTGTGATACGTCCAGTGACGTCATTCGCGTCGTGTTGCGAAGGCACTACGACCGTTTGGCGGCAAGCATTGGCTTCGTCCAAATGTCGCTCGGTTGCAGCAACCAAGCTCCGCACGTAGCCCTGCCGAGCAGCATGGAAGCCCAATGGTTCCGTCAGGGCGGGAGAGGCGCTCAAATGCAACATACCTCTGTGAGCAGCGTTGGTATGTACGTCCGGCTCGTAAATGTTCCGAAGGTCGAGCGCCAGTTCGTGCTGGGTTGTCAGCTGGGCAAGCGTCTCGAAGCGCTGAGCGCTTGCGGCACTAAGGGAGTCCACAATGGCTTCGCCGCTACGGGGCCGCCTGTTTCTCCACGTATGAAGCCGGAAGCCCGTTTTCTCACCCGGTGTCAATTCGACCGTCCCTGCGTAGTTCCCCCGTCCGGTGTCTGTGGGCTCGAATCGAAGTTCGTAAGTTTCCACTATGAAGAGGGCAGGATTAGCGTCATTATTCGGTTCCTTGTAGGGAAGATGCACAAGCTCTCCCGCCCACGTCAGTCGTGGAATCAGTATGATTCCTAGGCCAAGCGCGGCAATGTACTGATCAAGCATGCCGTATGCGCCCGCGACTAAGACAGGCGGCTGAAAACCATCAGTAGGAGGCCTACCCGGAACACCGCTGGCGTAAGCGCCGCCCCCGTATACCGCCCCGTCTCCGTAGTCAATGTCGCCCGGGTTGTGCATCGGAGGAATCGGCCCGGGACCGTCTGGATCGATCCATCCCGTTCCATGTCCTGGAGACACCCCAGTTTCAGGGTCCTGCATGGCTGATGCGCCGGCGTGAGCACGGGTACCAGATGGCCAAGCGCTAGGCAGACGTGAGCCGGGGAGGCTGGCACCTCTTCGGGTGGCTAATTTTGCTTGTTGCGCTGCACGCTCGCCCTGCAGGAGTTGAAGGGCTTCTCCTGCGCGCATTGTTCGTGAGTTTGCAGGCGCGTTGGCAGACAATGCGGCGAGAGTCGCCATGACCTGTTCCACCACCGAAGGGGGGGCACCCTGTTCCCGAAGTGCGTCACCATAGATTCGAATGGCCTGCAACACGTCAAATGTAAATCTTCCCGTGCTCGGATCAGCCACCAAATTTAGATCTGCTAAGCGAGTACCCAAGCCACGAGCGTCGGCCGTCCAAGGCTCATCTTCTTCCTCAACGCTCTTTACATGTACCAAACGCCGCACCCGGTAACTGGTTGTGCATGCCATGGTTGCCCCAAAGATCGATACGACAAGGTCAGACCCGATAGCTTCCTCGCGGAGTTGCCGACTGTCAATAGCCATTGGAATGGCCGCTACTCTTCTTCGAAATGCGAGGCTGACCTACATTAACCAGCCGCACACGGCGTGTGAATACGGCACCGCACGTGCCGCTAACCTTGTGATCAAAATCGGTGCAGGAAAATCCCCAGTGTCGGGGCCACCAGCGGCACGCGACTTTGGACAGAATGACGTTAGTGCCCTGCCGAATCCGAGCAAAATGACGGCGGTGTCAACCAGTCTTAGCAGCGTCTTCGTTGATCAGCTGGGCGAATACTTCACGCGGAGTCAGGAACCCTAGGACGGCGCGGGGTCTGTCGTCGAGTTCATCGGCGATGGATTCCAGACGAGGCTGGTGGCTGGGGAGTTCGGTTCCGATTCGCGGCGTCGGGCGAGGGATCCTGTCAATCGGTGAAGCCATATCCCCAGCAAGTTTCGACTGGGTCAGCCTGATCATGAGTGCGGCTCCAACAGACAACATAAGTTCCGTGAATGTGCTGCACTCCCCCACTCTCGATATTAAAACGGGCTTCTTGCGCGTTGTCAGGTTCAGCCGGAGGTTGCCTTACGGCAGTGGGCACAGTCAGCTCACGTACAGATCCTTCGCCTCAGTAATCCATGCCCTGTGCGCGCTACGGACTCCGGCCAAGAGACCTTCCCGGCTGTTGCCTGGCCACTCGTCCATTTCCCAGATGCTGAATTCGGCACGACTGCCCGGCTCAATTGCCAACGGGAGCTTCGTATCCCGGGCTGCCTCAAAACCAGTCGGCTTTTTGCGCCAGGTTAGGTTCGATTTAGAAGACCACCGGAGCCCTTCAGCTCTGTATCCATACGCCACTTCAAGGATTTGAACTGGCAGCCTTCCCCGATTGACGATACTCACGATGATCTCGTGCGTATGGTGAAGCGGCTTTTCACTGACCTTCGTCAAAGTCAGCCATGCAGCGACGTCGACGTTGGTGCGATCAAGCCAAAATAGCCGGAACGCGAGGATAGTTGACACGATGGCTCCCCAGAGAGCAATGAGCAATGTCGGGGTGATCTCCATCCGACAGGTATAACATTCAGGCGCCGATCCGAGAACAGGCGCTATTTGGCGTCCGGTAAGAGCGCCCCGCAGAGACGGCCGCCGCCCGGTCTGGCCGATTACATCGGAGAGAAGCCCGAGTCGGCCCGGCTAGCACAGCACCGGGCGCATCGGGAAGGAACGACGAGGCCGTCCGCAGCCTCCTCGCAGCGGCGGGTCTCCCCGGGCCTCTGCGAGAGGGAAACCGACGAGGACTAGAAGCAGCGCATCAGCCATGTCATCGCATGCATCTTCGGCAGGAATCGATAGGCGCGCGCGACGCGTTCGAGCCTTTGGTGCCGGTAGCCGGGCAGCGCAGATGACTGCTGACATTCAGTGCAGACGACTTCTGAAAATGACAGCTAACGCCACTCTGCTGACGGACCCACCACGAAATCTGCTACAAAAAACGGTAATACTGGAAACGATCTTGGGCCGGTGTGACTCCCCAAAAAACTGACGTGCCTCCGGCGCTGTCTTCCTGTTGATCTGTCCGCCGGTTCAAGGTCCGCCAAAGGGGGTGTTGAGCCAGGCGGACATGACTTCATAGGAGCCTGATTCGACCAGTCCCATTACCGTTTTGTCTGCACACCTGGCCCTCGCCCCATTCATCAGCCGTTGAACACGCGACTAAGGGGCACCTTTCCATCTTGGCAAACGAAACAACTAAAGTCATCGCAGGTATCGACACCCATGCCGACACACACCATGTGGCTGTCATCAACGAATACGGCAAGCCCCTCGCGGACAAGGAATTCCTGGCAGTGGGCTCCGGATACCGGAAGATCGTGGAGTTCATCACCAGCTACGGCGCGGTCACCGCCGTAGGCGTGGAAGGAACAGGATCCTACGGCGCCGAAATCGCCAAGACCCTCCGCGGGGAGGGCCTGACCGTGCTGGAAGTGAACCGTCCAAACCGGGCCGCGCGCCGGCTGAAGGGCAAATCCGATCCGCTGGACGCCTACCAGGCTGCCCAATCGGTGCTCGACGGCCGGACCACAGCGATCCCAAAGGCCAAGGATGGTCCCGTGGAATGCCTCCGTATCCTGCGTGCAGGGCGCACCTCGGCAGTGAAGGCCCGCACCGCGGCGATCAATCAGATCAAGGGTCTTCTCGTGTCGGCTTCGGACAACCTCCGGTCGAAATACCGGGGGCTGGGAACCTCGGCGATGATCACGGCCCTGCAGCGCTCCAGATCTTCGGGCCATCTTGCTGACCCTGAGTACGTGTGTCTGCTGGCGTTGAAGGCCTTGGCCACCCGTTGCCAGTCCCTCGCGGCAGAAATAGCTGCCGCGGACGCGGCGCTCCGGGAAATCCTTGATAACTACGCGCCGATGCTCTGTGACCTTCCAGGTGTGGGAACGGAAGTGGCCAGCCAGCTCCTAGTCACCGTTGGGGACAATCCGGACCGTCTTGGGAATGAGGCCCAGTTCGCTGCCCTCGTCGGGGTCGCGCCCATTCCCGCGTCCTCGGGCAAAACGATCCGTCACCGGCTCAGCAGAGGCGGTGACCGCAATGCCAACGTGCCGTGCATCAGGTGGTACTGGTACGTATGGGCTCGTGCCCGCGGACTAAGGACTACGTGGCCAAGCGCACCGCGGAGGGTAAGAGCAAACGGGAAATCATGAGGTGTCTCAAACGCTACACAGCCCGGGAACTTTACCGCCAGATCACCAACCCTCAGGCGGCACCAAGCAACGCCGACCTGCGCCAGATGCGCACCAAGCTGGGGTTCACGATCACGACCGCAGCCCGGGAGCTCGGTCATTGGCCTTCCAAAATTTCCAGTCTGGAACGAGGCCTCGTCCGCAACGACACCCTGGCTACGAGCTACCGCCAATGGCTGACCGAGCAACAGCTGAAATCCCGGTTGAATGATCAAGTCAACCTGATTCAGCACCACTAAGGCCCGGCCTGATTAAGGACCACTCATGTCCCTGCGGGCCTGCCACTGCTTGTGTGCCTTGACGCCCTCCTCGTGGAAGGCGAGAGTGACGGGTGCCGCTATTTAAAGGGAGACCAAGATGCGCATGAGACGTCATTGGTTGCTTGTCGGCTCGACAGTGATGGCTGTGGGTCTGAGCGGATGCAGCTCAAGCACTCAAGTTGATCCTTCGGCTCGGATCGTCGAACTACCGGATGCAGGCGGAAACGTAGATTTCGACGACGTGGTGTACTCCTCAGATCTGGGCCAGGTCCTCGTTCCCGCCCGGGGCAAAGGCCTCTACCGTGTTGACCCCGCCGCTGCGAAAGCCACACGAGTGGAGTACGACGGCAGCGCGGATTCGGTGGACGCCGGAGCCGGAGCGATCTTCGTGCTGGATCGGTCCGGACCTCGAATCCAGGTCCTTGATCCTGGCGGCCAGATAAAGTCCTCGGTCCCGCCTTCCGCTCGACCGGACTACCTCCGCTACGTCGCGGCCACCAGGGAGGTGTGGGTCACCGAACCCGCCAAGGGAGGCATCGAGATCTTCGCCGTGGGTGAGACCCTCGACAACGCACCCCACCGGACCGACTTCATCCCCGTCCCCGGCGGGGCCGAGGGACTCACCCTCACCTCGGACGGGTCCACGGCCTACACGCATGCCGGCGACGAGGTGGCCAAAATCGACACCGCAACGCGGAGGGTGACCGCACGTTGGCCCAGCGGTTGCGACGGGACCCACGGATTCCCGCGCATCGATGAACGCGACGGCCTCGTGCTGGCCAGCTGCGCAAAGGACGGCAAGGTGACGCTATTGGACACCGTCGACGGGCACCTGATCGATAAGTACGAGCTCGGTGGCGGGGAATCGCTGCCGGCCTACTCAGCTGAGCGCGACCACTTCTACGTCCGCAGTGACCCGGGCACCACGGTCGCCGTCCTCGAGGCCACACCACAGGGCTTGAAAGAAGTCCGGAAAGTCCAGGTACCCGAGGCTGGCCACTGCCTCGGCGCCGAAGGCCCCTACTACTGGACCTGTGATGCCAAGGGCGGACGCGTGCTGATTTTCAAGGACGACTGAGCACAGCCGAGAGTACGTGTCGAACAAGGGTGTTTCACGCAGCGGAACGAGCACCTGGATTGGAACCACCTCCAGCGGGCAACCACGTCGCACAAGTCCTGAATCAAAACTGCCACGTTCAATTTGACGCCTATAGGAGCATCAACGGGGGGAGAGGGGAGCTGACCGGTCACCATTGATCGCCCCACCCGCCACCATTCCCCGCAAAGGATGCAAAAACCATGAATGCCATTACTACCGACACCGTTACTACGGCCGACACCAACGAAGCAATTGAGAGGGTTTCCGTCCTTCGTAACTACCACGAGGGGTCTGTCAGATTAACGGTGG
>NZ_JAGGPP010000025.1 GCF_018613755.1 Arthrobacter sp. ISL-72
TTCTCCTTCGCAGTGCTACGAATGCTGATGCACTCGTGGATGCGGGCCCGGGTGGCTGCGGAGATTCGTCCCCGTACCGGGTGTTATCTTATGAACAAGGGTAAATGCAAGTCACATGGGTAACAATAGGTAACACTTGCCTCACTGGTCACTTTTTGATAAAGACCCAGCGCTGACGGGGTGTTGTCCTGGGCTGTGACGGTGTCACTTTCGGGTGGAGCTGAACGCCTCAGAGGCCGTAGTCATCCGCGCTGCCTTCGCGCGGCAGGTGAAATACTCTTGGGGGAAGGTGCTGTTCCGGCGAATCCACGCAGCCTGTAAGCGGGCCTGAAAGAATGGCCTGCATGGAGAAACTTGAGGCCGGGACAGGCGGTGGACCGGGATCGATCCTGGAGGTTCGTGTGGAGCTGGTCGACAGCGAGCCTGAAATTTGGCGTCGGCTGGAGGTCCGGGGCTCCCTGGCTCTGAATCAGGTACACCTGGTCCTGCAGGCTGCCTTTGGCTGGGAGGACCCTCACCTGCACAGGTTCACAACCGATAACCCCTTCGCACCCCTGCGGCCGGTCGACGGCGAAGTACCGGAAGCCCTGCAGTGGCTTCCCGGGCAGGAATGCGAAGAACCGGAGGACAGGCCCGAGGAGGATTGCTCCCTGGATCAACTGCTCGCGCTGGGTGCGGGCGGAGCGTTCTACGAATACGACTTCGGTGACGGCCGGCTGCACCGGCTCGAGCTGGTTTCCCGCCGGCCTGCGGAGCCGTCCGCTCCATTGGTACATCTGCTCGACGGTGCCCGTCGCGGCCCGCTGGAAGATTCGGGAGGCTTTCCTGGATACGAGGAGGTTATGGACGCGTTGGCCGACCCGTCGCATCCTGACCATGCCGAGTACTCCAATTGGGTGGCCGAAATAACCGGATCGGATGAGCCTTTTGACCCTGCCTTCCTGGACGTCCCCGCCATTACCCGGGCGCTGGCCGACCAGTTCGAACCCCGGGGTTTTGGGATAACAGGCCCGAGCCCGATCTCAGGCACAGCCCCATTTTGCGACCGCTCCCCCGCCCATTTTGAAACGCCGATAACGGAGATTCGGCCAACCTGCTTCAAGCGGAAGCTATTCGCGGAGGTATTGGCGGAGTCCGGGGATTGCGAAGTCCACCTTGCCATAGCCGGCTGACTCGATCAGGCCCGCTGCGATGAGCCTCTTTCGGTACTTGGACACCACATTAGGCTTGGCCTTCATCATGTTCCCTATCTGACCGGCCGCCGACGGCCCATCCTGAATGGCCATGGCATCAAGGAACTCGCGGTCTTTGTCCGAGATGTCCGATAGTGCTGACTCTACAACTACCAATGTGTTCCGTCTTTGGGCGGCGGCCAGGGCGCTGTGAACGCTGCTCTCGTCCAGTTTCCAGCTGGCCCTTCCTGCCTCCATCCAGAGGTAGTAGCCAACAAGCTGAATGAGGAACGGGTAGCCCTCGGTAGCCTCCGCAGCCTCATTGATGAGGTCGGGGGCGACGCTGATGCCTCCCTCGCTGAAGAGCTCGCTGTAGGATGCGGTGACTTCGGCGATGGCTGCCTCGTGGAGATTGATCCTGTCGGCGCGCCGCAAGAAGGTAGCCACCCCTTCGTTGAGCAGGTCGGATACAGCGGATGGCAGGCCGGCGAAGATCAGGCCGATGGGCAGCCCGTCGCGGATGAAATGCTGGACGTCAGCGGCCAGTTGGGAGATTTCTGTCCGGTCGACCGCATGTATCTCGTCGATGGTGATGACAAGGCCTGTACCTTTCGCGTCCAGCAACCGCAGAAGTTCGTCCCCGATCCGGCGCCAGTCCGCGATCCTTTCCGAAGGGAGCTGAGTTGTCAGTCCGAACCCGGCTGCCGTGAATGCCGTGATCTTCCGCGATGGCGGGCCATCCCCAAACTCGTCGACAAGCCGGAGCATGTCGTCGCCTATCCCGGCGAGGAAACCCGGATTGGCCGTTCGGGAGATCACGGCCCAGCCGTGAGTCCTCGCGATCGCCTCGGCGGCGCTTAGCATGACCGTCTTGCCGATGCCCCTGGATCCGGTGATGATGGTCAGAAGCCCTGGAGCGCCGGAGCCTTGCTGCAGGCCGTACTCGAATTCGTCCAAGAGCCCGGCCCGCCCGATCAGTACCGGGGGAGTCGCTCCGGCAGTTGGTTTGAAGGGATTCTGCACCGAAACCTCCGGGTGAGAGTAGGTGAAACTGGTGAAAGTTGTGAACTTCCGTCACCATATCAGTCGCTACCTCACGCGACGCAATTCCTGCGGCGGACGGGCTATGGCCGGTTTGGCTGCCCGCGCCTGGCATTCTGCCGAGGAGACCAACAACTGACGACCACCGCCGGCATGGATGTCACGACGGGCCCTATGTTGTCGTCAAGAGGGGAATCGTTTGGCGGTGACAGCTCTACTTTGCCCCGGTAGGACCCTGGGAAGATCACGACAATTTAGCGGGCCATGGACGGCATCAAGGCTGTGCTTGAAAACGCGGCAGCGGGGTTTGCGGTGGATCGTTCCCCCTAAGCTCAGCTGATCCCGGCTAAGGAACGTCCCCCGGCCGGGTGTACGGAGCGCTCCTCGGGGGCGGGGCGGCGAGTTGATCGACGAGTCATCGTTTTCGATCTACCCTGACGGTGGCCTTGGCGGTTCTTCTACGCCGCGATTGTTCTTCTTCTCCAAGCCGCCGCTACGAATGTTCCTCCGGCCAAGCCTGTTCCTCAGGGCCGGGGCTTCCGTCCCCTGGGCGGCAGGGCCAAGACTACGAATATCGGCAGGGGACCCCTGGACACCACGACCGCGCACCCGAACCGCCACACTACGCATACCTTCTCTCGGGCAAAATAGTATTAGTGCGCCTTCGAGCGATTGGGGCCGAACCTGTCTCCAGTAGTGTTTTGACATGCACCTCCTTGACCGCCAAGGAAGCGACTTGGCAGAGCATGACTCGGCAGAGCATCTTTAGGAGGATTTCCATGTATCACCCGCCGGATCGTCTTGACCGGCAAATACTTCAACCCTTCTGGGACATGATGCGGGAGCGTGCGGCGATCATGGCCAAAGACGGCTGATTATGGCAGTTTGAGTGGGTACCACTTTGGCAGCCTGACTTGAGCCCACCTCGTGACTCGCCGGAGCATTAATCGCAGTTTCACTTGAGCCCACCCCACCGTTGATTCCGTCAGAGCGTTTTTCCGATGGTGGAAGGGGAATCCCGCAAGTGTCATGCTTCCGCGCAGCGTGACTGCGGCTATCCGCAGGGCGACCGGCGATCTGCACGAGGCGGACCGGCACGATCGGTACGAATTGTCCCCCGAGGACCGGGCCTTCATCAGGTCGATGGCGGCCTCGGCTCCGGTGGGCCATCCGGTTTCGCCTGCAGAGGTAACCGGGACCGAGCGGCCCCGGCTGAGCCGGTTTCGCCGTCGTCCCTCAACTAGGGCTGGTAGTAATCGTCCGTGGGCGTGAAACCCGCACGATCCACTTTTCGGTGGTAGTGAACTCCAGCCATGCCGCCCAGAACGGCGCCTACCAGAGCTATTGCGGCCACGGCGATGGCGACGATGATGCCGCTTGTACTTAGCGGGCCCTCGTCCATGGGAAGGCGAAGGAAGCTATTGAGCGTGGTCAGGACATTGAATCGGCCACCGCTGATAATGGCGAGCAGGGCAAACGCCGCGGCCACAATCGCAGCCCACAACCACACCATGAGGCCCTGACCGATGCCATTGAAGCGTGCCATCCGTCCTGCAACGTAGCCGCCCGAAAGAAAGGCGAGGAAAGGGATCATCAGGAGCACAATCGTGCCGGTCATGCCACCCGCAGGTGATGATGTCCGGCCAGGTTCCTTTATCAGGTCGGTGCCGGTCAAGAAGCCGGCGTTACCGGCCGCCATAACCAGAGCAGCCAGCAGAACAGCCATTGCAGCCGTGGTTAGCCAGCCGAAGAAAGCCGAGCCGATCTTGATGCCACCGAACCGCTCCTCTTCACGGGCAACCACGGTTTCACGGATAGCGGCGACCGCGTCTTCCGGGAAGAAGCCTTCGACCGGGGCGCCAGCATCATCGAAGTACCCGGGTTCCTCCCTGTAGGGCAGAAGGCCATCGGATTCCTCGTAGAAGCCGTCCTTAACGCTGTCGGGGGTGCCGGTACCCCCTTGGCCCAGCGGCGCCGTAGCGTCGTCCCTTTCTTGGTCGCGTCCTCGCCCGCGATCAGGATCGCTTGCGCTGCGCATCACGCGTCCTCGCTTTCAATGCTCTAAGGAGCTCGTTCTCTCGACCGGGTGCAGCGGACTACCAACGGATCCGTAATCGTTCGACGCGCCGCCTGCCATACGCGCTCCCTCCGCTGTGCCTGCGGCCGGTGAGTATCACCCAAACTACTCGCACTCCGGCCCGGCACACGAGGGGCTTTCGGCCTCACCTCGACCCGAACCTGAAGCCGGAGGCGCGTTGATGATGCCGGCGTTCAGGTAAGCACCGCAAAGCCTTCGCGATGCCCGGAACGGGGGCGAAGTTGAAAGGGAAAACGAACGGCAGCGCCAACGGAATTGGACACACGGCGCAGCGGCACCCCGGTGGCTGTTGCGACGTCCCAGGCTCCCGGCACGCGCCTTCTGAGAGGAAACGGGAGGGGGTGCACAGGCAGAAGCGAACGGAAAGCCAGCCGGGAGCGGCCGGGATCGCGTAACAAGGTCTGGACTCGTGGGATCTCAGAGGCGGCGGAGGAGGACCGCGCTGAGGTCTTCGTCCGGTCTGGGCAGGGTCGGAGTGCCCTGGAGGATGCGGCGTCCAGGCCTGCCCCTGCGTTGACGAGGGCAGCGATGTGGTCCAGGGCGCGAGGGTGCCGCCGTAGACGTCCAATAGGCCGTCCGTGAAGCTGAACAGGGATCCCCGGGCCCGAGGAGCGCGGTGGAGCGCTGCCATGATCTCGTCCGCCCCAGTCCCAGCGGCAGCCCGGTACCGTGCAGCCGGCGGTAGCCGCCGTTGACGCCGTTGACGCCGTTGACGCCGTTGACGCCGTTGACGCCGAGAATGATGGTGAGGCCGTGGCCTGCATCCGCGTACTGCAGTATCCCGGATTCTGGGTCGAAACGGGCCACGAAGGCTGTCGCGAGCGTCGCGGTTTTCTCAAGGTCCCTGGAGAGTGAGTTGGCCGCCCGGTTCAGGGCCGTGACCTGGCGCCCCGCGTTCCATGAACGTCAACAGGTCCGGACACGGAGGACACGGGGACAGTGGCGTCACCGGGAGCTCGGCGCCGAAGACACTGACCAGAGCGCCACGGAGGGTGACCAGTACGCCACCGTCATAACCCCTTCGTGTACTTCGAGGCCATCACGTCATGCCCCGAGTGTGCGAGCATGATGTGGATTTCAGCCACATGGCTGACGAGCTCCGGTCCTTGGCAACGACACCCAACTTGTCGTATATCAGCCCCAACGTGTGCAACGACGGGCACGACAGCCCCTGCGTGGACGGGCGACCGAATCAGCGTCATCGTAAGCGGACCACAGAGGGCTAATTTCCCCTCGTGGGGGTCAGACGATTAGCCGGCAAGTCCCACAGCGCTCACCTCTGAGTAGGTGGTCTCTAAGGCGCGCCCAGGTCTCTATCAGAAAGGCCAGAGCGGGCTGATGCCGGGCCGGCTTTCTCATCGAATAGCGCCCTGCTCTGCCACTGGGCGTCAGGTGACAGAATGCCAGCGGCGTGAACCGGCCCGTTGCAGAGTCGTCCTGGCGGGGGCGGTGCCGTTAACCTCAGGATCTGGATGCGCCCGAAGCTGGCCAACCCCGGTGCGACCGGATTGTGCCCGAAGGAGCCGAAGCCTACGCCGGAACGGCTCCCCGCGATGCCCCGAGGACATGTCCCGGATGAGGCCGGTCCCGGCAACCTCCCTAATGAGACTTATGCCGGCCGCCGCCTGACGCTTCGTCGGAAAGGTCTCTGACACGGCCAGGAGTTCGCCCGAGGGCCCTCGGAGCCGAGTGCGGAATCCTCCATCAGGGGCATCGATAATTTCGAAGTACCCGGACATATTGCGCCTCCGTTTCTGCTGGTTGGAGAGGACGGGCGGGGGTCTGCTGTCCGCTCTCGGCCATAATAGGTCCGAAGTTCTTGGCAGGCAGCCAGTTACCAGGTCGAATTGTCCACACCTTCTCCCACCGGCACCGGGGTGACGGGTTCAGTATCTCCACTGCCACTGTCCTTTTCTCTCTGCCTTCCCCCAGGAGTGAACAACTGATGCCTTAATACTGCAGCACAAGAAGGAGGACGCTCCCCTGCCCATTTCGAACGCCGATAATTGATCTTCTGTCACTCTGTTCCCCGGATAGACACCCGCGGTGCCGATAAATGGACTCGGAGTGCCCTTCCCTTGCCTACCGGCGCGTATCGGCCGTTACCGGAGGTAACAGCCATGTGGCGAAAGGGCCACAAACGCCTTTCGACGGCCCCGAAATGCGCCCCGGAATTACGGTCCCGTGATTGGATTTCCGGCCGCTTAACGGTTGCACGAAGAACCGGAAACATCCCTCGTCTCGGGCTTTTGGCGCTCCTACGCTGGAGTCATCCCATCACCCACACCCGAAAGGGGTACCCACATGAAAAAACTAAGCGCCGGGCTGACTGCCATCATCATTGCACTCGGGCTGGGCCTACTGGCTCCGGGGCCCGCCTCCGCAACTACTTCCTACTGCGGGCTGGTCTGGACCTCGCTGGCCAAGTCCAACCAGGCCATGAGCGCCGCCTCCATTACCAACATACGCACGGGACAGCACACCTGCTTCGACCGCCTGGTGTTCAACATCAAGGGAAAGGCAGCCGGCTACAACGTCCGCTACGTCTCAAAGGTTGTACAGGACGGGTCCGGACAGCCGATCAAGCTCAGGGGCGGTGCATTCCTGCAGGTCACCGCCCACTCGCCCAGCTATGACAGCGCCACGGGCCAGGCCACCTTCGTGCCGGCCAACCGCTCCGAGGTGACCAACGTTTCGAAGTACCAGACATTCCGGCAGGTTGCCTGGGCAGGCAGCTTCGAGGGCCACACCACCCTGGGCCTGGGTCTCCGTGCCCGGCTGCCCTTCAAGGTCTTCACCCTTGCCGGTCCCGGCACCGGATCCACCCTCGTGATCGACGTCGCCCACCACTGGTGACGCAAGATATGACGGCCGACAAAACCGGGTAATAGAGCCAGGTACAGCGAGGCCCCGCTCCCAACGGGAGGCGGGGCACCGCTGTGCCCACCCCCGCGGTCGCCTGGCACTGGTCTTCTCCGGCCATGGACGAACTGCTGCTCCCCGAGACCGCGGCCATCGAAGACCTTTCCAGCCCCGAAGGCTTGGACGAGACATTCCTGGGCGTGTCTGTGCCACTGCCGGCCCTTGCCGACGCGGAGACCGTCCTGCTGCCATACACCCACTTCTCCGTGCTGATGCGCCTGGACAAACGTCTCGCCGCCGTCACCGGCGTTGGGATCGACGGCGAGAAGCTGATGGACCTGGACCGTTCGGGCATCAGCTGGCGGCTGGATCCCCGGCTTCCTGCGGACCAGCAGACGGGGGAGCGGGTTTACGCCCGGAACGACATCGACCGGGCCATCTGGTACGCCGGGCCTCCGCTGTCTGGGGCGACACCGTGGCTGAGGCCGAGCAGGCCAACGAAGACACGTTCCACTACACGAACGCCGCGCCGCAGGCGGCTAAATTCAACCAAGGCATCGCACTGTGGCTGGGCATCGAGGATTACCTACAGGAGCACGCCGCCCAGTACCGCAGCCGGGTTGTGGTCTTCACCGGGCCGGTCTTTAGCCCCGCCGATCCCGTGTACCGGGGCGTGGACATTCCGTTGCGCTTCTTCAAGGTCGCAGCTTTCATCCACCAGGGCGAGCTGGCGGCCACTGGGTACGTGGTGGACCAGACTCCGCAGCTGGCCGATCTGCCCGACGTGGCGCGGCCCGGGGCTGTTGAGGACGCCCCGCCGCTGGGCCCGTTCCGGACATTTCAGGCCCCGGTTCGGGACATCGCGGAGCTGACCGGTCTGGACCTGCACCAGCTGATCGCCGCAGACCGGATGCCCATCAGCGCGACCCTCGGTACAGTCCGGGTCGGGTCCACGTGGCGGCTGTTGGGCGACGCCGAAGACCTCGATTTGGACTTCGATGGCCCGGCGCCGTTCGGTTCCTTCCGAGTCATCCATTGGCGAGGCGTAGGCGGCAACGAAACTACCCCCGTCACTCAGGACTTCGATGGCCTCGGCAGCGAACCAGCGGCCGAGGCCCCTTCCACGCCAACCGGGCAGCATCTCCACGCGGTCAAGGATCAAAAAGTTCTCGCCGAAGCCTTCAGTCGTGTCTTCCACCGGTCCAGCGGGCTCTCCGGAGGATGGGTCCAAGACAACTGACGCGACCGCAGATAAGTCACCGTCCAGGGCGTCCAAGAGGTCGAAAACCCTTGGGTCACCAATTCGACACCGGACGATGTGCGCATAACCTATGACCTGCTCATTATCATCTTCGTCAGATAGATAGAGCGACAAACTCCACTGCTCCACGAGGCGGTCATCCGGAAAGCTAAACGCTCGCCGGAAATTCAGCTCGGCTGGTTGTAACTAATCCAGCGGAAGCGTGATGCTCACCCGTGTGCCGTGGCCGGGGCCGGAGTCGATGGCGATCGTGCCCCCGGCTTCGTGCACAGCGATACTCATGAGGCGCACACCGAACCCGTGTCGTCTCCCACTAAGGGACTGGGTATCGAATCCGGCCCCGTTGTCCGTGATGTCCAGCCGGATGCCGTGGTAGACCGCTGCCAGCCGGATGGTCAGTTGGGTGGCATGGGCGTATTTGTACGCGTTGCTGAGCGATTCCTGAGCGGCGTGGTAGAGCAGGGCTGCGCAGGCTGCTGGTATTTCGATGCCGTGGTGCGGTGTTTCCCACCGGACCGAGGTTCCTGACCTGCGCAGGGGAGTGGTCAGCCTGTCGATACAACCGGCGAGTCCCAGGGCGTGGAAGTCAACGGGGCGGTCATCGGTGATGACGTTGAGGCTGACTTCGTCCAGCGTTGGTGTTTGATTCACGATTCTTCCCGCTTCCTGGCAGCCCTTGTTGCCTTCTTCGCGACTGGGATCAAGCTTGATCCGGCGTGCGCTTGGGTTAAGAGTGCCGAGTCGGCATCAAGGATTCCGAAGCATGTCCACACCTCTGATGCAGGGTTGTGGCGGGATTCGACAAGCATGACCTTGCAGGGTGGTTTTTCTACCGGCTCACGGAAGCAAACGACTCGTGGGGCCTCGGCAGGCACTGTGGCCCGGTGCCGGCTTCGTTAGGAGACGGAGTACGTGACCGTTGCAGTGTAGGCATCCGCCACGGCCTCGTTTGGCACGTGAAGGGTCAGGCTGGCGTCCCAGGTTGCTGTGTTGTTGCCGGTTACACATGTGGCAGTCTGAATGATCTTTGGTGTGGTCGGGTCCATTGCCGGGGACGCGGTCAGGGAGACGGTGCCGGTTGTGGTGGTCGCCGTCGGGGTATAGGTGGCTTCTGCGGCGGATAGACGGGCGCCGGTCGCATCGCCCGTGAAGTCCGTGAGGAGGACTGAGGCACTCCAGCCAGCAGTGCCGGCGCGGTTGTCTGTCACCGTGATGCCTTGGAGAGTGACAGCGGCGACGGTGCCCGGATAGACCACCCCGAGATCAACTGAGGCGGGGGCAGAGCTGAAGCCGAGCGGACCTGACGAAACTACGACGGTGGCCACGGTGTTCGCTCCGGAAGCTGGCCCCGCTATCCCCCCAAGGATGGCGGCCGAGCAGATAACGGAAAGTGCGGGGCGGATTGGTGCACGCCGGGACGCGGTCCGCGCGGAGCCAGCCTGTGCTTGCATTGGTGCCCTCGTATCTGGTGAGTCCAGAGCTGGCGGCGCCAGTCCGAGTGCTTCACAGATTTCATCTGCGGACCCGATAGTGAGACCTATGGAGACCGATGGCCTCAGGTTGTCATGCGGGAATCCGGCGCGACAACACTGGCCGGTACCCGTCTTTCACCCAAAGATGGGTTGGCTAAGATACTTGGATTCAGACCGGATACCTGCTTGCGGAGTCCTTTTCGATGCAGATCGAAACCATGGCTGAATGTCCGGAGGTAGCGTCCCAAAAAGAGAACATGACCTGCACAGCGCGGGAATCCGGGCGGGATAGGTCGCGCCAGATGAGAGCAGTTCAGGGCGATCTGCCCTGGTGGTTAGTTGGCCGTTTCGTATTTCCGTACTATGTCCGCCTGAACCCGCCCGCGGTCGCTTACCGGCATTCCCCGTTCCTTTGCCCACGCCCGGACGTGAGCAATCGAGTGATGTGCTTTTGACCGTTCTGCGCGTGCCCTGCCCCGGCCGGTTGACGTTTTGCGGCCGGCCTCGATGTAGGGGCGCAAAGCGGCACGGATTTCAGCGGCGTGTGAGTCATTTAGGTCTATTTCATAGGAAACGCCGTCCACAGCGAACGTCACTGTTTCCTTGGCCTCGGAGCCGTCGATGTCGTCTTCCAAAGACGTGATTCTTTGCGTTGCCATTTGACGAGGCTAACAGCGGTCAATGGAGCAGCAGATACACGGGCCGTGCCCGCAGCAACCACGCCCAGAGGGTGTTGACGCAGGATCCCCACAGGTTTTCCGCAACGCCTGAAACTTCGCCCCAGTTTCTCCACACTTTGGATAAATGCGGAAGGTGGTGCTGTTAGCTTGGGATCACCGGGGGAAACCTGTTGCGATGCATTGCACCGTCAACAGAAAGCAGGCGCAGTGGGTTTTTCAACCGGGCACACGTCCTGCAATTCCCAATCAAAGCAAAGGTCTCAACCCATGCGCAGCATCACCCGTGTATCACTCGTCATCGCCGCCTCCGCCGCACTGGTCGGCTCCCTGGCTCTTCCTGCTTCCGCCGCCGACACGATCGCAACCGTTGAGGTTTCCGCCGGCGCACTGACCATCTCCGCCCCGGGCGGCGCCGACCTCGGCGCCGTCGCGCCCGGCAGCCCGATCAGCGCTGACCTTGGTAACGTGACCGTCTCAGATTTGCGGGCCGGTGTGGAGGGCTGGGACGCCCAGGTCAACATGAGCGACTTTGTTGGTACCGACACTGCGACCATCATCCCGGCATCCTCCGCCACGTACACCCCCGGCACCGCAGTTGAGACCGGCACGTCCACCGTTACGCCGAGCGCCCAGACGGGCCTGGCCACCGTCAAGACGGTCCAGGCAGCGACCGGAGTCTCCGGAAATAACACCGCCGCCTGGGACGCGGACCTGAGCTTCACCGCTCCGGCGAACGCACTGGCCGACACCTACACGGCAACCCTGACGCACTCGGTCCTCTAAGCCCCACGGTAAGGAAACACTCCCGGTTTCGGGGTGCCCGCCATGAGGCGGGCGCCCCGCGCCGGGGCTGGCCTGCACCACTACTCACAGTTCCCGACTAAACCGAGGTCCCGTTTTGCGTTTCCTGATGACAGTGTTTGTGATGATCCTCCTCGTCCTCTCCCAGACGGCGCCCGCCACGGCGGCTTTGGCCGCGGTACCGGGCGAGACCACCGCGCCGGCGGCGCCAGCCGGCATTGGTATCCGGCTGCTGGATATTCCGGCGAGCACCAAGGACGATCCCCGGGCACGGACCTACATCATTGACCGGCTCGTCCCGGGCACAGAGATCAGGAGGCGCGTCTTGGTGGAGAACAACACCGGGTCCGCGCAGTCCGTCCGCCTCTACTCCGGGGCCGCGCATATTGACGCCGGGTCCTTCGTCGGCGACGACGCCGGTTCCAGGAATGAGCTGACTACCTGGACCACCGTCGCCCAACCACAGATTGACCTCGCCTCAGGTGGATCGGCGGAGGTCCTCGTGACCATCAAGGTCCCCGCCGACGCCGCGGAAGGGGAACAGTACGGTGCCGTATGGGCCGAAGTCCGCAGCGCGGCCGACAAGGGAGCCGTTGTCCAGGCGAACAGGGTCGGCATCCGCATCTACCTCTCGGTCGGGCCGGGCAACGGCAAACCGGCGGACTTCACCATCACCTCCCTGACCCCTGCCCGTGACTCCACAGGGCACCCTCAGCTCAGTGCCCTTGTCACCAACACCGGTGGCCGCGCCCTTGATGTCTCCGGCGAACTCAGCCTTACGGCCGGCCCGGGCGGGCTCTCCGCCGGGCCCTTCGCCGTCCAGCAAGCAATCACCATAGCGCCCGGCAAAGAACAGAACGTCACCCTCACGCTCCCGCGGGAGCTCCCCAACGGCCCCTGGACTGCTCAGGTACGGCTCAAGAGCGGCCTGTTGGAACGCCAGGCATCCGCCCCGGTCAGCTTCCCTGATGCCGGACCCGGAGAGGCAGTCGCCCCGGTGCGGGGAGATGGCAACGAATGGCTGCCCTGGCTCGCGGCCGCAGCCTCGGTCCTGATCGTCCTCGCCGCACTCGCTCTGAGTTTGCTGGCCCGGCGCAGGCGCAGGCTCCACCAGACCGCAGCGGCACCAGCGTCCGGCACCCGCCGCGCCAACCGTCAAGGTGCCCGTGTCACACGGTAGGGGCCGTGACCGCTCCTCCGCCCCGCCAGCGGGAGGTCCTGACCGCCCGCGCGTGGAATGCCCGAGCGTCCCCAGCGTCCCCAGCGAGGCCGGAAGCGTCCTGTCCGTCTCGCTGCCGGATGGTTTGCTGCCCGGCGCCGACGCTTCCCGCGGGCTGCCGGGACAGCACGTGCTCGTCTGTCTGTTCACGTTCCAAGTGATGTTCGCGCTGAGCTCCGCGGCAGCCCTGATACTTATCCCTTCGGGTCTGTTCCCTCATCCGTCGCTTCAGACACTGGCCGGATGCCTTGCCCTGATACTGACCGGCGCCACGATTCTCGGAACCCGGCGCTACATCCGGAGCCAGCGCCGGGACAGGACACGGGGCCGGGGCGCGGCGGACCTGATTAACACCGTCCTGTTGACCAGCCGGGAATGGCTCTGGGTGGTGGATCACCGAGGTACTTTCACCTTCTCCAGCCGGACCAGTCTGACGCTGCTTGGTTATGAGCCGGCGGAGCTTGTCGGCCAACCGTGGTCGACGGTGATTGAGCCGGAGGATCTGGACCGCGCACGGTTGTCGGTTCTGGCTTCGCAGGACCCTGACGGGTTCGCCGGTCTTGGGGTTATCGTCCGCTGCAGGCACCGGGACGGCAGCCCCCTTTGGATGGAAGTCTCAGGCAGGGCCTGTCTCGGCGCTGACGGCACACCTGCCGGGTTTGAGGGGACCGGCAGGCTCCTGACATCCCCGACCGCTGAGGAGGCCGCCACCACGCGCAGCAGGGCACGCATCCGGGGAATCATTAGCGGGCAGAGGCTGCTGACGGCTTTCCAGCCGATTCACGACCTCACTACCGGGCACGTTATCGGAGCTGAAGCACTGTCGCGGTTCGTCAGCGACGACGGCGTCAGTGCGGACTACTGGTTCGGGGAGGCCTCCGTCGTCGGGCTGGGGAACGCGCTGGAGTTTGCCGCCTTGGAGACCGCGCTTAAGGCCGCGGAAGCACTGCCCCCGTCCCTGTATGTAGCCCTGAACATCTCTCCGGACACCTGCCTGGACACGCGCCTGCCACAGGTCCTGGAGGGCTCGCATGTATCCCTGGACCGGATCATCCTGGAACTGACCGAACGCCTGCCCGTGGTGGAATACGGTCTCTTGACCGCTGCGCTGGAGCCCCTGAGACAGCGGGGCCTTCGCATCGCGGTCGACGATGCGGGTTCCGGGTTTGCCTCCATGCGCCATATCCTCCATCTCCGGCCTGACATCATCAAACTGGACCGGAGCCTCATCGCGGGAATCCGTGACAACACCGGCCAACTTGCCCTCGGCGCGGCGATGGTCGAATTCGCCAAGCGCATCAACGCCACCCTCGTGGCCGAAGGCATCGAAACGCCCGCCGACCTCTCCGCTGTCACCGGCCTCGGAATGACCGCGGGCCAGGGCTATCTCCTCGGCAGGCCCTCCATCCAGCCAAGGGACTGGGCAACATGGCCACACCAGACCAGGTTCACCAGCCCGGACGGGATGCCGTCGCCGGGTGACTCTTGCCCTGTGCCCGAGCATGACCCCATCAGTTGAGGTAACCGGAAGACGCCGTCGGCCAAGCCCTCATCAAGGAAGCCCAAGGCTTTCCACAAGATCGGCCATCAACGGGCTAATTCCTAAAATCGGGAAGTAGCGTTAAGGAATGTCCATTTCAGGCTCCGGCGTCGAAGGCGCGGATCGTGTCCCAGCGCACGCGTCCTCCAGCGTTCCCGCGGGCTCGGGCGTGCGGCACGAGGAAGGGGAGCTCCCTTTGCTGGATCCGGCGGTCCTGCGGGACTTGGAGGAGCAGCTTGGCGGTGCCGGGATCGCATCCGATTTTGCCCGGGACTACGCCATGCTGTGGGGCCAGCGGCAGGGTAACCTCGTTGCCGCGGTGGGGCGGGAGGACCGCGAGAGAGCCCTTGATGCGGTGATCAGCCTGAAGGTCTCCTCGGCCATGGTTGGCGGAGCGCGGATGGCCAGGCTCACTGAGAGGTTGGAGGCAATTATCCGCGGAGGAGACTTTCCCGGCGGGCGGGCGCTCTTGGCAACTGTCGCACGACATGGCAACGCGACGGTGAAGGAGCTTCAGCTCAACTACATCAGGAAGGCCGAGTAGCGGCAAAGCTGCCGGTTACAACGCTTGCCCGGGCTGTTCCGACTGTTCCTGCGCAAGCCTGTAGCCCACGCCGCGGACGGTCTGCAGCCAGCGGGGCGCTTCCGGGTTGTCCCCGAGTTTGCGGCGGAGGTTCCCGACGTGGACCTCAACCGCCCTTTCATCGGATTCACTGATGTAGGTGGCATCGCGGTAGTACTCGCCCCGGACGACGCGGACGAGCTCGGTCCTGGACCGGACTGCTCCGCCTGCACGCATCAGATCGTGAAGGAGGTCGAACTCGCTGCGCGTCAGTTCAACGGGTTTCCCGCCAAGGGCGGCCGTCCGGCTCTTGTGGTTCAGTGCCAGACCGTTATGCCGGAGCACGAACTCCGCCCCCGGGGTCTCGGATGCGGAAGGTTTGGGTTCAGCCGGAGGTGGCTGGCCGAGGGTGGTCTCCTGCCGGGGCCGGCGCATCATGGCCGATATCCTGGCTCGCAATTCCAGCGGCCGGAACGGTTTGGTGATGTAATCGTCGGCTCCGCCGTGAAGGGCGGTCACCATGTCGGGTTCTTCGGTTCTGCCCGTGAGCACGACGACATATGCATTGCTGAATTGGCGGAGACGGCGCAGGACCTCGAAACCGTCAATGTCCGGAAGACCGATGTCCAGGATCACGACGTTGGGCAGTTTATCCCGTACGGCTTCTACTCCCTCGCGGCCGCCGGAGGCCGTATGGACTTCGAAACCGGCTTGAAGGAGCACAGCTTGGAGAAGGTTGCGCATGTCGGCGTCATCCTCGATTATGACAGCCACGCCTAAATCGCTCATGGCCCCCTCCATGTTGACTGAATATCCGCGTCGGCCCAGCACCGATGCGGTATTCCGCCTGGTTTCCAAGCTACAAGCAACGGTGCCTTTTGTATAACTGTGTTCGTTTGTTAAATCGGACGCTGTCAATGCCGTGGCGGTGTGTGAATTTATGAATTCCGCTGAAGATCGGCCGCTATGATGTCTTTCCCCTCGAAAGTGACGGGCGGCCAGTGCCCGGACGTGCCGTTTACCATCAAATCGGCAATGACGGTTCCGCTCATACGCCGGGCGGGCGGCTGAAAAGCTATAAGCACGTAGCGTCGGGCGTTGAGGCCTGGTTCCGTTGTCAGGCGGGAAGATTAGTGCCGCCGCTTGCTGGCGGTTATGGACCAAATCGTTGTCCGGCGCTGAATATTGAGCGAATCTTGAGCTTATTCTTTGGCTATTTTGAGCTTGTCTGGGTAAACGGGCTGCTTCCGGCTACGATCGGCGCGTTGTCCTAATTGAAAGGGTCCTGTGGATTTCCTCCGCTATGTCACCGCTCTGGCCATCTTCGTGACCACTTCCCTTGTGTTTGTGGTCTGCGCGCACTGGGTTCTGCGGCGACATACGATGCGGAAGGCCGAGGCATCTTCCGGCACTGAGGACTAGCGACCGCCGTGCCGTACATTGACATCAACCCCCACTGCAAAGGCCCGAAATGGCGGGCGTACGTTGTGCTGGCGGTCCTGGCCGCCCTCACCATAGTCGTTGTCGCCGCCGCGCTTTCCGGCCCCTAACGGTCCTGAGCCACGGCAGCCGGGCTCTGGCGTCCCCTGATGCCACGGGGCGCTAGCTGGAAATCTCTGCCGACCACTTTCTAATGTCTTCGGCGCTGAATCTGACACCCGGAAGTTCCCGGCGGAGTTGTTCGCTGAGGTCCGCTTCCACGGCAAACAGTGGACGGCCCCGCGACGCCGAACCTACTTCGGCAAGAGCCGCCTCAAGTCCTCCGAGGAGCGAAGCGAGCATGCCGTTCACATCCGCAGGTGAATGGCCTTCGGAAAATCCTTGCCGGGACATCATTCAGGCCTGGGCGCCGTCCTGCCGGAGCCAGAGCCTGCCAGCCAGGTCATCGCCTCAGCACGCGAGGTGAAGAAACGGGCGGGCCACGGCGGGGTGCACCGGACCAGGAAGAAGGTCGCGATCGCCCAGTCAACCGGCGATGATCCCAGCAACACAATTCGCGTCACCAGGCAGGGGCGGGCAAAGATCTGGCGGGCTTTGCAACCCAACCACGCGGTCGTTGCCATGTCGACGAGCACCGGGTAACCGTTTCCTTGACGCAGGCGGTTTACCGCTCCCATCGCGGCCAAGGCGTCCTTCTCCTCAATAACTGCCCCGCGCACCCATCGCAAATACAGCACACCGTCATGCAATTCAACGGCTCAACGGCGGATTTCGCCGCGTCGCCCATATCCCGGATCATTTTGCCCCCCTCGGCGGAATCCCCGACCCGCCATCCTGAACTTATCGCATTTCTATTGACCGGCCACTAACGTTTCCGGACAGCGTGTTCAAACCGGAGCCGGAGGAATCCTTTGGTTCCCGCCACCGGACAAACGACTCACGGAACCGCTCCACTAAACCGCAGAAAAGATGGTTGTCACCGGTGTCGACTATGCACCGCTCAACGTCAGGGTCTGTCAGATTAACGGTGGGTCTGGCCTGGCTTGTGGTTAGTTGATTCTGCCCTCGAATGCGATCGCGAACGCGTTCAACGCCGGCTTCCACC
>NZ_JAGGPP010000026.1 GCF_018613755.1 Arthrobacter sp. ISL-72
ACTGCCAGCTAGTCCCAGACCAGCCACGGTAAGACTCACAGTTGTTTTTTGCCTGCTGGCGGAGCTTGCGGAGCTGTGCCCGTGGAGTCCCGTCTACCCGCAGGCCAAGACGTGGAAAATCTTCGGAGGAAATAAGCGAGGAACGAGCGCCGGAGAAGAATTTCCGGGTCGCAGGCCCCGACGAAGGAGGGGCTAGAGGGGCCGGAGCGGGCACGTACAATCCGGAGGACAGCCATGTCCGCCTGGCTCAACACCCCTTTGACGGACCTTGACGCTAAAAGCACGCACAGCAGCCATCAATCAGATCAAGGGTTTGCTCGTTTCCGCTCCTGACAAAGTCCGAGCGAAATACCGGGGGCTCGGAACCTCGGCGATGATCACGGCCCTGCAGCGCACCAGACCCTCGGGCCATACGGCAGACCCCGAGTATGTGTGCCTACTGACATTGAAGGCCCTGGCCACCCGTTGTCAGTCCCTCTCGGAAGAAATCGCTACCGCTGACGCCGCGCTCCAGGAAATCCTCGACACCTACGCGCCAATGCTCTGTGACCTTCCAGGTGTCGGGACAGAGGTAGCCAGCCAACTCCTGGTCACCGTCGGGGACAACCCGGACCGCCTTGAAAACGAGGCCCAGTTCGCTGCCCTCGTCGGGGTCGCACCCATACCCGCATCCTCAGGCAAACCACCCGTCACCGGCTCAGCAGAGGCGGGGACCGCAACGCCAACCACGCCCTGTATCAGGGAGCCCACGCCCTGTATCAGGGAGCCATGGCATGGCTAATGAGAAGCACCACTGCGTGACCTGGTAGCAAGGAAAGCGGATCCTGATCTTGCTTCAGCGCATGAGAAGGCCGCGGCCGGGAAGAAAGCCCGGGCCAGTGTCCCTGGTTTGGAGCGGATGCGCGAACTGGTGGCCGTGGTTCAGGAAACGGGACGGTATCCCTCCCCAGGGCCGGGTCTGCGGCCGAGCGGAGCCTGGGAGTCTGGTTGGAGCGACACCGACGCGGCGCCGCCCAGGGGACGCTGGCGCCCGAGTACCGCGAGGGACTGGGCGTGCTGGCAGGGCGCACCGCGCGCGGTGGTAGATGAGGCCAGATGGCAGGACAGGCTGGCTGCCTTGGTAAAGTACCGGGCGGCCGGAAATGACTGGCCGCGGCACAAGGCAACCGTGGCCGGTGAGGAGCACGAGCTAGGCGTGTGGTTGCATACCCAGCGGTACAAGCTCCGGCGCAGCGAGCTGGAACCGGCCGAGGCGCAGGCGTTGAATGTGTCCGTGCCGGGCTGGCGTACAGGGCGCCGACCGGGCCGAAGGCCCTCCCCATCCCGGACTGCAAGCTACGGATAGAGTCGCCTCGTGGCTAATGACTCAAAAACCCGTTATGACCGCATTCTGGGCTGCGACAGTGGGCAGATTCGCCGGTCTGATCGGGTTATTCGCTCCAATCTCTAGAAGCTTTTTTGAAACAAACGGCTTACTGGGATGGATCTTGTTCGCTTCCCCTTTTGACGCTTCTGCCGTGGATCGTGTGCGTTCGTTGGTGGAGTGGGTCTGGCCGCCCCAGCAGCGGCCAGTCCGGTCAGGGTGTCAGCGGAGTACACCGCATACGGCCGGGTCTGTGGCTTCGGCTGGCAGGTTCGGGTTCAGTTCGCTGGCGCCTTCGGGGTCACTGAAGTTATAGGTCCCGTTGTCGTCGTAGTCCAGGCCGTGGATGACCAGGACGCCTTCGCCTTCCCGGATGGAGTCGGCGATCTGTTTGGCTGTGCCGAGTCCGCCCGCACCGGGGTAGCCTGTGCCCGCGACGTCGGTGAACTCAATGTTGTCCCGGCTGTAGTCGAAGATCCCGTCATGGGAGACCGGGAAACGGGCGACGTCCAGGAAGCTGGCCGGGGTTGTGTCCCCGGTTGTGTTCAGGGATACGACCACGGGGCCGTAGGCCGGTATGCCTTCAACGGTGTTTAGTCGACCGTCCAAGTCGGCGTCCAGGGCCAAGGTCGGGCACTCGTTCAGGGCGTCGTTGCCGTAGTGGATGTGCTGGGCGTGGGGTGCGTCCGGGGTCAGGCCCGTGGCATGGACCTCGATGTGTTCGATCTTCTGGTTTTTCACCACGGCCGTGGCGGTGCCGGACGCGCCGGACCCGTTCAGCTCGGTGAGCACAGCGGTGAGCGTGACCGACTTGTCGGTCGTCTTGCCGTTCTGGGCCAGGACGGGGCCGGCACCCATCGAAACAACGGCAAGAACCGCTGCTGCGGCTCCGCCAAGAGCCAGCTTGGAATTTCTTTTCATGTTTTCGCTCCCTATCAAGGGGCCACCGAGAAATTCGATGGTCTTATGTGATTCGCGCCACAAACGCCCGTGGATGGGCGGCGTGCCTACCCCTTTACTGGGCGGCCCGATTCTATTGGACTACCGTCTGCCTCGATCGCCAGTCCATAAGGGCCCGAGTGACGAACAGTGTGCGTGGGGTAGTTTCCTGATGGGCGCGCCGTCCGGCGGGTGGAGGACAACATCCCTTGAAGGGGATAGTCATGAAAACCATTACTCACATTTGGGCCGTAGCTGCGGCCGTTTCGCTGGCGGCCGTCACCGGGTGCGCCGGTCAGGGCGGTGGTTCTTCCGTCCCGCCCCCGGCGGCCAGTTCCGTCGTTCCGTCAGTTGATGGAGCGACACAGGCCGCTGAAGCGGTCGTCACGATCAGGGACTTCAAGTATGAAGTGCCGGCCTCGGTGAAGCCAGGAGCGATGGTGACGGTCACGAACGCCGACCGCGCCCCGCACACCCTGACTGTCAAGGACAAAGGTGGTTTCGACGTTGAGGTCCCGGCCGGTGGGACAGTGATCTTCCAAGCCCCTGACGAGCCCGGTGACTACGGCATCATTTGCACCTTCCATCCGCAGATGACCGGAACGCTGGTCGTGAAATGAGACCCGTACACATCCCGGTCACCGGTCCCGGCCCCCTGCGGGTGCTCCGGACCGGCATTGCTGCGTCGCTGGTGCTCAGCGCGGTGATTCATGTTCAGCTCGCGCCCGGATACCAGCAGGCCGCACCAGGGAGCAACGGCCAGGGCACGCTGTTCCTGATCCAGGCCGGCGCCGCGATCCTCGCCGCCGTGTTTGTTCTGTTGAAAAACACACGGACCGCTTTCGCTGCCGCCGCGGCAGTGGGCTTTTCTTCCCTGGCCGCTGTCATCCTCTACCGGTATGTTCAAATCCCCGCTATCGGGCCGCTGCCTTCAATGTATGAACCGGTCTGGTACGCGGCCAAGGTCATTACCGCCGTGGCCGAAGCAACGGCCGGCGGGCTGGCAGTGGCAGGCCTCGCCCTGCTGCAGCGCAAAACACGGCCAGGACCGTGGATCCAGCCCCGGGGCTGGCACCACTCCGCGGCCTGAACGAGCAGGGAACGGGCCTGAAGCGGGTCCAAAACCATTGACCCGTCATTGCTGTGGACGGGAACGTGTCGGCACGACGTAAAAGTTTTGTGCTCCAAGACACATTTTCACCAATCCCATCTTCATTCTGCTTCGAAGTACCTGCGTCCCTTCCTTGGGGCGCCAACATCACACGCGCGTGTATGAGGAGATTTTTCGAATGAATAAGACACTCCGCTTTATGGCAGTACCTACTCTTGCTTTGGGCGCTCTTGCCCTTTCCGGTTCCCCGGCAATGGCCGCGGACCAGTCCTACCAGTCGACCCTGTCCCAGCTCAACGGCAGCGCAGGCTCGGGCACCATCAGTGTTGATGTGACGGGCAACCAGGCCCATGTTGTTCTGAATGTTTCGGGCATGCCCGCGACGTTCATGGATGCCCCGTATCCGCACGTCCAGCACATCCACGGCGGCGCCCAGGGCGTTTGCCCGGACCCGTCCGCCGATAAGGACGGCGACCAGGTCATCTCCACGACCGAAGGCGCCCCGTCCTACGGTGGCATCGTGACCACTCTTTCCACCAGTGGTGACACCAGCCCCGCAGCAGGCCTTGACCTTAAGGTCGGCGGCCAGGGTGCTGCCTACACGGTTGACCGCACCTTCGAACTGAACGCCGAAACCAAGGCAGCCCTGGAAGCCGGCACCGCTGTGGTGGTCGTGCACGGCCTTGACCCCGCTACCCTGAGCGCCGCCGGCCAGGCAGCCAAGTCCGACCTCGCACCGACGCTTCCGCTGGCCGCCACATCTCCGGCTCTGTGCGGGACGTTGACGGCCGGGCAGATGAAGATGCCAGCAGGGGGCGCAGCGACTGGCGTCGCCACCGACACCGGCACTGACACCGGCGCCCTTGCCATCGGTTCCGGCCTGGCCCTGATCGCCCTGGCTGGCGGAGCCTACGTTGTCCGGCGCCGCACCTCCGCAGCAGCCTAAGCACCAGCTGACCGGATCAATACAGTGACACCCAAGAACCCCGGCCACCGCAGAGGCCCCCTGGCCTCCACGGCGGCCGGGGTTCTGCTCCTGCTCACCCTGGCCGGCTGCGCCGCCGGACCCGCCACCACCCCGGATGCCGGCTCGGCACCTTCGGCCTCGGTCTCAGCTCCTGCGGCGCCCGGCACTCCCAGCGCTCCCCCGGCTGCGTCCGCACCGGCACCCGCTGCCCCCGCGGCGGTCCCGCCCGCACAGCAGCGTCCGCCGGTCATGGCCGCTTCGGCCCCAGTTACCCTGGCCATTCCCTCGATCGGGGTCCGCACGGACCTTCTCCACCTTGGCCTGGAGGAGAACGGCTCCCTGAAAGTACCGGAAGATACCGGGAACGGCGCACCCGCGAGCTGGTATGACGGCTCCCCCACCCCGGGTGAACGCGGCCCTTCGGTGATGCTGGGCCACGTCAATGCCTTGGGCGGTAACAAGGGTGTGTTCGCGGACCTGCGGAAACTCACCGCTGGAGCTGAGATCACCGTTTCCCGGGCCGATGGCAGCACCGCCGTGTTCACCGTTGACCGCGGGGCCACCTACAGCAAGACCGGGTTCCCCACCCTCGAGGTCTACGGAAACACTCCCGGAGCTGAGCTCCGGCTGATCACTTGCGACGGGTACGATCCCGCCACCGGGCTCTTCGACGATAACTACGTCATCTACGCCAAACTCAAAGCCTGACAACGGACCCCTCCTCCGGGAGCGGGAAAAGGCAAGGATGGACAAAAATGAAACACCGATCCCACGCGGTGGCCGCCCTGGCCATTGCGTCCCTGCTGCTCACCGGCTGCGCCGCCGCAGCCGGAACGGAGGGCACGCTCTCTGCAGCGCAATCGGATACATCAGCGCCGTCCCCGCCCGTGACTTCGCCGGAGGCCGGACATGCTGGCGGTCATAGCGGCGGACATCACGGCGGCGTGACACCCTCGCATGGGACCACCCCGGAGGGGCCCAGCGATGCTGCCCTGATGGTCTGCGGGGACCAGCCCATGGACAGGCTCACCTCAATCCTTGACCTGAAGGAGGCCCCGCACACCATCAACACCTGGGCGGACAGCACCTTCACCTGCATCTACCACCTGCAGGAAGGGGCACTGGAAATATCCGTCCAGGACGCCTCCAACCAGGCGACGGCACTTACCTACTTCAACGCCATGCAGGCCCTCGCCAAAGAGGCAAAACCCATTGAAGGTCTCGCCAACCTCGGATTCCCCGCATACGAGACCGCGGACGGGTCCGCCGTGTTCCAAAAAGACAACTTCATCCTGCACGTGGACGCCTCCGATCTGCCCGCAAACCTGGGACCGGAGGGCATCACCAGGAACGCCCTGGCCTACCAGCTCTCCACCACCATCCTGGCCTGCTGGATCGAACATCCCTGACCCACCTCTCCAGCACCCACGCCACGGCCGCACCCACCGAAAGGTTTCATCATGAAGGCCAACATCAGAAGACCCAGGGCACTCGGGCTCGCGGCAACAGCGGCGGTACTGGCCCTTTCCGCGTGCGGGAGCCCCGGCATGTCCGGACCGGGCACCGCATCAACAACAGCGCAGACCACCTCAGCTCCAACCACCACGGCCCCGGCCCCGGCTCCACCCGCTGAATCTGTGGCGGGTGCTCCAGCGGAAATCCTGATCAAGGGCTTCAAATACCAAGGAGATGACACCGTGAGCTCCGGAGCGGAGATCACCGTCAACGAGGACACTGAAGCGCGCACCATCACCGCGGACACAGGCACCGCATTCGACGCCATCATCAAAGTCGGCACCGGCACGTTCAGGCCCCAACCGAACCATGGACCTACCCCTACCACTGCATCTTCCACGGCAACATGCACGGTAGCCTCACCGTGAAATAACCTCACGAAGCGTTCCCACCTCACTGCAAGACCTGTTCGGCCTCTGCCGGCGCACCCTGGTCGAGCGGTCGTCACGGTTCCTGATCGCCTTCGCGCTGCCGGCGGGAAACAGGTCAGAAGTGACGCGGGACCGGCTCATCCACTGGGTGACCGAGCAAATAGCAAAATCCCGGTTGGCCTCTATAGAAGAAGGCGGATGCCCCAGCTAGGGTGTCCGCATGGGGGATTTGGTGAACGAAATCTGTCTTCAAAGTGGCAAAGCGACGATGCGTCTGGCTACTGACGGATCCTGCATCTGGTCTGGGCTAGGGATACGATGCTTCAGCTTGCGGACGCGGTGGAAGCCATCACGGCCGCCGACGCGCTAAGCGGAGGACGTAGTCTCCCGCTGCTTGTGGAGATCAACGGAATCCACCTGACATCAGAAGTTAGGGACTACATGCTGGAACACGGGACCGCTTCTGCAGTCGCGACCGTGGGTGCGTCAAGCACAGATCGGGTACAGGCTGCGTGGATGCGCCGGAACAGCACCTTCCCCCAAGAGTATTTCACCTGCCGGGAGGAAGCCGTGGAATGGCTGACCTGGCTCCCCCGCGGGGGCAGCGCCGATGACTACGGCCTCTGAGGCGTCCAGCTCCACCCGAAAGTGACACCGTCACAGCCCAGGACAACACCCCGTCAGCGCTGGGTCTTTATCAAAAAGTGACCAGTGAGGCAAGTGTTACCTATTGTTACCCATGTGACTTGCATTTACCCTTGTTCATAAGATAACACCCGGTACGGGGACGAATCTCCGCAGCCACCCGGGCCAGCATCCACGAGTGCATCAGCGTTCGTAGCACTGCGAAGGAGAA
>NZ_JAGGPP010000027.1 GCF_018613755.1 Arthrobacter sp. ISL-72
GAACACCGGATGCTGCAGGTAGTCCGAGGTGCGCAGCACCGATCCGGGCAATTCAAAGCCGCTCGCGTCCCCCACGGGGCCGGCGCCAAAGGCGACGGCCACCGAGGACAGGGCCTTCGCCGTCGTGGTTTCATCGATGGACACGCCCACCGTGTCCGCGTCGATGAAGCGCAGGTTGATGCCGCTGGCCTCGGCTGCGGTGATGACCTTCCTGGCCTTGCCCGGAACGCGGACGGTGAGGGTGTCGAAGAAGGACTCGCTGACCAGTTCCCGGCCTGCGGTCTTTAGTGCCGTGGCCAGGACGCGGGCGTTGTTGTGGACGTTCTCGGCGATCGCCTTCAGGCCGTCCGGGCCGTGGTAGACGGCGTAGAAGGAGGACACGATGGCCAGCAGGGCCTGGGCGGTGCAGATGTTGGAGGTGGCCTTCTCGCGGCGGATGTGCTGCTCGCGGGTCTGCAGGGCCAGACGGTAGGCGGGGGCGCCTGCGTTGTCCTTGGACACGCCGACGATGCGGCCGGGAAGCGTGCGTTCCATGCCGGTGCGAACTGCCATGTAGGCGGCATGCGGGCCGCCGAAGAACAGCGGGACGCCGAAGCGCTGGGTGGAGCCGACGGCGATATCGGCACCTTGCTCGCCGGGCGGAGTGATCAGGGTCAGCGCCAAAAGGTCGGCCGCAACCGTGACCAGGGCGCCGCGTTCCTTGGCGGCCGCGATCACGCCTGACTGGTCCCAGACTCGGCCTGAAACACCGGGCTGCTGGAGCACGACGCCGTTGATGTCGCCGTCGGGAAGTCCCTGGGACAGGTCCGCCACCTCAACCTCGAAGCCGAGCGCCTCCGCCCGGCCCTGGACGATGGCGATGGTCTGCGGGAGGCAGTCGGCGTCCAGGATGGTCTTGCCGTCCCTGGCACCTGCGGCTTTGTTGGCCCGGCGCATCAGCAGGACGGCTTCAGCTACGGCCGTGGCTTCGTCCAGCAGGGAGGCGTTGGCCACCGGCAGCCCGGTCAGGTCCTGGACCATGGTCTGGAAGTTCAGCAGCGCTTCAAGGCGGCCCTGCGAAATCTCCGGCTGGTATGGGGTGTAGGCCGTGTACCAGGCCGGGGCTTCCAGGATGTTGCGGCGGATCACGGCCGGCGTCACGGTGTCGTAGTAGCCCTGGCCGATCATCTGGACCGCGGTCTTGTTCTTGCCTGCGAGCCGGCGCAGTTCGGCCAGCACCTCGACCTCGCTGAGGGCGGCTGTGCCGTGCCCCGACAGAGTCAGGGCGCCCTCCTGACGGATGGAATCGGGAACCGCGACGTCAACCAGGTTATCGACGCTGTCGTAGCCGACGGCCTTGAGCATGGTGTCGATGTCGGCCTGGCGGCGGGCACCGATGTGGCGGTCTGCAAACGTGGAAAGGGACGACGTTATCGTCATGAGGAACTCCATAATTCAGGTGGTGTAAAGCACCACGTTGATTCGGGTTCCTCCCCGCTCTGTATTTGACCTGAGAGTTTCCGCCGGCTCCTCCTGTTACAGGGGCCCGCTTGCACCGTCGGTGAGTCCGGTAACCGGACTACTTTCCAGAGTTGCCTCGCCGCGGCGGTACGTGGGCCTGAGAGATTCCTGGGGAGGATTTGCTCCTACGGCGCCTGCTGAACGTACCGGCAGGACTCTCCCGCCGCAGATCAAAAGCATGTGTCGCTTGTCGGTGACACGGCTCACACTTTATCCGGTCCCCGGGCAACATGCAAACCGGGCCGCTTCCAGTTGAGTCCCTCCCCTATTCCCCGGCCGTCGAGTTTTTGTCCACATATCGCGAGTTTTAAGGCGTTTAAGTCCCTTGATCTGGACAAAAACTCCCGGCGCAACCGGGGGTGTATCAACCAAGCGGGGGACGTACGACGCCGGCCGGTCACCTTTTGCGGTGACCGGCCGGCGTCGTGATTTATCGCTACTGAACGAAGCGGGTGCTACGCCGTGAGGTGCAGCGACGCAGTCAGTGCCGCGTCCGCGTCCCGCAGGACCTTGGCCGCCACCTGGAGGCCTTCGATCATCCTGGATGAACCCACGGCGGCCCTGAACCCGGACGAAGTGGACGAACTGCTCGACGTGATCCGCAAGCTCAAGGCCCAGGGCATCCCGGTGCTCTATGTCAGCCACCGGCTCGATGAGATCCCGCGGATCTGCGACCGGGTGGTGGTGCTGCGCGACGGCGCCTACGCCGGCGAGCTGGACAAGGGACATCGGTGCCGGGCGAGATCATCCGGCGGTTCCGTCAGCAACCTTCCCGGCTGGCTCACCGCCCTGACGTCGGCGAAGATCCTCGGCGTCTCCAGCATCGTGTTCTGGTTCATCGGCGTCGCGATTGCCGCCCATATCCTCCTGGCGCACACGCGGTTCGGCCGTCACATCTACGCCATCGGCGGCAACTTTGAAGCCAGCCGCCTTGCCGGCATCAAGGTGGACCGCGTCCTGACCATCGCCTACATCGTCTGTGCCCTTTGCGCCGGAATCGCCGGCATCCTGCTGACCGCTGGCAGGGCACGGTCAAGGGTGCAGTCATCATCCTCGCCCTGGCCGTGGATGTCATCTTCAATAAGCGCAAACTGAACACGAGCTCAGCGGTCCACTCGCAGGGTGCCGGCGTCCATCCAGGACGGCGGCACCCGGACCACGTCAGCCCGACGAAGCGGCCTTGCTACGCTGGAAACATGAAATCCCGCCTCGCCGTCCTGCCCGCTGCCACCCTCATGATCCTGCTTACCGGATGCGGCCAGGTCCAGGAAGCAGCCGAAAAGGCAGTAAACGACGGCGCCTCCCAGGTTGCCACCGCTGCTGCAGACCAGGTCAAGGGCCAGGTCTGCGCCCTCGTGGAGGACGGAATTGTCAGCGTCAAGGACAAGGAACTGCTGGGAGGCCTGGTGGCGGGCGCTGAAACCGCGGGCGTGCCCGCCGAGATCACCACTCCGCTGCAGCAGATCGCCGAAGCCGGCGACCAGGTTCCCGCTGAGTCCGTCACCGCTTTGAAGGACGCCTGCGCGGCCTGAGGTCCTAGCGCTTCCCCTTCTTGCGTGATCCCTTGCCGCGGCCTTTGTCCGGGTTCGGGGCATAGCGCTGGGCAACCTTGGGCTTCTTGACGCCCGTCCCGCGGCGATCGGGCTTCGGCTCTTTCTTCGGCTTCTCCACCTTCGCCGACGGCTGCCGCGAACTCTGGGCGGTCCGGCCGCGGACAATCCCGATGAACTCCTCGATCACCTCGTCGGTGGTCTCACTGGGCCAGGCCAGGGCGATCTGCGTGGTGGGCGCGCCCGTGAGTTTCCGCGCCACGGTGTCCTTCACGTTGAAATGGCGGGCCACGGACATCGGCAGGATGACCAGCCCCGCGCCGGACGCCACCACCTGCAGCGCTGTTTCGGCCCCGCCCAGTTCCGCCACGTTGAGGAACGTCTCGGTAACGAGGTCCGCCAGAGCCACCTCTTCGAACACGGAAATTTCGTGCCCCTTGGGGGCGACCACCACGGGCTGCTCCTCGTACAGCGGAATCACGTTCAGGCCCTCGCGATCCACCGGGAGCCGGACGAAGCTGAGATCCGCCGAACCGTCGCCCAGGACCGAGAGTTGCGCGCCGTCGTCGGACATAAAGGACTGCAGCGGAACGTTCGGCATCCGTTCTTCCCAGCGCCGGATCCATTTCCCCGGCGTCACGCCCGCAACGTAGGCGAAGCGCAGCTCCCGCCCTTCCGGTTCGGAAGGTGCGGGTGCTTGCGGGAATTCTTCTTCAGCGGACACACGTTCACAGTACCGCCAGTGCGTGGGGATGGTCCCCCGCCGGATACCCTTGAACCATGACCTCTGCAAACTCCCAGTCCATGAAGCCGGCCACCGTTGCCAAGAAGCTTGGCATCTACCTGCCCGCAACACCCCAGGAGTTCCAGGATTCGGTTATCACCCGCGCCGATTTCGCCGAGCTCCAGGCCAACCCGCCGGAGTGGCTGGCTGAACTCCGCCGCAACGGCCCGCACCCCCGCCCCGTGGTGGCGCAGAAGCTGAACGTTTCCATCAGCGGCCTGGCCCGCGGCGGCGTAGAAGATGCGCTTACGACGGCGGAAATCACCGCGCTGCTGCAGGCTCCGCCGGCATGGCTGGTCGCCGAGCGCTCCACGCACGCCGCAGTGCGCGCCGACGCGCAGCGCGTCAAGGACGAAGCTGCGAAGAAGGCCGCCAAGAAAGCCCGCGCCAAGGCCGAGTGACCCTGCTCCAGGGGAGATGGCGCGGCTGCGGGGCCGAAGCCGCCGCAGGAGCTAGCGCACGGGCCGCAGGTCGTCCGGGTCGCCTCGGTGGAACATCCGCCTGGGCGCAACGCCTTCGAACAGGACCCATACCGTGGAGGCGTCCTCGGTCATGGCGTCCACAATGCCTGATGCCGTGACCCGCTTGCCGCGCACGATTGCCACTCTGTCGCCGGGGCGCAGCTCCGACCAGTCAGTTCCCGTTTGAACCGCCTCGGCAGTCTCAGCGGATTGGTTGCCGTGCGGAATCCGCGGAGTTGTCCCGAACAGCCAGGCAGTGACGTCGCTGCGCAGCACAAGGTGGGGCCCGCCCGTTGCACCCACGCTACCGGTGGGCACGTAATAGCCGCGGCCCGCACCCGACCCGCCGGCAGCCCTGTCCAGGGCATCAATAAGGTGCCTGGTCAGGTGCCCCTGGGGACCAATGTCCCGCAGCTCGTCGAGCTCTTCCGGCGTGAGCCGTCCCAGCACAGCAGCGATGTCGGCCATGATGGATCCCTTCTAGCGGATGATGCCTGAAGAACCACGCTAAATCGCCCCAATTAACGGCATATGAAATCCGGACGTCGAACAGCGAACAAGTTTCTCCGGGGACAATCACGGCCGGCCTTTCGTTGAACCAGTAACACCACAATCCGTACTCCAACAGCCTGACGGACCTCAACCTGCCCCCGATGCATAAACTGCCGCCACGACGAAATGAGCTACCCCTGCTGATAGTCCTCACCGGAATTGATGGTGCCGGAAAGACCACCGCGGCACGCGCAGCCGTGGAAGCCGCCCGCCTGGCCGGGCGCAACGCCCTCCTGCTGCGCAACCATGCCGGGCGCCGCAACATGACCCAGTGGTCGGCGCGCTCCGGGATTCCGCTCCACCCGCGCCTGGCGGACGCCTTGGAGACCGTGATCCGGACGGTCAATGTTCTGGTGTCGCATGCACGCGCCCACAGATTCCGCGGCCTGGTGGTCATGGACCGCCACCTCCACTGCCAGCTCGGGCTGCGCAGCGTCAGGGGCCTGCCGCGGGGCCGGTTCCTGCCCTGGCTGCTGCGGCGCCTTCCCTCGCCGGATCTGGTGATCCACTTCGACATCGCCCCGGGACAGGCTCTGGAGCGCATTCTTTTGCGGGGGACGGACACTGAAACCCTTGAAGAACTGACGGCGCTCAGTCACGGGTACCGCGCCCTCCCGGAGTACCCCGGATTCCTGCGTATTGATGCCGGCGGCACCCAGGACGCGGTTCTGGCCGCACTCATCGACGCAATAGACGGCAGCCGCTCCAATGCCGGCCTGCAACCGGTCAACGCGAAACAATAGAGATCACAGTACTGATAAAGAGTGGCAGCGCCGCGATGGCTGCCACACCCAGAAGGCCGGGTCCTGCCCAGGTAACTGCCGTTCGCCGCCTGGCCGCGGCCGGGAGCTCCATGCCACTGGCGCCCGAAGTGGCAACGGAAGATCCGCCGGCGCTTCGCTGCATGCCCCAGGCGGCCGGAACAAGCCTGCTCCACACCATGGCCGCCAGCGCGCCGACACCGAGCACGACGCCCGCAGGCACGAACAGGATGGCCGCCAGGAGCGGGAGGTAGTACTTCCAATTCTTCCCGAAGGGAAGCGGGAGGTGCCGGCTGAAAGCACCGGCCACCGCCGCCACCACAGCACCATGCAAGACGGCAAGCACGGAGAACAGCACCACGGACAGCCAGCCCGGCCCCACGATCGCAAAGTCGATATTATCCGCCCGGAGCGGCTCCACGGAGGCACCGAAGAGCAGGAGGAGGAACACTCCGAGCAGCGGTCCTGCCCATCGGCCAGCGGGAAGCCAGCGGTGGATCAACAGATAAATAAAGGCAGCGGCAAAACCGGCCGGAAGCCCCCCGAAAATGAACAGGGCAATGCTGCCCCCCAAGGTGGGGAACCCGACGTTGGCCAAGGCTTCGGTGAGGCGCCCCTGGGCCGAGACCGGCGAGGTGACCGCCAACACCCGCATTACGAGCCTGCCGCCGGCCCCTGCAACCAGGACTCCGGAGGCCAGGGCGGCCACAGTTGCCACGTTGGCCCACCAGAGGTAGCGCCGCAGCGCGGAAACCTGAGCGTTTACGATTGCATCCTGCGGGGAGACTGACGACGCCACCGGAGGACCCGCCCTCGAAACGGGCCCCGGAGGACGCTTTACCGCTTGCCCGCCCCACGCCACGGCCATGGCCACGCCAACAAGCAGCAACAGCGTGCAAACAAGCACGATCGCAAGCGCCACAGTTCGTCACCACCAAGGTCAGGGTGGAACAATTCTGCCCCGGCTCCCCACCGTTGACCAGACCACTCCAGCAGCGTCCAGGAACACTTCGGCCTGTGGAGCATGTACCGTTTCCACATCGAGGACCCGGTCCGCTGCACCACCTCGCTCAAGGTCTCGCGCTGGCCCGAACACGGGCTCTGGGACGAATAAGCCGCACGTAGAATCACAACAGGACCATAAGGACGTGGGGGATATGAGCAAGACAGTCGGAATCAAAGACGTAGCTGCCGCGGCAGGCGTCTCCGTCACCACGGTCTCCCACGTCCTCAACGACGTCGCCTACGCGCGGGTGGGCGCCGAAACCAGGGAACGGGTCCAGGAGGCCGCGCACCGGCTCGGGTACGGCCCGAACCGGCTGGCCCAGGCCCTCCGTACCCAGCGTTCCGGCATGATCGGGTTCATCAGCGAGGAAATCGCCACCACTCCGCACGCCGGCCGGATCATCCTGGGCTCCGAGGAAACCGCTAAACGCCGTGGCTACAACATCATGATCATCAACTCCACCAGCACCGGGTCAGCGGAGTCACGCGAGAGCGATGTTGCCGCACTCATGGACCGGCAGGTGGACGGCATCCTGTACGCCACGATGTACCACCGCCGTTTCACGGTGCCGGCGAACCTGGCCGGACTCCCTGCCGTGCTGGTGGACTCCGAGGACGTCGGCCAGTCCATCTCGTCGGTGATCCCGGACGAGGAGGGCGGTGCACGGGCCGCCGTCCAGACCCTGATCGACGCAGGCCATACCAGGATCGGCATGATCAACAACACCGACGACGTCCCCGCGACCCACTCCCGGCTGCGCGCCTTCAAAGAGACCCTGGAAGAAACCGGCCTGGAATTCCATGCCGACCTGGTCCAGGCGGAACACTCCGAAGTGCCCGGCGGCTACCAGGCAGCCCTGCGCCTGCTCCGGTCGGAAAGCCGGCCAACAGCCGTCTTTTGCTACAACGACCGCATGGCCATGGGCTTGTACCGGGCGGCCGGCGAGCTCGGCCTCAGCATTCCGGCGGAACTTTCGGTGGTCGGCTTCGACAACCAGGAACTCATCGCCGAAAACCTGTACCCGGCCCTGACCACGGTGGCGCTTCCGCACTACGAGATGGGCGCCTGGGCCACGGAAAACCTGATCGATGCCATTGAAGGCAAAGCGGACCTGGGGCTGTTCGCCGCCCACCCGACCGTCCTGGACTGCCCGCTGGTTGTGCGGGATTCCGTTGCACCGCCCGCGGCGCAGTAAGCACTTTCCCGCCGTCGCCGGGCTACTCCTTGGGCATCACGAACCATAACGCCATGTAGACCAACTCACCCACACCGAACAGGCCGAACAGCACAAAGCCGATCCGGACGAGTGCTGTTGAAACACCGAACCTGGCTGCGAGCCCGGCACAGACGCCGGCGATCATTTTGCCATTCCTGGGCCGTACCAATGCTGCGCTCATGCGGCCACAGTACCAGCCGGTGCGGGGGGTGAGTCCAGAGCCTGGAGAGGTCAGTCCTGGTGCAGCTGGACGTAGTTTCCGCAGCCGTCGTCCAGCACGGCCGAGGTACCCGTGGGCCCCTCGGCGGGTTCCCCCTGGAATATCACTCCGAGGGCAGTGAGCCGCTTGTACTCGGCCCGGACGTCGGGGACGCCGAACACGATCGCCGGCATCCCGGCGTCGTGCAGGCCGTTCATGTAGTTGGCTCCGATCGGATTGTCGCTTGGCTCCAGGAGCAGCCCCACTGATCCCGAATTGCCCCCGGCCGAGCCGGGATCCTTCACGATGTACAGGTTGTATTCGGGCATGGCCATGAGGGTCTCAAAGCCCAGCGTCCCGGTGTAGAACTGATGGGCCGCGGCCGGGTCCTTGACGTGGATGCTGCACATTTTTAGTCGCATGGTGCCTAGGCTACCTGTGCGCCGCCCCGCCCGGAACGGGGTGGCCGCGGCAGTCACGCAGTCCCCATTGACGGCCGGCCGTGCCGGGACTCCAATGGAATTAGCGGGACCATGGCACCCCGGCCAGGTTCCGTCGGAGGTGGAGCGGTGTCTGTCATCACGGAATCGGTGCCCATGGGGCCCCTGCAGCTGGCAGTCTGCGCCGTCGTCGTGGTGTGCGGCGTGGCTGGTGCTGTCTTCTCGGCGCGGTATCACGCCAGGCGCGACGGCGGGGAAGTCACCGATGCCGTCTTCTGGGACGGCTTCGCCGGGCTCGTGATCGTGTTCCCGGCCGTCCTTATACCTTCCCTTGCGTCGCCCTGGCTGGGCCTCGCGGCGGGTTTCCTCGCCGCCGCTACGGCAATGGCCGCCTTCGCGTGGAGTCCCCGCGTGATGGTTTGGCAGGAAGACCGGCTTCGCCGCACCTACGCACGCGCGGATTTGGACGCGGCGGCTGCACGTCACCGGACAGTGCTGACCCGCTGGCAGCGCTATGAACTCGACCCCGCCTATTGCATCGACTTCCCCGATATGACAGACGTGCGCCGGCCCGAAACGGCTGCATTGATCAAGGCAATGAAGGAGGCCGAACGGCTCCGCGCGGTCCAGGCGCCCGGCTACCTTCCCGCCGTCGCTCGTCTGGAACATGCCCTGGGGCGGGCGGAAGCCGCCGCGGGGGTGCGTTCCCGGTAGCTGGCCCGGGAGGTTGGAGGTTAACTGATGTGTCGGTCGCATTGGAGCGGCCGGAAGCGGCGGCGGTAGCATCCCATGATGGAGCCTTTAGTCACGGACACACGAGACCAGCACGGCAGGTTGCGATCGGACCGGGGAGTCTGGCGTCAGGCCACCACGCTCGCGGCGGCGGGTGAACTGACAGCGCGGTGGCTCGAATCCCGGAGCGAATACCAGCCCGGCACCTTTGCGCCCCGCTTCGACGAGGAGACCAGCCCCATCGCCGCCCCGCTTGCCGAGATCAACCGGAACGGCCTGTTCACGAAAGAATCCCAGCCCGGCGTGCGCGAAGAGGCCGGCCACGCACAGCGCCAGTACGTCACCGGATTCTGCAGCGCGGCGGCGGCCGCGGAACTCATGGCGCTGTCCACCAGGTCCGAGCTCATCACCATCGGCCATGCCCCGGGCGAAACGAGTGCGGCGGCAGTTCCGGTCACGTTCGACGGCGCCACGGTGGTTACCGTGCTCGGCTCCAGTGAAATCCCGGTGGACGATGAGCAGCTCCGTGACTGGGCGGACGAAACCAACGAAACGCTGGCCCTGCTGCTGGCCGACTCCTGGTACGTGGAAGTTCTGGACCCGAAGTGGGGTCGGAACGACGTTCTGCTGCCGGAAGTCCTCAACGCGCTGCGGAAGGTGTTGTAGGGCGAGTTCTGGGTCTAAGGTGGGCGTCGTAAGCGCAGGCACATCTACCCGCCGACAGGAGCAAGGTCATGACCCACTACATCACCGCTATGCTCAACGCCCACCCCGGGGGCACCGGATCCGAGGACAAGGAGAAACTGGCCGCGTGCATTGCCGCCTGCTTCGAATGCTCCCAGACCTGTACCGCCTGCGCCGATTCGTGCCTGGCTGAGGACATGGTTGCGGACCTGGCCAGGTGCATCCGGACCGATTTGGACTGCGCCGACATCTGCGCAGTGACCGGAACCGTCCTGACCCGACAAACCGGCGACAGCTCCGCCATTATCCGCTCCCTGCTCGAAGCTTGCCGGTCCGCCTGCGCTGTCTGCGCTGCCGAATGCGAACAGCACGCCCAGATGCATGAGCACTGCAGGATCTGCGCCGAAGCCTGCCGCCGCTGCGAAATCGCCTGCACCACGCTCCTGGAATCACTCAGCTAAGAAAAACGGCACCGGCCTAAAACTGCACAGCGGCCTGTCCCAAGTGTGCCCCCCGGGACGCCTACAGCTCCACGGTGCCGCTTTCACCCACACTCATGCGGCTGTGCGTCACTTTGGATTTGATCCACTGCAGCACAGTTGCGGCCCGGCCGCCCGGGCTGGTCCAGTACTCCGCCGAGTCCGAGTCGACCCGCAGCAGGACAACTTCGGGAGTGTCGGGGCCGTCCGGGAACCAGGCCTCCACCACCGGGTTCCACATGCCGTGAATTTTCTGCCTGTCCGTGACCACTTCCGCTGTGCCTGCCACGGACACCCACTCCGTGTTCTTGCCGAAGGAGACATTGACCCGGGGGTCGGCGCGGACGTGCGCCACCTGGGACGATTCGGACGACGTGAAAAACCACATGTCGCCGTCTTCCTTGACGTCCTGGACGGCCAGCGGCCGGCTGACGAGGGCGCCTTTTTCGTTGATGGTGGTCAGCATCCCGATGTGGGAATCGTTGATGATATCCGTGACTTTACTGATGTTCTCAGTGTCAGACATGCTTTCACCTCGTTCTGTTCTCACCAGGGGAAGTTCCCCCAACCCGGTCCAGCCTATTAGTAAGCGTGCTTACTCTCAACGGGGTCGGATGCGGCGGCGGCCAGATGCCGCCGCCAGCCAGTATGGGAAGGCGGCCGCCTCGATGACCCTAGACCGGAGTCCCGACCCTGGCGACGGCGGCCACTCGCGCGGCAGTCAGCTGACCCATGCGGACAGCTCCGTCCACATGTTGGTAGCCCTCGGCAGCGAGGTCGGCGGAGGACCAGTAGATGGGCCCGACGGGCTGGTGCTGATCCTTGCCGTAACGGTGCAGGCCGCCGAGGTCATAACTGGAAGCGTAGGCGCCGCGCGTCCACTCCTCAGAGCCCCAGTCAGACTCGTAGTACACCTCGGGCTCAAGTGCCTTGTCGCCAAGGAAGGCCGCGATGGATTCCAGGATGACGCGGCGGCGGTCTTCGGCACTGAGCTCAAAGACGGCGTCGGCCTTTTCGTCGGAGACAAAGCCCACAAGGGTCCCGCGGGAATCGCCGTGGTTGGTGTTGTCGTAGACCTCCTGCACCAGGGAGCCGGCGCTGAAGCAGGTGCCGGACAGCCCCTCCTTCCGCCAGAACGGCGTCTTGTAGACCGCGTGCACCTTGATGACCAGGCCCAGGGACTGGTGCTGGTGCATCTGGTGCTGGCGGCGCGGCAGCGGCGGGTCGAAGGACACGCGCGAGTACAGGTTCGGCGGCACGGCCATGATCACATAGCGGGCGTTCACCGTGGCCCGGTCGGACACCACGGTAACGCGGGGGCCGCCGTCGGACTCCCCTGCCCACTTGACGGTCCGGACCGGGCTGTTCAGGACGACGTCGTCGCCCAGCTCCTGCGCCTGCAGCAGCGAAACCTGCTGCATTCCGCCCACCACCCGCTTGTCCAGGATGAAGTCCTCGTCCGTGAGGTGGGTGAACGATCCCGCAGAGGCAGCCATCAGCACGGCCTGCAGGGCGGAGAATGCGTGTGCGGGCTTGGTCAGCATGCCCCCGGCAATGAACAGTCCGATGTTGCTGCACGCTTCTTCATCCGGGGAGTTCTGGCGGAGCCACTGATGGAAGGAAATGGTGTCCAGTTCACGCGCCTTGGGGTGCGCCCAAGGCTCGGTGGGTCCGATTTCCGCTGCCAGCCCGTCCAGCAGGCCGATCAGCTTGTCCATTTCAGCGGCCGTGGTTTCGCTGACCGGGAAGGATTCTCCGGTATAGCGCGTCCTCTTCCCGTCTGCGCCAATATAGATCGATTCGCCGTCACGGTAGCGGGAGTATGTTTCCAGCCCCAGCTCGTCGAGGAGTTCCAGGAGTACGGTCTGGTCGGGCGAAACCCACTGGCCGCCGATTTCCAGCATGGCACCGTCAATGGTGTCGGTCCACGTACGGCCCCCCACGCGGTCCCGCGCTTCCAGCACGCCCACACTGAGGCCGGCCTTCTTTAGTTGGCGGGCTGCGGTGAGGCCGGAGGGGCCCGCGCCTACGACGACGACGTCGCGGTCAAGTTCCAGCATGATGTCCTCTCTGTGGCCGCCCTAGTGACGCGGACCACTAAATGAATGCCATTCATTTATGACGACTATAGCGGGTTCCTCGGCAGCACGGAAGGGGAGGATGGAATAATGCTGGGGACCCCGCCAGCAGAAAGGCCGACGATGCCGGCAGCCGCACGCCCCGCCACGGACTCCCGCCCCTCCGAGACTCCGGCGAAACGCCGCGCGGGAAGGCCGGCCTCGGCAGTGCTGGACCAGGCTGTCATCACCTCAGCCGCGCTGCGGCTGATCGGCAAGAACGGCTATGACGGGCTGACCATGGCCGCACTGGCCCGCTCGCTTAATGTGGCGCCGTCGGCCCTTTACAACCACGTCGCGTCAAAGCAGGACGTGCTGGTCCTGGTGGAGGACCACCTTGCCTCCCTGGTGGACGTGTCCGCATTCGGCGCGGGGCCGTGGGACGAGGCCGTGCGGCAGTGGGCGTGGAGCTACCGGGACGTCTTCTCCAAGCACACGCCGCTGATTCCGGTCATCGCGGTCCTGCCGGTCACGGATGCGCCGCAGACGCTGGCGATGTATGAGACAGTCAGCGAGGGGCTGCGGGAGGCCGGGTTCCCGCAGGAGCGCATCATTCCCTCCATCGTGGCACTGGAGTCGTTCATTTTCGGCTCGGCCTACGACGTCACGGCCCCTGCGGATATCTTCAATCCCGGGAGCATGGCCGCATCCACGCCGCACTTCACGGCAGCGGTGGAAAGCCTTGCCGCCCAGGGCCACGAGCGGCCGGCGGACGTCGCCTTCAACCTGGGACTCGAGGCACTCATTGCCGGCCTTGCGGCACAGCGGCCATAGCAGGCCTTAGTCAATCGCCTCGGTGATGATGTCCAAAACCCGGTGCAGTGCCGGATTACGGGAACCCCGCATCCAGATGGCATGGAGCTCCACCGGATCCTTCTCGAAGCCGCCCAGCTCCACATAGTCCACACCCTCGATGCCCAGCACCGTTGCCGAATGGGGCACCAGCGCCAGGCCGCGGCCGGCGGCCACCAGGAAGATCATGGTCAGGATCTGGCTGACGGTGTGTACGAACGTCCGATGCGAGGAGACCAGGCTGATCACGATGTCGTAGAAGTACCGCGCCTCCGTGGGCGAGTGCATGATGAGGTCCTCGCCCTCCAGGTCCTTCGCTGTCACTTCCCGTCCGAGCCGGGTCAGGCGGTGGCCCGCGGGAACCGCCACCATGATCGGCTCCCGGTACAGCAGCCTGGAATCGAACAGCTCCTCGTCAAACGGCGGGCGGGCCAGTCCCAGGTCGATTTCGCCGCTGATCAGTGCCGCCGTCTGGTCCCTGGTGACCATTTCCTTCAGGTCGACATCCACGTCGGGCAGCGCACCGGAAATTTCGTTCAGCAGGGCGCCAAGGAGTCCAAACGTGGACGCGGCGGTGAACCCGATCCGCACGGAACCTGCGGACCCTGCGGAAATCCGGCGGGCAAGGCTCGGGGCTGCGTCTGCCAGTTCCAGCAGTTTCCGGGCGTCCGCCAGGAAGGCCTTGCCGGCAGCAGTCAGGGCGACACCGCGGTTGTCCCGGTCAAACAGCTGAACGCCGATGGCCTTTTCGAGCTTCTGGATCTGCCTGCTCAGGGGCGGCTGGGTCATGTTGAGGCGGGCTGCAGCCCGGCCGAAATGAAGTTCTTCGGCAACAGCAGTGAAGCCGCGGAGCTGGTCTAGCGAATACATAATACCGTCAGGGTATCACGCTATGCGTAAGTTGTTTTGGACAGGCATCATTCCCGCACCCTAGTCTTCTAAGGCAGCCGTAGACGTGAGGTAACTCACGGACGCATGGACGCCGCTCCCCAGCGGCGAATATTCAAAGGAGAATTTCTTGAACAAGCCGACCTTCACCCGCAGGTCCATCCTGGCCACCGGGTCAGCATTTGCCCTCGCGCTTTCCCTGACAGCCTGCGGAGGCAATGTGGCGGGCAGCAGTTCGACGGCGGACGGCAGCAAATTCCCGTCAGGCCCGGTCACCCTCACCATCGGCGCCGACCCCGGCGGAAGCACGGACCTGATCGGCCGCGCCCTGGCAGAGAACGCCAGCGGGCCCCTCGGCGCTCCGATCCCCGTAGTCAACAAGCCCGGTGCAAACGGCGCCATCGCCACCAAGGAAGTGGGCGCCGCCAAGGCTGACGGACAGACCCTGGTCATCCTCAACGCTTCCCTGTTCGCCATCACCCCGCTGGCCGTATCCGCCGGCGAGACCGTGAAGATCGAAGACTACGAGGTCATCACCGGAATCTCGCAGGACGACTACGTCCTGGTCACCAACGCGAGCTCGGGCATGAAGACCATGGACGACCTGACCAAGGCCGGGAAGAAGTTCAACTTCGCCACAACAGGCGTCGGAACCGGCAGCCAGCTGGCCCAGGCCCTGCTATTCAAGCAGGCAAACATTGACGGCACTGACGTTCCCTTCGACGGCGGCTCCCCCGCCATGACTGCGCTGCTGGGCAACCAGGTGGATCTGGCCACCATCCAGCTTGCCGAAGCCATGCCGCAGATCAAGGCAGGGAAGCTCAACCCGGTGGTCGTCTTCTCCAAGGAGCGCAACCAGTACCTGCCGGACACCCCCACTGCCGTCGAAGCCGGTTATGACGTCCCGGTTTCCCAGTTCCGGGCCGTGGCCGCCCCGAAGGGCACCCCCGAAGCCGTCGTGACCAAACTGCGCGACTCGTTCAAGAAGGCCTTCGAAACCGAGGCCTACAAGTCCTTCAACGAGCAAAACCTCTTCACTGCGGCGGAGATCGACGGCGATCAGGTCGCCAAGGACTGGGCGGCGAACGCGGCCAAGTACAAAGAACTGACCGAGAAGTACGACGTCGACCTGGGCGGCGGCAAGTGATTTCGCCGTCGCACGAGGCAGTAACTCCCGGCGGCAGCCCCAAGGAAGCTGCTGCCGCCGGGAGCGGCTCCCCGCTTGAGGTGCCGGCCGCCGTCGAACCGCTGACCGCCGAGCAGCTCGCTACGGAGTGGGATGAGGAACGGCCCCCGCACGCCGGAGTGCTGGCCAATGTGGCCGCAGCCGTCGCCGCCGCCGCACTCGGCGCTGCCGGGCTGGCAATGTCGCTGGCCATGGGGCTCGGAACTCCGGAAAAGCCGGAACCCGGGATGTGGCCTTTCCTCGTCAGCCTCGTGATGGTGGTCATGTCCGTGGCCCTCCTCCTGTTCGGACGGAAGAAGCTGGACGCGGAGGCTTTTTCCTCATCCAGCTGGCTGGTGGTCGCAGGTGTCGGAACACTGGTGGGGTTCGTCACCGTGGTGGGCATCGCCGGCTTTGAAATCCCCAGCCTGCTCCTCACCTTCGTCTGGCTTAGGTTCCTGGGCAAGGAAACGTGGCGGATGTCCATCCTGCTCAGCTTCATCGTCACGGCAGCCTTCTACGTGATCTTCGTTGTGGCGCTCAGCGTGCCCATCCCACATCTGTTCTAGGGAATCTCATGGACTTTTTTGCTCCGGTCATCAATGGCTTCGGCGTCGTGCTGGAACCAACGAACCTGCTTTACTGCCTCATCGGCGTTGTCATCGGCATGCTTATCGGCGTGCTGCCCGGCCTGGGTCCCGCAGCGACGATCGCCATCCTCCTGCCGCTGACCTACGGCGTGGAACCCGTCACCGCCATCATCATGCTCGCGGGCATCTTCTACGGCGCCCAGTACGGCGGAACCATCACGTCCGTGCTGCTCCGGCTGCCCGGCGAAGCATCCTCGGTGGTCACCGTCTTTGACGGTTACGCCCTCGCCCGCCAGGGAAAGGCCGGCACGGCACTTGGGATTGCTGCCCTCGGCTCGTTCTTCGGGGGCACGGTGGCCATCATCGGGCTGACGCTCCTGGCGCCGGTCGTGGCCGGTTTCGCGCTGGACTTCGGCCCGCCGGAATACACCGCCCTCGCCATGCTGGGCATCCTTTTGGTCGCCACGGTCAGCAACGGCAGCAAGCTGAAGTCGATCATCGCCGCGTCCCTGGGGCTGCTGCTGGCCACCGTCGGCCGCGACACGTTCACCGGCGAATCACGGTTCACGTTCGACAATCTATCCCTCGCGGACGGCCTCGACTTCGTGCCGATCGCCATGGGGATCTTCGGCCTCGGTGAAATCCTGTACAACCTCGAGGAGCGCCACAACAAGGTGCAGGCCCCCGCGAAGGTGGCCAACGTCTGGCCCTCCCGCAAAGACCTCAAAGAATCCTCCGGAGCCATCGGCCGCGGCTCGCTCCTGGGCTTCTTCCTGGGGATCCTGCCCGGCGGCGGGGCGACCATCGCCTCACTTGCGGCCTACGCCATGGAGAAAAAGCGCTCCAAGACACCCGAACGCTTCGGCCGCGGCGCCGTCGAAGGCGTTGCCGCACCCGAGAGCGCAAACAACGCTGCCGCCACATCGTCCTTTATCCCGCTGCTCACCTTGGGGATCCCCGCCAACGCCACCATGGCCATCATCTTCGGTGCGCTGCTGATCCAGGGCGTCACCCCCGGCCCCCAGCTGGTCCAGAACGATCCGGAACTCTTCTGGGGCGTCGTCAACTCGATGTACATCGGCAACATCCTGCTGCTGATCATGAGCATTCCCCTGGTCGGCGTCTTCGTGAAGATCCTCCGGGTCCGTGCGGCGATCCTCGCCCCCATCACGGTCCTCATCACGGTGATCGGCGTCTACACCATCAACAACAGCATCTTCGATATCTGGCTGGTTATCGTCTTCGGAATCCTCGGCTACCTCATGAAGAAGTTCGGCTTCGAACCCGGCCCGCTGGTCCTGGCATTCGTGCTCGGATCGCTCCTGGAGGAAAACCTGAGGCGTTCACTGCTGCTCTTCGGCGGCGATCCTGCCGGCTTCGTGGGCCGGCCCATCTCAAGCGTCCTGCTGCTGGTCTTCGCGGCTGTGATGCTACTCCCGCTGCTCCAGAAAGCCTTCAAGAAGGCCCGCGCCAGCGCACCCGCCACCACCGCGCGTCACGATGAAAAGGAACGAGTATGACAATCCTGATCGGTTACCTGCCTACCCCCGAAGGCGAGGCGGCCCTCGACGCCGGCATCGCCGAAGGCCGGCTACGACGCGAGAGCATCGTCATCCTCAATTCACCACGGAAGGGTGCCCCGGTAGACCCTGCCCTGGCCTCCGAGGACCAGGTGGCCGAGCTGCTGCTGCGGGCGCAAGCCGCCGGCGTCGAAGCAACCATCCGCCAGCCGGGCCATACAGACGACCTGACCGACGAATTCATCGACATCGCCGAGGAAATCGATGCCTCGCTGATCGTCATCGGACTCCGCCGGAGGTCCCAGGTGGGCAAGTTCATCCTCGGAAGCCATTCGCAGCGCATCCTCCTGCAGGCGGACCGTCCCGTGCTGGCCGTCAAAGCCGGCGACAAGTCATAAAGCCAGGAGTATCAGAGCCGTGAACAACCTAAACCCCGCCGAATCCCACCGGATCAAGGACATCGCCATCACCCCGGTGGCGTTCAAGGACCCGCCACTTCTCAACGCCGTAGGGGTGCACGAACCGTTTGCACTCCGGGCCATCGTGGAGGTCACCACCGATACCGGGTTCTCCGGCCTCGGCGAGACCTACGGCGACGCCCCGCACCTGGCCCGGCTGCACCTCGCCGCCCAGGCCTTGGCCGGAACGGACGTCTTCAACATCAACGAGATGCACCGCCTCGTCACCACGGCACTGAGCGCCGACAGCACCGTCGGCGGGCACGGCATGTCGGGAATGGTGACCGGCTCCAGCACGCCGGACCGGGTCCTGTCCCCCTTCGATGTTGCCGCACTGGACATCCAGGGAAAGGTCCTGGGTCGTCCCGTCAGCGACCTGCTCGGCGGCGCAGTCCGCGGCGAGATCCCCTTCAGCGGCTACCTCTTCTACAAGTGGGCCGGGCACCCGGGGCACGAAGAAGACTCCTGGGGTGCTGCTCTTGATCCGGAAGGTATTGTCCGGCAGGCCCGCCGGATGGTGGACGAATTCGGTTTCACCGCGCTGAAGCTCAAGGCCGGCGTGTTCCCGCCCGAGGAGGAAGTGGAGGCCATCAGGGCACTCCGCGCCGAGTTCCCGGACCTGCCGCTCCGCATTGACCCCAATGCCGCCTGGACGGTGGACACTTCCATCCGTGTAGGCAAGGAACTGGACGGGGTCCTGGAATACCTGGAGGATCCCACGCCCGGCCTGGCTGGCATGGCCGAGGTGCGCCGCAAGGTCTCCATGCCGCTCGCGACAAACATGTGCGTGGTCAGCTTCGGCGACGTGCCCGGATCGATAGCGGCCGGAGCCGTGGATGTCATCCTGTCGGACCACCACTTCTGGGGCGGCCTCCGGCGGTCGCAGTCGCTGGCCGGCATCACGGAGACCTTTGGCCTGGGGCTGTCCATGCACTCCAACTCGCACCTGGGTATCAGCCTGGCCGCCATGGTGCACCTGGCTGCCGCCACTCCCAACTTGGACTACGCCTGCGATACGCACTGGCCCTGGAAGGACCCTGCGGAAGACGTCATCGTTGCCGGCACCCTCGTCCTCCGCAACGGCGCGGTGGCCGTTCCCACTGGGCCCGGCCTGGGCGTGGAACTGGACCGGGACGCACTGGCCCGGCTGCACGAGCAGTATCTGGCCTCCGGCATGCTCAACCGGGACGACACCGGCTACATGCAGAGCCTTCACCCCGACTATGAGCCGGCATCCCCGCGCTGGTGACGGGCGGCCCACGACGGCCCGGCCCGTCGATGCACCAAGGGTATCAAACAATACATAAATAGGCTTAGACAGGCATCGAAGGGCCGCCTAGGCTGAAAAACAACCACCTCATTCCGCCGCCCGCGGCGCCAATCCCCAAGGACCATTCGTGGCAAAATACTCACCCCAAGAACTTGCGAACATCCTCAAGGACGGGCTGCTCTCCTTTCCGGTGACATCGTTCGATTCGCAGCTCCAGTTCGACGAGGAGAACTACCGCAAGCACCTTGCCTGGCAGGCCAGCTACCCGGTCGCCGGCCTCTTCGCCGCCGGCGGAACGGGTGAGGGTTTCTCGCTCACACCTTCCGAATCGGCCCGCGTGGTCCGCGCTGCCGTCGAGGAAGTGGGGAGCACGGTTCCGGTCCTGGCCTCCGCCGGTGGATCCACCGCCCAGGCCGTTGAAAACGCACAGGCCGCCGAAGCCGCGGGCGCCGAAGGGATCCTGCTCCTCCCGCCCTACCTGACCGAAGCGGACCAGGCCGGCCTGATCGACCACGTCAGTGCCGTCTGCAGCTCCACCTCGCTCGGCGTCATCATCTACAACCGCGCCAACGCGATTTACAAGGACACCACGGTGGCCACCCTGGCGGAGCGCCACGAAAACCTCATCGGCTTCAAGGATGGCGTGGGCGACCTGGAGCACGACGCCCGCGTTTACGCCAAACTCGGCGACCGCCTGTTCTACCTGGGCGGCCTGCCCACCGCGGAGACTTTCGCCCTTCCGCTGCTGCAGCTGGGAATGAGCACCTACTCCAGCGCGATGTACAACTTCGTCCCCCAGTTCGCACTGGACTTCTACCAGGATGTCCGCAACCAGGACCGCGCGGCTGTCAACAAAAAGCTCAACGACTTCGTCATTCCCTACCTGGACATCCGGGACAGGGTCAAGGGCTATTCTGTGTCCATCGTCAAGGGCGGCCTGGACGCGATCGGCCGCTCGGCAGGCGGCGTCCGGCCTCCGCTGCAGAACCTGGCACCGCAGGACCTCGCCGACCTCAAAGCACTCATCGCCACAGTTTCCTAAGCCACCGTCTCCCTAGGAGTAACCCACCGTGACACTCACCGGACATTCCCTGATCGCCGGGCAGCCGGTTGTTGGCGAGGGCAAAACCGCCTTCGGCTTCAACCCTGCCAGCAACGAACCGCTCGAGCCCGCGTACACGCTGATAACCGAGAACCAGCTGAAATCAGCCACCGCCGCCGCTGCCGATGCCTTCGCATCGTTCAGCACGCTGGACCCGGAAACCCACGCCGGTTTCCTCGAGGCCATAGCGGAAAACATCGAAGCCATCGGTGACGAACTGATCATCCGCGCCGGCCAGGAAACCGGCCTGCCTGCCGCCCGGCTGCAGGGCGAACGTGCCCGCACCACCGGCCAGCTGCGCCTCTTCGCCACTGTGGTCCGCCAGGGCGACTTCCGCGGCGTCCGCATCGACCCCGCCATCCCCGACCGCACCCCGCTGCCGCGTGCGGACATCCGCCAGCGCCAGATCCCGCTCGGCCCGGTGGCCGTATTCGGTGCCAGCAACTTCCCGCTCGCCTTCTCGACGGCGGGAGGAGACACCGCCTCCGCCCTCGCTGCCGGCTGCCCCGTGGTTTTCAAGGCCCACAACGCCCACCCCGGCACCAGCGAACTCGTCGGCCAGGCAATCGCCAAGGCGGTCAAGAACAGCGGGCTCCACCCGGGCGTCTTTTCCCTGATCTACGGGCCGGGCAGCAGCATCGGCCAGGCCCTCGTGGCCGACCCCGCCATCAAGGCCGTGGGTTTCACCGGCTCCCAAAGTGCCGGCATCGCGCTGATGCGCACCGCCGCCGCTCGCCCCGAACCGATCCCCGTCTACGCGGAAATGTCCTCCCTGAACCCGGTCTTTGTCTTCCCCGGCGCGCTCACCGGGGGCACCGAAGCGATTGACGCGTTGGCCCGGCAGTACATCACTGCCGTCACCGGCAGCTCAGGCCAGCTCTGCACCTCCCCCGGCCTGCTGTTCGCCCCGGCCGGCGAGGCGGGCGACAAACTCGCTGCCGCCGTCGGACGCTCCGTCTCCGCCTGCGCCGGACAGACCATGCTCACCGAAGGCATCGCCGCGTCCTGGAACGCCGGCGCCGAAGCACTCGGCTCGGCCGAAAACGTGACCGTCGTCGGGCAGGGCACCGCCGGCCCCACCGAAAACGCACCCGCCCCCACGATTTTCGGGACCGGCATCGCCGACTTCATCGGCAACCAGGTGCTGCACGCCGAGATCTTCGGCGCCGCGTCCCTGGTGATCCGCTACTCGAACGCCCAGGAACTGATCGAGGCGACCAACCGCATTGAGGGCCAGCTCACCGCTTCACTGCAGCTCACCGAAGAGGACTACCCGACGGCGGCCCAGCTGATCCCCGCACTCGAGCAGAAAGTGGGACGCATCATCGTGAACGGCTGGCCCACCGGCGTCGAAGTCGGCCACGCCATGGTCCACGGCGGCCCCTTCCCCGCCACGTCGGACACCCGCACCACCTCCGTCGGCACCCTCGCCATCAACCGCTTCCTCCGCCCGGTCGCCTACCAGAACCTCCCCCAGGAACTGCTCCCGGCCGCACTGCAGGACACCAACCCGTGGCAGCTGAACCGCCGGATCGACGGAACGGTTGTAGCGGCGGACACCGCTCAGAGTGAGAAAGAGGAGGTCAACGCATGACCGCCCAGGCGACAATCGCCCGCGTGGAAGTTGTGCCCGTAGCAGGCCACGACAGCATGCTGATGAACCTCAGCGGTGCTCACGGTCCCTTCTTCACCCGCAACGTTGTCATCATCACCGACTCCGACGGCCGCACCGGCCTCGGCGAGGTTCCTGGCGGCGAGAAGATCCGCACCACCATTGAGGAGGCGGGAACGTTCATCACCGGCAAGCCGGTAGCCCGCTACCGCTCGCTGCTTCGTGAGATCGCGGCAGAGTTCGCGGGCCGTGACGCAGGCGGCCGCGGCCTGCAGACCTTCGACCTCCGAACCACGGTCCACGCCGTCACCGCCGTCGAATCGGCACTGCTGGATCTGCACGGCCAGTTCCTGGGCGTCCCGGTGGCCGAACTGCTTGGTGACGGCCAGCAGCGCTCCTCGGTGCCGATGCTCGGCTACCTCTTCTTCATCGGTGACCGGCGGCGTACGGATCTTCCCTACCTTGTGGAGAACGAACCTGCGGACCGCTGGGAGCGGCTGCGCCGGCAGGAAGCCATGACGCCGGAAGCGGTAGTCGCCCTCGCGGAAGCCGCGCAGGAGCGCTACGGCTTCAGCGACTTCAAACTCAAGGGCGGCGTGCTGTCCGGCGACGACGAAGTGGACGTGGTCACCGCACTCGCCAAGCGCTTCCCCGAAGCCAGGGTCACCCTTGATCCGAACGGCGGCTGGCTGCTGGAGGAGGCCATCCGGCTGGGCAAGCGGATGCAGGGCGTGGTTGCCTACGCCGAGGACCCCTGCGGCGCCGAAGGGCGCTTCTCCGGGCGCGAAGTCATGGCGGAATTCCGCCGTGCCACCGGCCTCAAGACAGCCACCAACATGATTGCGACGGACTGGCGGGAGATGGCCCACGCCATCCGCAGCAACGCGGTGGACATCCCGCTGGCGGACCCGCACTTCTGGACCATGCACGGTTCGGTCCGGGTGGCGCAGCTGTGCAACGAGTTCGGCCTGACCTGGGGCTCGCACTCGAACAATCACTTCGACATCTCGCTGGCCATGTTCACCCACACCGGTGCGGCCGCCCCCGGCGAGATCACTGCGCTGGACACGCACTGGATCTGGCAGGACGGCCAGGGCCTCACCCGGAACCCGCTGCAGATCAAGGACGGCGCCATCGAGGTTCCTGCTGCGCCCGGGCTGGGCATCGAACTGGACCGCGACGCGCTGGACGAAGCGCACCAGCTGTACCTGGAGCACGGGCTGGATGCGCGTGACGACAGCATCGGCATGCAGTACTACATCGATGGCTGGTCGTTCGATCCGAAGCGCCCCTGCCTGGTCCGCTAGGTTGCGAACACCAGAATCTCCGCACGGCCGGCACTCCTTCCGCAACAGGGAAACGGCCGTGCGGAAACCCAGATCTTTACAGCTAAATAGAAGGGCGCATTTTGGGCGGCGTTGTCTCCGGAATACTGATCGTCTCCGCCGTCATCGCCGTGGGTTACTTCGCCGCGCGGTTTGGGATCCTGGGCCAGGAAGTGCAGGGCGCCCTGACCAGCACGGCGTACTACGTCACCAACCCGGCGCTGCTGTTCACGGTGGTCGCCGGCAGCGACATCCGCGCCGCGCTTGGAACCGATGCCCCGCTGGCGCTGCTCTCGGCAGCGATGGCGGGCCTTCTTTATTGCCTGGCCAGCTTCCTGTTCTTCCGCCGGCCGGCCGCCGAAACCGCGGTGGGCGCCATGGCCAGCAGTTATGCCAACGCGAACAACATCGGCATCCCGGTCTCCCTGTACGCAGTGGGCACGGCACAGCACGTTGCCCCGGTGCTCCTGGTCCAGATCCTGGTGTTGGCGCCGTTCTACCTCACGGTGCTGGGAGTGGCTTCCGGCTCCAAGATCTCCTGGAAGAAGCTTCTCCTCCAGCCGTTCGCCAATCCGATGATCATTGCTTCCGGACTGGGCGCGGCCGTGGCCCTGACCGGCCGGCACGCCCCGGACCTGCTGCAGAAGCCCATTGACATGCTCGCCGGCGGCGCCGTGCCCATGGTGCTGCTGGCCTTCGGGCTGTCACTCGCAGGCCGCGCGCCGCTGCAGAAGGGCGACGGCCGCACCGAAACACTCGTGGCCACGTTCCTGAAGATTGCCGCGATGCCTGTCATCGTGTGGGTCCTGGGCCGCTTTGTGTTCGGCTTGGAAGGGCAGCACCTGTTGGCCAGCGTGATCATGGGCGCCCTGCCCACAGCCCAGAACGTGTTCCTCTTCGCTTCCCCCTACGGCCGCGGCATGACCGTGGCCCGGGACGTAATTCTCTGCACCACGCTGCTGAGCATAGGTGCCCTGCTGGTTGTCGCCTGGCTGGTTGGCTGACCCGGCTGTTGGGTAGCTGGTTGCCCGCTGAGCTGGTGGTCATCGGTTCTTGTCGTAGCCTCCTGGCACAGTGGTCCCATGGAAGCCATGGGGGAGCTTGCAGCAGGAGGGACGTTACGGTGGGCCGCGCTGCCCGCTGCCGTTTCTGCCGTTGAACCTCCCTGTGCGCAGCCTCCAGTTACGCGCGGTTTATTGGGAAGCACCGCACTGAAACCTACTTGTATTACAAGTTGCTTACTTGTAGCATAAGAAGTGCGGGCGACGTTGCCCGCTTCCGATTTCCGAGGAGCCCCATGAGCACCGTAGACCTGATCCGCCACGTAAAACTCTCCACCGCCAGGCTGCCCCTCGCTGTTCCGATCAGCGACGCCAAGGTATTCACCGGCCGCCAGAAGCCCATGACGGAGGTCGTTTTCCTCTTCGCCGAGATCACCACCGAACAGGGCCACAGCGGCATCGGTTTCAGCTACTCCAAGCGCGCAGGTGGACCCGCCCAGTACGCGCACGCCAAGGAGGTGGCGGAGGGCATCATTGGCGAGGACCCCAACGACATCGGCAAGATCTACAGTAAACTCCTCTGGGCCGGTGCCTCCGTGGGCCGCTCCGGAGTCGCCACCCAGGCCCTCGCCGCCCTCGACATAGCCCTCTACGACCTCAAGGCCAAGCGCGCCGGACTCCCGCTGGCCAAGCTGCTGGGCTCCTACCGCGATTCCGTCCAGACCTACAACACGTCCGGCGGCTTCCTCAACGCCACGCTGGACGAGGTCAAGGCACGCGCCACGAAATCCATCGATGAGGGCATCGGCGGCATCAAAATCAAGGTCGGCCTTCCGGACAGCAAAGAGGATCTGCGCCGCGTTGCCGGTATCCGGGAGCACATCGGCTGGGACGTCCCCCTCATGGTGGACGCCAACCAGCAGTGGGACCGCGCCGCTGCCCTGCGGATGGGCCGGCAGCTGGAGGAATTCAACCTCGTCTGGATCGAGGAACCGCTGGACGCCTATGACTTCGAAGGCCATGCCCACCTCGCCCAGGTTCTGGATACGCCCATAGCCACCGGTGAAATGCTCGCCTCGGTGGCCGAACACAAGGGGCTGATCAACGCCAACGGCTGCGACATCATCCAGCCCGACGCCCCGCGCGTCGGCGGGATCACGCAGTTCCTCCGACTGGCCGCCCTCGCCGACGAACGCGGACTCGGCCTGGCCCCTCACTTCGCCATGGAAATCCACCTGCACCTTGCCGCCGCCTACCCGCGCGAGCCCTGGGTGGAACACTTCGACTGGCTGGACCCGCTGTTCAACGAACGCCTCGAAACCAAAAACGGCCGCATGATCGTTCCGGACCGCCCCGGCCTCGGCGTGAGCCTGAGCGACCAGGCCCGCGCCTGGACCACCGAATCGGTGGAGTTCGGCGCGTAACCTTGAACGCATGAGCCGGAACCTGACCGCGGATCTCGCCGCAGATCTTCGCACACGCATTGTTGACGGCGTCATCCAGCCCGGCGAAAAACTGCCGAGCGAAAACAACCTGATCGGCGAGTTCGGCGTCAGCCGCACCGTGGTCCGGGCAGCCCTGACCCGGCTGCAGGCAGAAGGACTGGTCGAAACCGAGCGGGGGCGGGGCAGCTTTGCGCTGACCCCGCCGCCGCACGGCGACCCTGCTGCATCCGGTGGCCGGCCTGTGGCCAGCCTGGAGGACCGGCTCCACCTGCTCGCGTTCCGCATGGGCGTCGAGGCGGAAGCCGCCGCGCTGGCGGCCCGCAACCGGACGGACCGGCAACTCAAGGCCGTTCTCAAGGCCTTGGAGGAGTTCACTGCCAGCGGCGGCCATCCGGCGCATGCCATGAAGTCCGACTACGAATTCCATAAGGCCATCGCAGCGGCGTCGGGAAACCCCTTCTACTCGGACTGTCTGGCGTCACTGGGACAGACCATGATCGCCATGCCCCGCACCCGGCTGATCACCGGCGATGAACACTACGCGCGGGAACACTTCGAACAAGTGGTTCATGAGCACGAATCCATCTATGCGGCCATAGCGGAAGGCGACGAACCGTCGTCGTCCGCTGCGATGCGCAGTCACCTGGCGAACTCACGACGCCGGCTCCGGGCCGGGCGCGAATAGGGCACCTCAGTCGATCATCTATACAGAGGATTTTTCCCCATGCAGTCTGTAGACATCGCTGTCACGGATCTGACGTCCGCCACCAAGAAGTTCTTCCGGCGGGTCCTGCCCATCATGCTGGTCATGCTGGTCTGCAACCAGCTGAACCGGTCGAATATCGGCTATGCCCACGAGCACCTGGAAGCGGACGTTGGAATCGGCGCCGCAGCCTACGGTTTCGGCGCCGGCCTGTTCTTCATCGCCTACGCGATCTTCGAACTGCCGAGCAACGTGATGATGGAAAAGTTCGGTGCGCGGGTGTGGCTCACCCGGATCATGGTCAGCTGGGGCATCGTTTCGTTCCTGATGGCGTTCGTGCAGAACGAGATGATGTTCTACGTTCTGCGGTTCCTGCTGGGCGCCGCGGAAGCAGGGTTCTTCCCCGCAGTCATCTTCTACTTCGCCCGGTGGGTTCCGGCCGGGCAGCGGGGCAAGGCCACCGCGATTTTCATTGCCGGTTCCTCCGTTGCCGCCGCCCTGTCCGGACCCATCGCCGGAATGCTGCTCAGCCTCCAGGGTGCCCTGGGCTTCCGCGGCTGGCAGTGGCTCTTTGGCTTCGAAGGCCTGCTCTCCGTAGTAGTGGGCATCACGGTCTACTTCCTGCTGGATGCCCGGATCGAGGACGCCAAATGGCTGACCGGCAAGGAGAAAACGGCCCTTATCAATGCCATCGCCGCCGAGGATGCCGAGCACACGAAGGGAACCGGAAAGCAGGGCGCCGACGTCAACCGGTGGAAGATGCTGCTCAACCCGCAGATCCTCCTGCTGTGCGGCATCTACTTCTCGGTCCAGCTGTCCATCTACGCCAACACCTTCTGGCTGCCGAGCATCGTCAAGCAGATCCCCGGCACTACTGACCTGAGCGTCGGGTTCCTCTCCGCTATCCCGTGGATCTGTGCCGTCTTTGCCATGTACTTCGCGGCCAAGTGGCAGGACCGGGCAAAGTCCAAGCGCCCGCTCCTGGTGGTGGCCCTGCTCATCGCAGCAGTGGGTACGTTCGCGGCGGCCGTGACCACTCGGTGCTGGCCCTGGTGTTCCTCGCCGTCGCCGCGATGGGCTTCAAGAGCGCTTCGCCGCTGTTCTGGACCATCCCCCAGTCCGGCCTGCACCCGCTGGTCCTTGCGCCGGCGATCGCCATCATCAATTCTCTCGGCAACCTGGGCGGCTTCGTGGCACCGTTCGGCTTCGGCATCATCAAGGAGCAGACCGGCAGCGTGGTCCCGGGGCTGTTCGCCCTTGCGGCGGCGTCCACGCTCGCCGCCGGCCTGGTGTACTTCCTGAAGGAACGCACGACGGCGGGAGATGAGTCGGCGGCCGGCATACCCGCCGCCGAGGACGCATCCGATACCGGCATCCAACTGGAATCCGCCGGCGCAAAGTAGGGGCTGCCAGGCTGCCCGGGGCGCATCCGGGCTACATTCCTAAGCTTGCCCGCGGATCTGAACCTTCAGGGCCAGGATCCGCGGACAAGCCCATGTCGGCACGACATCCTGGCAAAAAGAAGAACCCCGGTCCTAAGACCGGGGTTCTTCATTTGCGTGCGCGAGGGGGGATTTGAACCCCCACGCCCTTTCGGACACTGGCACCTGAAGCCAGCGCGTCTGCCGTTCCGCCACTCGCGCGCAACTTCTTTCACCCGGCGGCGAGTCCGTTTCCCGGACTTCCAGCCTTGCAAAAGCAGCGAGATCAAGCATAACGGACAACTACGGAAAAACACCAATCGGGCCCTGCGGCTGTTCCGCCGGGCAGAATCACACCTCGACACGGACCTCTCGGATGACGCGGTCGGAACCGCGCCAGGGCAGGCGGAAACGAACTATTCCCGCCGCCGCGGCGTTGTGCATTAAGGTCATTCACAGCCCTGCCCAGTAGTATCAGATGTAGGAGCGACCGTCCCCGGCGCGCTCCCGGCAATGAATGTGAACTGAGTTCCGAATCGCGTGCTGCACTGCAGCCCTAAGGAGAGGAGAGGTGCCATGGGAATGCTGGACAAGGTCGAGCGCGGCATCGAAAAGGCCGTCCGCGGTGTCTTCTCCACCGGTTCGCGGGCCCAGGTTGAGCCTGTGGAAATCGCAAGCCGGCTTCGCCGGGATGTAGACCACAAGGCCATCACCATCGCCGCCGGCCGCACGCTCGCCCCCAACGTTTTCGACGTCCGCCTCAGCGACGACGACTTCAAGCGCGCGCAGGAATGGGGCACGCCGCTGGCCGAAGAACTCTGCGATGTGGTGATCAACCACGTCCGCAGCCAGGGCTACACGCTCCAGGGATCAGTCCGCATTTCCTTCCGGCGTGACGGGGAAATCCGAGCAGGCGATTTCGAGATTGATTCCAAGATGGAGAAGGCCTCCGGTTCCGCCGCGGCTCCCCCTGTGCCGAGGAACAACGTGCCGGCCGCCCCGACCCGGCAGCCTGTGCGGCTGCAACCGGTCCTGGACATTGACGGCCAGCGCTATTCGCTGAACGCCGCGTCCATCGTCCTGGGCCGGTCATCGGAGGCGGACATCCTGGTGGATGACACAGGAGTTTCACGCCGCCACCTCGAAATCCGCACTGCCAACGGCACTTCTGAGGCCGTCGATCTGGGATCCACCAACGGCAGCTACGTCAACGGACGCAAGGTTGACGGCAGCGTTGACCTTACTGACGGCTCCACCATCACGATGGGACGGACCAAAATCATCTTCCGCCTTTTGCCCGCCAACTCCGGTGGTCGCCAGTGAGCGACCTGACCATAACAGCCCTGCGATTCGGATTCCTCCTTTTGCTGTGGGTTCTTATCTTCAGCATCGTGTCGGCCATGCGACGGGACCTGATGATCGGCCGGAAAGCCGCGATGGGTGCCCCTACTGCCCGGCAGGTCCGCAAGCACCCGGAGCTCGCGGAAGCAGCACCGCCGCCCGTCAAGCAGCAGGCCAGGCAGCTCGTTGTCACGGAGGGGCCGCTCAAAGGCCGCACCATCCCCCTTGCAGACAGTCCCATCCTGCTGGGGCGTGCCCAGGAAGCCACCCTGGTCCTCGAGGACGACTACGCCTCGGGCCGGCACGCCAGGCTCTTCCCCCAGGGCAGCCGTTGGTTCATCGAGGATCTTGGCTCCACCAACGGCACGTACCTCGCTAATCAGCAGCTCACCCGTGCCCTCCCGGTGGAGCTCGGTGTCCCCGTGAGAATCGGCAAGACGGTCATCGAATTGAGGCCATAGCCGTGGCCGTCCCGGAAACTCCCGCTGAAAAGGATCCCACCTCGACGCGGCCGCTCATCATGCGCTACGCCGCACGCTCCCATGTGGGACGCATCCGCGCCAAGAACGATGATTCCGCTTACGTCGGCCGGCACCTGGCGGTCGTGGCGGACGGCATGGGCGGCCATGCCGGCGGTGACGTCGCCTCCGCCGCAACCGTCCTGGACATGCTCCACCTGGACCACGGTCATTACGACGGCGACGCCGGGACAGTCCTGGCCGATGAAATCCAGACCGCAAATTCGCTCCTGTCCGAGCTGGTCCACATCAATCCCAAACTTGCCGGCATGGGCACCACCGTCACGGCACTGCTCCTGGCCGAAGGCAAACTGCACTTCGCCCACATCGGCGATTCCCGGGCCTACCGGCTGCGCAACGGCGAATTCAAACAGATCAGCGTGGACCACACGTTCGTCCAGAGGCTCATCGACGAAGGCCGGCTGCGCCCGGAGGAAGCGGAAACCCATCCGCACAAAAACGTCCTGATGCGGGTTCTGGGCGACGTCGATGCCAGCCCCGAACTCGATCTGGCCACCCTCGACGTCGAACCCGGCGAACGGTGGCTGCTCTGCTCCGACGGCCTCAACTACGTTGCCGGACACGTTGTGGAACGCACCGTCCGCGAAACCAAGGATCTCCGCGAATGCGTCGATACGCTGGTGGAGCTCACCCTCGAGGCCGGCGCACCGGACAACGTCACAGTGGTCATGCTGGAAATCGCTGAAGAGACTCCCGACGACGTCCGCACAGCCGCCGTCGAAATCGTGCCGCCCAAGGCGGACAGCGACGACACGATCCAGGCCGTTGCACCGGCTCCCAAGCTGGATGCCCCTCACGAGAAGGGGGCCGGACAGCCCCTGGCAACAACCCCTGCAGCAGCCGATGGCTCCGCGCCGAAGCCTGCCGACGACGGAGCAGCGGGCGGTTCCGGTTCCGGTGCCGGCGTCGGTTCCGGGGCCGGTTCCGACGTCGCTCCCGGCCCGGCAGCAAAGCCTCCCGAACCCGCCGCCACCACCGATCCCCATCTGGGCGAGCATCTCTCCGCCGCCGTCCTCCGGGAGGAACTTTCCACCCGTCCGCATGAGCTCGTCGGTGCGGCCGTTGCTGCTGCCGAATCAGGATCCATCCCGACCATTGCCGGCCGGACCGTCGCGCGACGCGCCGCCACGGTGCTGACGCACAAGGCGGACCAGGACCGCGAGGAAACGGACGAGTACAAGCCTGCCGCGAGGCCGCGGCGCTGGATCACCATTGCCACGGCAGCCGCCCTCCTCATCGTCCTGGGCGTTGGTTTATGGCTCGGTTACGCCTGGACGCAGACGCGCTACTACATCGGCGAATACGATCAGCGTGTTGCCATCTACAACGGAGTCTCGCAGCGGCTGGGGCCAATCCAGCTGTCCACCCTGGAGACCGTGACGGAGATCCGCATGTCGGACCTCCCGGAGTTTTCGCAGCAGCGCGTCCGCCAGACTGTTCCGGCCCGGGATCTCTACGATGCACAGCGGATCGTCAAGAATCTCGATCTGACCGGTACCACCTCACCGGCAGACGAGTGCGCCACGCCGTCGGCCAAGGCCACGGCTTCTGCATCGGGGGCGGCCCCTGCACCCAGCGGCACCTCGGCACCGCCCGGAACTGCAAAGTCGACCGGAACTGCAACACCCACCACTACGCCCGGTACGTCCGCCAACGCTTGTGAGGAGGCCAAATGACGCAGATTGCAGTTACCGCCAAGCCGCGGAGAAACACTGAACTGGCCCTCCTGATCCTTGCCCTTGCCGTTGGCATCGGCGCCAATGCCCTGGTCGGCGTCGACCAGGAAAAGGCCTTCGACACGGACTTCTGGTTCCAGTCCAGCCTGCTTGCTGCGGCAGCCTTGGTATTCCATGTGGTTCTCCGCATCCGCGCGAAATATGCCGATCCGGTGATACTTCCCCTCGTGGTTGCCCTCAACGGCCTGGGTCTCGCCATGATCCACCGCCTGGACCGGGTGGGTGAGGACACGGGCAACAACCAGCTGCGCTGGACGCTCGTGGCCATGGGCGTCGCCGTCGTCGTCATCTGGTTCCTCAAGGACCACCGGATCCTGCGCCGCTTCACATACATCTCCCTCGCCGTGAGTGCGCTTCTGCTGATCCTGCCTCTGGTGCCGGGCATCTCTGCCGGCGAAATCCTCGGCGCGAGCGTCTGGATCCAGATCGGACCCATGACCTTCCAGCCCGGCGAGGTCGCCAAGATCACGCTGGCAATATTCTTTGCCGGGTATCTTTCCTCCAACCGGGATCTCATCCTGCTCGCGGGACGCAAGATCGGGCCGCTCCAGTTCCCGCGCTTCAAGGACATGGGCCCCATGATCACTGCCTGGCTGGTGAGCATCGGCGTGCTGATCTTCCAGCGGGACCTCGGGTCCTCGGTCCTGTTCTTCGGGCTCTTCATTGTGATGATCTACGTGGCAACCAGCCGCATCAGCTGGGTGATCATTGGCGTCGCGCTGCTCCTGGGCGGCGGCTATGTGGCGTCACGGGTCTTCTCACACGTCGGTTTGCGCATCGACGGGTGGCTTAACGCCTTCACGGAGGAAGTGTACGGGCGGCAGTACGGCGGCAGCCTGCAGATCGTCGAGGGCCTGTTCGGAATGGCCAACGGCGGACTGGTGGGCACAGGACTCGGGCAGGGCCGGCCCAACCTGGTGCCGTTTGCCAACAGCGACATGATCATTGCGTCCTTCGGCGAGGAGCTCGGCCTGATCGGCCTCTTTGCCATTGTGCTGATGTACCTCCTGCTGTTCACCCGCGGCTTCCGTGCGGCACTGGGAACGCGGGATGCCTTCGGGAAACTGCTGGCCTGCGGGTTGTCGTTTGCCATCGCCCTGCAGTGCTTTGTGGTGATCGGCGGCGTCACGCGCCTTATTCCGCTGACCGGACTCACCACTCCCTTCCTGGCCGCCGGCGGGTCCTCCCTGCTGGCCAACTGGATCATCGTTGGCCTGCTGCTGATGATTTCGCACACCGCGCGCGGCCCGGTGGACACCACGCCCATGCCGCAGGCTGCGGCTCCGGGCGAACAGAAGCCCGTTCCACCCTCCCCGCCGCGTCCGGCCAAACAGCCCGGCCGGCAGCCTTCCTCCACCCATCCCGACGCGCCAACCGAAGCGGTGAGACAACTGTGAACCATGCCATTCGGAATTCATGGCTTGCCGCCGTTGCCATGTTCGCGCTGATCTTCGGAGCCCTCAGCTACGTCCAGGTGGTGGGTGCCGACGAGCTGCAGGACAACGCCTGGAACAAGCGGGCCATCCTGCAGAACTACTGCAATGACCGCGGAGCCATCATCGTCGGCGGCAGGCCCATCGCGCAGTCCGTCGCTGCGTCGGAAAGCTGCAAGTTCCAGCGGACCTATACGGACCCTGAACCGTATGCCGGAATCACCGGCTACTTCTCCAAGAACTACGGGGTCACCGGGCTGGAAAGCTCCCTCAATGAGCTTCTCGCGGGCAGCTCCGACCAGCTCTTCCTGGACCGCGTCGGCCAGCTGTTCCTTGGCAACCAGCCCAAGGGAGCATCAGTTGAACTCACCCTCGATCCCGAGATCCAAAAGCTTGCCTACGACCTTATTCCGGACGGCCAGCGGGGCTCCATCGTGGTGACGAACCCGAAGACGGGCGACATCCTGGCCATGGTATCCAAGCCCTCGTACAATCCAAACCTGATCGCAACCCAGGATCCGGCTGCCGAGGCTGCCAACTACACCGAGCTCAACAAGATCCCCGGGATCAACCTGAACCAGAACGTCAGCGGTCCCACCGGGGCACTGCTGGCGCCGGGCTCGGTCTTTAAACTCGTGGACACCGCAGCGGCCCTCTCGTCGGGGAAGTACAACAAGGACAGCGTGCTGCCGAACCCGGCGGAAATGCCGTTCCCCGGCATCCAGTACAAGCTGCCGAACTACGCCGGCGGCAACTGCTACACGCAGAACACGGCCAGCTTCGCCTTCGCGCTCCAGCAGTCCTGCAACACGCCCTTCGCCAGTATTGCCCTTGACCTGGGCCAAAAGGCCATCGGCGACCAGGCTGCAAAGTTCGGTTTCGGAGAGGACCTTGGCGACCAGCTGAAGCTGGACTACGCCAGGAAGCCCTTCCCGGAGGAGGAGCTGGACCCGGCCGGGCTCGCCCAGTCTGCAATCGGCCAGCGCGACGTACGTGCTACGCCGCTGCAGATCGCGCTGATGACGTCCGCCATCGCCAACGGAGGGGTCCAGATGCGGCCCAACCTAATCAAGACGGTGCGGTCGCCGGACTTGCGGGTCATCAGCGAGCCGAAACCCGAAGTCCTCCGGACATCAACCAGCCCCGAGATTTCCCGGCAGATCACTGAATGGATGACCAGCGTCGTCAGTGAGGGCATCGGCCGCGGGGCTGCCGTACCGGGCGTCGAGGTGGCCGGCAAGACCGGCACCGCGGAGCTGGGAACCGACGGCTTGAACAATTCATGGTTTACCGGGTTCGCCCCGGCCAACGACCCGCAGGTGTCGGTGACCATCGTCATGCAGGGCGTGGACATCACTACCGGTGCACAGCTAACCAGTCCGAACGCGAAGAAGATTTTTGAGGCGGTGTTGAATAAGTGAGGCCTACATCGGGAATCACCCTCGGCGGGAGATTCCAGCTGACCACGCGTATTGCGATTGGCGGGATGGGAGAAGTCTGGAAAGCCAAGGACCTGATCCTTGGCAGGATTGTCGCCATCAAAGTGCTCAAAGAGGAGTACACGGGCGACCCCGGATTCCTCCAGCGCTTCCGTGCCGAGGCGCGCCACACGGCGCTGCTGAACCACGTAGGGATCGCCAACGTCTTCGACTACGGCGAAGAAGAGGGATCGGCCTACCTGGTGATGGAGCTGGTCCCGGGCCAGCCCCTGAGCAGCATCATCGAACACGAGCAGGTCCTTTCCCCGGACCGTACGCTGTCCATCATCGCCCAGACTGCCCGTGCGCTCTCCGTGGCCCACTCGCAGGGACTGGTGCACCGCGACATCAAGCCCGGCAACCTGCTGATCACCCCGGACGGGCGTGTGAAGGTCACCGACTTCGGCATCGCCCGGCTGGCGGACCAGGTCCCGCTCACGCAGACGGGGCAGGTCATGGGCACGGCCCAGTACCTCGCACCGGAGCAAGCCACGGGCCAGACCGCCACGGGTTCTTCGGACATCTACTCGCTCGGCGTCATCGGCTACGAGTGCCTCACCGGGCACCGTCCGTTCTCGGGTGAATCGCAGATCGCCATCGCGCTTGCCCAGGTGAATGACGCACCGCCGCCGCTTCCCGAAACACTGCCGACGCCGGTGCGGGCCTTGCTGATGTCGATGCTCGCCAAGGATCCCAAGAACCGCCCGGCCAACGCCATCAAGCTGTCCGAGGCGGCGGAAGCCATCCGCAACGGCGACATCTCCGCAGCGCATGCCGCGGTGCCGGGAATGCTGCTCTTCGAAGCCGCCACGGGACCCATCACCGCCCCGGTGGACATCCCCACCGCCGCCACCGGCGTCATTGAGTCCCCGGAGAAGGACAAATCGACGACGACGACGTCCGCGCTTCCCGTGGTCGGTGCAGCGGGTGCCGGCGCGGCTGCGGGAGTTGCCGCGGGCGCTGTGGCCGGAGCCACCGGTCCGCAGAGCACGCTCTCGCGCGCTGACGCCCTGGCTGCGGAGCGCACCTGGGAACAGGAAGAGGAGCCGGACCGCTACGACGAACCGGTGGACGAGCCGCAGCGCAAGGGGCGCAGCCCCTGGACGTGGCCGCTCATCGCGCTCATCCTGCTTGTGCTTTTCGCGCTCGTGGGTGTCCTCCTCACGCAGGCCGGGATCCTCTTCCCGTCGGGCACGACCGAATCCTCCTCGACCTCAAGCAGCGCCAAGCCCAGCAGCAGCAGCGCTTCGCCGTCGTCCACCTCTGCCAGGCCCACGGCCACAAGCGCGAGCCCGACGCCTACTCTCACCGAGTCGACTCCGGAAACCATCAACCTGATCCCGGACGCATACTTGGGCCAGCAGTACAACACCGTCCGCAACCAACTGGTTGGCATGGGCCTGGCGGTGAAAGGTGAGCCGGTCTTCAGCGACAAGCCAGAGGGAACGGTCACCAACATCGAGCCTTCGGGCCCGGTACCTCCCGGTGCAACCATCACGGTCACGTATTCCAAGGGACCGGACAAGAGCCAGGAGTCGTCAGTGCCGGCGATTGGTGTCGGCAGCAGCGAGGCGCAAACGCGGAAGGCGATCGAGGACGCCGGCCTGCGCTGGGTCAAGGGAGCAGACGTGCCCGGCAGCGCCGGACAGGAAGCCGGTACGTTCGTCAGTTCCGAACCAGGCGCCGGAAGCCAGGTTGCCGCAGGATCCGTCGTGACGTACCACCTCGCTGCGGAACTCCTGCCCACGCCCAGCACCTCGACGTCGAACTAAGGCGAAACCGTGCCGAACTCACCCCGCCTCCCGTCGCACAGAGAGGACAGCCTCCCAGTGAATACCCAGCGCGTCCTCAACGGACGGTACGAACTTGGTGAGCTGATCGGCCGCGGCGGCATGGCAGACGTCCACCGTGGCGTTGACGCTCGCCTTGGCCGGACCGTGGCCATCAAGCTGCTGCGGCCGGACCTTGCCCGGGATCCGCAGTTTCAAGCGCGGTTCAAACGCGAGGCCCAGGCCGTCGCCGCGTTGAACCATCCTTCGATCGTTGCCATCTACGACACCGGCGACCACGCCGTGCCGGGCGGCCCGGAGGACACTGTCCGGGTGCCCTACATCGTGATGGAATTCGTGTCCGGAAAGACCCTCAGGGATCTCATCCGCGCGAAGGAAGTCAGCATCGACCACGCCATCGACTTCACCCTTGGCGTGCTCTCTGCCCTCGAATACAGCCACAGGGCCGGGATCGTCCACCGCGACATCAAGCCGGCCAACGTGATGTTCTGCGAGGACTCGGACACCATCAAGGTCATGGACTTCGGCATCGCCCGCGCCATGGCGGATTCATCCGCCACCATGACCCAGACCCAGGCCGTGGTGGGCACCGCGCAGTACCTCTCGCCGGAGCAGGCCCGCGGTGAAACCGTGGACGCCCGCAGCGATCTCTACTCCGCGGCGTGCCTGCTGTACGAAATGCTGACCGGGCGGCCTCCGTTCGTCGGTGACAGTCCTGTCTCCGTCGCGTACCAGCACGTCCGGGAGATCCCGGAACCGCCCAGCAGCCTCAACCCCGAGGTCTCCGAGGCCCTGGACAGTGTCCTGGCCAAGGCGCTGCAAAAGAACCGCGCAGACCGCTTCCAGGATGCGGCCGCATTCCAGCGTGCTCTCCGGGCGGCCCGCAATGGCGTCATAGTGCCTGACGTGGCGGAGGAAGAGGCACTAACTGAACCCACCACCGCAGTGCCGGCCGCCGAACGCACAGCTCAGGCCGCACCGTACTCAGTGACCGGCGCAAGCTTCCTTGACGATTCACCCGGCGGCCGGCTCCGGCCCGTGCATGACACCCTCGGCGATGACCAGGCGCTGCCTGCCCTGGTTTATGAACCCGCGGAAGCAAACGATCTCCCGCTCGCCTTGCCGCAGGAGCGTGAGCGTACGCCCGGACAGAAGTCCCGCCGTCGGGCCTGGGCTGCCACCCTGGTGATTTTTACGCTGCTGGTCCTCGCCGGCGGCGGCCTTTGGCTGTACAACATGATGAACCAGCCGCCTCCTCCGGTGGCCAAGGTGCTGGTGCCGACCGTGACCTCCCTGACGGAAACCGAGGCCCTGCAGAAGCTTTACAACGCGCGGTTCAGCCCGCAGATTAACAGGCTCCAGCACGACACCATCGCCAAGGGCACTGCCATCGGCACGGTACCGGCAGCAGGCACCGCCATGGAACCCGATTCGAAAATTACCCTGAACATCTCGGACGGTCCGAGCGCCGTCAAAATTCCGGGCGACCTGCCGGGGCGCACCGAAGCTGCGGCCCGGGACATGCTGCGGCAGATCGGCCTGGCCGGCGCTCCGGGCACCACCATGGCCAACAGTGCCACCGTGCCTGCCGGCATTGTGATCACCACCAAGCCTGCTCCGGGTGATACGGCAGCCGTCGGAAGCACCGTCGAGATCGTGGTGTCCACCGGCAAGGTGGCCATGCCCGAACTCCGCGGCCTGCCGCGGGCGGAGGCTGAGGCGGCCCTCAAAAACCTCGGCCTGGGCATCCAGGTGCGGGAACTTGAGAACTCCGAAGTCGAACCGGGCAAGGTGACCGAGCAGAGCGATGCCGTCAACACCCTGGTTGAACAGGGGAAAACCATCGCTGTTGTCGTCGCCAAGGCGCCCGCGCCGAAGCCGAGCCCGACGCCGACCCCCACTCCGACTGAGTCGGACCGGGACCGCGACCGTGGCCAAGGCTAAAAGGCAGGTTACCTGACACCGGGAACGCCAGCGCGTTGATAATCAGTGCCCGGAGGTGCCCGGTGATCAGTGCTGGATGAGCGGGCTCAGTTTCGCGGCACGCTCGGCGGCGCCCTCCATGCCGAGGGACTCGAGCCAGTTGCCCAGCATCTGGTAACCGCCCTCGGTCAGGACCGATTCCGGATGGAACTGCACCCCGCACAGGGGGGCCGTCCGGTGCTTCAGCCCCATGATCACCCCGTTTGCCGTCTGGGCCGTGATCTCAAGCACGTCGGGGATGGTCTCGCGGACTGCCGCCAGGGAGTGGTAACGGGTCGCCGTAACAGGGGAGGGGAGGCCGGCGAAAACGCTGGATCCTTCATGCTCCACCAGGGATGTTTTACCGTGCATCAGCTCCGGCGCGTGCGTCACCGTGGCCCCGTAGGCCTCGGCCAGCGCCTGGTGCCCAAGACAAACACCGAACATCGGCTGGTCGTTGCTGCCGCACCATTTGATCAGGTCGATGCAGACGCCCGCCTCCGCGGGCGTGCCCGGCCCCGGCGAGATGAGGACGCCGTCGCGCGCGTTCGCCATCTCGATTGCCTCGGCGAGGGTGACGTCGTCGTTGCGGACCACTGTCGTCTCGGCGCCCAGCTCCTGGAGGTATCCCACCAGGGTGTAAACAAAGCTGTCGTAGTTGTCTACGACCAGGATCTTGGTGGTGCTCATTGTCGAGTTACTAAACCAATCGTTGAGTCGGTGAACTGAGTGAACTGTGACATCCACGGGAAGAGGAACTGAACCATCAATACCAGCACGCCCGCCAGGAGCACCAGCGATGTGACGATCCTCAGCCACAGTGGCCCCGGAAGGTGGCGGAAAATCCATCCGTACATAGTGCTAGCCCTTTCCGAGTGCCTTGGCCACCTGGGCCGCAATTTCGGCTGGCGGTCCCGCTGACGCGGGCTGCCAGTGCTCCAGCAGGGAATACGCAATGATGCGTTCCTGTGAGCCAAAACGCGGATTGCAGCTGGTCATGGTGAGGTAGGCCTCCGTGGGCTTGGCCGCGGGCTGGGTCGGAACCGGGAGCAGCACATCGGTGGCTGACGGAAGCACGATCTGGTTGTTCCGGAAGACGTAGACATAAAATCCGTCCCTGGTCTGGACGTAGATCTTGTCTCCAGGGACCAGTGTGTGGATGTTGTCCAGGACGGCCCCGTGCGTCTGCCGGTGACCCGCCACCGCGAAATTGCCCGTTGCACCGGGCATCGCGGTGTCACTGTAGTGGCCCAGGCCAAGGGTATCCAGCACGTCCGTGGACGTTCCCTGCACGATGGGACGGGTGTAGTCGGGACCGAAACGGGGAATGTACATGATGCCGATGGTTTGGCCGTGTCCGGGTGCTTCGGCCACCTTGGGCGGGCCGTAGTCGGCTGGAGCCGACGGAGCAGCTTCAGTGGGGCCGGTGGGCGTAGGAGCGGCCGGCCTGCCCAGTTCCTGCGCGAAATTCCGGATGGTCTCGCTCTGCTTCGCATCGGATTCCACATTCGTCCACCAGAGCTGCCACGCGACGAACAGGAGCAGGACCACTCCGGCAGTGATGAGCAGCTCGCCAGCGATCTGGACGACTTTGTGGAGAACCCCGACGCCGCGCGCCGGCGCAGCGGCGGTCGCCTCCTTCTCCAGCAACACCACGTGTTCTCCTCAATCCGCAGCGCGGGCGGGCGCCGGCGTGTTCTGAACTACAGCTAGAATTGGCTGCTAGTAAGACTTCAGACCTGACCAAAGGCGCCCAACCCGCCGGCATCTTCCTTCCTGCAGGATACCAAGCCGGAGGCTGCGCCCTTGATTCAGCCCGACGAGGAGGACCCGTGCCCGAGTCAAAGCCACGAAAGAAGACCGCCGCTGCGGAAAAGCCGGCTTCTGCATCGCAGGCATACAAGCCCAATGCGGTGTGGTTCAAGCCCGTCATGTTCGGGCTGATGATCATCGGACTGCTGTGGATCATCACCTTCTACATCAGTGAAGGAGCCCTCCCGGTCCGCGCGTGGGAATCATGGAACATCGTCGCCGGATTCGGCATTGCGATCGCGGGCTTCCTCATGACCACCCGCTGGCGTTCCTAGCCAGCAACGATCCGCGCGGGGACACACTGCCCCGCCAACACCCCGCTTCATAAAAGGGTCGGACCGGCACACCGTGCCGGCCCGACCCTTTTGTATTTCCGCCGACCTTACCCGGCGGGGTTGACCACGTGGATTCCCAGGTCCGTGCCGGCGTCGGAGGTTACGGAAATCTCAACTCCGTGCCCTGCAACCTTGACGCTCCCGTAGGGGTTGTCAGTGCTGTAGTAGGCCAGCGGATCGATGTCCTTGAAGACCGGGATGGGGGCGCTGCTCACAGCGCAGGCCTCCACCGAGTCGGTACCGGGATTACGCTTCGTGCCGGTCTGGACTTCCTTCGCGATGCAGAGCGAATCCGTGGCCTCCAGTCCGAAGGTCGCGTCGAACGGCTGCCGGCTGTTGCCCGGCATCGTTCCGTCGGCCCACTTAAAGGGTGCGGGACGTGAGTCGACCAGCAGCGCGGAACCTGCACCCGGGTGGGCCGAAACGTTGTTGTCCGCGTACGAGTCGTCGATGTACCAGACCAGCATGCCGTTCTGGTACTTGAAGAAATCGACCCAGTTCGGAGCGGTGATGCCCTTGGTGAAGGCGTACGGTCCCTCCGCGAGGGTGGCATCAAAGCCCACGTACTCACGGTTTTCCACGAGGTAGTACTGCTCGGTGGTTCGGGTGACCGAGCCGCTGCTCACCTGCCACTGGCCGTCGGCGAGCCATTGTCCCTGACCCGACTCGACGTCGTCGCTGAGGACCACGGTTTTCCCGGCCGAAATCTTGACGTCGTCAATGAAGGCACCGGGGTTGTGGACGCCGCCGTCGGTCTGGTACCTGAAGCGGAACAGTGAGGCGAGGCCTGCGGCGTCGTAGGAGTACCGCAGCTGCCCCCAGCCGGACGTTCCGCTGAGCGCACGCCCTGCCGACTTCCAGGTCGCGCCCCCGTCGGTGGAGTATTCGCCGTAAAGGAAGTCATAGCCAGCTTCGATGTCGTACCAGGCATTCGCAGTGACAGTCACCCGTGACTCGGCGGGGACGGCATGGGTCAGGGATTCATTGAGGTTGTCCGCGCTTCCCGTCCACCACGCTTTGGTCCCTGAAGCGGGGGCCGTGTAGTTGGTGGTGGTTGTCTTATCCGGAAGGTTGACCCGGACGGCTTGGTCCTTGCCGTCGACCTGAAGCTGGGAAGGGTTCAGCATCAGGTCGGCTGTGGAACCGGCCTGCACGGTACTGTGGTCCAGCCAGCCGAGGAAGAGCTTCTCCTCGGGTCCCATTAGGCCGGGAGTGGTTCCGATCCCTTCGTTGGCTGCAGAACCGTGGCCCAGCCAGGAACCTGAGCTCATGAGCGTCCAGAACGCGGTGCTGTTGGTTGCGGCGCCGGTGGTGTCATAGAAGTCGGGCAGTCCGAGATCGTGGCCGAACTCGTGCACAAACACACCCACTCCGCCGTTTTCAGGTTCCGTGGTGTAGTCGCCCAGCCAGTACTTGGATGAACCGATCCGGGCTCCGCCGGCAAGGTTCCCTGCCGGTCCGCTGGAGCCGTACTCGTTGCCGAAGGCGTACCAGCGGTGGGACCAGATTGCATCCTCGCCCAGGGCACCGCCGCCGGCTTCCTCGCCTTCGCCTGCGTGGACTGCCTGGAAGTGGTCGATGTAGCCGTCGGGTTCATCGAAATTTCCATCATTGTCGAAGTCGTAGCGGTCCCACACATCGAACTGTGACAGGTACGCGTCGATTTCGGCCGGCGTCTTGCCGGCCGCAACCTGCGAATTCCACCAGGCGTTGCCAGAGTCACGGACGAAAGCCCACGCGCCGCCGGTGTCCTCGGTGGCGTTGTCGCCGTAGAAGGATCCGTTATTGGACACGGTCACCCAGTCCGTCACGGTGTTGGTGACCGAGTACTGGTTGTTTGAAACAGCCTCGTAGTACGTCTTCATCGATTCGCCGCTGCCGTTGAAGTGTTCTTCGTAGTAGGCCGGGCTGAAATCCGCTGTCCAAAGGGTGGTGTTGTCCACTGCGCGGTCAGGCTGGGCAATCGAGTTGTGCAGCGGACCTGGCGTGGTTCCGAACCGGCCGGAGCCCTGCTGGCCGAACTCGGCCAGGATCGTGAAGATCTTGTCCTGCTTGGTGGTTTCAATTTCGACGAACTTGTCGTCCGCGAGTTGGACCACGCCATCGTCGTTGGCTTTCGCCTGCCCCTTGGCCACTTTTTCAATGGCCGCCTTGCGCTTTTCAACGAGCTCCTTGGTCCGCGGTCCGGGGCGGTTGTCCTCCCGGGCTGAGGTGGCGGACCCTGTTGATCCGTCGTCCACAGCGGGTGCAGCCATGGCCGGGGCCTGGATGCTGAGCATCCCGAGAACGACCCCCGCCACACCGGCGGTAATTTTGGATTTCCTCACACGTACCTCCCAGTAGTTTGTGATCAGAGCCACAGCATAATGTGAGAGGGGCCGTTCGGCTATCAGCGGCGCCTTTGCGGAGGGATGTTCGAGGTCGGCCCGCTGAATATGCTGGAGGCAGCAACGGCGCAGGGAAAGGCTAGGAAATCATATGACCCCGGACGAACGCGGCACCATCATGGGCAGCGACGGCCTGGCCCGGCCCCCGTGGGCCGCCACAGATCCCCTGCTGCAGGAGTATTACGACCTCGAGTGGGGCATGCCGGTCCGCGACGAGCAGGGATTGTTCGAGCGCATCAGCCTGGAGGCGTTCCAGGCCGGACTGTCATGGGCCACCATCCTGCGTAAGCGCCCTGCCTTCCGGTCGGCGTTCCACCACTTCGAGCCGGATGCTGTGGCCGCGTTCACGGACGACGACGTCGAACGCCTGATGCTGGACGCCGGCATCGTGCGGAACCGGCAGAAGATCAGGGCAGCCATTACCAATGCACAGGCCACCATCGGGCTGCGCGCCGAAGGGGGCCTGGTGGACTTCGTCTGGAGCTTCCAACCGGCAGCGACGCCGAGTCCGCTGACCCATGCCGAGATCCCGACAACCTCGCCCGAATCCGTCGCACTTTCCAAGGCGCTGCGCGGCAAGGGCTTCACATTCGTCGGGCCCACCACCATGTATGCCCTGATGGAGGCAATCGGCATGATCGACACCCACCTGGTCCACAGCCACCGGCGCGGCTCCTCCGGGGTGTGGGCCCACCAGGCCTAAGTTATCCCGCTCTTGTGGGGAAAGTTATCCACAGTGTTGATAAGACGCTGGGGATGAACCGGGAAGTTCCGCGGACCATGGCCCGCCAACGGTCCCGACACGGAATGCACCGCGGGCGCGTGAGTTATTAACACTGTGGATTGCCTGTGGATAACGCTGCCGGTCGTCCGTGATCGTCAAAGAAGCGGACTTATCCACTTAAGAACACCGCTATCCCCAGAAGTTATCCACAGGTGGGGATAAACCCGGGGATAATTAGGCCTTCAGGTGCATATCGGGCTTGATTCTGCTGAATAAGCGGATGTGGCTAAGGGCGCCGGAGTTATTAACAATGTGTATAACCTGTTGAAGACTCTCAGCTCTGCCCTGGTGTCACTTGCCGCCCTCCAATGTGTGGTTGGGGGACGGGTTGCTGGCCAGAGTTTGTCCACTTAACCACAGCAGCCATGAACAGTTTTATCCACAGCTGTGTACAAAGCACCGCCCGCGACGACGAGAATCGCCAGCTGGCAAGGGCAGGGGCGCGGAGCCGCCCTGAACTACACGCGTGTAAGTTACCAACAATGTGGATAACGCCTGTGGAAAACTTGAGCGGGATATAGCGGCCGTCCCCTGGCTTTGCGCGTGGTTGTACCTAGGCTTGGATAGTCACAAGCTGAAAGGCGGGAGGGGAGAGGGACGGAGAACGTCCTACGCGCTGGCCATCCTCAGCCAAGTGGCCGCGATGAGCAGGCCGAGGACAAGCACCAGGCCTGCCGTCTGCCATAGCCACTGCCGCGGGCCGCGGGGGGCATGGGCGATTGCTGCAGCGCAGGCGGCGCCGGCCACGAGGCCGCCGAGGTGGGCCTGCCAGGCAATTTGGGGAACGACAAAGCCGATTACACCGTTGATCGCGATCAGAAGCCAAAGCTGCCGGGTGTCTCCGCCGCGGTGGCGCTGGACCACCAGCATGGCACCGAAGAGGCCGAAGATGGCGCCCGAGGCACCCACAACGCCGGACGGGGGGAGGACCGGGGTCAGAAGGACATAGCCCACCGACCCGCCAATAGCGGAGATGAGGTACAAGGCCAGGAAGCGCAGCCTGCCGAGCAGGGGCTCCAGCGCCTGCCCGAACATCCACAGCATGTACATGTTAAGCGCGATGTGAAGGATGAAGCCCTGCGAATGGAGGAAGGCGGAGGTCAGCACGCGCCAGGGCTCGAAGACACCGTACTCCGTGGTGGCGTACACCGAGGCGAAGGCGAAGTTCCGGTAAATCCCGTCGTTGGGAACAATCCACTGCAGCACGTAAACGAGGGCGCAGACGGCGATGAGCCCGAACGTCACCAAAGGCCGGCCGCCGACGGCGGTGCCGCCGTAGACGGTCCGGGCCGCCGGCGTCGTACGTTTTGTTTCGTTGACGCAATCAATGCATTGGAATCCGACGGCGGCCGCCCGCTGGCATTCCGGGCATGCCGGGCGTCCGCAGCGCTGGCACCGGACATAGGAAGGCCTGTCCGGGTGCCGGGGGCACACCGGAATCTGCGCGGACGGCTCCACCGCCGGGATTCCATAACTCATGGAGTGTTAGAGCTGCTCAACGTCGATGCTGTTGATGACGACGTCTTCGACGGGGCGGTCGCCCATCCCGGTGCGGACGCTTTCGATGGCGTCGACAACCTTCTTCGATTCTTCATCGGCAACTTCACCGAAGATGCTGTGCTTGCCCTGAAGCCAGTCAGTGGGAATGGTGGTGATGAAGAACTGCGAGCCGTTGGTGCCCTTGCCCATCTGGATGCCGGCGTTGGCCATGGCCAGCTTGTACGGCTGGTTGAAGGTCAGTTCGGGGTGGATTTCGTCGTCGAACTTGTAACCCGGTCCGCCAACGCCGCGGCCCAGGGGATCCCCGGCCTGGACCATAAAGTCCTTGATGATGCGGTGGAAGATGGTGCCGTTGTACAGGGGGGTTCCGGTCTTGTCCTCACCGGTTTCCGGGTGGGTCCAGGCCTGCTCGCCGGTGGCGAGGCCCACGAAGTTCTTGACCGTCTTGGGAGCGTGGTTCCCGAAGAGGTTGACGACGATGTCGCCGAGGCTGGTGTGAATGGTTGCTTTTGCTGTTGCGATGGCAGTCATAGGCCCATTGTTCCACGTCGTGCCTTGGCGCAGGAGGCCTGCCGGACAGTTCCGCGCTAGGTGAAATCAGCGCGAAATGGGCTTGAAGAATAGCCGGTGGAGGCCAATCCACGTAGGCTAACGAAAGAACCGTCACATTAATCGGGAGGTAGTTGTGAAGAAATCGGATCGTATTGCCCGTGACCTTGAGCAGTCAGTCAGCAGCGCGGTAGAGAACGCAAGGGACTGGGCGGCCCCCCGTGTTGAGGCAGCCGTGGACTGGGCGGTTCCCCGCCTCCAGCACGGCATCGACACCGCTTCCCCGAAGATCCAGGAGGGGCTCAAGTCCGCTGCATACAACCTGGCCGACGGCGTTGCCATCGTTACGCCGCGCATCCAGGACGGTTTGGCCCACCTTGCGCCCAGGATCCACGACGCCGTGGACAGTGCCACTCCCCGCCTTCACGAAGCACTGGACAAGGCCGCTCCCGTCATCTCCCAGGCCCGTGACCGGGTAGTAGTGGAGTACCTGCCCAGGCTCTCGGACCAGATCGGGCACGCTTCGGAGGCAGTCCACCGAACGCTCGAAAGCGCCCCGGCCCATGTGGATGCCGTGGCCCGGAGGCTTGCAGAGTCCGGCGTTGTTCATTCGCTCCAGGATCAGGCACAGGCTGCAGGCCACCAGTTCCGGACTGCTGCGGCGGAGGCTACCCGGGTTGTTACCGGGGAAGCGGCCAAGCCGCAGAAGCCCAAGCACCGCGGGCTGCTGATTTTCGGCGTGATCGCCGCCGCCGTTGCTGCCGGTGTGGCAGCCTGGAAGGCCTCCAAGCCCGTGGAGGATCCCTGGAAGACCCCCGCGCCTGTGACGCCGGCACCCGTGGCCGCCACGACCGTCGAAGACGCCACTGTTGCTCCCGTGGACACCACGGCTACTGCGGGCGAGAAGGCCGTTGACGCAACGGACGCTACTGCCGGCGCCCCCGGAGACGCGTCCGCCCAGGTCGCTACGGACGCCAAGACTGCCGTGAAGAACATCGCTTCCGCCACGAACAACGGTGCGGCAAAGGCGAGCGACAGCTAAAAACCCTCCGTGAATGCACGGCAACAGCAGAGGGGCCCCGCCGGCCACGGCACGCGGGGCCCCTCTCTGTTGTTTCCCCGACCTTCATCCCGCGTCGCGGTCGGCGACATGCAAGGGTGCTAAATTTGTGATGATGTCACCCGATAGATCCGCCGAGGATGCCTCGCACGACGCCGCGCCCATGCCGGCAGTATCCATCGTCATACCGGCGTACAACGAAGAAAGCGTCATCCGGCAGTGCCTCATCGCCGCTGTGTACCAGTCCGTGCCGGCTGCGGAGATCATCGTTGTGGACAACATGTCCAAGGACCGCACCGCGAAGATCGTGCGCCAGATGCAGCAGGAATATCCGGAAAGCCCCATCATCCTGCTGAGCCAGGACAAGGACCAAGGCCTCATCCCGACGCGCAACTTTGGCCTCAACCACGCGACCGGCGATGTGCTGGGCCGCATCGACGCGGACTCGGTGGTGGAACCTGACTGGGTGGAACAGGTGCAGAAGGCCTTCCTCGATCCCTCCGTCCAGGCGGCTACCGGCCCGGTGGTCTATTACGACATGCCGATGCGCCGCTTCGGCCTCAAAGCAGACGACAAGATGCGCCAACTGATGCTCAAACTTGCCAAGCACCAGTACCACTTCCTTTTCGGCTCCAACATGGCGCTGCGTCGTTCAGCCTGGGAAACCATCCGGGACGAGACCTGCAGGGATGAGAAGGACGAGATGCACGAGGACATTGACCTCTCCTTGCATCTGGCCGAGCATGACCTCAGGGTGCAGTACTGGCCCCAGATGGTGTCCGGAATGTCCGCCCGCCGGCTCGAGGATTCACCCCGTGATTACCGGTACTACGTGACCCGCTTCGACCGGACATACAAGGCCCACAACGTCAAGAAAATGGCCCTCAAGGCACCCATGGTGGTGTTCTTCTCCGTCTATTTCCCGGCGAAGCTCCTGCGCGCCATCCACACGGTGAACTCCGCCCAGCCTGCCCGCCGCGGCGGGCAGTAGCGTTCTGCCGGGCCTCCGGGGTTTTACTGTCCGGCCAGCCGGGTTAGTCCGTTCCCAGCTCGGCCAGCCGGGCTTCCTCCGGCGCCTGCACGGGCTTCCTGCGCCGTTGGCTGGCTACGACAACCGCCAGGCCGATCAGAATGAGTACCAGTCCCGCGTACGTGCCCACCGGCAGCGTCTCGCCCAGGAACACCGCGGCGAGCAGCGCGGCGCCGGGAATCTCCAGCAGGATGATCATGGAGACCAGCAGCGGGCTCATGGTGGCCAGCAGGTGGTTGAAGGCGGTGTGCCCCACCAACTGCGCACAGACGGTGATGGCAAGAATCCCCAGCCAGCCGGCGGCGTCGAAGCCTGCCAGCGGCTGGTTGGACAGCAGGGCGAGCAACGCCACGATGGCTGCGCACATGCCGTAGCAAAGCGTTGTATAGGTGCCGGTGCCCATGGTTTCACGCGCCTTGCCGCCCGCCAGGGTGTAAAGGCCCGCCAAGGCACCTCCCGCGAGTGCCAGTACGTCGCCCAGCAGTGCTTCAGGTGAAGTCCCCATGTCGAACCCCGTAATGGCCACAACCCCGCCAAAAGCCATACCCAGGCCCAACAGGACCTGCCAGCCGTGGCGGACTCCCCGGAGCAGCTGGAAAACCGCAATCCACCCGGACTGAAGGCAGACGATCGCCGTAGCGGCCGCCACGGAGGTCAGCTGGAGCGAAGTGATGAAGCAAGCGAAGTGCAGCGCAAGGGCACCGGCTGCCAGAACGGATCAGCGGAACTCGCGGGACGTCACCCTGCCGAACGTCCGCGGATTGGTCACCAGCACGGGCGTGGCCATGACAGCAGCGCCGATGGCGTTGCGCCAGAAAGCGATGGCCAGGGCACTTACCGTGGTGGCTCCCAAGGTGGCTGCGATGAGCGGTCCCGAAGAGGCGACGCCGAGCACTCCCAAAGCGGCAAGAAAGAGGTTCACGGTTCCAACATTAGCGGCGGGCAAGCAAAAGGCCCCGGAGTACGTTTCCGCATTCCGGGGCCTTTCTTATGGTGGAGGCACGGGGACTCGAACCCCGAACCCCCTGCTTGCAAAGCAGGTGCGCTACCAATTGCGCCATGCCCCCATAAGAAGCAACCCGTCAATCATACCCTAGTTCCGAAGCGCTTCTAACCAGCGTCCGGACCGGGGATCCGGGCTAGTCGACCGTGTCAGTCGATTCGCTCCAGACCGTTTTCCGGGCTTCAGACTCCTGCACCTTTTTGTAGAGCAGCGCGCCTGCGACAGCCGCTGCAACAACCAGCAACTTCTTCACATGCACCCCGTTCCGGTCCGGATTACCCGAACCATTTCCAAAACCTGTGCAGGTTCCGTGGGCGTACCAGGACTTGAACCTGGGACCTCTTCGTTATCAGCGAAGCGCTCTAACCGCCTGAGCTATACGCCCCGATGCCTCATCGGGCCGAGACATGACTTTACAGCACATCCCGGCCCGATCTCAAATCGAGGCATTCTGCCGGAGGATTTCCGGCATTTTCCGCGGACTAATCGTCCGTCAGGGTCACGCCGATGCCACCGACGAGGGTGGCGGAAATGTTGTACAGAACAGCGGACAGCATGGACAGCGCCGTCAGCAATACAACGTTTACGACGGCGATGATCACCGCAAAGGATGCCACCTGGCCCAGCGAAGCGACCTTCTTCAGTTCGAACCCGCCGCCTTCGGAACCGGCCAATGTCCCGAGCAGGCTGTCGACCTGGTCGAAGATGCCGGTCAGGTCCAGCACGGTCCAGAGGACAATCGCGGCTACGACGGTTACGATGCCGAGCGCAACGGACAGCAGGAATGCCATCTTCAGGACGGACCAGGGGTCCACCTTGCTGACCAGGAGCCGGGCCCGGCGGACCTTCGCCTTCGGTGCCGGCTTGACCAGCCCCGGGGCGCCCTGGGCGCTGCCTTGGGCGGGACGCTGGCCGGGAACCGCGGGCCGCGCCCCCTGGGGGGCCTGGGCGGGGCGCTGTGCCTGTGCCGGGCGCTGGCCCGGGACGACGGGGCGCTGCGCGGGAGCTCCCGGCGTCGACGGCCGTTGCTGGGGACGTACGGGGGCGTTCACGCGCGGAGCGGACGCCGGCTGCCTGATCCCGCCGGGAGTGTTGCTGTTCGGCTTGGGATATGAGTCGGAATTACTCACTCGTTACCTCCGGTATTTTCTTCGTCCAGCTCAGCGTCGTCCGATGACTCGTCGGACTCTCCGGCCGGTGCTGAATCTGCCTCTGCGGACCCGTCATGTGATCCGGCACCTTCAGCCAACGTTACGTCATCCCCGGCCGCAGCCGGGCTTTCGTCCGGTGTTTCCAGGTCGGCGGCTTCGACTTCTTCGCCTTCCAGGCCGCGTTCGCTGTTGCGTGCCACTTCGATGATGCGGTCGTTCTTGTCCGGCTTGGCAAAGATGACGCCCATGGTGTCGCGCCCCTTGGCGGGCACTCCGGCCACCGAGGACCGGACCACTTTTCCGCCTTCCATGACCACCAGGACTTCGTCCTCTTCCTGGACGATGAGGGCGCCGACCAGGTGGCCGCGCTCTTCCTGGTATTTGCCGACCTTGATGCCCAGGCCGCCACGGCCCTGGAGGCGGTATTCCTCCACGGCGGTCCTCTTGGCGTAGCCGCCCTCGGTAACGATGAAGACGAACGAGCCGTCCTTGACGACGTCGGCCGCCAGCAGTTCATCGTCCTCGCGGAACTTCATGCCGGTCACACCGGAGGTCGCACGGCCCATGGGACGCAGTGCATCGTCGGTTGCCGTAAAACGGATGGACTGACCCAGGCGCGAGACCAGCATGAGGTCATCGGTTTCCGAAACGAGCTGGGCGGAGACGAGCTCATCGCCGTCGCGCAGGTTGATCGCAATGACACCGGCCGAACGGTTGGTGTCGTAGTCCTCCAGCCGGGTCTTCTTGACCAGGCCGCGCTTGGTGGCCAGCACCAGGTAGGGGGCGTGCTGGTAGTCGCGAAGGTCCAGCACCTGGGCGATGTGCTCGTCAGGCTGGAACGCCAGGAGGTTGGCGACGTGCTGGCCCTTGGCGTCACGCCCCGCTTCCACGAGTTCGTAGGCCTTGGCACGGTAAACGCGTCCCAGGTTGGTGAAGAACAGCAGCCAATGGTGCGTGGTGGTGACGAAGAAATGCTCCACGACGTCGTCCCCGCGCAGCTGGGCACCCTTGATGCCTTTGCCGCCGCGTTGCTGTGAACGGTAGTTGTCACTGCGCGTGCGCTTGACGTAGCCGCCGCGCGTAATGGTGACGACCATTTCCTCTTCGGGGATCAGATCCTCCATGGACATATCACCGTCGAAGCCCATCAGGATCTTCGTGCGGCGGTCATCCCCGTGCTTGGCGACGATTTCGGCAAGTTCGGTGCTGATGATCTCGCGCTGGCGCTCTTCCGAGGCCAGGATCGAGTTGTACTCGGCGATCAGGGCTTCCAGTTCGGCATGTCGATCCTGGATCTTCTGGCGCTCCAGGGCGGCAAGCCGGCGAAGCTGCATGTCCAGGATTGCGCGCGCCTGCAGTTCATCAATGTCCAGCAACTGCATCAAGCCGTCACGGGCCGCTTCGGTGGTGTTGGACGCGCGGATGAGGGCAATCACCTCGTCCAGCATGTCCAAAGCCTTGAGGAGGGCACGCAGGATGTGTGCTTCCTCTTCGGCCTTGCGCAGGCGGTAACGGGTCCGGCGTGCGATGACGTCCATCTGGTGGGTGACCCAGTGCCGGATGAAGGCATCCAGGCTGAGGGTCCTCGGGACGCCGTCAACAATCGCCAGCATGTTTGCCGCAAAGTTGTCCTGCAGCTGGGTGTGCTTGTAGAGGTTGTTCAGCACCACCTTGGCCACAGCGTCGCGCTTGAGCACGATCACCAGGCGCTGGCCGGTGCGGCCGGAGGTCTCATCGCGAAGGTCGGCTATGCCCGAGATCTTCCCGTCCTTGACGAGTTCCGCGATCTTGATGGCCAGGTTGTCCGGGTTGGCCTGGTAGGGCAGTTCTGTGACCACCAGGCACGTGCGTCCCTGGAGCTCTTCAACGTTAACCACGGCGCGCATGGTGATGGAACCGCGCCCGGTGCGATAGGCATCTTCGATGCCTTTGTGGCCCAGGACGGTGGCGCCGGTGGGGAAATCCGGTCCCTTGATGCGCAGCAGGAGTTCCTCGAGGAGCTCCTCACGGCTGGCGGTCGGGTTGGCCAGGTACCACTGCACACCGTCGGCAACCTCGCGGAGGTTGTGCGGCGGAATGTTGGTGGCCATGCCGACGGCGATGCCCGAGGAGCCGTTGACAAGCAGGTTGGGGAAACGCGCCGGCAGGATGGTGGGTTCCTGGTTCTTGCCGTCGTAGTTGTCCTGGAAGTCGACGGTTTCCTCGTCGATGTCGCGGACCATTTCCATGGCCAGCGGCGCCATCTTGGTTTCGGTGTACCGCGGTGCTGCCGCGCCGTCGTTGCCGGGCGAACCGAAGTTGCCCTGCCCGAGCGCCAGCGGGTAGCGCATGGTCCAGTCCTGGATGAGGCGCACCAGGGCGTCGTAGATTGCCGTGTCGCCGTGGGGGTGGTACTGGCCCATGACCTCGCCCACCACGCGGGCGCACTTGTTGAAAGAGCGGTCCGGGCGGTAGCCGCCGTCGAACATGGCATAGAGCACGCGTCGGTGGACGGGCTTCAGGCCGTCGCGGACATCGGGAAGTGCACGGCCGACAATAACTGCCATGGCGTAGTCCAGGTAGGAGCGCTGCATTTCCGTCTGCAGGTCCACCTGCTCCACACGGTCGATCAGCACGTCGCCTTCCAGGACCGGCTCTGTCCCCTCGGCCGGAACTTCAGGTGTTTCGTCACTCATTTTTTATAATTTCCGTTTCAGGTATATGTCGGATCAAGAATATCTACAGGTCTTTTGGACCCTTAGATATCCAGGAATCTGACATCCTTGGCGTTTTGCTGAATGAAGTTTCGGCGGGATTCAACGTCCTCACCCATCAGCACCGTGAAGATCTGGTCCGCGGCCAGTGCATCATCCATCGTGACCTGGAGTAGGGTCCGGTTGTCCGGGTCCATGGTGGTGTCCCACAGTTCCGTGTAGTCCATCTCGCCAAGGCCCTTGTAGCGCTGGATGCCGTTGTCCTTCGGAATGCGGCGCCCCGCGGCCTGGCCAGCCACGAGCCGGGAGTCGCGTTCGCGGTCGCTGTACACGTAATCGTGCGGAGCATTGGACCACTTGATCCGGTACAGCGGCGGCTGAGCAAGGTACACGTAGCCGTTTTCGATGAGCGGGCGCATGTAGCGGAACAGGAGGGTCATCAGCAGGGTGGTAATGTGCTGGCCGTCAACGTCGGCATCAGCCATGAGCACGATCTTGTGGTACCGGAGTTTACTGAGGTCGAAGTCCTCGCCGATGCCCGTACCGAAGGCGGTGATCATGGACTGGACCTCATTGTTGCCGAGGGCCTTGTCCAGGCGTGCCCGTTCCACGTTCAGGATCTTGCCGCGAAGGGGCAGGATGGCCTGCGTTTCCGGGTTCCGCCCGCGCTTGGCGGAGCCGCCGGCGGAGTCACCCTCCACGATGTAGACCTCGCACTTCGCGGGGTCCTTGGAGGAACAGTCGGACAGCTTGCCCGGCATGCCGAACGACTCAAGCGGGCTCTTGCGGCGGGCATTGTCCCGGGCCTTGCGGGCGGCCATCCGGGCCTGGGCAGCCGAAATGGCCTTGCGGATCACGTCGCGCGCCGGGCCGGGATTGCGTTCCAGCCAGTCGCCCAGACCGTCGGTGACCACGCGCTGGACGAAGCCCTTGACCTCGGAATTGCCGAGTTTGGTCTTGGTCTGGCCTTCGAACTGCGGTTCGGCCAGCTTCACGGAAATAACGGCCGTGAGCCCTTCACGGATGTCATCACCGGTGAGGTTGTCGTCTTTTTCCTTGATGATGTTCTTCTCGCGCGCGTAGCGGTTGATGAGCGACGTCATCGCGGCGCGGAAGCCCTCTTCGTGGGTGCCGCCCTCGTGCGTGTTGATGGTGTTGGCGTACGTGTGGACGCTTTCGGAGTAGGCGCTGGTCCACTGCATCGCCATTTCCAGGGCAATTTTCCGTTCCTTGTCCTCGGTCTCGAAGGCGATGACGTCCTCGTGGACCACATCAACCTTCTTGCCCGAGTTCAGGTGCTTGACGTAGTCCAGCAAGCCGTCGTCGTACTGGTACACAACCGTGCGGTGTTCAGCGGTGACTTCACCTTCGGTGACCACGGCATCAAGGTTCAGGTCGGCGTCGGGGTCCTCGACAGCCGCAGGGGTGCGTTCGTCCGTCAGCGTGATGCGCAGGCCCTTATTCAGGAACGCCATCTGCTGGAAGCGGGCACGGAGCGTCTCGAAATCGAATTCCGTGCTCTCGAAGATGCTGGCGTCCGGATAGAAGGTCTGCGTCGTACCGGTCTGGTCCGTCTCTTCACCTTGGACCAGGCTGCCCTGCGGCTTGCCGCCGTCGGCAAAGGACATTCGCCAGACGTGGCCTTGGCGCCGCACTTCCGTGTCCACCCGGCTGGAGAGGGCGTTGACCACTGAGATACCCACGCCGTGAAGGCCGCCGGAAACGGCATAGCCGCCGCCGCCGAACTTTCCGCCGGCGTGCAGGATGGTCATAACGACTTCAACAGTGGGTTTGTGCTCGGTGGGGTGCATGTCCACGGGGATGCCGCGGCCGTCATCAACCACCTTGACGCCGCCATCCGCCTGGAGAACAATCTCGATGTGGGTGCAGTACCCGGCGAGGGCTTCATCTACGGAGTTGTCCACCACTTCGTACACCAGGTGGTGGAGGCCGCGGGGTCCGGTGGATCCGATGTACATGCCGGGCCGTTTGCGGACGGCTTCAAGGCCTTCAAGGACGGTGATGTCGCTGGCACCGTATCCCTTGCGTTCGGCTGCCGCCGGCGCATCTGTTGCACGGGCATCCCCGGCCGCGGGTTCCACTGCCGGGATATCTGCATTGTCGTTAGCCACAGGCGCTTTCGACTCCTCTGTATTCGTATGGCCGGCCGTCACCGTCTCCGATAGAAGAGGATCCTGCCAACAGGCACGTCACTGATGACGCCGATTACTTCGTTGACTGGCGGAACCGTGCCCCGGCCGCAGGAAAGGCGCCGGAAAACGGACTCAGTCAACGTTTCACCGGCGCCCAGTTATCTACCCCGATTCTACCGTGTTGGAGAGCGTAAACCCGCATTCCAGGGCCGCAAACGCAGAGGAAAGTGGCGCTGGCTGGCCATTGGCTCTGCCTGCAAGGCTCCAGGGGTACCTTCTCTGGGTTCCTATACGGCCCAGGGCTCTTAGGGCGCCCTACACGCCGTTTGGCCAATTTTCAAGAGTCCGAGGTCCGGCGGACGGGACGGCGGCGGCCGCCATCGCATTTCGCTATCCGTAGGTGTCCCGGGGGCCGCGGCCGTTGACGGTGCGCCCGCCCTTCCGCCAGCTCGGCGCCGCGGGTCCCAGGACCTGGATCTTGGTAACAACGCCATCGCCCAGTTCGGCGCGGAATTTCTCCAGGAGGCTGAAGCTGAGCAGGCGCAGCTGCGTGGCCCACGCGGTGGAATCGCACCGCACATGGAGCGTGGTGTCGGTAAAGCTCTCCGGAGTGCAGTGCGCTGAAATTTCCGGTCCCACAAGGGTGTTCCATTCGGCCATGACCGATCCGACTGCCACCGGGGAGGTCCAGCCGCGCTCTGCCACCAGCCGTCCCACCACTTTGCCCAGGCCCAGCGGATCGCGGCCGGAGCCGTGGAATTGCGCAAAGCCCCGGGTTCCGGCCGCACTCCGGCCCGGCTTCTTCGCTCCGTTTCCGGGCGGCGGGGTCTTGCGCCGGATTTCCCCGCGAGCAGCAGCCGCTTCGCGCATCCGGTTGAGGGCCGCCTGCGCAGCATCGATTTCGTCGGGGTCGCGGCCGGGCTGAAGTCCGCCGGTGTCTTTATTCATCGGGATTCCGACTCCTCGATTCCTCCCGGGACAACCTTCACCCGCCGCCCGGTAAGCTCTTCCGGTATATCGGCGTCGACGGCGGCGGTCACCAGCACCTGTTCGGCGCCGGATACTATTGCCGCCAGTTTACGCCGACGCTGGACGTCCAGTTCGGCAAACACGTCGTCCAAGATAAGGATCGGTGCGGACCCGCCGGTGCGGGCGTCGTCGAGCATGACGTAGTAGGACGCCAGCCGCAGGGAGAGGCACATGGACCATGTTTCCCCGTGGGATGCGTAGCCTTTGGCCGGCGCTTCGCCGAGGATGAGCTCCACGTCGTCCCGGTGCGGTCCAACAAGTGAAATGCCCCGCTCCAGTTCCTTGCGGCGGGACGCCGCGAAAGCCTGTACATAGCGTTCGGTCAGCTCCGCCACGGACAGCAGCCGGAGGTCCTCAACGCGTCCGACGGCGGAGGGGTCGGCAGCGTACCCGGCATCGGCGCCGTCGTCGTCCAGTAAGTCCTGGAGCGTGGACCGGTATATCGCGTCGGCCTCCTTGGACCCGTCAGTCAACTGGGCATAGGCCGCTCTCAGGTGCGGCCTGATCCGGTCCACCAGTTCGAGCCGCGCGTGTAGCAGTTCGGCACCGGCGCGGGCCATGTGCTGGTCCCAAACATCCAAGGTCGCCTCGTGCCCGGAAGTGAACTTCCCGGCGCGGGCCGACTTCAGGAGGGCGTTCCGCTGTTTGAGGACGCGGTCGTAATCGGTCCGGGTGGCTGAATGGCGCGGCATAAGGCTGACCAGCAGTTCATCGAGGAAACGCCGCCGGTTGGAGGGATCACCCTTCACCAGGGCCAGGTCTTCCGGGGCAAAGAGCACCGTCTGGCAGATGCCGAGGATGTCACGGGCGCGGACGGGGTTGCTTCGGTTGATGCGTCCCCGGTTGGCGCGGTTACCGTTGATTTCCAGTTCCAGCACGGTGGACTGCCCGCCCCGGACCAGTTTGGCCCGGATCACGGCACGCTCGGTCCCGAACCGCAGCAGCGGCGCATCTGAACTTACCCTGTGGGAGCTGAGCGTGGCCAGGTACCCGACAGCCTCCATGAGGTTGGTCTTGCCGATGCCGTTGTAGCCTACGAGCACCGTCACCCCGGGTTCGAGGCTGAGGTCCACTTGGGCATAACTGCGAAAATCGGTCAGCGAAAGCTTTTCTAGGTACACGCCGTCTTCAGGATTCCCGGACTGCCCGCACTGCCGTTACTTTGCCGGACGGGTGGCATGCCCGCCGAACTGATGCCGCAGGGCGGACACCATCTTCATCGCCGGAGAGTTGTCCTCGCGGGAGGAGAAGCGTGCAAACAGGGCTGCCGTGATGGCCGGAGCGGGTACCGCGTTGGCGATTGCCTCTTCGACGGTCCAGCGGCCTTCGCCGGAATCTTCGACGTAGTCGTCGATCGAGGCCAGGCCGGGATCTTCATCGAGTGCCTTGACCATGAGGTCCAGGAGCCAGGAACGCACAACGGTTCCCTTCTGCCAGGCGCGGAAGGTTCCGGGAAGGTCGGTGACGATGTCCTTGGCGGCCAGGAGTTCGTATCCCTCGGCATAGGCCTGCATGAGTCCGTACTCAATGCCGTTGTGCACCATCTTGGCGTAGTGGCCCGCGCCGATTCCGCCAACGTGGACGAAGCTGTCGGCCCGCTCACCTTCAGGACGGAGCGCGTCAAACACGGGCATGGCCCGTTCGATGTCTGCGGCGTCGCCGCCTGCCATCAGCCCGTAGCCGTTCTGCAGGCCCCAGACACCGCCGGAGACGCCGCAGTCCGCGAAGCGGATGCCCTTCTCAGCCAGCGCAGCGCCGTGTTTCTGATCCTCTGTGAAGCGGGAGTTGCCGCCGTCGATCACCAAGTCGCCGGCGTCGAGCTTGGAACCGAGCTCGCTGATCACGACGTCGGTGATCTCGCCTGCCGGAACCATGACCCAGATAATGCGGGGTGCAGGAACAGCGGCGATGAGTTCATCAACAGTGGCGACGTCGGTGAGGTCCGGATTCCGGTCGAAACCGGTCACCTCGATGCCGCCCTTGCGCAGTCTCTCGCGCATGTTGAAGCCCATTTTTCCAAGGCCGATTAGTCCGATGTGCACGTGGGAACTCTTTTCTGCGCTGGGGGTGGTGGCGGAAATTAGTTGGGCAGGCGCACCGGCATAACCAGGTACCGGTAGTCGTCCTGGTCTTCGCCGTCGGCGTCGACCTGGGCCGTGATCATGGCCGGCTTCGGCGCCGTGGTGAAGGAGAACCGGACGAACTTGGTTTCGATGACGCTCAGGCCCTCAATGAGGTAGTGCGGGTTGAAGGCCACGGTGATTTCGTCGCCGGTTAGCTGTGCTTCAAGTTCCTCGGAAGCCTGGGCGTCCTCGCCTGTGCCGGCATCGAGGTGGAGCTGGCCTTCGGTGAAGGCAAGCCGGACCGGGGTGTTGCGTTCGGCAACGAGCGAGACGCGCCGGACAGCTTCGACGAGTTCCTGGGTCTGCACTGTGGCGTGAATCGGGGTGGCATCCGGGAACAGTGACCGGATCTTAGGGTAGTCGCCGTCCACGAGGAGGGAGGTGGTGGTGCGTCCGCCGCTTTCGAATCCGATCAGGCGGCTGTCGTCGTCGGCCAGTGCGAGGTTGATGTCTCCGCTGTTGCCAAGGGTTTTGGCAACTTCGTTGAGGGTCTTCGCCTTGACCAGGGCGCTGGTGGAGATGCCGGCATTGACGGGCTTCCAGGGGACTTCGCGCATGGCGAGGCGGTAGCGGTCTGTTGCCAGCAGCGTGATGAGGTCGTCCTCGATCTCCATCCGGACGCCGGTCAGGATCGGCAAGGTGTCGTCCTTGCTGGCGGCGATGATCACCTGGGACACAGCCTGCGCGAAGGAGTCTCCCGGAACCGTCCCGCTGATGGTGGGCAACGCTGGCAGCGGCGGGTACTCTGCCTCGGGCATGGTGGCGAGGTGGAAGCTGCTTCGGCGGCAGGTGAGCGTGACTTTGTTGCCGTCGGTTTCGACGTCAACGGGAGCGGAGGGCAGGCTGCGGCAGATGTCTGCAAGGAGGCGGCCGGAAACCAGGATGGTGCCTTCAACGCTGATGTCAGCCGGGATTTCGAGGCGAGCCGACGTTTCGTAGTCAAAACTCGAGAGGCTCACGGTGCCGGACTCGGCCTTGAGCAAAAGCCCGGAAAGCACCGGAACCGGCGGCCGCGGAGACAACGATCGGGCGGTCCATGTAACGGCTTCTGCCAGGACGTCCCGTTCGACTCTGAACTTCACGGAAGGGTGCCGCCTTTCATTGCTGCTGCCATTTTCTCAACGGGAACTCCCGCAGGGAGTTCGAAGAACCTTGCCCCCGGACACCGGAACCTGCATGGTCCGCGCTTGCTGAACCACAAACAGACCCAAGGATGGGAGCGCTGCTGACAGCTTAGCCGGAAGACCCGGGATTTCCCCATCTCCCGGCAGGCACCCTGGCCCTTCCGGTCCGAGGACACGGGGCCGGGCCGGGGGCGGAACGAGATTGTTGTTTGAGGGAATTTCAATTTTTTGGGATTAGTAGTGTTAATAACTGCTGTGGAAACTGTGGATAACCCCGTCCTGCGGCACCGTTCCGCGGTTAAGCCCTGTTCATCCGCTGTGGGCGATGCAGGTTTTAAACAGGGTGTGGATGGGGACAACTTTTTCGGCCGTTTCGCTGATCCACAGATGCCTTAAGGGTTTTAAGCCCATTAACCGCAGTTGTCCCCTTAACTATCCACAGGCTTATCCACATGCGCCTGTTAATAAGGTATGGAGGCGGGGTGGAAACCGGCTTTAGGAATCCCGCTGCTGCTGCTTGATGCGGTTGGTCAGCTCCGTAACCTGGTTGTAGATCACACGGCGCTCGGCCATCAGTTCGCGGATCTTGCGGTCTGCGTGGATCACGGTGGTGTGGTCGCGGCCGCCAAGCTCCTGCCCGATCTTGGGAAGTGACATGTCCGTCAGCTCACGGCACAGATACATCGCGATCTGGCGGGCCGTTACGAGCGTGCGGGTGCGGGACTTGCTGCAGAGCTCCTCCATGCTGAGCTTGAAGTAGTCCGCGGTCTGGGTCAGGATCTGGGCCGACGTGATCTCCTGGGCGCCGTCGTCCGTGATGAGGTCCTTGAGCACCATTTCGGCAAGGGCTACATCCACCGGCTGGCGGTTCAGGCTGGCGAAAGCAGTGACGCGGATGAGTGCGCCTTCCAGTTCGCGGATGTTGCTGGAGATCTTGGACGCGATGTACTCGAGGGCGTCGTCCGGTGCGGAGAGGCCTTCGCTCAGGGCCTTCTTCCGGAGGATCGCGATGCGGGTCTCCAGTTCCGGCGGCTGGATGTCAGTCAGCAGGCCCCATTCGAAGCGGGACTTCATCCGGTCTTCGAAACCTGCCAGCAGCTTGGGCGGCTGGTCCGAGGTGATGACCACCTGCTTGTTGTTGTTGTGCAGGGCGTTGAACGTGTGGAAGAACTCCTCAAGCGTCCGGTCCTTGCCGGCCAGGAACTGGATGTCATCGATCAGCAGCACATCGACGTTCCGGTACGTGGTCTTGAAGCTGGTTCCCTCATCGTCCCGGATGGAGTTGATGAAGTCGTTGGTGAACTCTTCGGAGTTCACGTAGCGGACGCGGATCCCGCTGTAGAGCCGGCGGGCGTAGTGGCCGATTGCGTGCAGCAGGTGGGTTTTTCCAAGTCCGGAGTCACCGTAGATGAACAGCGGGTTGTAGGCCTTGGCCGGCGCTTCCGCGACGGCGACTGCGGCCGCATGGGCGAACCGGTTGGAGGATCCGATCACAAAGGTGTCGAAGACGTACTTCGGGTTCAGCCTGCCGAATTCATGGGAAGTGCTCGGCAGCATGGGCTGCGGCTTCTGCTCCACGGTGGGATCGGTCGCCAGGGAAAGTTCGACGGCGGGTTCCGGCTCCGTGTGGAGGGGCACCAGATCGGTATCGACGTCGATGGCGCAGCGGATGTCGTCGGAGAAGACACTGTGCAGGGCGTCGTCGAGTGCTTCCTTGACCTGGGTCTGGAGGACTTCACGCGTGAGTTCGTTGGGAACGGCCACCAGGAGGGTGGACCCTATCAGTCCCTGGGCCTGGGCAAGGATTACGAAGCCGCGCTGCCGTGGTGAAACCCGGTGGTCCTGCTCCAGCAGACTCACAACCCGACGCCAGGAACTTCCGACAGTATTCGCGTGGTTGGCTTCGTCTACTGTCATCAATCAGTTCCTCAAACTTGCTTGCCTGCATTACCTGCAGCCACAAGCACAGAACCAGGGGTTGCGTTCGGGCTTAATCCACAGGGTTATACACAGAGCGTGGATAATCGGCTACTGAGCCACTCTAGGGGATCAAAAGCCTAGAAGATAGCTGGGTAGAGGCTTGTGGATAATTACACGGTTGTGGTTCGAAATCGGGCCATGTGAGCTACTTCATCCACAGGCTGTGGGCAGGGGTTAACCACAGCGGGGCAGGGGCAGTGAAGGTTGGGCCGGTTTGACTGGGGCGCGCTTTTTGGCCTAACGTTGTGAAGTCCTTTGTGTCCGCTTTTCGACCTCATTTGAATCTCTCTGACGTTCTGCGTCCTATGAGCCGAGGCAGCGTGCATATACAAAACTTAGCGTCGGCCAGTTCTTCCCCTTATTGATCGGGTGGGCGCACCTTTGATCCACTGGAGTAACTAACGTGAGCAAGCGGACTTTTCAGCCGAATAACCGCCGTCGAGCCAAGAAGCACGGCTTCCGCCTTCGTATGCGTACCCGTGCCGGCCGCGCCATCCTGGCAGCCCGTCGTGGCAAGGGCCGCACCGAACTGTCGGCCTAAACACACTGACTCGTCGGTCAACATCCCTTTGCGAGTTTAACGGTGCTAGCCACCAGGAACCGTCTGAGGACTTCAACCGATTTTTCAACAACTGTACGTTCCGGCGTCCGCAATGGACGCCGGAACGTAGTGTTATATACGGTAGCTATTGCTGCTGACGAACCAAGCCGGATCGGATTCATCGTTTCCAAAAGTGTCGGGAACGCTGTGGTCAGGAACCTCGTTAAGAGGAGACTGAGAGAAGCCGGAGCTTTGTCGTTGCAGGAGTACGGTACCGGGTTCGCCATTGTGGTCCGGGCTCTGCCCGCGGCCGCGTCCGCCAGCTGGGACCAACTGCTGGCAGACTACAACGCCGCTCTGGAAACGACCATGAAACGGCTGGGCGGCCGCCTTCCTCGGGCCGCGTCAGCGGTTTCACGGCAAACTACACAGGAAGGGACACCGCGTGCGTAACGCCATTGCCGCCGTCGTCCGTTCCTTCAAACCAGCAGCGGTCCTCCTGGGCAAAGCCCTGTGGAACCTGCCCCGAAACTTTCTGATCCTGCTGCTGATGGCCTACCGCAAGGTGATTTCGCCCTTGTACGGCCAGGTCTGCCGCTTCTTTCCTTCATGTTCGGCCTATGCCCTCGAAGCAATCACCGTGCACGGTGCCGTCAAGGGAAGCTGGCTTGCGGCGCGGCGCCTCGCGCGCTGCCATCCTTGGAACGCCGGCGGCGTGGACCACGTCCCCGCCGGCCACCGCCACTGGCCCGAACACCAGACCCCCACAATTGTTGTGCTGAACAACCCGGACAAGTACCTGGCTGCTCGGACTGATGAAGAAGGCCGCGCTGCGGCCTGACGAATAGGGATATCGTATGGACTTCTTTGAAACAATCATGTTTCCGTTCAAATGGCTTGTGTCCATCATCATGGTGGGCTTCCATGAGGGCCTGAGCAGCATTGGGCTGCCCGAGGCCAGCGGCTGGACCTGGACGCTGTCCATCATCGGGTTGGTGCTGGTGATCCGTGCCGCCCTCATCCCCGTCTTCGTCAAGCAGATCAAGGCACAGCGCGGCATGCAGCTGCTGCAGCCGGACCTGAAGAAGCTGCAGGAAAAGTACAAGGGGAAGACTGACCAGCTGTCCCGCCAGGCCATGGCGCAGGAACAGATGGCCATGTACAAGAAGCACGGAACCAACCCGTTCTCCGCCTGCCTGCCCATGCTCATCCAGATGCCGTTCTTCTTTGCCTTGTTCCAGGTGCTGTCGGGCATCAGCACAGCCCGTGATAAGGGTCTCGGTATCGGTGCCATGAGCCACGATCAAGTGACGCAGTTCGATGAGTCCACCATCTTCGGTGCCCCACTCTCGGCAACGCTGCTTCATAACCCCGAAGGCAACCCTGTAGCGGTCACCATCCTGACCATCGTGATGATCCTGGCCATGACGGCCTCGCAGTTCATCACCCAGAAGCAGATCATGGCCAAGAACATGTCCGAAGAGGCCATGGCCAGCCCGTTTATGCGCCAGCAGAAGATGATGCTCTACATCCTGCCGATCGTCTTCGGTGTGGGTGGCATCAACTTCCCTATCGGTGTCCTCATCTACTGGACCACCACCAACCTCTGGACCATGGCGCAGCAGTTCTTCGTCATCCGCCGCATGCCGACGCCGGGATCCCCCGCCGCCAAGGCCCTCGCAGAGCGCCGTGCCGCCAAGGGACTGCCGGCCCTGCCGGGCCTGGGAGGCAAGAAGGTCGACGTCGAGGCTGAAGCCGCCGCTGCTGCCGCGGTCGCCGAGGCCAAGGGACAGCGCATCCAGCCACAACGTAAGAACAGGAAGAAGAAGTAATGTCTGTCGAGAGCACCGAAAACGCCGTTTCCGCCGAGGGCGTTGAAGACCACGACGACACCCGCGACGAGATGCAGGATGCGGGCAAAGGCTCTTCTGTGAGCCGGCTGGAAGAAGAGGGCGACGTCGCCGCCGACTACCTCGAGGAACTGCTGGACATCGCCGACATCGACGGCGACATCGACATCGAGGTCCGTAACGGACGGACCTACATCTCCATCGTGGCTGAGGAAGAATCTGCCGGGCTCGAGAGCCTTGTTGGCCGCGACGGTGAAGTTCTGGAAGCCCTCCAGGAGCTGACCCGCCTTTCTGTCCTTTCCGCAACGGAAAACCGCTCCCGGCTGGTGCTGGACATCAACGGATACCGCCAGGAGCGTGCCGGCCACCTGCAGAAGATCGCAGAGGACGCAGTGGCTTCCGTGAAGGAATCCGGCAATGCCGTGGCGCTGGAACCGATGAGTGCTTATGAGCGGAAGATCGTCCATGACGCCGTTGCCGATCTTGGATTTGTGAGCGAATCCGAAGGCGAAGGTGCCGGGAGGCACATTGTTGTCTCAGCAGACTGAAGACGCCGGGACGCTGACAATGGTTGACATCACTGCCGCGGAGCTAAAGGCGGCCGAGGCGATCTTCGGTGACCGTCTGGATCTGGCCAAGCGTTATGTAGAGCACCTGGCCACATCCGGAACGGAGCGGGGACTGATCGGCCCCCGTGAAGTCCCCCGGCTCTGGAGCCGGCATGTGTTGAATTGTGCCGTCATTGAGCGGGAAATCGCCGAGGGCAGCCACGTCGCGGACGTTGGAAGCGGGGCCGGCCTTCCCGGGCTGTGCTTGGCCATTGCCCGTCCCGATCTGGAACTGACCCTGATTGAGCCACTGGAACGCCGGGTTATCTGGCTGCAGGAAGTGGTGGACGATCTCGGGCTGACGAATGTCACGGTAATGCGCACCCGGGCCGAGCTCGCGGTAGGAATGGTGGACGCCGACGTCGTGACGGCCCGCGCCGTTTCGGCGCTCTCCAACCTTGCCGGGCTGACGATCCCCCTCCTTGCAGGCAAGGGCGAAGTTGTGGCCATCAAGGGACGAAGTGCAGGCGAAGAGATCGAGAAGGCCGCCAAGGCCATCCGGAAGCTCGGCGGCGTTCAGACGTCCGTAGTTGTAGTCGGTGAGGACCTCCTGGAGGAACCCACCACTGTGGTTCGAATCATCGTTAATAAGACGCAAAAGATTGCCTAACCGCTGGCCCGGTGCCGCAGGACTTTAGGGGGAAGCGGTTAGGCTAGTGAACGGCAGATCAAGCCGAATGAGAGTGAGTGTGTCACAGTGACCAGTAGCGAAGCCTCCACACAGCGGATACCACCGTTTGTGTCCCTGGGGTCCGCGCGGGCCATTGTCGCGCCCTCAATCGCGCAGAGCGACACATGGAATCACCTCAATTCGGTTACTAACCGCTCTAAGTCCTCGGTTTCACGTGAAACTGTCGAATCCATGGGCGGGAACATCATGGACTCGATCGACGACTCCAGCCCCATTGCCCGCGAACTCGCGCATGAAAACAAACGCCGCGAACGTTTGATTGGCCGGCAGCTTCCCAAGCCGGAGAAGACCCGCGTGTTCACGGTGTCGAACCAAAAAGGCGGCGTGGGTAAAACCACCACCACGGTGAACATCGCGGCTGCCCTCGCGGCTGCCGGGCTGAACGTCCTGGTCATTGATATCGACCCGCAGGGCAACGCGTCCACCGCCCTGGGCATCGAACACCATGCTGATGTGGACAGCATCTACGATGTCCTGATCAATGACGTTCCGCTCAAGGACGTTGTGGCCCAGTGCCCGGACATTGCCAATCTGATTTGCGCACCGGCCACCATCCACCTGGCAGGCGCAGAGATCGAGCTGGTTTCGCTCGTTGCCAGGGAGCAGCGCCTCCGCCGCGCGATTGACGTTTACGCCAAGGAGCGGCAGAAGGCCGGCGAGGCCCGCCTGGACTACATCTTCATCGACTGCCCGCCGAGCCTGGGCCTCCTGACGGTCAACGCCTTCTGCGCGGCCAGCGAGGTGCTGATTCCCATCCAGTGCGAGTACTACGCACTGGAAGGCCTCAGCCAGCTTCTGAAGAACATCGAGATGATCCAGAAGCACCTCAACGCGGAGCTGATCGTTTCCACCATCCTTCTCACCATGTACGACGGACGTACGAACCTTGCGGCGCAGGTGGCTGCGGAGGTCCGTCAGCACTTCCCCGAGCAAGTCCTGGGCGCTGTGGTGCCACGGTCCGTCAGGATCTCCGAGGCACCCAGTTACCAGCAGACCGTGATGACCTACGACCCGTCCTCCAGCGGTGCACTCTCCTACCTGGAAGCCGCAGCGGAAATCGCTGAACGTTAGAATTTTCAACAACTGCACTAGCCAGAGCCGGGTCTGCCGGGCTCTTCCTTTGGAGGGATTTATCCATGAGCGATAAGCGACGCGGCCTCGGCCGTGGTCTTGGCGCACTCATTCCCAGCTCCGCTCCGGCTAACGCTTCCGGCAACGGCGCAGCGCCTTCCCGTCCCGTGGACCTGTTTTTCCCCGAAGCCAGGAAGAAACCGACGACGGCCGCCGGCGTTCTGATCGAGGAGAACGCAGCAGCATCCGCACCCGCCGGGGCGCGTTTTGCGGAGACGGCTGATGCTCCGTTGGAGGAGGAGGCACCGTCGACGGAGGCCGCCTTGGCGGAGGAAGCAGATGCTTCCACAGCTTTTGCGCCGAAGGATTCGTCCAGTAGCACAATGCCCTCCGCGTCCGCGCCGTCTGAGCCGAAGGCTCCAGCCCGGAAACCTACAGCTAAGTCAGCCGAAACGAAGCAGGCTGACTCGAAGGAAGCCGGTCCGGCGGCGGAGTCAGGTGCGAGCACTGCCGTTGCCTACGACGGACCGGAGCTGGTCGAAGTTCCGGGTGTCAGGTTCGCCGAGATTCCGGTCGGTGACATTCACCCGAACCGCAAACAGCCGCGTACTGTCTTCGATGAAGACGACATGGCTGAGCTCGTTCACTCGGTTCGTGAAATAGGCGTTCTCCAGCCAATTGTGGTCCGTACCTCAACCGAAAAAGGTGGCGAACCGTTTGAGCTCGTCATGGGTGAACGTCGGTGGCGGGCAGTTCAGGCTGCCGGACTCGAAACCATCCCTGCAATTGTCAGGGACACCACTGATGACGACCTGCTTCGCGACGCTCTTCTCGAAAACCTCCACCGCAGCCAGCTGAACCCGCTTGAAGAGGCGGCGGCCTACCAGCAGCTGTTGGAGGACTTCGGCACAACGCACGAACAGCTGGCCGACCGTATTGGTCGTTCGCGGCCCCAGGTATCGAATACGCTCCGCCTCCTCAAGCTGCCGCCCCTGGTGCAGCGCCGTGTTGCTGCGAACGTTCTGTCGGCCGGCCACGCCCGCGCCCTTCTGGCACTTCCCGATGCGGCAGCTATGGAGCGTTTGGCCCAGAAGATCGTTGCAGAAGGAATGTCGGTTCGGGCTACCGAGGAAGCGGTGACTCTGTATCAGAGGCCCGCGACACCTTCCAAGAATAACGTTCCCCGCCCCGGAGCCCGGCACGAACGACTGGACTACTTGGCGTCCTCCCTGTCGGACCGGCTGGATACAAACGTAAAGATCTCACTCGGTGCCAGGAAAGGCCGCGTAAGTATCGAGTTTGCCAGCGTGGAGGATCTGAACCGCATCATGGAGGTTCTGACCCCTGGAGCCGAGAACTAGAACTTTGCAGCACTGAGTCGGGTCTGTTTCACGTGAAACAGGCCCTTTTCTGTGGCTTCTTTCGGGAAGAGTCTCTATTTGTGCAAGGTTTGGGCCCCTCTTCCATATAGGGGCGCACGCCCCCCTTCATGTTCTGTGCGTGAAGACCCCCGACTGGCCGCAGCGCCACCTTCAGCCTTGCTGGGAGGTCTTCTGGGAACCTAGAGTGCTCATCGGCGTGTCGGCAGCGGCGTGCACGCCTGTATTGCCTTAAGAGGGCATTGTGGCACCGTCGCTGCCGTTCAGTGAGTCCTTGTTGGGTCTGGGCGCGCATCACTGGTCACGCTCTTCGTCGCTCTTGGCGGATAAGGACCCCTTGTGAGTGGAACGCGGGTGTTGGTGGGCCCGTGGAGTCGAGGCATTGAGCTGCCAATAGCGAGTTTTACCGTACCGTAAGTAGCGGCAGACCTCCCTCCGGTCGCACAGTGCCGTTCCAGCCAGGTTCACGGGTGGACCGGCCTCTGAGTAGTCGATGCGACGTGTCGTTCGCGGCCGCAAGGCAAAACCCTCGCGAAGCTCGGAGCTGACAGCTCGGCAGAACCTTGTCTCAAATGATCAGAGAAACCCGCACCAACGTGGGCCACGGCGCGGCTCCGACTGTTTCACGTGAAACGGGTAATCGGAATCCGGTAACGATGTGCCCGAACTTCACGCATTCGCAGTCATACTGCGGGTACCGAAAGCCGCTGCATCAACGCACGCCGAACCCGAACTCCCCAAGGTGACGTGCCGGTGCTTCCGAGCCCATACTCAAAGCGCAGACACTCTCAGTGTCACAGGCACCGGCATAACCACAGATCTTCCTGCGCGTGCGCGGCGGATCTTGTCCAGTGTAGAGAATTGCGGTCCTTTCCCCTATTCCGCCATCGTGACTAACACCGCCAAGTCCACTGTTGAGCAGGCACAGCAACGTATCTCACTGGCGGGAGCCGGTAGGAGCATCCAGCAAGGAAACCCCTTAAACCGAGACATGGTCCTGTAGTGGGGTCCTGGTCATGCTCGCATCAGACATAGCCGGTCAAGGCTCGACAAACTGTTTGCAGGCCCGCCGTCATGCAGGCGAAGTCGCCGTACGAGCGGCAGCGTGCCACAGCGGGGCATCGCGAGTTTGACATGGCCTAGATGCGGCCGCAGGAAAAACAGCTACCGCCTGTACAGGCATCCTTGAAACGAGCAGATGTTTCACGTGAAACGGCATGCTCCGCGCCTGTTGATCGATCAGATGTAATCATATTATTTTCCTGTGTTAGCGAGCTGCCGGGAATCGGGGAACGAGCTAACTGATATGAGAGTGCACCCTTGGTTCCTGCAAATCATCGAAGACGTTACCGCGCGGTCCCGGACCCCGCTTCTCCTATGAGTGACGCCTGCATAAGGCGCCAAGTCGCAGAACAAAGTACGTTCCACATATCGCCGCTGTCCCCATCCCAGTGATAGTGTGCAGCGAAGCCTGGGCCCTCCTCGGTTGCCTGGGTCAGTGGGACAGCCTCTGGTGCGGGCACAAATGGGCTGAGCTGGGCCGGTTGACCTGATGCGCTGGCCGTTCGATCCATGCTTGAGGATTGCTGAGAGGCTCGGAGCAGTGTTCTGGCTCCTGCCGTAACACTGAACCTCGGGCATTGGTCGACACTACTTCGGACTCGCTTCATTTGACTGTGGCGGCTCCGCCCGTGGCGGCGGCCGGAGTAGGCCTCCCCTGTGGTGATCTTCTACAGGCACAGTGTGCAATACCCATGCTGGACCGTTCCCGGGACTGAATCCACCGCTGGCTGGCCGGGCTGTTGCGCCTTGCAACGGCGTACATCGAGACACATAGCATTGGCTGGGGCCCGTCCCGCGTTCGAGGGTCGCCTTACGCAGACCGGAAGCTTTCGTCCACTAGATGCTTGCGCCATTGCCGCGCCGCTTATGCGGTGGCTTCGAGCGAGCTGTGAAAAGCCCTACTGGCAGTGGCACCAAGTGCGGTGCCTTTCGCCCCTTCCCCCGTCCATTCACCCGTCCGGAGGAGCACTGGGACACGGCTTTACCGCATGGCTGAAGGTGCACCGCAGCTGCTGCCGCTGCGCGTCTGCACCACGAACAGGAGTTGGAGAAGCCGGCCGAGTCCGCGGATTAGGTACTTCTGGCCACACATCGGCGGTGCATAACGCAGTGGATATCGTTGTGGATAACTTTGTGGATAGGGCAGAGTGTGCATTCGCGGGACCAGTGCGATCAGCCCCAAGCGTGGGTGCCGGGAGAACGCGGCATAGGTGCGCCTAGGCATGTTTCACGTGAAACAAGGCAGCAGCACCGCTAGGATTCCGGAAAATCTGGATCAAAACTGCCTTTTCCGTCGAAATAGGCGGTATTTGGCCTCAGGTCTGGGCGGAAATCCTGCGCACGGATGAGTGACACCAGAAGCGCGAGCAGGTGACATGCGACACACTCCAGCCTGCGCTCCCTTCGGGGACAGCTATGTCCAAGATCACAAGTAGGCCGGTAGCGGGCCGTGCTGTGGATAAAGCTGTGGATATCGTCTGTGGAGAAATCCCGGCTAGTTGTGGAAAACTCGTGACGAATCGTAGCCTGAGTCGACGCAGCGAGGCCTAGGTTGGAGTTTGAGGCGGACGGTCCAGGCCCTTAGCGGCTATTCACTGGTGGGAGACGACCGTGAAAATCTCTGGTTAGTCACGTCCAAGGAGGTACTGCAATGGTTGAACACCGACGCGACGTCGTCTCTTGTCCGGTCGTATTGACTGCTCAGGCGACCCAGGAAGAGCCAGGCCCTGGCTCGGAGAGACCGGGAGCAGACAGTTCGTCCTCTATAGAAGGGGGTAATGACTCCTTCGGCTATCGAGACGGGGGCAGCCTTGAACATCAGCAGGCAGCCTGTGATGACGCCGGTGTGTCTTTCTGGCAGCTCAGGTGCCTGGGAAGGCACAAGCCCGGAAACCTGAAAGCAACCTGGACTGGCAATTCATCCGTACCTTTAGTCTTGGGCTCCCCGATCGAAGGATGGGCTGCGGGGCGACACAACCGAAGCGGTTGCACAGAGTCGCCAGGCTGGTTTGGGAGTGCCTCCTGCAAAGAAGCCCCAGCGAATCGCCTCGGCTGATATCGCCTCCCCGAGGGGGATGGCAAGATTCGCACGCCAACCAGGATGTCGCCACGGCCAGCCTGCGCTCTCGTGTCATCTCCGGATCCTCGATTCGGGGCCGCTTGTCTCCGCGCTTGAACACGTCCCATTGACAGGGGGAACCCTGGCAGGCCCCTTGACGCCTTCTGTAATCAACGCCCTCGTAGTTGGTCCAGGGGTCCACAGCGGCGAATGTACCGTGAAGCAATGTCCATGGATAGAGCCGCTACCCGGCCTCGCCCCCATTGCATGTGATCGTGCTGAGTGATTGGTTTCCCTGTGGTCCGTAGCTGCCACTCCGCCAATGGGACGACGGTCGGGCCGTCAGTGGCTTCGCTTCGTTCAATCCGGCGGCCCGTCCGGGAGGTGAAACCGCCGCCAAAGAAACTGCTAGCGTGCGGTAGCTAACGTCCAGAGGGACTGGCAAATAGCAACCGTTGAACCTTGGGATGCCAGTGTCGCCGGTCTCGGAGGACAGGTTCACTCGGCGTCTTGGTCTATACGCTCTGTTCGTGTGGACCTACGGGCTCGCCTTTTCAGCCTGGCATGCTGCCGTTGAGCGTTGATGAAGCAAGTGGTCATGCCAGCCGGGGCTGGTTTCTCAGAGGGTGTTCCGACCGTCCCTTCGGCTCCATCACAGTTGATAGGGCGAGGGCTGGGATTGATTGAAGCGCGCGATGGCTGCGCATGCTGTCACCGCTCCAGGAGCTACCCGTCTTTTTGCTCAAATTGGCTCAGTTCGCAAGCTCGAGGGGTTACCAAGCACAGGTGACTGTTTTGTTTCACGTGAAACACGATGGATGTTGCCTTCAGCGGGCCGGCCTGCCGGAAGACGGCAGTATTCCCTAGGTCGATCTTCCCGCAATGCCCGGGTTTACCATCGCGATGTGCTGGAGCATCTGCTCGACTACTGCGCCGCCTGCCACTGCGATGCATGCGAGTGTGGACGACGTGAACTCCAGCGGCACGCCCCGGGATTTCGGCCAGGCCGTGCGGAACTAATGAGGTAGGTCGCCTGACCACGACGCCGAGGATTTCCGGCCTGTTAGCCCAGAGCTGAAACTTGAAGTGGTTGATTTTGTCGTGCTCTAAGGTTGGACGCGCTAGGCGGCATAAGGACTTAACCGCTGCTGGCATGGGGCCCTGGGTGAATGGCCCAACTCGAGTACCGCCGCGCAGCGGCCTGGCTAGCATGACATGGTCGCGACCCGTTTGGGCTCGCGGCGCTCAACTACGGCGAGCCTGTCCTCTACGCGCTCTCCCCTGAGCAGCGGTGTCAGAGGTGAATGCTTCACGTGACCTTCCTCGTGACCACCCCGCTGGGATGTTTCACGTGAAACGTCCCATGAAGTTGGGTATCGACCTGGCAGTGGCTGCGGGCCCCAGTTACGGTCGCCTTCCTGGGCAGAGTCTGCCAGGTGTGTAATTCGGTTCAGTAGCTGAGTTCCTCGCCGTACTCTACGCCTGCTGAAGCAGAGCGACCCGTCGCGGAATCGGAGCGCATCACCGTATGAAGGTGGGCTCCTTTACGGCGCAGATAACAAGGAAGGAGAATTGCTGAGTATGGAAGAACCCGGAGTAAAGAATTGGTCAGAGGATTCAGATTAAGGAATCGGCGTGCTTCGCCCAGGTGCCGATCGACGTCTACAAACATGAGCAGGGCAAAGCGGGGCCAGCACCTGCACCGACCTCTGCCCGCTAGACGTCCCTACCCCTAAAGGCAAGTGCATCAGTTGGCTCGCCGGCCCTCTCCCAAAATGACCTGTTCGTCTGAGAGCTCAATTTGCTGCCTCGCACTGAGCCTGCTTTGCGCCTCGTCACTTACTCGTTCGCTACTCGCTTCCGACTCGACCCAATGTCCGTAAGTCCGAGGTCGTGACACTGGCTTGCGGTTCAGGAAGCCGGTGGTCATCCGGTGCCATTCGAAGGAGTCCTACGCACTTTTGCACCGGTCAGCGACTTCTATTTCCCGAAGCCAGTCCACCGTTCAGACGATCTGACGTTGACGCAAAACCCTGAGTGCCGCTTGCTCCTCTCCACCCAGGTCCAGCTCCCTTGGCGTCGCTATTTCGTAGTTGGGTGGTGTGGAGCAATAGCGATCTCGCCAACGGTGCTAGGTCGTCCTGGTCCGTCATTCGCGTTCCAGCAGAGCGCGACGGGGATCTACCTCCCGAACAACATTTGGGGTCCTGATGCGGCGGCTTTATTTATACATATCAGTAGCGGCGCCTATTCTTGCTTGGACTTGTAACTGAGGGTTCCGAAAAGATTGGGCCCTTGAGAGTGCGGGGAAGCGGGACGTGTTTCACGTGAAACTTTGACACCTGCGTGGAGCACTCGGCAGTTGACGGAGACAACACACCCGGCCGAGCAACGGTCGGCTGATTCAGTCGGTGGGCAGCAGATGCCAGCTGCCATCGCTTCCCGATGTACTGTCATCTCGGCATCGCTGATGTGCTCCGCACAACTGGGTGCCGATTTGCTGCTCGTGGTCACCTGATGATATGGGAGTGCCTGCCGATCGCTCCACAGCAGTCTACGGACGACTAGTAGAGGGTGTTTCACGTGAAACACTGCCCTTCCGACTGGTCCTCCCATGGCCGGGGATGGCCGCCTTCGACGAGAAGGACGTCGAAGTCGTCGGTGTTTGAAGGCACTTCCGCGCTTCTGGAGCTGGATGACTCCTTAATCGGGCGGGAACCCCCCTAGCCAAGGCAGGGACGGAATCAAGAGGCAGGACCAGACCTTCTGAGAAACATCCTACTAAGAAGCAACTCGGCCGAGTTGATCAGAGCTCGGAACGGCCCAACCTTGCATCCCCTCGACCAACAACATCAGCCAACAACAGCACGGAAACCCGCAAAGCCACAGCTCCCCTGAACACTCCCCCTGAGCGGCCGCTCCCCTGACGGCTCCGCGGCCACGCTCTCCGTCCCGACCCGCAAACGAAAAAGCGATGGCCATCACTTCAGTAAGTGATGGCCACCGCTCGATGTTGCCCAGTACTCCGGTCAGTCGGTGATTGGCTGTGGCGCTCACCGGACCGGTCAGAACGCATTACGACAGGACGTCGGCAAATTCCTTCTCGAAGAACTGCTTCGGCTTCGCGCCGATGACAGTGTTCTTAACCTCGCCACCCTGGAACAGGTAGACGGCAGGAATGGAGGTGATGCCGTACTCGGCAGCGATGGCCGGATTGTCATCAACATTCACCTTCACTACATTGACCTTCTCGCTGTACTCAACGGAGATCTCGTCGAGGATCGGGCCCAGCTTGCGGCAGGGACCGCACCATTCTGCCCAGAAGTCCACGATGACCGGCTTGTCAGCCGACAGGACGTCCGTGCCGAAGCTTGCGTCCGTTACGTCTTTTGCGTTGCTCATTATCTTCTTGTTTCCCTTCGGATCAATAGTGCGCTGTTAGGCGTGAAAGTCTGCGAGGTAGTGCTCTACGTCGATCGCGGCAACGCAACCCGAGCCGGAGGCCGTGATCGCCTGGCGGTACGTGGGGTCCACAACGTCGCCGGCGGCAAACACGCCCTTGACGTTCGTCTTGGAACTGCGGCCCTCCACCGCAATGGTTCCCTCGGCCGTTAGTTCAAGGGTGTCCTTGATGAGGTCGGTGCGCGGATCGTTTCCAATAGCTACGAACACGCCGGTCACGGCAAGTTCCGTCTCGGTGCCGTCAACGAGGTTCTTCAGCTTCAGGCCGGTCACCTTGTCGCCGCCCAGCACATCTTCAACAGCCGTGTTCCACACGAAGTTGATCTTCTCGTGCGCCTGCGCACGGTCACCCATGATCTTGGAAGCCTTGAGTGTATCCCGGCGGTGCACAACGGTGACGGACTTGGCGAACTTGGTGAGGAACAGTGCTTCTTCCATGGCGGAGTCGCCACCGCCGATGACGGCGATGTCCTGGTCCTTGAAAAAGAAACCATCGCAGGTTGCACACCAGCTAACGCCGTGGCCTGACAGGCGCTTTTCATTCGGGAGTCCGAGCTCGCGGTAAGCGGAGCCGGTGGACAGAATCACGGCTCGGGCCTGGAAGGTCTCCCCCGTCGCAATGGTGACGGTCTTGATGTCGCCGTCGAGATCCAAGGCAGTGACGTCCTCGAACTGGATTTCCGTTCCGAAACGGGCAGCCTGCTTCTCGAAGTTTTCCATGAGGTCCGGACCCATGATGCCCTCGGGGAATCCCGGGTAGTTCTCCACATCGGTGGTGTTCATGAGTTCCCCACCGGCAGTAACTGAACCGGCAAGGAGCAGCGGCTTAAGGTTGGCTCGTGCCGTATAAACTGCAGCGGTGTAACCTGCAGGGCCGGAGCCGACGATGATGACATCACGTACTTGGGACGCGGTGTTTTCTGCGTTGCTCACTGAACGGTGAACCTCTTCCTTGATCGATGCGCCTGCTTTTGCTGGCCGGCCACATGGCACAACCTATTGTTGGTTCTGAATATTCCGGGTAAAACGGTAGCCCAACAAGACGCCACCACTCAGGGTACCGTTTTGCCGGGCTACACGACGCCGTGTTACTGCGCCTTGAACGCCTCTACCGGACCAGGGCTGCCTTACTTCAGGCGGCTACTGAACCTTGATATCAGCGAGACGCAGGCCGTAGCCGAAGCGGGTCTTGGGGGCCGCCAGCTTGGGCAGGTTCTTGATGGACACAATCACGTACTGTGCCGTTACCGGCTCAGGAAGGGGCATGGTCAGGTCCGGTGACGTGAAGCTGTTGCTCCCCACCTGCTTGGCTCCGTCCAGGGAGGGGCGGTCATTCGTCAGTACACTGATGTTGCCGCCGGAACCGCCCAGCTGGCTGAGTGTGATGGACGAGACTTTCGAGGGGTCTTTCAGCTTGACGACCAGGGACACATCGGGCGCCAGGCCGCCCCAGTTATCCGTTGCGAACTCCATGTCCGACCAGTAGCTTGCTGCGTTGGCGTCGAAGGTCTTTGAAAGGTCCCCGTCGTAGGTCGCGGCAAAATCGAAATTTCCAAGGCGGGAGACGCCCTCGACAGCCGGCGGCCCTGCCACCGGAGCAGCGGACCCGGTTGGTGACGGAGCACCGGAGGCCTGGGGCTGGGCGGCGCTGCTGGAGTTGCCCGGAACAGGATTGCTCTGGGTCTGGCTCTTGAACAGGCTGCCCAGGTTGGATACGGCGAAGATGAGGCCAACCACCAGCACGGCAGCCAGCAGCCCTCCCACCAGCCACCGCATCGACCGGGGTTCGCGCTCCGGCGGCTCGTCGTCGTCGTAGTACTCGTCTGTCTCGTCACCGCGACCGCCTCCGGCGAAAGCAGGGAACGGGGCACCCATGCTCTCACGGGCCGTCCGCGCCGGTCCCGTGGAGGGCGTTGCGTCGTCGCCGCGGTGGTCGTAGTCATCGTTGGCCCACAGGGACACCTTTGGAGATTCCGCAGCAGGTGCCTGGGCCTTAATTGCCTCAGTGTTCTGCGTACTCTCGGGGACGGCCTGCTGCGGGGTGGTCGCCTGGGGAGCGGTGGTTGGCTCCTTCGACGACTTGCTGGCCGCGGCGGCTCCCCCTGCAGCACCGGCAGCGCCCGCAGCCAACCCTGCGGCTCCCGCTGCACCGGCCGCACTCGCACCCGTTCCGCGCGCGCCCCTATCAGCGCCGGCGGAGCCCGCGGCAGGGGACGACGGCGGGCGCACCGGTGCGGTGCGGGGCGGCACGACAGGAGGAACTACCGGCGCGGACGATTGTTTCCGGTCCTGGCCGACGGCCCGGTTGTTGCCGTAGTTGATATAGCCGGCGTCGACCTCTTCTTCGTCGTCATAGGTCTCCGGTTCGTGGGACCGGGCATGCCCAAAAATTTCGCTGCCCAAGGTGTCCGTAAAAAACGGCTCAACGTAAGGCGGGTTCGAGGCCACCACCAGGTCCAGGAGATCGGCCGCTGACGTGTGGTTGGTGATCAGGTAGGTGGTGGAATCGCTGACGCCGAGGTCCAGGATCTGCACATTGCCCGGCCGCTCTCCGACGGCAACCTCGCGGGCGCTCTGGGCCACCTGCTCCGCATTGTCCGGTCCTGCAACCAGGATGCTCACCGGCCGGTTGAGGACCTGGTCAACGCCGTCCAGCACCAGATCATGGTCGTGTGAGGTCAATACGGTGGCGGTGACCTTGTAGCGGCCGCCGAGCACTGATCCAACATCGATCGGGTGGGACACGGGTTCCTCCTAGACTGTCCGAATCGCCGCCTCGGTCATGCCAAAGCGGATACGCCGGTTAGCCGGTTAATTTCTGGTCTGTTACTACCCTAGTTAGCTTCTGATCCTAGCCGATGGTGCGTAACGGCCGTGTGAGACAGCGCGGTGAAACAGCGCATTGTCACCTTTTCTTCTTCCGCCGGTTGCTGAAGTACGGGTTGCGGCCGGCCGGTCCCTGGAAGGTCCGGCGTCCCGGCAGCGGGATCTCTTCACGCAGGACGCTCCCCCGCGCGGTATTCGGAACTTCCTCGGCGGGGAGATATTCACCGGCGGTAACTTCATGCTGCCCGTCTTGATCCGGTGCGTGATCGCCCACCCGTGGTCCGGCACGGAACGACGCCGCGTCGAACTCACCGGAAATCCGGGGGATCAGGCCGGTGTCAACGGACACAGTGGCGCGCTCCGGCGTCGTGCGTTCCCGGCCCCCGGCGGTACCGGTAGGCGAAGCTGCGGCGGTTTCCGCCACTGTGGCGGGGGCAGGGCGCCGGCCAAGCCGGCCCAGCAGAGGCTGCAACAGGTCCCGAAGCTCCGTGACACGGAAGAGTTTCAGCAGGAAGAAGTACGCCACGAGCATCACAGGGCCGACGACGACGATGGTCACCAAGGCTTCGATCCTGCCGCTCCAGGCAAAACCGTCGGCGCTGTAACTCCCCATGAGCCAAAGCGCACCGGCCCCGGCGATGGCCGAACCGAGCGCCGCGTAGCCCATCCGGATGTATGAATTTGCGACGCGGGGGCCGTCCAGGTGCCCCAGCAGGCGGCGAAGGAAGAACGCACTCACAATCACGGACAGGATGTTTCCGCCCGTGTAGAGGATGGCTATGGCGAAGATGATCTGGTCGAAGGGCAGGAACTGGATCGCGAAGGCCGCCACTACGTTGACGAGGGCCAGCACGAGCTGGATGTAGAACGGCGTGCGGGCGTCCTCGTTGGCGTAGAAGACCCGGGACATCATGAAGTTGGCACTCATGAACGGTGTGCTGAGGGCGAGAATGGTCAGGGTCTGGGCGAGCATCACCCCGTCCTGCACTTTCCCGCCGGAGAAGAACATGCCCAGCGGACCGGCCAGTGCGAAGAGCGCCAGCGCACCGAAGACCGTTGCCACGGCCATCGTCCGGAGGCCGTGGGACAGCGCGTCCCGCAACTCGGCGCGGTTACCGTCCTGGACTGCCCGTGTCATCCGGTTGAACAGCACCGTGGCGAGGGACAGGGCAATGATCGAGTGCGGCAGCAGGTATAGCTGGCTGGCCACCTCCAGCACCGCGTTGCCGGGCAGCGTCGCCGCCGCGGTCAGGTTCCCCGCGCGCTCAAGGCGAAGCCGCTCGGCACCCGGAATGGTGGCAATGCGCATTACATACAGGAAGGCGAGCTGGCCGACGGCGGCAGTGAGCAGCGTCCACACGCTTAGTCTTGCCGCGTGGCCCAGGCCCACCCCGCGCCAGCCAAACTTCGGCCGGAGACCGAGCCGGAGCCGGAACACCGGAATCAGCAGGATGGCCGTCTGCGCCACCACGCCGATGGTGGAGAACCCGGCCACCAGGAAGGTCTGGAAGGGTCCCCAGTTATCCAGGGTGTGGGGATTCGTGACGTTTGCCCCGAGGATCCAGATGAACATGCCGAGGCCGGCGATGGCCACGACGTTGTTCATGATGGGCGCCCACATAGCGGGCCCGAACGCTCCGTTGGCATTCAACACCTGCGTCAACAAGGCGTACAGGCCGTAAAAGAAAATCTGGGGCAGGCACCAGAACGCGAAGGAAACCGCCAGGGATTTCTGTTCGGGTGAATACCCCTGCGTTGTGAGATCAATGACCCAGGGGGCAAGGAGCGTGACGAGCAGCGTCAGGCCCAGAAGCACCAGCACCCCCAGCGTGAGGAGACGGCTGATGTAGTCCGCTCCCCTGTCCGGCGCTTTGCTTGCTTTGATGATCTGGGGCACCAGGACGGCATTGAACACGCCGCCGGCCACGAGGAGGAAGATCAGGTTCGGCAGGTTGTTGGCGTTGATGAAGGTGTCATTAACCGTGGAGCCCAGGCCAAGGGCGGCACCCAGCATCCACGTCTTGCCGAAGCCCAGGAAGCGTGAAACCAGCGTCCCGGCGGCCATGATGGCGCTGGAACGGGCCTCGCCTTGCTGGGTAGCCCCGGAGTCGGGTGCGGAATCGCCGGGGCCGGATTCGGGGGAAGCTGGATTGGCTGCTGACATGGCCTTCATCGTCTCAAAGGTGCGCAGTTAGGCACGTGGGCGGCGCTTCACGGAATCAGTCATGACCTTAAAGATGTTCCGGCAGGACTTCTCTGGCGAGGTCTGCGATCCGGCGCTCGTTAGGGAACGACAGCTTGCGGGCCAGTTCCTGGATGGGTACCCAGGCAACATCCACCGCTTCCTGGTCCGGATCGTTTTCGATGGTCAGTTCGCCGCCGGTGGCCCGGAGCAGGTAGTGGTGAACGGTCTTGTGGACGCGGTGCCCGCTGACGGTGAACCAGTAATCGATGCTGCCCAGCGGGGCCAGGATGCAGCCGCTGATGCCGGTTTCCTCGGCAATCTCGCGGACGGCCGCTTCTTCGTTTTTTTCCTTGCCTTCCGGATGGCCCTTTGGCAGGCACCACTCGAGGCGTCCCCCGCGGTTAAGGCGGGCGATGATCGCGACCCTTAGTTCGCCGTCGGACGTGTCCACCACAACGCCGCCGGCCGAAATTTCCTCAACGGTGGGCAACGAAGCCGGCCCAGGGTGCTGGGCAGGTGCGACATGGGCACCGATTGCCGACGGCAACGGTGGGTTTGTCCTCCTGCCTGGAGCACTCGGTACGGGATGGGCCATGAAGTCCACTCTAACGACTCTTGCCCCTTGGTGATGACCGGAACATGACAAGAAAATGGACTGCGTGTGACGCAGTTTCCGGAACCGACGGCGTAACGGCGCCGTTGAGCGGCACCCGGTGGTGCTTGTTGGCGTGGTTTTCTGACAAGCTTAAGTAACTATGGCGCACGCACATCAAAAGTCCGACTCCCACACCGTCGATTTCCACGTGGACCCGGTGGTCCTGGAACTCGGGCAGCGCTTTGTCGATGCCGGCCATGAATTGTCGCTGGTGGGCGGCCCCGTGCGTGACCTTTTCCTCGGCAGGCTCTCCCCGGACCTGGACTTCACCACGGACGCCACGCCGGACCAGACCCTGGCGCTCATCCGTAAATGGGCGGACAACTTCTGGGAAATCGGAAGGGCCTTCGGCACCATCGGAATGCGGAAGTCCGGTTTCCAGATCGAAATCACCACTTACCGCGCGGAGGCCTACGACCCGGAGTCGCGCAAGCCCGCCGTCGCGTTCGGATCGTCCCTCAGCAAAGACCTCCTGCGCCGGGACTTCACCATCAATGCCATGGCGCTCCGGCTGCCCGCGATGGAGCTCGTGGACCCGTACGGCGGAGTCCGCGACCTGCACGCCTCAGTGCTGGCCACGCCCGGCGCGCCCGAGACGTCATTTTCCGACGACCCGCTGCGGATGATGCGGGCTGCCCGCTTTGCCTCCCAGCTGGGCGTAGCCGTCCGTGACGACGTGCGGCAGGCAATGACCGGCATGGCGGAGCGGATCAAGATCATTTCCGCGGAGCGCATCCGCGAGGAACTGGTGAAGCTCATCTGCGGATCACACCCCCGCGTGGGCATTGACCTGCTGGTGGACACCGGCCTGGCCGAGTTCGTCCTGCCCGAGGTTTCAGCCCTCCGCCTGGAAGCCGACGAGCACCACCGGCACAAGGATGTCTACCAGCACTCCCTGCAGGTGCTGGAGCAGGCGGCGTCCCTGGAGACGGATTCCGACGGCGCGGTGCCCGGCCCCGACTTTGTCCTGCGGTTTGCGGCCCTGATGCACGACGTCGGGAAGCCGGCTACGCGCCGTTTTGAACCGGGCGGCGCGGTCAGCTTCCGCCACCACGATCTGGTGGGCGCCAAACTGACCAAGAAACGGATGAAGGCTCTCCGCTTCGACAACGAGACGATCAAAGCCGTGGCCCGGCTGGTGGAGCTGCACATGCGCTTCTATGGCTACGGCGAGGCCGGCTGGAGCGACTCCGCGGTCCGCCGCTACATCACAGACGCCGGACCCCTCCTCGAACGCCTCCACAAACTCACCCGCTCCGATGTCACCACCCGCAACCAGCGCAAGGCGGAGCGGCTGTCCTTCGCCTATGACGACCTTGAAGCGCGCATCGCAGCGCTGCGTGAACAGGAATCCCTGGATGCGGTCCGGCCCGACCTCGATGGAGGCCAGATCATGGCCATGCTGGGCCTGAAGCCGGGACCCGTCGTGGGCAGGGCGTACAAGTTCCTGCTTGAACAGCGCATGGAGCACGGCCCGCTGGACCGGTCCCTCGCCGAAGCACGGCTTCGCGAGTGGTGGGCGGACCAGCCCGAAGCCTCCCAGGACCAGCCAGCCGCCGGCGTCGAACTTCCCACTACCGAGGAGTCCTAAGTGATTGCACTGAATAGCACTGCCCGCCCGCAGCTCTGGATCCTGCGCCACGGTGAAACCGAATGGTCAAAGAGCGGCCAGTACACCGGACTCACCGACCTGCCCCTGACGGTGGAGGGAGAGCAGCAGGCTGTGGAGGCGCGGAAGGTCCTTGACGCCGTCGACTTCGACCTGGTGCTGACCTCTCCGCTGCGGCGCGCACGCCGGACGGCAGAGCTGGCTGGATTTCCCGACGCCGAGCAGGAACCCCTGGCTGTGGAGTGGAATTACGGTGACTACGAAGGGATCAGCTCGGACCTGATCCGCAAGGACAATCCGGACTACCTGATCTGGACCCACGGCGTGCCCAACGGCGAAGCCCTGGAAGAAGTGGCGGCGCGGGCGGACAAGATCGTTGCCCGGGTGCTGGAATCCGGACTGGACAACGTGCTCATTGTGGCCCACGGGCACTTCTCCAGGATCCTCACTGCCCGCTGGTTGGGGCTGGAACCCCAGGACGGCCGGCATTTCATCCTGGGCACGGCAAAAGTCTGCACCCTTGGCTGGGACAAGAAGACCCCCGCCGTGGTCCGCTGGGGACTCTAAACACGATTTATTTATTTTTTCAGGAAAACTTCTAATTTCACTGGGCAAAATCCAACGGCATGGTGTAATTTTATTTCTGACTCCAGTGCGTCTTGCCAGGGTCACCGGCGCGCGTTGTCCAGGTAGTCAACTGGCAGCGGCATAGCAGAAAAGGAGGTTGGGAAAATGATTACTTTGACTAGCGGATGGAAGATGACCATCGCCGCGTTCCCGGCCTCGTTTGCTGAATCGCGCCCAACTCACGGACTGATTGCCTCCTGATCCCCTAGTTCCGGCCTTCCCACCGGAATCCCGGTGTCCGTCCCCTTCATGGGGGACGCCGACGGGCAGGCAGTAGCAGTCCAAGCGGGCCCCAAGCGGTTACGCAACACCCCCATAGTTCGGAACCCAGCTTCTTGTTGGGGACTGCGGCGTTACTAACGCTTACGGGCCGCCCTTCGCTGAGCGAACTCATCAATTGATTCCGGCATTCTGCCTGCACATATTCACCGGGCATTCCTCTGTCTAAATTCAGGGCACTTAATTCACCGAATTTCGGCCTATTTGTCATGCGCGAATTCGAACAACCACCAAAGGACTCAATGTGGGCGCCGCTATAACCAGCACTGCCAGCACTACACCCCGGGAGGAGGTCACCATGATGAAACGACTTCGAAGCGTACTGCGTCTGGGCCGGCAGCCGGCCGTTAAGGATACGACGCTGTTCGACGGCCAGCTCCTCGATCAGAAACGTGAAGACGCCTATGCCGCACTGCACGGGATGGGCATCATACGCTGAAGCGGGAGGGCGGTTACGGGCAGGTGTACGAGACCAGGGCCATACGCTGGAAGACCAGGTTCCGCGTTTGTCGGCATCCTGCCGACTCGAACGCGGACAGGTCGTTGGGTGCTCCTCCGCCGTACCCGACGAACCAGACGTCCCCCCGGCCCCTCAGCTGTTCGGCAGTGACTGCGGCGTTCTTTCCCCAGAGGGTTCCGGAATCCGCCGGACTTTCAGCGAGCGAGAGGTCCGTGACAAGCCGGAAATCCTCGGGATAAGCAAGGGCCATATCGCGCAGTTCCGGGTAGGCGTACACGGCACCGGCGGGCCCGGGCGTCTGGGCGGCGATGAACTCCGCCATCTGACGTTCAGTGTCCGCCGGTTCGTTCACCAGGCTTTTGATCGTGAGCTGGGGAACAAGGCTGCTGAGCACAACCAGGCCCGCTGCGGTCGCCAGGAGCCATGGCCGGCCGGTGCTGAGGCGGCCGCCTGGATCGAGCCGCCCGCTGAGGCTGCCAGGGCGGAGCCGGTCCAGGCCCAGGCCCACCAAAAGAGCGAACAACGGTGCCGTGAACGTAAGGTAGCGGGCGACATAGACGGGCTGTGCGACCACACTCACCAGGAGAAGGCCAAGCATGGGGAGCGCCACCCCCACCAGGCCGAGGACCACCAGCGGACGGTACGCGGCAATCCGGCGCACGGACCACAGCCCCCACACAACGAGGAGCACCTCGGTTATGCCCAGGACCAGGATAAAGCCGAGAATCCACTCCGGCGGAAGGTTGCCGGTGGGCCGGTCATCGCCGTAGAAAAACTGTTTGACGGCGGCGATCGTGAGGTTTTGGAGCAGGGACCGGTTCTGGATCCACTCCACCTGGGCTTTTTGTGTCATGGCAAAGAGCAGGAACGGCAGGACAGCCGCTCCGGCCGCCGCGCACGTAATGAGCACAGCCAAGGGCCGTTTGCGGAGGATGATGGCCGCCACTGCATGGGAGGCTACGGCCAGAGCGAAGAACATGAACATGCACACGCCGGCAACCGCACAAACGCCGTAGAGCACCCAGTCGATGGCGCGGTTGGATTCCCACGCCCTGACGAGCAACAGGGTAAGCGCCACGGCCAGCAGCGCGGTGAAGGCCGACTGACGGGCCTCGGTCCCGGCCCAGACCATGCGGGGAAGAACGGCGAGGACCAGCCCTGAGGCAATGCCCACCGATTCGGAACCGAGCTTTCGTCCGATCAGGACCGTGCCCGCGCACGCCAAGCCCACCGCCAGGGCCGACGGCATGCGCATGGCAACCTCGGAAAACCCGAACACCGTGGTCCAGGCGTGCATGAAGAAGTAGTAGAAGCCGTGAACGGCGTCAACGGACCGCAGCAGCTCGAGGAGTTCGGCCGGGGACCGCCCGGCCGCGGAAATTGTGGCTATCTCATCGTCCCAAAAGGACGGCACCCAGGAACCGACAACCGCGACGACGAACGCCAGCAGCCCGATTCCCGCAGGAGCCGTCCACGGACCGGCCCACATAAAGCGGGGAGTGTTCTCGGCGGGCGTGGCCTGCCGAAAGTGCTGCCTGTCGCGGACGCGGGAAAGCTGGTTCACAGCGGGATGCCCCCTGAGGCCTGGTGGTTGCTGCGAAACAGACTGGCCTCGAGTCTGCTCCTGAACGGAAGAGCGGGAGGGCCCAGCGTGGGAAAAATCCACACGGCGCACACGTTCGACGATACACTGTCGCCCGTACGCGCGGACTGATCCCGGGGAGCGACGGTAAGCTCAAGGGATGCAGGAGACAATGCCGCCGGCGCCCCCGAAAAGGACGCGCCTGGTCATCCCGAGCCGCAGCGATCTCCTGCTCCGGAACTTCACGGAGCTGGTCGGGGGGCCCATGGGAAACCGGGCTGCGCCGGGCAAAGTCTCGCCCGGATTCTTCACTGTCGAGCGCGTGCTCATCATCCTCACCGTGCTGGCTGCCCTGGCAAGCATTCTGCTGAAGAACTACTGCCGCGCCAACGGCTGGGAGTCCCCGGGCCAGTTCTACTCCACCTGCTACTCGGATTTCCCGGAGCTCTTCCGCAACAGAGGACTTGGTGACGGGACCTTCCCCTTCTTTAGCGCAGGCAGCTTCTTCGAATACCCGGTCCTGATGGGAATCATTGCGGGCCTGACGGCCATGCTGGTGCCGGGCCAAGGTGCCACCGACGCACGCATCCTCGGGTACTTCGACGTCAACGCCACGCTGATCGCCGCCGTCTGGATCGTCACGGTCCTCGCCACTGCGCGGATGAGCCGCCGCCGGCCGTGGGACGCCGCCATGGTGGCCCTGGCCCCGGGAATCGTCCTTGCCGGAGTGATCAACTGGGACATGTGGGCGGTGGGGCTGCTCGCCGTCGGGATGTGCTTTTTCTCCCGCGAGCGGTTGGTGCTGGCCGGGGTCTTCATCGGCCTGGGAACGGCCACCAAGCTGTACCCGATCCTTGTTTTCGGCGCCATCGTGCTGCTGGCACTGCGGACCGGAAAGATCCGCCCGCTGCTCGTCACAGCAGGCGCGGCAGCAGCGGCATGGCTCGCCGTCAACCTCCCCATTGCCGCGATGAACCCCTCCGGCTGGAAGTACTTCTACCAGTTCACCGAGGACCGCCCCGCCGGCTATAGCTCACCCTGGTACGCCTACAACCTGGTTGCGGGGCGCCTGCAATGGCTGCCCCTGGGGCCGGAAGCCATCAATACCCTCGCGCTCAACCTGTTCCTGATCAGCTGCGTGCTCATTGCCGCCCTTGCCCTCACGGCACCCCGCCGTCCCCGGCTCGCGCAGCTGGCGTTCCTGATCGTGGCCGCCTTCATCCTGACCAACAAGGTGTATTCACCCCAGTTCGTCATCTGGCTGGTTCCCCTGCTGGCTCTGGCCCGCCCGCGCTGGCGTGACTTCCTGATCTGGCAGGGAGTCGAAGGACTGCACTGGGCGGCAGTGTGGATGTATCTGGGACAGGTGACCAGCGGAGGCCCCACGCAGCACAATATCGACATGCCGTACTACGTTCTTGCGGTTGGCCTGCACATGATCGCCACCGGGTACCTGATGGTCCGGGTGGCGTGGGACATCGGGGACCCCGGCTACGACATCATCCGCCGCCACTCACTTGACGACCCCCAGGGCGGACCGTTCGACGGCGCACCGGACTGGCTCCGGCTGGATCCCGGGGACCCCGCGGCGTCTGTTCTTCCCTGGCGACCCAAGGCGGCAAGCAATGCCTGACGTCGCCGTCGTTGGTTCCGGCCCCAACGGACTCGCCGCGGCGGCGACAATGGCCCGCGCCGGCCTGAACGTGCACGTGTACGAGGCCGCGGAGACGCCGGGCGGCGGCCTCCGGACGTCGGAGCTCATGCAGCCGGGCCACCTGCACGACGTCTGTTCCGCCGTGCAGCCCATGGCCCTCGTCTCCCCCTTTTTCCGGGCGTTCGAGCTGTCCCGGCGCATAGAGCTCATCACACCGGAGCTGTCCTTCGGATCGCCCCTGGACGGCGGCCGGGCCGCGCTGGCGTACCAGTCCCTGGACCGGACGGCCGAAGGACTGGGACCCGACGGCGCCGCATACCGCCGCCTTATGGCGCCGCTTGTACGGCGGGTGAACGGCGTCGCCGACTTCACCCTCAACCAGCTCCTGCGAATCCCGCACGACCCCCTCGCCGCGGTGCTGTTCGGGCTGCGGACCCTGGAACAAGGCTCGACGGCATGGAACGCCAGGTTCAGGGATGATCTGGCTCCGGCCCTCCTGACCGGGGTTGCCGCACACTCCGTTGGCGGCCTGCCGTCGCTGGCCCCGGCCGGCGCCGGGCTCATGCTGGGGACGCTGGCGCATGCCCAGGGCTGGCCGATTCCCGTCGGCGGGTCCGCGTCCATCGCCCGCGCCATGATCGCAGACATTGAAGCCCACGGCGGAACCATCGAAACAGGCCGGCGGATTGATTCGCTGCGGGAGTTGCCGCCTGCCAAGGCCACCCTCCTGGACGTCGCGCCGCCGGCGCTGCTGAGGCTGGCCGGGAACAGGCTTCCTGCCGGTTACCGCCGGTCCCTGAGTACATTCCGCTTCGGCAATGCAGCCTGCAAGGTGGACTACATCCTGTCCGGTCCTGTGCCGTGGGAGGCGGCGGGATTGGCCGACGCCGGCACGGTGCATGTGGGCGGAACCCGGGCCGAGATGGCCGTGGCGGAAAACGCCGTCGCTGCCGGCCGGCATCCCGAGAGGCCCTACGTCCTGGTGTCCCAGCCGTCGCGGTTTGATGCCTCCCGCGCACCGGAGGGGAGGCACATCCTGTGGACGTACTGCCATGTTCCGGCCGGTTCAACGGTGGACATGGCGGAGGCAGTCACGGCCCAGCTGGAGCGTTTCGCCCCTGGCTTCCGGGATCTAGTGGTCCAGGTGCACGTGACGAGCGCGGCGGGGCTGGCTGAGTACAACCAGAACTATGTCGGCGGGGATTTCGCGGCAGGGCTGATGGACCTCCGCGGCCTGATCCAGCGGCCCGTGATCAACCCCGTGCCGTGGCGCACCCCCTTGGGGGGAGTGTACTTGTGCTCCTCGTCAACCCCTCCGGGTCCCGGCGTCACAGGCATGCCGGGCTTCCATGCAGCTAGATATGCCCTGAAAGACATATTCGGGAAGAGCGTGCCGCGGCTGGGCCTTTAGCCTTCTTATCAGGACACAGGGTAGGGGTGGTCCGCCGTGTCCTTGTCGGGGTTCGCCACGGTGAAGCGGGAACGGTGGTGGGCCGGGGCTTCCAGCTCATCCAGCATGGCGACGGCGAAGTCCTGGGCGGTAATGGACGGTCCAGCCGGCGAATCCTGGGCGGTTACGTACTTGCCGCTCCGCGTCCCGGGCTTGATGACAGGGGCGGGCGCCAACATCGTCCAGTCGAGGGTCTCCGGAGCAGAACGGATCTCGTCGTAGGCCGCCGCCATGGTGCGCGCTTCGGGCCGATAGGGTTCCGGGAAGCCCGGGGATTCGCACAGCCGCACGCCGTTGATTTCGAGCGCGCCCGCACCTCCCACCACCAGCAGGCGGGTGGCACCGGCGCTTCCGAACGCCGCACTCATGGCGGACAGCCATTCACCGTGGTCACCACCGGTGCGGCTGGGCACCGTGGCCAGCACAACGGCGTCATGGTCCTTTGCAACATTGGCGAACGTGCGCACGTCAGCCAGTTCAGCACGGCAGGCCGTGGCTCCGGGGACTGCGGCTCCTGCCCGTGAGATGGCTGTGACTTCGTGGCCCCGCCGTAGCGACTCCTTGACGATCTGGCCACCCACCATCCCCGTGGCACCGTACACTGCGATTTTCATGTCGCTCCTCGTATTGGGTACCGTAGGAAGTTCACAGTATTTCTAGGATACCTAGGGAATCAGAGAAAGTGAGGTGCTGATGGATACCGTTCTGACCGGCGTCGGGCCTGGCGCCGACATCATGGATCCACAGTGCCCCTCCCGTGTTGTGTTCCAGCGGATCGGCGACAAGTGGGCGTCCCTGGTGGTCCAGGTGCTGGCCGACGGGCCCGTTCGATTCTCCGAACTGCGCAAGCATGTCCACGTGATCACGCCGAAGGTCCTCACCCAGACCCTGCGAACGTTGGAGCGGGACGGCCTGGTCACCCGGACGGTGTTCGCACAGGTGCCGCCCCGCGTCGACTACCAGCTGACCGGGCTGGGGATGTCGCTGCTGGGGCCGCTCAGCGTCCTCCGGGAATGGGCGGAGTCGAATGTTACCAGCATCCTGGATGCCAGAGACGCGTACGACGAGGCCCGTGACGGGGCACCGCCGGAGAACTGAACGCCGGGGCTTGACCCTGCCTGCGGGATTCCCGGGATCCATGTGACAAGGACTTTGCCCCGGGCGCGGGGCATAATGGCGCGGTGGGGAACTTTCAGAAACTTTCGCTTGCTCTTGTCGGACTTATTATTGGCGGGTCGCTGGTCGCCTGCGACGACGGTCGTGCCGGTGCGCAGGAGGCCGCGAAGCAGCTTGCTTCGGCAGTCTCCGCGCTGGACGTCGGGGCCGTTGCGCTGGACGGCAAGGACGCCGCGGCTGCCAACGAACAGCTGAAAGAGGTCTTCCAGGCGCTTGATCCGGCCAAACCTGCTGTTGATGCCGGTGAGCTGAAGCTGGATCAGGACACCGCAACAGTCCCTCTGAATTACAGCTGGAAGGTCGGCGCGGACGAGTGGAAGTACACGGTTTCCGCGGAGCTCAAAAAGTCCGGCGACAAATGGCTGACCGTCTGGAAGCCTGACCTGCTGGTACCGGAACTGGCGGACGGGGAAGTTCTCGGCACGGCCATCGAGGCGCCCCAACGGGCAGAGATCCTCGGCGTAGGTGACGCAAAGCTGGTCACCTACCGGTCGGTGGTTAACGTCGGGATCGACAAGCCACAGCTGGCCTCGGCCGATCCGGCGGCGTCGGCCACCAAGCTCGCCGGGCTGGTCGGAGTGGATCCCGCCGCCTACGCCCAGCAGGTCCAGGCGGCGGGCCCCCAGGCCTTCGTTCCCGCCATCACGCTCCGCCAGGACGGCCGCACCGTCACGGACGCCCAGATCGCCGAGATTCCCGGCGCGCGGGCGATCCCCGACACTCTTCCGTTGGCACCCACCCGCACCTTCGCCCGCGCCCTCCTGGGGACCGCGGCCCAGGCAAACGCCGAACAGATCGAAAAATCCGGCGGTGCGCTCAAGAGCGGGGACACCACCGGGACCGGCGGACTCCAGCAGCAGTACGACGCCCAGCTCCGCGGCACCGCCGGCATCCAGGTCTTTGCCCAAAAGGCAGGACTCACGGCCGAGGAGAAGGAAGCGCTGCCCGACGGCGGCCGCCGGTCCCTCTTCCAGGTTGAAATGAAGCCCGGCACGCCCGTGAAAACCACTCTGGACCCGCGGCTGCAGCAGCTGGCCGAAGACGTCCTTGCCGAGGTGGGCCCGGCGTCGGCCATCGTGGCCCTGCGTCCGTCCAGCGGCGAGGTGCTTGCCGCGGCCTCCGGGCCGGGCAGCAACGGCTACAACACTGCCATGCTGGGCCAGTACGCTCCCGGATCGACCTTCAAAATGGTGGATTCGCTCGCCATGCTCAGGAACGGCATGACGCCGGATTCCAAGGTGGAGTGCACGCCCACGCTCACGGTGGATGGGCGCACGTTCAAGAACGCCGAGGGCTATCCCGAAGACTCGTTGGGATCGGTCACCCTGCGCGACGCCTTTGCCCACTCCTGCAATACCGCCTTCATTGCGGCGCGTGAGTCCGTCAGCCAGGCCCAGCTTGAGTCCGCAGCCACGTCCCTCGGTGTTGCGGTTGAGGCACCCGGTCTTGGCGCCGAGGCGTTCCTCGGGTCCGTCCCCGGTGAGGCCGAGGGCACTGAGCACGCTGCCTCCATGATCGGGCAGGGAAAGGTGCTTCTCTCGCCGCTCGCGGCTGCCGTGATGGCCGGATCAGTGGCCAAGGGCTCCCCCGTGTCGCCCACGCTCGTGCTGAATGGGGACGCGGGCTCCGCAGGGGCTTCCCCGGAGGCGTCGGAAACGCCGACGGCGAGTGGACCGTCGTCGGTGTCCTCTACTGCCCCGGCCCCCGCGAAAACCGCTGAAAAGCCGATCACGGCCGAAGAAGCTGCAGCCCTGGCGGACATGATGCGGGCCGTGGTGACCTCGGGCCACGCAGGATTCCTGGCCTCCGTGCCGGGGCAGCCGGTGGGGGCCAAGACGGGCACCGCCGAATTCGGTGGCGAGAACCCGCCGAAGACGCACGCCTGGATTGTGGCCGTGCACGGTGATCTCGCCGTGGCGGTGTTCGTCGAGGAAGGCGGCCTCGGAGCCACCACCTCAGGTCCCCTGCTCAAGGAGTTCCTGGTCGCAGCAGGGTAACCCTAATCCGTTCCACCAAAGGAGTTTTTGTCCAGATATCGCGGGCTGCGGGCGGTTTTGGGCGCGATATCTGGACAAAAACTCCGAGGGGGCGGGCGTGGGAAGATTGATCATGTGGCCCATATTGACGTTTCAGGCATTGATTACTTCCTCTCCGACGGCACGCAGCTGCTGAACGGAGTGACCTTCAAGGTCCCGGACGGCACCAAAACGGCGCTGATCGGGCCCAATGGAACAGGCAAGACCACGCTGTTCCGCATCATTTCCGGCGACCTCACTCCGGACGAAGGCGTCATCGGCCGGTCCGGCAACATGGGGATCATGCGCCAGTTCGTCGGCCAGGTCCGGGATGAATCCACCGTCCGCGACCTCCTGGTTTCCGCCGCCCCTCCCGCGCTGGCTGCCGCTGCCCGCGCCGTCGATGAGGCCGAGCTGGCCATGATGGAGCACGACGACGAGCCCACCCAGATGCAGTACGCCCAGGCAATCGTGGATTGGGGCGACGCCGGCGGCTACGATGTCGAGACCGTCTGGGACGAGGTCTGCATGGCCGCGCTGGGACTGCCGTTTGACCGCGCGCAGCACCGCCCGGCGTCGAGCCTCTCCGGCGGCGAGCAAAAGCGGCTGGTCCTCGAAGCCCTCTTCGCCGGCCCCGACGAACTCCTTCTCCTCGACGAACCGGACAACTACCTCGACGTGCCGGGCAAGCGCTGGCTCGAGGCCATGCTCAACGAGTCCAGGAAGACCGTGTTCTTCATCAGCCACGACCGCGAGCTGCTGAACAACGCCGCAAGCCGCATCGTGACGCTCGAGCCGGGCATCAACGGCGCCGGTGCGTGGATCCACGGCGGCGGCTTCGGCTCCTACGTGGACGCGCGTGCGGACCGCAACGCCCGTTTTGAGGAACTGCGGAAGCGCTGGGACGAGGAGCACGTGAAGCTCAAGGAACTCGTCAACATGTATAAGAACAAGGCGGCCTTCCGCTCCGACATGGCCAACCGCTACCACGCAGCCCAGACCAGGCTGGCGAAGTTCCTTGAGGCCGGCCCGCCGGAAGCCCTCCCCATCGAGCAGAATGTGCAGATGCGGCTCAAGGGCGGCCGGACTGCCAAGCGGGCCATCGTGGCTGAACGGCTGGAACTGACCGGGCTGATGAAGCCGTTCTCCACCGAAGTCTGGTTCGGGGACCGCGTCGGCGTTCTGGGCTCCAACGGCTCCGGCAAGAGCCACTTCCTGCGCCTCCTCGCCACCGGGGGCACCGACCCGGAGCGGGAGCACCTGCCCGTGTCCGACGTCGAAATCGCGGAAGTGCCGCACGAAGGCACGGTGAAGCTCGGCGCCCGCATCCGTCCCGGCTTCTTCGCCCAGACCCATGTCCGCCCTGACCTCCTTGGCAAGACCCTGCTCGAGATCCTGCACCGGGGAGACGAACACCGCTCCGGGCTCGGACGCGAGGCAGCGGCCGGCGCCCTGGACGGCTACGGCCTGGCTTCGCAGTCGGAGCAGAAGTACGAATCACTGTCCGGCGGCCAGCAGGCCCGCTTCCAGATCCTGCTGCTGCAGCTCTCCGGTGCCACCCTCCTGCTTCTCGATGAGCCAACGGACAACCTGGACCTGCACTCGGCCGAGGCCCTGGAGCGCGCCATCGACCACTTCGAGGGAACAGTGTTGGCCGTGACCCACGACCGCTGGTTCGCGCGTACCTTCGACCGCTTCCTGGTGTTCGGCTCCGACGGCAAGGTGTACGAATCCGCCGAGCCCGTCTGGGACGAGAAGCGTGTGACGCGCGCCCGCTGACAACGGGAACCATCTCTCACATCCTGCGCATTTCCACCAGACGCTCTCTTCATCGGTGAGAGAGCATTGGGGATTTGGGTGCAGGAAGTGAGAGCGTCGGGGCCAATTGAAGGTCCCGCGCGGAAGAGTTCCACCACCGTGGGAACCCTAGCCGCTCAAACTGTCCACCAATTCTGATTAAATGATCATTTGCGGTTAGCATTTAAGCATGAGGACGGAGGCGCGGCACCTGCTGATCGGCGAGCTGTTGCGCAGCCGTGAAGAGGTGAGCGTCGACGAGCTGATGGCGGAGTGCGCTGCGTCGGGCGCCACCATCCGGCGTGACCTCGACACCCTGGCCAGCCGCGGCGTCCTCCGCCGGGTTCACGGCGGAGCCAAAAGCCTGGTGCTGCGCGGCGAGAATCCCGGATACGGGCAGCGGGAACTGGAAGGGCAGGATGCCAAGGCCCGGATCGCCGTCGGCGTGGCAGGCCTGCTGCGGGACCGGGAACATGTCTGGCTGGACAGCGGGACCACCGCCACCGGCATCGCCCGCCAACTGCGGCAACGCGACCTGACCCTGATGCCCATGTCACTGCCCGCCCTCAATGCCCTGACGGCGGAAAGCCAGGGCGGCCACCGTCCCGGCCTCCTGGTGCCGGGCGGAAGCCTCATGCCCGGCGAACTGTGCTTTCGCGGGCCGCTGGCTGAAGCCAACATCCGCTCCCTTCGTTTCGATACTGCCGTGGTGACGCCCTGCGCCGTCAACTTCAGGGACGGGCTGCTCGCCCACGATCTGGATGACGCCGCCGTTAAGCGGGCGGGCCTTGAATCCGCCGGCCGGGTGATCGCCGCCTGCGCAGGATCAAAGTGGAACGCCGCCGCCGTGGCGCTCGTCGCCCCACTGGACAGCGTTGACATCATTGTCACGGACAGGTCATTCAGCCCGCAGGAACTTACGCAACTTGGAAAACACTCAGTGAAAGTAGTGAATGTATGAGCGTCGCCGTCTCCACGCAGAAACTGAACGCCGCGGCCGCCGCGACGTTCCTGATTTTCGGGATCAACGGGCTCGTGTTTGCCAGCTGGGCTGCCCGCATCCCCGCCGTTACCGAGATCCTGCATGTGACCTCCGGACAGATGGGAACGCTGCTCCTCTGCACCGCCGTCGGTTCGCTGATCGCCCTTCCCACGGCAGGGTGGGTGGTGGGACGGATCGGAACCGCCAACACCGTCCGTGCCAGCGGCTTTCTGGCCGCCGTGGCAGGCGTCGGCGTTGCATTGTCTCTGGTGGCAGAGTCAGTGCCCGGCACAGCAGTGGCGCTCTTCTTCTTCGGCATCGGAATTGGCCTGTGGGACGTTTCCCAGAACATCGAAGGGGCCGACGTCGAACACCGGCTGGGGCGCACCATCATGCCCCAGTTCCACGCGGCCTTCAGCGGCGGCGCTTTTGTGGGCGCCCTGATCGGCGCCGGGCTCTCCGGCCTGGGCGTGGGCCTGCCGGCCCACCTGCTGGTCATCGCGGCAATCGTGGCTGTGCTGACCATGGTCGCTCCCCGCTATTTCCTGCCGCACATTGCAGCCGAGGTTCCTTCCGACGGGCAGGCTGCGGCGGCGAAGGGCGAGTCCGCCTGGCGTGACAGCCGTACGCTGCTGATCGGTGTTGTGGTTCTAGGCGCCACGTTGACCGAAGGTGCCGGTAACGACTGGATCGCGAAGGCCTCCGTGGACGGCCTGGGCACCAGCGAATCCACCGGCGCCCTGATGTTTGCGGTCTTTGTCCTGGCGATGACGGCCATGAGGTTCTGCGGCGGGTTCGTGATCGACAAGTACGGCCGTGTTGCGGTGCTGCGGGCGAGCATGGCCGCGGCAGCCGCGGGCCTGGGCCTGTTCGTCCTGGCCGGCAATGTCTGGTTGGCCACAGCCGGGGCAGCACTCTGGGGAATCGGCGCCGCGCTGGCCTTCCCCATGGGCATGTCTGCCGCTGCGGATGATCCCGGGAAGGCTGCCGCACGTGTTTCAGTAGTGTCAACGCTGGGCTACATCTCCTTCCTGGCCGGACCGCCGCTCCTCGGATACCTCGGTGACCTCACCGGCATCCACCTGGCCCTGCTCGCGATCATGGTGCCCATCGTGGTGGCACTCCTCCTTGCGGGCGCCGCCAAGCCCCTGCCGGGTGCGCCGCTGCGGAACGAGTAGCGCGGCCCGAACCAACGCCGCGGGCAGCCGATTCCGCCGCCGCACCCTGCCCATCCCCCTACCGCCCCACGCAGGCGGCGGTAGGGTGGGGACATGCGACGCATGCTCAGGAGGGGCCCGGGACTCGTTGCCGGCCTGGACCGGACCTTGCTCAAGGCTGTGTCTACGCTGCCAGGCGGCAACCACGATGTCCTGTTCCGGCGGCTTTCCGCGGCCGGAAACCATGGCAAGCTGTGGTTCGCGGTGGCCGGAGGACTTGCCCTTCTTCCCGGAAAGCCGCGGCGGGCTGCACTGCACGGGGTGATCGCCCAGGGCGTGGCGTCCGCGGTTACCAACTTGGTGTTCAAAACGCTCCTTCCGCGCACCCGCCCGCTCCCCGAGCATCTGCCCGTCTTCAGGTTCGTCCACCCGCAGCCCACCAGCTCCTCGATGCCGTCGGGCCATTCGGCCTCCGCTGCGGCTTTCGCCGTGGGGGCCGGCCTAGTCCAGCCGGCAATCGGTGCCGCCGTGGCGCCCCTCGCGGCCGGCGTGGCCTATTCCCGCGTACATACCGGAGCGCATTGGCCGTCGGACGTGCTGTTCGGGTCCGCCATTGGCGTGGGTGCGGCCATGATTACGCGGAAGTGGTGGCCCGTCCGCCCGCCCTTCCCGGCGGTCAGCCGCACGCCCGCCCAAGCCGCCAAGCTGCCGGGCGGGGAAGGCCTCAGCATCGCCGTCAACACTTTAGGCGGCTCGTATGCCCCGGAGACCATAAAGGCCCTTCAAGACGTATTCCCTTTGGCGCATGTACATGAGATCAGCGAACCCGGCGATGTGGCGGCGGAAATCAAAGCAGTGGCAGCCCGTCCGGGCGTCACGGGACTGGGCGTCTGGGGCGGAGATGGAACGGTGGGAACTGCGGCCGCCGTCGCCGTCGAACTTTCACTGCCTTTGCTTGGGCTGCCGGGCGGCACGCTCAACCACTTCGCCCGCGATGCCGGAATATCCTCGCTCGAGGATGCCGTCAAAGCGGCGTCCACTGGTTCGGTAGCCCGGGCCGACGTCGGGCATGTCCTGGTGGAGCGGGGCCTCGCCGGAAGCCCGGAAAAGCTGGAGCGGATCATGCTCAACACCGCCAGCATCGGCCTGTATCCCAACCTGGTTCGCAGACGGGAACAACTCCAGCCGGCCCTGGGAAGGCCGCTCGCCGGGGTGGCCGCAATGTTCCGGACCTTCGCCGCCGGGACGCCCACCACCATGATCGTGGATGGCGTCAGGCACAAACTGTGGATTCTTTACGTTGGCCGGGGCCGCTACTTTCCCCGCGATCATGCTCCGCTTGTGCGGCCCGTGATGGACGACGGGGTCCTGGACCTGCGGATGATCACCGCCGACGAGTCGTTTGCCAGGCTGCGGCTGCTGTGGTCGGTGCTGACCGGCACCGTGGCCACCTCCAGGATCACGCACTTGAGCGAGTCCACAAAGGTAACGGTGGAAGCCGCGGGATCGCCGATGGCCCTGGCCGTGGACGGGGAAGCGATGACAGGCGTGCGCCGCGTTGAATTCTCCGTGCTGCGCGGGGCCCTGACGTACTACTCACCACAGCCGGAGTAACCCCCTCATTGTCATCCCTTGGGACTACCCTGATTCCACCCTGAATCATCCCTGAGACCGGCGAAATAGCAGCCGTTGGTCAGTAGCGTGGGAGATACGGACGGAACTGCCGGGAGCAGAAGCCGTCACCGCATCCCCAGCTATGCAAAGGAACGCTTCCATGATTGAAGCAAGAGGCCTGTCCAAGGTCTACGGCGATAAAACCGCCGTCGGCGGAGTAGATTTCACGGTCCAGGCAGGCCAGATCACCGGCTTCCTGGGCCCCAACGGAGCAGGCAAGTCCACCACCATGAGAATGATCATGGGACTGGACTCGCCGACGTCGGGCTCGGTCACCGTGAACGGTGTGCCGTTCGCCAAACATGCGGCCCCGTTGCGTGAAATTGGTGCCCTGCTGGACGCCAAAGCCGTCCACACCGGCCGGTCGGCGCAAAACCACCTCCTGGCCATGGCCGCCACCCACAGCATTCCCAGGAAGCGCGTCACCGAGGTCATCGAAATGACCGGCCTGGCCGACGTCGCCAAAAAGAAGGTCAAGGGCTTTTCGCTCGGAATGGGACAGCGGCTGGGCATTGCCGCGGCGCTGCTGGGCGATCCGCAGACCATCATCCTGGACGAGCCGGTCAACGGGCTGGACCCGGAGGGCGTGGTGTGGGTCCGCAACCTGGTGAAGTACCTGGCCTCGGAGGGGCGCACGGTCTTCCTGTCCAGCCACCTGATGAGCGAGATGGCCATGACGGCGGACCACCTGATTGTGATCGGCCGCGGCAAAATCATCGCCGACGCTCCGATCAAGGACATCATCACCGGCAAGGGTGCGAGCCGGACCCGCGTCCGCACGGACCAGCGCGAACAGCTCATGCGCCTCCTCGCGGGGACGGGAGTTTCCGTGGAGGCCCAGGAACACGAACTGCTGGAGGTCAAGGGGCTGGACCCGCGGCAGATCGCACGTGCGGCCCTTGACAACCACGTGATGATCTACGAACTTACCCCGCTCCAGGCAAGCCTCGAAGAGGCCTACATGGAGCTGACCAAGGACGAGGTCGAATACCACTCGCTGATCACCACGGGAGCCCCCGTTCCCGCCCAGACCGGAGGCATGTAAGCATGAGCTCAACAACGTTGGAACCCAACCCTTCAGGCCGCCGCAGTCAAAGCGCAGGGAACCCGCAGGCCGGCGGTCCTGCTGGGCAGGACGCGCGTTCGGCCGCCCGCCAGGCCTCACCCGGACCCGGCCCAAGTTTCCTGCGCGTGCTGAACTCGGAGTTCATCAAGTTCCGTACCCTGCTGTCCACGCTCATCCTGCTCGGTTCCACGATGCTGGTGATGGTGGGCTTCGGTGCCCTGGCCGCATGGTCGACAGGGCAGTTCCGCGAGCAGATGGCATCCGATCCGGAAGCTGCAGCCCAGATGGCTGCCCAGGGCGGAGACATTGCGGTAAGCGCACCCACGTCAGGCATCGCGTTCGCCCAGCTGATTCTTGGGTCCCTGGGTGTCCTGCTCATGAGCTCCGAGTTCACTACCGGAATGGCGCGCTCCACGTTCGCGGCCGTGCCGAAGAGGATCCCTGCCTTTGTGGCGAAGTTTGTTGTGGTTGTGGTGGTGTCGTTCGTCCTCACCGGCGTTTCCACCCTGCTGGCCGGCCTGGTGTCCGTCCCCATCCTGGACAACTACAACCTCAGCCTGGACCTGACCAGCTCCCAGTCCGTCAAGCTCCTCCTCGTCAACAGCCTCTACGTGGCCGCTGTGGCCTCCATCGGCATGTCGCTGGGCAGCATCATCCGGAACTCAGCCGGCGGAATCATGAGCCTGGTAGGCCTGTTCTTTGTGGCACCGATCGCCTTCCAGCTGATTCCCGGCGACTTCTTCGAGGAAGCCCGCAAGTACCTTCCCGGCAACACGGTCACGCCGCTGACGGCGGTGGAACACCTCGACGGGAACCTCGAAGTGTGGCAGGCAGCCCTGGTGCTCGGCGCGTGGGTGGTAGTGCCGGCGGTTCTTGCCATGATCCTGCTCAAGAAGCGCGACGTATGAGCGGGCCCCGCAGCGGAAGTGCCGTTTAGGCTCAACCCATGCTTAAAGAAGCGCTGGCGAAGGACGCATCGGCGGGAAACCTGGTCGATGCGTCCTTTGCCGAACTCGCGGACCGCCGCCGCGGCAGGCTCCGCCGTTACCTGCACCGCCGCCCCCGTGTCATGGACGCTGTGGTGGTGCTCTGCTATTTGCTCCTGGTCATGCCCACCGCGGTGGACACCGTGCTCGACGGCGACTGGCACGCAACTGCGCTGCTCGCAGCCATCGCCACGGTGCTCTTTTTCCGGCGGTCCCGTCCGGTGGCCGTGGTTGCCACAGTGGCAGCGCTCGAAGTTGGCGTCACGTACCTGCATCCCTGGGGTTCCAATGTGTCCGCAGGGCTGTGGTTTGCCCTTTACGCGTTGGCCGTCCGGCGCACTCGCAAGTTCGCCATCACGGCACTGGCGCTGGCCAACGCGCCGCTGTCCCTGCTGTACTTCCTCACCCTCGTAGGGCCGCTGGAACGGGCCCTGCCCAACGGAGGTCCCGCGGCGCCGGAGAATTCGCAGCTGGTCTTCGGGATCGTCGCGGGCATCACCATCACGCTGTCCAACATCATCGCCACCGGAATCGGCATCTCGGTCCGGCAGCGCCGCGAACACGAACAGGAAATCGCCGCCTGGGCGGCACGGACTGCCGAGCTGGGTTCCGTCACCGAACGCAACCGGATCGCCAGGGAGATGCACGACGTCGTGGCTCACTCCCTGACGGTCATGGTCACCTTGTCCGACGGCGCCGCAGTGGTGGTCAGGAAGAGTCCGGACCGGGCCGCCGAGGTGCTTGCCGAACTTTCCCGGACCGGACGAACGGCGCTGGCTGACATGCGCCGGGTGCTGGGTGTCCTCCGGGACGAAACGCCCGTACAGGCACCCCGCCGGCCGCTGAGCGCGGGAAACAGCCTTAACAAGCTCCTTGAGGGTTTCCGCACAGCGGGATTGCCGCTGCACTATTCGCATACCGGGCCGGCCCTTCCTGACGACGCTGCGTTCCAGCTGACCGTCTACCGGATTGTGCAGGAATCGCTCACGAATGTGCTCCGGTACGGCCGGGCGCTGAGCCGGGTGGACGTCAATATGGTCCGCGCCGACGGCGCAGTCAGCATTGAAGTGCTCGACGACGGCAAGGGCACCATGGGAGCGGGGTCCGCGGCCGGACCGGGAACGGCATCCGCCGGAGCCGGGCCCCAGGGGTCCGGCCAGGGCCTGACCGGCATGCGCGAGCGGGCCGGCATCTATGGCGGTACGGTGGAAGCCGGACGGCCGACCGGCGGCGGATGGCGCGTCAGGGCGGTACTGAATTGGAATGGGGACCAAGGAAAATCATGACTGGCAATGCACCGATCAAAGTCCTGCTCGTGGATGATCAGCCGCTGCTGCGGATGGGCTTCCGGCTCATCCTGGAGGGCGAGGATGACCTGCAGGTCGTGGGCGAAGCATCCGACGGGGCGGAGGCCATCCGGCAGGTCCGGGAATTGAACCCGGACGTAGTGCTGATGGATGTCCGGATGCCCGTACTGGACGGAATCGAGGCAACCAGGGCAATCACCTCCTCGGGCGCCTGGGCGAAGATCATCATCCTGACGACGTTCGACCTGGACGAGTACGCTTTTGCAGGGCTGCAGGCCGGCGCTTCCGCGTTCCTGCTCAAAGATGTTGCCCCGGCAGACCTCGTGAGCGCAGTGCGCGTGGTGGCGAGCGGAGATGCCGTAGTGGCGCCGCGCATCACGCGCCGCCTGCTGGATGCCTACGTCCGCGGGGAACAGCCCTCCACCGTTGGGGCCGGACAGCGGGTGGCTTCCGGGCACGCAACTGGCCGGGTCAGGCAGACGACCGGCGACGGGCATTACCGGGACCCGTTACTGGAAGACCTCACGCCGCGTGAGACGGAAATGCTCGAGGCGATGGCCGAAGGCCTGTCTAACGCCGAGATCGCCCACCGGTTCTTCCTCTCCGAGGCAACCGTGAAAACGCACGTGCGCCGGATCCTCGCCAAACTGCACCTCCGCGACAGGGTCCAAGCGGTGGTCTATGCATACGAAACCGGACTGGTGATCCCCAGCAATCCCGACTACTAGCTGCTTCGAGGTAAGATTTCCGGCACATTTCATTGTTTCGTGCCAGTCTATCTATGTTGCATATTTGTGGTGTTCATTGGAGGAAGCTCCGTTTGCGGCCCGGTCAAAATGTTCGACTGCACAAGCTAAGGCTTCCGGCCTCCGGGCTAGGGTGAAAAAGAAATGTGGCCTGACGCACGCGAAACCCGTGCCCGCACCGGGCCCGCACCCTCAACGAAGGACGGCGCTTCCATGCACGCTGACCAACAGCTCTCCAAATCCTTGAAACCACGGCACTTGTCCATGATCGCCATTGCCGGCGTGATCGGTGCTGGGCTCTTTGTGGGCTCGGGTGCTGCCATCCAGCAGGCGGGCCCGGGGATCCTGCTTGCCTACATGGCGGCAGGAATCGTAGTGATCCTGGTGATGCGGATGCTGGGGGAGATGGCCGCGGCCAGCCCCGAGACCGGGTCCTTCTCCACCTACGCGGATAAGGCCCTGGGCCGGTGGGCCGGTTTCAGCATCGGCTGGCTCTACGCATGGTTCTGGATCATCGTCCTGGGAATCGAAGCGACTGCGGGGGCAGCGATCATGCACCGCTGGGTTCCGGGTATCGACCAGTGGGTGTGGGCGCTGGTCCTGATGGTGTTGCTGACGCTCACCAACCTCGGATCGGTAAAATCCTACGGCGAGTTCGAGTTCTGGTTTGCCTCTATCAAGGTGGCGGCCATCGTGCTGTTCCTGCTCTTCGGTATCGCGGCCATTCTGGGCCTGGTTCCCGGAGTTCCCGCACCCGGGCTGGACAATTTGATCAACAACGGCGGAGTCCTCCCGAACGGGCCGGGGGCAGTGCTCGCCGGCATACTTGTGGTCGTGTTCTCCTTCTTCGGAGCTGAAATCGCCACCATCGCGGCCGGTGAATCCGAGAATCCGGTGGATGCCGTCAAGAAGGCCGTCAAATCCACTGTCTGGCGGATCCTGGTCTTCTACATCGGCTCCATTGCCATCGTGGTCACGCTGCTGCCGTGGAACTCCGCGTCCGTGGCCAAGAGCCCGTACGTCGCGGTGATCGAACTGTTCGGCATCCCCGGCGCCGGAACCATCATGGATGTCGTGGTGCTGACCTCGGTGCTGTCCTGCCTGAACTCGGGCCTCTACACAGCCAGCCGCATGCTTTTCTCGCTCTCCAGCCGCGGCGATGCACCCCGGGCGTGGACGAGGATTTCCAAGAGGGGCGTTCCGGCCGCTGCCGTGCTGGCCTCGACCGTGGTGGGTTTCATCACCGTGGGCCTGAACTACGTTGCACCGGACACGGTGTTCCTGTTCCTTGTCAACACTTCGGGTGCGATTGCGCTGTTCGTCTGGCTGGTCATCGCCTCCTCGCAGCTGGTCCTCCGGCGGCGGATGGGTGCAGCCGCCCAGGACCTTGCCCTCAAGATGTGGCTCTTCCCGTACCTGACCTGGGTGGCCATCGCCAGTATCGTTGCACTGCTGATCGGCATGGTGATTGTGGAATCCACACGCGAGTCGCTGCTGCTTTCGCTGGCGCTGGCCGCCGTGGTGGTGGGCCTCGGTGTCTGGCGTTACCGCAAGGGCATCCCTGCGTCCGAAGCGGAGGCCCCGGCCGGAACCGAAACACGGGCAAACGATACCGACACGCGGACAGAACAATCCGGCGCGCACGCAGGCACGGCGTCGTGATATCCAGGCGTTAGCCTGATTGTCCAAGCGTTAGTCCAGCCGGGAGCCACCGGCGGAACCGGGAGTCCGGTCACCTAATCCAGGTGGCCGGACTTCTGGTTTCCGGGCTCCGCGTCGGACGTCGCGGAAATCCTGGTCCGGATGAACCTGACGTCCTCGGCGCTAAGCTGGATTCCGCCGTGCTGGTCGCGGACCACCGGCTCATCCGCCACCCGTTCAACAACGCTTGCGATCGTCCTGGGCAACACCACACAGCCTGGATTGTTGATGAGCCACCGGCGGGTGGCGGGATCAAGGCGGTGCCACTGCGATTTCAGTTCCATTGACGGACCCGTTCCATTATTCTGTTGCTTCTTCCCGGTTGCCCCGGCTGGATGGTGATGCGCTGAAGTTAATCCCGGCTGATGGGGAGCCGCTTCTCCGCGGCATCCGTTCCCGGCGCACCGGGAAGCGGGGTCCTGACTTCCAGGACGCCCTCCCGGAAGGACACCTTGATGTCCGTTTCCGTGACCCCCGCCGGCACTGGCAGGTTGCGGGTGAAGGGACGGTACCGCAAGCCGGAACGCAAGCGTGCACTGTCGGGATGGTCATGGGATTCTGCAAGCCCTGCCCGGATCTGCGGCACGCTTCCGGCCACGGCTACCTGGATGTCGCCGTCCGGGTCCGCTCCGGGCAGCTCGGCCCGGACCACGAGCGTCTCCTGATCGACGTACTCGTCTACGGTGACCTCCTCGGTACGGAGGTTGGCCGGTTCATCCGCGGCGCTGAAGGTCCGCCCGACGCCGCCAACGAACTCCGGGGTGGTCCTTCCGGACCCGTCCTGTGCGGACGGCCACCTGGCCGGTTCGAAGGGGGACCATTTCAACGCACCGGACATAGCTTTTCTCCCCTGGGTAGTTCTTGTGGCGACGCGCCATTGGCGCGTGGCAGGGGCCATCCGCGGGCAACCCTGACCATAGACCAGTAGACACCCATCCGGAGACGGGGACTAGGGACCAAAGTCCCTGGATGAGCTGGGCACTCAGCTGAAGCAGGGGTGTGGGCATAATTCAGAATTGGTCCGTTTAAGGGACTTTCGTCCCTAACGCCGCCCGGGGCTGGCGGGCATCATTGTGGGGAACCTCTCCGGTCACCTCAAGCCGATCACCCCAGCGAAGGAAAACATGGCGGGACAATTCGAACTTTACATTGACGAGGCATCCGAGGTCCGGTTCAGGATGATCGGACCGGACGGCACTGTGCTGGCCGTTTCACGGTCGTTTCCGGACACCAAGGCAGCTGCTGCCGGTATAGCGGCCATGCGTGAATGTGCCGGCACCGGCCTGATCAGCAACCTCGCCCAGGGAGTCCGTGAAAGCCAGGGCGTCCGCGAAGGCCAGGCGCTTCGTCAAGCCCCGGGCACCCGCCAAGCGGCAAATGCGCCGGCTGCGGGCAGCGCTGTCGCCCCTGCCGTAGCCGCACAGCGTGCTCACAGGAAAGGTCTATGCGCCGCATAGGCCCCCGGAGTTTCATGGCTCCATGAGCACTTCACCGCAGCCTCCCCATGAACCCCACCCCAACCACGACCGCGGCCTGGAATTCGACCTCTCCACCCTGATGAGCAGGCGTTCCCTGGGCCTGTTTTTCGGTGCCGGCACCGCAGCGGCGGCCCTCGCGGCATGCACGCCGGGCGGGTCCACCTCCGGAGCCACGGGCGGCACGGCGCCGGCCTCCGCCGGCAGTTCGGCAACAACGGCGGCCCCGGGCGCGTCTGTTTCGGCGAGACCGTCGGCGTCCCCGACGCTCACCCGGGCCATCGCTGAATGCGGCGTCGAAGTTCCGCAGGAAACTGCCGGACCGTATCCGGGCGACGGGTCGAACGGTCCCAACGTCCTGGAAGCTTCCGGCGTGATCCGGCAGGACATCACGGCCAGCTTCGGGACGTCCGGGATCAAGGCCGAAGGGGTCCCCTTGACCGTCTCCCTGACCCTGCTGGACAACTCCAACGGCTGCAAACCGCTGGCGGGAGCCGCCGTCTATGCCTGGCACTGCGACCGCGACGGCAAGTACTCCATGTACGACTCCGGGCTTGAACGCGAGAACTACCTCCGGGGAGTCCAGGAAGCGGACGAAAACGGGCAGCTCTCGTTCAGCACCATCTTTCCCGGGGCGTACAACGGCCGCTGGCCGCACATCCACTTCGAAGTTTTCGAATCCATGAGCAATGCCACCGCGGCGGGCCAGGTGCTGGCCGTTTCCCAGATCGCCCTGACTGAGGCAGCCTGCAACGAGGTCTACGCGACGGCGGGCTATGAAACCAGCAAACGGAACTTCCCCAACACCACACTCACCTCGGACAACGTCTTTGGTGACGACGGCGGGATCCACCAGTTGGCCACGATGTCCGGTTCTGCTGCGGGCGGCTACACGGCGGGACTCAACGTCACCGTTTAGCGACCTCCTTCGGCGGACGGCGGGGTACAGCATCCCGGATGGTGCGGCACCGTAGACTCGGAGCCATGCCTTCCAGTGCCACTGCCGCAGACCACATCCAGGACCTTGGCGCCTATGTCAGCGCGTCGCCGTCGAGCTTCCATGCCGTGCAGGAAGCTGCGAGGCGGCTGGACGAGTCGGGATTCACCGGCCTGGATGAGCTTCAGGCCTGGCCGGCCGGTTCCGGCGGCCCCACCGAACCAGGCGGCACGGACGGCGGCACGGACAGCGGCACGGAGAGTGGTGCTGCAGGACGGTTCTATGTGCTCCGCGACGGTGCCCTGATCGCCTGGGTGACCCCGGCGGGCGCCGGTCCCACCACCGGCTTCAACATCCTGGGGACGCACACCGATTCGCCGTCTTTCAAGCTCAAGCCCAAACCCACCACGGGAAAGTTCGGCTGGCTGCAGGCAGGCGTGGAGGTCTACGGCGGACCGCTGTTGAACTCCTGGCTGGACCGGGAACTGCAGCTGGCCGGGCGGCTGGTAATGCTGGACGGCACACAGCGCCTGACCGCCACCGGCCCCCTGCTTCGCTTCTCGCAACTCGCCATCCACCTGGACCGGGCGGTCAACGACGGCCTGGTGCTGGACAAGCAGCAGCACATGAACCCCGTGTTCGGCCTCGGCGACCCCGCCGGCGAAGACCTCCTCGCGCTGCTGGCGGCACGGGCCACCGCACCCGATCCCGGCTCGGCGCCGGTGGACCCGGCACAGATCGGCGGGTACGACGTCGTAGTGGCAGACACGCAGCCGGCGGCGGTTTTCGGGGCCAAGGGAGAGTTCTTCGCCTCCGCCAGGCTGGACAACCTTTCGGCAACCCACGCGGGCCTGGCGGCGCTGATCGCACACGCCGGAACGCCGGTGGATGGCGGGCCGATTGCCGTGCTCGCGGCGTTCGACCACGAGGAGATCGGCTCCAACTCGCGGTCCGGCGCCTGCGGGCCGTTTCTTGAAGACGTCCTGGTTCGGATCTCGGACGGCCTGGGCGCGTCCGTCAGCCAGCGGCGGCAGGCGCTGGCGGCGTCGTTCTGTGTTTCTGCTGACGCCGGACATGCGGTGCATCCGAATTACGCCGAGCGCCATGATCCCGTCAACCGCCCCGTGCTCAACGGCGGACCGCTGCTCAAAATCAACGCCAACCAGAGGTATGCAACCGATGCGCCGGGTGCCGCTTTCTGGGCACGGCTGTGCGGAGAGGCAGGCATCCCCTACCAGGAGTTCGTATCCAACAACGTGATGCCCTGCGGGTCCACCATCGGACCCTTGACGGCGACACGGCTGGGCATCCGGACCGTGGACGTGGGAGTGCCGCTGCTGTCCATGCACTCCGCACGCGAGCTCTGCGGGGTGGAGGACCCGCACCGGCTGGCCCGGGTCTCGGAACTGTTCTTCCGAACCGCGGCATAGCCGTTAGGCGAGTCCGACCACCAGGTTGATGGTGGTGGCAAGGATCACTGTGCCGAAGAGATAGGAAAGCAGGCTGTGTTTTAGCGCTTCGGCCCTGATGACGTGGTTCTGCAGATTGGTGTCGGACACTTGGTAGGTCATGCCCAGGCTCGTCGCCAAATAGGCGAAATCCGTGTACTGGGGCGGGCGCTCCTGGTTGAAATCAATGCCGCCCGCGTCTGACCCGCCCCGCTTTGCGGGACTGTAGTACAGCTCGGCGTAGCGCAGGGTGAACAGTGTCTGCACCAGGATCCATGACACCGCGACGCAGGCGACGGCCAGGAACCCGCCTCCCAGTTGCGATCCGCCGTCCGTCTGGTGGGAGTCCACCACGACGGCGGCGACAGCAGCGAGGCTTGAGACGTTGGCCACCAGGATCAGCAGGTCGGTGGCGCTGCGGGAAGGGTCCTCCGCGGTGGCGTGGGCGCGCGTCCCGGCGGGGTCGAGGCGCCCCACCACCAGCCACACCCAGGCAACGTAGACCACTGCGGCGCTGGCCCAGCCGACAGCCGGCGCCTGCACCCAATGTCCGGACAGGCCTGTTGCCGCCGCGGCCGCCAGGCCCGCCGCAACCATGGCGAAGAACCGCAGCCGGCTTCGCTTGACCGTGGTGTGCGGAGGGTTGGTGTCCATGTGTCGATACTCTAGCCAAACAAACCGGGGGAACCCTTCCCGGCCGTTTTCCACATACCGCCCGTTTCCACATACCGCCCAGGCAAGATTCCGCGGGGCACGTGACCTGACTAGCCTGACGGAGTCACGAATCGCCGAAACCGGTCCAAATGCACTAGGATTGTGAAGTCTGTGCTGCGTCCTGCCTCCGTTTTGGGGGACCGGATGGGCACGGCACCGCAAATGAACCTCCTGTTACGGAAATGCCGTAACCGCTTAGCCCAAAGGAGGTGGGTTCACATATGCGTCCTTACGAATTGATGGTAATCATCGACCCCGAGGTCGAAGAGCGTACCGTTGAGCCGTCGCTTCAGAAGTTCCTGAACGTCATCACCAACGATGGTGGAACCATCGAAAAGGTTGACATCTGGGGCCGTCGCCGACTGGCTTACGAAATCAAGAAGAAGTCTGAAGGTATCTACGCCGTGGTGAACTTCACCGCCAAGCCGGAAACCGCCAAGGAACTTGACCGCCAGCTGAGTCTCAACGAGACCATCATGCGCACCAAGATCACCCGCCCCGAAGAGCAGAAGGTCGTTGCTGAGTAATTTCGGCACCGTCCATTCAATCTTTACCCCGCAGGAACGAACAAGGAGGCAGTAGATGGCAGGCGAAACCACTATTACGGTCATCGGTAATCTCACCAATGACCCCGAGCTGAGGTTCACACCGTCAGGTTCGGCAGTAGCGAATTTCACCATCGCTTCTACGCCCCGCACCTTCGATCGCCAGTCGAACGAGTGGAAGGACGGGGAAACCCTGTTCCTCCGCGCGTCCGTGTGGCGTGAAGCAGCCGAAAACGTCGCCGAATCCCTCACGAAGGGTATGCGGGTTATCGTTTCCGGCCGTTTGAAGAGCCGTTCCTACGAAACCAAAGAAGGCGAAAAGCGCACCGTTATCGAGCTCGAAGTCGATGAAATCGGCCCGAGCCTGCGATACGCCAATGCCAAGGTCAACCGCACCCAGCGCTCCGGCGGTCAGGGTGGCCAGGGCGGCTTCGGCGGAGGCAACAGCGGCGGTGGATTCGGTGGCGGCCAGGGTGGAAACCAGGGCGGCAACACCGGAGGAGGCTGGGGCAGCAACCAGCCCGCAGCGCAGGATGACCCTTGGGCGACGCCCGGGGTCAGCAACGCGGGCGGCGGCTGGGGCAACGGCCCGGACTCCGAACCTCCCTTCTAACCAATAATTAAGGTCCGGCGCCGGAACCCGCCGGGATGCCTCACGGCTCCCGGGTGAGTGCCGCCGTCGGACCACCACCATCCCGTGGATCAATATCCACGGGCTCCATAGAATAGGAGCTCCACGATGGCTAAGGCTGAACTCCGTAAGCCCAAACCAAAGTCCAACCCCTTGAAGGCCGCTGACATCACTGTCATCGACTACAAGGACGTAGCATTGCTGCGCAAGTTCATCTCCGACCGCGGAAAGATCCGCGCCCGTCGCGTCACTGGCGTCACGGTGCAGGAACAGCGCAAGATCGCCCAGGCAATTAAGAACGCCCGCGAAGTTGCTCTGCTGCCTTACTCCGGCGCTGGCCGCGGCTAAGGAAGGGATTAACTAACATGGCAAAGCTCATTCTGACCCACGAAGTAACCGGTCTCGGTGCTGCTGGCGATGTTGTCGAGGTCAAGGACGGTTACGCACGTAACTTCCTGCTGCCCCGCGGCTTCGCTCTGACCTGGTCCAAGGGTGGCGAGAAGCAGGTTGAGTCCATCAAGGCTGCCCGCGTTGCCCGCGAGCACGCTTCCCTGGAAGACGCTCAGAAGCAGGCGGCTGCACTCTCCGCCAAGCCGGTCAAGCTCGTTGTCAAGGCTGGCGAGACCGGACGCCTGTTCGGCACCGTCAAGCAGGGCGACGTGGCCGACGCTGTTGAGGCTGCTGGCCTTGGCCGCATCGACAAGCGCAAGGTTGAACTGCCGGCACACATCAAGTCGGTTGGTTCCTACCAGGCCAACGTCCGTCTGCACGACGACGTTGCTGCTGTGATCGAACTCGACGTAGTCGCAGGAAAGTAATCCCTCCGGCCCTGTGCCGGAGTGCTACGCAGACCTGAACTGCTGAAGGCTCCCGCTTTCGGATTCCTCGTGGAACCGACTGCGGGGGCCTTTGTTCTTAATGCCCGGGTTCCGTGGTGCCGGGCCTGTCAGCCGGGCTAGTCCTGGTGCATCACGGTGGTGGAGTGCCGGTGGCCCGCCCGGATGAGCTCGGCCAGGACCGCTTCATCCACGTCCTCCAGCTTGTTGATGTAGAGGCATCCTGCGCCCACCTTGTGTTTGCCCAGGTGCGGCAACAGTTCAGCTGCCTCCGGCGCGTAGGTGAGCCCGTAGAGTGACAGGCTCCCCTTCCGCGGCGAGAACCCCACTGCCACGGTGTCCCCTTCGCGGCCGCTCTCGTAGCGGTAGTGGTAACTTCCGAAACCCACAATGCCGGGACCCCACATGACCGGCTCTTCCCCGGTGTTTTCCTTCATCAGGGCCAGGAGCCTCAAGCCGTCGCGCTGGCGTGCAGGGTTCTCCACGCCGTCAAGGAAGTCCTGCACGGAGGCGTCCGTCGCCCGGGTCTTGTTTTCCGCCATGACGGCAGTCTGGCAGAGGACGCTTCGCTTGTCAGCAGGTCTACGCGGAGGTGGGTGCGGGCGCCCGGAAGTCCGGCCGGAATAAAGGCAGAAGCGGACAGGTTTAGTGAGTAGATGCAAACGCATGTACTATGGATTAACCGCTGACCCTCAGGAGCAAACCGTGGAAACCCGCCGCATAACCGTTCTTACCGCCGGATTAGGCGTCCCGTCGTCGAGCAGGCTGCTGGCCGATCAGCTCGCCGCAGCGGCCGAACGCAGGCTGGCCGCCGCGGGATTTGCAGCGAGCGTCGACGTGGTGGAACTCCGGGACCTCGCGGTGGACATCGCCAACAATTTTGTCACCGGCTATGCGGCGCCGCGGCTCGCTGAGGTGATTGCGGGTGTGGAGGAAGCGGACGGCATCATCGCCGTCTCTCCGGTGTTCAGCGCTTCCTACAGCGGCCTCTTCAAGTCGTTCTTCGACGTTCTGGACCCGAAGTCGCTGGAGGGCAAGGCCGTGCTGCTCGGGGCGACCGGCGGCACCGACCGCCACCAGATGGTGCTGGACTACGCGATGCGCCCCCTGTTCAGCTACCTCCGGACCCGCACCGCGGCCACCGGCGTGTTTGCCGGTCCGCAGGACTGGGGCAACAGCGACGACGGCGGGTCGCCCCTTTCGGTGCGCATCGACCGGGCTGCCGAGGAGTTCGCTCTGCTGGTAACGGGTGCGCCGCGGCGGCAGAAAACGGCTGCCGCCGAGTCCCTGCCGTTTGAACAGCTTCTGGCCGGGATTTCGAACGGCCGGTAGGAGGAGCCGGAAGGGCGCCGAACTATTCCGGAGGTTCGCTCGTTGTGCCGGACATGAAATGCCCTGTGGATTCAGTTGACCTGGTAATGAGCGAACGCAGCGGAGTGGAGATCGATTATTGTCCGCAGTGCCGGGGCGTGTGGCTTGACCGCGGCGAGCTGGACAAGATCATCGACCGGGCGGCTGAGCTAACGCCGCCCGCCCCGGCTGCTCCCGCGGCGCCGGCTGCGCCGCTGCCCGGGCCCGTCCCGCCTCCGCTGTACACCAACCTGGAGTCGCGCCGGGATACCAGGCGACCGGATGAGCGCCGCTATGACGACCGCCGGGACCGGCCGCGCTACGATCAGCCCCGCTATGACGATCGCCGGCGAAAGAAGAAGGAAGGCTGGCTCGGTGAGCTCTTCGACTTCTGAGAAGAATTGCCCGGCTGCGTCGAACGCTGCTCAGTCGTCCAGCAGTGCTATGAACTCCCGGGCCTGCTTCATCGAGATGTCTGAGTGGCGTGTCAGGGCCATTGCCGCCGCTTCGGTGTCGCCGCTCTTGGCCAGGGTACGGATCCGGCCGTAGATTTCGTCGTTCAACATGTTGCTGCTGACTTCGCGGGTGACATCGCCCTTGCTGGCAATGGCGCGGTAGCGGTACGGGAAGCGCTGGGGGGTATCGTCGTCGTCGTCCTGCCCCGCGGGCTCAGCGGCCGCGGACCGGAACGGCTGCGGGTGCGCCGCCAGGGCGCCGACGGCGTCGCGCGAGGCCCGCAGGCCCTCGCCTGAGGCTTCGTAGTAGAGCTTGATGGCGGCCATGGCCTGTCCCTGGGCGATCAGCGTGTACAGGCGCCGGTGCTGCTCCTCGGTGAGCTTGGCGGCCGCGGCGCGGGCCAGGTCCACCGGGTCATGCGGAGGTACCTCTTTGCCCGCCTTGGCTGCCGCGGTGCGGCGGCCGACGGCGCGGACCACCAGTAGGACGCCGGCTCCCACGAGGAGCAGGATCAGGACGGGGATCGCTAGCGGTTCCATTGCTACAGCCGATCTACGTAATTCTTGGCGGTCAAAAGATCTGAATGCGTCGCCTGCCGCAGCATCTTGATGGCTTGGAGTTTCTGCCCGCTGCGGGCCATGGACTGCAACTGCAAGGCGAACTGCGGGTTCAACTGGCCGCCCGGGAGGACCTGCGCCTGGTATCCGTGCATGCCTACGCCCGGGCCGGAGATGGCCCGGGCTCGCAAGGCATCCCGCGCGTGGTCAGCCTGCTGCGAGTGCTGCTGTTCGTTCTGGCTTGGCCGGGTGGCTGCCTCAACCCGTGCCCGGGCGGCGGTGGCAGCCTTGACCTGGGAGGCGTAATGGGCCTGGGCGCGGATGGCCAGTTCCAGTTGGTAGCGCTCGGCGTCCGAGATCCCGGTGTCCCGCGGTTTGAGGGCCGTTGAAACGGCCCAGATCAATGCCACCAAGATGAGGGCCGGCACCATATCCATTAATACATCGCCCATGAATAGAGCTTATGCCAGTTCGCTGTTATCCACAGCATATTCTGAATCGCACATACAGGCCGGGGCCGAAAGCGTCAATTCCCGGGGATCCCTGCGACTTCAATCACACAGGCGGTATATTCTCCGTCACTCCGGACCGATTTACTCGCCAGTATCCCCAGCCTGAACCTGCAAGCTGTGGATGAACGTTCCTTAAAAGAATCTTTAATCCACAAGCGGTTTCAAGTGTTTCCGCAGGTCAGCGGCCTGTTGGAGCCGAAACTTTTTTACTTTCCACAGGCATCCACACAGGCTGTGCACAAGCATGGGGCATTAGTCCACAACTTATCCACAGGTGTGCATGTATCCGGGCTTGGTGGCTGAGGGAAGCGGTACTAACGTAGCGGAGTACCTGTTTTCGGGGCATTAGTACGCGATTTTCCCGCACGCACAGCCTTACTGCAGCGCAACTCCCGGCCACCCCGGGCGCCCAATTGTGGATAACTTGCACAAACTGGGGATAACCGGATTCGTGGCCTGGATGACTGGGGGCGGGACCCTGCAGAAAGACTGTCAGTGCCGGGCGGTAGTACTTGACCTGCCGCGCAGCGGGGTTTCCAATGCGCAGGGCAACCCAAAGGCAGATAGCTACAGCACCGACGGCAACGCAAGCCCGCCGCGGTACACAATGGAGGACGGCAGCTTTGTCAGTTACGCACCTGGACCCAATCGAGGGCACCCGGAGTTCCGAAGGCAGCCGCAAGCCGCCCCAGGACATCCCCGCTGAGCAATCAGTTCTTGGCGGCATGATGCTGTCCAAGGACGCGATTGCCGATGTTGTCGAGATCCTGCGGGGCCAGGACTTCTACCGTCCCGCCCACGAGACGATCTACGAAGCCGTGATCGATCTCTACGGCCGGGGTGAGCCTGCCGATGCCGTGACGGTCTCAGACGAGCTGACCAAGCGCGGCGAGATCAACAGGATCGGCGGCCCTGCCTACCTGCACGAGCTCATCCAGACCGTCCCCACGGCGGCCAATGCGGGGTACTACGCGGAAATCGTCGCCGAGCGTGCCGTCCTCCGCCGCCTGGTCAACGCGGGAACGAAGATCGTCCAGCTGGGCTATGGCTCGGACGGCGAAGTGGAAGACCTCGTCAACCAGGCGCAGGCCGAGGTCTACGCCGTGGCTGAACGGCGCACGGCGGAGGACTACGTGGTCCTTAAGGACGTCATGGAATCGACCGTGGACGAAATCGAGGCCTCCGGACACCGCGGCGAAGGCATGGTCGGCGTCCCCACCGGCTTCTATGAACTCGACGAGCTTACGCACGGCCTGCACCCCGGTCAGATGATCGTCATCGCCGCACGCCCCGCGGTCGGTAAGTCGACGTTCGCCCTGGACTTTGCCCGTTCGGCTGCCATTAAGAACAACCTCGCAACGGTGATGTTCTCGCTGGAAATGGGCCGGAACGAGATCGCCATGCGCCTCCTGTCCGCAGAGGCCACCATCGGTCTCCAGGACCTCCGCAAGGGCACCATCAAGGACGAGCAATGGTCCAAGATCGCCACCACCATGGGCCGGATGAACGACGCTCCGCTGTTCATTGATGACAGCCCCAACATGTCGCTGATGGAAATCCGGGCCAAGTGCCGCCGCCTCAAGCAGCAGCACGACCTCAAGCTGGTCATCCTGGACTACCTGCAGCTGATGAGCTCGGGCAAGAAGGTGGAGTCCCGCCAGCAGGAAGTCTCCGAGTTCTCCCGTGCCCTGAAGCTGCTGGCCAAGGAGCTCCAGGTGCCCGTGATCGCTCTGTCGCAGCTGAACCGCGGGTCCGAACAGCGCCAGGACAAGCGGCCGATGGTGTCGGACCTCCGCGAATCCGGCTCAATCGAGCAGGATGCCGACATGGTGATCCTGCTTCACCGAGAGGACGTCTACGACAAGGAGTCGCCGCGTGCCGGCGAGGCGGACATCCTCATCGCGAAGCACCGTAACGGCCCTACCAAGGACATCGTGGTGGCGTTCCAGGGCCACTACTCCCGGTTCGCCAACATGGCGGCCGACGCCGGAGGCGGCGGCTTCTAGCCGCGGGGCTGCTAGCCCTGCTGGGCCCCGCCGCCGGCGAGCAGGTGGTTGGGCAGCCGGTTTCCCGGCGCGCGTCCCCGGATCTCCAGCAGTTCCCGGGCGTGGGCGTGAAGGCGCTTGTCCTCGTCCGAGACCGGAACCCACGACGGGATCGGCACGGAGTTCCCGGCCGCGTCGCGGGCCACCATTACGGTCAGACAGTACGTGGTGAGGTTCATTTCCCGGCCTTTGGGATCCCCCGACCGGACGTGCACGGCGATGTGCATCCCCTTGGTGCCGGTGTATACGAGGCGCGCTTCCACTTCCACCACGTGGCCGATCAGCAACGGCCGGTAGAACCGCACGCCGCCGGAAAACACGGCCACGGTATCCTTGCCGCAGTAGCGGGAAGCGCAGACGTAGGCGGCCTCGTCAATCCATTTCATGACGATGCCGCCGTGCACCTTGCCGCCCCAGTTCACATCCGTGGGGGCCGCCATGAACCGAAGCACAACCCGTTCGGCCGTTCCGGCGTCGGTATATTCCTGAGCGTTCATCGCCCGGACGATGTCCTCGCGGACCTTGATCCGTGCCAGGGCGTGGTCGCGCTGTTCAATTTCCTCCGGCGTGGAGGGCTCGAACTGCGGGACGGGGACCGGCTTCCCGTCCGGCCCCACGGCCACGAAAATCACCATGCACTGGCTGCGCATGGTGGCGGGACCCCCCTTCGGGTCACCCGAGGACACGACGGTGCGGATGTGCATGGAGGACCGTCCGGTGTAGACGATCGTGGCAGTGACTTCCACCATGTCGCCGCTGTTCACGGGATCCGCGAAGTGGATGTTGCCCACATAGGCCGTGACGCAGTACGACTTGGCCCAGCCGACTGCCGCGGCGTAGGCCGCCTTGTCCACCCACTCCAGCACAGTTCCTGCGTCGACGGAGCCGCTGTGGCCGACGTCCGTGGGGGCCGCAAGGAAGCGGAGGGTCACTGAATTGGCGGCAGTCTCGCTCATGCTGAGAGTTTACTGACGGCGGGGCCTGCCGGCCGCCTGCAAAGACACAAACGCCGCCCCGCCCGCCATATGCGGGAGGGACGGCGTCCGTTCAGAATTTCGTTTCGTCGGCGTACTGCTTAGGCGAGGACGCTGAGCTTCGAATTGCTGCGGCCGAACAGTGCCCGGTCCACTGCCACCTTGCCGGCGCCGGTCAGGGCAATCGCCAGGGCGCCTGCTGCCAGCAGCAGCACGAGCTCATAGCCGCCCGTGGCAGCGAAAACGCCGGCGGAGGCGTGCACCAGGACCAGTGCGCCGAGCATGTCCAGCGCGAGGAGTGCGGCAAAAACGCGCGTCAGCACACCGAGGATCAGGGCAATGCCACCCAGCAGCTCCAGGGTGGCTACGGCCGGGGCCGCCAGTTCGGCAGCCGGCACGCCCATCTTGGCGAACGAGGCCTGGGTGCCGGCGATGGTCCACTCGTTGAATTTCTGCCAGCCATGGGCGGCGAAGAGGAATCCGGCGATGACGCGGAGGATAGTGAGTGCCGTGGTGGTCAGTGTGGACTGGTTCATGGAAGTTTCGCCATTTCAGGGTTCGGTGGGACATTGCAGGACGCCCCTCATGAGCGCACCGTTGATTCTTCAATCATTAACCCTGCCAGGGATTGGTTGAAGAGTCAACTAAATGCGACGGCATGTGACAGGTCTCTCCCGCTAGGCTGAATCCGTGCCTGATTCATCCACCACCGCCGCGGTGGTTCCTGCCGGCCGGAACACCCGGGAAATCCTCCGCCTCGCCGTCCCGGCCTTCGGCGCCCTCATCACCGAACCGCTCTTCCTGCTGGCCGACTCCGCAATCGTTGGCCACCTCGGCGTGGCACAGCTGGCGGGAGTGGGACTGGCGTCTGCCGTGCTCCACACGGCGGTCGGGCTCATGGTCTTCCTGGCCTACTCCACGACGCCGGCAGTCGCCCGGGCCATGGGCGAGGGCAGGCTCCCCAAAGCCCTTGCGGCCGGCCGGGACGGCGTCTGGCTGGCGCTGGTCCTGGGACTCGTGCTGGCCGTGGCAGGGTTTGCGGGGGCAGAGCTGCTCGTGGACCTGATGGGTGCGGAGGGCGAAGTCCGCCAGTTCGCCGTCGACTATCTCCGCTGGTCCATGCCCGGACTCGTGGCCATGCTGCTGATCTTTGCGGGCACGGGTGTCCTGCGCGGCCTGCAGGACACGCGCACGCCGCTGGCGGTCGCTTCGGCCGGTTTCACCCTGAACATCCTCCTCAACCTGGCCCTGGTTTACGGCTTGAACTGGTCGGTCACCGGGTCCGCCGTGGGCACCAGCATCGCCCAGTGGGCAATGGCGCTGGTGTATCTGGTGATTGTCCAGCGCAGTGCGCGGACCCACGGCGTCCCGCTGCGTCCGGACTGGCGCGGCGTGCGGGCCATGACAAGGGTGGGGTCCTGGCTGATGCTCCGCACCCTGAGCCTGCGCATTTCGATTCTTGCAACCGTGCTGGTGGTGACCGCCCAGGGCTCGGTGAACCTGGCCGCCCATCAGCTTGCCATGACCATCTTCACGTTACTGGCCTTCGCCCTGGATGCACTGGCCATTGCCGCCCAGGCCCTGATCGGCAAGGAGCTGGGAGCAGCCAATCCCGCCAAGGCGCGCGCTCTGACCAGGACCATGATTCGCTGGGGCACCGGATTCGGTGCGGTCACCGGAGCGCTGCTGGCCGTGGCAGCCCCGTGGACGGGTGCCCTGTTCACCTCCGACGCCGGGGTCCAGTCCGCGCTGACGCTCGCTCTGTGGGTGCTCGCCGCGGGGCAGCCGCTTGCCGGCTACGTTTTCGTCCTGGACGGCGTCCTCATCGGGGCGGGCGACGCGAAGTACCTGGCGATTGCCGGCGTCGTTAATCTTGCGGTGTACCTGCCGCTGCTGGCGGCAATCCGGCTCTGGGGTGACGACGGCGCCACGGGGCTTGCGTGGCTCTGGGCCGCCTTCGCGCTCGGTTACATGGTGGCCCGCGCCGTGACGCTGGGCCTCCGTGCGAAGACCGACAAGTGGATGGTGCTCGGCTCCTCCTAGGCCCGGTTCGCGTCGAATCCGCTGCGCACTAAACTGGACGCGTGACCCTTCCCGCATCTCCTGCCGATCCTGCCGCACCCACTGCTCCCGCCGCGGACCTGTGGAAGCCGGTGCTCACCAGGGCCGTGGTGGCCCTCGCCTTCGGGGCAGTCACCGTATTCTGGGCGTCGCCGTCGGCCTCCGAAATGGGCTGGGCGGGCGGCCTCTACCTGCTTGCCACCGGCGTGACGGTGATCCGCGGAATTGATAAATTCGGCCTTGCGGCCCACCAACCGGCCGGCAAGGTCCTGGCCGCCGGCGGTGCCGCCATGACCGGGGCCGGCGTGGCCGTCGCGCTCCTGGGCAGCGAGCTTGTGTTCGGCGTCGTGGCCGCCTTGGGCCTGGGGCTGCTGGCGGCGGCGGAGCTTTACCTCGGAATCCTGCACCGCGGCCGGAGCGTCCTGTCCCGTGACTGGCTAGCATCCGGCGTCATCGGCCTAGGCACGGCTGTTGCCCTGCCGTTCTTCATCGGCCTCGGCGCACACGCCCTGCTGGGCGTGGCCGGCGGAGGAGCGATCATCTCCGGTGTCCTCTGGATTCTGGCGGCGCTGACCCTCCGGCACGATGCGCGGTCCGTTTCCAACGAGGCCGTAAACTAGTAGGGAAGGGTTCTACTTCCTGTAGAACATGCGCTGAATTAAGCGGCGTGGCGCAGGCCGTGCCGCACGGGAGGAACCACCTTGGCACACCAGAAACCAGGAGAACCGCGCAATATGCGGACCTCGGTCAAGGGACCCCTGATGTTCTCGGCGTTCTGGGGAGTCCTGGCGTTCTTCGCCGTGCTGATCTTCGCCTCCGGCGGCAGTGCCCGGTCGCCCCGCTTTGACCTCGCCTTCACCGGAGCCGGGATTGCCTTCATCGTGACGCTGGTTATTGCCGCGATGCTGTCGATGAGCCACAAGGACAACGCCGAGCACTTGGGCAAGGGGTCCGGTGTCAATCTGACTTCCAGGAAGCCTTCCGGACACGGAGGCTACTCCGCGCGTCCCGACTCCCCGGATTCCGGTACCCCGGATTCCCGGCCCGGCGGAGACCCCCGCTAACGTCCGGGCCCGCCGGCGCCCCCGCTGACTTTGGCGGCCCCGGCCGATAGCCCGGGAGTTCCCCGGGCCCGCTATGAAGCGGCCTTCCGGGCGCGGTAGGCAGCCACGTGAGCCCGGTTGGCGCAGTTCCCGGTATCGCAATACCGCTTGGACCTGTTCCGGCTGAGATCCAGCACCACGGCGTCGCAATCCTCGGCCGCACACACCAGCATCCGGTCCATCTCCTTGCTGCGGATCACGTCCGCCAGTGCCATGGCAGCCTCCGTGCTCATCCTGTCCGCCAGCGGCGCCTCCCGGGTTGTGGCGTGCAGATGCCAGTCCCATTCATCGTGCTTCATCAGCTGCGGAAGTGCATTGGCGTCCCGGAGTAGGCGGTTGACCGTTTCCACCGCGGAGTCCTCGTCCATGGTCCAGAGCTCTGCGAGCTGGCTCCGCAGCCGGTAGACGCTGGCGAGTTCAGCGGCGTCCCGGGTCCTCGCGCCGGAGAAGCCCTCAGCCGCCAGGAAGCGGTCCAGGTCCCCGATTGTGGCGAGGTGTTCTTCGCCGTTGGCCGCGCTGTTGATGAGCGCAGCCACGGTGCGGAGGGCCACTTCCGTGTCAGGGGCGAATACCATCTTGACTCCTTACAGGGGCCGGGCGTAGTGTCATGACCATTACCCCACATTACTCCTGACAGGAGGCAGCCGTGCCTGCCGTAAGCAAAAGCGCCACCCTGCGCCCGGGCGCCGCCTTGGGGCCCGCTGCCGGATTTCTGGCGTCAGGGCTCGGCGTCGCGCTGTTCTCTTCGGCAGTCTTCGGACTCTCCGGATCGTTTGCCAAAGCCCTGCTGGAAACCGGCTGGACGCCCGGCGCTGCAGTCACAGCACGTTTGACCGGTGCAGCCATCATCCTTGCCATCCCGGCCATCCCTGCCCTCCGTGGGCGCTGGAACCAGCTGAAGGACAACTGGCTGACCATCGTGCTGTTCGGGCTCATCGGCGTGGCGGCCTGCCAGCTTTTCTACTTCAACGCCGTCGAACGGCTTTCCGTCGGCGTGGCCCTGCTCCTGGAGTACCTGGCGCCCGTGATCATTGTCCTCTGGCTGTGGGCGGTGAGCCGCCGGCGTCCCCGCCCGCTCACCATTGCGGGGACGCTGCTTTCGCTGGGCGGGCTCATCCTGGTGCTGGACCTGACCGGTGCGGTCAAGATCGACTTCGCCGGTGTCCTGTGGGGGATCGCCGCAGCCGTCTGCCTGGCGATCTACTTCTTCATCACGGCCAAGGAGAACGACACGCTGCCGCCGATCGTCCTGGCGTCCGGCGGGCTGATGGTGGGTGCCTCGGTGATGTGGCTGGCCGCCGCCACCGGACTTCTGCCAATGGCATTCAGCACGGCGGATACCAAGCTGGGGCCGTGGGTGGCGCCGTGGTGGGTTTCACTGGGCGGTCTGATCGTCATGGCCACGGTCCTTGCCTACGTGTCGGGCATCGTGGCAGCGCGGGCCCTCGGTTCAAAAGTGGCATCGTTCGTGTCGCTCACCGAGGTGCTCTTCGCCGTCATCTGGGCGTGGCTGCTTCTTGGTGAACTTCCCGGTCCCGTCCAGCTGCTTGGCGGGTTGCTGATCGTGGGCGGAGTGGTTCTGGTGCGGGTGGATGAACTCCGGGGCCCGCGGGCGCTGCCCGCCCCGCTGGACCACGCGAACGACGTCGAACCCGTCCCCTGAGCAGTCCCGTCCCCTAAGCAGTAACTCCGGCGGAAATGAACTGCCGTGGAAATGCCGGATGCCCCGGACGCGTTGCTGCGTCCGGGGCATCCGGTTATCAGTCCCTGGCGGTAAGGCGTTCCTAGCGGGAAGCCTCTTCCTGCTGGGCTGCGTTCTTGCTGGCCTGCTTGCCGGCTTCCTCCAGCGCCCGGGCCACACGGGCCAGGTCCGAAACGTGACGGCTGGACCATTCGCTGCGGAACTTGTCAGCGTCCGGACCCTTCCAGTCGGTGCTCTCCAGAGCCTTGCTCAGCTGCGACTTCTGCTTATCGATCTCGGACGAACCAGCCTGAAGCTTGGTTCCCAGCGCCTTGAGCTGAACAATGTCTGCACCCCAAATAGCCATTACTTTTCTCCTTCAGTCAACGGACCCGATCCGATCGGCATCCCCAGCGGCCCCCGGCTCATCCGGAAGATCCATTACCTAGAAACTATCCCGCGGCCCAATCCACTGTCGATGGGCACCGCTCCCCATGCAGCCCTCTCCCTCGGGCACGACTGCCGGTCCGGCTCCCTGAGAGGGTTCGGGCCTCGATCCCTGGCGGTCCAGAGCCTAGCATGGGAATATGTGCCGCAATATCCGGACCCTGCATAATTTCGAGCCCCATGCCACGTCGGCCGAGGTGGAAGCCGCTGCGCTGCAGTACGTGCGCAAGATCAGCGGCAGCACCAAGCCGTCCAAGGCAAATGAGGAAGCGTTCAACCGCGCTGTGCACGAGATCGCCCACGCCACCCAGCACCTTCTCGATTCGCTGGTGACCCACACCCCGGCCAAGGACCGGGACGAGGAGGCCGCCAAGGCGCGTGCCAGGGCGGCCGTCCGCTACGGCGCCGCTTAGGCTTCCTGCCGCTACCTGGCTGTTGCTACCCCGGCCTGGGACGGCCTGCCGAAGCCTCGAAGCCGCAACGAATTGGCCACCACCAGCACCGAGCTGGCGGCCATGGCAGCTCCGGCGATCATGGGATTCAGCAGCCCCAGCGCCGCCACCGGGATGCCGACGGCGTTGTAGAAGAACGCCCAGAACAGGTTGGTCTTGATGGTGGCCAGCGTCTGGCGGGAGAGCTCGATGGCCTGCGCCACCTGCCCCAGGTCGTTGCCCATCACCGTCAGGTCCGCCGCTTCGATGGCCACATCCGTGCCGGAGCCCATGGCGATGCCCAGATCGGCCTGGGCCAGGGCCGCTGCGTCATTCACGCCGTCGCCGGCCATCGCAACCGTGGCCCCGCCGGCCTGCAGCTTCCGTACGGCCTCGACCTTGCCGTCAGGCAGCACTCCGGCGAAGACATCCGCCGGCGCAATGCCGACGGCGGCGGCCACCTGTGCGGCCACTTCGCGGTTGTCTCCGGTCAGCAGGACCGGTCGGAGGCCCAGTTGCTTGAGCCGCGAAACAGCCGCAGCCGAGCCGGGCTTGATGGTGTCGCGCAGCGAGACAATCCCGGCAGGCTCGCCGTCCACGGCAACCCAGATGGCAGTCGCACCGGACTCTTCCGCCGTCCGGAGCGCAGCCTGCTGTTCGGTGGTGATCGGTACACCGTTTTCCCGCAGCCAGCCGGTCCGTCCCGCAAGGACCAGTCGGCCGGCTACACGTCCGGAGACTCCGCCGCCCGGGGCGGAACGGAAGTGCTCGACGGCGGGCAGCCGCCCGCCGTCGTTGTTCCGGCGCTCTGCAGAGAGTGCGGCGGCGGCGATGGCATGCGCGATGGGGTGCTCGGAAGCGGCTTCCACCGAACCGGCCAGGCGTAACACCTCCGCGCTGCTGGACGTGCCGAAGGCGAGGGCGGAGTCAACGGCGAGGCGCCCGGTGGTGACAGTGCCGGTCTTGTCCAGGAGGATCGTGTCCACGGTCCGCGTATCTTCGAGCACCTGCGGGCCCTTGATCAGGATCCCCAGCTGGGCGCCGCGGCCCGTTCCGGTGAGGAGGCCAACCGGAGTGGCGAGGCCCAGTGCGCAGGGGCAGGCGATGACCAGCACCGCCACGGCTGCGGTGAAGGCCGCCCGGAGTTCGCGGTCGGTGACCTCCGGCCCGGCAATCACAAGCCAGGCTGCAAAAGTGAAGACCGCAATGGCCAGGACAATCGGAACGAACACGGCGCTGATGCGGTCCGCCAGGCGGGCGATGGGCGCCTTTCCGGTCTGCGCCTGGGAGACCAGCCGTGCCATCTGGGCCAGCGTGGTTTCGGACCCGACGCGGGTGGCGCGGACCAGCAGCCGGCCTGAAGTGTTGATGGTGGCACCCGTGACGGGGCTGTCCGGACCCACCTCGACGGGCACCGACTCACCCGTTACCAGGGAAGCGTCCACGGCCGAGGCGCCGTCAACCACCACGCCGTCCGTGGCGATCTTCTCACCGGGCCGGACCACTATGACGTCGCCCACCGCCAGCTGATCGGCCGGGATCCGTACTTCCTCGCCATCTGCCAGCACCGTGGCATCCTTGGCGCCGAGGTTGAGGAGTGCCTTGAGTGCGTCGCCGGCTTTCTGTTTGGCGTTGGCCTCCAGGTAGCGTCCCAGCAGCAGGAAGGTGGTGACCACCGCGGCCACCTCGAAGTACAGGCCGCCGGTGCTCATTTCCATGCCGGGGTGTTCGGTCATGCGGGGATCGGCCAGCAACTGCCACGCCGAGAAAAGGTAGGCCGCAATGACGCCGAGGGAGACCAGGGTGTCCATGGTGGAGGCGAAGTGCCGGGCGTTGACGGCCGCCGCACGGTGGAACGGCCAGGCCGCCCACGTGACCACCGGCAACGCAAGAATGCCCGCCACCCAGCCCCAGTCGGGGAACTGGAAGGCCGGAAACATCGAAATCGCGAACACGGGGACGGTGAGGATGGCTGCGACGATGAGGCGCGGGCGCAGCGTGGAGGCGGCGCCGTGGGCCATGTGGTCAGCAGGTGCGGCGCTACCGGCGGCATGCTCTGCATGCTCGGCTGGCCTTTCGGTTACCGGGCCGGGGTACTTCGGGGGCCGGATTTTTGCCTTGTAGCCTGCTGCTTCTACGGTGGCGGTGATCTGCTCGTCGGTGATGCCGGCCGGTACCGTGACGTGGGCCGACTCCAGGGGCAGGTTTACCGAGGCCTCCACGCCGTCGAGTTTTCCGAGCTTTCGCTCCACCCGGGCGACGCAGGAAGCACAGGTCATTCCTTCGATGTCCAGTTCAACCACCCGGTTTCCCGGCTGATGCAGCAGTTGCTCGTTACTCACGGGGTTTCCTCGGTCGTCCTGTGTCCTGGCGGGGTGGGGGCGGGTCAGGCTTCGTTGGCCACCACGAGGTAGCCGGCCTCAGCCACGGCTTCCCCGATTTCGGAGCGGGAGAGCGTCTTTTCGGAAGTGATGGTGACGGTGGAGATGCCGCCGGCGTTCAGGTCGACGTCGACCGCTTCCACGCCTTCCAGGGCTTCAAGTTCTTCGCTGACGGAGGACACGCAGTGTCCGCAGGTCATGCCGGACACGTTTACGGTGGTGGATACGGGGCTCATGGTTTGCTCCTTGTTTGTGGCGGTCCCGGACTGACCCGGTTGGATCATTCCGATGGTGTGATGAGTGGTGTTGCCGCTACCGCAGCAGGCGCCCGATGGCATCGGTTGCCTCCTTGACCTTGAAGTCGATGGCGTCCGCGCGGAGCGTCGGGTCAGGCTCGGAGGCGGCACCGACGACGCAATGGCCGATGTGCTCTTCCACGAGGCCGAGGCTCACGGCGTGTAGGGCTTTATTGACGGCGGCAACCTGGGTAAGGATGTCGATGCAGTATTTGTCTTCATCCACCATCCGGGCGATGCCGCGGACCTGGCCTTCGATGCGCTTCAGCCGGCGCAGGTACGCCTCTTTGTTCGAGCTGTAGCCGTGGTGGGGAGCAGCGTCGGCGTCCTCGGCGGGGATGCCGGAGTCTTCACGTGGGTCCATGTCTTCAACTTATACCCCTGAGGGGTATAAGGCAAGTACCCCCAGGGGGTATGCCCTCGCGCTATCTTGGCGCAGCGCCGGTCGACTGAAGGCCCGGCTACCCTTCGGCGCCGGGGTCCGCGGGCTGAGTTCCACGCCCGATGCTGCCGATGCCGAGCACCGAGGTGGCTGCGACGGCAGCGGCGAGGACTCCCAGTCCCAGCGGCAGGGCGGAAGCGGTTGCCACTGCCCCGACCAGGAGGGGACCGCCGGCGTCGCCCAATTCCCGGCCCAGCTCCGCCGATCCCATCGTCCGGCCCATCCGCTCGGGGGGCGTGGTGCCGGCCAGATGGGCGAAACCCAGCGGCGTGGCGGTGCCGATGCCCACGCCGATGGCCGCTGCAGCGCCGAAGATGGTCACCGCGCCCGGAAACAATGCGACGACGGCAATTCCGGCCGCGGTCAGCAGCAATCCGGCGGTCATCCCCGGACCGTCGTGGAGCCGGCCCTGGTCGCGCAGCCGGCCAATCCACGGCTGGGTGGCCGCGGACGTCAGTGCCAGTAGGCTTACGGCAGCAACGGCCGCTACGGGATCCAGGCCATACCGAGTGGCGAGTGCGGGGAGGAAGCCGATTGCTGTTCCGAGGGCTCCCGTGGCCGCGGCCAGAACGAGGGTCGGGACCAGGAAGCTGCGATGCGTGACCTGCCGGGCAAGGTCCAGCAGTGTATATCGCGGCCGGGGCAAAGGCTCCAGCCGGGGGAGTGCAATCATTGCCCACATGGCAATGGCCGCGGCGAGGACGCCTAGCGTTGCGAAGAGGAGGGTGAAGCCGCCCAGGAAGATCAGGCCGGCACCGATCAGGGGACCGGCAACATAGCCCAGGCTCTTCCACGAACCGTAGCGGCCAAAATAGGTGCCCGCCTTGCGGCCGGCGAGCCGCGCCACCATCGCCGACGAGGCCGGGGAAAACGCCGAGGCTGCCGCACCTTGGCCGATCCGGGCGAGGCCAAGCATCAGGGGATCTGCGCCCCACAGCCCGATCAGCGACATCAGGGCGAAGACGAAGAGTCCTGCCACCAGCACCGGTTTGGTGCCGATCCGGTCGCTCAGGGCACCGAAGACCGGTTTCAGCACCACCTCAGCGAGGTCATAAACGGCCAGGAGGATGCCCAGGTTGAGCAGGCTGAGGCCGATATCGCCGCTGTGCGCGCCCAATCCCGCTGCGATGCTGTGGGCGCCGAAGGCCGTGACAAAGCCGGCTGCGTAGAGGGGCGCGGTGACGGCTGCACTTGTGGCAGCGGTGCGGCTTGTAGCTGTGGTCACGTGATCGCTCCTGGTGGCGCCCGACGGCGCGAGGCGGATCCAGCCGGACGTTAAAAAGCTCCGGAGTGCGTTATTGGGGGATACGCACTCCGGAGCAGCTTATGGGGCAGGTCCAACATCTCCCTGCAGACTCTAGCTTACTTGGCGGTAGCGCTGAGCGCCACCACCTTGAATAACTACTTTCGCTTTATTTTCACAGGGCCTTTGGTCCTGCCTTTAAGAGAGTTTTTTGGACGTTCCCAGGAGTCATGCTTACTCGGGCCCGTCCCGGTGGGCGGGCATTCGAGCGGGAACCACGAGGACCGGCCGGTCCTGGTGGTGGCTCAACCAGGCGGCCACGGAACCGTTGAGGGCTGCCGAGATGCGGTGCCCTAGCCCGCGCTCGGGAGTTCCGACGATGATCATGGCAGCGTTCGCCTCCGCCGCGACCCTGGCCAGAGCCCTGGCCGGATCTCCGCCGAGGATCCGGAGCGTCCACTCAATCGCCTTGCCGGCACAGGCGGCGCCCACGGTGCCACGGAGTTCTTCGGTCACGGCCCGGACCTCGGAGTCGTCCTTGTCCGGGTGAAGGGACAGACGGTGCGCTGACCGGGCGGGGTCCCACTCGACAAGGTAGCTTGCCTCGTCCACGTAGGTGCACAACAACGGAGCGCCCATCTTGGCGGCGAGGCCGGTGGCCGACCGCAGCACCTCTGCGTGCTGGCCCGGCAACACACCGACTACTAACGGAGGGGGCCCGCTGAAGGGTTCGGGAAACATACTCCATTGTGGCCCCGCCCGCACCGCTTGAACAGCTAGCCCCTGCGGGCCTTGCAGGCCTTACGCAGGGGGGTCTTTGGCCGGCGCTAGTCGGCGTCGTCGGGCGTTTGCGCCGCGGGCTTGGGCCGGCGCCAGGTCAAGGTGACTGTGAAGTTTGAGCTCGTGCTGGCGGCCGCGATGAAAGCACCGGCCTCCGCATGGAGGTCCAGCCCGAACTTGACCGAAACCTCATCCGGTTTGTCGGGAAGGGCCAAAAGCTCGTCCACGACGCCCTGGACTGCCGGCCGGATGTTGCTGAGGGCGCGCTCAAAGGTCTGCTGCGCCCGGGCGAACATGCCGGCCTGGCCGCCGCCGCGCGTCACCAGGCCGCCGGCGTTGTCCGCCACCTCAAGGAGCACGGTCCCGCCGTCGTCCGTTGGAAATTCCACCAGCCTTGTCATTGCTATCCTTTCCCGTTGCGCCTGCCTTTGCCCATCCGTGTAAGGGCCAGTCCGAGGAATGCCAGGCCGCTGGCAGCAACGGTTGCGTTTTGGACCACGAACACCAATGCGCGGGCGGAGAGATCCTCGCCGGGGAGCCAGATCAGCGGCAGCGTGACGAGGCAGGCGAGCAGCAACCACCCGGCCAGTGCGGGGTTCTCCGGCGACCGGATGGCCAGGGCGCCTGCCCAGGCGCCGAAAAGCGCCTGAACCAGGGTGACCGCCGTGGCGGCCCACAGCAGATCCGGCTCCAGGCCCACCACTCCCAGCAGCGAGCCCGCGCCGATCGCTACGGCCAGCGCCACGCGCCCCGTTTCCGTCCGGTCGGGCAGCCCGGCCAGCAGCAGAAGAAGGTAGCCCGCCGGCGCCAGCAAGGCGTAGACGAGGCGCACGCTGGCCTCTCCGCCCGTGTACCACCAGCCCTGTTGGTCGAACCAGTTGAGGTAGGCGAAGAACGCCGCGAGCAGGCCGCCCGCCGCAGCCAGGACAATCCCGCCGGCCGCAAGGAAACGAGGATCCGGACCGCCAGCTCCGCCGCCGGTTGAAACGACAGCCGGTCCGTCGGCTGCGGCGTCACCGGCAGGAGGCTTCCGCTTCACTGCCGCCGGCGAATCAGCGAGCTTCGGCGCCGGCGCCGGCTGCTCGGCCCGACGTTGCGCTGCCCGTGTGGCCTCACGCTGCGCGCGCAGTTCGTTCCGGGCCTTCGTCGCCACCCCGCCCGGGTCCGCGGCCCCGGGGTCGAGCCCGTAAAGCTCTGTTGCAACGTCGACGGCGGCCTGCCAGTTTCCGCTGCCCGCGTGGTACTCCAGCTCACCCTGCAGGTCGGCAATGCGCTGGCGCTTGGCGCAATCGAGCGCCCGGGCTGCTGCGTCCGGAAAGTCGGGATCGTCCTTCGCTGCGGCGTAGCCGTCTGCTGCTGCCGTCCAGTCCCCTGCTTCCTCAGCTTCCCTGGCCCGGCGGTACGCCCGGGAACGCTCTTCGTGCCGGGCGGCCGATGCGCGCAGCACGGCAGCGTCACGGTACTGGCCGTCCAAGGTCAGCAGGTCGTCGAACAGCTCGATGGCTGCCGCATAGTTCTTGGTCCGCAGCTCAGCAGATGCCTGCACGTACAGGGCGCGGAGCTGGGCCTGACGGTTCTTGCTCCGGGACTGCTCCGCTGACACATCTGTTGCAGAAGGGGTTCTTGCGGCCGGATGGGCCGGTGCCTTCAGGTTGAACAACTGAGTGTCGCCGCCCCGCACATAAAGTGCCGGGGTGACCCACTCAAGGGTTCCATCGGGGCTTCCCATCACGGAGATCCGCCCCACCCGGGCCGCCTCGTCAACGCCGCGGCCGTTCGCGATGGCGGCATAAAAGCCCTGCGCGAAGGCGATCGCGGCGCCGTCGCTGATGGCGAACTGCATGGCCGCCACGGCGCTGATGCCGCTGCGGACCAGGGTGGACGCCGTGCCGGAGAACAGGTCCTCCCGACCGGTTTCTCCGGACGAGCAGGAATTCAGGACCACCAGGCGGGGCCTCGGCACGGCGACACTTAGCAGGGCCATCAGGCGGACGGCACGCACCATGGATGCGCGCCCGTCAGCCCCCGTCAGGGCGATCCGGCCTTCATCGTTCCGGGCGTCATAGTCACCGTGGCCAATGAAGTGCACCACGTGCCACGGGCCCTCCAGCAGCATCGACTGGATCTCCTCCCACGTTCCCCCGGGCGCCCACACGAGCTCAATGCGGCCCTCGGAAACGGGGCCGGCCAAAGCCGCGGCAAGATGGTTGCGTTCAGCTTCCACGTTCAGCGGCGAAAGGTCGCGCGGTGAGGCGATCAGGCCCAGGATCCGGAGCGGCGGGACGATTTCCAGCGGGTTGAGGTGGTAATCCGGGGCAGGAATGTGGCGAAGCAGCGGCTCGGTCTGGCACAGGTAGCTTTCGGTTTCCGGATCGAACAGCATTTCCCACGGCATGGCAGCCAGTTCCGGAGCGGCGAGGCGCAGCACCACGCGCAGCTGCTGTCCGCTGTGCTGGGCGGCACCCAGGCTGGCCCGGTACGTACCGTAGACTTCGCGGGTGAACAGGGCCTGGAACAGTTCCTGGCCCACGCCGCGGACCGGAAGCTCGGCAATCGGCGTGGTGCGTCGTGCGGATACGGCAGAGGCCAGGACGGTGGCTTCCAGTTCCCCCCGGCGTTCCAGGATGCGGTCCACGTCAAGCCGGAAAATCCCCGAAGCGTTGCCTCCGGCCGGTGCCTGGACCACCCGCACGGTGTACTCACCCCGTGCGGAACCTGACGCGAGTTCCAGCTCGATGTCACCATCCATGGCAACCTTCTCAGGCGTATGCGGAGTGCCTCCACAGCGGGCGTCCGCCGCCGGTGGTTCCGGTGTGCCGGGCAGCCCTACAAGACAAGATTGGCCCACCGGCACAGCCGGCACAAGTGCAGGCCTCTGTGCAGCACCGGACGGGCAACACCTCGTTTACGGCCCTTGTACACCCCACCCCAGCGGAATAACGTTGAGGCATAGGAGAGGTGGTCGGCAGTGGAAATCTACATGTGGTGGCTTGATCTGGATCTGGACAGCAAGGAATGGCTGCGCGAGAACCTGCGGGCGGAGGAACTGCCGCTGCCTGTGCTGCAGGGCATTGCCGAGGCCGGCGGCCCGCACCCCGATAGCGCTACAGGAGTCCTCACCAACGCGGAGTGGGACTTTATTGAGACGCAGTCCGAATTCGTCGATTGAACTGAACGGGTAAATGCCGCACCAAAACCATTGCGGCCCCCGGAGCTGAGTGGTTGCATGGGGTGCATGGCCACCCAAGAGAGTTATGTCCTAGCGATCGGAACCAAAAAAGGGCTATGGCTGGCGACCAGCCAGGACCGGCAGGAATGGTCCATGTCCGGCCCGCATTTCCTGATGAGTGAAGTTCCCAGCATCGCCATCGACACCCGCGACGGGCGCACCCGCATCATGGTGGGCGTCCGCTCCGAGCACTGGGGTCCCACCGTCGCCCACTCGGATGACCTCGGAGCGACCTGGACGGAACCGGAGCAGGGCGCCATCAAGTTCCCGGAGGGCACTGACGCCGCGGTTGAGCGCATCTGGCAGATCTACCCTGACGCCGAGTCCCGCCCCGGTGTGGTGTGGGCCGGCGCCGAGCCCATCTCCGTGTGGAAATCGACCGACGGCGGCGAACACTTCGAGCTCAACCGCGGACTCTGGAACCATCCGCACCGCAGCGAGTGGGGCGCCGGCTACGGCGGAGCGGCAGCCCACTCGATCGTCGTCAACTCCTCCGGCGACAACGTGCACGTCGCCATGAGCACCGGCGGCGTGTACCGGTCGCTCGACGGCGGCACCTCCTGGGAGCCCCGGAACAAGGGGATCTCGGCCTACTTCATGCCCGACCCCAACCCCGAGTTCGGCCAGTGCGTGCACAAGATCGCGGCGGATGCCGCCGTCGAAGGCCGGCTCTACGCACAGAACCACCACGGCGTGTACCGCACCGATGACGACGGGGAGAACTGGGAATCCATTGCTGACGGCCTCCCGGCTGATTTTGGTTTTGTCATGCTGACGCATCCCCGGCGGGCGGGAACTGCGTGGGTTGTGCCGCTGAAGGCCGACGGCGAACGCATCCCGCCGGACGGCAAGCTCGCCGCGCACCGGACGGACGACGCCGGAAAAACGTGGAAGCGCCTCGATTCCGGGCTGCCGCAGGGCGAGTACAACGCGGTGCTCCGTGACGCTGCCTCGGTTGATTCCGCTGAACCGGCCGGGGTGTACTTCGGAACGCGCGGCGGCTCGGTCTACGCCAGCCCGGACGAGGGCGAGCACTTCACTGAAGTGGCGTCACACCTGCCGGACGTGCTGTGCGTCCGCGCCGCCGTGGTGTCCCCGGCCCTGGTGCCCGCTGCTTCGGTGCCCGCCTAAGGGGCACGCTGTGGCTGACATCAGCGTGGTGCTGCCCAGTGTCCTCCAGCCGCTCGCCGGCGGGCAGTCCATCCTGACTGCGCCCACCGACGGGGCGGTGACTGTGGGGCTGTTGCTGGACTCGCTGACCGCGGACTACCCGGTCCTTGCGAGGCGGTTGAGGGATGAGACCGGTGCCCTCCGCCGCTACGTGAATATTTACGTGAACGGTGACGAGGTCCGGCGCTTGAACGGGCTGGAAACCGAAGTGGCTGCCGGTCAGGAAGTGGTGATCATCCAATCCGTGGCCGGCGGCTGAAGGGCTCAGGCTACTCGCCAAACGCTGCATTCGTCCGCATTGATGGCCTTGCGCATGCCGGTCAGGCGGTCCATGATCCACACCACTCCGATGCCCGGCGCGGTCTCCTGCACGCGGCCCCGGCGGATCACCACATCGTCATAGCTGGGGCCCACGGACAGGCGGGCTTCGATCTCGTCGCCGCGGTGCAACTGGTCCAGAGCGCGAACACGGGTTACAGGGGTTTTTGCTTCCTTCAACATGGCGTGGCCTCCTGAGCTGGAGCTTGTGCTTTTGCCTGCAATTGCCGGCATATCCAGTGTCCTGCGCCATTATTGCCGCCGCGTTTCACGCCGGTAATGGACTCGTTAGGTTTCCGCGCCCCTGCTGTCGGGGGCAGGCCGGCACCCGGCCCAAGGCACGTCGGCAGGCCGTTCAGGCCGCCCTTCAGAGGATCCGCCCCTCAGAGAATCCTCCGGTCGGCGGGGTGCTGAATCCGGAACCAGCGGTAGCCGTAGCGCTCCAGTTCCAGTTCGAAGCCGCCGTCCTCCGCCAAGGCAACGTTCTCGCCGTCGAGCAGATCCAGGAGGATGGCACCGTCGTAGCTCCGGTCCGGTTCTTCAGGCGAGGAAACCCTGGCAGTGACAGAGGCCGGCTGGCTGGCCATGTTGTGGGCCAGGACCAAGGTTGAACCGGCCCGGGTGCAGCTGTGCAGGAGAACTCCGGGCTCGGGCTGACTGATGACTTCGAAGTCGCCCCAGCCCAGCTCCGGGCTCTCGCGGTACCGCTGGATGAGGGTGGCGATGAAATTCCACAAGGAGTCCGGGTCGCGCTTGGCCTGGGCGGCGTTGATGTTCTTCGGCCCGAAGTACCCGTCGACTACCTGCGCCACCAGCTCGTCGGCCGGGGCGGTGGAAAACCCGCCGTTGCCGGTGTCATTCCACTGCATGGGCGAGCGGACGGCGGAGCGGCCTGTGGCCCGCAGGTCCTCGCCCATGCCGATTTCCTCGCCGTAGAAAAGGACGGGCGTCCCGGGCAGGGAAAACATCAGCGAGTAGACCATGCGGATGCGGGCCGGGTCGCCGTCGAGCATCGGAGGCAGGCGCCGCCTGAGGCCGCGTCCGTACATCTGCATATCCGGATCCGGGCCGAAGGCGGCGAAGACCTCCGCCCGTTCCTCGTCAGTGAGCTTGTCCAGTGTCAGCTCATCGTGGTTGCGGACAAACATCGCCCACTGGTTGTCCCGATGGATCGGAGGCCGGGCGGCCAGGGTCTTGGCCAAAGGACGGGCATCCTGCCTGGCCAGGGAGAGGTAGAGGTTCTGCATGCTCAGGAAGTCGAACTGCATGTTCAGTTCGTTGCCCTCCGGCCCGCCGAAGTACTTCAGCTGCTCCTTGTACGGAAGGTTGACCTCGCCGAGCAGCACGGCGCTGCCGTTGCGCCGGTTCAGGAAGCTGCGCAGCGCCGCCAGGTAATCGTGCGGATCCACCTTGGCCGCCTCCTCCTCTGACACTCCCTGCAGCTCCAGGAAGAACGGAACGGCATCCAGCCGGAAACCGTCAAGGCCCAGCTGCAGCCAAAAACCCATGGACTTGGCGATCTCGTCCCGGACCTTGGGGTTCGCGACGTTCAGGTCCGGCTGGTGCTTGGCGAACATGTGCAGGTACCACTCGCCGGTTGCCTTGTCCCGGGTCCAGATGGACGATTCCTCGCCCGGGAACACCACCTGCTTCGACGTGTCCGGGGGAGCGTCCTTCCGCCACACGTAGTAATGGCGGTACGGGTTGTCCACAGACTTCCGGGATTCCTTGAACCAGGGGTGCTTGTCCGAGGTGTGGTTGATGACGAAGTCCGCGATCACCCGCATGCCGCGGTCCTTCGCGGTCCGGATGAACTCCACCACGTCGCCCAGGGTGCCCAGCCGAGGGTCCACTCCGTACATGTCAGTAACGTCATAGCCGTCGTCCCGGTCAGGCGAGGGGTAGAACGGCATCAGCCAGATGCAGGTGACGCCCAGCGCGGCGAGGTAGTCCACGCGCTGGGTAAGGCCGCCGAAATCCCCGGTGCCGTCGCCGTCGTCGTCGAAAAAGGTTTCCGGATCCAGGCAGTAGATCACGGCGTTTTTCCACCACAGATCGGAGGTCTCCGAGATCCTCATGCCGTCACCTCCCGGGAAGAACGCTCCCGCAGCCGGGGCAGTACGTGCTCGGCGAAAGCCTCGATGAACGGCTTCTGCTCCTGTCCCACGAAGTGCAGGTAGAGCTCGTCGAAGCCCAGGTCGGTGTACTCCTGCAGCCACGCGGCGTGCTGGTCCAGGCTGGCGGACACGTTGACGGCCTTGCGGACCTGGTCCTCGCCGACGTCGGTGCTGACGCCGTCAAAGTGCGCCGCGGTGGGGAGGTCCCACGGGATGGGCGGTGCGAAGACGTTGGAACTCCACTGGTCCAGCGCAATGGATACCGCTTCTTGTTCGCTCCTGGCCCAGGACAGGTGGATCTGGAGCACTGCCTTGCCCCGGCCGCCGCTGTCCCGGTAGGCGGCGAGCATCTCGGTCAGCTTCGCAGGCGGCTGGTTGACGGTGACCAGGCCGTCCGCCCAGCCTGCGGCACGCCTGGCCGTCTCCACGCTGATGGCCGGCGCGATCAGGGGCGGCTTGGTCTCAGGAACGTCCCACAGGCGTGCCTGTTCCACGGTCACCAGGCCGTGGTGGGTCACTTCCTCGCCGTTATGCAGCCGGCGGATGACGTCAACGCACTCCTCCAGCCGCTGCTGGCGCGTCTCCTTGGCAGGCCACGCATCGCCCGTGATGTGCTCGTTCATGTTCTCCCCGCTACCGGGCGCCATCCAGAACCGGCCCGGAAACATGTCCGCCAGGGTGGCTGAGGCGTGCGCGATGATGGCCGGGTGATAGCGCTGGCCCGGCGCCGTGACCACACCGAAGCGGAGCGAAGTGCTGGCCAGCGCCGCCCCCAGCCACGACCAGGCGAAGCCGGAGTGGCCCTGCCGCGCGGACCAGGGCTCGATGTGGTCAGAGCACATGGCGGCATCGAAGCCGGCCTGCTCCGCCAGCTGGACGTCCTGGAGCAGCTGCCCCGGGCTGATCTGTTCATGCGATGCGTGAAAACCTATGGTGGCCATCGTTAATGTCTACCGTCGGGGCCCGGACGTGTCGAGGAAAGCGGCGGGGGAGTTGAAACTATTCGCCCGCACGATCGTGGCTTTCCGCGGGATCCTGCCGGAACGGGCCGGGTGGGCCATAGACTCTAGCCAGTACCGCTCGGGACAGCGATGCAGCTGGACAGCGACGGAGCTGGAAGGGGAGTGGCGGGTGAAGCTAGGCATACCGCGGGAACGCCGCGAGGGTGAACGACGCGTGGCCGCAACGCCGGAGACCGTTAAACAGTTGGCCGGCCTGGGGCTGGAGGTCCTGGTCGAAACGGGGGCAGGGACCGCCGCGGGCCACAGCGACGACGCCTACGCGCAGGCGGGCGCCCGGATTGTTCCCGGGCTCGATTTTGGTTCCCTTGACATCCTTGCCCACGTACGGCCGTTGGAACCGGCGACGGCGGCAGCCCTGCCACGGGGAGCCGTCACCGCTGGCCTTGCCTCGCCCTCGTCGGAACTGCCCGCCGTCCGGGCGCTTGCCGCCGCGGGGGTGACGTCCTTCGCGCTCGAACTCGTGCCGCGGATCTCCCGGGCACAGTCGATGGACGCCCTGTCCTCGCAGGCCCTCGTCGCCGGCTACCGCTGCGTGCTGGAGGCGGCGATGCGCCTGCCGCGATTTTTCCCGCTCTTTATGACGGCGGCCGGCACCATCCCGCCGGCGCGCGTGCTGGTGCTCGGCGTCGGTGTGGCCGGCCTGCAGGCCATCGGAACGGCTAAACGGCTGGGCGCCCGCGTTTCCGCCAATGACATCCGGCCCGCCTCCGCGGACGAGGTCGCCTCGATGGGCGGCACCTTCATCAAGCTCGACCTCGAGACAGCGGAAGCCTCCGGCGGCTACGCGCGCGAGTTGAGCGCGGACCGCGGCGCCCTGCAGCGGCAGCTTCTGGCACCGCACGTGGCACAGGCGGATGTGTTGATTACGACGGCGGCCGTCCCCGGCCGGCGCGCCCCGCTCCTGGTGACCCGGGAGATGGTGCAGGGGATGCGGCCCGGCTCGGTGGTGGTGGATCTCGCCGCGGAGTCGGGCGGCAACGTGGAGGGGTCCGTTCCCGGCGAAGATATTACGGTGGCCACCGCGGACGGCCAGGGAACAGTCACCCTGGTGGGCATGAAGGACGCCGCATCCGCCATGCCCGCCGATGCCTCCCGGCTCTACGCGAAAAACGTCGCCAACCTGCTGGCGCTGATGGTCAAGGACGGCGCCCTGGCCCTGGACTTCGGCGACGAAGTGGTGGCCGGGACCTGCCTGACGCACGACGGCGACGTACGGCATCCGCCCACGGCGGAGGCCCTGGCGGCGGCATTTCCGCAAGCTGCGGCACCGGCACCCGCCGTGCATAAGACTGAACAGCCCACCGCGCAGAACGAGGGGGTGGTCTGATGGACGGCATCAGCCTGCTCACAATCACCGTGCTGGCGGTGTTTGTGGGCTTCGAGGTGGTCTCGAAGGTCTCCAGCACGCTTCATACCCCACTGATGTCCGGCGCCAACGCCATCCACGGCATCATCCTGGTGGGTGCCATCATTGTGGCCGGCCAGGCGTCTGACCCGTGGGTGCTCGCGGTGGCGCTGCTCGCCGTCGTGCTGGCCACCGCAAACCTGGTGGGCGGGTTCGTGGTGACGGACCGGATGCTGGAGATGTTCCGCGGCCGGAGTAGCGGACGCAGCGACCGGGAGGGGCCGCGATGAGCCTCCTGGGCCCCACGTGGACGGCGCTGCTCTACCTTGCGGCGGCCGTGCTGTTCATCATGGCCCTGATGGGCCTTAACTCACCGCGCACTGCACGCCGCGGCAACCTGGTGGGAGCCGCGGGTGCCGTGCTGGGCGTGGCCACCGCGTTCCTCTCCGCCAGGCTGGAGAATATTCCCTGGATCCTTGCGGCGATTGCCGTAGGCACCGCCGTGGCAGCCCCCGTGGCGCGGCGCGTCAAGATGACGCAGATGCCGCAGCTCGTGGCGGCCTTCAACGGCGTCGGCGGCGGGGCGGCGGCGCTGGTGGCGCTGCTGGAACTGGCGCATACGGACGACGCCTGGGTGCGGCTGGCCATCGCCTTCACCTTGCTGGTGGGTGCAGTGTCCTTCGCCGGTTCCGCCGTCACGTTCGCCAAACTGCAGGAGCTCATGACCACGCGGCCAGTGGTGTTTCCCGGCCTGCCGGTGATCATGGCGGGGGTACTGCTGGCCGCGGTGGGGGCCGGCGTCGCCGTCGTGCTGGCAGGCTGGCTGCCGCAGGCAGTGCTGCTGCTGGTGCTGGGCCTGGCCGCGGGCGTCCTTCTGGTGCTGCCGGTAGGCGGCGCGGATGTGCCGATCGTCATCTCACTGCTGAACGCCTTCACCGGCCTGGCCGTCGCGGCGTCGGGCCTGGTGCTCGGCAACGTGCTGCTGCTCGTCGCCGGAACGCTGGTGGGGGCCTCCGGTACCATCCTGACCCGCGCGATGGCTGCCGCGATGGGCCGCAGTGTGGCGGGCATTCTGTTCGGCGCCTTCCGGGGAGGCTCGACGGCGGGGTCCACCGCGGTCAGTGAACGGCCGGTCCGGTCCTCCAATGCCGAGGACGTCGCCGTGCTGCTGGGCTATGCACAGCGCGTCATCATCGTTCCCGGCTACGGCCTGGCCGTGGCGCAGGGCCAGCACACCGCCGCGGAACTGGCCAAGGCCCTGCAAATGCGCGGAATTCAGGTGGATTTTGCCATCCACCCCGTGGCCGGCCGCATGCCGGGCCACATGAACGTGCTCCTCGCCGAAGCCAATGTTCCCTACGAGGAACTCAAGGAAATGACTGAGATCAATTCGGAGTTCAAGACGGCGGATGTCGCCCTCGTGGTGGGCGCCAACGACGTGGTCAATCCCGCCGCCAAGACGTCCTCGGGTTCGCCCATCTACGGGATGCCGATTCTGGAAGTGGCCGATGCCCGGCAGGTGGTATTCCTCAAGCGCTCCATGCGTCCGGGCTTCGCCGGCATCGAGAACGAGCTGCTCTATGAACCGCGGACCACCCTGCTGTTCGGGGACGCGAAGGACTCGCTGACCAAGGTGCTGGGGGCGGTCAAAGCGTTGTAGCCGGACATGGTCCCGGGCGGGGGGTGGTGCGAAACGGGCCGCCGGGCAAGAATGGCGATATGCAACTGCCGGTGATGCCCCCGATCGCGCCGATGCTCGCCAAAGCGGTCAGTGCCCTGCCCGATGTGCCGGACTCCGGCCCGAAGTGGAGCTTTGAGCCCAAGTGGGACGGCTTCCGGTCCATTATTTTCCGGGACGGCGACGAAGTGGAGATCGGCAGCCGCAACGGCAAGCCCATGACCCGGTACTTCCCCGAACTTGTGGAGGCGCTGAAGGCTAACCTGCCGCCGCGGTGCGTGCTCGACGGCGAAATCGTCCTCGTGGGCGCGTCCGGTGACCGCTTGGACTTCGACGCGCTCCAGCAGCGGATCCACCCCGCGGCCAGCCGGGTGAAGCTCCTGGCGGCGCAGACGCCGGCCAGGTTCGTGGCGTTCGACCTGCTGGCCCTCGATGACGAGGACTTCACCGGGCGGCCGTTCACCGAGCGGCGGGCCGTCCTGGAGAAGGCGCTTGCCGCCAGTTCGGCGCCGGTCCACGTGACCGCCACGACGCGGGACAACGGCACAGCCGAGCAGTGGTTCAACCAGTTCGAAGGAGCGGGCCTCGACGGGATCGTGGCAAAGGCTTTGGACGGCACCTACCAGCCGGACAAACGCGTGATGCTCAAGATCAAGCACGAACGCACCGCCGACTGCGTCCTGGCCGGCTACCGCGTGCACACCAGCGGATCGGACCGGATCGGCTCCCTGCTCCTGGGGCTTTACGGCGGCGACGGGGTGCTCGCCAGCGTGGGCGTGGTGGGCGCCTTTCCGATGAAGCGGCGCCAGGAACTGTTCGAGGAACTCCAGCCGCTGGTGACCGACTTTGACGGCCACCCCTGGGCCTGGGCCAAGCAGGAGGAGGGCAATCGGACGCCGAGGAAAGCCGAAGGCAGCCGCTGGAGCGCAGGCAAGGACCTGTCCTTCGTCCCGCTCCGCCCCGAGCGGGTGCTGGAAGTGAAATACGACCACATGGAGGGTGACAGGTTCCGCCATACAGCCCAGTTTGTCCGCTGGCGGCCGGACCGGGACCCGGAATCCTGCACCTATGCCCAGTTGGAAGAGCCGGTCAGGTACGACCTCGCCGAAGTGCTGGACACCTAGGGACCTTAAGCAGCGGCGGCCCGCCCTTGGGAGGGGAGGGCCGCCGTCGTGCGTCTGTCAGTGATCGTTACTTCAGGCCGAGCTCACGGGTGGGAGTCCTGAAGGATTCCTTGGCGGTGAGTGCCGAGACTGCCGCAATGCCACAGATGACGGCGGTGAAGATGCTGATCTGGACCCAGCCGCCGGGCTTGATGCCGCCCATTGCGGCGACGATCGCCGGGGCGAAGCCCGCCATCAGGAAGCCGAGCTGGGTGCCGATGGCCAGGCCGGAGAACCGGACCTTGGTGCTGAACATCTCGGCGTAGAAGGACGGCCAGACGGCGTTGGAGGCTGCGTAGCCGAAGGAGAAGAACCCGATGGCGGCGAGGAACATCAGCGGAAGGCTGTCGGATTCGAGGCTCAGCAGGAACACCGGGGTCAGGATGGCGCTGGCCACGGCGCCGTAGATGAAGACGGGCTTCCGGCCGATCCTGTCCGACAGCATGCCGAACAGCGGCTGGGAGCCGAGGGCCACGAAGTTGGCGCCCACCACGAGCCACAGGGTGGTGGTGCCGTCCACGCCGGCCACGGTCTTGGCGTAGCTGATGGCCAGGGTGCCGAACACGGTGGAGACGGCGGCGATGAAGGCGCAGGCCACCACACGCAGGACGTCGCGCCAGTGGTGCCTGAGCAAATCGGCCACCGGGAGCTTGGAGATGGCGGCGGACTTCTGCGCTTCGGCGAAGGCCGGCGGTTCATGCAGGGTGCGGCGGATGAAGAAGGCCACCAGGACCACCACGGCGCTGAGCCAGAACGGGATGCGCCAGCCGATGCCGTACTTGATCTCGTCAGGCAGGGCGAGGACGGGGATGAAGACGAGGGCTGCCAGGATCTGGCCGCCCTGGGTGCCGGTGAGGGTCCAGGAGGTGAAGAAGGACCTCCGGTTGTCCGGGGCGTGTTCCAGGGTCATGGAGGACGCGCCGGCCTGCTCGCCCGCTGCGGACAGTCCCTGGCAGAGGCGGGCCAGCACCAGCAGGGCCGGTGCCCACCAGCCCACGGTGTTGAAGTCGGGGAGGCAGCCGATGAGGAAGGTGGAGGCGCCCATCAGCACCAGTGTGAACATCAGGACCTTCTGCCGGCCCACGCGGTCGCCGAAGTGGCCCAGGATGACGGCGCCGACCGGGCGTGCCACGTAGGCGAAGCCGAAGGTGGCGAAGGACATGATGGCGGCGTTGGCATCAGCATTCGGGAAAAACACGTGCGGGAAGATCAGCGCGGCGGCGGAACCGAAGATGAAGAAGTCGTAGTATTCGACGGCGCTTCCCAGGAAGCTGGCGAGTGCTGCCTTCTTCGGGGTCCCGGCCGGTACAGCGATGCCCGGCGTCGTGGACGGGATTGTCTGGCTCATGGTGTTCCTTTGTGTGACGACATTGTCGCGGATGAATCAGCGCGGATGGATCAGGATTTTTCAGCTGCCGCTCGTCGCAACCGGCGGCGGCTGGTGGTCCTTTTGAAGACCCGGATGAGTAGCCACATGGTGGGAGCTACTTGTGCGATGTAGCAATCATGACTGTGAGGGCAATCACCTGTCAAGAAAAATATCACTATCTAGAAATAGCTCTCACGATGTGGCAATATCGAGCCATGAGTGTGAATCAAGACACAGAAGCAGCTGCAGCTGCCGGCGGGGCAGTGAAGGCACCACGCGCAGCCAAGGAAGACTCGCGTACTGACATGGTGGGCAAGGCCCTGGGCCTTTTGGTCCTGCTAGGTGACGAGCCCCGCGGGGCCAGTGCGGCGGAGCTGTCGCGACGCGCGGAACTGCCGTTCAGCACCACGTACCGGCTGCTGGGCTCGCTCACCCGCGACGGCTTTGTGGACTACGAGCCGGACGGCCGGCGCTACCACCTGGGGCTGCGCGTCTTCCAGCTGGGCCAGCGGGTGTCCAACCACCATGGATTTGCCGGCACCGCGCTGCCCATCCTTCGCCGCGTCACCGAGAAGACCGGCGAGGCCACCATCCTTTCCGTCCGCGACGGAAACCATCACCTCACCGTGAACAAGGTGGACGGCCCGCAGACCTTCCGGGTCACCAGCGATCCCGGGCACCTCGGCGCACTGCACACCACCTCGGTGGGTAAGGCGCTGGTGGCCTTCGCCGAGGACGCTGAGCGCGCGCGCCTGGTGGAGGAGCTGGAGCTTGAGCCGCTCACCGAATTTTCCATTACGGACCGGGAGGCCTTCCGGTCCGAGATCGACGGGGTCCGCCGCCGCGGCTATGCCGTGATGGATGAGGAGAACGAGCTGGGCATGCGCGCCGTTGCCGTTCCCGTCCTCAATGCCCAGGGCTACGCTTTTGCATCCCTGGCCACGGCCGTTCCCGTCTTCCGGCTAAGCCTCGAAAACCTGGCGGCCCTTGTCCCGGTGCTCCAGGAGGCTGCCGCCGAACTGGCAGCCAGGCTGCCGCAACGATGAGCTGCGCCGGGGCGGGCAGCCGCTGTAGCCGGTTCTGTTTGTTCGTCATAAGAACAGTAGTGCAAGGTACGAACATTTCCTGTACGGTTAGCAGTATCACCCGGCGCAGCGCCGGCGCCCAGCGCGTCCCGGCCTGCCGAGTGCCGTTGTCAAAGGAGCTAAACGGATGAGCAATCGAGCAGAGTCCTTTCTGGTGGGCCTCGTGGGTGACGGCGTCATGCCCTCCCTCACGCCCCCCATGCACGAGCGCGAAGGCGATGTGCAGGGCCTGCGGTACCTCTACCGCCCCATCGACCTTCTGGAGCTGGGCCTGCCGGGCGAGTCCGTCGGTGACCTGCTGCAGAGCGCTTACCGCCTCGGCTTCAACGGGTTGAACATCACGCACCCGTGCAAGCAGCTGGTCCTGGAGTACCTCGACGAAATTTCGCCGGATGCCCGCCGGCTCGGCGCCGTCAACACCGTAACCATCAGGGACGGCCGCTTCATCGGCCACAACACTGACTTCTCCGGCTTCGCCGCCGCCCTCGCCTCAGGCCTCCCCGGTGCGAAGCTTGACCAGGTGGTCCAGCTCGGCGCCGGCGGTGCCGGTTCCGCCGTCGCATATGCCCTGCTCACTGCCGGCGTCCGCCGCCTCGACCTGGTGGACACGGACGCCGCCCGCTGCGCCGCCCGCGCAGCCGAACTGTCCGGCTTCTTCCCGGACAGCACCGTCGCGGCACGCACGACGGCGGAGCTGCCGCAGCTGATGCCGCTCGCCGACGGCCTGGTGCACTGCACTCCCGTCGGAATGGCGGCGCACCCGGGTGCGCCGCTGGACCTGTCCCTGCTGGATGCGCGGCACTGGGTGGCGGACATTGTGTACCGCCCGATCGAAACCGAACTCGTCCGCGAAGCCCGCGCCAAGGGCTGCGAGGTGCTGGACGGCGGTCGCATGGCCGTGGGCCAGGCGGCTGATGCCTTCCGGATCTTCACCGGGCTCGAGCCGGACCAGGACCGCATGCGCTCGCACTTCCTGGAGCTTGTGGCAGCGGAAGGGGTGGCCGCCTGATGCGCACCGGAATTGCCACCGTGTGCCTCTCCGGCACCCTGAAGGAAAAAATGCAGGCGTGCGCCATCGCCGGCTTCGACGGGATCGAAATCTTCGAGCAGGACCTGGTCACGTCCTCCCTGAGCCCGGAAGACATCCGGAAGATGGCCGCGGACCTGGGCCTGACCCTGGACCTCTACCAGCCGTTCCGCGACTTCGACAGCGTTCCCGAGGACCTCCTCGCCGCCAACCTCCGCCGTGCCGACGCCAAGTTCAAGCTGATGTCCCGCCTGGGCATGGACACCATCCTGGTCTGCTCCAACGTTGCCACCGCCAGCATTGACGATGACTCCCTGCGCGCCGAACAGCTGGCCCGGCTGGCCGTGCTCGCCGGGGACCACGGCGTGAAAGTGGCCTACGAAGCACTGGCCTGGGGCAAGTACGTCAACGACTACGAGCATGCCCACCGCCTGGTGGACACGGTGGACCACCCCAACCTGGGCACCTGCCTGGACTCCTTCCACATCCTCTCCCGTGACTGGGACACGGCGCCCATCGAAGGATTCAGCGCGGACAAGATCTTTTTCGTCCAGGTGGCCGACGCCCCCAAGCTGTCCATGGACGTCCTGTCCTGGAGCCGCCATTACCGGGTCTTCCCGGGCGAAGGCCAGTTTGAGCTGGCCAAGTTCATGGGCCACGTGATCCGGGCCGGGTACGCCGGGCCGGTGTCCCTGGAAGTCTTCAACGACGTCTTCCGCCAGTCCGATGTCGAGCGGACGGCCGTGGACGCGATGCGGTCGCTGATCTGGCTCGAGGAACAAAGCGCCAAGTGGCTGGACGCGAACGCGGAGTCCACCCTGAACAGGGCCCCGGGGAACAGGGCCCCGGGCCGCCGTCGTTATCCCATGGAACTGGCCACCCTGCCGCAGGTGGCCGAACCTGCCGGCTTCAACTTCGCCGAGGTCAAAGCCGCCGATACCGCCGGCCTGGAAAAGGTGCTGGGTCAGCTGGGGTTTGAATTCAACGGCAGACACCGCACCAAGGACGTGCAACTGTGGACCATGGGCCACGCGCGCGTAATTATCAACGAGCAGGACCCGGCCGGTCCGGCAGCGGCGCCCTCCGCGGGCGGATCCGCTCCTGCCATCGCCGCCCTCGGGTTCGACGTCGACTCCCCCGTGATTGCGGCTGCCCGCGCCCAGCAGCTTAAGGCCCCCGCCGTGCCGCGCAAGAGCCAGGCCAATGAGGAAGTGTTCCAAGGCTTCGCCGCACCGGACTCCACCGAGATCTTCCTGTGCCAGGGCAGCCCGGACGGTACTGCGGCCTGGATCAATGAATTCGGGGAGGGGCTGGAGGTCCCGGCGGCCGCTGCCCGCAACGCCGTGATCGACCACGTGAACCTCGCCCAGCCGTGGCAGCACTTCGATGAGGCCGTGCTCTTCTACACCAGCGCCCTGGCCCTGGAACCGCAGCCCTTCGCGGAGGTGCCCAGCCCCAGCGGACTGGTCCGCTCCCAGGTGATGCTCACGGACGACCGGGCCGTCCGCCTGGTGCTGAACCTCGCCCCCGTGGTCCAGCAGGACAGCGCCAACCCGGGAACCGCGCGGCAGACCTACCAGGAACACATCGCCTTCGCCGTGGAGGACCTCGTGGGCACGGCCCGCGCGGCCCGCGACCGGGGCCTGGATTTCCTCCAGATCCCGGCCAACTACTACGAAGACCTGGACGCACGGTTCGACCTCGACCCCGCGTTCCTGGCCACGCTGCGCGAACTCAACCTCCTGTATGACCGGGACGCCGACGGCGAGTTCCTGCACTTCTACACGGCCACCGTGGGCAGCGTGTTCTTTGAAATGGTGGAGCGCCGCGGCGGCTACGACGGCTACGGCGCCCCCAACGCTCCGGTGCGGCACGCCGTCCAGTATGACCACCTGCACCGCACCTGAAAAACCAGCACCAGCATCTGCAGCATTCAACAAGAAATCAGAAAGGAGCCAGCCGTGCCGCAAGAAACCAACGCTCAGCTTGAAACGGACGAGCTTGTCCCGGCTGCCGAACCGAAGGCAGGACACGCGCCCCTGGACCGGGCCGTTGAGACCCAGGCCGATCTCACTGCAGAGATCAACGCCCTGGGAGACGCCTACGCGCGGGCGCTGAAGGACGGCGCACCGGCCGAAACCCAGCCGCGGCTGGACTACGCCCCGTACCGCAGCAGCATCCTTCGCCACCCCACCAAGAATTTGCACCACGCGGATCCGGAAACCATCGAGCTGTACTCGCCGGCGTTCGGGCACCAGGACGTGCACGCGCTGGAATCGGACCTGACCATTCAGCACAACGGTGAGCCCCAGGGTGAACGGATCATCGTTGCCGGACGCGTGCTCGACGGTGACGGCCGCCCGGTGGCCGGGCAGCTGGTGGAAATCTGGCAGGCCAACTCGTCCGGCCGCTACATCCACAAGCGGGACCAGCACCCGGCGCCGCTCGACCCCAACTTCACCGGGGTGGGGCGCTGCATCACCGGCGCCGACGGCTCCTACAGCTTCACCACCATCAAGCCCGGCGCGTATCCGTGGAAGAACCACCTCAACGCGTGGCGCCCGGCGCACATCCACTTCTCGCTGTTCGGCCGGGAGTTCACCCAGCGCATCGTCACCCAGATGTACTTCCCCGGTGACCAGCTCTTCCCGCTGGACCCCATCTACCAGTCCATCGTGGACCAGGATGCCCGCGACCGCCTGGTGGCCAGCTACGACCACGACCTCACCCAGCCCGAATGGGCGCTGGGCTACAAGTGGGACATCATCCTGACAGGCTCCAAGCGGACCTGGACCGAAAACGAAGCGCTGGGCGCAGACGGCGACGAGGAGTAGTCACATGAGCAACCCCACCAAGCTGGTCCCCACCCCCGGCCAGACAGTTGGCCCGTTCTACGGCTACGCCCTGCCGTACGACAAGGACCGCGAGCTGCTCGCTCCGGGCTCACCGGGCTCCATCCGCCTGCAGGGCACCGTGTACGACGGCGCAGGCCACACCATCCCGGACGCGATCCTGGAAATCTGGCAGCCGGATTCCGAAGGCAACATCGTGCAGCAGACGGGTTCCCTGGTCCGGGACGGCTACACGTTCACCGGCTTCGGCCGGAGTGCCGTGGGCAACAGCGGCGTCTACACCTTCACCACGGTGAACCCGGGTCCCACCAAGCCGGGCGGAGCGGCCTTCATCTCGGTGGCCGTGTTTGCCCGCGGCCTGATGAACCGCCTCTTCACCCGGGTTTACCTGCCCGAGGACCAGGAAGCCCTGGCGGCCGATCCGCTGCTGTCTTCGCTGGATCCGGAACGCCGGAAGACCCTGATCGCGCGCCGGGACGCCGACGGTGGACTGACCTGGGACATCCGGCTGCAGGGCGAGGGCGAAACCGTATTCCTCAACTTTGAGGGAGGGCCTGCCTTCGAGGGTGCGGCCGCCGGGGGCGCCGCGCAGTGAACATCTCCGGAGCAGCCAACGCAGCCAACGCAGCCAGCACATCTGCTGCAAGCGGGATGGACGGCGACGTCGGGCTCCTGAGCCCGGTGTCGGCGTCGTCCGCTGTGGCAGTGCTGACGGGGGACCGGGCGGTCCTCGCGGCGATCCTCGCCGTCGAGGCCGGGTGGGCCGCCGTGCTGGAGAAGGCCGGCCTCGCGCCGGCCGGCTCCGCGGCCGTGGTGGCCGAAGCCGCGGACGTGGACCGCTACGACGTGGCCGGTATTGCCGTCCGCGCGCAGGGCGGCGCCAACCCGGTCATCCCGCTGCTGGCTGATCTCCGCGCCGAGGTCAAGGCCCTGGACACAGACAACCGTGTTGGCGCACTGAGTGCGGTGCACACCTCGCTGACCAGCCAGGACGTCCTGGACTCGGCGCTCATGCTGCTGGCCAGGAACGCTGTTACTGATCTGCTCATCGACCTTCGTGGGATCACGACGGCGCTGGCCGCCCTCGCGGACAAGCACGCGGAGACGCTGTGCGTCGGCAGGAGCCTGACGCAGCACTCCCTGCCGTTCACGTTCGGGCTCAAGGCGGCGCAATGGTTCCACGGACTGGCCGCCGCGGCCCGCCGGCTCGAGGCAGTGGAGCTGCCGCTGCAGACCGGCGGCGCCGCGGGAACGCTCGCTGCCGGGACGGTCCTGACCAGGGACTCGGTGGAGACGCCTTTTGATCTTGCCGGCAACCTGGCGGCGCAGCTGGGACTGGCGGCGACGCCGGGGCCGTGGCACACCAACCGGCTCGCGGTTACATCGCTGGGCGATTCCCTGACGGCTGTGACGGATGCGCTGGGCAAGATCGCCAGCGACGTGCTGTTCCTCAGCCGGCCGGAGGTGGGCGAGCTCGCCGAACCCCGGGCTGCCGGCCGCGGGGTGTCGTCGGCCATGCCGCAGAAGCAGAACCCCGTGCTGTCCGTGCTGGTCCGCAGCGCGGCACTGCAGGCCCCCAGCCTGGCCGCACAGCTCCACCTGGCGGCGGCCAACTTCAACGATGAGCGTCCCGACGGCGCCTGGCACAGCGAATGGCCGGTCTTCCGGCAGCTGCTCCGCCTGGCGCTCGGCTCGGTCGGGCACCTTCGGGAGCTCGCCGAAGGCCTCCAGGTCTTCCCGGACGCCATGCGCCGCAACCTGGACCTGTCCGGGCCGCTGCTCCTGAGCGAAGGAGTGTCCGCCGCCGTGGCGCCGCTGCTCGACGCGGCGGCTGCCGAGGGCGGTGTCGGGGACACCGCCGGCCGGAACGGGAAGCAGCAGCTGCAGGATGTGGTGGACCGGACGCTCCAGGCCCCGGCCGCGGAGCAGGCTGAAACCTACCGGCGGCTGCTCCGGGAGGCGGTCCCTGCCGCCGCCCTCTCGGATGAGCGGCTGGAAGAACTCCTGGATCCCGCCAGCTACCTGGGGCAGGCCGCCGAAATTTCCCGCCGCATCCTGGCCGCATTCCCCGACTTCGCCGGAAAACCCGCCCCGGCTGACCCGAGCCAAGACCTGCCCGCCCGAACAGACCTGAACGGAGTATCCCGTGGCTAGACCAACCGTCAAGGCCGTACTGCTCTCACCCCAGCGCACGCTGGGTGACAAGCCCCTGCTGGTGGTGGGACCGTCACTGGGGACGTCCTCGGTGTTGTGGACCCGGGCCGGCGCCCTGCTCGGGAGCGACTTCGACGTCGTCGCCTGGGACCTGCCCGGCCACGGCGTCTCACCGGCCGCCACGGAAACGTTCGACGTCGCCGAACTGGCTGACGCCGTCGTCGAACTGGTTGATTCGATCACCCCCGGCGAGCGGTTCCACTACGCCGGCGTTTCCCTCGGCGGGGCCACCGGGCTGCAGCTGGGCATCAAGCACGGCGAACGGCTCAAGAGCCTGTCCGTGCAGTGCACCGGCGCCAAAATAGGCACCCCCCAGGGCTGGCTCGAACGCGCCGAAACCGTCCGTGCGCAGGGCACCCCGGTGATGATCCAGGGCTCCGCGGAGCGCTGGTTTGCCCCCGGGTTCATGGACCGCGAGCCCGAGGTCAGCAGCCGCCTGCTGCACTCCCTGCGGGATGCCGACCGCTTCAGCTACGCCTTCTGCTGCGAAGCGCTTGCCGCCTTTGACGTCCGCGACGAACTCGGCAGCATCCGCGTCCCCACCCAGGCCGTGGCGGGCGCCGAGGACACCGTTGCGCCGCCGTCGTTCGCCGAAGAAGTGGCAGCCGGGATCACTGCCGGCGGCGGCACCGCCAGCGCCGTGACGCTGGAAGGCGTGGCGCACCTGGCACCGGCCGAAGCGCCCGGCCACGTCGCCGAACTCCTCAAGGGCCTCATCACCTGGAGCGAATCCCGCGGGGCAGCCAAGTGAGCGGCCCCGAACGGCCGGGTACGGAACGGCCGGGTACGGAACGGCCGGGTACGGAACGGCACGGTGTCGTCCAGCCGCACGCGACCAGCCAGGAGATCTACGACGGAGGAATGGTGGTCCGGCGCGAAGTGCTCGGTGCCGCGCACGTTGACCGCGCCAATGCCAACAAGGATTCCTTCACCGAGGACTTCCAGGACATGATCACCCGCATTGCCTGGGGCGGCATCTGGACCCGCCCGGGCCTGACCCGGCAGATGCGCTCCGCGGTCACCATCACCGCCATGGTGGCCCACGGGCACTGGGAAGAGCTGGCCATGCACATCCGCGCCGCCATCACCAACGGCCTGAGCAGGGACGAAATCAAGGAGATCCTGCTGCAGACCGCGATCTACTGCGGAGTTCCCTCCGCCAACACCGCCTTCAAGACCGCCCAGCAGGTCTTCCAGCAAATGGACAACGCTGCAAAGGCCAACGCTGGACCTGACGCAACCCCCACCCCACCGAATTAGAGGAACTGATGAATCAGGCTTTTGTTTACGATGCCGTACGCACGCCGTTCGGGAAGTTCGGCTCCGGGCTTGCCGGTGTCCGCCCGGATGACCTCGCCGCGCATGTGATCGGCGAGATCGTGAAGCGCGCCCCGAAGCTCGATCCGGAGCGGATCGACGAGGTGGTGTTTGGCAACGCCAACGGCGCCGGTGAGGAGAACCGGAATCTCGCCCGGATGGGCACCCTGCTGGCAGGTTTGCCGGTCTCGATCCCGGGCACCACGGTGAACCGGCTGTGCGGTTCGTCCCTGGACGCGGCCATCATCGCCTCCCGCCAGGTCAACGCCGGGGACGCCGAGCTGATGCTGATCGGCGGCGCGGAGTCGATGTCCCGTGCCCCCTGGGTGCTGCCCAAGACGGAGAAGCCCTACCCGGCCGGTGACATGACCCTGGCCTCCACTACGCTGGGCTGGCGCCTGGTGAACAAGGCCATGCCGAAGGACTGGACGATCTCCCTGGGCGAGGCCACCGAGCGTTTGCGCGAGAAGTACGGTGTAACCCGCGAGTCGCAGGACGAGTTCGCCGCGAACTCGCACAACCTGTCAGCCGCCGCCTGGGACGAGGGGTTCTACGACAACCTCGTCGCTCCGGTCCCGGGCACGGACCTGGTCCGCGACGAAGGAATCCGCGCCGGGTCCTCGGCCGAGAAGCTCGCCGGGCTGAAGACCGTGTTCCGCACCGAGAACGGCACCGTCACCGCCGGGAACGCCTCCCCGCTGTCCGACGGCGCCTCCGCAGCATGGATCGGATCCGAAAACGCCGCCGGGCTGCTTGGCCTGGAACCGCTGGGCCGGATCGCCGGCCGCGGCGCACACGCCAACGACCCCCAGTTCTTCGGCTACGCCCCGGTGGAGGCCGCGAACAAGGCCCTCGCGAAGGCGGGCATCGGCTGGGACCAGGTGGGCGCCGTCGAACTTAACGAAGCGTTCGCCGCGCAGTCCCTGGCGTGCATCAACGCCTGGGGCATCGATCCCTCGATCGTGAACCGGCACGGCGGCGCGATCGCCATGGGTCACCCGCTCGGTGCGTCCGGCGGCCGCATCCTCGGCACCCTCGCCCGGTCCCTGCAGGCGTCCGGTGAGCGGTGGGGCGTCGCGGCGATCTGCATCGGCGTCGGGCAGGGCCTGGCCGTTGTACTTGAAAATGTTTCCGCCACCGGAAAGGGCTAAGGGCCATGCTGAATTTCATTGACACCGTAGGTGAGGCCGTCGCCGGGATCAAGGACGGCTCCACCGTGATGATCGGCGGCTTCGGCAACGCCGGGCAGCCGTTCGAACTGATCGACGCGCTGATGGACTGCGGGGCCCGCGAGCTCACCGTGGTGAACAACAACGCCGGCCAGGGCGACCAGGGCCTGGCCCTGCTGATCAAGGAAGGCCGGGTGAAGAAGATGATCTGCTCCTTCCCGCGGCAGTCCGACTCCTGGCACTTCGACGCCAAATACAAGGCCGGCGAGATTGAACTCGAACTCGTTCCGCAGGGCAACCTCGCCGAACGCATCCGCGCCGCCGGCGCCGGGATCGGCGGGTTCTTCACGCCCACCGGGTACGGCACCATGCTCGCCGAGGGCAAGGAAACCCGCATCCTGGACGGCCGCGGCCAGGTCTTCGAAACCCCCATCCACGCCGACGTCGCGCTCATCAAGGCGCTCAAGGCCGACGGGGTCGGAAACCTGGTCTACCGCAAGACCGCCCGGAACTTCGGCCCGATCATGGCCGCCGCAGCCAAGCACACCGTGGCCCAGGTTTCCGAGATCGTGCCGACCGGCGGGCTGGACCCCGAGGTCATCGTGACCCCCGGAATCTACGTGAACAGCATTGTGAAGGTGGCCTGAGATGAGCATCCAGACAGCATCGATCCAAACGTCGGAAACGCCGCTGGGCCGTGACGACCTGGCCCGCCTGGTGGCCCGCGACATCAAGCCCGGGTCGTTCGTGAACCTGGGCATTGGCCAGCCCACCCTGGTCTCGAACTACCTGCAGCCGGAGCAGAACATCACGCTCCACACCGAGAACGGCATGCTCGGCATGGGCCCGGAAGCCACCGGGGACCAGATCGACGGCGACCTCATCAACGCCGGCAAGATCCCTGTCACCGAACTGCCCGGGGCGTCCTACTTCCACCACGCCGACTCGTTCGCGATCATGCGCGGCGGGCACCTGGACATCTGCGTGCTCGGCGCCTTCCAGGTCTCCGCCACGGGCGACCTCGCGAACTGGCACACCGGGGCGCCGGACGCGATCCCTGCCGTGGGCGGTGCGATGGACCTGGCCACCGGTGCCAAGGACGTGTTCGTGATGATGACGCTCCTGACCCGCGACGGCGCCTCCAAGATCGTCGAAGCCTGCACCTACCCGCTCACCGGCGTCGGCTGCGTCACCCGGGTCTACACTGACAAGGCCGTGTTCCTCACCGGCCCCGATGGCGTCACCGTCCGTGAAACCTTCGGCTGCACCCTCGAGGAACTCCAGGCGCTGGTCCCTGTCCCCCTCACAGCAGCCCCCGCCGTCGAACCCTAACCAAGCGCGAACGGACACTTAAGCCCCGCGCAGCAGCGCGAACGGACACTTAAGCCCCGCTCGCACACCGCCGGCGGGGCCGGATGTGTCCGTTCGCGCTTCGCCGGCGGGGCCGGATGTGTCCGTTCGCGCTTCGCCGGCGGGGCCGGATGTGTCCGTTCGCGCCGGGCGCGCTTATAGGATTGATGATCATGACCGACCCAGCAGCAGAGACCGCGCCCACGCCTTCCTCTGCGCCCCAGGCCAGCGACCAGTACGTCCAGTCCCTGGCCCGTGGACTGGCCGTGATCCGCGCCTTCGACACCGACCACCCGGTGATGACCCTCACCGAAGTGGCCGGACGCACCGACCTCACGCGCGCCACCGCCCGCCGCTTCCTGCACACCCTGGTGGAACTGGGCTACGTCCGCACCGACGGCAAGACCTTCGCCCTCACGGCCCAGGTGCTGCAGCTCGGCTATGCCTACCTGTCCAGCCTGTCCCTGCCGCAGCTGGCCCAGCCGCACCTCGAGGAGCTGTCGCTGCGGCTGGGGGAGTCGACGTCGGCCGCCGTCCTGGACGGGCAGGACATCGCCTACATTGCCCGCGTCACCACCCGTCGCATCATGACCATCGGCATCACGGTGGGCACCCGCTTCCCCGCATACGCCACCTCCATGGGCCGGGTGCTGCTCGCCGCGCTGCCCCCGGCCAAGCTGCAGGAGTACCTCGCCGGCGCCGACATCAAGCCGCTCACGCCCCGAGCCGTCGGCACCAAAAAGGAGCTCGTGGCCGTGCTGGACACCGTCCGCGCCCAGGGCTGGTGCCTGTTGGACCAGGAACTCGAACTGGGGCTGATGTCCATTGCCGCGCCCGTCCACCACGGCCCCGAGAAGGTGGTGGCGGCCATCAACGTTTCCCTCCAGGCCCAGTCGGTGGCTTCGAAGCCGGACCCCAAGGCCTACCTGGACATGGTGCGGGCGGCGACTGTGGAGACGGCGCGGCTGGTCTCCGCGGACCTCTCAGCCAAGCACTGACTTGGCGCGTGCCGCCCGGCGCACGCCGGAAAGCCCCGGAATTCGGTACGCTTCACGTGGGGACTTGCCCCCGATCTTGCCCGTGAAGGACGTCCATGACCCAGCACAACACCGCGCCGGACACCACCAGCGATCCGGCAGCCACCCCCGCAGCCGAGGCCGGCCAGAGAACCCGCCGTGCCGCCGTCGTCGTCAACCCTGCAAAGTCCGTGGGCCCCGAGCTCCGCGGCGCGCTGGTCCGGCTCTGCGAAACGCAGGGCTGGGCGGAGCCGCTGTGGCTTGAGACCACCGTCGAAGACCCGGGCGAAGGGCAGGCCCGTGAAGCGCTGGAGGCGGGGGTCGACGTCGTTATCGCCGCTGGCGGCGACGGGACCGTCCGCTGCGTGGCCGAGGTGCTCGCCGGAACCGGGGTTCCGCTGGGCCTTGTTCCGCTGGGCACCGGAAACCTGCTGGCCCGCAATCTGGGCGTCAACATCTCGGACCCCGTGTCGGCGGCGTTTGACGTTCTGAACGGCACCGAGACCACCGTGGACGTCGTCAAGGCGAAGCTGGATCATTCGGACGACGAGCAGGTCTTCCTGGTCATGGCCGGGGTGGGCTATGACGCCGCCATCATGGCGGACACCCTGGATGCCCTCAAGGACCGGATGGGCTGGCTGGCCTACGTCGAGGCGGGCATCCGGAAACTGCCCGGCAAGCCGGTGAAGGCAAAGGTCAGCGTCGACGGGAAGCGCCCCATCGGCCGGCGCATCCGCAGCGTGATGTTCGGCAACTGCGGCCGGATCATGGGCGGCGTGGAGATCTTCCCCGATGCAAAGATCGACGACGGCGTGCTGGACGTGCTGATCCTCTCCCCGAAGGGACGGCTGGGCTGGCTGGGAGTCGTGGCGGGCATCTTCGGCCGGCGCAAGAACGAGACGGAATCCGTGGAGTACTTCCAGGGCAAGACGGCGGAGATCACCCTGGAGCACGAACAGGAGTTCCAGCTGGACGGCGACCACGTGGGCACCGGGAAGCATATTGCCATCTGCGTGGAGCCCGCCGCCCTCAAGATCAGGATGGCCGCACCGGCCGTTTAAGCGGCAGGCGGAAATGTGCAGGTTCGACGGCGGCACGCTCCCAGCGGGCGCGCCGCCGTCGGTTTCCTGCCGGGCTGCTTGGCGTTCAGCCCGCCAGCAGCCTGCCCCACCTTGGTGCGAGCAAGGGGGACCCGGCAAGTTTGAGGCAGTGCCACAGCGTCACGGCCACGGAATCCAGCACCGGAACGCCGGTTCCCGCCTCCACTTCCGCCGTGATGTTGGCGCCGTACAGGTTGGTGCACAGGTAGACCAGGGCGTCCGGTCGGGCTGCCGCGAGCTCCAGCGATCCCGGACGCATTTCATCGTCCGTGACCCGGGCGAAGGACTCGTTGTCGCTCAGGCCCAGCGCCCGGTGGCCGATGGTCTTGATTCCCTCCCGCTCATAGGAGGCCACCACTGAGCGGTTGACGTCTTCCGTGTACGGCGTGAAAAGCCCGATCCGCTCGATTCCGAAGGCCTCGAACGCGGCCAGGTAGGCAAGCGTGGACGTCGTGGCCGGAATGCCCGTCGCGCCCGCGATTTCACCCGCCAGTGCGCGGTCATGCCCCGCTCCGAGCCAGGAACCGGACGTCCCGTTCCAGGCGATGACGTCCACGTCCGCCGTCGCCAGCAGCTCGGCCGCGGAGCGCATGACGGCGGGATCGAACTGCTTGTCCGAGGAGTCGTCCAACGCGATCCGGGTGACGGGAATCCGGGTGAAATGGATGGTCACGTCGTCCCGGTCGCCCAGGATGCGGTAGCTCTGCGGCTCCAGGCAGGTGTTGGAGGACGGCACGATCATGCCGATGCGGGTCTTGCGTGCTGCGGAAGGCATGGCTGCTCCTAGTGGGCGGCGGGGACGTTAGAGGGGGCAGAAGCCGCGGCGGAGGACAGGTGTTCGCGGAAGCCGTTGCGGGCCACGAAGCGACCCGCGGCGCCGGGATCGTGGAAACCGCCGTCGTCGAGTACGACACGCCCGGCGGACACCACGACGGCGGGCCAGCCGGTGAGCGTCCGGCCGTCAAACGGCGAAAAATCGGTTCCCATGTGCAGCGCGCCGCCGTCAACCGTGCGTTCTTCGGCGGGGTCGAAGACCACCAGGTCGGCGTCGAAACCCTCGGCGACGGCGCCCTTGGCCGGAACGGCATTGATGCGCGCGGGCCCGGCGGCGAAGACCTCCACGAAGTCCTCCACCGAGCTGCCGGATTCGGCCATGGCCGTGAACGTGACAGGCATCCGCGTTTCCACTCCGGGCAGGCCGTGCGGCATGGCCCGGATGTCGTCCGTGCGCTCGCGTTTCTGGGACAGGTCGTAGCAGGAATGGTCCGAGGAGACGGTGTGGATGGCGCCGCCGGCCAGCCGGTTATTCAGTGCGGCAACCGTCTCGGCGCTGCGCATCGGCGGGCAGCAGGCGTACCACTCCGGAAACGCGGAGCCGTACACGGTCTCGTCCAGGGTGAGGTAGTGCGGGCACGTTTCGGAGTAGGCCTCCAGGCCGCGGGCCCTGGCCTCGGTGACCAGGTCCACGGCGCCCGGCGTGGACTGGTGCACGAAGTAGACAGGCGCGTTGGTGTACTCGGCCATGGCCAGGGTTTCCTTGACCGAGATTTCCTCGGCCAGCTCAGGCCGCGTCCGGTGCAGGTGTTCAATCCCGATCCGGCCGTCGTCGGCATGCTGCCGGGTGCAGTCGCTGATGATGGGATCGTGTTCGGCGTGGATATAGGTGAGGCCGTCCAGCCGGACCATCTCGCGCATGACCTTCAAAATGGTGTCCCCGTCCGCCATGGTGGTGCCGCGGTTCGTGGTGTACATCTTCACGGAGCGAACGCCTTCCGCGGCCAGCTGCTCCAGCTGCCACGGCACTGTTTCGTCCCAGCTCACCACCGACCCGTGGAGCGCGACGTCGCAGCGGGACTCCCGCGCCAGTTCCTTCTTGTGGAGGGCCGCAGCCAGCGGCGTTTCCTGTGCATCGCGGGGAATACCGAAGTCGATGATGGTGGTGGTGCCGCCCCACAGCGCGGCGATGGAGGTGGTCCGGTAATCGTCAAGGGTGCGGAAGCGGCCGGTCACCTGCGCCACATGGCAGTGGCCGTCCACACCGCCGGGGACCACCAGCCGGCCGGCGGCATCGATGGTGCGCAGGGCCGCGGGAACGGGTTCCGTGGCGTCGATCAGTTGTTCGATCCGGCCGTCGCGGACCACCACATGGGCGTTCCGGCGGCCGGAGCTGTTGACCACGGTGCCGTGGGCGATGACGAGTTCTGGAAGCTGGGACATCGTTGTCCTCCTTGGGGGGACGAAGCAAGTTTGGGAAGCAGGCAAGAGGGCTATCGGGCGGGTGCCGCGGCGGCGGGGGCGGCAGCAGGACGGGCCGCCTGCTGTGCGGCGGCCAGGGCGGCGTCGAGGTTTTCGGAAAGCCCCCTGCGGGCCTTGACCGGCGGCGGGGCGAAGGAGCCCGCCCGGTGCTGGCCTGAGTGCAGGCCGACGACGGCCTCCGCCATCCGGATGCCGGCTGAGATGCCGTCCACCACCGGCACGGGGATCTGGCCGCGGAGTTCGCGGGCCAGGCCGGCGAGGGGCGCGCCGGCGAGGATCACGACGTCGGCCCCGTCCTCGGCGACGGCCTGCCGGCTGAGCGCCAGCAGCGTTTCCTTGAAATCCTGCTGCACCGAACCGATGCCGTTGAGCGTCTCGTTGATGGAGCGGATGGAGGCCAGCCGGCCGCCGAGGCCGAAGCGCTCGACGCAGTCCCGGTACCAGGGCTGGATCCGGTCGGAGATGGCGATAATGGAGAAGCGGTGACCCTGCAGGGCAGCGGCGCACAGGGCCGCCTCGGTGATGCCGACGACGGGAACGTCAGTGAGTTCCTTCAGTGCCGGCATGCCCGGATCGCCGAACGCCGCCACAACCACACCGTCGATAGGGCCACCGTGGATAGGCCCGCCGTCGACCGGGCCGTGATGCTCGGCGATGATCTCGGCGACAGCGCCGGCGGCGATCAGGGACTCGAAGCGGGTTTCGATGTATTCCACGCCGTGCCCGGCGGTGCGGACCACCAGTTGGGTGCCCGGCGAGGCGGAGCGCAGGGCTTCCGATTCGATCAGCGCAGTGACGTCGTCGCTGATGTTGGGATTGATGACAAGGAGTTTCATTTTTTCTTCCGGTGAAGAGAGGGTTCTGTTTTCTGGAAGTCGTCAGGGAACTGTTCGCGGTATTTGCCGATGTGCGAGGCCGACTGCGCAGCTGCACGGTCCGGATCACCGCTGGCGATGGCCGCGAAAAGCTCGCGGTGCTCCTGGATGAGTTCGGGGAGGTCGCTCACGTGCCGGAACAGCCAGTGCATGCGGCCCTGCAGCGGTTCCAGGGCGGACCTGAGGAAGCCGTTATCCGCGATCCGCGTGATGGCGTCATGGAATTCGCTGTTGGCCCGGTGGGCCTCCATGACGGCGCCCTTGGCGAGGCTGCCCTCGGCTTCATCCAGTAGTCCGATGAGGTAGTCGAGGTCCTCGGTGGTGGCGCGGACGGCGGCAAGGCGGCAGGCAAGCACCTCCAGCGACTGGCGGACATCGAAGAGGTCCTCCACATCCTTGGGGCTGAGCGAACTGACCTCCGCGCCCCGGGCGCCCCGGTCGCTGAGCAGGCCTTCCTGGCGTAGCATCCGGAGTGCTTCCCGGACAGGCAACCGGGAGACGTTGAACTCTGCTGCGAGGTCTCGTTCCACGAGCCTGGTGCCGGGAGCGTAATGCCCTTCAAAGATCCTGGTGCGGAGCGTGTCCCGGACAGTCTCGCGGAGGGGGCGTTCCTTGTCCTGGGTTTCTTCTGCGGCAAGCATTATTGCTCCATTCGGTTTCTTGATCGGTATTGCGCTCCCGGCGCCGGGAGGAGGTGCTGCGGTGCCTAGCTTAGGGCTGCTGCTTAGACAGGGAGGCGTTTGTTGTAGTCCAGTGCCAGGACGGACACGCCCATGATGATCGCAGATCCCACGAAGTACAGGAGCGCCCACGTGTACGAGCCGGTGGCACCGACGATCAGGCCGACCGCGATCGGGGTGACAAAGCCGGAGATGTTGCCGCTGAAGTTCATTGCACCGCCCAGTACGCCGGCGTTGGTCCGGCCGCCCAGGATGGAGGGAATGCTCCAGAAGAGCCCCACCCAGCGGAGGAAGAACATCACCACGGAGAGAAGTACGACGGCGGTGGTCGGGTCAGCGACGACGGTCACGCCGACGAGTCCTCCCACCACCACGACGCTGGAGATGCCCAGCAGCGTGCGCATGACCCGGTTGGCCGAGGCTCCTGCCGCCCGCCACTTGTCCGCGATGGTGCCGCCCAGGATTTCCCCGACGAAGCCGGCGCCGAAGATCACGAAGGTGGACCAGCCGATGGTCTTCAGATCGAAGCCCTTGGCCTGGGCCAGGTACAGCGGACCCCAGGTCAGCAGGCCGTAGAACACGCCGTTGAAGCCCAGCCAGCCGAAGCACATGGCCCAGAAGGACCGGAACTTCAGGTAGGGGAGCAGGGCACGCTTGCCCTTGCTGCCGTCGAGCTCGGCTTCGGCGTCCTCTGCGGCGTGCGAGGCCTCAATATATTCAGCCTCGGCGGCGTTGACCCCGCGGTGCTGGCGGGGATTGTCGCGGACGTACCACCAGACGGCCAAGCCCATCAGGACGGTGGCGGCACCGGCGATGATGAAGGACGTCCGCCAGCTGCCGGTGGAGGCGATGAGCCCGGCGATGAGGATGCCGCCCAGTCCGGCGCCCAGCGGAGCGCCGGCATCCAGGATGGTGGCACCGCGGCCGCGCTCCGCTTTGTGCATCCAGATGGCGTTGAGCTTGCCGCCGGCCGGCATAACACCGGCCTCGGTCACGCCGATGCCGAGGCGGGCGATGAACATGCTCAGGAAGCCGCCGGCCAGGCCGGAGGCGGCCGTTGCCGCACCCCAGCCGACGCAGGACACCGTCATGACCTTGCGGGGGCCGAACTTGTCGATCAGCAGGCCGACCGGGATCTGCATCAGGGCGTAGGTCCAGAAGAAGGCTGAGAGCAGGAGGCCCACAAGTTCGGGGGCGAGATTGAATTCCTTTTGGATGATGGGCAGGGCCACTGAGATGGAGCCCCGGTCGATGTAGTTGACGGCGACGAGGACCAGGAGCAGCAGGAAGAGCTTCCAGCGGACGTTGGTGCGCCGTTGCACGCCGTCCTTGCCGGTTTTGCCCTCGGGCGGGGTTTGGACTCCTGTTGATTCGGGTCCGGTACTTGAAGTTTCGGTGCTTGGAAGAGACACAGCTTCTCCTTCACGGGGAAGATTTGCGGGCAGGGAAAGACTCTGGAGCTGCGGCAGGCCGGCGGCCGGGATGCGGCGGAGGCCATGTTTCCCGGGCTGGATCAGGGTGCGCCAGGCTGGGGCGCGGTATCCCGGGGATCGATCAGTTTGGGATCCCGTTTTGGGATCCCAAAATCAAAGATAGAAGTGACCCCTGCCACTGTCAAGGGTTTTCTCCCCCTAAGACCCGGCGGCTGCCCTATCAACGGATTGTGACTGCCGCACTCACCCGCCGTCGGCCGCCGCGCTAGCCGCCTAAGCTATTTGCTCCCGCTGTGCGCCAGGATCTCTGCGAGTTCGGCCAGGCGGTGTGCGCGGGCGGACTCCGCGGGCGTGAACGGTTCGCCCGGCCGGTAGAAGGTGATGGGGCCGTGCCAGGCGGTAGGAATTTTCAGCACCGTTCCGGCGTCGGGTGAGGCCGGGAATTCCTGCCGGCCCTCGGCCGGAACGGGAACGATCCTTGCGGAAAGCAGTTCGGCCACGGCCAGCGGCAGCTCATCCGGGTTACCGGCGATCCTGGCCGCCAGGCTCAGGGCCTTGGTCTGCCCGTCGGCCATGGCCAGGGCGGTGGTGGGCCACACGTGGGGATGCCGGCCACCACCGGAGCGCAGTGCTTCGAGCAGCTCGCGCTCGCCCAGGTGCCCGGGGGCGGACAGGACGAACTCGTCGAGGACGCCGCCGGCCACAGGATGGATGTGGATGCTGAGGATGTTCGTGTCAAGCCGGGCCAACGACTGGGTGATTCGCTGCAGCGACCCGGGCTGGTCCCGCAGTACGGTACGGGCGCGCCACAGGGCCGGGGCAGTATTCAGCCGTTTACGGTGGCGCAGGGCCGGCGCATGCAGCCAGCCCCGCAGGATCCGGGCAGCGGACGGCTCGGCCACCCAGATGACCAGCACTGTGGCAGTCAGGGTCAGGACCAGGACTTTGGCTACGTAGGGGAGGTGGGTCTCCACCACTGCGGCGTGGACCAGGAGTTCGGTGGGCAGCATGACGGCGATGTTCGCCAGCGTCAGCCGGGCTTTGGGGGGTTCGGGCATCTGGCCGCAGACCTCGCAGCTCAAGTCGGCCGTTTCAGGGGACTGTGCCTTGCGCTTCATAGTCACATCATGTCCGGGCACTGTTTCAACGGTATTGCGCCCACGTCACGAAAAAATTGGCGGTCTCCCCGGGGCCGCTGCAGCGCCGGCTGAGGGACCGGGTGTTAGCAGGTAACGCCGGGGTACTCGGCGGCAAGCAATCCAAGTATTGCGCACCTCAACGGCGGCTTCCGGCGGGAAAATGCGCGTACGCAACTCTCGTGACTGTGCCGGCGGATGGCGCGTTCAATGGAAAAGCGTACCAATGCCCTTTTGAGGAGCGGGAGGATCCGGTGACAACCAGCGAAGACCGTGCGGTGAGCCCTATCGGCGTGATGAAGCCGTGGCTTGGAGCGGAGGAGGCGGACGCCGTGGCGCAGGTCCTCGCGTCCGGGCGCACAGCCCAAGGGCCGCGCGTCGGCCAGTTTGAAGAGGCCTTTGGTTCCGCACAGGAGGCACCCTACGCCGTCGCCGTGTCCAGCGGCGCCGCCGCACTCCACCTCGCGCTCAGCGTCGCCGGCGTCGGACCGCAGGACGACGTCGTGCTGCCGTCCTTTTGCTCGGCTGCCACAGCCGAGGCGGTCGAGCAGTCAGGTGCCAGGACCGTCTTTGCGGATGTGGAGTGGGCAAGCGGAAATGTGTCGGACCGGACCGTCAAGGAGGCCCTGACCCCGGCAACCCGCGCCGTGATCATTGTGGACCACGGAGGCATGCCGGTTGACCTTGAACCAATCCGGGAACTGTGCGACCAGCAGGGCGTTGTGGTCATTGAGGACGCGTGCTGTGGTGTGGGCTCAACGTACCGGGGCCACCCGGTGGGTGCCGGCGCCGAGCTGACCGTCTGGTCCTTCGATGCCCATGAAGTCATGACCACCGGCGAAGGCGGGATGCTGACCACCCGGAACGCCCTGTGGGCAAGCCGGGCGCGGCAGTTGCGCGACCTTCCCGGGAACGGCGCCGCCCACAATTACCGCATGTCCGATCTGCAGGCGGCAATCGGCCTCGTCCAGCTTGGGCGGCTGCAGGAGGCCGTGGCCCACCGAAGGGAAATTGTGGCCAGCTACCAGACGGCCCTTGCACGCATCCAGGGGGTGCGCTGCATCCAGGATCCCGCCTACGGCACCAGTAACTTTCAGTCCTTCTGGCTGGAGGTGCTGCCCTCGTTCGCCTCCGGACGGAACGAGCTGCTGGAACGCCTGGCGCGGGACGGGATCACGGCGGGAGCCGGGATCCCTGCGGTACACCGGCGGCCGGAATATCTGGGCCGTGATGTCGGCGAAGCGGACCTGTCGGTGACGGAACGCCTGGCGGACAAAACCGTCATCCTGCCCGTGTACCACCAACTGACGCCGGGCGAGCAGTCCCGCGTGCTCCGTTCCGTCCGCCTTGCGGCCGCCGGCATTCCAGTGACCGTGCGGCGCGGGAGGTGGAACGGCGGGTTCCGGCGGGGCGAGGCAGCCAGCGCCTGACCGGGCCGGCTGTAAGTGCGAGGCGCGTCAGCGCGGGCCGTCGGAATCCCGCGCCGGCGCTCCAGCGCTGGTGAGTTCCTTTTCCTTGTTCGCGAGCTGGGCCAGGAGGTCCCGCATCTCGGCCAGCAGCGCTGTGTCGGCAGGAAGGGGCCCTTCCTCAGGTTCCGCCGTGGCCAGCCGGCTCTTCACGAGCGAGTTGATCCTGTTCATGGGCGCCACGAAGATGAAATACACCACGGCCGCCGTAATAAGGAACGTCACGAACGCGGTGATGACCCCGCCCACGTTGACGAAGGTCTTGTCGTTGCCGGGCCAGATGTGGAAGCCGAGGCCCTCCGTTTTGACGCCGCCCGCGGCCGCGAGGATCGGGTTCACGATATTCGTGGTGAACGCGCTGACCAGCGCCGTGAAGGCAGTGCCGACGACGACGGCGATGGACAGTTCGATCACGTTTCCACGAAGGATGAAATCCTTGAATCCTTTGAGCATGGGTGCCTCCGGTCTGCGTTTTGGTGGGTAATTTAACCGATAGACATTACCAGTAGGATTTTGAAGGGACGCCACCGCTGCCGCCATCAGACTGGCACCGTATGGAAGGGCGTGACCCGTGAAGCTGTTCGCCGAGATGTTCACTATCGCCCCCGGCAACAAGGACCATCAGGTGGCAATCCGCTGTGCTGTCGGCGTCTTCGTGCCGCTGATCCTCCTGGTCCTGATCAACCGGACGGACCTGGCAATTTTCGCCTCCTTCGGTGCCTTTACGGGTATCTACGGGCGCGGGGAGCTGCACCGGAAACGGCTCTTCATCCAGGTGCGGGCGGGCTCACTCATGCTGCTCGTCATCCTGCTGGCCACCTTGTCCGCGCGCGCCGGCCAGGCCCTGGGGCTCTCGGATGCCGCCAGCACCTGGACGCAGGTGGCGGCCACCACCGTGGTTGCCGGGACGTGTTCGCTGGTGATCGCCCGGTGGCGGCACCGGCCCGCCGGCTCGCTGTTCCACATCTTCGCCTTCGCAGCCATCGCATCGATTCCGAACCAACCGCCGCTGTGGCAGTGCATGCTCGTCTCCATCCTGACCACCTTGTTCTGCCTGCTGATCGGCATTTCCTCCCGCCTGGTCCGGAGCCGGCGAACGCCCTGGGCCATGCCTGAGCCTGCCCGTCTGACGCCCGCCGAGAAGCGGGCCGCCTGGCTCGAAGCCGTGGGGTACCTCGTGGCCGCCGGCCTCGCCGGGACTCTGGCCACCGTGGTAGGCCAATGGCTGGGTTTTGGCCACAACTACTGGGCGATGGTGGCTGCCGTCGTTCCGCTCGTGGGCCGCACCACCCGCCACCGCGTGGCCCGCGGGGTCCAAAGAATCATCGGAACCGTCCTGGGCCTCATCGTTCTTGCGGGGATCCTCCTGCTGAACCCTGCCCCGTGGCAGACGGTCCTGGTGATCGCTGCCTGCCAGTTCGGGGCCGAAATGTTCATCGCGCGGCAGTACGTCCTGGCGCAGGTCTTCGTCACGCCGCTGGCACTCAGCGCCACGCTGCTGGCCGCACCCACTGCTCCGGAATTGTTGTTGCGGGACAGGATCGTGGAGACCGTGATCGGTGCCGCCGTCGGCATTGCAGTGGTGGTCGCTCCCGCCGTTACGCGGCAGGTATTGAACCGCCGTGACGCCCGGCAGCCCGCGGCCTAGGAAGTCCGGCCGTCCAGGAAGGCGGCAGCTGCTAGGAAGGCCCGACGGCGGTCCGCTTGCCCGCCGCTGCGGCCACCGCCTGCGGCACCAGGACGAGCGCCGCTACGGCGAGGACGGCGGCCGCGGCAAAGACGTAGAAGCCCCAGGGATAGGCGATTCCGGCTGCCACCAGGGTGCCCGTTACGGCGGGGCCAAGGATGGCACCGAGCCGTCCGACGCCGGCGGCGAAGCCCAAAGCGGTGCCGCGCAGCCGGGCAGGGAAGAGCTGGCTCACCCACGCATACACCAGGACCTGGGAGCTGAAGACAAAGACTCCCGTCACAAACACGGCCGCGTTCAGGAGCAGTTCGTTCTGGATCTTCACGCTGAGCGCCGCAAGGAAGACGGCAGAGAGCGCGAACCAGAGCAGCACGATCTTCTTGGTTCCATGCCTGTCTGCCAGGATGCCGGCCACCACCAGCCCAACGACCGCGCCCACATTCAGGACGAGCAGCAGGGAAAGTCCAGCGCTGAGCGTGTAGCCGGCGGACGACATCAGCTGCGGAAGCCACGTATTCAGCCCGTACACCAGCAGCAGGCCCATGAAGGAGGCGACGGCGACGCCGGCGGCAACGAGGGGGTACGGTTTCCGGCCCAGGTCCTTGAAGCCGGCACGCCCTTCGGCTGCGGGCCCAGCTTCTTTCGGAACGGTGGCAGGGGCGGTGCTGGAGGCAGCGCCGGGAACTGCCGCCCTGACGGGCGCCGGGAGGGAAATGACGGCGGGCAGGGTTTCCGGCAGCTTGAACCACAGGAACGGAACGAGGGCAAAGCCCGCGACGCCACCCACGACGAACATGGTGCGCCAGTCCGGGATGACCATCAGGGCGAGGAAGGCGGTGGCCACGGCGCCCGCGTGGTATCCGGTCATGGTCCGCGTGGTGGACTTGCCGGCTGATCCCGCCGGCGCATAGTCATTCATGTAGGCCAGGGCAGCCGGCAGGCACGCACCCAGTCCTACGCCGGCCAGCAGCCTGAAGGTGCCGAAGACAGCAACGTTGGGCGCAAACACCACCGCAATAGTGAAGATGGAGAACCAGGTGACGCATGCAACCAGCAGGTTCCGCCGGCCGAAGCGGTCCGAGAGCGGCGCGATGAACAGTGCTCCCAGGCCCACGCCCACCAGCGAAATCGTTGCGGCGAACGTGGCCCCGACGGCGTCGAAGCCCAGGTCCTGCGTCTTGATCAGGGTGGGGATGACTGTGCCGAGCACCACCAGGTCGAATCCATCCAGCACCATGGCCAGCCAGCAAAGCCAGACAGGCCAGCGTGATTTGTTTTCCAATGACGGCGTTGACATTGCTACCTCAGCGTTGATTTTGGTACCGGTTGATGTGATGTCGGTTGAATTGGCCAGGGGACCCGGCGGGACCCGACGTTCCCTGTCCTGAGATTTGTACCACCGGGCGGTGTTATGTGGGACACTTCAAACCATTCAATGGAAGGGGAAATGTGGCCAACTCCGGCTCCGGGGACTCCGTGGTGGACCGCGTGGTCCGTGTCATCACCGCTTTTCCGGAAGGCGTGAATGTCCTGCTGCTCTCCGAACTGGCCGACCGGGCGGCGCTGCCGCCCAGCACTGCGCACCGGCTGGTCCGGCAGCTGGCCGGCCACGGCCTCCTGGACATCGGCCCCGGAGGCACGGTGCAGCTGGGGCTTCGGCTGTGGGAGCTGGTGAACCGCAATTCCCCCACGCTGGAGCTGCGCCAGGCGGCCATGCCTTTTATGGAGGATATCCAGCAGGTGCTTAACCAGAACGTGAACCTTGCCGTGCTGGATGGCCGGGAGGCGCTCTTTGTGGAACGGCTGTCCCGACGCGGTTCCGTGGCCAACCGCGCGCAGGTGGCGGGCCGCATGCCGGTGCATCTGTCCTCCGCGGGGCTCGTCCTGATGGCCGGGCAGCCGCACACCGTCCAGGCCGAGTACCTGGACGGCTTCGTGGATCCTGCGGGCAGGCTGACGGCGGAGCAGCTGCGACTCCAGCTTGGCGAGGCTGCGCATCAGGGTTTCGCCCAGCTGGCCGGCGTGGTCGATCCTGACACCTGGGGCATTGCAGTCCCGGTGATGGACCGCAAAAAGCGGACGGTGGCCGCGATCGGCGTCGTGATTCCGTTGCACGAGGTGCGGCTGCAGGCGCTGGTTCCCGCACTGCAAACGGCAGCCCGCGGAATCGGGCGCCGCCTCGCTGAATCGCAGAGCTCCCCGGAGCAGCGGGACTAGAACACGATTCCATTCAATGGAAAAGCTGTAACGCGGATCATCGTTCGGGACGCAGACTGTAGCCAGACGACCCCATAGGCCTCCGGACTTTTTCAGGGGCTCCGCAACGAAGCGAGGAACACACCATGGCAGCCCGCAAAATCATCACCACCCAGGTGGCCATTCTCGGCGCCGGTCCGGCCGGACTGATGCTTTCACACCTCCTGGCCAAAGCCGGCATCGAATCCACGGTGATCGAGATCCGCAGCCGCCAGGAAATCCAGGAAACCGTCCGCGCCGGCATCCTGGAGCACGGCACGGTGAACATGCTGGTGGACAGCGGCGTCTCGGACCGGGTGCTGCGGGAAGGCGACCGGCACGACGGCATCGAGCTGCGCTTCAACGGCGAAAGCCACCGGATCGACTTCAAGGACCTGGTCGGGGAGTCGGTCTGGCTGTACCCGCAGACCGACGTCTTTATGGACCTGGCCGCCAGGCGGGAGGCCGACGGCGGGGACGTCCGCTACTACGTCACGGACACCACCATCCACGACATGGAAGGATCGCCCAAGGTCTGGTTCACGGACGCCGACGGTGTGGAGTACGAACTGCAGGCCGACTTCATCACCGGGGCCGACGGTTCCCGCAGCCACTGCCGGTTCCAGATCCCGGAAGCCAGCCGCAAGTGGTACTTCCACGAATACCCCTTCGCCTGGTTCGGCATCCTCGCCGAGACGCCCCGCAGCTCGGACGAACTGATCTACGCCAACTCGGCCAACGGCTTTGCCCTGATCAGCCAGCGGACCGAGACCGTCCAGCGGATGTACTTCCAGTGCGACCCCAACGAGGATGTGAACAACTGGAGCGAGGACCGCATCTGGGACGCCTTCCGCAGCCGCGTCAACGGCAACGGCTTCGAGCTGAAGGAAGGCCCGGTCATCGACAAGATGGTGCTGAAATTCCGCAGCTTTGTCCACGCCCCGATGCGCCACGGCAAGCTGTTCCTGGCCGGGGATGCCGCCCACACCGTCCCGCCCACCGGTGCTAAAGGACTGAACCTTGCCATCCACGACGTCAAGGTCCTGTTCGAGGGGCTGGACAGTTACTACAACGGCGGTTCCACCGTGGTCCTGGACGCGTACAGTGACCGCGCGCTGGAGCGCGTCTGGAAAGCGCAGCAGTTCTCCTACTGGATGACGTCCATGCTTCACACTCCCGCCGACGCCGACGACTTCTCCCGCGCACGCCAGCTGGGCGAGCTCAATTCAGTGGTCTCCTCCCGCCACGGCAGGGCCTACCTGGCCGAGGCGTACACCGGCTGGCCGTCCGCCTAGCAGGCGCAACGCAACTCCCGCCGTCGGGCTTAACAGCCGCCGGGCTTAACATCGGTGCATGTACCCCATCACCATCGTCGGCGGCGGCATCGCAGGGCTGGCTCTCGCCGCGAGCCTCAACCCGGAACGCTTCCAGGTGACCGTCCATGAGCAGCGGCGCGAGCTGCCGTCGGTGGAGACATCCCTGGCCATGTGGCCTGAGGCCCAGCAGGCCCTGGACGTTGTGGGCATCCTGCCGGCAATCCGAGCGGCAGGGTCCGGATTCGAAGGCATGGCACTCCGGGACGTTTCGGGCAGGGTATGGTTACGCACCCGGATTGACGGCGTGATCGGCGTTTCGCGCGCCGATCTCCTGCGGCTGCTCGACGCCGCCGTGCCGGAATCGGTCAGCCGGGTGCATGCCACGGTGACTTCAGTCCCTGGTGCGGCGGGCTCCCTCGCCGGACAGGGACTGCTGGTGGGAGCCGACGGCGTACACAGTGTGGTCCGCCGGGAATGCTGGGGTCCGCGGTCCAAAGCCCGGCTCAGCCCCTACCTCGCCCTGCGGGGCATCATCGGCGAGACCTTGCCGCCGGATTCGGGTGGCGAATACTGGGGCCGCGGCGAGCTGTTCGGCATAGCTCCGGCCTCCCGCAACCGGACCTACTGGTATGCGTCCTTCCGGTCGGACATGGGGCCGGGCTCCATCGACACTGCAGCTGCGCTGGATCTCACGCGTGCGCGATTTTCGGGGAAGGCGTCCGGCATCGGCCGGGTTCTCGCGTCTGCCACGCCGTCTGAAACGCTGGCCCAGCGGATCTGGACCACGCCCGTCCTCGGGACGTATGCACGGGGAGGGGCCGTGCTGGTGGGAGATGCCGCCCATGCCATGACGCCCAATCTGGGACGCGGAGCCTGCGAAGCCCTCCTCGACTCCGTGACCCTGGCGGGCTTGCTCAATTCACAGCCTGTTACCGAGGCACTGAGGGCGTATAACAAGCGGCGCCTGCTGCGCAGCCAGGCCTTGCGGGCGGCTTCCTCCGCGATGGCCCGGCTTGTGCTCGCGGAAGCCGCGCAGCCGGTCCGCGACGGGATTCTCGGCCTGGCGCGAAGGCTCAGCCGGACCGGCGCCGGCCCATCAGTGTAGCGTCGGCCGGAGCTGCGTAGCGCACTCCGCCTGGCCCACCCTGCCTACGGCACCCGGCTCACGGCACCCGGACCGGAGCGGAGGCCTGAGCGTCCCGTACGTCCACAACGGGTGAAGCGGCGGGTGCCGCCGTGCCAGGTGCGGCAAGCGGACCGCGGGGCTTCCCGCCCTTCGAGCCCCGTCGCCGGCCGGACCTTCCGTAGACGAGGTACATCGTGACACCGGTGATCACCATGAGCAGCACCGTATAGACGAACGTGCTGGCAACGCCGTCCACGCCTTCCGCGCCGTCGGTATTGGCCTTGATCACGAGGCCAAGCGGCTGGACCAGGGGGTGCGCGAGGAAAATGGCGGTGTCGTAGTCATCGAGCATGCTGTTGAAGTTCAGGGCCGCGATGGCCGCCGCGGCCGGGAGGACCAGGGGCAGCAGAACGCGGCGGAACACGTAGAGGGTTTTGGCCCCCATGATGGCGGCGGCTTCCTCCAGCGATGAGTTGACCGACGCGAAAGAGGCCTTCAGCATCCTGAGAGTGAACGGGATCTTCACCGTGATGAAGGCGATCAGGAGGATCACGGTGGTCCCGGTGAGGACGGCGCCGCCCACCAGGGGGTTCGGGTGGTCGTAGCTGATGATCAGCCCGAGGGCCAGCAAAGCGGAAGGCAGGATCCAGGGGATGTGCAGGAGGTACTCGAACAGGGCCGTCACCCAGTTCCGGTGTTTCTGCAGGATCCGGGCCACCAGGAGCAGCCCGCCGACGGCGATCACGGCAGCGAGGGCGCTGTAGATGACACTGATGACAAACGGCCGCAGGCCCGAAGCCTGGGTCAGGACCCGCACGTAGTTGTCGAGCGTGAGGCTGTCCACGGAAAGCCGCCCGGTCTGGATGGCGGCGCCGTCCGCGAAGGAAAACAGCACAATCAGGATCACCGGCAGCGTATACACCGCGAACAGCAGGTAAGCGGCCGCGTGGACCGCAATATTGGCCGCCGGATTGGTGATTTTCTGCTTCTGCAACGCGGAGGACACCTTGGAGACCGAGAAGTAGGTCCCGCCCTTTTCCAGGCGCGACATGACCGCGAGCATCAGGATGGTGGCGGCGCCCAGGATCACGGCGAGCAGGGCGGCCAGGTCGCGCGACGTGGGGCTGTTCGTGAATGTGAGGATCATCGGGGTGATGGTCTGGAAGTCGCGGCCGCCGAGGACCTGCGGGGCGCTGAGTGCCCCGAGGCCGGTCAGGAAAGACAGGATGGTGACGGCAAACAGCGTCGGTTTCAGCATGGGCAGCACGATCCGGCGGAGGATGGTCCAGGTGGAGGCACCCAGGTTTTTGGCCGCTTCGATGGTCTGGTAGTCCACGCCTTTGAGGGCGTTGGCGACGAAGAGCATGTGGTTGGTGGTGGTGGCGAACGTCATGACCGCCAAAACGGCGAAGAATCCCGAAAACCAGCCGGGATCCAGGCCGGGAACGACGTTCAGCAGGAAGGCGGTGACGATTCCCTTGTCGCCGTAGATGAATTTGTAGCCCGCTGCCAGCACGATGCCGCCGTAAATGAAGGTGGTGGCGTAGCCCAGGAACAGGATCCTGGAGCCGCGGATCCTGAAGTAATGGGTGACTAGCACGATGAAGATGCCCACCACGTTCACCGTGACGGACAGAGCCACCGCCAACAGGAAGCTGTTGCCCAGGGACTTCATGGCGCGCTGGGAGGAGAACAGCTTCTCCGCCGCCCGGCCGGAAAAGCTGCCGTCGGGGAAGAACGTTTCGATCAGCACGTTGGCGTTGGGCCAGACGAGGAACGCGGCGATGAACCAGGTAAGGACCGTTCCCACGGTGAGGATGAACGGGGAACGGAGCATGCTCCTGGCCGGGGCGCCGCTCATGGGAGGGCCGCCGCCCGGCTCTGTGCTGCCTGATCCTGTGCTGCCCGGTTCTGTGCTGCCAGCGCGGCACCGGTATCGGGATGGTACTGCAGCACGTGGCCCGGCTGGACGTAGACGGTGGCGGGCGCTCCTGCCTCGGGATGCACGACGCCGTCCTCCCGGACCAGCAGGCGGATGTCGGCGCCATGGCTCCGGACCACGTAGCGGCTGTGCAGCCCGTGGTAGGTGCGTGACACCACCTTTCCGGAGAGCCCGACGGCGGCACCGCCCGCCGCTGTTCCGCCGGTTGCAGTCGGCGTCAGGGACGCCTTTTCCACCCGGAGGTAGGAATTTGCCGCCGTCGACAGTCCTGCGCCGGACAGCCGGTTCAGCTCGGCGACGAACTCCGGGGTCAGCGCGGAACTGTCGCCGATGAAATTGCAGACGAACTCGGTCGCCGCATGGTCGTAAATTTCCTGCGGCGTCCCCACCTGCTCCACCACGCCCTTGTTGAAGACGGCCACCCGGTCGCTCATGGCCAGGGCCTCATCCTGGTCGTGGGTCACGTAAACAGTGGTGATGCCGAATTCGCTCTGCAGGTCCTTGAGCTGCTGCCGGAGCTGGTGCCGCAGCTTCGCATCGAGGTTGGACAGCGGCTCGTCCAGAAGCAGGATCTTGGGCCGCAGCACCAGGGCACGGGCAACTGCGACGCGCTGCTGCTGGCCGCCGGAAAGTTCGGCCACGTTTTTGTCCAGCTGCTCATCGCTGAGCTCCACCCGGTGCGCGATGTCCCGCACCAGGCGGTCGCTATCGGCGCTCTTCTCCTTGCGGACTCGGAGCCCGAAAGCGATGTTTTCCCGGACGCTCATGCTGGGGAACAGGGCGTAGTTCTGGAACACCATCCCCACCTGCCGCTTGTCGCTGGGGAGCCGGGTGACATTCTTCCCATCCACATGGACGGTTCCCGCGGACGGCTCGATGAAGCCTGCCAAGGTCCGCAGCGCCGTCGTTTTACCGCAGCCTGACGGGCCAAGCAGCGTGAAGAACTCACCGGGTTCGACGTGGAGGTCCAGCTGCGGGATGGCGATGAAATCGCCGAAGGAAACTTCAATGTTGTCCAAGCGGATCATGGGAAACCTGTCTGCTGTGGCTGTTGGGCAGGGGCCGGGGCTACGTCATGTACTCGAGTTCGATCTTTTCCACCCACGAGCCCATGTTTTCCTGGACGAAGTTCCAGTCGATGTCCTGCTGCTTGAGCCCGTCGAAGAACTCGAGCACCTCCGGCTTGGCCTTGGCGGCGGCGACCTTGTTTGCCGGCATTGAATTGAACTGCTGCGCCCATTCACCCTGGACCTCGGCGCTGCCGAACCAGTCGATGAACTTTTGGGCCTGTTCCTTCTTGTCGGTGCCCTTGACCAGGGCCACCTGCTCCACGGCGAGCGGGACGCCCACGGACGGCACCACTGTCTCCACGTTCACCTTGAAGGACTTCTCGCGCTCCGCCACGATCGAGGAGGGCATCTGGCCCATGTCCACTTCCCCTGACGCGATGCGGGCGAAGAGGTCGGTCTTGGCGACGGCCGGGCTGCCGTTCTGGAAATACTGCTCCACCTGCTTCCAGCCTCCATCCGAGATGCCCAGCTCGCCGGACTCGTCCTTGTAGCGGGAGAGGATGCCGGCGAACACCAGCTGCGCCGTCGCGGTGCCGAGGCCGGTGACCCGTTCATAGCGCGTCTTGAATTCGTCCTTGGACCACAGGTCCGTCCAGTCCTTCGGCGCCTGCTCAGGCGTGATCTTGTCCGAGTTGTAGCCGAGCAAAATGGCCTGCTTCACCAGCGGCCAGTAGGCCTTTTCGTCGTCGCCGTCGCCGAGTGAGGCGTCCACCTCGGCCGCCCACGCGGGCTCATACGCCTCGATGGCGTCGGCTGCCTTAATCTGGACGAAGTACATGTTGTTGAGGCCGAAGGCTACGTCGGCGATGGGGTTGTTCTTCTCGGCGATCAGTTTGTTGGTCGCATCGGCTCCGCCGGCGCCCACGATCTCAATCTTAAAGCCGGCCTCCGCTGCCTTCTGCGTCAGCCACTCCCCGCGGCCCTCGCCGTTGGAGTTGGTGTACACCACCAGAGTGTCGCCGGAGGCCGCTGCCGGGGATGAACTGCCCGAAGCTTCGGGGGCGGCCGAGCCGGCGCCGCAGCCGGCCAGGAGGGTGACGGCGACGGCGGCGGCAACCAAGGTTTTGAACTTTTGCACGATTGAGACCCATTTCTGAACTGGAACCGGAGCATTGTCCGGCAAGCCTATAGCGGCTTCTACCGATTTTGGCCGTTTATAGCTATCGATTCGATAAACTACTCGGCCTCGGCGTTCCAGTCTGGTCGGGCTGGCCCAACATCGTGCACCCCTGGCTTTAACGCCCGGTGAACTTCCGCCCCGGTCAGACGCGCAGCGTCAGTCCCGTTCCAGGGTCTCCGTCAGGTGGTGGGTGGGGATGCGGTCGCGGTCGTAGGTGATCTCCGTGTAGCCGTGGGGTTCGGGTTTGCCGTGCAGGTTCAGGTTGACGAACACGATCTCCTCGATGGTGAGGATGCTCTGCCGGGTGATCATGTTCCGGACTTCAGCGCGCATGGTCATCGAGGTCCGGCCGAACCGGGTGGCGGTCAATCCCATCTCGATCAGGTCACCTTGCACCGCGGAGCTGACGAAGTTGATCTCAGAAATGTACTTGGTGACGGCCCGGCCGTTGCCGAGCTGCAGGATGGCGTAGATCGCGGCTTCCTCGTCGATCCATTTCAGCAGGCTTCCGCCGAACAGCGTGCCGTTGGCGTTGAGGTCTTCAGGCCGCACCCACTTGCGGGTGCGGAAGGTGATGTCTGCCGATTCCATACTGCGAGATTAGCGGACCGTGGGCGGCAGGCAGCAGTGTGACGACGGCGGCAGCGGCCTGCCGCCGTCGTTATGCCATGGCTGTGTGCGCGGCGCTGTGCGAATCAATCTTCTTTGCGTAACAGTGGGAGTGCTCCACGCCGATGTAGGGGCCGAAGTTGGGTACTTCATCAAAGCCGCAACTTTGGTAGAAGTTCCTGCCGTCCGGCTGGGCCGAGCCCGCTTCGGCCGTGATAGAAGTGACGCCCATTCCGTAGGCGTGGGCCTCCAGGGCAGCGAGGATGGAGCTGGCAACTCCCGAACCGCGGGTGTAGGGGAGGACGTACAACCGCTTAATCTCGGCGGTGGTGGAGTCCAGCATCCTCAGTCCGCCGCACCCCACCGGCTGTCCGGAGCTTTTCTCGTAGGCCACCAGGAATACGGCCGTGTCCACTTCCGACGGCGGGGGTCCGGGTTCGTGGTCCTTGGTGCCGAAGCGGGCGTCCAGTTCCGCCTGCTGTGCTGCCCGCAGATCGGCGCCCACGGGGTTGGCCCAGGTGACCTGTCTGATGTTGAGTCGGGGGTTGGTCTGCATCGCTGCCTCGATTCGCCGGAGGGATATGCAAAATAAGCCTAGGAGGAGGCCATTTCCGCGGTGTTTCCTGCGGGTAAGCGTCGGGAGAACAGTGGGTGCGGGCGGCATGATGGCCGTCACGCCAATTAGTATGTATGCTTACTAATCCGTGTTTTGACCGGTTTGCATAAGGAGTTGTGTCGCAGTTGGTAATCCTCGCTGAACTTTCCGGGCTGGCAGACGGTGATGTGGCCGCGCCCCTGGGCCAGCCGCAGGCCCCGCCGTTCCACTGCGGGGAAGCAATGGAGTGGACCACGCCGGTCCCCGGCCCCACTGAACTGGCCTACTCCTATGACGGGGCCGAGGCCCCTGCTGAACTCCCGGCCGTGTGGCGGTGCAGCTGCGGCTTCCAGCTCGACTCCCAGGTGCACCTGTCCCCGGTGCACCTGGCGGCCATAGCCTAACGGCGCACCAGCGTCCGCAGGAGCTTGAGTGCCACGGAGATCGAGTGGATGTCAGTCTGTCCGGGCCGGGTTGCTTCGGCGAACGTGTCCTTGATCCGCACGAGCTGCTCCTGATGGCCGCGTTCCCAAGCTACGATGCGCTCAACGGAATCAGCCGCGCTGAAGTCCGGACCCTGCGTCATCTCCATCACCGAGGCCGTCATGTCCGCTACGGCCGAGTACACATCATCACGCAGCGCGGCGCGGGCAAGGGCCTCCCACCGGCTCTGGCGCGGCAGGTCGGTGATGCTCAGCAGCAGGTTCGCGGCGCCGATCCGCTGGAAGACCGCGTAATACAGGTCGGCGATCGTGGCGACGGGTTCATGCACCCGCTCCGAAACGAGCGAGATGTCCAGCAGCCCGAAACTCTCCAACAGTCCCGCGGCGCGAAGGCCCAGCTCCCGGGGCATCGCGACGTCGTCCCAGTGCGCCAGCCGGTCCTGCACGCGGTCCAGGTCCGAGCCGCGAAAGTAGTCCATGGTGTGCTCGCGGAGCAGTTCCAGCGTTGGCAGGATCCTGGCCAGGGCCTCGGTCACTGGCTGGTCCCGGTGGTCGTGCGTCACGTACCACCTGGTGGCACGATCGAGGACCCTGCGCATGTGCAGGGTTGCCTGCGCAGCGTGTTCACTCGGATACGCGGCGGGGAGGTCGGCCAGCGTGTTGACGATCCACGGCAGGTCGAACGCTTCGCGTGCCACCACGAAGGCCTTGGCAACTGCGGCCGCGGTGGCTGTCGTCTCCTCGATGGCACGGAAGGCGAAGGTGATACCGCCCAGATTGATCATGTCATTGGCCACCACCGTGCAGATGATCTGGCGGCGGAGCGGGTGGGAGTCCAGATCGGCGTCGAATCGCTCGGACAGCTGCCGGGGAAAGTAGCCTCTGAGGACGCGCCGGAACCACGGGTCGTCCGCCAGATCGCTGTTGGTGAGCTCGGTGGCCAGTTGGATCTTGGCATAGGCGGCCAGCACGGACAGTTCGGGCGAGGTGAGCCCTTCTCCGGACCGCAGCCGTTCCTTGAGCTCGGCGCTGCTCGGCAGCCCTTCCAGCCGGCGGTCCAGGTCCGTGGCATTCTCGAGCCAGTCCATCATCCGTTCGAAGCCGGGACTCCACTCCCGCACCAGGTGCCGGTCGTTGAAGAGCAGGACATTCTGGTCCGCGTTGTTGGCCAGCACCAATCGGGCCACGTCATCGGTGAGGGAGTGCAGGAAAGCTGCGCGTTCCTCCGCGGGCATCTTTTCGGCGGAAATCATCCGGTCCAGGAAAATCTTGATGTTCACCTCGTGGTCCGAGCAGTCCACCCCGGCGGAGTTGTCGATGGCATCGGTGTTCAGCAGGATGCCGGACAGCGCGGCCTCGATCCGTCCGAGCTGCGTGACTCCCAGGTTCCCGCCCTCGGCGATGATCTTCGCCCGCACCTCCTTGCCGTTGACCCGGATGGGGTCGTTGGCCTTGTCGCCCACCTCTGAATGGCTCTCGGAGGAGGACTTGATGTAGGTGCCGATGCCGCCGTTGTAGAGCAGGTCCACGGGTGCCCGGAGGATGGCCTGGAGGAGGGCGTGAGGCGGCAGCGACACCGTGCCCGGGTCCAGGCCGAGAGAGTGCCTGACCTGTTCCGTAATGGGGAGGGCCTTGGTCCGGCGGGAATGAACACCGCCGCCCTCGCTGATCAGGGCGGGATTGTAGTCCGCCCAGGACGAGCGTGGCAGGGCAAAGAGCCGCCGTCGTTCCTCGAAGGACGCTTTGGCATCGGGATCCGGGTCGAGGAAGATGTGCCGGTGGTCGAACGCCGCCACCAGCCGGATGTGGCGGGAGAGGAGCATTCCGTTGCCAAAGACATCCCCGCTCATATCCCCGATGCCGGTGGCCGTGAAGTCCTCCCGCTGGCAGTCGACGCCGAGCTCGCGGAAATGGTGCTTCACCGATTCCCAGGCACCGCGGGCAGTGATGCCCATCTGTTTGTGGTCATAGCCCACGGACCCGCCCGACGCGAAGGCGTCGCCCAGCCAGAAGCCGTACTCCCGGGCCACCGCGTTGGCAGCGTCCGAAAACGCGGCGGTGCCCTTGTCAGCCGCCACCACGAGGTAGTAATCGTCGACGTCGTGACGCACCACGCGCTCCGGCGGCACCACGGTTTCGCCGTGCACAGTGGTGGTCAGGTTGTCGGTCAGGTCCAGCAGGCCGCGGACGAAAACGCGGTAGCACTCCAGGCCCTCGGCCAGCCAGGTCTCACGGTCGGCGGCAGGATCCGGCAACTGCTTGGGATAGAAACCGCCTTTGGCGCCGGTGGGCACGATCACGGAGTTCTTTACGTTCTGGGCCTTGACCAGGCCCAGGATCTCGGTGCGGAAATCCTCGCTGCGGTCGGACCAGCGCAGTCCGCCCCGGGCCAGTGCCCCGAAGCGCAGGTGGACGCCTTCCACGCGCGGCGAATAGACCCAGATTTCGTACTTCGGCCGGGGGAAGGGCGCGTTGGCGATTGCCGCGGGATTCAGTTTGAAGCTGAGGTGCGGCTTGTCCTGGAAGTAGTTGGTGCGGAGCGTGGATTCCACCAGGTTCATCAGCGTCCGCAGCAGGCGGTCGGCGTCGAGGACCGGAATGTCCTCGATCGCGGCGAGCAGTTCCTTGCGGACAGCGTCGGTGTCCCTGAACCGGTCGGGAACGTCAAGGGCGGGATCAAACTTCGCCTCGAAGAGCGCCAGGAGGGCGTGGGTGGCCCGGACATTGGCCAGCAGCGCATCCGCCATAAAGCCGTACGAGTGCGTGGTCCCCAGCTGCTGCAGATACTTGGCATAGCTGCGCAGGATGGACGCCTGCCGCCACTCGATGCCTTCCCGGAGCACCAGGCCGTCAAACCTGTCCGATTCCGTGTCCCCGCGCATGGCTGCGCTGAAGGCATCCGCCAGGAGTCCGCTGGTTCCGGCGGGGTCAATGCCCGCGGGGTACCTAACCCCGAGGTCGTACAGGAACAAGCGCCGGCCGGTCCCTCGCACCAGGTCGAACGGCCGTTGGTTCAGCACCTCCAGGCCGAGGTTGTGGAAGAACGGCAGGATCCGTGTCAGGCTCTGGGCGCTGGTGAGGTAGAGCCGGATCCGGGCGTCCCCGGCCAGTGTCGGGGACGTACCGGCGGGGAAGTACACCGCCAGCTGCGGGTCGTTCACGTCCCGGCCGCCCGCGCCGTCGAGGTCGTACTGCTCAAACCGCCTGATGTCCTCCACCGCATCCTCGACCTCGAAGTCTGCGCGGTAGCTGGCGGGGAAGGCGGCGGACCAGAGTGCCGACAGCCGGCCGGCCTCAGTGGGCGGCAGCTTGTCCCGGAGCGCTTCGTCCAGTCCTTCCGCCCACGTCCGCGTTGCGCTGACCAGGCTACGCTCCACCGCAGCGTGATCGACGTTGGGCACGCCGCTCGCGGGCAGCAGGATCCGGAAGAAGACGCGGGCCATGGGTGATTCACTCAGCCGGACCTCGAACTCCAGGGAGGAAGACTTGAAGGCCTGCTTGAGCTCCTGTTCGATCCTGAGCCGGACGACAGTGCTGTACCTGTGGCGGGGGAGGAACACCAGGGCCGACATAAAGCGGCCGTACCTGTCGGCGCGCAGGAACACCCGCGTTTGGTGATGGGCCTGCAGGAGCAGGATCTCACGCGACAGCCTCGCTAGTTCGTCCAGGTCCAGATGGAAGAGCTCATCCAGGGGGAAGGACTCAAGGACGGCCAGCAGCTGCTTGCCCGGGTGGGAGGCTTCATCGAAACCGAAGCGTTCCTGGACGGCCCGGACCTTGTCCCGGATGACCGGGATGCGGCGGACCGAGCGGCCTGTTGCACCTGGCACGAACAAACCCTGGAACCGTATTTCGCCTTGTGCCGTTCCGGCGTCGAAGATCCGGACGTGGATTTCATCCGGGTAGGCCGGGCGCGGGACGGATGACCTCAGGTCCGAGATGGAAAGCACGAACACTTCGGAGTGGGGGAGGGTGGCCGATGATTGTGCGGCCCCGGCCCCGGCCCCGTTCCCGTTCTCCCGGAGCAGGCCCAGCCCGGTTCCGGGCCGCAACTTCAGGGCCGCCGGGCCGCCATCGTCAGGACTGCCGTATTCGTAGTCGTATTCGCGGGATCCCAGGAACATGAAGTTGCCGCTGTCCAGCCAGCGCAGGAGTTCTGCTAGCTGCGCGGGAGGAGGTGAAGTGTTCCCGGCCTGTCGGCTGGCGGCCTGAGTGCCCTTTGACTGGAGGGCGTGCGCGAGCCTTTCCATCGAGCCGATGGCGTGAGCCAGCTGCGAATGCATGGCCGGGGTGTCGTCCGCCACGAGTTGCACGTCGGCCAGGACGCGCTGCACGTTGGCGATCAGTTCACGGATACCGTGTGTTCCCGGCAGGCGGCCGATCTCCGCGGCCACCCACGATTCCGACGACCAGCCCGGCGGCTCCCGGGATATGCCGGGCGGCGCAACGGCTGCTGCTCCCGCAATGCTTGGGGGCAGTCCGGATTGCGGCGAACCCGGCCGTACCTCCAGCAGCCGGTGCGTTTCCGGCTCCCGGCGGACCAGGAACGTGGGATGGACCAGCAGCCGGATGGATTCGTTTTGGCGGCCAAGCTCGGCCGTCAGCGAATGGAGCAGGTGCGGCATGGCGTCCGCGACCACCAGCAGGACACTGGCGTCACCTTCATTGAGGACGTCGACGGCGGCAGTACCGGGCGGGCGCTTGGCCGCCAGTTTTCTGTGGGCTTCGGCCCGCTGCTCCAGGTTTTCCGGGCTGTAGCTTTGCAGGTCCTCCGGCGCCACGTGCTCATAGTAGGCCGCCAGGAACGGCTGGTCGGGTCCGGGGAGGTCGGATGCCGGCACACCGTCCCTGGGTACCGCCTTGCCTGACATGCCACTGCGCCTCCACACGCAGGGAGCCACCGCACGCCGCGGCCGACAATCCTGTCCCCACGCCTGCTTTCATCATGGCTGGCTTCCGGGAAGCAGTCCAGTGCAGCGCGGCAGGCGCAGCCGCTAGGCCGGCTTGCCCGTGGGGTCTTCGGCCGTGGGGTCGGCCAGAGCCAGGCCGCCCACGGGACTGTCGTCCCAGTGGATGAGGTTCCAGCCGCCGTCGGGATCTCCTTCCAACGCCACAATGCCCGTGTTGGCGAGGACATGCCGCCTGGCAAATTCGGGTTCGATGTTGCCTGCCCGCAGCCCTGCCCACACGCGGATGGCCGCCCCGTGGCTGACCACGGCAACGGCTCCGTCGCCGTTCGCCGCGCTGTTTGCCCGTTCCACTACCTTGGTGATCGCGGCGTCGTAGCGGTTGAAGAAGTCCCGGCCGTTGGAACCGGCGGGCATCCGACGGTCCAGATCGCCGTCGGCCCAGGAAAATATGGTTCCCAGGTAACGTTTGTGCGATTCGTGGTCGGTCAGCTTCTCCAGTGCTCCGGCTTCGATCTCCTGAATGCCCTCAAGCACCTCGGTCTCGAGCCCGTGCACGCGCCCCAGGGGAGCAGCCGTGATCTGCGTACGGATCAGCGTGGAGGCGTAGAGGGCGTGGATCCGCTCATTCGCCAGCGAACGGGACAGCGCCTCGGCCTGGCGTTCGCCGAGTTCCGTCAGTCCCGGCCCCGGGTGCGCGGTGTCCAGCTGGCCCAGGACGTTGCCCGGGGTCTGGCCGTGTCGAATGAGCAGGAGCCTCATTTGAGGTGGTCCACCAGCTGGGCAGCAATGCCCGTGTACTTGCCCGGCGTCAGGGCGAGCAGGCGGGCCTCGGCGTCTGCGGAGAGTCCCAGGCCCTGCACGAATTCCTGCATGCGGGAGGAATCGACGCGCTGTCCACGGGTCAGGTCCTTGAGCCGCTCGTACGGGTTTTCCATGCCTTCCACGCCGGCGATCGCCTCGGCGCGCATCACCATCTGGATGGCCTCACCCAGGACTTCCCAGTTGGTGTCGAGGTCTTCGGCGAGGACACTCTCAGCGACGTCCAGCCGCTCCAGGCCCTTGGCAACGTTGGAGATGGCCAGCAGGGAGTGCCCGAACGCGACGCCGATGTTGCGCTGGCTGGAGGAGTCCGTAAGGTCCCGCTGCCAGCGGGACGTGACCAGGGTGGAGCCCAGCACGTCCAGCAGGCCGGAGGAGATTTCCAGGTTGGCCTCGGCGTTTTCGAAGCGGATCGGGTTGACCTTGTGCGGCATGGTGGAGGAGCCGGTGGCGCCCGCTACGGGGATCTGCGCGAAGTAGCCGATGGAGATGTAGCTCCAGATGTCGGTGCACACGTTGTGCAGGATCCGGTTGAAGCGCGCGACGTCTGCGTACAGCTCAGCTTGCCAGTCGTGGCTTTCAATCTGGGTGGTCAGCGGGTTCCAGGTCAGGCCGAGGCCCTCGACGAACGACTTCGAAACCTGCTGCCAGTCGGCGCCGGGGACGGAGGCGACGTGGGCTGCATAGGTGCCGGTGGCGCCGTTGATCTTGCCCAGGTATTCGGTCTTGGCAATGCGGTCCAGCTGTCTGTTCAGGCGGTGCGCGATGACTGCCAGTTCCTTGCCCAAAGTGGTGGGCGTGGCTGGCTGGCCGTGAGTGCGGGACAGCATGGGCACGGTGCGGTTGTCCTCGGCCATCGTGCTGATCTGGGCCACCAGGGCCTTGGCCGCGGGCAGCCAGACGTCCTCCACAGCACCCTTGACACCCAGGGCGTAGGAGAGGTTGTTGATGTCTTCGGAAGTGCAGCCGAAGTGCACCATGGCGGTCAGGCGCTCGATACCGATGGCCGGCAGCCTGCGGCCGATGTAGTACTCCACAGCCTTGACATCGTGCACTGTCACGGCCTCGATTTCGGCCAGCTCGGTGACCGAGGCGGCGTCGAATTCCGTGACTATCGCGCGGAGCTGGTCCTGCTGCTCCGGAGTGAGCGGGCCGGCACCCGGGAGGACGTTGTTGCTGGTCAGGTGGATGAGCCATTCAACTTCCACAGCCACGCGGTCCCGGTTGAGGGCCGCCTCGGACAGGTAGTCCACCAGGGGGGCGATGGCCGACTGGTACCGGCCGTCCAGGGGGCCAAGGGCGATCTTTTCCGGCGAGGCGGCTAGGGCCAGGCGTCCGGAAGGCGTACGGGTGTCAGCTGTGGCGGCAGTTTCAGGCATGTCCTGATTCTTTCACGAAGTCGCACCGCCCTTTAAGCCGGTGTCCGTGTGACTTTCCCTGCCCCGCGCCGTCCGGGGTCGCCCTCCGAATTTTCCACATAGCCGGCCCCGCTCGTTTCCCGGGGCTGTGGCGTTCCGTAGCGTCGGGAGTACTGACATGCCGGGACACACAGCCAGGGGGAAATGAGATGAGCGGCAGCATTACTGCAGCAGATGCCGACGCGTGCGGTTCGCGGAGCTTCGAAGTGCAGCAACTGGCCTGGCGGGTCGCCGACTTCGCCTACAGTGTCGATACTTCGATGCTCAGGTTCCGCCGCCTGGAGTTGGCGGAGTGGCAGTCACCGGCCGGTGAGGCCTACCGCACCGCCATCTCCTTGCAGGCCGCTGCCCTTGGACGCGCCAGGGAGCGCCTCATGGCGGCCTCCGAAGCTGTGCTTCGTCACTCCCGTGAGGTTCCGGTGTCACCGCAGAGGATGGGAGGAGGGTACTGATGGCTGAAGCCACACCCGCCGGCAGCGGCGGACCACCGGTTCCACTGGAACCGGCAACGGACGGGAACTTGCGGATCCGCGGCGGAGTGGGCGGCATCCGCTTTCAGTTTGAGGAGCTCATGGCCGGCGCGGCAGAGCTGGAGGGCTTGGCAGACGAACTCTCCGCGGTTGAAGTGGGACTCCGGCGCGTCTGGGATGAGCTTGGTCCCTATCAATACGATCCGCCGCCCAGCGGCACGGCGGCGCTCACGGCAGTAGGTGAAGGCTGCCAATCGCTGCGCGCCGTCAGGGAGCAGCTTCAGTACCTCAGCAGCCAGGTTCGGGCGAGCCACCGCGACTATGAAGTTGCAGAGTCGCGTGCAGCCGCCGGGATCCGCCCGCCCGAGGACGGCTGGATGTTTTTGCCGTCACTCTTTGTGGACCTGACCACGGATAACTACTTGAGCCGTGACGCCGCCGAGGCCGCGGCGCTGTCTGTGTCACTCGGGCTGCTGATGCAACTGGCGCCGGTGGACTTCGTACGGTTCCTCGCGGCAGAGGTGGCTGCCGGCCGGGACATCACCGCCGTCGGTCCGCTGGTTCGCAGGATCACGGAGCTGTATCTGCCGTGGCTGAAGCCGCGGCCGGTCACCGCCGTCGAGGAACTCAGCCGGGACGTCGACGTGGACACCTCGCCCGCCGGCCTCCTGGCCAGGCTGCGGGAGCTGGACGCCGACGGACACGGAAAGATCGAGGTCGTGCAGGTCGAGAACGCAGGCCGCAAGGCCTTCATCGTCATCGTCCCCGGCACTCAGCCCGCGGAGCCGCCGGGCGGTGCGAACCCGTTCGATCAGGCCGGGATCGCCGAGGCGCTCGGGTACGGCTCGGAGCAGGTGAACGCCGCCGTCCTGTCCGCACTGCAACAGGTCGGGGCGGCGAAAGGGGACGAGGTGGTGGCTGTCGGCTACAGCCAAGGCGGTGCGCACGTCATGAACCTCAGCCAGGACAAGGCCTTCCTGGCCGAATTTGATCTCAAATACGTACTGACGGCCGGATCACCGGTCGGCGGGATTACTCCGGAACCTGGGATCACGTCGCTCCATCTCGAACACCGCCAGGACTGGGTTCCCGGCAGCGACGGACTGCCGAACCCGGATACCCGCGACAGGGTTACCGTCACGCTCACCAACCGTGTGAGCACCCCTCCTGGCGGGGACCCCGGCCTCGGCCCGGGCCATAAGATCGGGGGCTACGAGGCAGGGGCGAAGGCCGTTGCGGCGAGCGAGGACCCGTCGTTGGTCGCCAACACGGCGGTCCTGGCCGGCGTTCTCGGCGCGGGCGGTGCAGGCTCAGCCACCCGCTTCGCCATGAATCGCGAGCCTCAGGCAGCGCCGGTGCGGCAGCAGGACCGGCCGCCAGCAGGTCCCGTCAGGTATGTGGGACGTTAGCCCGGCGGGGAGAACGGCAATGTACGTCAGCGTCCGCGGACGCCGGTGAGCCTGCCGGCCACGAGGGAAACCACGGTGATGATGATTGCTGCCAGGACTGCCGTCCAGAAGAAGGAGTCGATGGTGAAACGGACGGGGGTGTAGCTGCTGAGCCACGAGGTCAGGTAGAGCATTGCTGCATTAATAACGATCGTGAACAGCCCCAGCGTCAGGACCGTGATCGGCAGGGACAACAAGCTGACGATCGGCCGCACCAAGGCATTGACCAGGCCGAAGATCAGGCCAATGAACAGGTAGGCAAGGACTATACCCAACGGGTCGGCCCCTTGCGTGACCCCGCGCTGTGCAACGGCTTCCGTCGTTGCGGTGGTGGAGATGTCCAGGCCGGGCAGGATCCAGCCTGCAATCCAAAGAGCCAGACCGTTGATGAGCACCCGCACGATGAAAGAAAGCATGGCCCCATGGTTTCATACGGCGGAGGCCGGCGTCAGGAGCGGAGAAGTAGGCTAGGTGGCATGACTTCACCAGAGAACCCCGGGGGAATCAGGCCCCGCCCGGTGGTGGACAGGCTTCCCCGCTATGCCGCCGGAAAGCCTCCCGTCGCCGTCGAGGGCCTTGAAAGCTACAAGCTGTCCTCCAACGAGAACCCCTTGCCGCCCATCCCTGCGGTGCTGCAGGCAATCGCGGACCAGACCGATTTCAACCGCTACCCTGATCCCCTCAGCAGCAAACTGCGCGGTGCGTTGGCGGAGTTCCTGCATGTTCCCGCAGAAGACATCGTCACGGGTGCGGGCAGCCTGGGTGCGCTGAACCAGCTCCTGGTGACCTTCGCCGGACAGAACGACGATGGCAAGGCCGATGAGGTCATTTACGCCTGGCGGTCCTTTGAGGCCTATCCCATCTGCGTGGGCCTCGCCGGGGCGGAGAGCGTCCGGATCCCGCTGACCGCCGATGGCCGCCACGACCTCGATGCCATGGCTGCTGCCGTGACGGCGCGGACCAAAGTCATCCTGCTGTGCACGCCCAACAATCCCACCGGGCCCATCCTGGAAACGGGGGAAACCGAGCGGTTCATCCGCTCCGTCCCGGCCGACGTGGTCGTCGTCATTGATGAGGCCTACCAGGAGTTTGTGCGCGCCCAGGATGCCGTGGACGGTATCGAGATGTACCGCAAGTACCCCAACGTGGTGGTGCTGCGGACTTTCTCAAAGGCACACGGCCTTGCCGGCCTTCGAGTCGGTTACAGCATCTCCAACCCGGACCTCACCCAGCACCTTCGCGTGGCCGCCACGCCGTTCGCCGTTTCGCAGATTGCCGAACGTGCAGCCGTTACTTCCCTGCAGAACTTCGGCCAGGTTGTAGAAAGGGTACAAAGCCTGGTGGATGAGCGGGAGCGGGTCACCGCCGGGCTGCGTGACCTTGGCTGGTTCGTTCCGGCTGCCCAGGGCAACTTCGTGTGGCTCGGACTGGGCGGGGACAGTGCGGAGTTCGCTGCTCTGGCAGCGGAGCAGGCCCTCTCCGTGAGGGCGTTCGGGAATGAAGGCGTCCGGGTCAGTATCGGCGAGGTGGAAGCGAACACCCGTTTCCTCCAGCTCTGTGCGACCTATCCAAAGCCGCCACGGCGTTCCTAGCGCTTAACATAGCGCCCGCACGCCGCCTACTGCGGATAAAGTAAGGCTCAGTAAGCCAAAATATATGCCGGATCGGGAATGTATTCCTGATCGGGCATATATCCCAGCGATTGCAACGCATTAGGTGCGGCAAGCAAGGAGACGGTATGGGTGCCACACATCTGCCCGCCACCGAGTTCGACGGAACCGGGGCAGACGACCAGCTCGAGGCGGAAGCCGAGGCAGTTCTGGGCAAGCCTGCTGCCCGGATGGTCCAGCTGTTGGGGCCGGACGGCACCCTGGGCGGGGATCCCGTTTTCTCCAAGTATGCGGAGCGCCTCGACGCCGAAAAGCTGCGGGGGTTCTATGCGGACATGGCAGCCATTCGGCGGTTCGACCAGGAGGCCACCGCACTGCAGCGGCAGGGCCAGCTGGCGCTGTGGGTGCCGCTGACGGGCCAGGAGGCGGCGCAGATCGGCTCGGGACGGGCCAGCCAGCCGCAGGACTACATTTTCCCCACGTACCGTGAACACGGGGTGGCCCTGACCCGCAACGTTGACCTGGCCGAATTGCTGCGCCAGTTCCGCGGCGTGTCCAACGGCGGCTGGAACCCGAAGGACACCAACTTCCACCTCTACACCCTGGTGCTCGCCGCGCAGACCCCGCATGCTGTGGGCTATGCCATGGGGATCCAGCGCGACCAGAAGCTTGCGGCCGCCAACGCCGCGCCTGACCAGCCCCAGGAGCCCAAGGCTGCCGTGATGGTCTACTTCGGCGACGGCGCCAGCTCCGAGGGCGACGTGCACGAGTCCATGGTGTTCGCCTCGTCGTACAACGCGCCCGTGGTGTTCTTCTGCCAGAACAACCACTGGGCCATCTCCGTGCCCAGCACGGTGCAAACGCGCGTTCCGCTCGCGGACCGCGCCAAGGGCTACGGGTTCCCGGGCATCCGGGTGGACGGCAACGACGTCATCGCCGTCCACGCAGTCACGGAGTGGGCCCTGGAGCGTGCCCGGGAGGGCAAGGGCCCGGTGCTGATCGAAGCCTTCACGTACCGCGTCGGCGCGCACACCACTGCCGACGACCCCACGAAGTACCGCGGCTCCGATGAAGAGGCGCAGTGGAGGGCGAAGGACCCGCTGGAGCGGCTGGAGAAGTACCTCCGCTCCGGGGGCCTTGCGGATGAAGCCTTCTTTGCGAAGGTCAGGGCCGACGGCGATGACCTGGCCGCCTACGTCCGCAGGACCACCCATGACCTCGAAACCCCGGACATCCGGTCTGCGTTCGCCAACACGTACGCTGAGGCCCACCCGCTGGTGGCCGAGGAGCTGGCCTGGTTTGAGGAGTACAGCGCAGGATTCGCCGACGAGGCAGACGGGGCAGCCAACTGATGACCACCATGACCATCGCCAAGGCCATCAATGAAGGCCTGCGCGCAACGCTGAACAACAACCCGCGCACCCTGCTTATGGGCGAGGACATCGGCCCGCTGGGCGGCGTCTACCGGGTCACTGACGGCCTGATCGGCGAGTTCGGGGCCGACCGCGTGGTGGACACCCCGCTGGCCGAGTCGGGCATCATCGGCACGGCGATCGGACTTGCCCTCAGCGGCTACCTGCCGGTGTGCGAGATCCAGTTCGACGGCTTCGTCTTCCCGGGCTTCAACCAGATCACCACCCAGCTGGCCAAGATGCACTCGCGCAGCAACGGAAACCTCACCGTGCCTGTGGTCATCCGCATCCCGTACGGCGGCGGCATCGGCTCGATTGAACACCACTCCGAGTCCCCGGAGGCGCTGTTCGCCCATACGGCCGGCCTGCGCATCGTCACTCCGTCCAACCCGCACGATGCCTACTGGATGATCCAGCAAGCGGTCGATTGCCAGGACCCGGTGATCGTGTTTGAGCCGAAGCGCCGCTACTGGCTCAAGGGCGACGTCGATACGGAGTCACCGGGCGCCTCCGCCGACCCGTTCAAGGCGCACGTGCTGCGGGAAGGTACGGACGCGACAGTGGTGGCGTACGGCCCGCTGGTCCCGGTGGCCCTCGCGGCAGCCAACGCTGCGGCCGAGGACGGCCGCAGCGTGGAAGTGATCGACCTCCGGTCCATCTCCCCGATCGACTTCGACACCGTCACTGATTCCGTGAAGAAGACCGGCCGGCTCATCGTGGCCCATGAGGCCCCGACGTTCGGCGGCATCGGCGGCGAGATCGCGGCCCGCGTCAGCGAGCGGGCATTCCTGTCCCTGGAAGCCCCGGTGATTCGCGTGGGCGGCTTCCACATGCCCTACCCCGTGGCCAAGGTGGAAGAGGACTACCTGCCGGACATTGACCGCATCCTCGAGGCGCTGGACCGCGCCTTTGCCTACTGACGACGCCTTCCAAACCGAGGACCCCATGACTGTAAACAAGTTCAACCTGCCCGATGTGGGCGAAGGACTCACCGAGGCCGAGATCGTTTCCTGGAACGTCAAGCCCGGTGACAGCGTCGCGATCAACGACATCCTGTGCGAAATCGAAACGGCCAAGTCCCTCGTTGAACTGCCGTCACCTTTTGCCGGCACGGTCACCGAATTGCTCGTACCGGTGGGCGTGACCGTCGACGTCGGCACTCCGATCATCAGCGTGAGCGACGCCGTCTCCGGCGACCCCACGCCCGCGGATGTTCCGGCCCCGATGTATGGAAACCTCCCGGCAGGCACTGAGCCCGCTCCCGGCGGCGAAAGGTCCGATGGCGGAGCAGCAGCTGGCGGACTTGCCGCCGGTCCGCTCGTGGGTTCAGGCCCCAAGGCCGACGCCGTGAGGCGGCGCCCGCGCCGGACGCGGCCTGCGATTCCGGCAGACCCGGTCCATGGTGATCCGGAGGTCGAGCCTGCCCAACCCAGGTCTGCCGCGGCAGCGCTTTCGACCGGTGCGGACGACCGCCTGGTGTCCACAGGTTCAGCCAGCGAGGGGGTTCCTGCAGGCCCAGCCGGCGCCGAAAAACCCACCTTCGGCGGCACCATCAGCGGCATCGTCAACCGGGTCCTGGCCAAGCCTCCGGTGCGGAAGATCGCCCGGGACCTCGGGATCGACCTCGCCGACGTCGTCGCCACCGGAGCCCGCGGGGAAGTCACCCGCGAGGACCTGGTGAGCTACCAGGCCCAGCGTGACGCCGAGGTGGACAAGGCGGACACCTTCTGGGGCAAGTCCGGCCGGCCGCAGGACCAGCGCATCGAGCGCATCCCAGTCAAGGGGGTGCGCAAGGCAACGGCCAAGGCCATGGTGGAGTCGGCGTTCTCCGCTCCGCACGTCAGCATCTTTGTGGACGTCGATGCCAGCCGGACCATGGAGTTCGTCAAGCGGCTCAAGGCGTCCCGCGACTTCGAGGGTATTAAGGTCTCCCCGCTGCTGATCCTGGCCAAGGCGGTCATCTGGGCTGCGGCCCGGAACCCCTCCGTCAACGCCACCTGGGTGGACAGCACCGACGGCGATACGGCCGAGATCCACGTCAAGCACTTCATGAACCTGGGCATCGCGGCGGCCACCCCGCGCGGGCTGATGGTTCCGAACATCAAGAACGCCCAGGACCTTTCACTCAAGGAACTGGCCCTGGCACTCAATGACCTGGCCACCACTGCTCGGGCCGGGAAGACCCAGCCTGCCCAGATGCAGGGCGGCACCCTGACCGTCACCAACATCGGCGCCCTGGGCATCGACACGGGCACCCCGATCATCAACCCGGGGGAAGTGGCCATCGTGGCTTTCGGCACCATCAAGCAGAAGCCGTGGGTGCTGGACGGCGAGGTCATTCCGCGGTGGATCACCACCCTGGGCGGGTCTTTCGACCACCGCGTGGTGGACGGCGACCTCTCGGCCCGGTTCATGGCGGACGTCGCGGCGATCCTCGAGGAACCGGCGCTCCTGCTGGATTAGCTCGTGGGCGGCCTACTTGTGCGAGCCCTACTTGTCGGGGTGGCCTAGTAGGCGGGGTAGGCGGAGAGCATCTGGGCAAGGCCCGGATCGGCGGCCATTCCGCTCAGGCCGATGGCCGCTGCGATCATCGCGCCGGAGAAGCCGGTGACGCAGGCCGTAACCACGGCGAAGAACTTCCAGTCATCGCGCATGACGCTGCGGATGGTCTCCGGCAGGTCCAGGCCGGGTGCGATCAGGTTGGGGGCGGAGTCGGTGGTGCCGTCGTCGAGGAACGCAATGACGCGGTCATTGGCACGGTCCACGCGCATGGTGCTGATGTGGTTGCCGTGGCGGGCAAGAAGGATGTCGTGGCCTACGAGCTGGCGGCGCTGAAGCGTCAGCATATTGTTCCCCTGAGGTTGTTGGTACTCGGATGTCCGCACCATCGAGCACCCTCTAATTTTATCGCTGTAGACCGCGCCAATCCGCCGAAAAACAGGTGAGGCTGCCCACCCAGGGCAGTGATGCCCATCAACCCGGGAGCCCCGGATGCTTGACAGGCCGAACTAGAGTTGCACCAGCTGCCGCCGAAAATTGCCGCCAGCTGCTGAAGCGGATCAAAGGAGATGTTGCGTGTTCTCGAGCCCCTTCCCGGACGTGGTCATCCCGGACCAAAGCATTTATGAGTACCTCTTCGGCGGACTCACTGAAGCAGACCTTGACCGGACCGCCGTCGTGGACGGAACCAGTGGCGGGGAGACCAGTTACCGCCAGCTGCTGGAACAAATCGACGCCGTGGCGGGTGCGGTGTCCGCGCTGGGATTGGGACCGCACGGCGTCGCGGCGATTCTGTGCCCCAATATCCCGGCCTTCGCAGCGGTTTTCCACGGTCTGCTCCGCGCCGGTTCAACCGTCACCACCGTCAACTCCCTCTACACCGCCGATGAACTGGCGGACCAGCTTCAGGACGCCGGCGCCAGCTGGCTGTTCACGGTCTCCGCGCTGCTTCCGGGTGCGGAGGAAGCCGCGCGGCGCGTCGGAATCCCCGCGGACCGGCTGGTGGTGCTCGACGGCGCCCCGGGTCACCCCTCGCTTGGGGACCTGCTCGCTGCAGGCGCACGGGCGCCCGACGTTTCCTTTGACCCTGCGACACATGTGGCCGTGCTGCCGTACTCGTCAGGCACCACAGGGCGCCCCAAAGGCGTGATGCTCAGCCACCGCAATCTCGTGGCCAATGTGCAGCAGTCGCGCGGGCTGCTGAACGTGCGGAACCAGGACAGACTGCTCGCCCTGCTGCCCTTCTTCCACATCTACGGCCTGACTGTGCTCCTCAACATTGCCCTGCGGGAACGGGCCTGCCTCGTGACCATGCCCCGCTTCGACCTCGCCGAATTCCTGCGCATCATCCAGGACCACAAATGCACCTACCTGTTCATCGCCCCGCCGGTGGCAGTGGCCCTGGCCAAGCACCCGCTCGTGGCCGAGTACGACCTCAGTTCCGTCCACACCACCCTGTCCGGCGCCGCGCCCCTGGACGGCCAACTCGGCGCTGCGCTCGCCCAGCGGCTCCGCTGCCGAGTGCTGCAGGGGTACGGGATGACCGAGATGAGCCCGGTATCGCACCTCATCCCGGTTGACGCCACCGACGTCCCGGTCAGCTCCGTGGGGTTTACGGTGCCCAACATGGAGTGCCGGCTTGTGGACACCGAAACGGGGGAGGACATCGACCTCCCAGCGGACGGAAGCAGCGCCCCGGGTCATCTGCTCTGCCGGGGACCGAACGTCATGCTGGGCTACCTGAACCGCCCGCAGGAAACTGCCGCCACGATCGACCCGGCGGGGTTCCTGCACACCGGGGACGTCGCGACCGTCCGGTCCGACGGCGTAGTAACCATCGTGGACCGGCTCAAGGAACTCATCAAATACAAGGGGTACCAGATCGCGCCGGCCGAACTTGAAGCGCTGCTGCTGACGCATCCCGGGATCGCGGATGCTGCCGTTGTCGGGACGCCCGACGCCGACAGACAGGAAGTCCCCATGGCTTTCGTGGTGCGCCAGCCGGGCGGGCAGGGGGAGGCGCTGGACGAAGCCGGCGTGATCGAATTTGTGGCGGCCAAAGTAGCACCCTTTAAAAAGATTCGCCGGGTGGAATTCGTCGACGCTGTGCCCAAGTCCCCCTCAGGCAAGATCCTGCGCAGGCTGCTGAGGGCGGGCTAGCTGCCCAGGGCCGGCCAGCCCGCCTTTGGCGGCTACTCGGCGATGTCCGTCTTGGCGATATACACATCGCACGGCGCATTGTGCGCCACACTGTTGGCCACGCTGCCGAGGACGCGGCCAAGGCCCCGCATGCGGCGGTTGCCCACCACGATCATGCGCGCGTCGAAACGCTCGGCTTCCTTGATGAGGGCTTCCGCCGGCTTGCCGCGCGCGGAGGAATAGGTGACCTTGAGGCCCGGCGTGCCCAGCCGCGCCGCCACTCCCTTGGCCACCTCTTCGGCGTACCCGGCGTCGGAGACAATCCAGCGGTCGCTGCCGCTGCCATAGACTTCGGTGCGGTCGGTGTCGAAGGCCGTCACCACGTGGAGCGTCGCCTCCAGGGATACGGCCAGACCCTGCGCAGTTTCCGCCGCCCTCATTGCAGTCTCGCTGCCGTCAACGCCGACGACAATAATTCCGGTCATGATCCTGCTCCTAAGGGGTCGGTCAACCTGGTGAAGATGCCCAGCTACAGGCAGTGAGATTCAGGCTACAGTGCCGCGATGGCATCACGCAGTACCGGTGCCAGCCGCCGCACGCCCTCGGCGATGGCTTCAGGGGGAACGGCGCTGAACGCCAGCCGCAGCTTGTTGGACGGTTCATCCGAATGCGTGAAGGCCGCCCCCGGGATGAAGACCACACCCGCGTCGATGGCCTTCTGCAGCAGCGGATAGGTGTCCACGCCCGCGGGCAGCGTCACCCAGACGAAGAAGCCGCCTTCAGGCCGGGTCCAGCTCAGCCCCTCCGGCATGTGTTCCTCCAAGGCCGCGAGCATGGCCTGGCACCGCTCCGAATAAAGCCCCCGGTACGTCTCGATCTGCCCTTTCCAGTCGTACTCCCGCAGGTACGCCGAGGCCAGCATCTGGTTCAGGGTCGGGGGGCAGAGCGTGACGGCTTCCGACGCCAGGTAGTAGCGGCGCTGGAGGTGGGCCGGCACCAGGGCCCAGCCCAGCCTCAGCCCCGGAGCGAAGATCTTGGAGAATGACCCCATGTAAATGACGTCGTCGGGGTTGGCGGCCCGGAGCGGGGCCAGCGGCTTGCCCTCGAATCGCAGCAACCCGTAGGGGTTGTCCTCAAGCACCAGAATATTCGCCCTGCGGCATATATCGACGACTTCCTGCCGCCGGTCCCCTGCCAGGGTGATCCCGGACGGGTTGTTGAAGTTGGGGATCGTGTACAGGAACTTGATGTTCTTTCCGGCCGTCTGCAAGGCGGCGATCCTGGCTTCCAGGAGATCCGGGACCAGGCCGTGCTCATCCATGGGGACGGTGGCCACCTCCACCTGGTAGGCCTCGAACGTATTCAGGGCGCCTACATAGGTCGGGTCTTCCACCAGCACCACGTCCCCCGGGTCGCAGAACACCTTGGTCGCGACGTCCTGAGCGGACTGCGAGCCCGCAGTGACAACCACGTTCCGGGGATCCGCATCGAGGATTCCCTCTGCCGCCATCACTTCGCAGATCTGGGTACGGAGTTCCTCAGTTCCCTGGCCGGTGCCGTACTGCAAGGCAGTCAGGCCCTGTTCGGAGATGATTTTGGCCGCTGTTTGGCCCAGCCGTTCCAGCGGCAGCGATTGAAGGTACGGACTGCCGCCGGCCAGCGACACCAGGCCGGGCCGCAGGGAGATATCAAAGACGTCGCGGACGGCGGACTGCTTGATGTTGGCTGCTCGCTCCGAGAAAAGTTCATCATGGCGGTGGGCGGACGTAGCCGCGCGTTCAATAGCGTCAATGGCTTCGGCGGGGAGGACAGCGGTCGCGGCATCGAGTGTTTCGTGGGTCACACTGACAGGATACAGCCAGTTGTTATCCGTTATGCAACGTTTGTTGACTGCTTTTCCCGCGAGGCGCACACTGGGCGCGGGGCACTCCACCTGCAGCACTCCACCTGCGGTGCTTTACCTAGCGGCCCGCAGGGCATGGAATAGACAAATGACAACGCACAGTCACCTCGCACCCTTGGCCGCCTCCTTCCACGCCCTTCACTCGAACGGGGCCCCGCTGGTCCTGGTGAACGTTTGGGATGTGGCGTCGTCACGCCTGGTGGAGGAGGCCGGAGCCGCGGCGCTTGCCACCTCCAGTTCAGCAGTGTCGTGGAGCCTGGGCTTTCCTGACGGCAACCAGCTGCCGCGGGAACTCGCCATGGCGGCGCTGCAACGGATCGCTTCGTCGACTGCGCTGCCGGTTACGGCGGATATCGAAACCGGGTACGCGGGCGCTGCTGGCGCCTTCCAGGATGGCGAGCTGCGGGAAACCATCCGCAGTGTACTGGCGGCCGGGGCGGTCGGCATCAATTTCGAGGACTCCGGCGATGAGCCGCTGACGGAGGTCGACGAGCAGGCGCGCCGCATCGCCGTCGTCCGGCGTGCAGCGGAGGACGAAGGCGTGGACTTGTTCATCAACGCGCGAACCGACACCTACCTGTCCGGCCGGTTTCCGGACACCGCGTTCACTGACACCCTTCGCCGTGCCGAAGCGTACGTTGCTGCGGGCGCGAACGGCATCTTCGTGCCGGGGGTGCAGGATCTGCACGTGCTCCATGATTTGTCCCGGCGGATCGCCGCGCCCCTGAACGCACTCGCCGGGCTGGGCGCGCCTTCCGTGGGGGAACTGCACGACGCCGGTGTCCGCCGGATCAGCATCGGCGGCAACACTGCGAAGGCCGCCTATGCCACTGTGTCCCGCGTGGCCGAGGACGTCCTTGGCGACGGCAACTGGTCCGAGCTGGCCGGTTCCCGCAGCCATGCGGCCATGGATGAGCTGTTCCGCCGCAGCTGACCGGCCCGGCTGACCAGTCCGCGCGTCAGGCGCACGCGGCCGGCCCGCCTTTACCGGAGGCTAAGGACGTCCGCCAGCCGCCGCCCGTCCACGTAGATTTCCGCCCGTGCCGCGCCGACGGCGGAAACTGCGGTGTGCGTGAGCTGGGCTTCCAGGCGCGGGATGTCACAGGTGCCTCCCGGCCGGACGGTGCCGGTGAGGTTCACCACCACTGTGGTGCCGTCGAAGTAAGCGGAAACGTACTGCAGTGAGGAGCCGTGCAGTGAGTTGTACAACCCGTTGGGTGGCTCGCCGCCGCCCAGCAGGATGCCGAGGGCGGCATGGAGCGGTTCCTCCGCCCCGGCGGGGCTGTGGAAAACCGCTACCAGGCTGTCGTTGCAGCCGAACCGCACTCCGGTGCTGCCGCCGTCGTCCAGTGCAACGAAGTACACGGGGGTTCCGCCCTGCACTTGGCCGGGCGGTGCGGCCTGACCGCCTGCTGCTGGTTCCTCCGGAACGGTGAAGCTCCCCGAACCCGAGCTGCCGGTTCCGGAATTGCCCGAACTGCCTGCAGCGGGGCTGCCTGCTCCGGAACCCGCCATCCCGCCGGGAAGTTTTCCGCCGTCGGAACCGTCCGTCGTTGCGGTGCCCGCTGCGGCGTCCGCATCCGCGCCGGCCTGGGGCGCGGGGCTTCCGGCCATTCCGGGGGTCGCGGGCAGTCCGGGTCCGCCCGGGCCGGGTGCGGCCGTCGGCGGGAGTCCCGCGTCGGCATCAGCGGGGACGGTGGCCGGGAACGGTGCCGGCAAAGGCTGTGGCTCCGGCAGTTGACCGGCCCCCGCCGCCGAACCTTCGGGTGACCTGGCGCCAGGCAGCGAGCACGATCCGAGCCACAGCGGAAGCATCAGACCGGCCGCTGCCGCAGCTGCCCGGACCCCAAGCGTGAACCTCATGAACGCACCGCACTTCCAGCTCTCGCACGTCCCCGTCTCCACGTTACGGCTGTGCCGGTGCGGGCGGAATATGTGCCGAGTGACGGTTCTGCGTCAGCTCCATCACGGAATGGTGACGCGCAAAAAACGCCCCCGGCGGCTGCCGGGGGCGTTTTGGTGGAATCAGGCTGCTTCGGCTGCGCTGCCTGCGTTAGCCAGGACGCTGAAGAGGCCCTTGATCTGCTCCACGACTTCGGCGTCGTCCTTGGGGTGGACTTCGGCAAAGCGGACCATGGAACCGGGGACTGCCAGCTTGGCATCCTCGAGGACCCGGGCGCCGGCGATGCCGACGGCCTTGCGGGCTTCGTCCTGGGCCCAGACCCCGCCGTACTGGCCGAACGCGGTGCCGACGACGGCGGTCGGCTTGCCGCTGAGGGCGCCGGCGCCGAAGGGGCGGGACAGCCAGTCGATGGCGTTCTTGAGCGAGGCGGGCACGGTTCCGTTGTGCTCGGGAGTGACCAGCAGCAGGGCGTCGGCCTCGTTGGCGGCCGCGCGCAGTGCTGCGGCGGCGGCCGGGACCTGGCCCTCGACGTCGATGTCCTCGTTGTAGAACGGGATGTTGCCCAGGCTTTCATGGATGACCACCTCGACCTGCTCCGGGGCGTTCAGCTGGATGGCTTCGGCGAGCTTCTGGTTGGTGGATTCGGCGCGCAGGCTGCCGACCAATGTGAGTACGGTGCTCTTGGACATGTGAACTCCTAGTGTCTGGCCGCGGAAGGTCCGCCGGCTGGTTGGTCGCGGAGGCTTGTTGATGCCTTCACTCTGCTAAACGGACTACGGTCCGAATGTTATTCCCGGGGCTAGAATATTTCTTGTGAGCCTCATTCCAATACGCTCCGGCTCGCCGCCGGGCGGGGAGACGGAACGCAGCGACGCCGCCCGCAACCGGGAGCTGCTGCTCCGGGCTGCCCGCGAACTCATTGAGGAGCGCGGGGCGGATGGCCTCACGATGGACCGGCTCGCCGAGCGCGCCGGCGTGGGCAAAGGCACCGTCTTCCGGAGGTTCGGATCCAGGGCCGGGCTCATGATGACGCTGCTCAGCGACTCGGAGGCCGCTTTTCAGGGCCGGTTCATGTTCGGACCGCCGCCCCTGGGGCCGGGCGCACCGCCGCTGGACCGGCTGGGGGCGTTCGGTGCGGAGCGGATCGCCTACGTCATGGAGTTCGGTGAACTGGCCCGGGCCGCGGACGCGTCCGCCCACAACCGCTTCGATGTGCCCGCCGCCGTGCTCTGGCACCGTCACATCGAAATGCTTCTCCGCACGGCCGGGGTCACCGCGGACCCGTGGCTTATGGCGATGTCGCTGAGCTCCACCCTGGATCCGGAGCGGCTGCTTCATGCGGTCCGGGTGCACCATGTGACTCCGGAGCGGCTGGCGGAGTCGTGGCGGGAGCTTGTCACCCGCGTGGTCAGCTGTCCCGGCGGTGCCGCCGGTCCGCCGGAGAGGGCATAATCCCCGTAAAACCGTCCAGTATGTGGTAGTTTGCTCTGGAATGTGACCCGCAGCGTGGGGGACGACGGAAGGATCGACGGGAGACATGTTCCGCTACCTCGCCAAACGAACCGCCACGTACCTGCTTATGATCTTCCTGACCACTTCCGCGGGATATTTCCTCGCTGTCAGCACGCTTCAGCCGGCCCTCCTGGAGCAGGAACGCATTCCGCGGCCCACGCCCGAGCAGGTGGCCAACTCCTTCCGGCTTAAGGGCCTTGACCCGACGCTCAGTCCCTGGGAGCGGTACATCGACTGGCTCACGGCGATTGTCACGCGCTGGGACTGGGGGCGAAGTCCCAACGGAGCGCTTATCAACGCGGAGTTCGGCGACCGGGTGTGGATCTCCACGCGGCTGTTCCTGGCCGCCGTCGTGCTGACACTGATCATCGGTGTGGCACTTGGCGTGTACACCGCCGCCCGGCAGTACAAATTCCAGGACCGCGTTATTACCTCCTATAGCTACCTCGCATACATCATTCCGGCGCCGATTGCGTACTTCCTGGTGCAGCTCGGGGCCATCAACCTCAACGACACCGTCGGCGAACGGATCTTCTTCGTCACCGGCATTTCAACTCCCGGACTGGACGGCGGCGCCTGGGTCCGGTTCGTCGACATGCTGGCCCACTACGCAGTCCCCACGCTGGCCATCACCCTGGTGGGCTGGGGCACCTACCAGATCGCCCAGCGCCAGTACCTGCTGGACAATGTCAACGCCGACTTCGTCCGCACAGCCCGGGCCAAAGGGCTCACGCGCAACCAGGCCATCACCCGCCACGCGCTGCGTGTCTCGTTCATCCCGGTGGCGCAAAGTATCGCGTTCACCATCCCCGCCATCTTCGCCGGGGGCTTCTTCGCGGAGAAGATCTTCGCCTGGCCGGGTGTCGGTTCGTGGAGCATCGACGCCATCGCCCTGCAGGATGTCAATGCCGCCACCGCCACCCTGGCGTACGGGTCCGTGATCTTTGCGATCGGGGCCATCCTCGCGGACTTCGCCACGACCCTCGTCGACCCGAGGGTGCGGGTCCAGTAGCCATGACGAACCTGAATGCCATCGACCCGGCCGCCGTCGCGGAGGAAGCACGCATCGAGAACGACGACGTCGTGATGGCCAAGTCCGCAATCATCCTGCGGCGCTTCCTGCGGAACAAGACAGCCGTGGCCGGCCTGGTGCTCTTCCTCGCCCTGACGGTCTTCTCCTTTGCCGGCGGTTTCTTCTCCGCTTGGGACAAGGAAACCATCGACCCCTTCAACATCGGCATGCCGCCCTCCGCCGAGCACCTGCTGGGCACATCGCAGGCGGGCATCGACCTGTACGCCCTCACGGTGGAAGGCACCAGGATCTCCATTCTCATCGGCCTGGTGGTGGGCCTCGTTTCGGTGCTGATCGCCGCGGTCTACGGCTGCACCATGGCCTACTTCGGCGGCAAGGTGGACAAGGTCATGCTGTTCGTCCTGGAGGCCCTCATCATGATGCCGGCCCTCCTGGTGGTTGCCGTGGCCACCAGCGGCGGAGGAGACGGACTGCGGGAGAATGTTCCGAGCTGGCTGCTGCTGATCATTGTGCTCCTGGTCTTCAGCTGGATGGGCAGCGCCCGGCTGATCCGCTCCCTCGCGATGTCCCTTATGCAGCGCGATTTCGTCAAGGCTGCCCGGTACATGGGGGTCCCCGCGCGCCGGATCGTCTGGCGGCACTTGGTCCCGAACATCGGCTCCTTGCTGGTCCTGGACATCACCCGCGGCGTCACGGGCGCCGTCCTGGCCGAGGTGGCGTTCTCGTTCGTAGGGATCGGCATCAAGGTCCCGGACGTGAGCCTGGGCGTCCTCATCAACCAGGCGACCTCGCAGGTCCAGACGTTCCCGTGGATGTTCTGGGTCCCGCTCGTGGTGATGTTCCTGCTGACGGGTTCGCTGGCCATGATGAACGACGGCCTGCGCGATGCGTTCGACCCCGGGTCCGGCTCCGTCGGCCGCGCCAGGAGGAAGGGCAAATGAGCGGGGGCGCGAGCAATGCCGTCCTGTCCGTCCGAGACCTGAATGTCCGGTTCAATTCGGAGGACGGCGTGGTGCACGCGGTCCGGGGCTGCGGCTTCGACATCCTGCCCGGCAAGACGCTCGGCATCGTGGGCGAGTCCGGCTCGGGGAAGTCCGTGACAGCCCTGGCCGCCATGGGGCTGCTGCCCGAAACGGCCGAGGTCACCGGCTCGGTGCGGCTGGACGGCAAGGAACTGCTGGGCCTCAGCGACAAGGCCATGTGCCGGCACCGCGGCAACGACATCGCCATGGTCTTCCAGGATCCGCTCTCCTCCCTGACCCCCGTGTACTCCGTGGGCCAGCAGATCATCGAGGCGCTCAGGATCCACCATCCCGGGATGAGCAAACAGGCCATGGCGGCCCGCGCCGTCGAACTTCTCTCCATGGTGGGAGTCCCCGGTCCGAGGGACAGGCTGAAAGCCTTCCCGCACGAGTTCTCCGGCGGCATGCGCCAGCGCGTCCTGATCGCCATCGCGATGGCCAACAACCCACGCGTGCTGATCGCGGATGAGCCGACGACGGCGCTGGATGTTACCATCCAGGCCCAGGTCCTGGAAGTGCTGCACACCGCTCAGGACGAGACGGGCGCCGCCGTCGTGATGATCACCCACGACCTTGGTGTGGTGGCCGGCATGGCGGACGACGTGGTGGTGATGTACGCGGGAAAGCCGGTGGAAACCGGCAGTGCGGAGGACATCTACTACAACCCGAGGATGCCTTACACGATGGGCTTGCTGGGGGCCGTGCCCCGCGTGGACGTTGCGGATAAGGCGTCGCTGGTCCCCATTGACGGCATCCCCCCGAACCTGGTCCGCCCGCCCGCTGGCTGCTCCTTTGCGCCGCGGTGTCCGCTGGCGGAGGAGGCATGCCTGCAGGGGGAACCGGAGCTGCTGCCCGTCGGCGGGCCGGAGGAATCGGGCGCGCTGCCCGGCAGCGGAGCCCACCAAGCCGCGTGCATCAGGACGGACGCCGTGGGCCCCGGCGTGGACGTCCACGAGCTCTTCCATGCGCCGCCGGTTCCGGTCTCCTGCTTCGACGCCGTTCCCCGGCAGGAGCGCCGGACGGTCCTGGAGCTGCGCGACGTCCGCAAGCACTTCCCGTTGACCAAGGGGTCACTCATCAAGCGCCGGATCGGGACGGTGAGGGCGGTGGACGGGCTGAGCTTCGATATCCGCGAGGGGGAGTGCTTTTCGATTGTGGGCGAGTCCGGCTGCGGGAAGACCACCACGCTTCTGGAAATCATGGAGTTCAACAAGGACCAGGACGGTGAGGTGGCCATCGGCGGGCTGAGCAACAAGGCCGCCTCGGACGCCAGGACCAGGGGCGCCATGCGCCGGGAACTCCAGATGGTGTTCCAGGACCCCACGGGGGCGCTGGATCCGCGCTTCACGGTTTTTGAAGTGCTGTCGGAGCCGCTTGAAAACGCGGGCATGGCCAAGCCCGCGGTCCGGAAGCGGATTATGGAACTGATGGAGCTGGTGGGCCTCCAGCCGGACCACGTCAACCGGTTCCCCAACCAGTTCTCCGGCGGTCAGCGCCAGCGCATCGGCATTGCCCGCGCCCTGGCCGTCAACCCCAGGCTGGTGGTCCTCGATGAACCCGTGTCCGCGCTGGACGTCTCGGTCCAGGCTGGCATTATCAACCTGCTGGACAAGCTCCGCGCAGAGCTCGGCCTGAGCTACCTCATGGTGGCCCACGACCTGTCCGTGGTGCGCCATATCTCCAACCGTGTGGCTGTCATGTACGCGGGCAAGATCGTGGAAATCGGCCACGTGGACACCGTCTTTGACCATCCCCGCCACCCCTACACCCGGGCGCTCCTCTCCGCGATCCCGGTGCCGGACCCCCGGCTGGAGCGGACCCGCGAACGCATCATCCTGCGCGGGGACCTGCCCTCCCCGCTGGATGCGCCCAGGGGCTGCAACTTCGCCACCCGCTGCCCGGTATTCGCAGCACTGCCGGCGGCCAAACAGGAGAAGTGCCTCACCGCGGTGCCGCCGCTCGGACCCGAGGCGGGCCTGCAGGCCGGAGAACGGGCGGCCGGGCCGGACCAGCAGTTCGCCTGCTTCTTTCCGGACGGCGAAATCGACGCTGACATGCTTGTTTTCCACGAGGCCTCTGACTTGCCCGATCTCCGAAGCACCACACCCCGCACCGAAAAAATGAAGGGAACACCATGAAGAACCTGACCAAAATTGGCGGGGTGGTTGCCGCCATGGCGGCGCTTGCGCTCACCGGCTGCGGCGGAGGCGGCCCCTCCGGCCCGGAAGCCGGCAAAGGCCAGGAAGCCGGCAGCGACCTCACCAAGCTGATCAGCATCAACGCCAAGGACGCGAAGGACCTGGAGCCGGGCGGCACGGTGACACTCCCGCTCGGCAGCATCGGACCGGACTTCAACGGTTTTTCCAGGACCGGCATCAGCGGCGACAACACCGCACTTCACCGTCCCATCGACGCTGCCGGCACCTGGGGCTGCTGGAACTTCGACTTCGACGGCACGGCGACGCCGAACAAGGACTTCTGCGAGGACGTCAAGAGCGAGGTCAAGGACGGAAAGCAGACCATCACCATCAAGGTGAATGAGAAAGCCACGTACAACGACGGCACGCCCATCGACGTCAAGGCCTTCCAAAACACCTGGAACATGCTCAAGGGCGAAAACAAGGACATAGACGCGGTTTCCTCCGGTGCCTACGAGTTCGTCGATTCCGTGAAGGCCGGTTCCAGCGACAAGGAAGTCGTGGTGACCACGACCCAGCCCGTGTATCCGCTGGATGCGCTCTTCGCGGGCCTGATCCATCCCGCCGTCAACACGCCGGAGCTCTTCAACACCGGCTTCACCGGTGACCTGCACCCCGAGTGGATGGCGGGACCGTTCAAGGTGGACCAGTACGACAGCGCCGCAAAGACCGTAACGCTGGCGCAGAACGAGAAGTGGTGGGGCGCCAAGCCGGTTCTGGACAAGGTCGTCTTCCGCCAGCTGGAAACCAGCGCTGCAATTGCCGCCTTCAAGAACGGCGAGATCGACGCCGTATCCGCCAACACCATCACGCCGTACAAGCAGCTTGAGGGAACCAAGAACTCCGAGATCCGCCGCGGCCAGCGGTTGTTCGCCGGCGGCCTGAACCTCAACGCCCAAAAGGCTCCGATGTCCGACGTCGCCGTCCGCAAGGCCGTGTTCACCGCCGTGGACCGCGAGGCACTCCGCAAGGTCCGCTTTAACGGGCTGAACTGGGAGGAGCCGAGCTCCGGCTCCATGATGCTGCTGCCGTTCTCCAAGTATTACCAGGACAACTACCCCGCCACGGAAACCGGTCCGGAGGCAGCCAGGAAGGTACTGACCGATGCGGGCTACACGCCCAACGCGGCCGGCATCATGGAAAAGGACGGCCAGCCGGCAGCCTTTACAATCAGCAACTTCGGCGACGACCCGGTCACCTTGGCGTTCTCCCAGACCCTGCAGAAGCAGCTCCAGGCCGGCGGCATGGACGTGGGCATCGACCAGCGGGCTTCCGCAGACTTCGGCAAAGTCATGGGCACCCGCGACTTCTTCCTGAGCGTTTCCGGCTACGGCGTGGGTCCCGACGCCACGGACGCGGTCAAGCAGTTCTACGACTCCAGGACGAACGAGAACGGACTCGGCGACGCCGAGCTGGACGCGGAGATCAAGAGGCTCAGCACCATCGAGGACAATGCCGAGCGCAACAAGGCAGCCATGGAAGTCGAAAAGAAGCACATGGCCAAGTACTTCTCCATGGGCATCGTGATGAACGGGCCGCAGATCTCCTTCGTCCGCACCGGCCTGGCCAACTACGGTCCGTCCCTGTTCAAGAGCCCCTCCCATGTTCCCGACTGGACCACCATCGGCTGGGAAAAGAAGTAACAACCCGCCTCCGGCCCGCCGGACGCTCTCTCACTTCCTGCCGGTTTTTCCTGAACCCTCTCGCAGGAGCGAGGGAGCGTTGCCCCGAAAGGTGCAGGAAGTGAGAGAGGGTCCGGGGGTAGCGTTGGACCATGAGCACAGAAGCAACCCGCGGCGCCGCCCTGAGCAAGCCCCCGATCCGCACGGCCGTCGCCGGCTACGGACTCTCCGGCCGCGTTTTCCACACTCCGCTTATCGCCACCAATCCGGCCTACTCGCTGGACGTCATTGCAACGTCCGACGCCGGGCGGCAGGCCGACGCGGCCGCCAGCCACCCTGCGGCGCGGCTCGTAAGCACCCCTGACGACATCCTGGCGCTCGCCGGCGAGCTTGACCTGATGGTCCTCGGGACGCCGCCGGCCACCCACTACCCCCTGGCGAAGGCCGCGCTCGAGGCGGGGCTCGACGTCGTCATCGACAAGCCTTTTGCGGTGCGCAGCGCCGAAGGGCGGGAACTGGCGGACATCGCCGTCAGGCTGGGCCGCGTGCTGACCGTCTTCCAGAACCGCCGCTGGGACGGCGACTACCTCACCGTGAAGGGCCTGGTGGAAGGCGGGGTGCTGGGCACCGTGACCCGCTTCGAATCGCGGTTCGAGCGCTGGTCGCCGGAGGTTTCCAAGGCGTGGAAGGCGGACGCTACCGCGGACGACGGCGGCGGGGTCCTGTTCGACCTCGGAACGCACCTCATGGACCAGTCGCTGCAGCTGTTCGGCCCCGCCACGGTGACCCACGCGGAACTCCGGGCGCGGCGGCCCGGAGAAAAGACCGATGACGACGTTTTCGTGGCCCTCCAGCATGACTCGGGCGTGGTCAGCCACCTCTGGATGAACATGCTTTGCGCCCAGCAAGGACCCCGCTACCGGCTGCTGGGCTCCGACGGCGGTTTCACCAAGCATGGCGTCGATCCGCAGGAGCCGTACATTGTGGCCGGCGGCAGCCCGCTCGATGCCGAGTACGGCGTTGAGGACAGGGACTGGGCAGGCCTGCTGGGCCGCGACGGCCACCTGGACCGCCTGCCCACCGAGCACGGGGCCTACCCGGAGTTCTACCGGATCCTCGCGGAAAAGATCCACGACGATGGGGCGGCCTCGTCCCTGCCCCTGCCAGTAGACCCCGCCGGCCCGGTCGAGGTCCTCAAACTAATAGAACAGGCACGGGAACTGGCCTCGGCGCAGGCTTAAACGCAGACCGCGCTGAACGAACTAAGGGTTACGCAGAGACCAGTTCGTGCCAGTCAGCTACGAGCGGCAGGTCGTGTGCCTCGGAGACCGAGTGGTGTGCCACGTGGCCGGCGGCGATGTTGAGGCCGGCCGCGAGGGCCGGGTCCTTTTCGAACGCGGCCTTTACGCCAAGGTTGGCCAGGGCCACGCCGTAGCGCAGGGTCACGTTGGTGAGTGCGTAGGTGGAGGTGTTCGGGACGGCGCCGGGCATGTTGGCCACGCAGTAGAAGATGGTGTTGTGCACCTTGTACGTAGGTTCCTGGTGCGTGGTGGGGCGGGTGTCCTCGAAGCAGCCGCCCTGGTCCACTGCGATGTCCACCAGCACGGAGCCGGGCTTCATCCGCGACACCAGCTCGTTGGTGACCAGCTTGGGGGCCTTGGCGCCCGGGATAAGCACGGAGCCGATCACCAGGTCCGCGTCCACGACGGACTTTTCGATCTCGTACTTGTTGGACGCGACGGTCTTGAGCCGGCCCTGATACTGGGCGTCGAGCTCGCGCAGGCGGTTGATGTTGATGTCCAGGATGGTGACGTCGGCGCCGAGGCCCAGGGCCATGGCGGCGGCGTTGGTGCCGGCCACGCCGGCGCCCAGGACAACAACCTTGGCGGGGCGGACCCCCGGAACACCGCCAAGCAGCACGCCCTTGCCGCCGGCAGGGGCCATCAGGGAGGTGGCACCGACCTGGACGGACAGGCGGCCGGCGACCTCGGACATGGGGGCCAGCAGGGGCAGGGTGCGGCCTTCCTGGACGGTCTCGTAGGCGATGGCGGTGACGCCGGAGTTGATGAGCTCCCGGGTCAGTTCCGGTTCCGCAGCGAGGTGGAGGTAGGTGAAGAGGATCAGGCCCTTGCGGAAGCGGTGGTACTCCGCGGCGATGGGCTCCTTGACCTTCATGACCATGTCCGCGCGGGCCCAGACGTGGTCGGCTTCGGCCACGATTTCGGCGCCGGCAATGGCGTATTCCTCGTCAGTGATGCCCGAGCCCAGGCCTGCGCCGCGTTCCACGAGGACAGTGTGGCCCTGGGTGCGGAATTCGTGGACACCGGCGGCGGTGATGGCCACGCGGAATTCGTTGTTCTTGATCTCTTTGGGGACGCCGATGATCATTTTGGCTCCATCGTTGGTGGGCTTTGCGGGCCGGATGTGCGGGGGAATCTGTACTTCCAGAATAAATCCGGGTGTGAGGTACCTGACAGGATTTCGACTGCTCGTGCGCAGGGACTTCCGCTTGTTTCCGGGCTTTTTGGCTTTCCCGTCTAGACATCTGTCGAGCCGTGAAGCGTCAGGTGTCGCCTGCTGTCCGTTCACGTCCCTGTGCCGTCGGGCAGTAAGGTGGCAACCATGCAGCAGCAGGATGTGGAACAGCTCGTTGAGCAGGTGGCGCTAAAGCTCGGCCGCGGGCTTTCGCTCGAGGACCTCGACGGCGTTCTGCTTGCCTACAGCTCCAACCAGTCGCACGCGGACCGGGTCCGGGTGAACTTCCTCCTCAGCAAACGCGTGCCGGCGGACGTGAAGGCGTGGCAGCTGTCGCACGGGATCGCCACCGCGGTGCGTCCCGTCGTCGTACCGGCGAACGAAGAGCTGGGCATGCTGGGCCGCGTCTGCGTGCCGCTGCTGGTGCGCGGTTTCCGCGTCGGCTACCTGTGGGTGCAGCAGGACATCGACGATCAAAGCGCGACCGCCATCCTCACCCAGCTGTCCGGCGTCCGGGACGAGCTCGAGCTGCTGTCCGGACTGCTCCTGGAATCGAACACCGCAGAATCGGAGTTCCGGCGCCGCCGGGAACAGGAGTTCCTGGCCGCCTGCCGGGGCGAGGCCAACGCCGTCGCCGCCGTGGCCGGCTGGAAGGAGGTGCAGGGGCGCGGTCCGTGGCAACTGGTCACCGTGCTCGACGCCGACGGATGGGCCGAGGGCTCCGACCCCATCGCCTCAACACTGATTCACCGCTCGTCGGCGCTGCAGGCCACCATCGGGGTGGATGCGGCCCTCTTCAGCGCCGGTACGGAAACCCATGCCGTGATCCTGTTCCGGGAATCGACCGGGCGGGCGGCCCACGCCCAGGTGCTGGTCCACTACCAACTGGAACTCGCCAAGCGGTCCGGCCGGCCGGTGCACCGGATCATTCTCGGAACAAGCGAAGGATTCGCCAAGCCGCGCCAGCTGGCGGACGCCTACCGGGAGTCGAAGCAGGCTGCCCAGGCAGCCGCGGTGGATCCCCAGCTGGGGGAACTGGTGGACTGCCGGGCCACGGGAATGTACCAGTTGCTCGCCTCCGCAGGCGGCGGGGCCGGTGCCTGGGCCGACGCCGGCTCGGTGTATTCGCGGATCCTGGAAGACCATGACCGGAACGGTGAGCTCCTGCCCGTGCTGGAACTCCTCTATGACAACGACGGCTCCGTGCAGGACGTCGCCACCAAGCTGCACCTGCACCGGAGCAGCATCTACAACCGGCTGGGCCGCATCCGGCAGGTGCTGGGCGTCGACCCGCTGAAGGGCATGGTCCGGCTGGAACTGCACGCGGCGCTCAAGGCCCGTCGCTGGTCCGGCCGGCCGCGGATCTAGCGGATCCCGCCGGGCCTCCAGGCCTACCCGCCGAAGAGCTACCGCCTCCAGGCCTACTCGCCGAAGACTTTCCGGGCGAGGAATTCGTTGCGGAATTTGTGCTCCGGGTCCATCCGCTCCGCGAGGTCCTTGAAGTCGTCGAACCGCGGGTACAGGCCGGCGACGGAGCGGGCGTCGGCGTGGAACAGCTTGCCCCAGTGCGGCCGTGCATCCAGCGGTGCCAGCGCCTCCTCAATCACCGGAAGCAGTTCCTCCACCTCATCCTGCAATTGCTTCCAGGTGAAGTGGAAGCCCACGGAGTCCTGGCCGTAGGCGGTGCTGAGCCAGAGCTGGTCGGCAGCCACGGTCCGGATTTCGGAGATGTGAAGCAAGGGAGTGATGCGGTGCGAGAGCGCCCGGAGCTCCGCAATGGCGGCCACGGCGTGCTCGCGCCGGACGAAGAACTCGCTCTGCAGTTCATCGCCGCTGCTGGGCGTGAAGGCCATCCGGAAGTGGGCCAGGCGCTCGGACCACGGTCCCGGGACTCCGAGCTGCTCGGTGCAGTTCTCGGCCGAGACGCCGGGCAGTGGGTGCCGTGCGGCCGTGGCGCGCGTGCCGCCGAAGAAGGTGTCGACGTCGAACGCGGCTTCCGGGGCGGCGGTGCCGGCGAGTGGAAGGCGGCTCTTGAGCCAGGACTGTGCGACGGCGTCCCCGCTCCAGTCCGTAAACAGGCTGACGCTGTAGGCGCTGGACGTGGCGGCGTCGAAGCTCTCCAGCACCGTCTGCCAGGGAAGCCCTTCGAAGACGTCCTGGCGCACCGCGAACGTGGGTTCGATGTCCAGGGTCACCTTGGTGACCACGCCCAGAGCACCGAGGCCGACGACGGCGCCGTCAAAGTCGGGCGAGTTGCCGCGGCTGAGGTGGTGGATGGTTCCGTCCGCAGCCACGATTTGCAGCGCGGCGACGGACGTTGCCAGGTTTCCGTTCGCGTCGCCGGAGCCGTGGGTTGCGGTGGCGATGGCGCCGGCCACGGAGATGTGCGGCAGGGAAGCCAGGTTGGGCAGCGCGTAGCCGTTGGCCTGCAGCTTCTCGGCAAGGGTCCCGTAGCGGGTTCCGCCCGAGACCGTGACGGTGCGGGCTGCCGCGTCGATGCGGATGGCGGGGTCCAGGCTTTCCAGCGAAATCAGGGCCCCGGGGGAGTCTGCGATGGAATTGAAGGAGTGCCGTGAGCCGAGCGCGCGGATTTTCGGGGCGGCGGCCACAACTTCCTGGACTTCCGCGAGGGTGCGCGGACGGTGGATCACCGGTGCGGTGTAGCGGTAATTTCCGGCCCAGTTGAGTTCGGCCGCAGCACCGGCGCCTTCCGTGGAGTCCGGCGCCAAAAGGCCGCCGCGTCCTGTTTGGCCGTCCAGTCCGGGCATTTCGCTGACCTCAGTGCTCATGGCATCCCTTCCGCGCCGGACCAACGGGCCATCGGCAGTCTTGTTATCGCTAACAAGACTGGGGAGGCCCTGGCCGTGTGTCAATGGCCATCCACGCATCAGACGGCCGCTCCTGCGGAAAGGCGTTACGCCCGGCGGTCCCGCTCGGCAGCTTCCCGGCGGCGGCGGGCAAAGTGGCTTTCCAGGCCTTTGGACACCGCCACAAAGGCCACGCAACTGGCCATAAAAGCGGCGGTGTTGGTCAAACCCATTGCCGTTCCAAGGGCGGCAGTCAGCAGCATTGCAGCGAAACCCGCTACGATGTGCCACCCTCTGAACTTACCCACGCATAAAGGGTAACCCCGCCCTTTGGGGCGTTTTGGCGCTCCACGGGGATCGTTGCTTGATCCTTATCACTGCTTCATAAATCGCGCAGACGGCTACATCAAGCGCTAGCTTTCGGCGTCGGCCGCCTTGGACTTCTTCTGCGCCTCCAGCCATTCCATAATGGCCGCCAGCCGGATCCGCCGGTGTGTGCCGCGGTATTCCACCGGAATTTCGCCGCGGTCCGTCATATTGCGAAGGTACGTGTGAGATATTCCGGCAAGTTCCGCCGCCTGGGAAGTGGTAAGCAGTTCTTCAACGCTGCTGACCGTCACCGCTTCACCGCGGCTGAAGCGGCCCAGCAGATCCACGACGGCGTCCCGCGCCTGGGGCGGCAGGCGGTGTACCGTGCCGTCCACAAAGACCGTGATGTCGTGGCTGCCGGCCAGGGCTTGCTTCAGTTTCTGGGCTTCATCGCCGGGGAGCCCGGCCGTCACGCGGGGAGCAATCAATGCCATGCGGAAATCCTAGCGCCCGCACGGCCGGAAGCTGCCCGCACGCCGGCGGCACGCATCGCGCCGCTATTCGGCGTCGAGATCCGTCTCCAGGAGCGTGACCAGCGCATCCAGGGCCTGGTCCGCGCCGTCGCCGTCGGCGCGCAGCACTACAACGTCCCCCTTCGCCGCCCCGAGGGTCATCAGCGAAAGGATGCTGGCGGCGTCGAGCGCCTCGTCGGCCGGTTCACCCTGCATGGAAATCGTGACGTCAACGCCGGCATTGCCGGCCGCTTCGGCGAACAGCGCGGCAGGGCGGGCGTGGAGGCCGGAGCGGCTGGCGATGGTTGCAGTACGTTCGGGCATTGCTTCTCCTGATGAATCTCGTTGATGGGCGGCTTGTTACAGGCCGAGTTCGTGGAGCACGGGCAGCTTCTCGCGAACCCAGGCCCGGGCTTCAGTGGCGCTCGGTGCGGACAGCGCCAGCTTGGCCAGCTGCTGCGCTTCCTCCAGCGTGACCGTCTTGAGCACGGCGGCCACGGCGGCCAGGGACCGAGCTGTCATGGACAGCGTGGAAACACCCAGCCCGGTCAGCACGACGGCGAGGGCCGGGTCCGCCGCCGCCTCGCCGCACACGCCCACCGGTTTGTTGTGGCCCTCCGCGCGTGAACCTTCAACAGTCAGGCCGACAAGGCGCAGCACGGCCGGCTGCCAGGGAGTGTTCAGTGCGGCCAGGGGGCCGAGCTGCCTGTCGGCGGCCATGGCGTACTGGGTGAGGTCGTTCGTGCCCAGGCTGGCGAAGCCCACCTCGCGCAGGATGGACTCGGCCGTGAGCGCGGCTGAGGGGACTTCCACCATCACGCCGGGGGTCTTGATGCCGGCCTCGGAGCACATGGAGGCAAAGCGGGCGGCCTCCTCGGCGGTCGAGATCATCGGGGCCATGACCCACACGTCGGCTTCGGACTGCTTCTCGGCCAGGGCGATCGCTTCCAGCTGGCGTTCCAGGACGCCGGGCGTGGTGAAGTCCGTGCGGTACCCGCGAACGCCCAGGGCGGGGTTGGGCTCGGTGGAGTCGGTCAGGAAAGGGAGCGGCTTGTCGGCGCCGGCGTCGAGTGTGCGCAGCACAACCTTCTTGCCGGGGAAGGCGTCAAAAACACTCTTGTAGGCCGCTGCCTGCTCTTCCACGGTGGGCTCGGTGTCCCGCTCGAGGAAGCAGAATTCAGTGCGGAACAGCCCCACGCCCTGGGCGCCCAGTTTGGCTGCGGCCTCCGCGTCCTTGCCGCCGCCAACGTTGGCGAGGAGCGGTACCAGGTGACCGTCCGACGTCGTGCCCGTGCCGCTGAAGTCAGCGAGCAGGGAGGCCGTGGCCGCCCATGCCTCGGCTGCGGCGCGCAGTGAGTCGTCGGGCTCGGCCGTGATGGCGCCGGCGGCGCCGTCCACATACACTTCGATGCCGTCCGGAAGTTCATCCACTCCGACGGCGGCAACCACGGCGGGCAGGCCAAGGGACCGGGCGATGATGGCTGTGTGCGACTGCGGCCCGCCGCCTGCGGTCACCAGCGCGAGGACCTTGTTCGGATCCAGCGTTGCCGTGTCCGCCGGCGCAAGGTCTTCGGCCACCAGCACGAACGGCGTATTGGAGGACGGGATGCCAGGCGCAGGCACGCCGCGCAGTTCGGCCACGATCCGGGCGCGGACGTCCAGGACATCCGTGGCGCGCTCGGCCATGTAGCCGCCCAGGTTGTGCAGCATTTCCGAGACGGAGGAGCCGGATTCCCAGATGGCGCGCTCGCTGGAGACACCGCGGGCAACCAGCTTGGCCGCGCCCTTGAGCAGCATGGTGTCCTTCGCCATCAGCGCCGTGGCCTCCAGGACTGCCTTGCCGTCGCCGGTGGCGTGGGCGGCACGCGCCTTCAGCTCGTCGTGGACGGCCTGGGCTGCGGCCTTGAGGCCTGCGGTTGCATCCTCAGGCGTGACGCCGGCGGGCAGTTGCTGGCCTGCTGGCGGTTCGCTGATGGGTTTGGGCATTTGGCGGATGGTGCCGATGATGCGGCCGGGGCTGACGCCTACTCCTGGGAAGTTCTGCACTGAAGGTCCTCGTTCTCTGCCGTAAGCAGGCCCCGCCGTTCGTTGCCTGGGCGATTGCCCAGACCGTCGCGACGGCTACGTCCGACGGCATTTGCGGTGCCTGAAAAAATTGTATGTGATGCACTTCATATAGCGTTGCTATAGGTGCTAGGGTAGCGGTTATGAGTTTCGATGGCCAGCTCCCGCCCAAAACACGGCTGTTGCGCGCAGCAGCCGAGTTGCTGGCCAAATCCGGTGGAGCGCCGGTTTCCACCCGCCAGATCACGCAGCTGGCGGGGGTCACGGCACCCACGCTCTATCACCACTTCGGTGACAAGGAAGGGCTGTTCGACGCCGTTGTCGCGGCGGGTTTTGAAGAGTACGTGGCCGGCGAACGCGACTTCGCGCCGTCCGGGCATCCGCTGGAAGACATCCGCCGGATGTGGGATAACCACGTCCAGTTCGGGCTAAAACAGCCGGAACTGTACCTGGTCATGTTTGGCAACATTCGCCCTGAGAGCCGCCCGGCCATCGTTGCCGATGCCGAGGCCCTCATGGAGGAAATGCTGAACAAGGCCGCAGTGGCAGGCCAGCTGAACGTCCAGCCGCGTGAGGCGGCCAGAAGCATCCTGGCAGCAAACGTGGGTGTGACCCTCATGCTGATCGCGGAGCCTGCCGCGGACCGCAACCTTGAACTGTCCACCATGACCCGGGACGCCATGATTTTCGCGGTGGCCGCCGAACAGGCCAACGGCGCCGGACCGGAAGCTGCCGGGAAGTCGTCGGTGGTGGTGGCGGCGATCGCCTTGAACGCCGCGCTCCAAGCATCGCACTCGGACCAGCTTTCCAGCTCGGAACTCAAGCTCTTTCTCGAATGGCTCCACCGGATCTCCACCAGTTCCAACAGCTAGTCGTCGAAAATATCGGACCATCCTGCGGTGCAGCAGGAATCACGGTTAGGAAATCACATGGCAACAGAGACAGTTGCAAAACCCCGTACCAGCATGCGCGTTGGCGTCCAGAAGTTTGGGACATTCCTGTCCGGCATGATCATGCCCAACATCGGGGCCTTTATCGCCTGGGGGCTTATCACGGCCCTCTTTATCAAGACAGGTTGGCTGCCCATTCCCGAGCTCGGTGGCTTTGGCACCAACGCTGCGGGCACCGCGAACGTGGGCCTTGTGGGCCCCATGATCACCTATCTGTTGCCACTCCTGATTGCCTACACCGGCGGCCGGATGGTTTATGACGTCCGCGGCGGCGTTGTGGGCGCCATCGGCACCATGGGCGTGATCGTCGGCGCCGGCATCCCGATGTTCATCGGCGCCATGATCATGGGTCCCCTGGGCGGCTGGACCATGAAGAAGCTCGACGCAATCTGGCACGGGAAGATCCGTCCCGGCTTCGAAATGCTGGTGAACAATTTCTCCGCCGGTATCTGGGGCGCCCTCCTTGCACTTCTTGGCTTCTACGGCATCTCTCCTGTGGTTACGGCCTTCAGCACAGCGGCCGGCAATTTCGTCCAGTTCCTGGTCAGAAACGGACTGCTGCCACTGACCAGCATCTTCATCGAACCGGCCAAGGTGCTGTTCCTCAACAACGCCATCAACCACGGCGTGCTGACGCCACTCGGCATTCAGCAGTCGCTTGAGCAGGGCAAGTCCATCCTCTTCCTGCTTGAAGCCAATCCCGGGCCGGGCCTCGGTATCCTGCTCGCCTACATGTTCTTCGGCAAGGGCCTGGCCAAGGCATCGGCCCCCGGCGCCGCGATCATCCAGTTCCTTGGCGGCATCCACGAGATCTACTTCCCCTACGTGCTGATGAAGCCGATCCTCATCCTCGCCTCGATCGGTGGAGGCATGACCGGGATCGCGACACTTGCCCTCACCAACTCCGGCCTCGTGGCTCCGGCAGCGCCAGGGTCCATCTTCGCGGTGATCGCCCAGACCGCCCGTGACAGCTATTTCGGCGTGGTCCTTTCGGTCCTGCTCGCCACCACGGTTTCCTTCCTGATCGCTTCGGTAATCCTGAAGGCCAGCAAGACCCCCGTGGGTGAAACCGAGGAGGACAGCCTTAGCGCCGCCACCTCCCGCATGGAATCCATGAAGGGCAAGAAGAGCTCCGTTTCCTCAGCCCTGATGGGTGCGGGCGGCACTGCAGTGATGGCCGGCCCCATCAAGAACATCGTGTTCGCGTGCGACGCCGGCATGGGTTCCAGCGCCATGGGCGCATCCGTGCTGCGCAATAAGATCAAGGCTGCCGGTTTCCCGGAGGTCAACGTCACCAATGCGTCCATCGCGAACCTTACGGATACCTATGACATTGTGATCACACACCAGGACCTCACCGAGCGCGCCAAGCCGGCCACATCGAGCGCGGTGCATGTCTCCGTGGACAACTTCATGAACAGCCCGCGGTACGACGAGGTCGTGGAATTGGTCCAGCACAGCAATGCAGAAGCAACCGCCGGCGACGGTATGGCCGCCGCCGCTGCGGGCCCTGCAGCCGCGGCACCTGCTGAGGCCGCTCCGCCGTCGGACATCCTGGCCCGTGAGAGCGTTGTCCTCAACGGTTCGGCCACGACGCGGGATGCGGCCATCGACGAAGCCGGCAGGCTCCTGCTGGACCGTGGTGCCGTGGACAGCGGCTATGTCGATGCCATGCATGAACGCGAGGAGTCGGTGTCCACGTATATGGGCAGCTTCCTGGCGATCCCGCACGGCACCAATGCCGCCAAGGACCACATCATGAAGTCCGCCGTCTCCGTGGTGCGCTACCCGAACGGCATCGACTGGAACGGCAAGGAGGTCAAGTTCGTCGTGGGCGTGGCCGGCATCAACAACGAGCACCTGCACATCCTGTCCTCCATCGCGAAGGTCTTCACCAACAAGGCCCAGGTGGCCCAGCTTGAGGCGGCAACCTCCGTGGACGAAGTCCTGGAACTCTTTGGAAAGGTCAACGCATAGTGAAGGCTGTTCATTTTGGGGCCGGGAACATCGGCCGCGGCTTCGTGGGACTGCTGCTGCACCAGGCAGGCTACGAGCTCGTGTTTGCCGACGTTGCGGAAGAGCTCATCACGCAGCTCGCCGCCGCAGACAGCTACAACGTCCACGAGGTGGGCGAGAACCCTACCGTCCGCACCGTGGACAACTTCCGGGCGCTGAACTCCGGCACCCAGGAAGCGGAGGTCGTGGCGGAAATCGCGACGGCGGACGTCGTCACCACCGCGGTGGGCCCGCACATCCTGAAGTTCGTGGCACCGGTGATCGCCAAGGGCCTCGCCGGGCGGGATGCCGGGCTGGCGCCGCTTCAGGTGATGGCCTGCGAGAACGCCATCAATGCCACGGACATGCTGCGGGACGAAGTGGCTGCAAACTGGGATCCGGCTTCCGGACCGCTGGAGTCCGTGGCCGTGTTCGCCAACACTGCCGTGGACCGGATCGTCCCCAACCAGGAGCCGGGCAAGGGCCTGGATGTCACGGTGGAGACGTTCTACGAGTGGGTCATCGACCGCACGCCGTTCGGTGATTCCGCACCCGTCATTCCCGGGGCCACGTTCGTGGACAACCTGGAGCCGTACATTGAGCGGAAGCTCTTCACGGTGAACACGGGGCACGCCGCCGCGGCCTACTTCGGTTTCGAAGCGGGCCTGGGCAAGATCTCCGAGGCCATGGCGGACCAGGACGTGGCCGCCGACGTGCGCGCCGTCCTGGATGAGACCAAGGAGCTGCTGATCCACAAGCACGGCTTCAACCGCGAGGAGCAGGAGGCCTATGTCGACAAGATTCTGGGCCGATTCACCAACCCGCACCTGCCGGATACCGTGAACCGCGTGGGCCGGGCGCCGCTGCGCAAACTCAGCAGGCACGAACGCTTCATCGGCCCGGCGGCGGAGCTGGCCGAACTTGGCATCGTGCCCGAGGCGCTACTGGGGGCCATTGCGGCAGCCCTGCGCTTCAACGACCCCGCCGATGCCGAAGCAACCGAGCTGGCGCAGATCGTGGCTTCGTCCACGGCCGCGGAGGCCACGGAGAAGGTGACCGGACTGACCGCCGGGCACCCGCTGTTCGCAGCCGTCCAGTCACTCATGGAAGAGGCCAAAGCCGAGGTCAAGGCCTAGGACACCCCTCAAGCCGGACGCTCTCTCACCCCGGACGCTCTCTCACTACCTGCCGGAAAAACACAAACCCTCCTTCACCTTCATCAGGTGAGGGAGGGTTTGTGCTTTTCTTGCGTTAAGTGAGAGAGCGTTGGTGCCCCGCGGCCGCGCAAGCGGTGCCGAAGTGCCTAGACCTTGACGGTCCCCTTCGGCACGAACAGCGTCTCCGCCTGCTCCAGGGACATGCCGTTGGTCTCGGGCACCTTGAACATCACAAAGAAGAACGACGCCGCCGCGAACGCCGCGTACATGGCGTACGTCAGGGGCAGCGAGCCTGCCGCCATGACGGGGAAGCTCAGGGTGATGGCGAAGTTCGCGATCCACTGCGCCGCCGCGGCCAGGCCCAGGGCGCGGGCACGGATCCGGGAGGGGAAGATTTCGCCCAGCAGGACCCACACCAGCGGACCCCAGGAGGCGCCGAAGCTGATGACGAAGACGTTCGCGGCCGCCAGGGCCACAGGACCCCAGGCGCCAGGCAGTGAAATCCCGTCGCCGGAGCCGGTGGCGGAGGCAAAGGCCAGGGCCATGGCTGCCAGCGAAACAGCCATGCCGATGGAGCCGGCCAGCAGGATGGGGCGGCGGCCGATGCGGTCCACCAGGGCGATGGCGACGAGCGTGACCAGGATGTTGGTGATGGAGGTGGCCACCGAAATGGTGAGTGAGTCCTTCTCCTGGAAGCCCACGGCCTTCCACAGCGTGGTGGAGTAGTAGAAGATCACGTTGATGCCGACGAACTGCTGCAGCACGGACAGGGTGATGCCGATCCACACCACGCCCTGCAGGCCGAAAACCTTGCCGCGGAGCGAGCCCTTCTGGCCGGCGAGCTGGTCTTCCTCGATCGCGGCCTGGATTTCGCGGATGTGGCGGTCGGTGTCCTCGGACGGGGCAATCGCTTCAAACACCTTGCGTGCTTGGTCCTCCTTGCCCTTGAAGACCAGGAAGCGCGGGGATTCGGGCAGGGTATAGGCGATCCAGCCGTAGACGACGGCAGGCACGGCGCCGGCGAGGAACATCCACCGCCAGGCCTCGATGCCGAGCCAGAGCGGCTCGTCGGCGCCGCCTGCGGAGTTGGCAAACACGGCGTCGGAGAGGAGGGCGGCGAAAATACCGGTGGTGATGGCAAGCTGCTGGAGTGACGCGAGCCGGCCGCGTACGTGCCGCGGCGAGATCTCGGAGATGTATGCCGGCGCGATGACGGAGGCCAGGCCGATGCCGAGCCCGCCCACCAGGCGCCAGAAGATGAGGTCCCAGACGCCGAACGCGAAGCCCGTGCCGAGCGCACTGATCAGGAACAGGATGGCGCCGAGCTTCATGGCCGGGATGCGGCCGTACTTGTCGGCCACTTTGCCCGCCAGGTAGGCGCCCGCGGCGCAGCCCAGGAGTGCGACGGCAACAGCGAAACCGGTGACGGCCTCGCTCAGGGCGAACTCGTCCTTGATGGCGTCGACGGCGCCGTTGACAACGGAGGAATCAAAGCCGAAGAGGAACCCGCCCACCGCTCCCGCGATTGCGAGGCCGATCACCTTGCGGGGAACGCCGGGACGGCCTTCAGTGCTGGATGTGGACATGGATCTCCCTTGGGATTTTGATGCGTTGGATTTTTAGCTGTGCGGACATCGTTGACCACGGAACCAGCCCTCTTGGCCGGCGCACACGCGCTAAACAGTGTGCCACTTCACGCTGTGAGGTTCCACTTGTTGACGGACGACGACGGCGGGGTGCCGCCGTCGTCGTGTTCGCCGGGGAACAACAACGGGAGGCAGCCTAAAAGACTGCCTCCCGTGACGTGCGCCCGAACGCGGTGACTTAGTGCGCAGCCACCGGTTCTGATCCCGCTCTCTGAGCAGTGGCCTTCGGGTCCGTGAGCTTCTTGTTCGGCAGTGCGAAGCTGACCAGGAAGGCGATCCCGGTGAGCACGGCGGCGGTGAGCATCACGGCGTCGATCGACTGCGCGAAGCCCTCGGTGATGGGCCGGGTGAGCGCCGGGTTGGCCGAGTGCAGCCAGCTGGTGTCATTCAGGGAATCGTTGCTGGCCCCGTTTTGGAAGAACTCGTAGAGCTTGGCATTGGCGGGATCTGAAGCCACAGCAGGGTCCTTCAGGACCGCCAGGTAGTCGGCGTTCTGCATCGCGTCCTTCATGCCGGCGGCAATGCGGTCCGCCGCCATGCTGAAGAGCAGCGAGATGAAGACGGCGGTTCCCACCGCGCCGCCCATGGACCGGAAGAACGCGGCCGAGGAGGTTCCCACGCCCATGTCCTTCGCCGGGACGGAGACCTGCATGGCCAGCGTGAGCGGCTGCATGCAGAAGCCCAGGCCCAGGCCGAAGAACACGGCGATGACGCCGGGCACCCAGAGTCCGGTGTCCACGCCCAGCGAGAAGCCCATCACGACGGCGGCGGCGGTCAGTACCGCGGTGCCCATGATCGGAAAGATCCGGTATGTGCCCGACGCCGAAATGGTCCGTCCGGCGGTGATGGAACCGGTCAGGATGCCCACTGTGAAGGTGATCATCATCAGGCCGGCTTCGGTGGGGGTCAGGCCCTTGACCAGCTGGAGGTACATCGGGAGCATCGCGATGGCACCGAACATCCCGATGCCGATGATGAAGTTCAGCAGCGAGGACAGCCCAAAGGTGAGGTTGCTGAAGAGGCGCAGCGGGATCAGGGCGTAGTCGCCGGCGCGCTTCTCCGCCAGCAGGAACGCGATGATGCCCACGACGCCCAGCCCGATGCACAGGAGGGACGCTGCCGAGGTCCAGCCCCAGCTGCGGCCCTGTTCGGCCACCAGGAGCAGCGGAACGATGGCCAGGGTGATGGCCGCGGCGCCCCAATAGTCGATTTTTTGCTTCACGTGCTTGGCGGGCAGGTGCAGGTAAATGAACACGACGGCCAGTGCGGCCAGGCCTATGGGCAGGTTGATGAAGAACACCCAGCGCCAGCCGTCGAAGCCCAGGATGTTCGAGGACCCGGCGAAGGCCCCGCCCACCACGGGCCCCAGTACGGAGGAGATCCCGAAGACGGACATGAAGTAGCCCTGGAACTTCGCCCGGTCCTTCAGGGCAACAATGTCTCCGATGATGGTCAGGGCGAGGGCCAGCAGGCCTCCGGCACCCATGCCCTGGACGCCGCGGGCGATCGCCAGTTCGGTCATGGAGTGGACGGAGCCGGCGTACAGGGAGCCGGCCAGGAAGATCACAATCGCGGCCAGGTAAAGCGGGCGCCGGCCGAAGATGTCGCTGAGCTTGCCGTACAGCGGCGTGCTCACCGTGGAGGTGATGAGGTACGCCGTGGTGGCCCAGGCCTGCAGGGACAGTCCGTCGAGGTCGTTGGCGATGGTGTAGATCGAGGTGGACACGATGGTCTGGTCCAGTGATGACAGGAACATGCCGAGCATGAGACCCACCATCACTGTGATGGTCTGACGCTTCGTCAGGACGTCCCCGGCTGCGGGCCCGGCGGCGGTTTTGGACATGACTGCTCCATATACAAAGAAAAGGGGATCAAGCTTGATAGTTGCTTTCAGTAACTATCGTACGGTGGGATTTGTTCCCCTGCCTCCGCGAAACGAGAAATTTACCTCAGCGCTCCACGAGGATTCCGTCCGGATCGCACCAGATCATGGCGCCCGGCCGCACCCTCACCCCGTCGATCTCCAGCTCAACATCGGTCTCGCCGGCGCCGGCCTTTGCGCTCTTGCGCGGGTTGCTGCCCAGTGCCTTGACGCCAAGCGGCAGGTCGGCCAGGACCTCGCGATCCCGTATCGCGCCGTTAATGACGACGCCGGCCCAGCCGTTCGCCACGGCACTCGCCGCGATCATGTCCCCCATCAGCGCTGTCCGCAGCGAACCGGCGCCGTCCACCACCAGCACGGCGCCGTTGCCCGGAGTCCCCAACGTGCTTTTGACCAGCCCGTTGTCCTCAAGGCAGCGGATGGTCCGGACGGGACCGCTGAAGTGGGACAGCCCGCCGAGCGACTGGAACTGGAGCGCGATGGAATCAAGTTCCTCGCCCCGTTCGTCGTAGAGGTCCGCGGTGCTGACCGGGCGGCTCGGAACGTCCGCGGCGGGAACACCCGTGCTGGCGGGAAGATCCGTGTTTTTGGGAACATTCGTGTTGCCTGGGGTGTCTGCGGGGGAAGCGGTCATTGGTCCTCCTAGGAATGGCTGCAACCCGGGTCCGGGCCGTGATGCTCACGATAGTCTGAAACCACACCGATCATCAGTTCCTGGGGAGCCGCAATGAGCCTGTCCGACCTGCCGGGGAACGTCCCGGATCCTTCCGTTGTGGCCGCACCTCCGGGAGGACGTTCGACGGCGGCGCTCGCCGAGCCGGAGCGGCGGGTCCGGCCGCTGTGGACCACCGGGGTGGTGCTGGTCAATGTGGGCATCAACGCGGCATTCTTCGGTCCCATCCAGGTGCTGCTCGGCCAGCAGGCCGCGCACTTCAGCGAAGGGGACAAGGAGGCCATCCTGGCACTCGTCACTGGCGCCGGCGCCGCTGTCTCCCTCGTCGCGAATCCCCTGTTCGGCGCGTTCAGCGACCGCACCACATCAGGGCTGGGCCGCCGGGTTCCCTGGGTTGTCTTCGGGGCCGTCCTCGGAGCAGCGGCCCTCATCGCCCTGGCCGGCGCCCCGAACATCGCCGTCATGACCATCCTCTGGTGCCTCGTCCAGGCCGGCTGCAACGGCGCCTATGCCGCCATCACCGCGGCCATCCCGGACCGGGTGCCGGTGCCGCAGCGCGGCGCCGTGGGCGGGCTTGCTGCCATGGGGCAGACGGTGGGAATCCTGCTCGGCGCGGTGATCGCCGCCGTCGTCAGCGGGAATTTCGGCCTGGGATACCTGGTGTGTGCGGCCGCGCTGGTTGCCGGCGTCGCCCTGTACTTCTTCAAGAGCGACGACGTGCCGCTTCCCGCAGCGGCCCGTCCGCCGTTCAGCCTGGCCGGCTTCGCAAAGGGGTTCTGGATCTCGCCGATTCGATATCCGGACTTCGCCTGGGCCTGGTTGACCCGGCTGCTGGTGAACATCGGCAACCACATGGTCACCCTGTACCTGCTGTTCTTCCTCACGGATACGGTCCACCTGGAGGAGACGCAGGGGATCGAGCCGGCCTTCGGCGTGCTGATCCTTACCGGCCTGTACGCGGTGATGGTGATCATCACCAGCGTGATCGGCGGGCCGCTCAGTGACCGGATGGGGAAGCGGAAGCCGCTGGTGATCGCTTCCTCGGCCATCATTGCCGTCGCTTCGCTGATCCTCGCCTTTGCTCCCAACTGGGCTGGCGCCATCACCGGTGCCACAGTGCTGGGAATCGGCTTTGGCGCCTACCTCGCGGTCGACTTTGCCCTGATCACGCAGGTCCTTCCGAGCGCACTGGACCGCGGCAAGGACCTGGGCGTTATCAACATCGCCAGCTCGCTGCCGCAGGTCCTGGCGCCCCTCATCGCTTTCCCGTTCGTCACCCTCTGGGGCGGCTACGTTTCGCTGTACATTGCGGCCGCGGTGATCGGGCTGCTGGGGGCGGTTTTCGTGGTCAAGATCAAGGGCGTGGACTGAAGGCGGAGGGCTTTGGGGGCCCGCGGGCCCACACCGTTTTTACTAATGGGCGCTTAAACGGGTGCCGTATAGTGGACTCGAATTGCTGCGGCAGTGCTGTGATGGGGATCCGCCTGACCGCTGTACGAAACCCACTCCCGGAACGCTGCTGATGCTCGAACTCAATTCAAATCTTCCACCCATGGCTGCGCCGCCCACCCTGCCCAGACAGCAGATCCGCTATGCCCGGATCCTGGATGCCGCTGCGGGGTTCGCCCGGAAAGGGCTCGATTCGGTAAGCCTCTCCGAAGTCTCCGCCAAGGCCAATGTTCCGCTGGGGACCCTGTACCGGTATTTCCCTTCTCCCACCCACCTGATGCTGGGGCTGTACCGGAAACAGCTCGGCGAGCTGCAGGTGGGAAGCTGGCCGGAAACGCGCGGCAGTCGTCTTCCTTCCCTGGCCGGCGTGGTGATGGAGATTTTCCACATGCGGCTGATGCAGCCGGCCGTGGAGCAGTGCCTGAGCCAGGGCGTGTACACGAAGGACAAGGACACCACCCTTCTGCTGCGGGAGATCGACGTTCTGGCCGAACAGGCCGTCACGGTGGCAAGCGGCGACGCCGCCAAGTCGCGTGTGCTGTTGCTGACCGTCGCCGGCCTGGTGCAGGCAGTCCGCTGCCGCCGGCTCTCGCTCTTTGAGGCCGAGGAAGACCTGAAGAAAGCGTGTTCGCTGCTGACGCGGTGCTAGCTGCGCTGCGCAGGAAGGGATGGTCTAGTCCAGTTGGTGCATATCGGGGACATCTTTCGGTGATGTGGGCCGCTGGTCTATATGAAGAATCGTTTTTTCAGGCGAGCGACCTAGACCAGTGTAATTTGGCCGCCCCGGACCCGGTTACCATTGCTAGACCGGAGTGGCTAGCTGCCCGTACCTTGCAGGAGTTTCACCGCGGCCCCGCCATCCCTTGGGTCGCAGAATTTCCCGCCTGACCATCTTGAGCCCCGTATGTGCTTGAGCCCTTTGCGCCGTGCGCCCACGCTTAGCCCCAGGAGACAACGTCGTGTCCACTGAAACAATCACTCCCGCTGACGGCATTTCCGCCGCTGGTGCTTCCGCTGAGGAAGCCACCGTGCTGACCGACCAGGAGATCTTCGAAGCCCATCAGGGCGGCAAGCTGTCCATCTCCAGCACCGTCCCGCTCGCCAGCAAGCGCGATCTTTCCATCGCCTACACGCCCGGTGTTGCACAGGTCAGCCGAGCCATCCACGCAGAACCGGAACTGGCGAAGACCCTCACCTGGGCCCAGCGGCTGGTTGTTGTGGTCAGCGACGGCACCGCCGTACTGGGCCTCGGCAACATCGGTGCCAGCGCCTCCCTGCCCGTCATGGAAGGCAAGTCCGCCCTCTTCAAGTCCTTCGGCGACCTTGATTCCATTCCGCTGGTCCTCAACACCACCGACGTGGACGAAATTGTGGAGACGCTGGTCCGCCTGCGCCCCAGCTTCGGCGCCGTGAACCTCGAAGACATCTCGGCCCCGCGCTGCTTCGAGCTTGAGGAAAAGCTCATCGAAGCCCTGGACTGCCCCGTCATGCACGATGACCAGCACGGCACCGCCGTCGTTGCCCTCGCCGCCCTGACCGGCGCAGCCAAGGTGACCGGCCGGGAACTTGACGGACTCCGCGTGGTGGTTTCCGGCGCAGGTGCTGCCGGCATCGCCGTCGCCGAGATCCTGCTCACCGCCGGCATCCAGGACGTTGTCCTGCTCGACTCGCGCGGCGTCATCAACAAGGACCGTACGGACATCGCCGCGGACCCAGCCAGCAAGAAGGCGCAGATGGCGCAGCGCAGCAACCCGCGCGGCATCTCCGGCGGACCCGGCGAAGCGCTCCTCGGTGCAGACGTGTTCATCGGCGTCTCCTCTTCCCAGCTGGCCGAGGAGCACCTGAAGCTGATGAACCACAGCTCCATCGTGTTCGCCCTGTCCAACCCGGACCCCGAAGTCCTGCCGGAGGTCGCCTCCCGCTACGCCGCCATCGTGGCCACCGGACGGAGCGACTTCCCCAACCAGATCAACAACGTGCTGGCGTTCCCGGGAATCTTCCGCGGCGCGCTTGACGCCGGCGCCCGCCGGATCACGCCCGCCATGAAGCTTGCCGCCGCCCGCGCCATCGCCGAACTGGCAGAGCCCGAGCTGTCCGCCGACTACATCGTGCCCAGCCCGCTGGACCCGCGCGTCGCGCCGGCCGTTTCCGCGGCCGTGGCCGCAGCGGTCGAAGCGGAGTAACTGCGGAGCTCCTTCCGCTTGGTAGCCCGACGGCGGCGCCTCCCGTGCTGGGGAGGCGCCGCCGTCGTCGTTCTCGGGTGTCGTCTTTTGGGTGATGAGGCCGTTTGCGACGGGATGCAGGCCGAACCCTAGACTGAGGGGCATGAACCCCGAGATCCTCGTGACCGTCCTCTGCGGCCTGGCCATCCTGGTGGGCGTGGCCGGCACCGTCATCCCCGTCCTTCCCGGTAGCATCCTCATCGGACTCAGCCTGCTGGCCTGGGCCATCTGGGGCGGCGCAGGAACCGCCGGCTGGGTGGTCTTCGGCGTGGGGTTCGCCTTCGTCCTGGCCGGGATGGCCGCCAGCGCCGTGCTCACAGGACGCAAACTTAGGGAACACCGGATCCCCAGCCGCAGCGTGGTGGTTGGACTCGTCTTTGGTGTGGTGGGCATGTTCCTCATCCCCGTGGTGGGCCTCTTTGTCGGATTCGCCGCAGGCCTGCTGCTCAGCGAATCCCACCGCACACGTGATTTCAGGACGGCCGTGACCACCAGTTGGGCGGCCCTGAAAGCCACGGGGATCGGCATGCTGGTGGAGTTCGGCCTGGCCTGCCTTGCCGCGAGCACCTGGGTGATCGGCGTCTGGGTGGCCGCGGCCAGCTAGCCCTCCAACAGCTGCCAAGCGGGCACTACTAGCATGGAAGGATGAGCGCCGGACAGACCTCAGGACCGATCTACCGTGATAACCGCGACCTCACTCCCTTCGGCGGCGCGCAGGTCCGTACCCCGGTGCGTGAGATCGCCGACGGCGTGGGCGGGATGCTGCAGACCGCTTTGGGCGGCCGGAATAGTGCCCTTATCAGCGTGGACGGCCCCATCCCCCGCCTTAAGCGGATGCCGGGGAAGGCAGCCAAGACCGTGTACGACGCGATCTTCCACAACCCGGATCCGAACCGGCTGATCGCCGTCGGACGGGAGTATCCGGGGTGGGCCGGGCTGTGCTACGTGATGGCCGGGCTGCTCGCCTACAAGCAGGGCGGCTACCTGCGCGCCTCGGAACTGCTGCAGCGGGGCCTCACCACCAGGAACGACGACGACGCCAACCAGTTCGCGTCGGCCTACTTGACCCGAGTGGTCACCCGGGTTGAAGTCGCCGAACGCATTGAGGTTCCGGTGCTGTTCAGCGAGGAAGCGGTGTTCCTGGCCCTTTCCCACTCGCTGCGCGAGACCGGCCACCTCGAGGCGGCACTGGAAACCGTTGCCTCGCTGCCGCCGTCGCTGCCTGCGGCCCTGGCCCGGTGTTGGCTGGCACACGCCCTGGGCAGGGATAAGGAAGTGGCTGTCTGGACCGAAGGGCTGCTCAACGCCGACGACCTCTCGGCAGCGCTGCTGCTGGTCCGTGCCCGTTCGCTCCGGCGGCTGCGTGCCAACACCTCGGCGCAGGCGGCCCTGAAGGAAGTTCTGCGGCGCCGGAAAACCCACTTGGCGCTGCGGAACGACGCGTTGACCGATCGCGCCCTGCTGCTCCTCGACAGTGGCCGGAAATCCCTGAATCCGCGGGACTGGCTGCGGGGCCGGCCGGCCGAACTCGAAACCTTTGAGGTCATCCGCAAGGACGTCGAAGCGCGCAGGGTCTGGGAACAGGAATGGAAGCAGCTGGACCGGGAGTGACCCTCCCTTGTGGGCAATGGCCGCCCGCGGTACAACGGACGCATGACCGATGACATCAGGAACTGGATGGAAAAATATATCGCGGCATGGACCACCAACGAGCCGGATGACATCCGGGCGCTCTTCACCGAGGATGCCGTTTACGCCACCCACCCTTACGACCCGGACGCGTGGCGCGGACACGAACAGATCGTGGAGCGCTGGCTCAAGTCGGCGGACGAGCCCGACGAGTGGACCTTCGATTGGTCCCCGCTCGGCTCGGACGGTGACCTGCATTTCGTCCAGGGGCGCACCACCTACCTGGGGGACCGGCCCAGCTACGAGAACCTCTGGGTTGTCCGGCTGGGGCCGGACGGCCGCGCGACGGCCTTTACAGAATGGTTCATGGAGCGCAGGTCCTAGTTCCAGCTGATCCCGGCCACCACGGGAATCAGCTGCTCGGACAACAGAACCATGCCCAGCGCCACCATGATGATTCCGCTGGCCAGGGTCACGCGCCGGGCGGCACCGGGGCGCGAGTGCAGCAGCTTCCTGGCGAGCAGCGCCACGCAGGTGTACACAATGCCCGCCAGCAGGACGAACGTCAGGCCGAGCAGTCCTGACTGCACGGGAACCGGCAGCGAGGCCTCGGGGCTGACAAACTGGGGAACCAGGGCCACGTAGAACAGCAGGCCCTTGGGGTTGATTCCGCTGGTGCCCATGCCCTGGAGGAAGGACCGGAACTGGTTTGAGGACGCGGCTGCCATCTCTGCGCCGGCGCTGAAGGTGGCGGTGCGCCAGGACCGGATGGTGCCGTAGCCCAGCCATAACAGGTAACTTGCGCCGGCCACCGTCAGCCAGCCGAGCACACCCGGCAGTCCGGCAAGCAGGGCAGCCAGTCCGGCAACCATCAGCACCGTGTGCAGGACATAGCCGCCGCACAGGCCCGCCACCGCAGGTAGGAAACTGCGCTGCTTCAGTCCGGCCGCAATGGAGTAGGCCCAGTCGACGCCGGGAGTGCAGGCAAGAGCGCCGGCAACCACCAGGAATGCGAGGAACAACTGGGAATTCATGGCGGCCTCCTACGGTCTGCTGATAGGAGAAACTCTAGGGAAAAACCAGCCATAAGTGTTCCCTTTTTTACTCAGGAAACAGGCCATCAGGGTAAAATAAGTGCGTGATAGACCACATCGACAGAAATATTTTGCGCCACCTCAAGGAGGACGGGCGGATGACTGCCACGGCCCTCGCTTTAGAGGTGGGATTGACTGTCGCTCCATGCCACCGGAGGCTGCGCGATCTCGAGTCGTCCGGCGTCATCCGCGGATACCGCGCGGACATCGACCCCGCCGCCGTCGGGCTCGGCTTTGAAGCGATAGTTTTTGTCACCCTGCGGCAGGTGGACCGGCCCACCATGGAGATCTTCGAAAACCGCGTGGCGGACAACCCCAACATCGTGGAGGCGCAGCGGCTCTTCGGCTCGCCGGACTACCTCCTGAAGGTCATCGCCGAGGACCTGCCGGCATACCAGCGCTTCTACGACGCCGAACTGACCTCCCTGCCCGGCGTGGAGCGGCTGACGTCAACGCTGGTGATGAAAAACCTGAAGTCGAACGCGGGGCCGCCCGTTTAGGCTTCCGGACTGACGTGCACGATGATCACCTGGGTGTCCTTGGCGCCGTCGTACCGGAGGTCGTAGTTGACCTCAAGGCCGGTGCTGGTGCCGGAGGTGATGGAGAAGTCGCTTTTGTCGCCCGGGTCCGCTTCGGCGGAGGAAATCCAGCGTTCGGCGGAGGCGCCGTCGATTCCGTAGCGCTGCACGCCGTCGCGGATCAGGCCGAAGTACTCGTCTGCCGAATCGGCGGTGAGGAAGTACGTCACTTCGCTGAAGTCCGGGCGGGAAGCGGTGGTTTTGAAGCGGATGCGGTCGGTTTCGCCCGTGATTTCGCCGTTGGGTGCGGCAATTGTCAATGCGATCTTGCCCGAGTCGCGGGTGTTGATTTCCGGTCCGAAACTGTCCTCAGTAACCCGCACGTCGGACTTCTTCAGCAAGCCGGACCTCATATCCAGCCGTGCGGTCCTGGTAGCGCGGATCTGGTCCACTCCGGCGGCGTCGAGGGTGGAAAATTCGGAGGTGCTCACGGTGCTCCCTGCAGAAGATGATGCGGCGGACGTCGGTTCAGTGGGGCCGGGGCTGCTGATCCGGCAGCCGGCGAGGGCCAGGCTTCCGGCCAGGGCAAGGAGGACGACGGCGGCCTGCCGCCGAACGCGCGTGGGCCGTGTCACTGGTGCACCTCCGCGTCGAAGCCGGAGACGAAGCGGTCCATGATGCCCGGGATGTTGTTGGTGGGCCGGTACTGGTCCACGCGGCTGTTGAAATCGGAGCCAATGATCTGCTGGGCCCGTGCGGGGTCCGTGGCCAGCAGGTCCTGGTAGGCCGGCAGGGTGTCCTGCTCGATGAGCGCCCAGCGCTGGTCCGCGTTGGCGATGTTGCCGTCCGGAAAGCCTGTGGTGAAGTCGGTGCGGAACTGGGTGGGGTTGTCCCAGTTGGTGAAGGGCACATTCTCCGGGCCCGGACTCTCCACGCTGAATTCGTACGGAAACACCTCGGGGTAGCTCTTGGCGCCGGGGATGGACGGTTCGCCGGCCAGGGTGACCATGTAGGTTACGGCCTCACCGCCGGGGTGGCTGCGCATGTTGTCGTAGTCGTCGGCGATGATTTCGTTCTGCTCGCGGTAGAGAAGCTCGGTGTTGCCTTCCTGGACCTGGGAGGGGTCGCCGGAATCGATCTTCGCCCAGGACCGGGCAGTCTCGGGGTCGATGGCGCCGGAGTCGCGGAGCCGGTTGATTTCGTCCAGGCCGCCGTTCATGTAGGCCTGGTGCTGCCGGGCCTGGTCCAGGAAGATCTCCTTGTTCATGTCCAGCATGCTGGTTTCGTAGAACTTGATCTCCTGGTCGGTCATGCTCGCCAGTTGCTCGATCTGGTCCAGCACTGGCAGCGGAATGTCCGACGCCGGGTTGTTGGCGATCTGCCGGGCGAGGTCCCGCATCACGGCCATGTCCTTGAACCCGCCGGCGAACGAGGGGCCGATCATGTTGGCCATCCCGGCCCACTGCAGTTCCGGGTTGGACAAGTAGGCCTGGCCATAGAAGTCGTAGACCTTCTTGATGGTCTCCCAGTTGTACTCCGTGCCCTTGGAAGTATCCCAGTCGGCCGGGTCGATCCCCATGTCACGCATGGCTTGCTGGTTCCAGTAGTCGGTAAGGAAATCCGAATACTCAGGCGAATTCTTATCGATCATTCCGGAGTCGGCGGCCGCGTCCAGCGACGCCTTCGCGGCTTCCGGGTGGTCCAGCGCCCACTGCTTGAATTCGTCGCTCTTCAGGTAGGCCGCACGTTCGGCGGGCGTCATGCCGGCGAGTTCGTCCGTCAGCTCCTGGGCGGCGGCGTCAGTCGGAGAGCTTCCGCTTCCGCCGCCGGTGCCGCCTGCGCCGCCCGTGCCGCCGGTGGAACCAGCGCTGGCCCGGTCCTGCTGCTCGGCATTTTGCAGCAGTGCTTTGGAGGCCTGCTGGATGCCGGCGGCGGCTGCGCGGAGAACCTTGGCGTGGGAGCCGTTCCAGTCGCTGCGGAAGCGGTCGCCGTCGTTGCCCTTCCACGGGCTGGAAGCGATGGAGCTGCCCAACTGCCGGCCCAGCTGATCCAGCCGGCTGGCGCCGTTCGCCAGATCCTTGGCGAGCTGGCGCAGCTGTGCGACGTCCGCACCGTAAAAGTTCCCCGCCACGATTTCCCCCTGGTTGAAGTCCACGGCCAGCCTAACGGCTTTGGCCGGAGGCAGCGATGGGGAGAAGTCCCCGGCTCAGGCGCCCAGCAGCCCGGTTGTCCGGTACGGGATCACCTCCCGCAGGAACATGCTGGTGGACGTCCGGACGATGCCGGGGCAGAGCCGGATTTCCTCCGACACCCGGTACAGGTCGTCCGGGCTTGTGGCCACCACCCGGATCAGGAGGTCGGTGTCGCCGGCCGGCGCGTGGCATTCCAGGACCTCGGGGATCTCGCGGAGCGCAGCGATGGCTTCGTTCAGGTGGCTCTGGTCCAGCTCTGCGCTCACCGACGCGGCCACGCCCCGGCCGAGCGCCGCGGGGAGGACCCGGCTGCTGTTGGGACGCAGGGCGCCCGACGACGCCATCCGCTCCAGGCGCGTCTGGACAGTTCCGCGCGCCAGGCCCAGCTTCTGCGCGAGCACCATGATGGGTACGCGAGGGTCGTCGTCCAGTGCGGCAAGGATTCGCCGGTCGGTGGGATCGAGTTCCTGCAATCTGATCATTTCCTGCCTGGCCGACGCCGCTTGATTGATCAGTTTGACCAGGAAAGCATCGGCTCGTTGCGCCTACTGTAGGGCTTCTGTTGAAATGGTGGCAACAACGGACACCGGCTACCGCCGGATCCCGCAGGCTACAGGAACCCGGAACACCTCCCGGCCCCTGGACCAGGCTCCCGCAAGGAGACCGCCGCTGATTGACACTTGTTCACGCATCGTCATTCCGCAAAGCAGTGCTACGGGCCCGGAGCTACGCTCCCGACCCCGCACGGCAAGAGCCCCTGAGCCACCGACCCCGGTTTACCGGAGAGTTCGGTAGCTGAGGGGCTCTTGTGTTGATGCAAATGTATTCGCAGGCGGGCGGTGGCTGACCCTAGGCTGGTGCCATGACGTCTGCCGGCCGCTTCGCACCCAGCCCGTCCGGCGAACTCCATGTCGGAAACCTCCGGACGGCAATCCTCGCCTGGCTGTTCGCCCGCTCCACCGGCCGCCGGTTCCTGATGCGGGTGGAGGACCTGGACCGGGCCCGCGCCGGCGCCGAAGCGGAGCAGCTCCGCGACCTGGCGGCCATCGGCGTCACTTGGGACGGCGGCGTCGTGCGCCAGACCGAGCGCGGGCCGCTGTACACCGAAACGGTCAGGCGGCTGGCCGCCGCGGGCCTGACTTATGAATGCTTCTGCACCAGGCGGGAAATCCAGGAGGCTCCGTCCGCGCCGCACGCCCCGCAGGGCGCCTATCCGGGCACCTGCCGGAACCTCGATCAGGCCGAAATAGAATTCAAGCGGACCATTCGGCCGGCCGCGGTCCGGCTCCGGGCCGCCGTCGCGGACTGGACCGTGCATGACTTGCTGCACGGAACATATACGGGCGTGGTGGATGACTTCGTACTCCGCCGCAACGACGGCGTCACGGCCTATAACCTCGCCGTGGTGGTGGACGACGCCGCGCAGGGGATTGACCAGGTGGTCCGCGGTGATGACCTCCTGGCTTCCACGCCCCGCCAGGCCTATCTTGCTTCGCTCTTGCATATTCCAGTTCCGGAATATGCCCATGTCCCGTTGGTGGTGAATTCCGACGGCGTCCGGCTGGCCAAGCGGGATGGCGCTGTCACGCTGTCCGACCTGGCTGCTGCCGGGCTGGATGCCGGCCGCGTGCGTGACATCATCCTGGACTCGCTGGGGCTGCCGGCAGGACCGCTGCCAACCGCGCTGGCGGTGTTCGATCCCGCCAGGTTACCGCGCGACGCCTGGGTGTGGCCGGGGACGGTGCGGGCAGGCGCGTAGGCTGGAACCATGCCAGAAACCGGAACCCCTGACGCAAGCCCGCCCCAGCCTCGATTCACTGTGGAGACGGCCAGGGTGCTCGCTGAAGTGGCACACAACCGCCAGAAGGACAAGCTCAAGCGGCCCTACCGGGAACACGTGCTCGCCGTGGGCGATGCCTTGGAAGATTTCGACGACGACATCCAAATCGCCGGGTACCTGCATGACATTGCCGAGGACACGCCAATGACGCGGCAGGCGCTCCTGGACATGGGCGTTTCGGAGCGCGCGGTGGCCATCATCGAGCGGGTCACCAAGCGGCTGCACGACAACCCGGACGACTACCAGGACGGCATCCGCTTCATCGCCGAAGACCACGACGCCACGCTGGTGAAGATCGCGGACAACGCCCACAACTCATTGCCCGAGCGCGTGCAGGCCCTGGCCGAAAAGTGGCCGGACAAGCCGCCCGTCACCCGCTATGACGAGGCCCGCCCGGTACTCTATGAGGCCGTTCCTGCCGAGGAGGTCAGGAAGATCCTGGCGCGGGTCAACCCCTGGCTGCTTGAGGAACTGGACGCCATGGACGATCACCCCGGGGAATCCCCGGTGGCCGAGCCCGGCGCTAAGCCGGACGCGGGGTCTTAGCCGTCCGCTCCAGATGCTCCAAGGCGGCGCTCAGCCGCTTGGTGCCGCGCTTCTCATCGATGACGATTGAGACGGCCAGTGCCAGCACAATCACCAGCATGCAGACCGGCACTGAGACTCCGGCGGCCGCAAGACCCACGCTGCCGCCCAGGACCAGGAGGACGCCCGCTGCAACGGCGACCACGGTCCTGTCGTAGCAGACCATGATGCTGAACATCGCAGTGAGGGAGGCTTTGAACACGGCCACGGGGATGGCGATGCTTGCCACCGCCACGGCGGCGCTGATATGTGCGGTGTGGTCGATGTAATACGCCGCCACGTGCAGCCCGGCCCCGGTGGCGGCAATCGCGACGAAGATCGGCACGTGCCCGTAGCCGAAAAAGTATGAGCGGTGCCTGCGGAGGTGGAGCACGCGGCCGGCGGGGAGGATGAAGTATATCCACCACATGCCGAACGCCAAAGCAGTGCCGCCGAAGCCCACCAGCGCTGCGTCCACGCTCCAGCCGTGGCTCGCCACGATGGCCCGCAGGGTCTCAATGGCACCGATCAGGCATTCGCCCAGCGCGATGATGGCGAGCAGCCCGTAGCGCTCGGCGATGTGGTGAGCATGCCAGGGCGTTGTTGCCTTGCGCTCGGCCGCGTAGGGCGTCGCCATTTCCAGCGCCACGAGTACTGAGACCATCAGGAAGGTGGTGGGCACGTCGGTGTTCAGCACAAGGACTGCGATCCAGCCCAGCTGCACCACGGCGAGGTATTTTGCGTAGCGCAGGCAGGTGTCGCGGCGCGCGGGATCCTGCCGGGCGGCCCGCAGCCATTGCGCCACCAGGGCCAGCCGCATGATCACGTAGCCGCCGACAATCACGGCGTTGTCCACGTGCCGGCCCTCCACGAGCGAATGGAACATCGGTTCGATGCCCATGGCCAGGATCAGCACGCCCATGATCTGCACCATGGTCACGAGGCGGAACACCCAGTCGTCGTTGTCGTAGGCGCTGGCGAACCAGGTGAAGTTGATCCAGGCCCAGATCACGGCAAACATCGCGAAGGTGAAACCCAGCAACCCGGCCCCGAAGTGCGCCTCCGCGATCTCATGCGCGAACTGGCTGCCGGCCACACCAAAGGCAATGACAAACGTCAGGTCGAAAAACAGCTCCAGAGGGGTGGCTGTCCGGTGTTTTTCATGCGGGTCGCGGCCGCCCATGCGGGCCATGGCGTGCCTGAGGGGATTGCTGGACATGCTTCAAACAGTACCGCTTGGGGCGGGAGATGGCGCAGGAGATGGCGCAAGCGTCCGCGCCCGCCAGAGCAGGCCGATGTACACGAGGTCAAAGATGCTGCAAAGCGCGCCGACGCCGAGGATCAGCAGCGAATTGCCGTACCAGCCGAACACGACGGTGGGGGCCAGTGTTCCGATCCATTTGGCCGCGGCGATGAGCAGCGACTGGCCCCTCGCGCCGCCCCGGGAAACGAACATGGCAATGAACAGGCCGGACATCAACAGGTTCTGCAGGAAAGCGGAGTAGCGCGGCGCGGCCTCCCAGCCGAACTCCGCAACGAACAGCAGCTGCGCGGCGAAGGCGGTGGCACCCAGCAGCAGAGCCCAGCCGAGGAAGGCCTTGCGCGTCACCCACCCCGGGAGCTCCGAGCGGCCGAACCTGAAGAACGTGTACAGGATGACCACGTCCGCCAGCGCCCACATGATGTTGAAAGCGCCCTGTGCGGACAATGCGGTCGTGGCGGACCGGGTGGCATAGATGGCTTCCCAGGCGAAGTTCAGGGCCAGGGCGGCCGCGGGGATCGCGTAGCTCCGGTCCCGGAAGCCGATCCGCATCGCCTCAACGTACACCACCGTCCAAGCGAGCCCGCTGACAATCGTGAGGAACGGGATCACCCCGGGGGCTACACCCGGCCCAGCGAATCGATGTCTTCGAGGAAGTCCTGGTGGACCTCCTTGCTGACCGTGGTCCTGGTGTCCGCAATGGCGTCCAGATAATCCTGGGTGGCAGGGCCCTTCCGGACCGCCTCTCGAACGGAGGCGCTTCCGCCGGAAGCCGGCCCGCCGTCACTGCCATTGCCGTATACGGATTTTTCCAGCGCGCGCTGGGAGGCGCTCCGGGCCGCGTACTCGATGTCCGCGGGGGAGAAGCCCTCGGTGCGGTCCACCAGGAGCTCAATGTCCACGTCGTCCACCACGGTGGCGGGGATGAAGCGTTCCCACATGGCGCGGCGGGCCTCGGCGTCCGGGAGCCCGATGGGGATGACGTAGTCGAAGCGGCCGTGCCGCAGGAACGCGGTGTCCAGTGCCCGGATGAAGTTCGTGGCGCAGACCAGCAGGCGGCCGGGCTGTTCGCGGAAGGCCGGGATGATCTTGAGGAGCTCGTTGGTGACGCCCTGCAGCGGTGACGGCGGCTCGCCGGACCGCTGCGACGCGATCTCCTCCACCTCGTCGATGAACACCACGGCATGTTCCAGTTCGGCGATCTCCAGGAATGTTTCGCGGAGGGCGCCGGCCAGGCCTTTGGGGTCAGCGGCGAGCCGGGAGGGGAATACTTCGACGAACGGCCATTCGAGCCGGGACGCGATCGCCTTGGCGAAGGTGGTCTTGCCGGTCCCGGGCGGACCGAAGAGGACAACGGCGCGCGGCGGCACCACGCCGAATTCGTCCGCGAGGTCCGCCTCCGCCAGCGGGAGTACCAGCCGGCGTTCCAGCAGTTCCTTCTCATTGCGCATGCCGGCCACGTTCTCCCAGAGGTCGCGGGCCAGGATGCGGCCGCCGAGGAGGCCCAGGGGTTCGAGCTCCTGGCGCTGAACCGGGATGGTCCGTTCGAAGTACCGCAGGTTTTTCTTGAGGACGAAGCCGCGGCTGAGGAAGGCCTCCACGCGGGTTTCGGACTCGGGCATCAGCGCGGAGAGTTTGTTCAGCCCGTGCGGCGCCATCCGGTTTTCGACGGCGGCAAGCAGCGAGGTGCCGATCCCGCGGCCGCGGAACTCGGGGAGGGTGGCCAGGAAAACGATCCAGCCCTGGTCATGCGCGGCGCGGCCGACGGCGGCACCCACCACCTGGTCGCCCTGGACGGCGACGACGGCGTGGTCCTTTTCGCAGGAGGCCAGGACCTCGGAGAGCGCGTAGACGGGTTCGACGTTGGTGGCCTTGAGCGATTCCCAGAGGTGCAGGATGCCGTCAAGGTCGGCCGAATGGAAATCCCTGATCCGCCAGGTGGTCATGAGCGTTTCTCCTGTGGTGGTTCGTCGTTGAGCCGGTTGAACTTCTCAGCTGAGCATATGCGAACCAGCCCCCGCCCGGGGTTGCGGCCGCGTTGCATTACGCCGCCTGCCGGTTAAGCGCGAACGGACACTTGGGGCCCTTCAATCCGGGGCCGCAAGTGTCCGTTCGCGCTGATCCGTTCGCGCTTAGGTGAAGTGGAAGGAGCTAGATGCGCTCCTCCGCCCCGCGCACTGGGAGATTGGCGACGACGGGGGAGGCGCCGGTGTATCCGTCGCGTGCTGCGGCGATTTCGTGGATTTGTTTGCGGCAGGCGTACCAGCCGACGACCATCAGGGCGATGGCGATGAGGGTGACGAGCAGGGTCAGGGGTGAGTCGATGAAGACCATGACCAGGACGCCGACGAGGAACAGGAGGGAGAGGTAGCCGGTGTAGGGGGCGCCGAACATCCGGAAGGAGGGGCGTTTGAGCCAGCCTTTGTCGGCCCAGCGTTTGAGCTGCATTTGGCACAGCACGATGGTGGCCCAGGTGACGATGATGCCCACGGAGGCGACGTTCAGGACTATTTCGAAGGCCTGGGAGGGGACGAGGTAGTTCAGCGGGACACCCAGGAGCGAGACGCCGGCGGTGATGGCGATGCCGCCGTAGGGGACGCCGGCTTTGTTCATGCGCTGGGCGAATTTGGGGGCGGAGCCGGCGACGGACATGGAGCGCAGGATCCGGCCGGTGGAGTAGAGTCCGGCGTTCAGGGAGGACAGCGCGGCGGTGAGGACCACGAGGTTCATGATGACGTCCACGCCCTGGATGCCGATGGAGCCGAAGAAGGTCACGAAGGGGCTGACGCCTTTTTCGTAGGAGGTGAAGGGCAGCAGCAGGGCCAGCAGGATGACGGAGCCGACGTAGAACAGCGCGATGCGGAAGACCACGGAGTTGATGGCTTTGGGCATGATTTTTTCGGGGTTTTCGGTTTCGCCGGCGGCGGTGCCGACGAGTTCGATGGAGGCGTAGGCGAACAGGACGCCCTGCATCAGGATGATCATGGGCAGCAGGCCGTTGGGGAAGATCCCGCCGTTGTCGGTGATGAGGCTGAAGCCGGTTTCCTGACCGGGGACCGGGGTGCCGAAGATGACGAAGTAGGTGCCCACGAGCAGGAACGCGACCAGGGCTGCGACCTTGATGATGGCGAACC
>NZ_JAGGPP010000028.1 GCF_018613755.1 Arthrobacter sp. ISL-72
CCCAGTGCTTTTCCTCAAGGGTCGTCTTGTACATAAACCGCCAGACGTCGCGCTCCCAGTCGGAGACGGTGCGGGTGCGCCAGTGGAAAATCGCCGAGTTGTCCGCGTCGATGGGAGTGGCCATGCCGACGATGCCAAAGGTCCCGCCGGGTCCTGCGGACTCGGCATAGGGGATTTCCAGATCGACGTAGTCCATGGCCTCGCGGCAGTATTCGACCCAGTCGAAGTTCACGCCGCGCTGGTCCGTTTTCTCAAAGAAGAAGCCTCGGTCGGTTTCGCGGATTCGGAAGCGGGCGCTGGTGTCTCCACCGAACATGGAGTGTGAGTCGCGGTGGAGGAAGGCACCGTGCATCGGATCCAGTACGTTGTCCATGTAGAAACGCCAAGGCCCCTTCCATTCCGCGAAGTTCGAGAACCACGAGACTTCGGGGTTGGCCAGGCGGTCCGGCAGCTTGAACTCCGTTACCTCGGATTCGGCTGTCAGTGGCATAAACGCGAAGATTGTGTCGGCTGCTTCTGCAACTGCCAGGGAAGTGGTAACGGTTCGGCCCTCCAGGGCACATCCGGGCATGCCGGGAACGGAGACGACCGTGCCGTCTCCATCGACCTGTACACCGTGATACTTGCAGGCAACACGGTCTCCGAGGTGCTGACCGACTGAGAGGGGGGCACTGCGGTGCGGGCAGCGGTCCTCGAGCATCCGGATACGTCCGGTGGCGTCGCGGAACAGCAGCCAGTCCACACCCAGGCGCTTAACCTTGACCATGTCCCCAACGCCGACGAAGCGCGAGGGGTAGATGGGGTACCAGCGGTCCCGCAGCCCCATCGCTGCCAGTTCTTTGGCATCGACTTCGTGGCGGACGCCGACGACGTTTTTTGTCTTGCTCTTCCCGCTGCTCGGACGTGCGGTTTGTGTTGTAGTTGTCACTTCTTATTCTCCCAGTCGTCGCATTTCGGCGCGGAAACGGGTTTCGTCCCACGGGTTGCCATCCGGAGCATTGAGACCAAGGCCGTTCAGGCCTGCAACCACCCCTGGCAAGTCTTTGGTGCCGCCGGCGAAGACCTCGCTCAGTGCCCCGGCGAGCTTCTTCTCATACGGAGTTGCAGGCCTGGTCAAGGCCTGATTCGGTTCTAGGTACTGTTCAGGCATGGAAGTCCTCCTCTGGTTCGGCGAAGGTGGTGTGCAGGCCTTCGGCGATGTTCATGAATGATGTGGCCCACTCGTTGAAAGAGTCAGCCCGTGTTCGGTGTGCGGGGACGGCGGTGTTTTCGATGATGACGAAGACGCCGTTGTCGATTCCTCCGGCGATGCTTTGCGGCTCGGCAATGTCCGTGTCTGCCTGCGGCACGGCGGCGATAACCAGCGATGGTGCCTGGACGAGCTGGAGCGAATGTGCGTAACCCTCAATGGAGGTGTCAACCTCCGGGTCGCCAAGAATCAGGCTCTTGACCAGCTCGGGATAACGGCCGGCGAGCACGATCGTGCCGTAGACGGCACGGCCGGAGGCCACCAGGTGCACCGGGGTGGCCCCGCCGTCCCGGAGCGCCGCCGCAGCACCTGAGACCCACTCTTCAAGCTGGTCTTCCGTGACGGTGGCGCCCAGAAATGCTCCGTCGAAGTTTTCCCAAGTTTGGGCATCGTAGGCAGCGACCTGCCGTGCGTACCACTCCCCGGCTCCGGTGCCGTTGTAAAGGCAGACGACGCGGTGCCGGATTTGCCCTGTGTCCGGTTGTGGACTGTCCAAAGTCAATGGTTCTGTCAGTGCCATTTTTTTCCTCGTCCCTCTAGTGGTTCCGGCTGGGGATATGCACCGGCGGCACAAAGGCTCCCGGCGCCGGGTCCAGAGCTGTGACGTCGATTTCGATGACGGCCGGGCCCCGGACCGCCAACGCTCCTGCCAGGGCCTGATCGAATTGTCCGGAGCCGCGGACCCGCCAGAACGGGAGGTGCAGCGATTGGGCCAACATTTCAAAGTCCGGTGTGTAAAGGTTCACGCCGGCTTCGGCGAAGCCGTTGGCCTTTTGCATGTTCCGAAGGACTCCGTAGCCGCTGTCGTTGAAGACCAGCACGACGCACCAGGCACCCGAACCGCCAAGTGAGGCAAGTTCACCGAGATGAACCGCCAGTCCGCCGTCACCGACGATCACTGCCGTGGGGATCCCGGGACGGGCGCAGGCGGCGCCGATGCCCATCGCAAGTCCCTGACCGATGCCACCACCGAGCGGGAAAATATTCGTTTCCCGCGAGTAGATTTCCAGCAGGCGGTTGCCCCATTGGCTGGAGGGGATAGTTACGTCCCGGGCGATCACTGATTCGCGGTCAAGCCGCCGGCGAAGGCTTTCGCAGATCTCGGCATATCCGCCGATGTATTCGGTAAGGGCGGCGCGGACGCTGCGGCGGGTCGCGCGCACCCGTTCGGTCCAGCCCGCCTCGACACTGGGGGCGGAGAGTTTCCCGACGATCTCTTCGAGCAGGATCCGGGAATCACCCTCCAGCCCGACATCGGCCGGGTAGACCCGGCCGATGGCTGCAGGATCAATATCAAGCTGGATGTGGGGCCTGGGCAAGGTCATGGAGTAGTGCTTGGTTTCGTTGGAACGGAAATGTGTTCCAACACTGAGCAGCAGGTCAGCGTCCGCAATGAGCGCGGCCGCTTCAGGGGTGGTGGCGAAGTTTCCGATCACCTGATCATCATCTTCGGGTACGACGCCTCTGCCTGAATTGCTGGTCAGCAGCCCGGCCCCGAGGCGGTGCAGCAGATCAGCCAGAGCTGAACCGGCACCTGCAGCCCCGCCACCTGCCCAGATGAGGGGCCTTTTGGCCCGCGAGAGCAGTTCAACGGCTTTGGACACGGATTCCTCGTCGATGGAGGCTTCGGGCTGGCCGGGGGAGTCCGCCGGGCGCTGCTCTTCGGGCAGGGCCAGGTACTGCAGGTCGATGGGCCATTCCAAGCTGGCCGGTGTATGCGGGACGGACAACAGGTGCGCGATAGCTTCTTCCAGATCTGCTTCGGCATCTTTGGCGTTGAAGATGGTCCGCGCGTAGCCCGATACCGCGTGAAGCATCTGCAGCTGTCGTGGGACCTCATGGATCACTCCGCGATTGCTTCCGAGGAATTCACTGTCAATTTGGCCGGTGATATGCAGCACGCGGCTGCCTGCGGTCAGTGCCTCCACCATGGACCCGGCAGCATTGCCGGCACCCGTTCCGGTGCTGGTGAGGGCAACTCCAAACTTGCCCGAAGCGCGCGCGTAAGCATCCGCCGCGTTTACTGCCGCGGCTTCATGGCGGACGGCGACGAAGTTCAGTTCCCGGTCCACGGCCTCGATCAGGGGAAGGTTGTGGATGCTGATCACCCCGAAAGCGGTGTCAATACCGTGCCTGCGCATTACCCGGACGAGGATGTCACCGCCGGTAGGGTTTTGGGGCATTTTCGTTCCTTGTTCCATGGACATGTCTTATCTCTTTCGTAGATCAGGGCCGGGCATGCCGTTGAGCGTTAGCCCGATGGCAGGTGCCTTATACATAGCGGCCAACACCGCCGCCGACGTCGATCGTGGCTCCTGTGGTGTAGCCGCTTAGCGGGGATAGAAGGGTAAGAATGTGGAAGGCGACTTCATCGGCTGTGCCGAAGCGCCCCAGCTTTACCCCCCGGTCCTTGGTGATCTCGGCGCTCCACTCCGAGAAGTCCAGCCCGCTGCCTGACTGCTCGAATCGCCGGTGCCACTGGCCGGTGTCGACCAGTCCGAGCAGCACCGAGTTGACCCGGGTACCATCCGCGGCGAGGTCTTCAGACAATGAGTGGCTCAGGTTCAACAACCCGGCACGCGCGGCTGAAGTAGCGGCCAGGCGCAGCTCAGGTTGGCGGGACAGGATCGCATTGACGTTCACCACCGAGCCGTGCGGTGACGCGGCCAGCGCAGCCCGCGCCGACCGGACTATGTTCAACACCCCGAAAATCTTGAGGTCGAATTCTTCGCGGAACTGCTCGTTGGACGTCTCGTCCAACGTAGCCATAAGGGAGCGGCCGGCATTGCACACCAGCCCGTCAACAGCCCCGAAGCTCTCCAAAGTTCCGGCAACGAACGCGTCGGTGGCTTTGCGGTCAGTAACGTCGCAGGTGGCCAGGTAGATGGAGTTCTTATCAGCCCAGGCAAACTGATCGAAAGCCGCCGTGAGGCGCCCGGCATCACGGGCGCAAGCAGCTACCTTGGCGCCTTCTGCGAGCAGGTACCGGGCGGTAGCCAGGCCGACGCCGGAACTCGCTCCTGTCACAACGACGGTGCGGTCCTTCAATTGCAGATCCATCTGGTGGTCTCCTTGATCATCAGCCGGAGCCCGGCGTCTTCGGGTTATTTCGGGAATGGGGGATGTTGTCGGGTGGTGTTGGCTGACTTAGTGCCCCATGACAAAGCCGCCGTCCACGACGATGTTCTGCCCGGTGATGAACGCGGCCGCGTCCGAGAGCAGGAACTGGACGACCCCGGAGATATCCTCGGGCACCTGGTCCCTTTCCAGCACCCTGTTCTCCCCGTAAAGCCGGTAGCGGGAGGCCGGCACGGACTCGGTTGCCTCGACTCTGGTCAGGCCCGGAGAGACAGCATTTACACGGACCCCGGCTGCTCCCGCATCGCGGGCCATGGTTCGGGTCATTGCCAGAACGGCACCTTTGGAACTGACATAGTGGACCAGGCGCGGCGAGCCATACAGCGCGGCGTCGGAAGCGACGTTCACGATGGCGCCTGCCTGCTTTTGTGCCAGCTGTGGATAGAGGTACTTGCTCACCAGCCATGTACCGAAGGCGTTCACAGTCATGACCCGCTGGAAGAAGTCCTCTTCAAGGTCCCAGAAGGTGTCCCCGCCAACGCCGTCAGCAAGAGCTGCATTGTTGACCAGGCCATCTGCCCCGCCCAGTTCGCGGACGGCATCGGCCAAAGCCGCAACGGAGTCCTTGTCTGCAATATCGGTGACGATTGCCGTGGCCTCGAAGCCTCGTTCCCGCAGCGTGCCTGCTGCACGTTCTGCGAGGTCGGCGTTTTTCTCAGCGATGACAATGCGGTCGCCTCCGGCTGCCAGCCGTTCAGCGATACTGAATCCCAGTCCGCGTCCAGAGCCGGTGACTACTATCAACCGTGTCATGAAGGCCTCTTCCAAAACTCCAGAATCGATGACGCCATCTCTGCCGGCTTCTCCTGCACTGCGGCATGACCTGCACGGGGAATGATCTTGAAGGAAGCGTCTGTTATGGATGCAGCGAGGATCCTGGATTCAGCCACGCCGGTGACTACATCGTCTTCGCCGACCAGGACCAGTGACGGTACCTGCAGAGAAGGCAACACATCCGATGTGTCGGTAGCTGCCATCATGGTCGCTGCGGCTGTGTAACCGGGCAGCCGGACCGCGGCCATTTCGGACCTGACCGCCGCGGCCGTCGCAGCATCCGCTGCTGGCGAGAGCAGCCGGGAAGCCCGCCGGTCGGCAAAGGCTTCTGGCCCCAGTTCGGCCAGTTCCGGGACGCGTGCGAGCATCCGGTCCGCCGACTCACCGGTAACGGCCGAACCTCGGGTGCTGTCCGCTAGCACCAGAGAGCGGACAGCACCCGGTGCCTGCGCTGCCGCTCGGGTGGCGATAACTCCTCCCCACGAGGTCCCGATCAGGTGAGCGGGTCCAAGGGCCAGGGAAGCCAGAATCTGTAAGACGAGCCCGGGATGGTCGACCGGACCCAGCGGATCCGGGGACTCCCCGTACCCTGGCGCATCCCAGCAGAACGTGCGGTAGCCGGCATCACTGAGCAGTTGTGCCAGAGCCGCGCAGGATGAGGCGTTTCCCCCGATGCCGTGCATCAGGAACACAGGTGCTCCTTCGCCACGGTCTACCAGCGATACGCCGTGGAGGAAAATACGGCTGCCCAGGCTTCGGGTGGCAGGAGCTACCTCAGTGGGCAGCTGCATGACTTGCCGCATTTGCCGATGGAAGAGCGAAGTAGTCGGCGCTGCCGGGAACGACCAGGGAGCGGTAGCCGTCATCGGGGATTCCGGCCATAGCGGTGCGAACGTTGATGGTGGGCGGCCCGGCGGTTCCCCACTGGTCCGACAGCTCAGGGGTCCGCTTCCACGTACGGCACAGCCAGCTGTCTTCATCAACCTGCGCCACTTCCGAGGTGTACTCACAGACAAGGCCTGCAGGGTCGGTGAAGTAGGAGAAGGTGTTATCCCCGGGACCGTGACGGCCCGGGCCCCACTGCGGGGCAATACCGTGGGTTTTGAGGGAACCGATACCGCGCATGAAGTGGTCGATGCTCTGCATTTCGTACGCCACGTGGTTGACCGCTGTCCACGGGGCCTGGTTGAAGGCGATGACATGGTGCTCTGAATTGCACCGAAGAAATGACATCTGGTGCTCGGACCAGTCCGAGACCCGCATACCCAGGACCTGGGTGTAGAAGGCTGTAGCCCGGTCAATGTTAATGGTGTTCAGCACGACGTGGGCGATCTTGCGCGGGATTGCCCGGCGTCCGGAAGGCTCCTGGCTGACGACGGCATGAACGTCCGCGGACAGCTCTACGAGCCTGCCCTCGGGGTCAACCAGCTGCAGGCCGTAACCGCCGGCAGCGTCCTCCAGTGGGCCGGGTTCACGGAAGAGGGGAATACCCAAAGCGGTGAGCTTAATGGCGGCCTGGTCCACCTCCTGGGGCGTAGCGAGGGCGAAGGCCACGCCGCCAAGGGCGTTTTGTTGGCCCTTTTCCAGCTTCAGAATGTGGTGCTCCGAGCCGGTTCCGCGGAGCCAGAAGCGATCACTGTCCTCCTCGACGGTGGAAAGGCCCCAGACCTCGTGGTAGAAATCCTTGGCACGCGCCGTTTCCGGCACTTTCAGGGACACCGACCGAAGAGATCGCAACTTACAGACAGGCTCTGCTGCAAAGAAATTCATGGGGCTACCTTCTTACTTTTCGAGGGTTAGAGATCAAGAATCAGTTCGGCCGAACGGCAACGCGAGACGCACACGAACATGCTCTTGTTCGCCGCCTGCTCAGCCTGGCTGAGGAGAAAATCACGGTGCTCCACGTCGCCGCTGATGACACGGGTTTCGCAGGTACCGCAGATCCCCTCCGCACAGGAGCTGGGAACGTCAACACCGGCGCTGTTGAGCGCATCAAGCACAGATACATCAGGCGCCACGGGGATGCGTTTGCCCGTGCTGTTGCACACCACGTCAAACGCTGATTTGCTCTGCTCCGCGACGACAACCTTTTCCGGTGCCTTAAACCGCTCGATCCGAAGCTGCGCTTCGTCCTGCATGGCACCGGCGACAGCCTTCAGCAGCGGTTCCGGACCGCAGGCGTAAACCAGCGCATCCGGGCTCAGTGTTCCGACAGCGGCCGCCAGGTCGGGGTAGCTGCCATTGGCCTCGTCGTCGGCGTGGATGGTAATCCGGTCCTGGGGCAGGGCCGCGATCTCCGGCAGAAAGGCCATAGTGGCCCGGGAGCGGCCGGTGTAGAGCAGCGACCAGTCCGCCCCTGCCGCCTGAAGTTGCCGCGCCATGGAAATGATCGGGGTGACGCCGATCCCGCCTGCGATCAGTACGTAACGTCCAGCATCTTCCAGCACGAAGTTATTGCGCGGGCCTTCAACCTTAAGGAGCGATCCCACCGGCAAACCCTCATGAACCAGTTGGCTGCCGCCCCGTGAATCAGGCGTCCGCAGAACAGCTACTGTCCAACTGGTCGAGTCCAGCGGATCCGAGCACAGCGAGTACTCGCGTATGAGCCCGTTGGGCAGATGAAGGCTCAAGTGGGAACCGGGCTGCCACTGGGGCAGCTTCGCCCCCAACGGGTCAGCGAAGGTAAGGCTGGTCACCCCATCCGCTTCCCAGGTTTTCTGCTGGACTCTCAGGGTCCGTGCGGTGGGCTCCCCGGCTACTGCGCGTTCAGTGGCGGGAACCGGCTGGGCTGATTCTTCCGGTCCCCGTGTGTTCAAAAAAATAGCGGTAGTCATGGTTCACTCCTGGCCCCGGTGGGCAATGGCTTCAATTTCCACCGTGGCACCGTACGGCAGCGCAGAAACTTCAACGAACGTCCGGGCCGGCCGGGGAGCACTGAAGAGTTGCTCATAGTGGCTGTTTGCTTCTTCGCGCAAGGTCAGGTCCGTGACGAAGTAGGTGGTCTTGACGATGTCCTGCATAGACATGCCGATGGTCGCCAACCGTTCCGAGAGCCTGGTTGCAGCGGCCTCAATGGCCTCAATTCGGCCGCTAACGGGGATGTAGTTTTCGTCAACGGACAACGCCCCGGACACGAAGCCGAAACCCCCGGCCTGGTATGCCGGACTGTAGGGGTGAGCACTCACTGACTTGCCTTTCATGGGGGATGGATTGGAATATGCTGCTGATTTCATGCGCCGGCCCAGGGCAAGGGGGCGCCGGAAAGATCGACGTATATGCTCTTTTGGCGCATGTAGGAGCGGATACCGTCCCTGCCTTTTTCGGTGCCCAGCCCGCTTTCTTTGATCCCGCTAAAGGGGGTAGCGATGCTGAACTGCTTGTACGTGTTGATCCAGACGGTGCCCGCCGCAACGGCCCGCGCAATGCGCCAGGCCCGCCGGTAGTCCGCCGTCCAGATGCCGCAAGCCAGACCAAACACACTGTCGTTGGCCTGGGCCAACAGGTCAGTTTCATCATCAAAGGGAAGAACCACCGCCACGGGACCGAAGATCTCCTCCTGGCAGATCAGGTCCGAGTTGGCCACACCGGCAATGATGGTGGGCAGGTAGTAGGCGCCCTGCTGCAGTTCCGGCTCCACCGGCCGTGCGCCGCCGCACAGGATCTGTGCTCCGGCTGCCCGGGCATCCTCAACCATCTTTTCAACGGAATCCCTGTGGGCATGGGCAACAAGAGGTGCCACCTGCGTGCCCGGGTCGGTTCCTGGACCCACCCGCAGGGCTTTGGCTCCTTCGACTAAGCGTGCCAGCACGGTGTCATAGATGGCCCGCTGGATGAATATCCGGGAACCGGCGATGCAGCTTTGGCCGCTGGAGGAAAAGATTCCATAAAGCACCCCGGCAACTGCTTGATCCAGATCTGCGTCCGAAAAAATGATGGTTGGCGATTTTCCGCCCAGTTCCAGCGTGATCGGCATGATTTTATCGGCCGCGATGCGACCCAGCTGCCGCCCGGTCGAAGTGCCGCCGGTGAAGGAAACCTTGCCGACATCCCTGTGCCGTGCTAACGCGTCCCCGACGGTCCGTCCCGGGCCCGGAAGCACCGAAAGCAGGCCCGAAGGCAATCCAGCCTCGTCACAGATCCTTGCCAGCAGCAGCGACACCCAGGGTGCCCAGACCGGCGGTTTGATAATGACGGCGTTGCCCGCAGCAAGTGCCGGAGCAACCTTTTGCGCGTCACTGGCGATCGGGGAGTTCCACGGTGTAATGGCAGCCACCACACCGATGTGCTCATAGGTGGAGATGCTCAGGTAGTCACCCCGCGGCGGGGTTAGCGCATCCTCCATGGTCTCAAGGGCCGATGCGGTGAAACGGAACGTGGCCGCAGCGCTCATGGCCAACGCCCGCGTTTCCTTGAGCGTTTTACCGGTGTCCTGGGTTTGAAGAACAGCGATCCGGTCAGCATTGGCTTCAATAGCCGAACCGATCCTGTGCAAAACAGCAGCGCGTTCGTGCGGTAGCTTACGTGCCCAGCCGGACTCTTCAACGGCCGCCAGGCCGGCCGCGACCGCGATATCAACATCGTCAACGGTGGCACCATGGAGCGTCGCGAAGACCTCAGAAGTTGCGGGATTGACGGACTCAATCAGTGCCCCCGCCCCCCGGCCCCAGACCCCGCCGACATTAATTTCGTCCAGCGTGTCCACGCCCGGTTCGAAGCCGCGGAAGGGGATAAATCCTTCGGAGTCCGTCCCGGCCGGCCGTTCCACGATGCCCGCGCTGCGCTGCGTTGTCATCCTCGGGGTCCACCAATCTTCATAGTCACTCAGGCTGCCATCGACGTTGTTCGCGGCTTACCCCGCAGTCGCCGAAGCGACCGGAATGTGAACTAGGTCATGCCAAAGATATAACAGCACTAAGATACTTTGTGTCAAGGTAGTGGGGTCTTGACCTTTAAGCGCTAAGGAGATAGAACTAACGCAGTGCCATGATCTTCACCACACTTGAGCACCTCGCCAGCCCGTGTATATGGGCGGGCTGACGGCGAGAGCACGTGGTCGTGCGTGAACGGAGAACCGCCATGACGTAGCCTGCGGCGCCTGTTCCTCGTCCATGGCCTTGACTCGCGAGCCGCCGACGGCGGTGGCATGCCCCCCGCTTCGAGACTGTATTCGAAGCCCTCACAACCTTAAGGATGTCCGATGGACACGATGAGCGAACCCAAAAAGCAGGAAGAGACCAAACCGAATTGGTGGGTACTTTGTCTCGCATGTGCGGCCATAGTGCTCGATGGATACGACACGGTCGCGCTGGGCGTGTCCATACCGGCGATTGCCAAGGATTGGGGTGTTGCACCGTCGCACTTCACTCCTGCGCTTGCGCTGACCAGCGCCGGAGTGGCTCTGGGGTATCTCGCGGTAGGGCGCCTCGTGGCCAAAATGGGCACCAGAAACGTCATTTTTTCGGCGGTCGTGGTGTTCACCCTGGGTTCGTTGCTGACAGCGTGGTCGGATTCGATTCTGCAGCTGACGATTCTACGTTTCGTGACCGGCCTGGGACTGGGTGCCGTGCTGCCCGCCGCTGTCTCCCATGCGACCGCAGTCAATCCCGCTCGTTTGCGTCAATCGATCGCGGTGGTCGTGATGACGGGCATCTCGCTCGGGGCTCTCCTCGCAGGGCTGGCCGGGAGCGGTATCGTGGGCGCATTCGGGTGGGAATGGGTGTTCATCACCGGAGCTATCGCTTCTGCTGTACTTCTGCCGTTCCTGTGGTTCGGACTCTCCGCCAGCCACGTATCGAGCACACCCATCGAGGCGGCCGAGGCCAAGCACCATGCGTCGGTGGCGCGCCTGTTCGATCCTTCCGTACGAAGCAGAACGCTTCTCCTGTGGGCTTTTTCGTTCCTCATCTTCGCCGTGTTCTACGTGTTCTCGTCGTGGTTGCCAACTCTGCTCACCAGCTACGGCTTCAGCACCGGTCTAGCACCCCTGGGGTCGGCGGCCCTGGGCATAGGAAGCATCATCGGCGCCGGCGTACTAATCCTCGCATCGCGTCGATTCCGGATGACGTCCGTCCTGGCTGGAACCTCGGCAGTAGCGATCGTGTTCCTTGTCATCTCTGCATTCCTCGGCCCGGACAAAGCGCTGCTGCTGATGGTCTTCGGTGGCGTCGGCCTCGGACTTCAGGCCGGCATGATCGGCCAGGCCGCGGTGGCAGTGACGCTGTACCCCCAAGCAACGGTGACCGCCGGCGTCGGCTGGGCAGCTTCAATGGGCCGACTCGGATCGGTTGTCGGCCCGATCTTCGGCGGCGTCCTTATCGGACTCGGCGTGGATACCAGCATCATCGTTCTCTCAGTATGCGTGCCCGTGATCATCGCTCTGGTATTGGTGCTGATTCTAGGACGGATCACAGCAGCCAATGCGTCGGTTGCGACGTCATTACACCCGGCGAAATCGCCGCTCACCGCGCCTCGGACCTAGCGTAGACCCTGTCCTGCACTGCCCCTTCGACACGGAACTGCAGGGGCAGTGCAGGACTATATATACACAGGTTGAATCCTAAAACTCCTGCCCTCAGTGGAATGCTCCCCAGACGCTCGAAGGCAAAGAAGAAGAAAGTCCTGGCGCGCGGCTCGCTCACAGAATCATGGCGATGTTCAACACCGTCGCGCGGGAGATCATCGAGAAGCACCCCTCCCGCGCCACTCGACGATTCGATTGGCGGCACCCCGCCAGCCAGCACATCGAGGATCTGGGGTAAGTAGAGCTGACGACGTGCCATTG
>NZ_JAGGPP010000002.1 GCF_018613755.1 Arthrobacter sp. ISL-72
AGCCGCTCTCCGGGACAGAGAAGGAGCGGGCGAAAACGTCGCGTCGGGTCGGATCCGGCTCAACCACGGCCGCAATCTCCGCGCCAAACTTTCCGTTCGCAATCCTTGCATAGCCCGTCCCCCGCGAACCGGCACCCACGACCGCGAGCTTTAACCCCGACCCAACTTCAGACTGACGGCTCCATCAGCTGGCCTTTCATACAAAAATACCCTTCTGCAACAGGCTTAAATGAGTAACGGAGGTGCGGGAATGTCATCGCCACCGCCGTACAGCTACCGGGCGGATGCCGCCGTTCAGACAATCGAGGGACCCCTCCCTGGGCTACCTGCAATGAATCCGGCCTCAAGGCATTGGAATCATCGGCAGGGCGCACCATGGCGTGGTTGGATCTGCCCTGTCCAGAGGGCAACGGCGCCCGCTCCCATAGGTGTGGCCGGGGAACTTCCAAGCCTCTGTATGCACTTACGGCAGGATCCATTTCTGGTGTTGTCCGCCATGAAGTAGATGAGATAACTCGTCCCGCAGACTCTTTATGCGTTGTCCCACGTCAGGCGCGGGTTTGAGTTCGCTGTAGCGCCTCGGTTGTTCCAGCGGAGCCCCGGTCACAGGCGTGGTTCGATGCGTTCAAATAAATTGCCTTTCCGCTGCCGCCTGCACGGTGGCCTTTCTTACGCCATCACCAACACCCCCGCTGCCATGACCGCTTTCACCACCGCCCCGCCGGACTGGCTGACCACTGCAGCTCAGAGCAAGCCAGCCAACACCTTTTCGCAGAGAAAGGGCCCAGCCGTGCGGCGCGTCGTCGTCGTCGTCGACGACGCGCCGCACGGCAGGGTCCCGTTCTACCGCCGATATCCAAAGCCCTTCTAATTTTGCTTAGGAACGATGGAGGCGCCGGAAACAGAGTTGAGCATAGTGGTCGTATGCCGGTGATTTATGAAGCAGACCGGCTGCGCGGGGTCCATTGGCCAAGCCACCTCGAAGTCCTTTCCCGAGTTGCGCCCTTGCCTGCGTTACGGTTTTTTTCCTGGCGACGGGCGGTCTGCGGGGCTTTTCGCATGCGTGACGAGCTCGAAAGAGTCGATGGCACCGGCGCTGCTCCCGGCTGTTGCCGCGAACACCGTGACGGCGGTGGTCTGGGGCCCGGTGACGAATGACACGGTCTTGTTTGCCCACTGCCGGTCCACCACCGCAACGGCTACCGGTTCGGCGCCCGACTCCTGCACGCCGAACGAGACTTGCTGGCCGTCTCCAAGGGCCATCGCGGACCCGGAGAGGGTGTAACTGGTGTTCGGCTCAACCTGGACGACCTGCTGGAGCTTAGTCTCGCCCCAGATGAGCTGGTGCCATTGGCCCGTCCGCGCCTCCCCGAAAATGGCTTTCGTCTGTCGTGCGTTCGTCGTGGTCCAAGGCGCGAGATAGGGGTTCTCGAAACCGCCGTTCGCCAAAACTCCCGTCGGCCCGTGCTCGCCTGGAGCAGAGATCACGAGTTCACTCACCACAAACTTTCCCCAACTGGTTGCTGCTGCATTTACAGTGATTCGCAGTTCGGCCGCTACCACTTCGTCGAAGGTGACGTCCTGTTGCTCCCAGGTGCCGTCGGAATATTTCCAGTCCAGCGCCCTGTCTGTGACGATGTTGCGCCATTCGCCGTTCGCCTCCCGTACGTCGACGGTGATGTTCGTCATTGCCTGTTCGCGGGCGTACCAGTTTCGAATGGACAGGGAATTGATCGATTTCGGCTTGGGCCAACTGACGCTGATGGTGCCGGGGAAGCTTGGGTTCAAAGCACTCTCCCAAGTATTGGCATCGGAGCCGTCGAGCATCGCGGATACGGGCGATCCTCCTGCAAGCGTATCGAAGGAGGTGGTCACAGTCGGGATGGTTGTCCCAGGGGCCGTGGGTGCTGGAGCCGGCGCTGAACCAATGCCAGGGGTCCCGAAAGCGGTGACCGTTTTTGCCACGTTCCCTCCCCGCACACGTAGCTGTGTTGTTGACACGCCGAGCTGCAGTTCTCCGGCGGTGCTGGGGGAGGCGCCGACCAGTATGGGTACCCATCGAGTGCCGTTCCAGCTGTCCACCGATACACGCGTTCCGCTAATGCCAAGCCGGTCGACGGCCGGCTTCCCATCGAAGGCCATTGTGACAGTCGACTCATCGACTTGGGAGATGGTCGCATCGAGCGGATGAGCGTCTGATGCCTTCACGGTGGTGGTGCCGAGGACACTCCAGCTGCCGCTCGTCGCGCCGTTCAAGGCAAGGGTCACCCCTGGCTTGAAGCCGTTGTCTCGGTCTACGATCGCGACAGCAAAGTCGTACCGGCCGGCGTTGACACCGGCCGGGGCAAACGTGACCTGGTCAGACGTGTCCGTGCCCTTAAGGATATATCCGGGGTCGATGTCCGACAGGACGGTGTAGAGGGGCTGTCCTGTCGCTTTGTCGAGGAGGGCGTACGCAACCTGGTACTTGTTGTTCCATTGCGGCACGTCATTGGGAAGCCGACCGACGCCTAGGTTGCGCCAGGAAACCTGAACCGAAGCGCCGCCCGGACCCAGATGGGTCGGGATGGTCGCCTTGGCGGGGTAGAGGCGGTAGCCACCATTCTCTATAAAGTACTGGACTAGGTCCGGTGCCTCCTTCATCCAGATTTCGGTGTCCTGGACCTGACGGAGATCGAGCGTGTTCGAATGCAATTCGATCGCATCCGACATAGTAGAGGCCATCATTTCCCGCACCGATGAGTAGCTGTCGCCCTGCCACCAGCCCGCTGAAGTATTGAAGCTGTGGTAACAGTTCTCGCCAAGGACCGGCGTGGTGGGCCAATGCGAATTGATGTCCGCCTTGTCGCCAGCGCTGAGATACGTTTTGCAGCCGAGACTGTCTCGGCGGATCACGTAACCGCGGTCGTTGATGGCGCGGTTCTGGCGCTCGGTTCCGAAAGTGTTCGGGCCGTACTGCAGACCCAGGAGGGTGCGGGGGAACGCCTTTGCGTAGCTAGCGGTGACCCACTCGTAGACTTGGTCACGCTGCGTCTCTGTGAGGTAGTTGTCGTGATCGTTCTCGCCCCACAGCCCCAGGCCCACACCGTCAACGAACATGGTCGTGGCCGGGTCGTCGAAATCCTCACCGAGCGAGTCAACCAGCTTGGTGTACTTTTCCTGAAAGATCGGGTCGTCGACGCGAGGGTTCTTTGCGGCGTCCCGCATCCAACTACCGACACCTGAGTCGAACACCCACTGGGGCGTTGCCTGGGAATGGTCGTAGTAGTCACCCCCCTGAACGATTACCCGCCATGCGATCTTCAGTCCGCGCTGCTGCGCGCCTTGGATGATCTGGGCAAGATTGCTGTCACGCTCACGCCAGAGGAAGCGCCCCTCCTCAGGGTTCACTTGGTCCCAAGCGAGCCTTAGGTACAAATAGCTCGCCTTGTTGGATCCGCCGCTGGCATCCATCGCACTCCAGTAATCCGTGGCACTGGGCAGTGGTCCGTTGAAGCCTTCGAGGTACAGGCCTAATCCCATGCCAGGATTACGGATGAGACTGGTTTGGTCGGCTGTCGGGGTGATCGTTTTCATAGCCGCGACGTCAGGGGCCTTTCCAGTGACGGCGGGCGGCGCCGAAGCGGCGGTGGGCACTATGCCCGTTGTTAGCGACGCAGCCAGGAGAAGCGTGACCCCTGTATTGCGTAGATGGTTTTTTATCATCGTTGATTCCCATTCTCACTAGTTGAACGAATTGTGGCACGGCCACGTATCTGGGCTGTGTCCTTGCGTTATTTCAACAGCCGACACGAGCTTTTCTTCGCGAGGGGCAGTTCACCAACCTCCTTCGCCCAATGATCGAACGGGACCCATCCAAGATCCTCTCGGGCGTTCCCGGTATCCCACCGCGTCGCAGCGTCTCTGGACACCCCGTGATAGATTCCAAAACCCGCACGCGCGGTCAACGCGGCCCTGACGAGGGCACGCATGTCGCCGGCTGACAACCAGGTATGGGCGTACTCACGTTCTTCAAGTGGCCAACCAACCAGACCGAGCCGGAGACAAGAAACGGAATTTCCCATCTCGTCCTGATGGAGCCTGGCCAAGCCTTCAACCGCCACCTTTCCGGCACCATATGGGCAACAAGGCCTCGGTGGATGCGCTGGACTGATGCCGGATATTCCGTCCCGGTAATCCAGGCCGCTTGCGTGAACGGAACTGGCTATAACGACGTTCTTCACTCCGGCGCGAGCGGCGGCGTCGAGGACATTGGCGGCGATTTCAACATTGCCCATGGCTTCGGCGACAGAGGAGACCGGTGAGGCGTTCGCAGCCAAATGGATAACAGCGTCCGCTCCGGCGACTGCCCGGTTGGCGAACCGGGGGTCGCGCAGGTCACCTTGCAGAAACTCATCCACGCCTGGTGGCGGGGCGTCTTTGATCAGATCCGGCACGGATCTTCCGGTCGCCCGAACCTGATGGTCTCGGTGGAGATCATCCAGCAACAGCCGCCCGACCATCCCCATGCCACCGGTAATCAACACAGGTATTTTTCCCAAAAGAAGTCTTCCCTTCGGCATTTGCTGATGCCCACTTTCATGCCTTCACCAATCCGCTGGCCCAACCACGATGTCACGAGCAATGATTACGAAGGCTTAATTTCATAAGTATGGTGCCGACCCTACGTGATGGCCCATTTAGGGGTCAAGAGGAGAGGTGAGTATTTGTTAAAATGAGCTTTAGTAAGAGAGGATCGACGACCATCGCTGGGTGAGGACAGTGCACCTCCTGACGAAGCATGAGGCTTCCATCGTGCTGCTTCTGCGACCCGGCTTTGAGCTGACAATTATGGAGACCAGCGAAGCGCCCGGTGTATCGAGACCCACGGTTGTGTACTGGCCACCAGCGCAGCGGGCGCATTAGTTGACCGTCCGTTGGGCAAAACTCATGGCCATTGACGAGCGACCTCTTGAGCAGCGGCATTGCACTGGATGTGGTCCCTGGGGCGAGGAAGGCGGGCGGTCACGTGATGGGAGGAACTTGGGCTGGAAGGGTGATGTGTACTGTCTTCCGCTCGATGCTGACCGTCAGTAGTCCGTGCGGCGTGGGTACGGCGGCCGTCAATGAACTCAATGCCATTTAGCCTGAACCTGATAGATCACCGGCCCCGCCACGTCCACGAACAGGATATGACGGGGGCTGGGCACCAACGTGCTGGAGATGCCTCAGAAGGTTCAGGCATGGTGCGCACCACAATGCGGAGTGTGGGATGGCATAGGTGTTTGACCAGTACGCCTGATCCCACTTTGTAAGAGCACACGTTATACAGCTGCGCAGCTGTCCATGTTGGGACCGCCATGCTGGTCGACATTCAAGGCTGCGTCGTGAATGCTTGCCGAACCGATAGCAATAAGCCCCAGCCCCGCACTGTCCCGGCAAAGACTACAGAAGCGCGGTCGCCTGCCCCTTGGGTCATCTTCTTCCATTGATCCGCCGAAAATTGAGTGCTGCGGTATCGCGGAGTGTGCGCCACGGAGGAATCAGACCCGTTCCATCGAGTAGAACCTGGAGGACTGCTTCGGTAAGTATGTCCAACCCTGGCCTCAGGCACGAAGATCTGCGAACCGCGGCGAAAAAGCAGCATCCACGGCCCGACTCGCCCACGTGAGCGCCATTCCGCTACCGCACATAGAGTTGCACTTCGAAGAGTCCCCGGTCTGGCGAAGGCGCTCTTTGAGCTGCTCCCGGTCCTAAGTGCAGTATTGAAATGCCTAGTGGCTAACCACGCCTGTCGAGAGATCGAGGCTCCATGTCTCGTGCCAGGAAAGCTGTGCTTTGCCGGCCTGGATTTCGATGGGCAAAACGACCGTTCTGGAATTGAAGAGGTCACTTCTATTCCAGCGGTCACCAATGTAAATGTGCGTGGTTCGTTCCGAGCCTGACACCGGTACGATCACGCTCACCTGTGAGTCGAAAGTACGGGAACCAGGCTTCGCGAAGTCGCGCCAGGCGGACCAGGGCCCCTGCAGAGATTCCGCTGTCGAGTACTTATTGTCGTTGGTGTTCCATCCCGTCAGGTCTGACCCAAACAGGTAGTAGAGCCCGTCTTGGTATATGAGGACAGGCGATTCATATCCGTGGCTCCCATCGTCCTTGAGAGTGGTTGAGAGCAGGCGCTCCACGCTGAGGTAGTCGTGTCCGAGTTGGTAGATATGGAGTCCGTTTTTCCGGTCTTCGGAGAGGAGGATTCCGGATCCGGAAGGGTCCTGAAAGACGCCTATGTCCCGGCTTTCATTGCCCATGGGGCGGTGGCTGCCGTGACTTTCGGCCGCTCCACCACGCGATATCGGGCGGTGTCGCCCTCTGTTGTCGACCCAAGGGAAGTTCCTTCGTGCCGCCATTCAGAGAAATTGGTCGTGGAATAGCACTCCACTGATGTGAACGTTCCCCCGTTCGACTTCTCCTCGCCCCAGGCGTAATAACGGCCCGCGTGCGCCATCACACCGACCCCGTGCAGTTGAGCGACTTTTCCATGCTGGTCTTTGAAAGGCTCCCCGGTCCGGATGGAGCCAGAGGAGCTGAAAGTAATGGTCATTCGGGGAGGTCCTTTTCATAGGTGAAGCCGTACGGAACGTCGGCATGTGCCACACGGATGGAGATGCTGTCTCTAACGTCAGGCGAAGATCTCATCTTTTGTTCCTGGTCTTGAACGAGGCTGAGCGTCAGCCGGTGAATGCAACATGCTGGAATTCGGCGCTCCAGCGATGCTCGGCCAGATCGTGGGCGGGACCACGGCGGAAGCTCCCGTGAAACGGAGGAGCCCCGCGTGATCGTCGCTGAGGAAGCTGACATCGAGTGGTTCTCCCAGCGCCGTCCAGTTGTTCTTTGTTTAGTGAACCCACCAGGCGGTGGTGTTTGGGGGCATCATGTTGTCCTTGAACGGACAACTGGTCAAGGTTGGTTCTGATCCCATCGGCGACCGCACCGGAACGTCGCCCGCGTTGACGACGCAGGTGAAATGTTCGCCCCGATCGAACGCGATCACGTCGCTGCCGACGTCAAAGGATCGGAACATCGTATTTCCAGCAAGGTGCTCCTTGCGGATCGCGAGGGCTTTCTGATACAGGTTCCACGTCGAATCCCTTTGAGCACGCTCCGTCTCAACGCTATATGCGCTGAAGTACTCGGGCTGTGGTAGCCAGGTGGACGTGCCGACAGTGAACCCGAAAGGAGGTTCGGCGCCTTGCCAAGGGATTGGCACCCGACAGCCGTCACGTCCGCGTCGGCCACCGTTGGTATTACGGAAGACGGGGTCTTTCAGTGTGTCCGCGGGGAGGTCGGTCACTTCGGGAAGTCCGAGTTCGTCGCCTTGGAAGATGTAGGTTGAGCCGGGAAGAGCAAGGATCAAAAGAGCAGCAGCCCGTGCCCGCAGCTCACCGAGCTCTTCATCTCCCCGTGAGACTCCGGGTGCCCCGCCGGCGTATCGGGTCGCGGCACGCACCGTGTCGTGGTTTCCGAGCACCCACGTGACTGGGGATGCGGTATCGCGAGCTTGCTGAAGCCCGTTGGCGATCGCCTCCCGCATCGACTGGCCGTCCCAATTCACGTTCATGAACTCGAAAAAGAATCCCTGGTGAAGCTGGTCGGCGCCAATATAGTCCCGGAGATAACGGGATCCCAGACCGGTGATCTCACCCACGAGGGGACGCTCGGCGCCGTCCTTTTCGGCGTAGGTGTCCACAAGTTTGCGCCAGTTGCGGTACACGTCGTGCACTTCCGGCTGATTCCACGCCAAGGCATTTGCAGCGTCGCCGACACGTTCTTCTTCGAAGGGGTTATCCGCATCGGGGAGGTCTGGGTGCTTGAACAGTCCCTGCGCGGCGTCGAGACGGAAGCCGTCTACGCCCAGGTCGAGCCAGAATCGGAGGACATCGTAGAAGAATGCCGCGGTGGAGGGGTTGCGCCAGTTGAAGTCGGGCTGTTCGGCCGTGAACAGGTGAAGGTACCACTGGCCGTCGTCGACGCGGGACCAGGCTGATCCTCCAAACATGGAACGCCAATTGTTGGGGGGGAGTTGGCCGTGTTCGCCTCGCCCGTCCTGGAAGTGGAATCGGCTTCGGGCTTCGCTTCCCGGAGCGGCATTGAGGGCCTTGCGGAAGAGTGGATGTTCGATGGAGCAGTGGTTTGCGACGATGTCGATGATGACTCGGAGGCCGAACTCGTGGGCACCGCTGAGAAACTCTTTGAAGTCCTCAAGCGTGCCGTAGTCGGGGTCGACGTCGGTGTAATCGGTGATGTCATATCCCTGGTCGTGATTGGGGGACGGGTAGAAGGGATTTAGCCAGATTCCCGAGACGCCGAGGTCGCGCAAGTAGGGAAGCCGGTCGCGGATTCCGTTGAAGTCGCCAATTCCATCGCCATTGCTGTCACTGAATGACCGCGGATAAATCTGGTAGATCGCCGCTTCCCGCCACCACGAGTCCGTGATGCTCCGCGCCGAGGCGGTGATGGTCATTTGACGGCTCCGTATAAAAGGCCCCGAATGAGTTGGGGTTCGAATCTGAGGGATGCGATCACGACGGGCATGGATGCGGGAAACAGCGGGACTCCTGAGTACTCGGTGCCGAAGACAACCATCGGCCCTGCCGATTTATCAAACGACTTTTTGTAATGCCAGGATCGACGATATATCCAAGGCACCGCTTAACGCAATTTGATTTTCATAAAACGAGGACTGCGATGCGGTTACGCGAACCCGCGATAGTTGCGTGGTGAGTCGAACGCGCATTTGCACCCAGGATGCCCTGGTGTTCTTCGCCTTGTACTGGATCCCGCGGGGACCGAGCAGTCGTTGACGTGTCCGATCGGGAAGACCAAACGAGGTGGCTCATCCGGCCGCAAGGGGCCGCCGGAACCGAAGCATGTTTGGCATGTTCCTCGAGTCGCCGCGATCTCGCTGAACCTCAGGTCCTGCCGTGAAGGCGCGCCCACGATGATGGTGGAGAACTCTCCCGCGTCGGGATACAACTCGAAAGCCACGAGAAACCTCGGTTCTCGGCCAGTGGCCCTTCGCTCAGTCGTGTGTTCGGCCTGAGAGCCCGAGTACCTGACTCTCGGCATGCTCGAACGCAATGCACGCAGCGCCCATCACCGTCGCGTTTTCTCCCAGCGTTGACATCTCTATTCGTGGTCCGACGAGATGGGCTTGCTTCCTCACCTTCTCGCGAAGGCTATCTGCCACCTCCTGACCAGCAGGGGTGATGCCACCGCCGAGGATAACGAGTTCGGGGTCGATGGCCAGACACATCGCGGCGAGGCCGACGGAGAGGTCATCCAGGTAACGCTCGACGGCGATGACCGCGCGCCGGTCACCTGCCGCCGCGCGCGAGAATGTCTCCAAGGGATCCGGCGAGGATCCACCGGAGTCACTCAACGCGCTCGGTGCGCTTGCCCATCGGAGGTAAGGCAGTTCTCCGACCATTCCTGCGGCACCAGTAAAGCCACGGAGTAATCGCCCCTCCAGAACGGTGGCCGAGGATGTGCGGTGCCCTGCAAGAACGTAGACGAAGCTCGAGGCGCCACGACCGGTGCCGAAGCGATTTTCTCCTTTGGCAGCGGCCATGGCGTCGTTCTCCCCGAAAACGGGACAGTCGAATCTCTGCGCCAGGCGGTGAGCGAACGGTATTCCTTCCCACTCCGATCGTGGGGAACAGATGGTCAGGCGACCCATGCTGTCGACGACGCCGGGGAGTCCTAGTCCGATGGCCAGAATGGGAGCGGAAACCGTTGCCGCCGAGCTAGCCCTGCGAATCACGTCGACTATCACATCGATTTGTTCTGCGGCACCGAGTCCTGGTGGGTGCGGCAGCTTGAGGGATCCGACCACCTTCTCATTGAGGTCGACGAGTACCACGCGAAGAGAATGAAGGCCGACATCAACGCCGGCCACCAGACCCGCCTCTCGTCTGAAGCGGTAGCGTCGCGCCGGTCTCCCGAGGGCGACGTCGTTCGATTGAGCGTCGAGGCTCGCTACCCAGCCGGCGTCCGTGAGGTCGGAGAGCGCGTTCGCAGCCGTGGGTCTCGATACACCAAGCGCTTCGCTGATCTCCGTAATCGTCAGCTCAAGGCCTGGTCGCAGAAGCAGCACGATGGAAGCCTCATGCTTCGTCAGGACGTGCGCTGTCCTAGCCTCATCGATGGTCACATGCCCCTCCTTACTAAACGTCATTTTAGCAAAGATCCCCTCTCCTCTTGACCATTACGTGAGCTGACACGTATGGTCGGCACATATTTATGAAATTAAGTCTACGTAATGATTGGTCGTGACATTACCGTGCCTGAGCGCCCTCAAGTGCGAACTTCGGGCGGCTGCCAGGCGGCCGATCCGAATGGATGGTTGGTCGCATGGGCCAGCAAGATGAAAGTACAAGAGGAACTGGTGCTGGCCGTCAACGGGCAGTACAGCGGCCATACGGTGCAGGTATCCCGCGCGTCCTGCCCCCGAGTGCCGTCTACCCTCGCCAGGTTCGTCGGCCCGGGTCCCGGTCGTGACGCTGAATTTCCTTGACGTGGCAGAGATGGAGAGAGCCTTGAAATCTTCGATTGACGCGGAAAAGCGCGAACAGACGGCTGAGGGCGAATGCCCATCCAGGCCCCCGCTGTCCGTGCAGGCCTTCGGCAGGCCGTCCCGGGACCTGGGCGGCATCCTGTGGAGGCGACACGATCCGAATCTGAACCGATGTCCCCCGTATACGGGGCAAGGCGGCGCCGCTCCAGACTCCGGAATGTGGGAGGAACATCTTTGGGCAGACATCGAGAAACTCCTTGCGGAACTGAGAGGGAAATTAGCCCGCCTTTCCGGGTTCTGGTCCCTCCAATCCTCCAGTGAGGCGTCACGGCTTGACGATGAGGAAGCCCTTGAGTGGATGCAGCAGTCCCTTGAGGATATCGCCGCAACAGCGCTGGGGACCGAGGCGGCGCACCACAAAAGCTTCCTTCGGAATCGGATGACCGCAAAGCAGGATTTGATAGTCGAAACAAGCAGTAACCGGAGTCAGGAACTTCACGATGATCAGCACAATTGAAGCTGGACAGACCTTTTTCATTGAGGCCAATGATCCTCGCCTCCTCGAAGAGGAGCTGGACACCGCAGTGGATACGGCAATCCAGCAAGCCATGGAAGCGGGCCGGCACGGCGTTCTGGTGACCCGCAACGGGAACACGACCTGTACCGTCACGGTCAACGCCAGAGTCCCCTACGGACAGATGGAAGAGGACGCGCCGGTGCGGCCCTTCCCTGGCACCGATCTAGCAAGGGCTCAGGCTGTCGTACGGCACCGATTTCCCTGGTGACGAACCACTCCTTCACCCATCATGTGCTCCTTTATTCAACAGCCTCACGACGTGCACCCAATTCCTGTGCCACATGATGAAGATCCTCGGCTGCATTGCTGGACGATCTCGGCTGGCTCACTCCGTCCTCCGCCGTTCCGCGGAGGCCCTCGTACCATTTCGCGCCTGAGTTTGACCTGCTCCTCCGACTCATGCACGAGGACTCCGCGTCCCCGAACCGCTTGGGCCGGTGATTCTCGTGACGATGTTTTCCTCGGGACGGGCGGACAGATCAGCACCCACGTGCGAATGAAAGGCAGAGCATGAACCAACTCTCACTTGATGGGGCTTCCCATCGTGAAAAACCGCCTCTTGCCCTCACCCCGCCCTTGGGGTGGAACAGTTGGAACTGCTTCCGGTGCTACGACATCAACGAAAGCAAGCTCCTGGAAGTCGCCGACGCCCTCGTCGACAGCGGCATGCTGCAGGCCGGCTACGACACGTTTGTCATTGACGACTGCTGGCAGGCATATGCCCGAGGCAGCGACGGCCGGCTCAAGGCGCACCCCCGCCGGTTTCCTTCAGGGATGCAGGCCCTGGGAGCTGAGTTAAAGTCCCGCGGCTTCAAGTTCGGACTCTATGGGTCGCCCGGCAGAAAAACGTGCGCGATGATCTACGACCGCTACCCCGGCAGAGGTCTCGGATCCTATGGCAGGGAAGACCTGGACGCAGAAACCTTCGCCGCCTGGGGTGTCGATTTCCTCAAGTATGACTGGTGCGAAGCCGACGAAGACGGCACAGACCTGAAGTATCCCGACGCATTTGAACGCATGGCCCTGGCCCTTGAGGCCACCGGCAGGCCGATCGTGTACTCCATTTCCGAATACGGACGCACACAACCGTGGGCATGGGCAGGCGAATACGGACACATGTGGCGTACCACGCCCGATATTGAAAAGAACTGGGCCTCGGTAGTGTCCATTGGCGAGACACACGCAAAGATTTCCAATCATTCCGGACCTGGAGGATGGAACGACGCCGACATGCTCCAGGTCGGCAACCCCGGCCTGTCCTCGGACGAGGCGGCAACCCACTTTGCGCTATGGTGCTTCTTCGCGGCACCGCTCATGGCCGGAAACGATCCGCGCACTATGGGCGAGGACATCCGGAAACTGTTAACGAATCAACGCCTTCTGCGGATCAATCAGGATCCATTGGGCATCGCAGCATCATGTGCTGAAATCGCGCCCGGAGTCGACCTCTGGACGCGACCTCTCGTCCAGGGCGAGGCATGGCTGATCGTCAACAAATCGGAGCACCCGATCGATATTGAATACCGGAGCGGGGCAATCAGCTTCGACCGTCGCCTCATCGCCCCGGTCCCCGCCCAGGCCCAGATATTGCCGTTGTACGGTGAATCGCCGGCGGCAATCAGCGAAAGGTCTGTCTGGTCAATCCCGTCGCATGGCTGTCTGCCTATCAGCTGCCGGGAAGATAAATAACGCGAAGACTTATCACCCAGCAGCGGACCTGCCCTGACGCGAAGTCCCGTCCGGCCAGGTCCACCGCCCCGTCTCTCCCGCATAGCGGGCCGGGCTTAACCCGCAAACTATCGCGGCTTCCCTGATCCACGTAAAACAATCATGAGGCTGAACCGCGAGCCAGCATGAACCAATCAATTGCTACTCTCCGCTGAAGAATTCGAAGGTCAAGATGAACACTCCGCCGGACTCCAACGAAACCATCTACATCCACGTCACCAACAGCCAGGCGTTGGAAGAGCGAATAGACGCCGCCGTAAGCAGCCTGCAGGAAAAAGCGATAGGCACAGGAACGCGCGGCATCCTGCTCATCCGCGATGGACCCGGAAAATACACCGCGGCCCTGTCTGATCAGGTTCCTTTCGGCATAACTCGGGAGCTTATGCGATGAACCCCCATCAACGGGGGCAGCTTCTTGCGTAACACCGACACCTGCCCAGGACGCTGACGCGTCCCGGTTGAAACCGGGGGCAGCAACCTTCTTGGTGGGCGAGAGCCGTATCAGTGCCACGCGGTATCCGGTCCGCGACGGAGATCGGCTCTTCCGGAATTTTCATACGAGACGCTGCCGCTTCCGATGAGGCTGTGCTTCGGTTTTCCTTGTCATTCCGATCGACAGCTCAGACGCGGACAGCCCTTCTCAAGCCGTCGTCGCTTTGAGCATGGTTTTGGAATCTATCACGGGGTGTCCACAGACGCTGCGACGCGGTGGGATACCGGGAACGCCCGAGAGGATCTTGGATGGGTCCCGCTCGATCATTGGGAGAAGGAGGTTGGCGAACTGCCCCTCGCGAAGAAAAGCGCGTGTCGGCTGTTGAAATAACGCAAGGACACACCCCAGATACGTGCCGCACCACAATTCGTTCAACTAGTGAGAATGGGAATCAACGATGATAAAAAACCATCTACGCAATACAGGGGTCACGCTTCTCCTGGCTGCGTCGCTAACAACGGGCATAGTGCCCACCGCCGCTTCGGCGCCGCCCACCGTCACTACGACTCCGACCATCGACACCACGACGGTGATCAAGAACCCGGGTATGGGCTGGCAGTTGTATGCCGAGGAGTTCAGTTCGCCCCTCGCGGATGCAACCACATTCTGGAACCAGGTAGACCCATACGCGTCGGCGGCTACGACGCTGTATCTCCGGGTGCCTTGGTCTCGTATGGAGCCACAGCAGGGCGTCTACGCGTGGAACTCCGACAGCAACTACAAGGCACTTGTGCAAGGTGCGTCGTCGCGCGGGATCAAGCTCGCATTTCGCGTTGTAGTTGACAGCCAAGACGTACATCAACAAGCTACGCCGCAGTTCGTGTTTGATGCCGGAGCGCAGGGCTATGGCGCCGCCTCGAACACGGCTAATAAGACCCCTTATCTGACGGACCCGGTCTTCCGTACTAAATTCGCGAACTTCGTCACGGCCTTTGGTGCGAAGTACAACGATTCGGCTGTGGTGGACTATGTCGACGCCAACGGTCTCGGGTGGTGGGGCGAAATGAGCAACATTCAGGGCATGAGTGCTACCCAGTCCACCGACACCCTCAACTGGGTCAGCTCCCTCTACGCTGGCTCCTTCAACAAAGTGATGCAGGCGGTCAATTACCCGACGGCGTCGTTCAGCACTCCGGATCTGGACGCTGTTATCGGAAAGTACCACTTCGCCATCCGCCGTGATGGACTTGGCAGCACCCAATGGCTTCCACAGGAGGAGAAAGATCGCATCCGGTCCAGGTTCGACTCAGGCACCACAGTCCTGGGTGAGAACTGCTATCAAAACATGGTCACCCGTACCAGCAACAACTGCGACTCCTCCTATGCCCAACCCAGCCTCACTGGGATGCTCGAGCGGGTAGTCGACGATGCAAAATACGTTCACGCCAACACTCTCGATCTTCGATGGCCACAGGATGACGTCCCACTGTGGGTTCGGGACAACCCCGCTCTGGTTCGCGATTTTGCTCTCAACGGCGGATATCGCCTAGCGCTCAACAGTGCGAGCTGGCCGACCGCTTTGACAGCAGGATCAACTTTTTCTCTGACGCAAACTTGGTCCAACTCGGGAGTTGGGCGACTGCCCAACGATCAGGGCGGGTGGAACGGCAAGTACCGGGTCGCGTACGCGCTTCTCGACAATGCCGGCGCCGTCGCATCCCGTTGGATCGATCCGGTGGGCGATCCAGGTAACTGGGTGAAAGGACCTTCTTATACCTCCACGCTCCAGCCACATTTCGACTCCGTGGCGCCCGGGAGTTACCGGCTGGCATACGGAATCGTGGACACAAGCACCGGCAACAACCCTGCTATCGCATTGGCGAACTCGGACACAATTGTCAATGATTGGCACGTGCTAGGCGAGACCAGCGTCAGCGCCCCCGTTGTGGTCAGTAGCTTCCCGGAGCTACCAACTGCGCAAGCCGGTTGGATCTCAGACCAGAAGCTCGAAACCGCGTGGTCGAGCGTCAAGAGTGGTATCAATTTCCCGGGCACGATCGACGTCGACTACGGCGCGCCGCAGACGGTTCGCGGCATCAAACTAGCGACCACCTACGGACAAGGCCAGGGCATCACCAACCTTGACGTACAGACATGGGATGGTTCGGCCTGGACAACCAGGGTTGCCGGAGCGATGCCCCAGTGGAACACAAATTCAGCCACACCGGAGATCGTGAGTATTCCGTTCTCAGAAACCGTGACGACGCAGAAGATCAGGCTCGTGGTTCGCGCTGCGAATCTCCAGTGGGGCAACTTCGCCATCAATGAGCTGAATCTCGACTCCGCACCGGTCACAGCCCAAGTGTCCTCCAGAACGGGCAACGGAAGCCCGGCTGCCCTGATCGATGGAAAGATCGAGACCCCGTGGGCGACCGACAACGTAGGCGTCGCATTTCCCAGTACGCTGGACGTGCACTACCCCACCCCGCGACCTATCAATAAGGTAGCCATCTCAACCACCTACGGTCAGGGGCAGGGCCCCACCATCGTGGACGTGCAATCGTGGAATGGAAAAGCGTGGGTCACCAGTCTTTCCGGAGCAACTTTGACCTGGCCTACCAACACGGCGAACCCTGAAACGCTGACTCTGACTCTTCCCGCAACAATTGTGTCTTCCGACGTTCGAGTCGTGGCGAAGGCGGCAAACCTGCAGTGGGGTAACTATGCCGTCACGGAGATCAATCCGCAGTAGGCAGCATTGCCCTGGGTCTTGCCCGTACTTTGGCCGCGGCTGGTGCCAGCTGGCGCCCCGGCCCCCTCCCTGCTGTCCCGGACCAGTTCACACCCCCACCCCAGGGACAAGACAAAAGCAGGGTCCCCGAAAGTTGGACTGGCCAAGTAGGAGCATAAGCCCGCGAGGGTCTGAGCACGGTACTCCACCGGGGCTCAGGCCCTCGAGCTTTGTCGAGATCCTTTCGGTGTTGTAGGCGTGATGCTCGGATTTGCCGACATCGAGCCCGCTCTTCCTTCACTCAGGATTACACCCAGGTTTAGAGGATGACCAATTTTGATCGAATCTGTCCTTCTCCAATCAGAATCAACAATAGCGAGGGGTTTAGGTATGCCTGTTTTCTCCCACGCCCAGAAATTCTCCCGGAAATCCTTTAAGAGGAAGGGACTGCCCCGGCTTTTGTTGACTCGGGGTCTTAGGCCGCTGTGAGCGCGGTCGGGTTGATTGTTTCATATTCGATGGGCGTGAGTTTCCCCAGCCGTCTTTGCCGTCTTCGGCGGTGGTAGGTCCTTTCGATCCAGGTCGTGATGGCCAGCCTGAGATCCTGACGTGTGAGCCACCGCTGACGGTCCAAGACCTTCTTCTGCAGCAGCGACAAGAACGATTCCATCGCTGCGTTGTCCGCGCACGCGCCGACCCTTCCCATCGACCCTGTGAGGCCGTTGTGGCGGAGCGATTCAACGAAGCGGCGGGACCACCTCCCCAGTTCACAGCGGAAATAACGCGGCACGTGTTGGTCCTGCCCCGGCATCGGTCGAGCAAATCGTTTCCGTTGAACCAAACACCACCTACGTTCTGTCCGGTTGGGTTCGATCAGGCGTTTCCGGCGAGCCCACCTCCATCGGTGTGAAGAACCACGGCGGGCCTGAAAGCAGTGCAACGTCCTCTACCACCGACTGGGTTTTCCAAACGGTGCAGTTCACCACAGGAGCGACGTCCACGACGGCGCAGATCTACGTCTATAAGGGTGCAGGTGGAGACTATGGTTACGGAGATGACATACAGGTACGTCGTTCCTCAACGATCACGGTGGATTCGAAGAACCAAGCCTCGGCGCATGGCATGCCTGGAACACAGCCTCGCTTTCCTCGACGGCGCCTCATTGTGGAGGGAAATTAGTAGAGATCGGCCCTGCACCGGCCTCCGTTGAACAGATAGTCAGTGTTTCCCCGAACACCACCTACCTGTTGACCGGGTCGGTGCGAAATGGAACAGGCGGAGAAGCCGTCTCGCTCGGGGCCAAGAACTTCGGCGGACCGAAGTTCAGACTTCCGACACTGCCACAGGGTGGACATTTCGGACAGTCCAATTCACGACTGGTTCCTCCGCATCCACCGCGACGATTTTTGTGTACAAAGGGTCCGGATCAGGCAATGGATACGGTGATGATGTCGCCCTGACAGTGCTGAATTAGCGAAGCTCAGCATGGAAGTGTCACGCCCGGGCGCTGACGGCTCCGTTGAAGAGCCGTTCCAGCATCTGGGGCGCCGTTGTCAGCTTGGACAGGGCGAGGGCGGTGCCGCCGGCGGCTCCGGCCTCCGGGCCCCCGCCCAACTCCGACGCTACGACGTCCAGGGCTGCCGAAGGGGTAAGGGCGTAGCGAAAAACATTCTCCCGGATAGGGTCCAGCAAAATTGCTCCTGCCAGCGACGTTTGCCCGCCCACGACGATACGCTCAGGGTTGAGCAGGTTGCACATGCTCGCCAGCAGTCGTCCCAGCATGGTGCCGGCCTCGGCGAGCACGTTCTCGGCCGCCCGGTTCCCTGCGGCGACAGCGGTCAGGACATCCGTCATGGTTACAGACCCGCCCATTGTGGCCGTCAGCCTGCTGATAATGGCGGGGGCGCCCGCGAACAACACGATGCACCCGCGATTCCCGCACCGGCACGCAGGTCCATTGATGTCGATGGAGACATGGCCCAGTTCGCCGCCTCCTCCGAGTGAGCCTCGGTACAGCTCCGTCCCGAAGAGGAACCCTGCTGCAATTCCGCTGGAAATGTTGACATACATCAGGTTCTGTATCCCCCTGCCCGCTCCCCACTTCGCTTCGGCGATCGTCTCGAGGCGCACGTTGTTCTCGATGAAGACGGGGACCCCAAGCCGCTTTCCCATTTCCGTTCGGGCGTTAATCCCGTGCCATGGCTGGTCGGCCAAGGCACCATGGACGATGCCGTCCGATGGGTTGATCTGGCCCGGCAGGCCGATACCTACGCCGAGCAGGTCTTCCCGGGCGCCGCCGCCCTTTTCCAGCGCAGCGTCCAGCAGTTCTGTGGCGGCATCGGCACGGGTCCTCCAGTCGTCCTTGGCCCCGATTGACGTCTCCATTGCCGCGACTTCCTCCCCCATCAGGTCGGTCACGCGCACGCAAATGCGATCCAGGACCTGGTTTATTCCTGCGACCCGGCCAGCGTCCGGGCTGAAGGCGAGCTGGTCCCCGGCGCGCCCGTCAACGTCCTGGCCCTGGGGACGGTGGGTGGCTTTGGACAGGATTCCGCGGTTGACGAGGTCGCGGGTGATGGTGGTGATGGTCGTCCGGGAGATCCTGGCGCGACGGGCGATTTCGGCCCGATGCATGGGACCGTGCTCAGCGATGAGGTCCAGGACACGGATCGCGTTGGACGTGCGCAGATCGAGGAGGGAGCCTCCCGCGTTGACAGAGTTCACTCCCCCATTATGAGCGACGCGACACGCTCAGCCAAATAAGTTTGTACGGACTCTTGACAGACTTTGCCGCGTTCTCCACAATTGGAGCCTTGGGTATCCAAGGAAATTTACATTTCAGCCGACCATAGGCTCGTAGCAACGAAGGTACGTTAAATGAATATACAAAAGCATGTTTCGCGCCGGAGCCTCTTGGGCGGCGCAGCTTTGCTGGCCGGCTTCGCGGCAACCGGAGGTGCATTAACCGGCTGTTCGGCGAGTGGGGCAGGAGAGGCTGCAAAAAAGTCTGCTGGCCTGACGATCATGAGCAAAGCCAACGAAATCACTAAGGACGTTATCGGGGCGTGGAATGCGGCTCACGCTGATGTGCCCATCACCCTGATCGAGGATGATCCAACCCGGCTCAATGCGATGCTCGCGGCCGGAACTCCGCCGGACCTGGTCCGCGGGTTCGGGGCCACCAGCACAGCTAACGTCGCCAGCCGCGGACTCGCCCTGAACCTGGACTCGTACGTCTCGAAGTCCAGTGCGCTGAACGACTCCGAGCTGCACAAGATCAACGATGTCTGGCGTTGGGACGGAAAGGCGCAGGGCGCAGGAGCCCGCTTCGGTCTCGTCAAGGACTGGTCCCAGGACGCCATGTTCTGGTACAACACTGAGGCCTTCGCCGCGGCGGGGATTCCCCTCCCCACCGCGGATAAGCCGTTCACCTATGACCAGTTGCTCGACTATGCAGGTCACATGACCAAGCAAAGCGGAGGCAAGGTCGGTCAGTACGGTTTGTTCACCACCGCGCCCACTATCGAGGCGATCTCATCCATGCTGGCAACCAGCGGCGCGCGTGCCTTCAACGACGACCTGACCAAGGCGGACTTCACCAGCCCGGAGGCCATGCGCGCTCTGCAGTGGCATGTCGATGTGGCCAAGGCCAAGGTTGGCTACACTCTCGCGGATCCCAATCCGGATGGCTGGGACTGGCCGCCTTTTGATGCCAGGAGGATTGCGATGGCCGGTGCTGGCTACTGGTTCGGCGGCGCCGTTGCACAGAACCCCAAGACGGCCAAATTTGCCCGCCTTGCTCCCGCCCCGATGATGGGCAACAAGCGGGTCAGCCCCACAACTTCGGCCACCGGATACTGGATCTCCGCCAAATCGAACATGAAGGACGAGGCCTTCGCCTTCCTTGAATGGTATGTCGCAGGCGATCAGGGCAAGACTCGTGCCCAGTCCGGGTGGGGACTGCCCGCAGTCACTTCCTTGTCCTCGGAGCTTCCGCAGAGCCAGCCCTACCAGGCGGATGCTTTCGCCGTTCAGAAGAATGAAGAGCAGTACCTACAGGTCATCTCGTTCAGCCCGTACGCGCAGGCCACCGCGGTCAGCGCAGCCATCGCGAACCTCTTCCCGCGCACAGTGGACGGGAGCCTGTCCACCGCGCAGTTCGCAGACCAGGCCACCACGGCCGTCAACGAACTCCTAAAGCAGGGCATGGAACTTGCCGGCAAGAAGGGTTGATCAGCGTGAGTGCGCACGTGGGTACACAATCTCTGGTCGGGGATGCCCGCCGCAGGCGTCGGCGGGGAGTCAACGGCGGTTCGGGCGCTTTCTATGCGTTTATCTCCCCTTGGCTGATCGGCACCGTCCTCCTCACGCTTTTCCCGCTGGGTTACGCGCTGTGGATCAGCTTCACCAACTGGGACGGAATCTCCCCCAGCCAGAACTGGATCGGCTTGGAGAACTACGCCGATGCCTTGGCTGAACCGCAAATGTGGGCCAGCCTGCAGCGCACCGGTCTGCTGGCTATTGCCATAGTGCCCGTGACCATCTGCGGCGGACTGGGACTGGCGCTGCTGCTGAACGAAAAGGTCCATTGGCGTTCGGGCCTTCGCATGCTCGTGTATCTGCCGGCCATCGTGCCGCCGGTGGCAGCAACGCTGACCTGGAAGCTGCTGTTCGACCGCGACAGCGGTGCCATCAACGGCTTCCTGGCGATCTTCGGTGCCGATGCGGTGAGTTGGATGACCGGAAACACGGTGTTCATCGTCCTCATAGTGGTCATGCTTTGGGGCATCGGCGCAGGGGTTTTGATCAACCTCGCCGCTCTGCAGGACGTTCCTGCCGAGCTCCACGAAGCCGCGCGGCTGGACGGGGCAAACGCCTTCGCGGCATTCTGGCACGTCACTTTGCCGAGCATCTCGCCGGTTCTTCTTTTCCAGGTGATCACCACGACGATCGGCGTCCTGCAGACGTTCGTCCCGGCGCTCCTCCTGTCACCGGCCAACGGAGCGGCTGCCATCACTGCCGTACCTGAAGCCAACCGCATCTTCATGGTGGACGTCTATGCGCAATACTTCGCATACTCCCGCTATGGGTACGCCTCCGCCATGCTCTGGCTCTTCTTCCTGGCCATCCTGGTAGTCACAGTCATCACGTTCAAGGTCAGCGGGCGCACAGTGTTCTACGCCGTCGACCCCTCTGAGGAAGGGAAGAAGAAATGACGCTCACCGCCCACCGGAAGGGAACGGATTCCGGCGCACCGTCCGAAATCCCCATCCGCCACATCCCCGAGCGCAAGAACCGGGTGGCGTTCGTCATCTTGCTGGTTGTCTGCGCCATTCTCTTCCTGCCGGTCCTTTGGCTCTTCCTGACGTCGCTGAAGTCTCCGCAGCAGCTGGCCTCGGACCCCATTACCTGGATACCCACCCCGCCGCAGGTGCAGAACTTCATCGAGGCAACAACGGCATTGCCATTCTGGGCATATGCCGCCAACTCGCTCTTCCTTTCGACCGTCTGCGGTGCGCTAACCACCATCAGCTCGGCACTTGTCGGTTACGGGTTCGCCCGCCTCAACGGCAGGGGAAAGAAAGTTCTCTTCGGCATCCTCATCGCCATGATGATGACACCCCCGATCATCACGCTTATCCCGACCTACCTGCTGTTCGCCAAAATCGGGCTGGTGGGAACGTACTGGCCATGGGTGCTTTGGGGCATCGCAGGCGCTCCCTACCTTATTTTCCTCTATCGACAGTTCTTCGCCCAGCTGCCCCGGGAACTGGAGGAGGCCGCGATTCTCGACGGCTGCGGACGGCTGCGCATCTTTGTGCAGATCTTCCTCCCGCTCTCCAAGCCCGTCATTATCACAGCCTTCGTCCTCTCCTTCAACGGGGTTTGGGGCGACTTCATCGCCCCTCAGCTCCTGCTCAACCAGGACAACACCACCCTCGCCGTGGCAATTACCAGCGGCTACGTCAACAAGGCCGGGTTCCCGGTAAACAATCTCCTGGCTGCCGGCGCCATACTCTACGTCATCCCCGTTCTCATCATGTTCTTCTTCGTCCAGCGGTCCTACGTCCGCGGATTTGCCACCTCAGGCATGAAATAGAGAATTTTCTCCTGCAAGAAAGGCCTGACCCCGTGAAAATAACGGACCTTGAGATCCTTACCATCGACGACGGCGGCGCGCTGATGATGGTTGTTGTACACACCGACGAAGGGATCTTCGGCGTCGGGGAGGTGGGGCTCCGGTCACGCCAGCTGGCCGTCCGGGGAGCCCTGGAGCACTTCAAGCCCCTCCTGATCGGCAACGACCCCTTCCGCACCGAACATCTCTGGCAGGTCATGTCCCGGTCCGGGTTCTACCCCGCGGACCGCGTGCTCGCCTCGGCCATCTCGGCGGTGGACATTGCCCTGTGGGATTTGAAGGGCAAGGCGCTGGATATCCCGGTCTATGAGCTGCTCGGCGGTGCGGTCCGTGACCGCGTCAAGTGCTACCGGCACATCTGGGGTGCCGACCAGGCGGAGCTCGTCGACAACGTACGGAAGGCCTTCGAGGAGGGCTGGACCGTCGGGCGTCTTTCCGTACCCTCCGAAGGGGACTTGCTGGAACCTCGCGCCGCTACCCGGCATGCTCTGGCTGAAGTGACAGCTGTGCGGGACGAGCTCGGGAGCGAATTTGAGCTGATCCTGGACGTCCACACCCGGTTGGAACTTCCCGAGGCCACAACCCTGTGCCGTGAGCTGGAGGGGGCCAATATGTACTTCATCGAGGATCCGCTGCGATGGGAAAATCCGGACATCTACCGCACGCTGCGCCAGCGCACCTCCGTGCCGTTGGCTGCAGGCGAGCAGGCCGCCTCCAAATGGGAAATCCGGCCCCTCATTGAGCACGACCTGATTGACTATGCCCGCTTCGACATCTGCATTGTGGGAGGATTCACCGAGGCCAAGAAAATAGCAGGCTGGTGCGAGTCCCACCACATCCGCACTGCAACCCACAACCCGTTGGGACCCATCGCAACGGCGGCCTCACTCCACCTGAACATGACCCTGCCCACGTTCGGCATCCAGGAGCAGTACCAGCTTCCAGGCACCCAGGCCAACGATGTATTCCCGGTTCAGGCCACCATGGACGGGGAATGGATGCGCCGTCCCGAGGCGCCCGGCCTGGGATTGGAAGTGGACCTTGAGGCCGCCAGGGCCCACCAGATCCAACCACCTCCCATGCCCCAACTGCGTAGACTCGATGGGTCATTTACCAACTGGTGAAAGGACATGCCGTGAATGCGGAACGCGGCGGGGACCACGAACTGCCCCTGGTTGTCGTCACTGGCGCAGCCGGCCGGGTCGGCCGACTGACTTCAGCTGCCCTGGCCGGCTCCTACCGGCTCCGGCTGGTCGATCGTGCTTGGCCGGGTGCCGGCGGCGGAGGGCCGGCCCCGGGGGCTGAGCGCGTCTGGCCGGACCCGCACGCTGGCGCTGCAGACGACGTCGACCACGTCACCCTGGACCTGGCGAACCGTGCCGCCTGTGACGAAGCGATCTCGTCGGCCGACATCCTGATCCACCTGGCCGGACAGGCAAACCCCCAGATTGACGAGCGCGAAGCAATCGAGGGAGTGGCCGTCATTTCAGCCAATATGGCCGCAGCCGCTTCCGACTCGAGCCTCCAAAGGGTGATCCATGCCAGCTCGATCCACACCATGGGCCTGTACCACCGTAGGGGGCAATATCCGATCAACCCGCACTGGCCGGCCAAACCCTGCTGCGAGTACGGCGCGGCCAAAGTCTTCTCCGAGAACCTGATGGAGCTCCTGGCGGAACGCACCGGCATGTCCGTCATTTGCCTTCGTCTTGGCCTCACAGGCTTCGAACCGACATCGGAGGATCTTGCCTTCCAGTGGCTGGGTCAAGCCGACTACGGCCGGCTCCTGCACTCCGCACTTGCCGCACCCGTCGGGTACGGCGCCTACTTTGGGATGTCGCCCGGCGCCATGGAGCGCTGGGATCTGACACACACAATCCGCGATCTTGGCTTTCACCCCGAGGACGCGCCCCCGCCCGCCTCTCCCGCTTTCGAAGAGGACCCTGCCCCCGGTCGCTGCCTGATGTTCAGCCCGAAGGCCCACCCCGGTGGGCCGCACAACATTTAGGAATATTCATGAAACGCCCCTCCCCCGACCTCCTTGGAGCCCTCACCGAGACGCGACTGCTCGCCATCATCCGAGGCAGCGACCCCGACGCCTGCGTCAACACTGCCCTGACGCTGATCAACACAGGGATAACAGTCCTCGAAGTGTCGCTCACCTCAGCGGACGCCCTCGGAACCATCGGCCGAATTGCAGCCGCCGCGGGTGGCAGCGCAGTCATAGGCGCAGGCACTGTCCTGACCGAGGCCCAGACCCACGGTGCGCTCGACGCCGGAGCGCAATTCATTGTCACCCCTGGGCTGGCGCCCAGCGTGGACGCAGCCAGCCGCTTGGGCGTGCCGCTATTGGTGGGCGCGCTGACGCCGACAGAAGTGCTCCAGGCCATCGAGCGGGGCGCCTCAGCGGTGAAACTTTTCCCGGCAAGCCTCGGAGGTCCCGGCTACCTCAAAGCCCTCCGAGACCCGTTCCCGGACATCCACTTCATTCCCGTGGGTGGCGTCGACGCCGACTCCGTGTGCGGCTACCTCCAGTCTGGAGCGGTCGCCGTCGGCGCCGGCGGCCCGCTCACCGGAGATGCCCCCGACGGCGGCAGCCTCGCCGCCCTGCAAGCCCGGGCCGGGTCGTTTCTTCGGCTCGCGGATTCGGGCAGGCCTGTAGCAGGCGGCTCAGCTTCCTCGGGCAGGACTTTGGAGGAACATCAATGGACGTCCTGACATTCGGTGAGGCCATGGTCTCCCTGAGGTCCGAGTCCACCCTGGCCCTCAACCCGCACCTGGGCAGGTCCATCGCTGGTGCCGAATCAAATGTTGCGATTGCCCTGGCCCGGCTCGGGCACGACGTGCAGTGGGTAGGCTGCGTCGGCACGGATGCAGGCGGAGAGCTCATCCGGAGGACGCTGCGGGCCGAATCCGTCGGCCTGGACCATGTGACGACCTGCGTGGAACGGCAGACTGGCATGGTTCTCTTCGAACAGAGACTCCCGGACCTGAGCCGCGTCAGCTACTTCAGGCAGAATTCGGCCGGATCGGCGTTGCAGCGGGACCACCTGACCGCTGCCCTCAATGAGGAACCGAGAATTGTGCATGTCACCGGAGTGACGTGTGCCCTCGGACCCGATGCCGCTGATGCCGTGCTGCACGCCGCCTCGACAGCCAAGGCGGCCGGTGCCGTTGTCACCTTCGACGTCAATTACCGCGCCAAGCTGTGGAGCGTGGACGTTGCACGCGAAACGCTGAGCAAAGTCGCGCAGGTCTCGGACGTGGTCATCGGCTCAGTGGACGAACTCGCGCTCCTTACGGCGGTCCCTTCCCACCCCGGCCGCCCGCCCGAAGTGGCCGCTGAAGCGGGCGCCGAGGTGGCCGCCCTCCTGCTGGCCCAAGGCACGCGGGAGGTTGTCGTCAAGCTAGGGGCGGGAGGTGCCCAGGTGCACCACACGAACGGGTCGAGCCACATCCCCGCCCGCCGGGTCGCCGTCGTCGATAGCGTTGGGGCTGGAGATGCCTTCTGCGCCGGTTACATCTCCGGCCTGCTGAACTCGCTTTCCACGCAGGACTGCCTGGACCTGGCCAATACCCTTGGGGCGTTCGCCGTCGCGAGCAAAGGCGACTGGGAGGGTCTCCCCACCCGCCCTGAACTCGCACTGCTAAACCTGGAAGCAGGCTCAACCCTTCGATGAAACGCGGAAAACTATGACAGCGACTTCTCTCCCCATCCAAGACCTCCAGTGGCGCGCCTGCAGCGTGGCGCCCATGGAACTTGGCGAGGGACCGAGGCTCTTGCCCGACGGACGAGTTGTCGCAGTGGACATTCTCCGGGGCCAGCTGTGGCAAGTGGACCTTGCCTCGGCAGAACGCACGGTCCTGCTGAAGGAAATCGCGGTGCCGCTCGGCGCCGTCGCCCCGATTTCCGGCAACGACCGCGCCCTGCTCGCGGCGGCCGCTGACGGAATCGCCATACTTGACGACGCCGACCGCCTCACCTGGCTCAGCGCGCCGTCCGACAAGGCACCGGTCCCAACCGCGGCCAGGGAAACCCCTGCCGTGCGCATGAACGACGCCGTATGCGATCCTTCCGGACGCTTCTGGGCGGGGACAATGGCCCTGGACGCTACTCCTGGCGCGGGTTCCCTGCACCGCCTGGATGAGGAGGGCTCCCTAACTACGGTTCTCACCGGGCTTACCATTCCCAACGGCCCGGCTTTCAATGGCAGCGGCACGCTGATGTACCTCGCGGACAGCGCCAAGGGAACCATCACGCGCTACACCGTCGACCCTCATGGTGGCACCCTTAGCCGGGCAGAGGAATTCGTGACCATTGCCAACGGCAGCCCGGACGGCATGATCACTGATGTGGAAGACCATTTGTGGGTGGCCATCTGGGGAGCAGGACAGGTCCACCGATACCGCCCCAACGGCAGCCTCGAGCGGATACTTCCTGTTCCGGCCAGGCAGCCCACCAGCGTGTGCTTTGCCGGCGAGGACAGGACCACCCTCGTCGTCACAACAGCCAGCATCGGTCTTGACTCTCCCGGGACCTACGATGGGCTGGTCCTCGCCGCAGACGTCGGAATCGCCGGAAGAACAACGCCGGCAGCGCGAATAGTTAAGGCCAGTACAGGCGGCTTTGGAATTAATGTCCCGGGATAATAGGGCCCTGATAGCGGATGCCTACTTCGCTGCCAGGCAAGCACCGACCGTCAGGATCCTGGTTTGCGGGTCACGGAACGAACGCACCGTGCGCTACGCCTCGGACCGTGACCTCATATACCTACGAAGCGCTGCCCGCCGACGAAAAGGCCACGCTCCCATCACCCGCGGCAATCACCGCAGCGTTGGAGCACAACCCGGCGACCACGTCCAACGCCTGACAGATAAACACCGACGATAGTCACACCCTTCTTGGGCGGTCAAAACATGGCTGGTGGTTTGGCCTGTTCTTTCGGTGGCCCCGTGGATGATGGAGCCATGAGTGACTACTTTTACCGCAGCCAGCAGACGCAGACGTGATCAGTGATGGACTCCTTCTCGACTTCAAGGCCAGCGTAAAAGCAACGCACTCCTGCGCAGCGACCTGTACCAGCTGTTGGGGTACACCCCAACTTGACGTCAAGGACGTGTCCAAAAGCTGTCAGATTAGAGTTCAAATTCTTTTTCTTGGCACGGGCCTTGCCAAACTCTTAGAAATCAATCTGACATCCAGCGGCGGATGTACCGTGGCGTGTCAGCGGTTCCGCCGCAACGGTCTGCGGAGTCCGCCAATGAAGACCAACGAGGATTGTCGTCTCGCAATCCGCGGCTTTCAAACGGTGTCTCGGCAATGGGCATCGTAACCCCGACTCTGCTAGCAACTCACGCTTTGGCGCCAACTGTGGCCGGCTGTTGGCGACACTGCCGCGCCACCAGCACCAAACTCACAAAACTCATATAAACTCACACGTCGAGGGAAACTCACAAGATACACAAGCACTCACAGGAGCTCGTCAATGGAGAACCCATTCCGCCCGTCGGCCGGGGCAACGCCTCCGCAAATCCTCGGCAGGGCAGGCGTGCTGGATGAGTTCGCGTACGGGCTCCGCCTGGGATCCGGCGCTCCCGGCCTGTTGACCATCTTCACCGGAGCCCGCGGAATCGGCAAGACCGTCATGCTCGGCGCCGCCCACGACATCGCCCGCGAAAAGGGCTGGGCCGTGATCTCCGAAACCGCCACCGCCGGCTTCATGGGCCGCATCGGAGAGTCCATGCGTCATCTCGCCGAAGAGATTGGCACCGGCCCAGTGAACCGCAGGATCACCGCGGTCGCCGCCGCAGGCTTCAGTATCACCACCCAACTCCCGCCCGAACGCCAAGTCGCGTGGCGGACACTGGGCGAGGACCTCCTCAAACTCGTGGACGAACGCGGCAACGGACTCATCATCACGGTGGACGAGATCCACGCCGCCGACCGCAGGGAACTGGCCCAACTCGCCGCCAGCGTCCAGCACTTCATCCAAGACCGGCTACCTATCGGCCTGGTCTTCGCCGGGCTGCCCGCTGCCGTGTCCGACCTGCTCAACGAAGGGGTGGCCACATTCCTCCGCCGGGCCGACAAGATCGATCTCCACGCCGCCGCCGTGCGGGAAGTGGAGGAGTCCTTCGCCAGCACCTTCGCCGAAGCAGCCTTTACGGTCTCCCCCGACCTCATCCGCCACGCAGCTGAAGCGACAAGAGGCTACCCCTTCCTCATCCAACTGGTCGGATACTTCCTCTGGAAGGAAGCCGAAACCAACCATGGCAACCTCACTCCCGAAACAGTCGAACGCGCCATCGAGGCGGCGAACCGGCGCAATGCACGCACCGTCATCGAAGCAGCCCTCGCCACTGCCTCCCCCAAAGACCTGGACTTCCTTCACGCAATGGCAGAGGACGACGGACCGTCCATTGCCGGAGACATCGGGCGACGCATCGGAGCCAGGACAAATCTCATAGCAAACTACCGCTCGAGACTGCTGGCGGCCGGCCTTATAGAATCTACCGCCCACGGAAGGGTCGACTTCGCAATCCCTGGCCTGCGCCAACACCTGCGGGCACAAGCCAGACCCTGACGCCTTCAGCGGGCGAGGACGTAACATATGGGTTCTTATCGGCGTTGCCCGCCGCAATGGATCCTACGAAAGTGACGTCTGAGGTCACCGCGAGGTGAGATAGCGGATATTCGTCGCTGGCCCGGACTCACTTGTCCAGACACCGTCTGGACAAGTGAGTTGGAGTCACATCGTCGCGCTCCGAGCAGGCTGGACGACCACGAGCGGCGACGACGGTAGGCATCAAGAGCGGTCCAGCATGGGTGCGGTGACCGCACTGGAACACGAGATCGTCACTGGTCTGTCCAGTCGTAGCGGTGCGGCCCCGAACAACGCGAGGCAAGGCTGCGAGGACACCGACTTGGCACGGCCAGCCTTCGAACGGCCCATTGCGCGCCGGCAGTCCGGGAGCCAACTCGTACTGCTTGGCGATAACTTGATCGGCCCCTTGATGTGTTCCTGCAATTTTCCGGGAATCTGGCCGGCGAGATGACCTTAGATCCGGCCGATCGTCCAATCCTTGCCTTTGCTTAAATTCTGTTTATTCGGATTACAACGGCAAAGCCGCTCTGATTCAGCGGAAACCATTAGGGCAGCGATTCCCGGCATTACTTCGCTAATGTGCGGCCGCGTAGCGCTCCAACACGTCAGCCTGGATTCGGCCCCGGGTGCTGACGGGAAGGCCGTTCTCCAGCGCCCAGGCGCGGACGGCTTTGGTGTCGTTACCGCCGGGGCCGGGCCGTCGTGCCGATCTGGCACGCCCGGTCGATCGGCGTGCAACGGATACGTATTTGTTCATTGCCGCACGTAGTTCGTTGGCGTGGGAATTATTGAGATCAATCTCATATTCAGCGCCGTCGAGAGAGAAAGTGATTGTTTCATTCGCTTCAGAACCGTCGAGATCATCTTCAAGCGTTGTTATTACTCGTTTTGCCATGCGGAATAGGTTATCACCCGTGGCCGGGGAGTAAATCCGGCATAGGTATTGCCTAATTCGGTAAATAGCGATCCATTAATCGCCGCGATTCGATCTGGTCGATCAGACGAGTGGGTGGTGGACAGCTACTGCGCCCATCGGTCGGGGACTTCTCTGCTCCCGTTGCGGGGTTGCCCCGGCTCGCGGCATTGAAGGCGGGATGGCGGAAACAGGCGAGGCGACTTTGCCGCGGCCGGCCGCTTCCATCAGGCCGGCTGCCAAGAGTCTTGCCGCCCGGCATCCGTGTTGTGGAATTGGCGAAGCTCCCGTCAAATAGCGGTTGACCGGAGCTTCGCGACAATTATGCACAGAGAACCCTGAGGATTGCCCGTGAAAGGCGGCACAGTCCGGAAGCCGAAGCGGTCACGCAAACGACCGGTACCCGCGGTACCCGCTCCTTGAACGAAGCCACCAGGGGAGCTTCCTGCCGGCAGGGCCGGGCGGCCGTAAATTTTTGGGTGGCCGACCAATCCGTCACCCCGGCGGCCACGAACAGAGTTTGAACCGCCCGTTCCGGCGCCCTGTGCAGCGCCCGTGATGTAGCCGCTGTAGCAGGACGGCCAGCGCTGTAGGCACGTGCGGAAAGAGCCACCCATGGCAGATACAGAGTTCGACCAGTTCCTCAAAGAAGCCACGACCTGAGAGCAGTGTCCCGTGTTTACACTCGGGCCGGATCCTTTGTACGGTCTCTACACCAGCTGGTGCCGCGTCCGCGGCACCGTGCCCGGAGCCGAGGGGGACGTTCTGGGGAGTCATGGGAATCCGCTTTAATCCCGAACCGAACGGCCGTCGCGGACTACATATTGACCAGCTACCCCGCCCTCGTCTGAGGACGGCACGGTGTATTCTCACCGATGCCCGCGTCTATCCGTGTGGCGGTCAGCGATGGCGGCCTGGATGGTGCTGACCACCTTGTCGTTTCTTCCTCAGGCGGGATCAATGACTTGAAGCTCCCCCAGCGTCCGGCCAAGGCGCCGACTTGTCTGCTGTTGCTCTCGCGGCGGGATTCATCGAGGGTTCCTGTGCGGCGGGAAGTTCTGCCGAGAAGCCGGGTCCACGTGGTCTTCAAACCTGACGCAGAGCTGCGCGGCCCGGTTGTGCCTGGCCGGAAATACATTGCCACCAAATCCATGGCCCGGCACGCTGGCGATAGGGAAGCGGCAGTCTCTTCCGTGCAGTACCCGTGACACAAGTCCTTTGGCCCCTGGGCATCGGATGGTGTCCATCTGGGAGAGAGATGCTGCAGCGTAGTTAGCGACAACGCAGTAGGTGGTCCATTTGGACCGCCCCTACTCGCTTCTCAACAGCTAACTATGGAGTCGTACATCCGGGAACCACCCTGCCGGTGCACGTTTTGGCTCCAGGTGGGCGGGGTCGCGGTGGCCTGATTTGTCGCAGTTGAAGAAGGGACCTTGGGGGTCCAGCAGTACGCGCATGTGGTGGTCTGCGTGGTCGCGCCACCAGACGCTGATCCCTGTGGCGCCGTCGAGGCGCAGGTGCTCCCATGCCCGCCATAGGGCTTCTACCCGCGAGACGGCTTCGGGGTGGAAGTACCATTCCATGCACCATTTGGCGCTCCTGTCATCGACGTCGCGGACGTAGGTGGGCAGCAGCTGTTCGTGCAGGAACTCCTCGGCCGAGCCGAAGACCAGCTGAGGCGCTGCTGCCGGCCCGGCTGCAGAGGCCTCGTACGTGTGGGCCATGTCGTTGCCGGTTTCAGCAAATAGCCCGATTTCCTCTGGCATGTCTTTCTCCTACGTGGCGATCCACGGATTGGCGACCGCGGCTTCACCGGCGGGAACCAGCGCATCGTCATCTTCGCGGCTCGGGCTGTTTGCCTTGATGGAGGCCTCCACTGCTTCCTTGTGCGGGCCGGTGTACCAGGGCAGCGTGCGGACGAGCGTGGCGGGTGCCCCGGAAGCGAGGACGACGGCGCGGCCGCGGTCGAGCTCCGCGAGGTTGGAGACATCGAAGATTCGTTCCTTGCCCTCTTGGCGTGAGCGGCTGCGCCCGGACTTGCCCGAGGAGATGGAGACGTTGGTGTAGCTGTAGTCCCCGATCAGGTCCGAAAGGGCCCGGAGGAAACCGTCTTCGGCGACACCGCCGCCATAGACCTTGATGTTCGCTGCCGACCAGATTTTGCGCATGTTCGCCTCTCCCCACAGTTCGACTCCCTGGGACCAGGACTGCAGGATCGCCATCACGATCAGGCCTTTGGAGCCGTAGTGGCTGAACTGGTCCGGCAAGCCGGCCCAGCGGACAACGTTGGCGAGCTCGTCCAGGGCGAACAGTGCAGGCAGGTCCAGGCGGCCGCCACGACGCTCGGCACGTTCCTCCATCGCCTCGGCCATGGCGACGGTGAGGGCTGTCGTCAGCGGCGCGGCCGAGCCCGCGCCTTCCTTGGAGAGTATGTAGATCGTCTCCCGGGAGTGGGCGAAGTCATTGGGGTTGAACTGGCGGCGGGGGTCTGTGGCCACGGTTGCCCCGGCCTCTGGTGCGACCCAACGCAGCGTGTTCCTGCTTTTGAGGCACTGAACCATCTTTTCGGCGGTCCCGAAAATACCGTCCCGCTGCTTATCGGCCAGCTTCAGCGTCGATTCCAGGCCCTTGTACTGCAGCTCGTAGCCGTGTTCCTTCAGGATCTCGATCGGGGTGCGGCTGACCTGCTCCGTGACCCACAGATACACCTGCGTGATGGGCAGCTCCCCCAGCGCGGCCGCGAGGAAGTATGAGGAGAGAATGTCTTCGGCCTTCGGGTCGAAGTAGGCGTCCGGTTTGGACCCTGGCGTACGCGAACCGGCAGCGAAGTGCTGGGTGAGTTTGTATGCCTTTTCTTCGTCCGTGACGTAGGACAACGGGTTCCACCACCAGGAGGGTTCCTCCTGGGCGATCTTCTGCGGATCAAAAACCCACACCGGAGCGACTCCGGCCCGGACGCTGCGGGTGCCGTCCACGACGTCGCGCTTGTTCGAGGTGGACACCACCGCGCCCGGGGCATCCAGGATGGCAGGTATGACCCGGGATGTGGACTTACCGGTCCGCGGGCCCCAGATGTCGATGCTCAGGTCCTCCCATGGCTGGATGAACTTCTGCCCGGTAGAGACCACACGGCCCACAGGGATTCCCGGGGACCCGGTGACGCCGAGGCGTTCGGCGGTGGCTTTGGCGCCAGGTTCGGAGAATGCTGCCAAGGATTTGCCGCGGCCGAGGTAGCGTGCGGCCTTGTCCACCCTGGCACGCTTGCTCGCACCCTTGGCCCGGATAACGAGGACCAGGATGACGCCGGCAAGCAGCAGTGTCGCCATCACGGCCGCCACGACGGTCGACTGGACCGGCCACGGCACCTTGCCCTTCACGAGTCCGGCGATCAGATAAATCGGGTGCGCGGGGGGCGCGGCAATGCCGGCCAGCCAGGATCCGAGGTGGGCCGAGACCCAGCTGCCGCCCCCAATGACGGCAGCTGAGCCGATGGCCAGCCAGATCTCCAGCGCATCGTCCAGGCCGGTGCCTTTACGGTTGGGTGCGCTCATGCCGCACCTTCTTCCCCATGTATCGGAGCTGCCGCTTCCAGCAGGGATTCTGCCGGGGCATGCCAGCGCTTGTTCGTATCGTTCAGGGACGCCTCGATAGTGGTCAGCCCGATCTGGACGGGGATGCCGGGACGGCCGCCGACCTTAATGAGGAACTTCCCCCGGCCCGGGGGTTCGACGTCGCCGCCGCGTGAGTCCCACGCGGGCGGGTCCTGCCATGAGATGAGCTTCTGCTGTTCCTGCCGCGACAGCGGAATGGCGGCGGTCAGCAGGGGCATCTCGGAGGCGGGCAGGCCGCCGCAGATGACCATGCCGGAGCGTTCGACGAAGCCGCGGGCCTTCATCCGGTCTTCCTCCGCCGGGAGGGCCAGCAGGTCGGACATCGTGTGGGAGATCATGACCTGCCCGACACCGACGGAGCGGTTTAGCCGGGTGAGGGCGTCCACCCGGTCTACCATGCCCTTGCCGGCCCGCAGTGCCCGCCAGAGTTCATCCAGGACGACAAGATAGTTCCGGCGCGGTTCCAGACCGGCGTCGGCGAGAGCGTTGGCGACGTTGACGGTGCCGAAGCCGTAGGACCAGCACGCCAGCAGCACAGCTGCCTGCAGGTCCGTTTCGGTCTCGTCGATACTGGAGACATCGAAGACGACCGCCCGGTCCCGCCTCATCGGATTCGTCGTGTGTCGGGAGAAAATTTCGCCGAGCTTGCCACCGCCGGTCAGCCCCAGCAGCGTGGCCTCAAGCGCCCGCGTCTCCTGCAGGTAGACGTTCATGTCGCCGCGGTCCAGTGCGACCTGGCGCAGCTCGTCCGGGGCGGCCGTGATGACGTCGAGCAGGTCTTTCAGGACCGGAACACCGACGAAGGTGTCATCGAGGACACGCAGGGCACGGTCCAGGATCGTCTGTTCCTGATCCGTCGGAGGGTTGTTCCGACTGATCGTAATCAGGGAGACGACCATGTTCAGCCGGCGGCCGTGGGCGTCCGCCCGGATCCGGACGGCGGCTTCATGGTGCCCCCGTTCCTCGAGGAGCTGGGCGACCTCGACTGCTTCGCCCGGGTCGAGGATGTTCAGGTACCCGCGGCCGCGACCAAGCCTAATGACCTGCCCGCCCAGGGCTTCGACAGCATCTACGTGCTCGCCCTTCAGGTCGCCGAGAACGAGCGGATGAACGCCCTGGCCGGAGAGGCCGAGCATCATGCGGCGCACGAGCGTGGACTTCCCCAGGCCGGGCTTGCCGAGGAGGAACGCAGAGGGGTTGGAAATCAGGTGCGCGCGCTGGAACCAGCTGATCGGATCACAGCAAACCGTGGCCTGCGTTTCCTCATGCCGGCCCAACGGCACACCGATCATGGGTGAGGACGTGCCGGAGGAAAACGGCCACAAACCACAGACCTGCACCGTCGTGCCACGGTATTCGCGCACGGCTGGGACAAGCGCTGCAGCCCCTCCCCCGCGCCCGCCCCAGCCACGTGAGCCAGGAACACGATCACGGACCGTGGCGGGTTTCCCGGGCTTCACCGGGACGCCCTTGGCGCCTAATGCAGTCATTACTGTTTTTGCAGTCTCCGTCGACAGGAGCTTGAGGCGGGCCATTTACAGTGCCTCCCTGATTTCGCTGGGCAGAAGAATGTGCTTGGGCAGCACCAGTCCCAAGGGCAGGGATGCTGCGAAGGCGGTGTCCTGGGAGCCGTAGGATCGGCGCAGCAGCACGCGGGCGGTGCCCGAGGTCTGTTCGATGGCGGCGACCGCGTCGGCCAGCCGGTCCACGTCGGTGACGGTGGCGGTGACGACCATGCCGAAGTTCACCAGTCCGGCGCCCTGCGCTTCTTCCTGCGCGGTCTGCGCGGCGGAACGGGCATCGACCAGGGCACGGGCGGACGGCCGGTTCCCCGAGCTGATGCGGACGTTGGCGTTGTTCTGGTCCCGTTCGACCACGGCGGCCGCCCGGGCCGAGTCCATCGGACGGTAGAGCAGGGACACGCGTTTACGGTCTATGTCCCCGTGCGGGGCCAGCAGGCGGGACAGAACGGAGGAGTTCACCGAACCACGAGGGGCGCCCGTCATGGTCCAGGAAACGGAGAACGCACTGTCGTGCCGGTAGTCATCCCAGCCGGCCTGCGTCGCGGTCGGGCCAACCTCACCCCAGGTCAGGGCCACCGGGGAGCCGGCGGCGTGCGCTTCATCAATGATCAGGGCCGCCGGCGGGTCGTAAGCGATCCGGACGACTTCGCAGAGTTCCTGGGCCGACATGGGCCGGGCGATCCCTGCCCCGGTCGACTGCAGCCGGGCACCCAGTCCCGGGAGCCGGGACGCCAGGTCGCGGGCAACGTCCTCTGGCACGCGTTTCCGCGAACCTGCGCGCAGGGAAGCGCTGAAGGTCAGGGACACCCAGGCCCGGACAGTGGCCGAGCCCTCCGGGTAGGTGCGGACGACCTCGCGGAGGATCGCCTTGGCTGCCTCCGGCGCGTCCGGGTGGATGTTCATCTCGACTTCGTTCCGCAGCCGGTAGCCGGAGTCCGGAGCGGTCTCCACGGTCACCGCGGCAGCTTCCAGCCCTGCCTCATCACCGAGGCCGGCGAGCCAGCCGCCCCAGTTCGCCACCCACGCATCAACCTGTTCCGGGTCTACCAGGGACGCCCCGTCGGGTTCAGTGGAGAAGACCACAGTGAAATGGCTGGTGGTGGGGACATGGAGCATGGCGAAGGGGCGGTTGTAGGAGTCGTTGAACTCATACAGCCGGGACTTAGCCGCCAGGCCCGGCAGCTGGTACATTCCCCACTCCGTGACACCCAGAGGGCCGGAGCGGTAGAGGTTCGTGCCCGCCGAGCGGGAGAGGCGGAAATTCAACCGCGTTGCGAACCGGTCAACGATGGATTGGCCGTGTTTGTCCTTGAGCGACAGCAGCAGGACCAGCTGACCGGCTGCCACGAGCACGCCAAGTCCGGGCAGAAGACCCCCGATGGCGAAGGTGATGATGCCGGCCAGCAGACCGACCATCACGATTCCGGTCTCGATCGCGCCTAGGCTGCCCAACCCCGCGGACCGGGGCACCCGCCAGTTGCCGTAGGACGGTTCCTTGTACTCGGTGTCAATTGCTGCCACTGGGGCCCTCCCCGGTTGAGTCCTGCGCGGTCTGTTGTGCGGCCTGAGAGGCCCGTGAAGCTACCTGGACACCTGCAGCGGCGGCCATGCCCATCGGGCCTGCTGCCTTCGCTGCCGCACCGGCTCCCGAATTGCTGGCAGCCGCGGCGGCTCCGCCGGTCGTTCCTGCACCGGGACCACCCGGACCGGACGGGCCTTGCCTGGCCGGTGCCGGCTTGGCGTTGCCGCCAGTCTTCCCGCCGGGCCGCTGGCTGCCCTCGGGGTTATTGCCTGCCCGCGGCTGCTGGGTGGGCGGAGTCGGTGAGGCGTTACCCCGTCCGCCCCCGTTGCGACCCAGCGAGACGGCCCCGGCCGCAGCGGCGCCCACCATTGCTGCCGCTCCCCCGCCGGGGCCCGAAGCGACAGCACCGACCATGGGAGTGACAAACCGCATCAGCGCCGGCAGCGCTAGCAACGCCACCACCATCAACGCGAAACCGGTGATGGATCCCAACAGCGCGTCACCGCCGGTAGAGGACCCCATGAGCTTGAAGGCCACGGCATAGACGATGGCGGCCGCGGGCTTATAGAGGACAAAGGCGATGGTCCAGCCCACGGCCTTCTGGAACCACTGACGACCCATTTCCGTGTTGGTGAACGCCGCTGTCGTGGGCAGGATCCCGGCCAGGATCACCAGCATGCCGCTCCGGACGACCATGAGGACGATCTGCACCAGCGAGGCGATCAGGCCGATCAGTCCGAGGATGATCAGGATGAACACCGCAGTGCCCGACTGGTTGGTCATGACCAGGATGGTCATGGCTTCGGCGAAGCCCTTCCCGTCCGTGGCTTGATCGATGATCGAGGCCGAGAACTCATCGGCCGCGATCACCAGAATGGAAATGACACCCAGTCCGAGACCTGACACCAGCGTGAGGGTCAGGAGGGAGCGGAGCAGGTCTTTCAACGGTGCCCCGCGCTGCTCCCAGATCATCCGGGTCCCGCCGAGAATGACCGACAGGACAGCCAGCGCCAAGGTCCAATAGCCGAGTTCGGAATTGATGAAGCCCACGATAGGGCTCGGCGTCGTCCCGTCCTCGCTCGCGAGATTGGTCGTCGGCATGCTCACCCAGAAGCTGGACAACGTGGTCACCATCTGGCTCATGCCCTCCATGATTGACTTCGCCAGGTTCGTTGTGGCGTCGTTGACTGCTGCGGTGGCGAGGTTGCCCGCCACGCACTGCATGTCCCCCAAGGTGCACTCCACGTCAGACTCCGGACCAGAGTATGAAGCCGCTCAGATCACTGAGCTGGGCGATACCGTTGAATATCTGGCCGTCATCGGACGCCTTTACTTTCCAATCCCCGGCCACCCAACGAAGCGACAGGACTGAGTGTGCGAACGCGCCGTTCGGGAGTTTGATGGCCAGATCGACGTCTGCCTCGGCCGGGCTGTAGGACTTGAGGAGGAAGCCGCTGAGCTGAGCGGTCTGACCGTCTCCCGGGGACGAAGTCCTCGTTTTAGCTTCTTTCATAGCCGCGTCACGCCCGGGACCCGGGACCAGGAGTCTGTCGGCGAGCTTGAACTCGTCCTGCGCCGGGGAAGAGCCAAGGGCGATCATGTTGGCGGCCGCGTAGAGCGCGCCGGTGGGGGAATTAGCGAAGCAGGAACGGAAACCGTCTCCGTCCATTACTCCCGGTCCAAACGTTTGGGGATCGGCGGGAGCGGCCATTTTGCCGACTAGCTCCCACTTGGCTTTAGGTGCCGTTCCCAGGGCCGTCTCCGTGCTTGAGGGGAGACCGCAGACGCTTTTCCCCGCGGCGTCCGAAGATTCCGTGGCCGCTGCCGAGGCGCTTTCCGACGCCGAAGCCGGGCCTGGCTGAGCAGTGCTGTCACTCTTCGGAACGAAGAAAATCACGATGACGGCAGCAATCAGTGCAACCACTAGGGCGGCCGAAATGATGAATCCGGGCTTGGTGAACGGATGCTGTTCGGTCGTGCTTTGGGTGGATTCGCTCATGATGAACCTCCGATGGTCGGGTTTTAGACGAATGCGCGGACGATGCCCGAGGCGCCGGTGATGATGATGCAGCCGGCCAGGACCCAGCCGAGCTTGCCGATGGACTCGCCGCCCTCTCCGCGGCGCAGCTGGATGACCATGCCGATGCCGACGATGATCACACCCAGGACGCCGAGGATCAGGCCGATACCCGAGGCCCAGTTCAAAACAGTCAAAAGTCCCTTGGCCTGTTCGGGGACAGTGGGCGTCGGGTCCGGGATAACGCTGAGGGGAAAGCGGGAAATGATGTTCTGCATGATGAGACCTTTCGAAGGGTAAAGCCGTTGTGGCTGGGTTAGTTGGTGAGTGCTGCGAGATCAGTTGCGAAGCGCTGATAGTCGTGCCCCGGCTGGCTGGCCGTGGAGTCTCCCAGCCGCCAGGATTCAACCCAAGGGAGCATCCATAGCCTGGGGGCGCCCCCGCCGACCAGGGCAGCGAACTCCCGCAAAGGCTTTGGGAGTTTTCCGGGGGCGTCCGCCAGGACCGCGAGGCCGAGCAGTTCAACGGCCGGTGCGGCACCGGATGCCCACTGAATGAGGGCGCTCCGGGCGGCCTGTAATCCCCGCATGTCCGACCGGCACGCGAGCAGCACGGGTAGCTTGCCGTAGGCGTCGTCGTGAACTGGCCATGCATGGTCTGTGGCGCGGGCGCCGTCCAGAAGGCTGGCCAGGCGGCTCTCGCCCGCTCCCCCATGAACACCAGTGACCCACAACGAGGCGGTGCCGCTCACCGTGCGGCGGCCGAGCCGGTCAGCCCAGTCCGGCTCCACGATCCCCAGCAACGGCGCGTCGATCTTTGCTGTGGGCGGCAGATGGACCTCCGCAGCCACGTTGTCCGATGCGTCACCCGCGGCCGGGCTGGTAATCCAGGGGTTCTGGGTCTGTTGCATGGTTCCTCCCTTCGGAATGGTTGTTTCGTGCGGAGGAGTTAGAAGCCGCTGGCGACGGCGGCTGCGGCCGCCAGCCACGCCCGCTGCGTGGCCGGCCGCAGGACCTCGTAGCGGATGGGGCCGTTGACCAGGGCCGGGTCGTACGGGATCCGCACGACTGCCCGGACGTACGGGGCGAAGCCGTCCGCGATCCGTTGCGCTTCGTCCTTGGCCCGCTTCAGCGCATCTCCGCTCATGCTGCGTTTGGCGTCGGTGGATTCGGAGACGATGACGACGGCGTTGCGGGCCAGCTCCGCCTCGTGCCCGCCCCGGGACTCGAGGGTCTGCAGTGTCAGCCGTGCTGCCTCGGCGCGGTCTTCAATGGCGGTGACGGGAACGACGAGCTGGTTGGTGTGGTCGATCATCCGTCGCCAGTTCGCCGCCCGGGCCGTGTTTCCGGAGTCCATCACGACCAGTCGGTAGTAGCGGGTGAGGACTTGGTGGGCGATGTCCACCTCTTCGGCGGTCACTTCGTGGTCGCCCTCTTCGTTCCCGTCCGAGCGGAGGACGTCGAACTTATCCGCCGTCTGGTGGTGGACGAACTTGGCGATTTCGGCGGCGTTCGTGGACGGCGAGAGCAGCGACCGGGACGAGTCGATCAGGTCCAGGACACTCCTGTCGTGGGCACCTTTTTCGGTGCGCCACCCGAGGGTGCCCTGGGATTCGTTGTTGTCCCAGGCGACCGTGGCCGCGCCGCTGTAGCGGGCGAGGACCGCCGAAAGCATCACCACGGTGGGGGTCTTGTTCGCCCCGCCCTTGCGGTTCACCACGGCGATCGTGCGCGGGCCTGGCCAGTGCTGGCTGACCGTGCGGATGTCCTCACGCTCCGCCATCTCCCCGGCCGAGGGATCCGTGCGGAAACCCAGCCGCGTCAGGGTTCCGCGCCATCCCCGGGTGGCCGGTTCCAGCACCGGGGCGCTGACCAGGAACGACGTTTCTTTCAGGCTCCGCCGCCTCGGGGTGCCCTCCACCGCAGATACCGCTGTAGCTGTTTCGTGGGTGGAAGGCATTCTCATTCCTGTCGTGGAGGAGGCGGGGTGTTCACCGACCGGCTCCGGATGAACCGGGGCCGTCTGTGGCTGGGCAGTTTCGACGGGCGCGGAGTCGATCACGGCCGCCGCGGCGGGCGTGGTGGTCGCAGGAACTTCCGCCCGGCGGCGTGCCGGCTTCGGCGTGTAGCTGACGGATTCTTTGGAGCCGTCGGGGCTGACGAGGAGTTCCCCGTGGCCTTCGGGGTCATCTATGGCCACGCGGACGGGCCGGTTTAGCGTCTTGGCTTCCCCGAGCACGATGGCCAGGGCGTTCTCCCGGAGCTGCTGCAGGGATCCAGCCGGTGCCACGGCGCGGGAGTTACCGGCAACCACGACTTCGGCGGTGCCGTTGTCACGGACGATGGCCTGGATCTTGGGGAAAGCCAGTACCTCTGTCGCGTTCAGACCCATGGGCTTCTTCCTTTTCGTGAGTAGGTGTGTCGGTTATCAGGAAGCCGGCGGCGTCAGCCGGTTGACCTTCCAAGTGGATTCAGCGGAGGTGCGCAGCAGCTGGACGGCGTAGGGGCCGACATCGGTCGGGACCGTTACCGTGACGCCGTAGCCGTTGGATTCGTCCACGGCCAGCGTTGCCGGGCCCGTCACGCGCGAGACAGGAACGTTGGCCGGGTCCACCATGGAATAGTCGGCCGTGGCCTGCGGGGTAAGCCAACGGGCAAAGTCATTGGCCCACCGTGTGGCTTCTGTCCCCGGGCGGGCATAATCAGCCATGGCCCGGCTCGCGACGCCGGCTGCTTCCGTTTTGCTCTCTTCATCCCAGGCGATGCCCGATGTCGGCGGGACGGTCCCGTCCGGGGCCTGGGACCTGCCACCAGCGCTCAGCGACGCCGGAGCGGTCGGGCTTACCGAAGCCGTGGCCGATGATGAGACTGGCCCGGTGGGTGCTGTCGGGGCGCACGCGGTGCACAGGAGCACGGCGGCAATGGCGGCCAGCAGGGATCGTTTCACTTCTTCTCCTCCGCGCCCGGCACGTACAGGAACGCGCTGGGCACCGCGTTGTTCACGGTCCGCGTGTAGTACATGTGGTCCTCCGGGGCCGGGTTGCCGTTGTAACCCTCCTCCAAACAGCTGCCGTCGGCATTGACGGCCTTCACCACAGCGACGTGGCCGTAAATGGGATCCGCTCCCCCGGCGCCAGGGGCGTACCAGACCACCGCGCCGACACGCGGTGCCGAACCGGTGGGCCATCCGCGGGCGTTCCAGCCATCCCGCCAGGACAACGCAGAACCGAGGTTGATCCCGTCGGGGCGGAAGGTACGGTTCTGGATCTTGTACGGGGCTGCGGTGCTGCCGAGCTGCTGGTTCACCCGCCACAGGGCGAAATCCACACACTCCCGGTTGAACATGCCCAAAGGGCTCGGCTGGTAGATCACCGAACGTGCCCAGGGCAGATCATCGCCCGTGCCGGGCTGGCCGGGAACCGCGCAGCCCTGGCTGGCCCCAACCTGGACCTCAGCGAGGGCGACAACCAGCTCCGAAGCAGGCTGCCAATAACGCTGGTAATGATACGGATCCGCATTCCGCTGTACCCGGCTGGCCGCAATCGTTGGCTCCAGTTGCTCCCAGCCATCGATTTTCTGCAAAGCCCGGACGAAGTTTCCCGCACTGATGGCCGGGTCCATGCGGTCCGCAAGAGTCCCCCACGCGCCGTTGTCCCGTTGCTGAAACAGGCCACGGGAATCATGCCCGGCAGCGTCGCCCCGGTCCAGCACTTTCAAACCGGACTCCCCCAGCGCCACCATGACGCTAACCATCTGTCCCTTCAACGGCAGATTCAAGCTCTTACCCGCGTTGATGATGACCGCAGCATTAAACCGCTGCTCGTCCGAATAGCCAGGAATAATGGGCGGTTCTTTGACCTGCACCGAGCCTTTGGTCGAACCGCAGTCGGCCTCTGCAGGTGTTGATCCCAAGAAAAGGGCCATCAAAACAATCAAACCGAGGACCACTGCCGGCACCGTCACTGCGGCGCCGAGCATGAATCCGGTCGGCTTCATTCCGTTCCCAATCGTCCAGTTCCCAATTTCTGCAATCTCCTCAGCGCTGTTCTTACGCATTTATAGTATCTAGCCATCTACTTAAAGTAGTAAGTTTTTGCAAAAGAGTTCGTAAACGGCAGCAAGGTTCGGCACAATTGACGACATGCCTAAGACCGTTCGCCCAGTGGATGCTTCATGGTCAGACGATCTGGATGCGGCGGCTATTGCCTACGGAACTCCAGTTCGGATGCAGATTGTGAGGCACCTTCGGGTTGCCGGGCCATCAATGCGCTACCAGCTGGAGCAGGCTACGGGGGTAAAGCACGCCCTCATGGTGCAGAGCCTCAGTAAACTCGAAGCTACCGGAGTGGTTGCAGTCAACCTCCCACCGGAGGAGCGCTCTACTCGTGCTTTGACCTATTCCTTGAATCAGATCAGGGCGGACTACCTTCTGGAATTGATCATCAAGTACGTCCGAGCACGAGGCTGATACCTGGCTGGCCCCCAAGGTCAGGCGGGTAAAGCCTCGAGCTGATTCCCCGAGCGTCCAGAGCCGCTGTTCTGCGTTAGGCTGGTTCATTTTCCGTCCACTGACTGGTTCATTCATGTGTCACGCATGTGTGAGTACACGTAAGACGATAGCAGTGTGACGAATTCTGTCAACTTGTAGTGAGGCTCCGGGAGGGCAGGCTAGACGTCCTCGTCCAGAATTTTGGCAATCGCCTTTAGCGCTTCAGGATCCACAGGACCGAGAGCACGGGCGGCGAAATTACGCACCTCAGCACGTCTCAGGCTTCGGATGAGTTCTAGCTCGGCCTCCACGCGTTCTGGTAGCTTGCCGCCCTCCTGGATGAGGTACTCGGGATCAACGTCGAATACGGAGGCTATTGCCCGGAGTGCTTCATCGGGAACCACTTGCTCTTTTCCGGACTTGAGTAGCTGCCACCTTGTCCGCGAAAGGTAGTAGCCGAACTTTTGGGCGCCATCACGAATGGCGGCGTAGTCAAACGGTTTGCCGGTATCAGACATGATCACGTCCAGCAGGAGATTGATCTTCCTTGCGAGCGTTTCGGCTCGGCGGATCCCCGTGGCCCGCTGAGGCGACAGATCAAAATCGCTCAAGTGATCCAGCTCCAATTGTTAGCTCCAACGAAACAGCCGAAGGTGACTATTCCAATCAATGCGCCCGCCAGCGCTTCGTCCCACGAATGTTCCCCGAGGACAGTTCTGCTCACCAGCATCATCGGTGATAGTACCAACAGCCAAGCAAAGGCCGGACCGAATGCCACCGTCCCCCAAAGAACAGCGAACGTCAGGACAGACACATGCGCTGAGGCATTCAGCCACCGGCGAGCCAACGCCAGTCCCGCGTTGCCTGCGAAGAGTCCTATGACTGTTGCTGGAACTGGCGTCGGGACACTCAGCAAAACACAAGCCAATGCACCCACAAGAGTCAGTATAGTTACGATCTTTGTTCGCAAATTCGTGGGCAGATCGAACTTTCCAGCTACAACCGGAAATTTCTTGTACGTCAGTCCAGGAATGACAATGACGGTGACGGCAAGGACTGTAACGCCTAAAACTCCGAGTCCAGCCTTTGTGCCAGCGAGGACAATGACCACCAGCAGGACACCGGCTGGTGTGAATATCTTCGAAAAGCTAGCTGCCAGTCGGGACCGGGGCGCCAAGCGGGCCTGGTTCTGCAAATCCTGCCTCAATATCGTCTAGTAACTCAATTTCGTCAGCTGACAGAAGCTCCGGACTTGCAACCCGGATATCGTCAACAAAAATTACCCAGCGGTAAAGCTGATCCTTGGAGGTTCTGGGCCGCAGGCTTAGAGCAGCAGCTTCCCCGGCACGTTGGCCTGCATCGGTATCACGCAACCTGCTCACAATCGGCTGAAGCCTCATCAGTGCGTTGCGGCGTTGCACCCGATCAGCCCACTGTTGCCGGGCACGACCGTACGCAGGGAGTCCAAAGCCGACAGCGAATCCGAGCAAGGTAAGAGCGATCAGCACGCGATATCCGACGTAGGCGGCATCCGAAAGACTGTTTTCGGCGCCAGCCACTTCCTGTACCACGAGCAGTAGCTTGGTGGCCACGGCCAAAACTCCGAAAAGACACGAGACCGCGATGATGTCGAACCCCATGCGGAAAGACGCTGTTTCACCGGCTCGGTTGCGGCGCATGCACTCGATTCCTGTGTAAGCGGTGATGAGACCAATCCATGTGAAGAACAATCCCTGGTACCACGCGATAGCGGGGACGCCTGCAAAAACGTCCGTGAAATTAGTGGCCGATCCAGGCGTTGAGGTCGAAAACATCAGGGCACCCTGCGCCGCCGCCAATGCCGTCCCCATCAATACCAGCAGACGCCAGCGAGCGGTTGACGCACCCGTAGCAGCAACAACCAGCCGGCTCAATTCAGTCATGCCAAGGCCCAAAGCGACATGGACAATCAAGTTCAGAATGTTCCGATTGCCCAGCCAGGCATCGAGGGCCAAGTAGACCAGGTCTATGTTCAGGGTCGTGCCAGTCGAAACTAGAACCATCGCTTTGAGGATTCCGGGCTTCCATCCAAACCGCAGGCCAATGATGCGTGCTATGACCACCGACCAAAGAATGAAAGCAGGCAATATCTGAAGCAACGTCATCCAAAAACCCTTTCGAAGTCACTGCCTGGCACTGTCGGCTTGTCCAGCACAAACCCGGAAAGGAGATAGGCCACTTCCTCGGCGGCCTTTTCCACGTCATTCCACTGGGGGGACCGCGCGAGCATCCGCTGGATGCCGCTTTGCTGACCTACGTGACTGAACATTGACGGCATAGACGCGGCGAGCCCGTCGCACCCTTCATGCTGGAGGAGGATATGGCCGAACTCATGGCAGATGACATGCATTCGATGCAGTTCAGAGTGACTCTCCGGAACCAAGATGTGGGACTTGAGAGCCGTTTCAAGCCAAAGACCGGACAGACCAGATATCGTACTGCTCGGCACGAGCCGCACAGCGATCGGTTTGCCGTGCGTCGCCTCGACTACGTCTAGGAGCACGTCAAACGACACCTTGCTAGAAAGCTGGAGCTTGTCGACGGCGCCCTGCGGTGTTCTTCCGGGGAGGTCGGGGTTTCCCTTGCCTGCCCTACTTTTTCGCATCAGATCTCCACTGAACAAACTTGACACACATGTTTCACACATGCGTGACTAGACTACAGACTGTGCGACGTGCCCGCCGCGCAGGGCCATACTGGCGCTTCCTACTTGTATCAGTTATCGATCGAAGGTGCCTTGTCACATGGAACTAAACACGCCACAGATCACGGTCATTGCACCCGACAGTAACCGGCGAAGTCCGCGTGACAAGCTGCTGCGGCCTCTACGTTCAGTCCTGACGGCTGAACAAAACGGGCCAGCCCTGGTTACGAAAGGAGCGTGCGCCATGGGCGTGCCGACGCATCCGCGCGGACCTCGGGCACGTGGACCGCGACACGCGGGGGCCGTTTTCTGTAAACAAATCCCCGGGTGTCGCCGGAAGCAGTGCTAATTTCGACTCAGTCGATAGCTGTAAACAGAAACCTCACAGGGGTCGACTTCAGGTAGCACCAGCGATGAAGCAGCCACAACCGCAGGTTGTGCGAGATTCAAAGGACATGACCATGAGCGCAGTAATCAATCGTGGAGGCGGACGGCCCAGCAAGGGCCTACGCAAATACATTGGCTTCCGCACGCAGGCTAAGACTGCGGAGGACGTTCAGATGATCGCTGCCGCCAAAGGCATGACTGTCACTGATTACGTTTCCTCTGCCGTCGACCGGTCCCTGCGCGAAGACCTAGCATTGCTTGAACATTCCGTGCACCAGGAGGAACTGCCGATCCGCATGGCCTCATAACAGAAGAAGGCCCGCACTAGGCGGGCCTTCGAAGCTGAAGATCCACGATCCGGGAAGCTTGCCGGCAAACAGATCGTAGATCGGATGGAAGACCTTCACAGGACTTCATTTGTGTTGCAAAACCGATCCTGCAAGATCGGCCCTTAGTCATTCCCTCGACAGGAACAGCATCATCGTACAACAGCACGCCCGCGTGCTGCCAGCCACATACAGCGCTGGCGTGTCGCACGGGCCATCCTCTACGCATAGCCCCGCTCAGGCGTGGGCTGCTTTGGCGCCTCTTCTCGCAGGTCAGCCCCGAGTTCGCCTCTCTCGGGACGCCGGCAAGACGTACCCGCAGAAGCACGAACGGGCCCTGACTGAGGCGCTCCCCACATTTCCTGCCGCGGTCCGGATCTTCGGCAAGGATGGCACGTGCGCTGCGATATTCCTTGACTTTGACTCGTCCATCGCAGGTGCTGACTGGGTCGAAGCCGACGTCCGCGCCCTCCAAGCCTGGCTGCACGACTGCGGGGCCCGATGGATTGAGGACTACTCACCCAACGGCGGCCGCCACGTCTACATCCCGTTGGAGCGTCGAGTCACTTTCTCTGAAGCGCGTGATTTTGTCGAGGCTCTGGGCACCCGGTACCGGACCCTGGACAAGACCCCGCACCAGAACCTCCTCCACGGCTGTATGCGCACACCCGGGTCCCCGCACAAGCGCGGCGGCTACCAGGAACTCGCCATGTCGCTCTCCAAAGCCTACGACATCGTCCGCCGACCCAACTCCACGTCCGTGTGGACGGCCATGAACGTAGACCTGGCTGGGGAGATCGGCGCCGTCCGGGCCCTGCGGCTCGAGCAGGCGTTCACCCCGTCGTCGCTCGAAGCACCTACACTCCCCCACCCGGCCGGCCGGATGTCCCGGGTCATGCAGCTGATGGCACAGACCGGACTCTACGACTCGAACCGGTACGCCTCCGACTCGGAGGCCCGCCAGGCAATCATCACCGGGGCCGCCGCCGCCGGGATGGAACTGACCGATGTGGAACGCCGGATGATGCAGGGAACCTGGCCTGGCCTGGCGTCCTTCTATGCCCGGTATACCTCCCGGCACAGGATCCCTGCCCTGCGCCGAGACTGGCTGAATGCGGTCAGCTACCTGAGCAAAAAACCAAGATCCAGGGACGAAAAGAACAATGCCCGTATATCCCCCACAAGCCCGCCAAATACACAGCCCCCCGGGATACAAGGGACCCCCACCTCGAATCCCGGGGCCGAGCACCGATACATCAGAACCTGGCGCAATGCCCTCCGGCTCAAAGAGCACACTTACACGGATTCACGGACCGGGCTGGTACGAAGAATGGTGCTGCGGTCACTGGCGGAGGCTGCACATATGACGGCGTCCCGGTTCGTTGAATTCGGCGACAGGTCGATTGCAGTTGCCACCGGGCTCGACCACACTACTGTCGGGTCCCATCTGAGGGCGTTGCGCAGTGAGAACGCCGGACTGGTGACGCTTGTCGAACATGGGCGCGGCACCAAGGGAGATCTCTACATGCTGACCATTCCCGATGACGTGAAGGCCGCGGCCGAAGACCTGGCCTGGCGGAAAGGGAAAATCCACGCCCTTCGACCTGTATTCCGGGAACTGGGGCTGCCGGCGGCTTTCGTGTACGAGGCGCTTGAGCACTCCCCCGGCCTGTCGACGGCGGAAATAGTGAAGCTGACCAAGCTGTCCCGGACCGCAGTCAGTGAAGCGCTCGAGGTGATGGCCGCCTGGAACATGATCGTCCGGGACACCACACGGGCCTGGTCGGTGGTGGCCACGACCTCGTTGAAAGATCTAGCCGAGCACTTCGGAGTGCTCGAAGCCGTCGCGGCTCAGCTACAGCGCTACCGCATTGAACGGATCCTCTGGAAGGAATGGCTCTCCAAGAACGCCAACACGATTGCCGAGCTCCTCTCCCCCGGGGAAGACTATCCGTGGGAGGTATTTGAGGGCCCACCGGATGAGTGGGCCCTCGCTGACATGGCGTTCACTAGGGCTGGGTGAAGCGCGGCTGTACTGGTCATAGGCGAAACCCGTCGCTGGTCGACAGCAAACCCGCTAGATTCGGCGGGAGAGGTGTTTGAACGGCTGACTAGGCACGGATCCGGCGGTTCATGCCATAACTGACGCCATATGATCAATGGGATGTCGAGCCATAATGCAGGTTCCAGTATCTAGCGCTGCATTGGCGGGGCTGAACACCCTACTCCCCCACGTTGCTGCTGCCGAGATGCCTACCCTTTTGTGAGGTGAAGTTTGTAGGTCGTCGCGACGAGGGCGCTGCGTGAGGGTGCGCTGAACTCGACAACTTTCTGATCGAGCCAGGCGATCTGCTCGTCGTCGAGGCGTACCTGGATCTGGATTCCGGCCGAGCCGCGGCGGCGGGGTACCCGTCGGGGCATGCCAGAAGATGACGGGACGCTCTCAGACCGAAATTCACGGATTATGACGTCTTCATCCAATGTGTCGAACGCATCCAGTAGAAGATCGGCATAAGTAATGCGCTGACGGTGAACCGCCTCTTTAACATCGACCAATAGTTCCGGTGCCAAGTACACACCCACATTGCGTGGTGCACCTGGAACCATCTCGGAAGCCTTCTTGCGTGAGTTTGCAGGCGTTTTGTACTTTTGCTGGGTCGGGCTCGAAGATGCGGCATTTGCTGCACTCTTCTGTGGTTTGGATGGCTCTTCCGTGCCCTGCTCTGCCCCAAGCACGTCGGATGATGCAGAGGCGTCAACGTGTTTACGTTCACTGGATGGTTCCGTGGCAATGGCAAGCAACGCCCGTTCGATGGGACGCGTTGTTTCGGCATCAGCCGGTACCTCTTGGATTTTCTTGCGCTTCGGGGCAAGCATGCCCTCCAGTTTTGCGCCGCGGGGTGCCACTGGCGCGAACGCGCCCGCAAGACTCGGTCGGTTGCCGCTCACGCAAGGCCCTCGCTTTCGATTTCGTTCAAGCGGGAAAGTATCTCGCCCGTAAGCTGCTCGAATTCTTCCGCCAGTCCACCTGCATTCCGGGAGAAGAATCCGTCCGCCGGCTTCTCCCCCGCCCTGAGCGCTTTCAGACGGCTCTTTTGTGCATCGGTGACAGCTCCCTCCAGTTCATGGAACAGGAGGCCCTTCTTTCGAGCATCAGCGCTGGCGCTTTCGAGATTGCGGATGCGAGTCTCAAAGACTGGGGCTACCGTGCCTAGCATCTCGGCCAGCGTCTCGCGCACGCTGCGTTCTAGACGCAGCGAACGCGGGCCGACACCGAACAGCACGACGCCGGCGAGTTGAAGGGAAGGATTCCTGTCTCTCACAGCTAGGAATCGACGGGCGATACGTTCAACCCCATCAATGCTCGCGTCGTCAGATTTCGTTGGAATGACGACAGCGCTGGAGATCGCAAAAGCGCCTTCGACTAGGATCCGCTCCCCCGGCGGCGTGTCGATCAGAATAAGGTCATATTCGTCGGCAAGCGGTGCCAACACGGAGTACAGCATGTCGCCGAAATCGCCCGCGTCGGAACGGCCTGACCGCGACACCATGAGACCCTGAATGTCTTCAAGGTCCTGGCCGCCAGGGATTACATCTAGATTTTCCCTCACATCCCTAAGGATCAGAGGGGCGGTACCGGCGATGAGTGCCTGGAACAATTCGCGTCCAGTTTGTTTGTCGTAGCCGAGATCTCTGGCGAGGTCCCCTTGTGGGTCAAGGTCAACCATTAGGACCCGCGAGCCGGCCAGTGCCACGTACCCGCCGACGTTTGCAGCTGTGGTTGTCTTTCCCACGCCGCCTTTGCCGTTTGCGAGGGAAACGACGCGGTCGATTGCTCGGGTTTGATGCGTTTTTTGAGTGGCTGGTGCTTGCAACAATCGTGCCATTGTGGCTGTCTCCTACTGTGTTTGGCGCTCTACCTTCCACGCTATGTGGAGTCAGGTGGTAGATCAGGCAATGACACGCATTAGCTGGTCCACTTTTTGTCCAATGGTTGCCCCCGTAGGTCAACCTGCTGGTCTTCTAACATGGAGGCTGGCAGGAGCAAGGACAGGAAGTGCCGCTGCTTTACCTGCCTGTCTCTCTGCTTGACTTGATAGTGGAACCTACATTGCGTCTATGGCGTGCCTTGTAGCTTTACTTATGGCGAGCCATACAGTTGCATATTCAATTGATACATTCATAGTTAAACAAATAAGACATCGGGCTATTAGTGTGGTTTTGACTACCATCACATTTCCAGTAATGCAACACACTTTTCTTACAGTGCTTAATCCAATGGGAGTTATGGCGTTGGTTATGGCATGAGTGATGGCATTACGCCCTGTAGTGGTTCCGGGCCAAGATCCGCTGTGAGCCGTTTCCCTCGCATCCAGGTATCGGGGCCCATCCCTGCCCTGATAAACGTGTTTCAACGGGCGGGGGGACAGACACCTGCGGCTTGCATCGGCGAGGGCGGCGAAGATTCCGAAGACGAGTTTGCCGCGGCGGTGGTGGTGATGTCGATGGCGGCGCCCCGGCCAGTGAGGACTTTGAGTGCGATGCCGCGTTCGGTCAGGTCGTGGACGATGTTGACGAGATGACGCAGGTCCCGGCCCGAGCCGGTCCAGTTTCCAGACGACCAGGATGTCGCGGTGGCGCTGAGTCTTGACGCGGGCGGCCAGCTGTGGCGGTCATCCTTCTTCCCGGACGTCCTGTCTTCGTAGAGGAGTCCGCGTCGATGCCGGCGGCCAGGAGCGCATCGCGCTGCAGGTCGGTCCTCTTGTAATTTATACGTTCGCTTATATGACACCAGCCTCGGGAATCGAGGAAGCCAGCAATGGTGTCACTTTACCCGTCATCTAATTTATGTGTCGCAGGCGATGCTGCGATCACTTTGTGTGACAGAACGTCAGTAGGGACCCTTGGCCAGCGAAGGAGCAAGTCAGTCCCGGACCTTGAGGTCACCGTTCGGACCGTTGCATAAGTCAGTTCCGTACGTGGTCAGCGAGACGCCGGTTTTGGAACAACTTGTGGGACAGGCAGATTACGCCCAGCAAGGGCCGGTAGGTCGGGGGAGTGGCAGCCCCGGGACAGTTTCAGTTCGAAGGAAATGGGACACTGCTAACAGTCTGGATCCGTTCACGAGCATTATCGGCGATGAGGCTCCGCCTTTGACTCGTCGTTTCACTGCGCACCTCCAAGCAGGCAGTTAGTCTTAGCTACACAAGATGCTGGGGGAGCAAAAGATGAAACAAATAACTGTTGGCAGCGGCAAGGGCACCGTGGAACTCGACGCCGGGGGAGTTCTTCACCTTGTGTGGAACCCAGGGACTATTCTGGAGGCCGCTGATGTACATGCGGCGATGGCAACGGTCAATGAGGTTGCCGATGGTGCCGAGTATCCGATGTTGATCGACATAACGAACACCCAAGAGGTGACCCGCGGGGCCAAGTCCGTCTTCAGCGTCCGGTGCGCTGCTTCACGGATTGCCCTGCTTGGCTCAAACCCGGTCAGTCGTGTCATTGCTAACTTCGCTATGGCGCGGCGGACCCTCCCGTGTCCAACTCGGTTTTTCACGTCCCGCAATGAGGCCATGTACTGGCTTCTCCAGGAGCCCCTTCCCTGACTCGGACCGTTGCTTCCAAAGGGCCAGGGGAGTTTCCGTATGTTGAGCAAAGTCGGGAGTTACGCAGCCGAAAGTGCCGGTAGGTTCCTTTGACCGTTGTCGGCCATGGATGCCGTGGCGCTGCCGGGCGCAGCCAGCGGGCCAAGGCCCTGCTGGCGGCAGTGGTCAGTGGGGCGGATCTGCCCACGATGCGCAGCTTCCCTCCGATTGGAAGGCCGGCCACGATCTCCCTGGGCATGTGTATCGGGCCGATGACGGCCGCGCAGACGACCTCCACGGTTTCCCGGTGCTTCAATTTCCACCAGTTCCGGACCCCTCCGGCGTATGGTTGGTCGTTTCGTTTAATGAGCAATCCTTCGATCCCGGTGTGGGGCATCTCTTCAAACCACCGCGCCGCCTCGTCGGGATCCGTGGGACGGGAACCCCGCCGCAACCGGTACCGGAGACCCGCACCGACAACAACGACTCACCCGCCTTTATCACGCGGGGACGGACAATAACGCCCACAACACACCTTTATTCGAATATATGTTCGATTCATTCAGTGTAAACCCTAGACCCTGGCCCGGACATTCAAGGCACCTGCGTTCCCGCCCGGCCCCGGCGGGGGCGGGTTGTGCACAATGGGGACAGCTTTGAGCTGTGCGGAGGGCTCCACCTGGCCCCCAGTGGGCACAACCAGGGACACGGCACCCCAACCGGCGGCCGAGGGGCCCGGTCAGCGCTTTAAGAACAGCGGGGGATAGTCCCCGTCCTGGGCGTGGCGTACGTGGTCCCAGCCCAGGGACTGCCAGAACGCGTCCTCACTTTCGGGCGGACGGGCGAACACCGTCCTGCCGGGATGCTGCCGGCGCAGCCGTTCTATGGCCTGTGTGCCGAATCCCCGGCGGCGGCGCCCGTCGGCGATTTCCATGAAGTCAATCTCCAGTACGTCCATTTGTCAGCCTGCTTTGCGGTAGCTCTCCCATTTATCCAACTGATCCGGGCATTCGCCTCGGACCGAGGTCGCAACGATTATCTGGGCCTGTTGCTGATTAATCTCTTCGATCCGGTCGAGCTCCCTTACGAGCTGCGACACGCTTTTTAACTCGCTGAGCTCGCCAATCAGACTGCGGCAAGTCGTAATCGTATAGGCCTGGACGGTGGTTCTATCCGCGCTGATACCGTTCGCGAGGAAGTTGTTCGAGGCCCATGTCTCCAGCTCAGCGTCGGAGAGCCCGGTCTTGGGCGGCTCCACATCGGCAATCTTCGATGATGAGCTACAACCCGACAGCAGGACTCCGGTGATAAGTGCGATGATGACGCCTTTCAATGCTTCCCCCGTCTTGTTTGGCAGCGATTTGATCAGAGTATCCGCAGGCCCTGCTAACCGTACTTGGCGACATGAATAGCTGACTGATTTGGGGCGTCGACCTGGCTGTATCCTGTTGGAGGTCCAGCGGTCCGGCCAGCCAGCACTGTGCTGGACATGCGCTCCCGCTCGAAAATGGGGAGATAAAATGCAGCCGGGTTGGTATGCGCACATTCAGAATCCGGGAGCTGTCGCATACTTTGACGGCACTGCATGGGGAACAGCGAAAGATGGCTTTGCGCTGGGTTACGAGATCCAACAAACCATCACACCGCTTCAGCCGGGACACCCCGGACCCCCCGCGCCGTTTGAAACGCTGACGGTCACCGGCCCGCGTAAACGGAAACCCGGCTCCGCATGGTTCTGGGGAATCGGCGGCGGCGCGGCTCTGATCTGCTTGGGGCTCCTGAACGGATTCATGCCGGCTGGTTCGAACTGCGGCGCTCCATTCAAGAAGAGCAGTGTGGCCGAGTATATGGACGCCCTCTCGCTCGACAACGGACTGGGCTACACGGGCTATGCGGCCGAGTGCCGTGCCAGCATCGCTGACGCAACGGCGCTGACCTGGGTGCTTGTCGTCATCGGCGTCATCGTATTGCTTGCGAGCTTCCTGATCCAGGCTGTCATCCGATCTGGCCAATCTAATCGTCCGCCCGCAGCGCCCGCCGAAGCACCGACGGTTGCATCCCAGATAGAGGATCTGGCCCGGCTCAGGGACAAGGGATTGGTAACGCCAGAAGAGTTCGAATGGAAGCGACAGGACCTTCTGCGCCGCTCCTGAGCATTCCTCGGCTGGGTGCCGGGAGCTATCGCTCTCAGCCCGTCTGTCCCTCAACAACCAGGGGTTGGCAGAATCACGTGTCGAGGAAATCCCATTCACTGCCGAGAACCCACCGCAATGCGGAAAGCTTGCCATTGAGCACGCCGAGCTCGAAATCCGTGTAGGGGCCGAGCTCGCCGAGTCCCTTATACACTTCCTCGACACGCTTGCGGCCTGATCCTGCGATTGTGAGCAGGCGTTCCAGTTCTGCCAAGTTTCCTTGCTCTCGTAAACGGTACTCGTGCTGCAGCGAGCGGTGGTAGTCACGGCCGAAAACCAGAGCACGATTCTGCGGCTGTTGGCCGAACGCCGCGAAGACCTCGGCCACGAACGAGCCCGGTTGCTCAACCGCCTGCACCGGCTCCTGCGCGAACTGGTACCCGACGGTGTCGAGCCCGGCCTCAGTGCAGACAAGGCAGCCGCGGCGCTGCGTTCAATCCGGCCGGTAACAGCCACCGACCCGAACTGGACAAGCTGCTCGATTACCTGCGGGACGGGGATGAGGTAGTGGTCTGGAAGCTGGACCGGCTGGGACGCAACACCCGCAACCTGCTGGCTCTCATCGATGACCTGAAACACCGGGGCGTGCACTTCCGTAGCGTCACCGAGGGCATCAGCACGACGGGACCGATGGGCCGGGCCATGCTCACCGTCATGTCCGCGTTCGCCCAGCTCGAGCGCGATCAGCTGGCCGAGCGGACCCGGGCCGGCATGGCCGCGGCCGCCGGACACGGGCGGAAGGCCGGACGGCGGGAAGTGACCGCCGGCCATGCGAAGGTCAGGCGCGCCCGCGACCTGAAGGCCCAGGGGCTCACGCCTGCCGACATCGGGACGATCATCGGGGCCAGCCGCGCCACCGTGTACCGCTACTTGAGCATGGGAACCAACGAACTGCTTTGAGGAGGACCGAACGGGAGGCCACGGACGGCTGGAATGGGCGCGGGGCCCGCGATTTACCTACTCTGCGGCACGCTCTTGCCGGACACACGCGGTGGCGGTGGCCGCGGCCATGGAAAAGCACTGAGCACTGAGCTGGACCCGCCACATCGTCTAGTTCTAGTGATCACACCGTGCCCTAACCGGATCCGGCACCTGGCCGACAAAGATTGAGAAGCCTTCAGACTCTTAAAATGGCCCTTCGCAGATGAGCGTGGTTAGGGCGGTCTGAAAGCGCCGCCGCGGTGTTGGACGTTTTCGGTGCGGCGTGTCGAGAGTATCAACCAGACGCTCTGCACTCAGCACCCGGGCAAACTCCACTGGTTGAAGGAAGAATTGCCTGAGCTGCGCAGAAGCTTCTGTCTGAGTCTTCATGAAGGTGGCTCCGATGTATGCACTCAAGCCACCGCCTACGACGCCGACTGCACCTGCAGATATAGCTCAGACAGGGGTAGAAGCATTAGCGGCCCATCGCATTTAGGCATGGTTGGGGTGGTTGCTCCGGTAGGGGCGGTGGCCTCCGGCGGCGAGTAGGCATCTGAGTCTGTAATTGGTGAAGTTGCGGAAGCCGCGGGCGATTCTGCGGGTGGTTTCGATGACGCCGTTGATCGCTTCGGTGGGCCCGTTGGAGGCGCCGAAGGTATCGAAGTAGGCCAGGATTGCTGCCTTCCATTGTTTGAGAGTCCGGCCGAGGCGGGAGGACTTCCGGGATCGGGCAGGACGGGAACGAGGCGATCACTTCGTTGACGAGTTCCCTGCCCCGCGCAGGCTTGGCGTGGTAGATGTGGCGGAGCTTCTGGTAGCACTGCCAGGCCAGGGTGACTTCGTGGTCTGGGTCCCCGAGGGTGAGCTTCACGTCGAGCCGGGCAGCTTGTTTGTCGGTGAGATGTTCGGCGCCGACCTGCAAGGTCCGGCGGATGCCGTAGAGGGGATCACCTTTGCGGCCGCGGTGCCCGAGGGTGTCCTGCTGGACGCGGCGGCGGACTTCGTCGACCATGGCCGATCCCAGTTTCACGACATGGAACGCGTCCAACACTGTGATGGCTTCGGGCAGTTCGTCACGTATCGCGTTCGCGTAGCCCCGGAACGGATCCAGCGCTGCCGTTTTGATCCCGGCGGTAAAGTCCGGCCCGCGGCCTTTGAGCCAGTCCGCGTAGGCCTTCCCGGACCGTCCCGGGACGAGATCCAGCAACCGGGCATGGACAACACCCTTCGCATCGCGGGTGTGGTCCACGATCCCGGTGACCATGCCGGAGCCCGGCGGGCCGGTATGGGACCACACATGCTCATCGACGCCGAGCGCATTCACCCCAGACAGCCTGCCAGTGGTGCGAGCCTTCCGGTGGCCTCTGCCTTGATGGCGTCCCAGACCGTATGCCAGGAGACGCCGAGTTGATGGGCCAGGGCCGAGACCGAGGTGTCGAAACGCTCCAGCCCGTCGGTAGCCCACGCAATGGCCCGGGAGGTGAGTTTCGCCCGTGGGACGGCCAGCGGGTGCTCCTCGGTGAATGTCGTTCGCGGGCAGTCGGTATCCGGACACCGCCAGACGCGCTTGGACCACAGCAACCGCACGGGCCTGCCGAAACACGGGATGTCATGGAGCCGGACCCGCCGGCGGCCATGCCCGACGGCGACGACGCCGCAGTCCGGACAACCGCTAATTGTTTCGCCTGTCTCGACGTGCAGAACCAGACCGGTCCCGGTCGCCGTGACAGAGCAGACGTGGATGCCTTCGACACCAAGAAGCGTGTCTGCCCGCTCGCACCAGCGACCGCCCGGGCAGGAAGTAGCATTGGGCATATCATGGTCTCTTTTTTTGGAAGCTTGGTCGCTACCAATTCAAAGAGGCCCTGACCTCTCCCTTCCCGCACCACGCCGCAGAGGCTGCATCAACCTGCCCTAACCATGCTCATCTGCGAAGGGCCCGTTATCTGAGGAAACCCCGATACGGACTACGGTTCCTTCTTGAGGCCTGTCATTGACGCAATTCACGACGGCAGGACTTGGCCTTCGTCATTGTCAACCTCAGTTCTCCGCCTGCTTCGGTTCGGGCGACGCCTTCATGGGTTTGGCCTTTGACGGTGGCGGACGCTTGTGGGACCGTTGCACGGCGTCGGGAGCTTCGGAAGCAGAAGGCTGCGTTGACCCAGCCTTCTTGACGGGCCGCGCCTTGGCAGGCCTGGCTTGACCCAAGCCATGCGGTATCCCAGCTGGCGACTTCTGGGAATTTTTCAGTTGCTTAGTCCCTCCGGTTCTTCCGGTCCTGCTTGCGGAAGGTGTGGCTGGTTTTGATCGGCTGTCCAGCGCGTGACCCTTTACGCGCTGCCCAGACAGTTGGTCACCCGTTGTGCTTGTCGGCCAGAAGCGAAGAAATATGGCAGACGCCAGGATGGCGCTTCCAATCGTGAAGTAAATTAGAGCGGCCGTGCTAAGTCTGTCCCATATTGTTGCGGAATGACCGTCTACCGCGGATATCTGCGCGGAAAGCGTTGCGACAGAGGAGAGGTCAGGGTATTGAGACTCCTCGGAAGAGGGCGAAGATTCTCTAAAACGCAGATTTTCAGGGAAGCTTCTAGCTGTTATCTCGGTGGGTAGGGTATCCATTACCATCGTCTGCAGTGAATCTTGTGAATCAATATGAAAATTGGCGAATGACATCGTATCCGGTCCAACACCGGATCTACCCGTTGGCAGCCCACCAATCATTGGGGTTTTAAGGGTTCGCTGCGGGCCGGGAATTCCCAAGAAAGAACTTTCGACAAATTTTGGTAAGTCGGAATTTCCAATGCCGGTAACGACAAACCCGGATTTGGTATCATCCCCTCCGCGATCAAGAAGAGTGCGACCAGGCTTTAGTGTTCGAGGACCGTCACATAGTGGTGGCTCCGAGATTGTGAAGTCAAATGCCTGTATGTCATTCCAATGCATGACTGGCGTACCGCCGGAGAGACTGGTTGAGTCAGCTTCTCGCATGAGGGGCATGCCGCCTTGGTATGTGACTGCGAAGGGCACGGAGAGGCGGGCATTGCCCTCGAGAAACAGCGAGGCATGAATCGACTTCACCTTGTTTGATCCAATTGCGCAGATGAGGACCGCATACCCCGCACCGATGTGGCCTGCATTCTTCGCCAACTGGTCGCCCTCCGCTAACAGTCGGGTGGTGCTGTCCCTTCCGTCGACGACCCGCGCATTCGGATCACTGCTCAACGCATAGGCCGGGTCATAGACCAACCGTATCTTTACATCTCTTGCTGTCCTCAAATCCTCGAACGGCAAGGCTACTGTCGCCCATCCAGAATCAGTGTGATCGAGACTCGGCGACGACGCCCTGACGCCCTCAACTACGACAAGGAAAGGGATTGAAAGCGCAGAGATGATTAGCACCAGCCAGCGGAGTCTCTTCGCGTTGTCGCTTGTCATTAGGAACCGTATCCGGGAGGACATGCTGAACTGTAACCGATAGGTCAGACCTTGATTATACCGTCGCACTGCAATCCTCCCCGCAGACGTGGACAGTTGCCACGACTGTCCTGAAGCCGCACGTATGGAGACGAAGGCGGGGGAGAAGCGCACCGTGATCGAACTCGAGATCGACGAGATCGGCCTGTCCCTCCATTAGACGGCCGCCACGGCCACCCGGTCCCAAGGCCGTGGCCAGGCAGCACCGACGGGTGCCGGGGAGGACGCCGGACACCGGGCGGACGAGTTGGCCATCAGCCCCCGCGGCTACGCCGATGACGACCCGTGGTTCGGCAAGGACGCCAACCCGGACGGCCGCCTCGGCGCGGCGACCGAACCAGCTATCTGACAACCGGCGACAAAACCAAGTAGTAGGAGTAGTATCGTTACTACTCCTACTACTTTTTGTTTTCGACGAGGATGATCCATGACGCAGAGTGTGAAAGATCGGGTGTACGCCGCCGCCGAGCGGATCAGCGCCGAGCGCCGCCCTACCGTCTCGACGGTGCGCTCGGCCGCGGGTGTGAGCAATGCCGACGCGACGCGCTATCTGAAGGAGTGGTCGGAGGAGCGGCAGGCGGCCGGCAGCCAGTTGGCCGCAACGCCGGCGACCTTGCTGGAGGCGTCGGCGCGCCTGGCCGGCACGGCCTGGGCTGAGGCGTCTGCTTTGGCGGACGAGCGGCATGCGGGCGTGGAAGCGACGTGGGTGCAGGAACGCAAGGACCGGGATGCCGAGATCGCCGAGCTCGTCGCGGACCTGGACCGGGTCACCGAGGAGAAGGACGCGGCCGTGTCCGGGCTGAGCACGCAGGTCCAGGAGCTGCAGGCGCAGCTCGGTGCCCTCGCCGCCGAGCTGGAGGAATCGCGGGCCACGGAGCGGGCCGCCACGGCCGAAGCAGCGGAGGCCGGAACGAAGCTCGCCGCCTCCGCCGCCAGGGACACCGCCATGCAGGCCGCCTACGCCGCCCTGCTGGCACGCATCACCCCGGCCCAGACGCGCGCCACTGACCAGGGCGCTGATCAAGCCACTGGCCACGCCGGTGATCAAGGCACTGATCAGATTGAGGATCAATGAGTGTGAAGAAGGTCGCGGCGTTCACGCCGTACTTCAGCGAGGATGAGGCCGGGCAGGTCCGTGCCGCGTTCCGGGGTCGCGGTAGTACTCGCCGAAAATCGGGCGGATATGGCTGGCTGGGTGGTGACCGGCAGTTCAGTCGTGTCGGGTGCTCGGCCGGAGCGTGGCGAAGTCGGCGTGGGTCTGGTCAACGGCTTCGGGGTGGGCCTGACGCTTTTCGTGCTCGCTGAGCGCCCGGTGGAGGCTGGCCAGGCTGGGGTTGCGGCCTTTGCGTTTGCCGGTGGGGATGATCAGGTCAGGGCCGGATGTCATTGAGGGACTCGCCATTCTTGCGACGGCGCAGCATGGTGTGCAGCATGTCGTCGGTGATGACCGGTGGGTGGGCGTCCGCCGTGTTTTCCTTTGCGGGCGGCGGCGTTGAGGCCTTCGAGGGTGGCTTCGCGGATGTTCTCGCGTTCGGTTTCGGCCATCGCGGCGAAGAACGCGAACAGCACCCGCCCGGTTCCTGTCGGATCGTAGAAATGGCCAAACACAAGGCCTTCAGCATCGCCACCGACATGGACGTCTACTTCTGCGACCCGGGCAGCCCCTGGCAGCGCGGATCCAACGAGAACACCAACGGGCTGTTACGCCAGTACTTCCCCAAAGGCACCGACCTGAACGCCTACGGGCCCGAGGACCTGGAACACGTCGCCCAGGAACTCAACGCCCGACCACGCAAAACACTCGACTGGAAAACCCCGGCCGAGTCACTTCGTGATTTACTGATAGCCAGCTGACCTCGGGTGTTGCATCGACCCCTTGAATTCGCCCCCGAAGACCCCCAGCCAGCGACTACGATCACACGCTTAGCGCCAACCGCTGTACCGATGGTCCCCAAGGCCGTGCATCTGGCGCCGGTATGAAGCGAGCACCGTCGAGGCGTCTGTTCCCTTGGCATCCAGAGCGATCTGGCAGTGCGTCTCGCCGTCATTGGTATCCCACTGCGCTCCCGTGGCGTACGGCGAGGGAGGGGCGAAGCTCGCGAGGACTTCGGAGTATGCGGGGGCGAACGCCCCCGGCGGCGGCGGGGCGAAAACGGTGGAGCGGGCCACGCCGGACGAGGACGCCGACTCGGGGTCTGCTGGGACTGTCAGTCGCCGAGTCGGCGTTCTCGTCCCTGAAAAACGAGTTCTACCAGCACCACAGCTTCGCCACCCGCCAGGACGCCCGCCGGGCCACCATGCGCTACATCGAGGTGTTCTACAACCGCTGGCGGCCCCACACCAACAACGACGGCCTGCCGCCGGCGACCGCGATGGCCAAATTCACCACCAACCAGCAGCCGCTACACGCGGCCGCCTAACAAAAAGAAACTACCCGACTCTCTCACATCCTTGACACGCTGTGTAGTTCAAAGGCGGCGGCACAGGCAGGAACCGCGTGTAACCACTCTATGTTCATTGCGATGGGCGGCGGACCAACCGGGTATCGCTCACTCGTGTCCGGGATGGTTTCGGCCCGGTACGATCGCAGGACCGGGCGTTGAACTAAAGCGCTCATAAAAGGATCGGGCTGCTCAGATTCCTGGGGGATAACCAATTCGCCGGGTTTTGGTCAGCGTTCTGGAGTTGTAAGCAGGGGTGGCGGTGAACGTTGGTTAAGTGGGTTCCCTCGAGCCGCGGCGGGCATTGTTGTGTCCCTCGCCCGGCAGGCCGGACCGGCAAACTTACAGACATCAGCGGAGGCGCAGGGGCTCGGGGGCCGAGACACCTCAATCCGAGAAGAAACTGGAGCAGAAGATGCGCTTTCCTACAGCCCTCCGTCGTCCTGGAGCGGTGTTCGTCGTCGCCGCGGCCCTCGTCGTCTCCGGGGCCGCCGTCCCCGCGTCCGCGGCACGACTGGCACCCGTCAGCTACGTCAATCTCGGCGACTCCTACTCGGCCGGATGGGGTGCCCTCGCGCCAACGGCAACCGTCAACCCCGTCATGGCCAGTCCGGGGTGCTTCATCGGCGGACGGCCCGACGACGTGACCATGTTCTCCTCGCTCAAATCGGTCTCCCTCGCCGGCGACTACGCGTGCGCGGGCGCCACCGTCGGGACGACGACCTCGGGGGTGCCGACCATCGCCCAGCAGGCGGCCAAGGCCGGAGCCGACAAGGCCCTCGGCAGCGCAACCGGGCTCGTCACCCTCACCGCGGGCGGCAACGACGTCAACTTCGGCGCCATCATCCTCGCCTGCGCCAGCGACACGACACCGCAGGCACTCCAGTGCCAGGCTGCCGCGGCCCAAGGGATCACCATCGCACAGCAGATCGACCTGGCCGGGACCGTCGGGACGATCCGCGGCTTCGCGGCGAACGCGAAGATCGCCTGGATCGGCTACCCGCACCTGTTCGCGACGGCCGACGAGTCCACGACCGTCCTGGCAGGCGGCGGCGTCATGTCCGCAGCCGCCGCGACCGTGTTCGACGAGGGCACGGATGCGCTCAACGCGATCCTCGCGACGAAGGCGCAGAGCGCGGGGGCACAGTTCGTGGACGTCACCTCGAAGTTCGAGGGCCACGAGATCGGCTCCTCGGACTCCTGGTTCAACCTTGGGCCCTACACGGACTTCAACTTCCACCCGAACTCCACGGGCTACGCCGAGGGCTACTACCCCGCGATGACCAGCGGGATCAAGCCATCGCAGTTGTGACTGCTCGGCCTGCCGCCGAAAGCCGCGCCCTCGCGGCCACGGCCGCGGCGTTCGTGATCGCCCTGCTCCTCCTCATGGCCGGCTTGGGGCAGCGCCGCCATGAACGGCGCCGCCCCGGAAGCACAACCAACATAGTCGGATTAATCCTCAGCACTGTCGGGGTGCTCAGGAGTGGTGGGTAACCCTGATGTCATCAGGGTGCGTTTCACGGTCCCGATCGGCCCACCCAGGACCGCCCTGAAGCTTGAGTCGGTGCTGGCGCGCATGCTGATTAGGGTCAGGGATACCAGCCGAGCGCCGTGGCTTAGCGTTCTCTGCGGAGGGAGGGAGGGAGGGAGGGAGGGAGGGAGGCGGCGGAACTCTCGGGACAGGTGGGGGCAATGGCGGCGGGGCCCGAGTTCTGGCGCACACGATCGAGAACATCCCCTACGTACACAAAGCATTCCCGACAGGCCGCCAAGGGGAGCGTGGAGAGAAGCTACGGCGCCGCCGGCTACTGATGCATCTGCCCGGCCCAAATGGGCCGGGAACGCAAACCATGTGCCCGGTTTTTGTCCGGATGGATGACACGCTGCTACCGATTCTGGACGGCCCGGGGGATTCGTTACTAAGATCTTGTCCACAGTCCGGCATGGGCGCGCAAGGCGCCCGGGAAGGAGGAGCAGATCACCACTGACCCAGACCAATCTACGACTGACTTATCCGTTGAAAGCCCCTCGTCCGAGGGGCTTTCCTGTGTCTTGAGAACACGTCTTCGGGCGGCCACGCTCACAGCAGGCCATAAGGTGCGGGGGAGACTCCGTCACTAGCGACGCTCTTTGAGAAAGCACCCTACCCCTGGAGTGTGGACGCTGCTCCAGAGGGAAACCAATAAGAGACCGGCACATAAGAGCGGGCCAAGGACGGTGTATCCGGTCGGGGAGACTCTGTGCAGCGGCTCATCAGATCCGCAACCTTGGCGTCGGGAGGGATGAGTTGCGGGACTCGTGGTTGTCTAGTTCAGTGCCCCGGGGCGCGCTCTCACTAAGCGAAGGCGTAGTATCCCGGAATCATGCTGGCGGTCGGTGCTGAAGTCATCGGGTTGGTTTCGATGGTCGCGGGGCCGTCCTCCACGAGTTCGCAGGCTTCGGACTGCGTCACCTTTGGCGCGTTCGGCGAGGTCGAAGTGGCAGGGCATGGGCATAGTTGCACCGAGGTGGGTCACGTATCCCACGGGTTTACCGGAAGTTGGTTTCCGCTAGGAATACTGGTGCCACCGGTGCCCACGAGTTCCCTTAGATTCTGCACCAGGGCTAACTGGTCAGCACGTGGAGTATGCCGCGGATAAAGTCATTGGCGTCAGTTGGGCCCGTCAGGCCGGTGCCGGCCCGTGGCGGTCATGTCGCGGACCAGGTAGCTGAGGTTTTCCATAGTGCCGATGACGGATTTCCGCTCCAGCTTCCACACTGCCTCACAAACATTCCCTCACACGCGTGGGGCTGCACGTTCAAGCCCTGAGCTACGTTCCATCTATTCAAAGAGCGCGAGTATCACCACGGTCAGGGTGTTCTCGCGGTGTATGATCCGGTCATGGCTTTGAAAGAAGCTTTTAGGAAGTGGAAAACGCTGCGGGCGGCCCGTAACGCCGCCGTGCGGTCAGCTTGTGAGGTCTGCGGCGGGCCGCTGGGAGATGACCTTTGGACCAAGTATTACCGGACCTGTTCCGCTGAATGCGAGGAAACCGCCGGCTCCCGTTGGACTATGTAGGCGCAGCATCGCCCGTGTGGCTGACTTGCCCCTGATCACGTTGCGCGGTGATTACCGCCAGGCTCAGAACTAACGGCTGCCCCTGGGCTTACTGATCATTCATGAAGGCTGCTGTTCGCGAAACTTCAGTGCATCCAGCCACGGCAGGGCCCTCTCTTAGGTGCCGTTCCCTGGCGGGGCCCACCGCCAGTGGTGGCAGGGCGAACCGTACCAGGACACAACGGCAAGCGTGGGGCGGGCGCAGGTTTCTCCAATTCGATAAGGCTCTCGGTTACCCGGCTGCGGCCCGTGATGGATTTAGCCGCACTGCCTTCCCCGTGCCGCCAACTGCAAAGAGGCACTGATACGGTTTCGGGTTGGTGGACTCCTGTCGTATCAACGGGAGCCCAACGAAGCGGCATGGGGCACGCCGGCGGGATTGAAGGCCGATGAGCAGGCCGTAAAGAGTCCGAAGGGGCAGCCCCCACGATCCGTCGCCCACGGCTGAGCCGCGGTATCAGGGGCCTTCTCCAAGGTGCGGGCTGGCGGTTGCCGCTACTCTAGGAATAAGGGGACGTTCGTCTTATAGTCAAAGTATCTCCCTTGGATGCGGGTGATCTGACAGGCTCCTCCTGCCGTCGCAGGAGGAGCCTGTCAGGCATTTGCGCGTCGTGACTGACGGCCGGTGACCTTCGCCCGTCGGGTGGGCTCCGGACAGGAAGGCGTGCTCCTGCAGGCGGTGCCGCGGTTCTGGAGCGCCGCTTTCGGCAGGAACGCCTCAGCGCGGGCCTTTCCCTGCTGAGATGCTTGCGCCTGCCGATCCGGCACCGTACCTTCGGGGCCGCGAACAACGGTGTTCTCAGCCACACCCGCAGCGATTTCAGCGTCCTTGACGGAGCTGGCCTTCGCCAACATGCGCACCACCTGCACCGCCCTGATCGTCCCGGCCCGTGCGCATCGAAACCATCGATGCCTCCCTCGCCACCCTCCGGGCCTCGTCGAAGGAAACATCGAAGCCATCACCCGTGGAGACTGGCACGCCTACCTGAACGACGAAGGCAAGATCATCAACCTGCCCCCGAGCATCCGCGCCGGGCACTTCCTGCGCGAAACCGGCCTCTACCTCGCAAACATCTTCTGCGGAATGTCGTCTTACTCGGCGAGGGAAAACACGGCACGGAAGCGGACACCCCGGTGCACCTGATCCGGCTGGCAGAACAGCTGTTCGACACCGAGCTCCAGCCCAGTTCCCTGCAATGCTTTCCCGGCACTCAATGGCTCACATGAGTGCCGGGAAGGGGACCGTATTTCCTGCCCCAGCGCTCCGTGAGCTCCTCGAACGCAGCCCGGGCCGCCGTAATCAGACGAAGCTGAGACAGGCCACTAGCTAGGTCAGCTGAGTGACCTCACCCTCCTGCTGTCGGCCCTACCCATGGGCTGAAGTCGCCCCCTCTTCCCTTGCTGCGTTCGTCGTCATCCTTGCCACATCGACGGCAGCGCTTGTACACGCTTCCGTCATCGGCATGCTCGACGTGCCATTCGTGCCGTATGTTCAGCTTGCACAACAGGGCCTGGATCATGGCAGCCTCCGATTCAAATCGCAGCGCTCTGGTACCTCTAATGATGGCCTTCGAGCCGTCCCTAGGGAACTGGCAAGCGGTGTGATCACGAGCGACACTTTTCTGCATTGCCGCGCAAGTGCGTAAGAGGACCTTGACGGCAAAAGTCTGTCCACATAATCGAGGCGGACGAGGACGCCACCGAGGAACTCGAATCAGTCATCCGGGACGAACCCGACATGCTCGCCCACGTCACCCAGCAGCTCCGGGACCGCCGCGACCGCGCCGCCGCCCTCGCCGCGCTGACCGCCGAACTGGAAGCGGCAGGAACCACCATCGTCGCATCCGCCGGGTACAACGAGGACAGCGAAAATATCCGGGTAACATCCCTGAACCGGGCCGACGGGGAACCCGCCACGGAGGAAGACGCCAACGCCGTCTACATCGAAACCCGCTACAACGGCGAACACTCCACCGTTCCCGTGATCGCGGGATGGAAGGACCTCGGATTCAGTCCCAAATACTCCGGCTACGGCACCTCCTCAGCCCCTAAAGGACCCCATGACCGAGGAACAGAAAGCCGAACGGAAAACCCTGATCGAGAACAACAAGCTGATGCAATCAGTCCTGTTGACTGAACTTCAGAGGCTGATCCGCCAGTCTCCAGAGAGGTGGTCATCGTGGACGAAATGCGCCTGAAGCTGCTCGAGGGACAGATCGGATTGCCGGGCATCGGCGCGGTCCGCCGAAATGCGACAGGTCTGCTGCCATACGCAGTTGTCGATGAGGCAGAGCGGGAGATCGAAGTGTTCTCGCTATTTCTTGGCGATCTCGTGTTGACGGACATGAGCCCGTTGACGGTGCGATCGTATGGGAACGACCTGTTGCGCTGGTGGCGGGTGCTGCAGCTGATCGGCGTCCCCTGGGACAAAGCGGACCGTCTGGAGGTTGAAGTTCTGGTTGGCTGGATGCGCTCGGCGGTGAATCCTCAGCGGCGACAGAACGGGACCCGGCTGATGAACCCGCGGACCGGGAAGCGGCCGCTGGCTGAGGGATATGCGCCAGCGACGATCAATCACGCATTGGCTGTTCTGGCTTCGTTCTATGCGTTCCACGCCCGGTTCGGTCGCGGACCCGTGATGAACCCCGTGCCGGAGAGCCCTGGCCGCCGCGCACGTCTGGCACACCGCAGCCCAATGGAGGAGACACCAGCGTTGCGCCGTGCGCCGTTGCGGCAGAAGGCGGCCCTACTGGCGCCGCGATCCATTCCGGATCAACTCGTCGATGAGCTAATCGGTGCACTACGGTCCAGCCGTGACCGGGCTCTGGTATGCCTTTACTTGTCATCAGGGGCCCGGGCGAGCGAACTACTCGGAGTCCACAGTGACCAGGTGGACTGGGCCGGGCAGCGCGTATGGGTTATCTCAAAAGGGTCCCGGGCACTGGAACCGGTCCCCGCCTCACCGGAGTCCTTACAGTATTTGGCAGCATATTTTCATGAGCACGGCACTCCCGGACCTGGCGAACTGATTTGGCGGGCCCTGCACGGAACGCCGCGGCCGCTGAACTATCACGCGGCCCGCCGAATCCTGCAGCGTGCGAATGCCGTACTTGGGACGGACTGGTCGCTGCACGATCTGCGGCACACGACGATCGACCGGATGGTGTCGGATCCCAAACTGACGCTGCCCGAGGTGATGGCCGTGACCCGCCACCGGCGCGTGTCATCCCTGGCACCCTACCTGCGGCCGCGGATAGATGAAGTCTTTGAAAAAGTGCAGGAGCACTTTGCTGCACCCCGACCGGAACCCACGCTGACCCCCGGTTACGACGCCGATGACTTCTCGGTGGTGTTCGGTGGTTAGGGCGCTCCGTCACCCCCAGCAGCGACAGCTCGAGCCGGCACCTACTGGCAGGAAGAAGTCCCGCAGTGTCATCACCGCCGCTCCGGAAACTCCGCCGGCGGTCCCGCCCCGTCCGCAGGGGGACCTCGACACAGCGACATTGGAGACGATCAACGGGCTGGCCGATGCGATATGGCCGCGGTCCCAACCCAGGTGCTCTCTACGCCGCGCCGGACTACGGTGGGTGCTCGGACATCTCGAAGGACACCCGGGCAAGACATGGCAGGAACGATGGATCTCCTCGGGCCTGAACGACGGGAAACGCCGGATCCGCGAGCTGAGAACAGGGAATCAAAAGTTGGACGGGGAACTGGGCCATTCGCTCCTGCTCCTGTGCTGCCTCCGCGTGATCAGGCCGTCCCTGGCAGCGTTCCGGGTCAACAGCTTCGTGCGCTACCACGAACATTTCGAAGCCGCCCAGAAAGACCCCGACCTGCAGCGGTTTCTGAAGTTGGTCGACAAGCACGACACCTCTGCGCATTTCAAACGCTGTGCCCGCTTCGATGTCGCCTCGGCGTTAACGACCCAGGGCATCGCCTTCGCCGATCTGACTCCCGAAGCGCTGCTTCATTACGCCATCGCCACCCGCGAAGGGGGCTGGGGTGCCGGCTACGAATCCTACGTCGGTCACCTCGCCTGGCGGATCATGGCAGAATCCGGACACTTCCCCAAGCACGTTCCCGCCACGTTGCGAGGAGCGATGCGGGCGCCGGCCATGACTCCCACGGAGCTTGTTGATCGGCACAACATTGCCGACCCGGACATCTACGCACTCTTCGTCGCCTACCTGACCCGCCGCAGCCATGACATTGACTACTCGACGTTGCGGGATCTCGCAGGAGACCTCTGCGGGAAGTTCTGGACCGGGCTCCTACAGGTCAACCCCGCCCAGAAGGATCTCGCGCTCACACCGGAACACTATGAAAGATGGCGGGCTGTCCTGGAGATCCGGCGCGACGGTCAACCGCGTCTAAGCGCGCACGCGGTCATGACGAACATCCGGGCCTTCTACCTCGACATCCAAGGCTGGGCGGCCCAGGAACCGGAACGCTGGGCCCGGTGGGTGGCACCGTGCCCCATCGGCGGCAGGGAAACCAAGTCGAGGGCGAAAGCGAACCGGAGAGCCAAAGAACGCATGGACGCCCGGATACGCCGGCTTCAACCAGCCCTTCCGGCCTTCGTCGCAGCGGTCACCGCCCGCCGGGACCACTTCCATGAACTCCTGACGGCAGCAACGGATGCCTCACCAAACCAGGAACTGACCGTCGGAACGAAGTATTACCGACGGCTGTTCACCGCCGGCGACGCCCGGCATGCCCAAATCCACGGCCGGGCCAACATCCGGGTACTCGATGAGTCGACCGGCCAGAAGGTCAATGTCACTTTCACCGAAGATGCTACGTTCTGGCAATGGGCAGCAGTGGAGACCTTGCGGCACACCGGACTGCGCTGCGAAGAACTCCTGGAACTGTCCCAATTGAGCATCCGGCAGTACGTCCGGCCCAACGCTGAAGTTGTGGCACTGCTGGTTGTTGCCCCCTCCAAGAGTGACCGCGAACGCGTCATCCCGATGACAGCGGATTTGTTCCATGTGATAGCGACGATCATCCGCCGCCTCACCCGGAACCGCCGGGACGTGCCGTTAGCGACTCGCTTTGACCCGTATGAGCGGATCACCAGCGAGCCCCAGCCCTTCCTGTTTCAACGCACCATCGGACAGCGCACCGAGGTCATTAACCCCGGGTCACTTCGAGATGAACTGGCCAAGCTCAGCGGTGCCGTAGCTGTCGAGCACCCGGAACTGGATGGCTGTCGGTTCACACCCCACGACTTCCGTCGCCTGTTCGCTACTGACCTCGTGAACCACGGTCTGCCGATCCACATCGGAGCTGCCCTCCTCGGGCACCTGGATGTCCAGACCACCCACGGCTATGTCACTGTCTTCCAGGAAGACGTCATCCGCCACTACCAGGCCCACTTGGCCGGGCGACGGGCCGCCCGGCCAGGTGGGGAATACCGGTCGCCGAGCCCCATGGAATGGGCCGAATTCGAAGAGCACTTCGACAAACGCAAGGTCGAATTGGGCGACTGCGCCCGCCCCTACGCAACCCCCTGTGAACACGAACATGCCTGCATCCGATGCCCCATGCTCCAAGTTGGCCCTGCCATGATTGATCGCCTCGATGAGATCCACAACGACCTCATCGCCCGCAGCGTACTAGCTAAAGAGAAGGGATGGCTCGGCGAACTCGAAGGCATCGAACTCACTCTACGTTTCCTCGGAGAAAAGCGGGCTGACGCCCAACGGTCCAGCAAACGAGTAATCAGCCTGGGAATGCCAAGCACCGGTGTCTGAGCGACCTGCCCAAGAGCCATGAAGGCATCAACCGAGAAGACAAGGTGTTTCGGAAAACCGCTCTCATCATCGGCTAAGCGCTGCCATACAAACGGGGCGTGGATGAGGTCCGATTCATCTGGACAGATACTCCCTGCTCTTCACGGGTTAGCAAGGAAATGCAGCGGAGCACATCCGATGCAAAGGATTGGTTATGGTGCTTGGCGTAAATGGTTTTTGCCCGCCGCATCATTGTGACGTTGAGCCGGTAAGCGGCTTCGATGATCACCGACTGGTCCAAGGCCTTCGCGAAAACATCAGTGCTCACGCACTCGATGGCCACGACCTGGCCGGCGCTCTTGTACTCGGAACTGTGGTGGTACGACGCCCCGTCGAGCCAATCACCAGTGAGCGCTTCCAATTGCTCGCCGATATTTTCTGGCCAGACGTTGACCGTCCATTCGAGCTCGGCGCCGCCGCCCTCCAGATTCCACTCAGTAACAATCAGCATCTGCACCGAACGGCGTTGAACGTGAGTAAACGGCGTCGGTCCGCGGCGCGGCTCGTAGACGGTAAAGCGCTAAGGGACCAAAGGATGCCCGCCGTATGTGTCGGATCCGGAACCGTCTCGTGAATATAGCGGGCCAACTGGGTGCATATATGCGCGTAATCGGATCGCCCCGCCAACTCCCAAAACCGGCCCTTCGCAGATGAGCGTGGTTAGGGCGGTCTGAAAGCGCCGCCGCGGTGTTGGACGTTTTCGGTGCGGCGTGGTGCGGCGGGAAAGAGGTCAGGGCCTCTTTGAATTGGTTGCGACCAAGCAAACCAATACCCAAAAGAGACCCTGACATGAATAACTCTATGTCTTGTTCCCGTGACCGGTGGTGCACGCGCGCGGATGCTCGG
>NZ_JAGGPP010000029.1 GCF_018613755.1 Arthrobacter sp. ISL-72
TGGACTGCTAACCGGGGCCCAATCAGTGGTGACCCCGTCGACGACGAGTTCGTCGAGAGCGCGGATCATCCGGGCGATTGCCTCATTGCGATCCTGACCCCAGCAGATCAGCTTTCCGATCATCGAATCGTAGAACGGAGGGATGCGGTAGCCCGACTCGATGTGGGTGTCCATCCTCACTCCGAAGCCGCCGGGTGAGCGGAAGTTGGAGATCGTCCCCGGGCCGGATGCGAAACCCCTGTCCGGGTCTTCCGCGTTGATGCGGCACTCGATTGCGTGGCCGCTGAAGACGATGTCGTCCTGTTCCAGGCCCAGAGGCAGTCCTCCGGCGATGTGCAACTGGAGCTTGATGAGGTCGATGCCGCTGACCATCTCCGAGACGGGGTGCTCCACCTGGATCCGGGTGTTCATCTCGATGAAGTAGTACTTGCGCTCGACGTTATCGAAGACGAACTCGACGGTGCCGGCATTCCGATACCCCACTTCCTTGCACAGGGCGACAGCGGCCTGAGCCAGGCCCTGCCGAAGATCTGCGTCCAGGACCGGCGACGGCGATTCCTCCACCAGTTTCTGGTTGCGTCGTTGCGCTGTGCAGTCGCGCTCTCCCACATGCAGCGCGGTGTGGCCATCCGAGATCAGCTGGATCTCGATATGCCGGATGTCGGTGAGGTAGCGCTCGATGTAAACCGAGGGATCGCCGAAGGCGACTTCGGCTTCGGACATGATTTCCGCCAGGTCCTTCTCGAGCGTTCCGGCCGTTTCCACGACGCGCATGCCTCGTCCACCACCGCCGGCAGCCGCCTTGATGAGGAGGGGGTAGCCCACCTCGCCCGCCACCGCCAGCGCTTCGCTGAACTCGGCGATCGCGCCCACCGAGCCGGGCACGGTTGGCACCCAGGCTTGACGTGCGATCTTCTTGGCCTCGATCTTGTCGCCCATGCGCCGGATGACATCGGAAGCGGGGCCGATGAAGACGACACCCTCCTCTTCGCACATGGCGGCGAAATCGGCGTTCTCGGACAGGAAACCGTAGCCGGGATGGATGGCATCAACCTTGAACGCCAACGCCGCCCCCAAAACCGCGCGGGCATCGCGGTAGCTCAGTTTCGCTTGCGCGGGACCGATGCAGACGGCCTGATCCGCCATCTTGACGGGCAGAGAGTCCGCATCGGCCTCGGAATAGGCCAGCACGCTGCGGATACCCAGTTCCTTGCACGCCCTGATGACGCGCAGCGCGATCTCTCCGCGATTGGCGATGAGCACGCTTTTCAGCGGTTCAACCATCCGCTCCTCCTTTGACGTCACCGGTCATGCCCTGCGCTTGATCACCATGAGCGGCTGACCGTATTCGACTGCCTGCTCGTTCTCGACCAGGATTCTCATGACGGTGCCCTCGACCTGAGCCTCGATGTTGCTCATCAGCTTCATGACCTCCACGATGCACAGCACCGAGTCGGCAGCGACACCGTCACCGACCGAAACGAAGTTGGGGGCCCCGGGCTTCGGTGACGCATAGAAGGTTCCGACCATCGGCGCCTTGATCAGCACCTCGTCGGGCGCCAGCGCGTCAGGAGATGACGGTTCGCTCGCGGAGGGTACCGGCGCGGCGACAGCCGGTGGCGCCGGATCGGCGGCGGCCTGTGCGGGCGCCGGAGCGGCGGCGGTCGGAATCACGGGAGCAGGCGTCGGCGGTGCGGCGGGCTGCTGCCGGTCGCGGGAGATGAACAACTCCATATCGCCGTACTTGAGCGAGACTTCGCGCACGTCCTCGGCTAGGTTCACCCAATCGACGATTGCTCGGAGTTCTTTAATATCAGGTGGGTTAAGCGGCATCTTCACTCTTTCCTTTTTCGATGCTGATCTGCAGATCTCCTGCTTTCAGCGATTTCGTTCCGGTCGCGCTCTTCTCATGGAGCGCCTTGATCAGGCCGAAGAACGGCAGGGGAATCTCATCGGCGTTTCCGCCCGCGGCCACGGTCTTCTTCATCTCGTCGACCTGGGAACCCGCGAACATCGCCCGGAGAAGCAGAAGGTCGATGCTCTCGTCGGGATAGCGCTCCCGCAGGTCGAGGAGCATCGGCGCGATCGGGGCGGGCTCGAGTGCAATGTTCGAGGCGCCGTTGGCGATGATCCGCTCCATCAGTTCCGGCTCAATGGGGGCCAGCAGCGTGCCGTAGTAGCCGAGGGCGTACTTCTTGATCTCGTTGGGCACCATTGAGTAACGTTCACCGGAGATCACGTTCATCACCGCCTGGGTTCCCACGAACTGGGCGAACGGGGTGATCATGATCGGGAACGCCAGCTCGGACCGCACTCGGGCCACTTCATGGAGCAGCTCGTCGAAGCGATGCGAGAGGCCCGCCGTAGCCAGCTGCGAGTGGAAGTTCGACAGCATGCCGCCGGGAAGCTGGTGCATGAAGTGCAGGCCGCTGTACGCGACAGGATGGCCGACTGGTTTGTCTTCCGCCTCAGCGATGGCCGTCAGCTGCTTGCTGATCGTCTCGATCCGCTCGTCGTCGACGTTGACCGTATAGCCGAGCGCCCGCAGATCGCGCACGATGTCCTGCGTCGCGGGCTGGGCGGCGCCATTGGCCAGCGGCGCGATCGAGGTGTGCAGCGCGTCGCAGCCCAGTTCCACCGCCTCGAGATAAACCAGCGGCGCCAGCCCCGTCAGGCAGTGGCTGTGCAGCTCGAGTGGCCGGTCGCCGATGACCGCTTTGAGGGCGGGCACGAGGGTGCGGATGCGGTCGGGCGTCAACAGGCCGCCGGCGTCCTTGAGCATGATGGCGTCGACATCGGCCTTCTCGATCAGCTCACGGGCCTTGGCGACGAAGAGCTCGTCGGTGTGCACCGGCTCTCGCAGAACGAGACCGCCCAAAGGTGGAGGCGCCGAGCTCCTTCGCTCGGATCAGGCCGGGAGCGATGTTGTCGACGTCGTTGAGCCCGTCGAACGAGCCGATCACCCGGAAGCCGTTGGCGTACAGGTTCTCCACCCAGGCCTCGATGACATCGTCGGCCAGAAAGTCGAAGGCGGCGATGTTCTTGGAGCGGATCAACGCCCTGAAGGTGGTGTTGGGCGCGTGCTTGTGGGCCAGCCTCACCCGCTCCCAGGGGTCTTCTTTCAGGTACCGGACTGCCACATCGAACTGGATCGGTGCTACCAAGTCGACCTGCTCGAAACCGACCTTGTCGAAATCGCTCGCCATAGAAACGATGTGATCAGTGCGCATCCGCGTAGCCCACAGGCTCTGATGCGCATCGCGCAGGGTCGTATCGATGATCTTTATCTCACGACGGCTGTTCGCCGGTCGTCCCCCAAGACTCATCACGGAGGTTATGGTTTCCGGGTTATTGGTCCACATCCATCGATCTCCAAGATTATCTTCCGCGGTGTTGCCGAGGAGGCGTGCGCGCCGTACCAGACCGGGCCGATGTTGAGCCGGTCCGGGTAGCGGGCGATCATCTCGTCGAAGAACTCGCGAGGAGTGGGTTTCCCGGCGAGCAGCCGTTGCGCGTCGCGAAGGTACTGACGAGGCTGGTCGATGATGGCTGGGTCGTCAGGCAGGTCACGGTTCTTGTGCCCGGCCACCACAGCGCGGAGTTCGAGCGACTCGACCACGTCGAGCGCCGCCAGCCATGAGTCGAATCCGCCGCCGGGGGTCTCCAGCAGCATCTGGTGCACGCCGTTATAGACGACGTCGCCCCCGACGACCAGGCCGATCGAGGGGACGTGCAGCACGGTGGTGTCATCGGTGTCGGTGTGGCCGACCTCGACAGCGGTGATCGAGTGTCCCTCCAGTTCGAACCCGCCGGTGGGGATCGGCCGGAAGACGAGCGGGGTGTCGGGGATCAGGCCGGGGAAGTCCGAGTCCCAGAACTGCTCGCGCGCTTCGACGTTGCGGCGCATGATCCCGATGGTGCCCTCGGTGGCGTACGGAATGGCGCCGGGAAAGCGTTCGAGCAGCTCGCCGGTGCCGAACCAGTGGTCACCGTGGCCGTGCGTGGCGTAGATGTGAGTCAGGCGCTTGCCCGAGCGCTCCACCCAGTCACCGACCTGCCGGATCTGTTCGCGGGTGAACGGCGGGTCGACGAGCACGGCATCCCGGTCGCCGGTGATCAGCGTCGAGGCCAGCGGGGACGACACGATCGGGCCGCCGTCGGGCAGCCGTTCGGACCGGGCGCGCGGGACGCCGTCCAAGACCAGCACCTCGTAGTGTAGTTCGGTCATGATGTCGGTGTTCCTTCCGGTGCGAGAAAGGGCTTGAGCAGGGCGGCAACTTCGGCGGGCGCTTCGCGGGGAGCCAGGTGCCCGACGCGCGGCAGCACTTCGAGCCGGGCGCCCGGTATGCGGTAGGCCAGCTCCTCGGCGTGGACGAGCCCGGTGGAATCGCGTCGGCGTCGCCGCGGGCGGTGTCGATCGCCCGTTTGCGGGCGAGCTCGGCGACGGGACCGCGCAGTGGCGCGATGGCGGGGACCTGCGCAACCAGGGCCTTGACCCGGTCGTCGTTCGCGGCCAAATGTACGGCGAAGCCGCCGCCGAAGCTGGTGCCCCAGAGCCCGATCCGGGCGGGATCGACGTTCGGTTCCCCTTCGATGTAGTCCAGCGCCGCGCGCAGGTTCGCGATCCAGGCGGACGGATCCACCAGGTTTCGGATGAACCGCACCCGAGTGAGCGCCTCATTGCCGTCCTCGAGGCCGGGCGCTTCACCGACCAGTTGCAGCGGTGATCCCGAACCGAACCAGCTGCTCTGGGTGAAGGTCAGCGTGATCATGCCCGCGGAGGCAAACAACGCCGCGTAGCGTTCCGCGGTCAGCTTGCTGCCACCCCAGCCGTGCCCCAGCACGACCGCGGGCAGCGCGGCGTCGGGTTCGATGGTCGTCGGCCGGTACACGTCCGCGTCCAGCGCGATGCCGTTGCTCCACACCGTGACCGGATGCCGCCGGACACCGTCGGGCATGACCAGCGGCGGATAGACCTTTTCAGACATGGCTGATCTCCTCCGGGGACGATTCCCGTGGCCAGGCGCCCTCGAGCGTGTCCTGGTCCGTGGCCGCTGCCTGGACGCCGATCACCCGCCAGCCAGCGTCGGATTTGGCCACCTCGAAATGCGTGGCCCAGCGCTGGATCTCGGTCTCGTCGGCCGCCCGCCGCGACCAGATCACCTCGATCGCGGCGCCGACGGTGTTGTAGACGAACACGCGGCGATCGGGTACCACGGTGTGGCTGTATCCCGCCGCGCGCAGCGGCGCGTGATTCTGCTCCAGGAACCCGAGCACGCTCTCGTCGTTCAGGCACCAGAACGACTGCTCCAGGCCGGTGACGTGCAACGGGGTGCCCCAGTAGCCGTGGATGAACTCGGGCCCGTCCGCGGAGGTGCCCGCGGCGGCCGCGACCCAGCGCGGCAGATAGTCCTCGAAGAACCACTCCGTCACCTCGGCGCGCGTGGCCGTGATCCGGTCATTAGACATGTCAGTAGTGTCCTTTCCAGCAGTCTCCGTTGGCTGCTACCCATCATTAAAGGAACTGGTGCGTTCCTTTGTCAAGGGTCAGTTGTTCAAACCGGAGATGCTGTGCGATGTTGGTTCCCGTGACAGCGGAACAACATGCCACCCCGAACGGGTCCCCGCGGGCAGTGAGCCCGGGCCGGCCACCGAACTCCACGGTCGCCGCCCGGCTGCGCCACATCCTCGCCGTCGCGTCGGCCGAGTTCGTGAGCCGGGGATACGCCGAGGCCAGCGTCTCGCGCATCGCCGCCGATGCCGGCGTGTCGAAGAAGACGATCTATGCCCGGTATCCGAGCAAGGAGGCCTTGCTGCTCGCGGTCACCGACGAGCTGGCGGCGCGCCTGCACGAACGGGTCATCGCCGCGATGGCCGACTCCGCCGGCGACCCCGAACAGGCGCTGACCAGCTTCGGAATCCAGGTGGCGCGAATCTGGGTCGGGGCCGAAGAAATCGGGCTGTACCGGTTGATGATCTACGAGGCGGTGCGCTTTCCCCGGCTGGCGTCGGTCTACCGCGAAACGATGGCCCGCTTCCGCGGCACGCTGGCCGACTACCTGCGCGAGCAGGCCGAGCTGGACACCTTGGCCATCACTGATCCCGATGCCGCCTCACACCAGTTCGGGATGCTCGCCTACAGCGACATCCGCGAGAGAGCCCTACTGGGGGAAACCGTTACCGACGAGGACATCACCACGGTGGTACGACGGGCCGTGCATGTATTCCTCAACGGCTATGCGGTGTCGCCGAAGGTGGGCCAGTCCGGCTGATCAGCGGTCTGCTCTTGCCAACTCGGTGGGCGCGCGCTCTTGACAAAGGAACCCATGAGTTCCTTTACTGGAGGGAGACCCCGCACTCCAGGAGATCCGATGGACTTCGCCGAAGGTGCGCACAGCGACGTGACGCACCTCAGGCCGCGCGGCGAGAGCCGCCAGCCGTTGTCGTTCGAGCCGTTGGGCCCACTGTCCTTCCTGGACGCACGTCGACCGAAAAAATTCAGAAATACCTGCTGCGCTGGCGCCGTCACCCGATCGATGACGGTGAGGGTAACCGAACCACTCCGCACTGACCGGCCTGTCCGGAATTCGAAAGGAACGCCCGATGTTCATCGACGCCGAAAGTCTCGACGCGAAATCAGCGTACAAGCTGCTGATCGGCAGCGTCATCCCGCGACCCATTGCCTGGGTCAGCACCGAGTCGACCGACGGGATCGGGAACCTGGCACCGATCTCCTTCTTCACCGTCGCGGGCCGCAAACCCCCTCGGATCTCGTTGTCCATCCAGCCCCGCTCCGATGGCGTCACGCTCAAGGACAGCTTCGTCAACATGCGCGACACCGGGGAATTCGTGACACACCTGGCGACCCTGCCCCAGGTGCTTCCGTTGCACATCAGTGCGAGTGAGTTCGAGCCGGACGAGGATGAGTTCGACGCCATCGGCCTGAAAAAACTGCCGAGCCTCGCGGTGAAGCCACCCCGGATCGAGGGCGCGCCGATCGCGTTCGAGTGTGTGGTCGACCGGATTGTCCCCGCGCCGGACGGGCTCAACCACATGGTGATCGGCCGGGTCGTCCAGTTCTACATCCGCACGACCTCTACCTGCCCAGCGGGCGGATCGACACCGGTGCGGTGGCGCCCGTCGGCCGTCTGGCCGCCGAATACACGGTGGTGGACAACGCCTTCGTGCCACCACTGGACAGCGAAACCCTCGCACACTTCGCCGGCCGCCGGATGCGACGGCTCGACAAGAACGACGAGGACTACTCGATGATTGACACTTCGGAGTGGTCACCGTCGGGATCGCTCATGCGAGGCCACGAACAATGACCGATGAGACACGCGTTTTCCCCCACCAAGTGGCCGGACACGACCGCCGCTGCACGACCTACCTCACGGGCAACCACACCATCGCCGAGCGCATGTATCGGCACAACCCCGCCGACCTGTCCACCACGCTCGGGCTCGCCGTTCCCGCCGAGCTGACCCAGACCGGGGACCGGGGACCGGGGACCGGGGACCGGGGACCGGGGGCAGTGTTCATGACGATCCCCGCTGTCAGTGAATCCGACTATGACGTGATCGTCGTCGGATCGGGTTTCGGCGGCAGCGTCGCGGCGCTGCGGCTCACGGAGAAGGGCTACCGGGTCGCGGTGATCGAGGCGGGCCGCCGGTTCGCTGACGACGAGTTCGCCAAGACGTCGTGGGATCTCAAGCGCTACCTGTGGGCGCCCGCGCTCGGCTGCTTCGGCATCCTGCGCATTCACCCGCTCAAGGACATCATAGTGATGGCCGGCGCCGGTGTCGGCGGCGGTTCTCTTGTCTACGCCAACGCGATGTACCGGCCGCCCAAGCCGTTCTACTCCGATCGGCGGTGGGCGCACATCACCGACTGGGAGTCAGAGCTGGCGCCGCATTACGACCGGGCCGACCGCATGCTGGGCGTGGTCACCAACCCGACCGTGACGCTCTCCGACGAGGTGATGCGCGCGGTCGCGGCCGGGATGCGCGTGCCGGAGTCGCACCAACCGGCACCGGTGGGGGTGCACTTCGGCGAGCCCGGCAAGACAGTCGACGACCCGTACTTCGGCGGCGCCGGGCCGCAGCGCACTGGCTGCACCGAGTGCGGGTCCTGCCTGACCGGCTGTCGTGTGGCGCGAAGAACACCCTGGATAAGAACTACCTCCACCTCGCGGAGCGCGCCGGCGCGAAGGTCATCCCGATGACCACCGTGGACTCGGTGCGACCGCAGCCGGACGGGTCCTTCATGGTGGACGTCCACAAGACCGGCAAGCGGTCGCGCCGCCACGGCCGGAGCCTGACCGCCCCCCAGGTCGTGCTCGCGGCCGGCACCTGGGGTACGCAGCGGTTGCTGCACCGGATGCGGGACACCGGTGTCCTGCCGGAGCTCTCGCCACGGCTGGGTGAACTGACCCGCACGAACTCGGAGGCGATCGTAGGGTCCAGCCGGTCCACCGCCGACCCCGAGCGTGACTTCACCCGGGGCGTGGCGGTCACGTCGTCGATCCATCCGGACGAGCATACACACATCCAGGCGGTGCGCTACGGCAAGGGCAGCAACTCGATGAGCCTGCTCCAGACCGTCGCCACCGACGGCTCGCTGCCCACGCCGCGGTGGTTGCAGGCGCTTCGGACCTTCGTGCGGGAGCCGGTCAAGTCGGTGAAGTTGTCTAACGGCTACCAGTGGAGCGAGAGCACGGTGATCCTTCTGGTGATGCAGAACCTGGACAACTCGATCACCACGTTCACCAAGCGCGGCCTGTTCGGGCGCCGGAGGTACACTTCGAAGCAGGGCCACGGCGAGCCGAACCCGGCGTTTATCCCGGCCGGGCACGAAGCGAACCTGCGCACGGCCGAGCGCATCGGCGGCGTCGTGGGCGGGACGTGGGGCGAGATCTTCAACAAGCCGATGACTGCGCACTTCTTCGGCGGCGCGACGATCGGAACCTCGGCGGATGACGGCGTGATCGACCCGTACCACCGCGTGTTCAACTACCCAAGTCTGTCCGTTGTGGACGGAACCGCGCTGACCGCGAACCTCGGAGTGAACCCGTCGCTGACCATCACCGCCCAGGCTGAGCGTGCCTTTGCGTTCTGGCCCAACAGGGGCGATGCCGATCCGCGCCCCGCCCAGTCACAGCCGTACCGCCGGCTGGACGTTGTCGCCCCGGACCACCCCGCCGTGCCGACACGGGCTCCGGTAGCACTGCCGCTGCCCCTGCCCCGACCCGCTTCAACTGAAAGGCCTTCGCCTTGAACCTCGCGATGAATCTGATCCGTCAAGCCGATACCAAACCCGACCGGACGGCGATCCGGCTGGACGACGTCGTGCTCAGCTACGCCCAGCTCGAGGACGCGACCCGGAAAGTGGCGGGCCTGCTTGCGGAGCGCGGTGTCCAGCCCGGCGAGCGGGTGGCGGTCATGCTGCCCAACGTGCCGCAGTTCGCAGTGTTGTACTACGGCATCCTGCGCATGGGTGGCGTAGTGGTGCCGATGAACCCGCTGCTGAAGGAACGCGAAGTCGCGTACTACCTGGGCAACTCCGGCGCGAAGCTGATCTTCACGGCGGAAGGGTGCCGCGCGGAGGCCGAAGCCGGCGCGAAGCAGGCCGACGCCGAGGTAGTCGTGGTCCAGGCCACCGACTTCGCCGCGCTGCTGGCGGCCGTGACCCCGGTCCAGGGCATCGCGCAGCGGGCCGGGACCGAGACGGCGGTCATCCTCTACACCTCCGGCACCACCGGACAGCCGAAGGGCGCCGAACTCACCCACGCGAACCTGGCCCGCAACGCCGAGGTGTGCGTCGACGAACTGTTCGGCCTCACCGCCGAGGACGTGGTCTTCGGCGGGCTGCCGCTGTTCCACGTGTTCGGGCAGACGTGCGGGCTCAACGCGGTCATCGCGGCCGGCGCGACACTGACCCTGCTCCCCCGGTTCGATGCGGCGAAGGCGCTGGAGATCCTGGTCCGGGACCGGGCAACGGTCTTCGAGGCGGTGCCCACCATGTACATGGCCCTGCTCAACCACCCTGGCCTGGCCGAGCACGACCTGTCGGCGCTGCGCATCTGCGTTTCGGGCGGTTCCGCGATGCCGGTCGAGGTCATGACCTCCTTCGAGCAGTCCACCGGGCCACGGTGCTGGAGGGCTACGGGCTGTCGGAGACATCCCCGGCGGCGTCGTTCAACCTGTCCAGCCACCGTCGCGCCGGCTCGATCGGCACGCCGATCAGCGGCGTCGAGTTCCGGCTCGTTGACGAACAGGGCGCCGACGTCGGACCAGGGGAAATCGGCGAGATCGCCGTCCTCGGCCACAACGTCATGCGGGGCTACTGGGCGAAGCCCGAGGAGACCGCGAAGGCCATCCGGGACGGATGGTTCCACACCGGTGATCTGGCCCGGCGGGATGATGACGGGTTCTACTTCATCGTGGACCGCAAGAAGGACATGATCATCCGTGGTGGATACAACGTCTACCCGCGCGAGATCGAAGAAGTGCTCTACGGGCATCCCGCCGTCGCCGAGGCCGCGGTGATCGGTGTGCCGCACGCCGAACTCGGTGAGGAGATCGCCGCCGTCGTGACGCTCAAGCCCGGCGCCGTGGCAACTCCGGACGAGTTGAGGGACCACGCCAAAAGCAAGGTCGCCGCCTACAAGTACCCGCGATTGGTCCACGTCCTCGAGGCGCTGCCCAAGACCGCGACCGGCAAGATCCTCAAGCGCGAGATCAAGCTCGGCTGACCCTGCCCACCCGGCGGAGCGACTGGAACAGAGCGGAGACAGCATGCCCGAGGAAACAACAACGATGACCGCGCTCGAGAAGGGCGGCGTCACCCGCGTCCAGGACGGCGCGGTCGTCACCGTCACCCTGAACCGACCCGAGAATCGCAACGCCATGCGGCCGAGCACGTGGGCCGCCCTGGCCGCGGTCGGTGCCTCGATCGGCGATGACGTCCGCGTGGTCGTCCTCCGGGGGGCAGGCGAGGCGTTCAGCGCGGGCCTGGACCTGCGGCTCTTCTCCGGGGAACGGATCGGTGACGACGCCCCAATCACCGACCTGTTCACGGCAACGCAGGAAGAGTTCGATCGCGCGGTCGCGACCTACCAGGAAGGCTTCTCGTGGCTTCGCGACCCTAATTTCATCAGCGTCGCGGCGGTGCAGGGCTACGCCATCGGCGCAGGCTTCCAGCTCGCGCTGGCATGTGACATCCGCATCGCCACGGATGACGCGAAGTTCAGCATGCGCGAACCCACGCTCGGCATCATCCCCGATCTCACCGGGACCAAGCATCTGGTCGAAGCCGTCGGCTACTCCCGCGCACTGGAATGGACCGCCACGGCACGGTTTATCGGTGCCGAGGAGGCCCTCGCGAGCGGCCTGGTCAACCAGGTGGTGTCCCGCGACATGGTAGATCCGGCGATCGCTGAGCTGGTCAACGGTCTGATCGCACATCCGCACGGCGCCGTCACAGCCACCAAGTCTCTCCTGCTCGGCGCAGTGGAGCGAGGCTTCGAAGAACAGCGCGCCGCGGAGCGCGAGGCGCAGTTCCACCGATTCGCGGCCCTCGCCGCCAAGTTGAACCAAAGTAAAACGCTGAGGCGCCCCCTCGGCCCGTCAGCCAACTCCGCCAGTTCAAACTCCGTCAGCTCGGCGATCCCATCACCGAGCGCCAAACCAAGGACTCAGCGGACCAAGGCCTCACCCGCCCGGATGGGAAGCAGCCTCATCGGGACGACGTCTTGCAGATGGCTGTGGTGGATGTCGTATCGCGGTGCGGGCCGGTCCGCGGTGAACGCCTCGACAACGATGCCGACGACCCGTTCGACCGGGTCACGCGAATGTCGAGCGGGCCGAACTCCATCCGTATGGCGATCGAGAGCTTCGACGCCGAACTTGCTCGCCGAGTAGGCGCCCGTGAACGGCAGCGTGCGGCTACAGCTGGCCGAGCTCATGTTGACGACCCTCCCACCCTAGGCGATGAGAGGCAGGAACGCGCGGGTGATGTTGTGGATCCCCGACGAAATTCACGGACCGGACCTTGAGAAACGCGTCGGCGGTCAGGTCACGACGCTGCGACCATGCCCAGTCCCCGACCATGACCATCTCGATGCCGGTGGACGCGGAAGGGTCGGCCGTGTTGCCCGGCACGACCCGGACCGCGACGGGGATGCCCGTGGAACTGCACTGATGACTCCCCGCTGTAGGCAGTAGGAGTCGCACCACGGCGATGTATTTGAATTCAGACCCGATGAACGGCTCTGCGTCCTGCTGCCGCAACATGAACATGGACACAGATACCGTCAGATTTCGCCACGCCTCACTTTCATTTCTGTTGCCGGAGGCCTACTCCGGAAGGAAAGGGAGGTCAACCCTTGATTTCCCGGGTCAGGACTTCAAATTCCTCGACGTCAAGAACCTGCAGGTGTTGCTCAGCGCTGGTTTCAGAACGGATCTTGTCCGCGGCTTGCCGGCTGTCATCGAGGCTAGTCTGGCTCTCCCATAAGGTGATCGACATCGACTTTTGACCGTTTCCGAAGAGATAGTAGATCCCCTTGCACCCGGGAAGTTCCAGCACCCGGTTGATTGTTTCTTCTGTCGGCGCCCCCGTGTTGTCTGCGCTGGGCCGATATGTGCTGACTCTTGCTAACATGATCCCTTCCTTGGACGCTTCACCGGGCGGCAGACTGCCTCCCCTCCAATGTGCTCGCCTCTTCGAACCAAGTAAGAACTCAATAGCCTTTCCCAGTCAAGGGTCAAGCCCGCCGTGGGGCGCCTCACTATCGACGTTTCCGGGTCCACAGCCTCCGTCTGCGGACTGCTCGAGGGGATGACGTTTCATCACGGTCGCCGCACCCTGGATGGCAGACTTGATGGAGCAAGCCGGGTCACACCCGGGAGGCCAGGGCAGACTAATTCGGCACATAGAGGCTCACTGGTTACATCCAAGTCGGACGACCCCTCGGTCGCGTGTCGAATGGGCCCAGCAGCTGCTGCTCCACGCTTACACGCACAGCAGCACCAAACACTCGGCGGCCATCCTCACCGCGATCGCCTTCGTCAATTGGTGGGAAGGCCGAGGCAGCAAGGCCACCAGTTCCTGGAACTCGCCCTCGAAGCCGACCCCGCCTACCGACTGGCCAGGCTCAGCGACCTCGAACACTGCCGCATCCCACGCCTCCGGGTCGGAATTCCACTCCTGTGTGTGCTCCACCGACCGAAAGATGTCCAGGAGTACCTCCCAAACGCAGGTAAGTCATACCGTCCCCCTCCGGCATCCCGACATGAACGAGTCAGAACAGATAAATCGGAACTGCCCGTCAGCCTCGGAGCAGAGACACAAGCAATCAGCAAGTCATGTTGTCTCCGGCCCTAGCCGCCATGAACTGATGAAGACGAAAAACCAACGGGTAAAGACCATCAAGGATGAACTTTTATAAGGAGCCCGTTCAGGCGGGACCCAGCTCGCCGGACTGAGCCCGCTCCCCCACACAACCGAATACGGGCCTCCGGGAACCCACGCCCCCGGAGAACCAGGTCAGAGGCTAAGTGTGCACACTGTGCACACAGATAAGCGCCAATTTGAGAGAAAAACGCCCCTGACCTGCGGAAACACTGTGCCCGAGGTGGGACTCAAACCGGACCCCAGCCCCTGCAAACACCGGGAACTCTTGAAAACATGCGGAATCCGAGCCAGTCCGGCCGATGTACCGCCCAGTCCGAAGCCCAAAGTGTGGATTACTGTCCACACCTCCTATTTGCCACCTCGAAGCATCTCCGAACCGCAGGCAAACGCACGGCTACCGTCTGACGAGGTGGGTCGCAATCGTCCTCGCGCTGTCTTCCAGTGAGACGTCGCCCGCTGCCACACCATCGACGAGATTGAAGGCCGCGTCAGTGCTGAAGTCATGCCGGTAACCGTTGATCCAGAACATCAGAACCATCAGCGTCCAGGCCGCGCGCTTATTGCCGTCGATCAGCGGATGGAAGCGCGCCACCGACTCCATCAACGCCGCCGCCTTCATCGCTAACTCCGGATAGGCCTCCACACCCATGACCGATGTTGCCGGCCGGGCAAGGGCAGCGGCCAGAAGCCCGATGTCAGTGATCTGAAACCCGTACCGGTCAACGACCTGCAGCGCATCCTCAATCTCGAGGTACTCGGTCACGCATCCTCAAGGCGCGTCAAGAGCTCAGCGTCATGGCTCATCACGAAATCCAGCCCCTCGCCGATATCACGGGACCGACGGTGACGCTGCAGGACAAGCTCTGCGCCCTGGAGCAGCAACGCAGACTTCGAGGTATGTTCCTCGGCAGCCAGTTGGTCCAAACGCCGATCCAGGTCTTCGGGGACACGCAGATTCATAGCCATCTACCAAATCAGTACCAGCAATGCGCTTTGCGCCAAACCTACGTGATACCTAAATCTGTTTCATCGAATTCGACGAACCGATGGTTATCGACGTTCAAAGATTGACCGGGGGAGGCTCCGAGGAGCCAATCCTGGGCGGCCCGTCGAGTGCGGCGAAGAAGGGCGGCCGCGCGGACGTGTCGCCACCTTCTGGACCTGCTGGCCCGTCGGCAACGAATCGCGACCATGCGATTTCAGAGATCGTCTTCGGGTCGGGCGGCGAGGATCCGATTGGCCCTGGCCTGCAGGATGCCGAGCGACTCCTGGATCAGGGGCGATGCGATGCTGCCCCTGCGCACCGCAGCGACAATACGGCGCGCCGGCCTCCCCTTGCCAGTAATGCGCACTCGAACCACGTTTTCGGCACTACGCAGGGGCGCCAGCCGCGGCAGCAGGCCCACGCCGAGCCCCGCACCAACGAAGGCGATCTGGGTTTCCCACTCAACGGCCTCATGGGCAATCCGCGGTGTCACCCCCACTGCCGTGAACGCCGCAGTGAAAAGGGAATGGTAGGTGGAACCGGCGGCCTCGGTGATCCAGGGTTCCGACGCCAGCTCTTCGAGCGTCACCGTTTCCCGCGATGCCAACGGATGGTCGGCAGGAATGATCACGTCCAGGGGATCATCAAGCAGAACGGTCTGCTCGAAGCGCGGATCGTCCTCAACATATGTGTCGGACTGCATGGCGACGATGACCGCGAGGTCGATTCGCTCTGCAACCAACAAGTCGAAACAGCGGGCCGGGTTGGCCTCGAGTACCTGCACCTCCAGCAGGGGGCGTGTTGAGCGCAGGGTGGCGGCCAGCGGCGCGAGCAACTGGGCGGCGGCCGTCGAGAATCCACCGAGGCCAAAACGGGACTGCACCTGGTCGCCGGCCTCCATGGCCGCGGCGCGCAGGCTCTCCCATTCCGCAATGAGGGTGTCTGAGCCGGCCACGAGAAATCGCCCCGTGGCGGTGAGGCGCACACCCCGGCCGTCCTTCGTCAGCAGCTGCATTCCAAGCACGCGCTGGAGCTCGCGCAATTGCGCGGAGACCGCGGAGGGGGAATAACCCGTGAGCTCGGCAGTTGCCCCAACGGTACCGCAGCGGGCGAACACCCGAAGTGTTATGAGCCTTTGATCGATCATTCACCCATCATGCACCCTTTGTGCACGGTTATCTCCTAAATATTGCGCTTTTGTTGCAGGTCAATCATCTCTAATCTCGTACTACGAAGACTTTGATAACGCCGGTGCGACGACGCACCGCGGTCTCCACGAATCGCATACGCTCACCCAGCCTCCCGGGAGGAAACCCATGACTGCTCCAGTGAACTTGCCCCTCAATTCACGCGGAAAACTCGCTTCATCTTTGCCTGCAGAGCAGCTGGCGGAAATCACCGAGTTGTTCGAGTTCCGGCGCGCGGGATATTCCCTTGATGCGCCCTTCTACACCGACCCGACGATTTTCAACATCGACATGCAGGCCATTTTTGGCCAGCACTGGATCTTTGCCGCCAGCATCGCCGAGCTGCCGGAGCCGGGCGACTACGTCACCGTCGACTACGGGCCCTACTCCCTGATCGTGCTGCGCAATGACGACGGCGGCGTGAACGTCCTACACAACGTGTGCCGCCACCGCGGCGCCCGCGTCCTGACCGAACCCGCGGGGACAACGGGAAACCTGGTATGCGGCTATCACTCCTGGACCTACTCCCCCAACGGCAATTTGATTCACGCCTCGGCACCGGGGGAAACGAAGTTCGATAAGGGCTGCTTCGGGCTCAAGGGCGCCCACAGCCGCGAGTTCGCCGGACTCATCTTCGTCTGCATTGCGGACGAACCGCCGACGGATTTCGACGAAACCGGAAAGATCTTCGAGCCTTACCTCGCGCCCCACGATCTGTCGAAGACGAAAATCGCCTACCAGCAGAACATCATCGAGGAGGGCAACTGGAAGCTCGTCATGGAGAACAACCGTGAGTGCTACCACTGCGACGGCCACCCGGAGCTCGCCTGTTCCCTCTTTCCCACCTGGGGCCTGACGGAGGGCCTGGTCCCGGCCCATCTCGAGGAAGTGTGGGACCGCAACAAGGAAGCACAGTCCTCGCTCGAGGAGCGTTGCCGCCGCTATGGCCTTCCCTATGAGGTCATCGAGGAGCTTGACACGCGCATAGCGGGAATCCGCATCTCACGGGAATCGCTCGATGGTGACGGCGAATCGTTCTCGCCCGATGGGCGCAGGCTTTCCAAGAAGCTGCTCGGCGACTTGCGGGACTTCCGCCTTGGCCGCTGCTCGATGCACCTGCAGCCCAACAGCTGGTTCCATTTCCTTGGGGACCACGTCATCACGTTCGGCGTCTTCCCCATCAACGAACACCAGACACTGGTACGCACCACCTGGCTGGTTGCTGACGACGCCGAGGAAGGCGTCGATTACGATCTGGAGAAACTCACCTACACTTGGAAGCAGACAAATCTGCAGGACAAGGCGTTCGTGGAGCTGTGCCAGAAGGGTGCCGGCAGCCCCGCCTACCAGCCCGGCCCATACATGAAGAGCGAATACCAGGTCGAGGCGTTCATCAACTGGTACGTGCAGCGGGTGCAGGAGCACTTGGCATGATTGAACTCCTCACTGAGACGGCAATCCAGGAACCACAGCGCATTCGCGGTCTTGAGATGCCGTGGAACAGGGTAATGGGCAGCACCGAGGGACCCGCCCGCGCCGCCCGTGCATTGGGCCCCTGGCATCCGCAGGAGTTCATGGCCGAATGTGTCGAGACCGTTCCCGAGGCGGGCGGCATGATGACCTTCGTGTTCCGCCGCTGCGACGGTGCGCCCCTGGCGTTCCGTGCGGGCCAATACGTGAACGTCGCCTTTCCCGTGAACGGCGAGGACCAGGATCCGGTGGACCGCAGCTACTCGCTGTCCAGTTCGCCCACAGAGCCGTGGACCTTCAACATCACAGTCAAATGCGACCCCACGGGACTGGTCTCACCGTGGGTGCACGAGAACGTCAAACCCGGCACCGTCCTCGAGATGCTCGGACCGGTCGGGGCATTCCACTTGCCCGATGCCGACCGGCGGGCACGGTACCTCTTGCTGGCCGCCGGTGCAGGCATCACCCCCATTATGTCGATGGTGCGGACCATCCACTCCCTGCCCGGACAGGCCGATGTCGTGGTGCTATACCATGGGGCGGAGGCCGGAGGCTTTGCCTTCCACCGGGAGTTGGCCTACATCGCCTCCGTGGACTGGCGCGTCAAGGTCTTCTACTCCCTGGGCGACCGCAGCATACCCGAGGGGTGGGACGGGCTCAGCGGAAGGCTGACGGCGGCCATGCTCGACGAGGTGGCCCCCGATGCCAACGGCCGCCAGGTCTATGCCTGCGGCCCCGAGGGTTACCTGAACACCGCCACCGAGCTCCTCAAGAAGGTCGGCGTCGACGACACCTCCATTTACATGGAATTCTTCTCGGGAGATCGCCAGACGCTCCTTGAATACCAGGCGGAGCTCGCGCATGCGGCCGACATTGCAGAGGAAATCGCCGAGGAAATCGCCGATTCCGCCGAGGACTACTATGAAAGCCAGCCCACCGCGTTTGGGCTTTACGAGCCCGGCTACGACGCTGATGGAACCCTGAAGGCCGCGGGGCTGCCGCTGGAAACCGTCGGCCCGGACGCGCCCTATTCCGGAGCCGCCGACGGCAGTCCGGACGTGGGGCCCGAGGCCGCGTCCCCTGATGCCTCGAGCTTCGACACCGTGGGAACGGGAAGCCTCACCCTGTCCTTCATGCGCACTGGCATCAACGTGCGCATCGACCCCACCGAACACATTCTCGGGGTGGCCCAGCGTGCGGGCGTCAGGATCGGCGCGAACTGCAAGGAAGGCATGTGCGGCTCCTGCAAGGTCGTCAAGCTTTCCGGGGAGGTCGAGATGAACCACCAGGGCGGGATCCGGGCACGGGAAATCGATGCGGGCAAGTTCCTGCCCTGCTGCTCCACCGCGCGGACCGATTTGGTGATCGACGCCTAGGAGCCTGCTGAATTAGTGGCTTTCGTGGTCTCTGGGCAGTCG